>NZ_LLYY01000098.1 GCF_001484965.1 Shouchella shacheensis | reverse complement strand
TGGACATTTGTCAGCAGCATCTCCACAAAGTGTTACCACAAAGTCAGCACGATTTAAATTGTCTGGGTCAATGATATCAGACGTTTGATGCGAAATATCGATCCCCACTTCTTCCATTGCTTTTACGGCATTTGGGTTTAGACCGTGAGCCTCGATGCCGGCACTATAAACATTCCAGTCTTCACTTAAATAGTTTTTCGCCCAACCTTCCGCCATTTGGCTTCGGCAAGAGTTTCCAGTACAAAGAAAATAAATCGTTTTTTTCGACATGTTGTATGCACTCCTTTGGTTTGATTAGTGAATGATGAGCAGCCATAG
>NZ_LLYY01000097.1 GCF_001484965.1 Shouchella shacheensis | reverse complement strand
ACTTAAGTCGAAAGAAGGCGATGCATTTACGCACGTTCTCTTTCTTTGTTTGGGTCCAACCAACCCCCATGCTCGGTTTCTTCGCCTCCCCTGCGACTTGTTCCTTAAAAGCGGTATAACAAGGAGTACTGGAACATGGTCCAAACTGGGTGAATATCTTAACAAAGTAAAGGAGCGTGATTCAAAAAATGAACAACACCATGTCAATGAACCCTCACCAAGGAGGCTACCAGTCCAAGGGAGACGATGTAAAGCACCAATGTCAAAGGTATATGAATTACCATGTTATAGCACAAACAAGCGAAGGGTCACAATTTGATGGCATTATCGACGGTATGGATGAAGAGGGCGTTACTATG
>NZ_LLYY01000096.1 GCF_001484965.1 Shouchella shacheensis | reverse complement strand
GAATGAATTTCATAAATCTCAGCCCTGGCAAACCAGGGGTTTCAAGGCGTAAAAAAGGAAGTACCTCCCCAAGTCTTGTATAATGGTCGTTGACAAAACACCCATAAAAAGACTGGAGGAATACTTCCTATGGCCATTATACGACAAATGAGCTTATTTGGCATTCAAGAATTATATGAGTTGGAACCTACCCACCGTTATGACGCGATCATTTCCGCCATTGATTTGGATGCGATTTGTCATGTAGTGACCAAAAAGTCCCGACTTGGCGCGCCAGAAGAACTAAATGATGCAGCTATGGTGATTTCTGTTTTTATCCGATATGTAGAGCGGATCCCAACGATCAAAGACCTGGTGAAAC
>NZ_LLYY01000095.1 GCF_001484965.1 Shouchella shacheensis | reverse complement strand
GATCATACGCCTTCAGAAGCGTCCTATTCTCGACTTTTGACAAAACTAAGCGAATCTACGATTTTAGAAGACGTCCAAGAAAAGGTTGTTTTACAAGCCATAGAAGAAGGCTTTATTGTCGATGACACCGCCGTTATCGATGCGACTCATTTTGAAGCCCGTGATCAAGCCCCACCGAAAGAAGAAAAGCCAAAGCTAGAACCCCAAAAACGCGGACGTAAACCGAAAGCAGAACACGAACGGTGGCTTATCGAACAAGCGGAAAAAGAAGCGAATCGGCCCCTATTTGAAAAGAAAATCGAAGCTCAGTTAGATGTCCCTTTAGCTGAATTGCGCACGGAAGTCCCTCAAGAACCCAAGT
>NZ_LLYY01000094.1 GCF_001484965.1 Shouchella shacheensis | reverse complement strand
TAAAGAAACTGGAAAATTTCAAGTGGATGGGTGATGTTTCGAATAACGTTACCAAACAAGCAGTCAAGGATGCCTGCGGTTCATTTAAACGGTTCTTTAAAGGGCAAGCGAAATTCCCGAGGTTTAAGTCAAAACGAAAAACCAAACCGTCGTTTTACAACGACAACGTGAAACTAAAAGTCAAACCAAAGAAAGTTCTGATCGAGAAAGTTGGGTGGGTGAAGACATGTGAACAACTACCGATAGGAGTAACGTACACCAATCCAAGAGTATCATTTGACGGGAAGTATTGGTATGTAGCGGTTGGGCTTGAAGAAGAGTTTGACAAGCAAGAGGTAACGGAGGAAGTCTTGGGCATCGACCTTGGGATC
>NZ_LLYY01000093.1 GCF_001484965.1 Shouchella shacheensis | reverse complement strand
TTTCACCTCATTTTAGACCTTGATTTTCAATGTACTTTTTAACTACATTGATTGGAGATCCACCAGTAGTTAGTAAGCAAAAACTTCTCGACCAAAACATTTCTTTCCATAGATTATTTCTTATTTGCGGGAAGTCACGTTTTATTAGACGAGAACTTGCACTTTTATAAGCATTGATGAACGTTGACAATTCTGTATTAGGGTGTGCTTTGAACAAGATGTGAACATGGTCTTTATCATGATTCCATTCGACTATGGAGATATTATATTTCTCGCCTAACTTTACAAACATATCCTTAGCATAGTCAGATACTTTATCATCAAAGACTTCTCTACGATATTTTACAACTAGCACAAGATGGTAATACATTAAG
>NZ_LLYY01000092.1 GCF_001484965.1 Shouchella shacheensis | reverse complement strand
TAAGATAAATGTGTAAATAACTATAAATAACTCTTTAATATTTATAGTTAAAATTATATACTTAGGGTAATCACATGGAACGAAGGTGGCCCTTATGAAAAACTACAGCATTGGTCAGTTCGCAAAGGAAATAGGAGTCACAATTCAAACACTTAGGAATTGGGATAAGACAGGTAAATTAAAACCAAGCCATATCGCACCATCAGGTCATAGGTATTACTCTCAACAGCAGCTAGAACATTATCTTGGCTTACACTCTCCTTCTGCTGAATCTAGAATAACCATTGGTTACTGTCGTGTTTCGTCGCATAAACAAAAAGATGATTTACAAAGGCAAGTTGAGAATATGGAAGCCTATTTATTAGCACAAGGCAAA
>NZ_LLYY01000091.1 GCF_001484965.1 Shouchella shacheensis | reverse complement strand
GGGATATCGCTTTAGCTAAGTGACGATTCTTCAT
This sequence comes from Shouchella shacheensis, assembly GCF_001484965.1. Lineage (GTDB taxonomy): Bacteria > Bacillota > Bacilli > Bacillales > Bacillaceae_D > Shouchella > Shouchella shacheensis. The sequence goes on along the minus strand of NZ_LLYY01000091.1, from coordinate 352 downwards.
CATTCCGCTCACATTTAAGTCTTCCATTACGACTTTCCGAGGTTTGGTTTTCACAACGGCATTCGTAGACTGGTGAGTGTAGTTCAAGCGGATGTTGGCTAATCGTCGATGTAGGATTCGTTGTTGCTTTTCGATTTTTATAAGGTTGCTCGTTTTGACAAAACGGTTTCCCTCCTTATTCATCTCGTATTTTCGAGAAGCTTTACGCTGCAACCTACGTAAACGTTTCTCTATCTTTCGTACGGTGCGGCTTTTATTGATGTTTCGGTAAACCGCACCACTCGAGCAAATAGCCAAGTTTTTGATCCCAAGGTCGATGCCCAAGACTTCCTCCGTTACCTCTTGCTTGTCA
>NZ_LLYY01000090.1 GCF_001484965.1 Shouchella shacheensis | reverse complement strand
CCGTCCGTGCGTTGGCGATCGTTTCATGGATACGAGCGACCTTCCGTTTCTGTTTCTGGTAGTTTTTCGCTTCGCCTAAAGGCTTCCCTTCTTTTTGTGCTTTCTCTTTACGTCTGGATAGGATGCGTTGTGCATCCGCCAATTTCGTTTCAAGGGCCCGCAGGAAACGTGGATTCTTGTACACGGTTCCGTCCGAGAGGATCGCAAAATCTTTTAATCCTACGTCAATGCCAACAGAAGAACGGGTCTTAGGTTGATCGCAGACATTCGTTTCAACCAAAATCGAAACAACGTATGTCCCTGTAGCGTTACGTCGAACGGTGGCGCTTAACATACGGCCTTCCACCTCGCGACTTTTCGCAAAGCGGACCAATCCGAGTTTGGGCAACTTGA
>NZ_LLYY01000089.1 GCF_001484965.1 Shouchella shacheensis | reverse complement strand
ACGTGAACCTCGAAGAAGAGAACGGGCTGATTAAAGTATCGTTCCCTACAACGAAGAAGTGCATTGGTGTCCCTGTGATTGTCAAGCCTTATCAGCGCGAATGGATTCAGCGTGTTCTAGATGGAACGGTGAAAAAAGGGGCAGCCAAGCTGTGTCAAAAGAAAGGGCGGTGGTTTCTTTCCCTAGCGGTTTCGTTTGAGCCAAAACAAAAAGAAAGAAACGAGAATCACCCCAGAGTCATGGGCGTGGACGTCGGGTTAAACTACTTAGCTGTAGCCTCTGTTGGTACCAAGACGCTCTTCTTTAAAGGAAAGCAGGCTGCCTTTATTCGTAGACGCTATGCTTCGAGACGTCGTTCTCTCGGGAAAGCGAAGAAACTCCAAGCGATTCGAAAGGCAAAGAATCAGCCTGGATGAGGAATGAGAATCATCGGATCA
>NZ_LLYY01000088.1 GCF_001484965.1 Shouchella shacheensis | reverse complement strand
TGGATAGTAGCCGTTTTTTGTTTAGCGCATGGTTCAATGGTTTAGGTCCATCCCAGTACTAAAACACATTTTTTTGATGTTAGTCCTTGATTGGGGTTGTGTCCAAACATTATTATAATCCACACATACTCTGAATTAAGTCTTAACAAGGAGGGGGAAGAAAAATGAGTTTTAAACACGATAAACGCAAACGTGACAGAGATGTCAAAAAGGTTTGGTTGGATAACGAGGTTGACGTTGAAAACGATGTCAAAAACAAGATAAAAGATAAAAACTTTAACTTCAACTCCGCCAACGTTGAAGACAGCGGGAACTCGTGTGTCGACGTTTATGTCGATGCGGAGGCTTTTGCTCGCGCTCGTGCGAAAGCACGTCAAGAAGAAGATGAAAAAAAGTATTAGATTAGGTATGGGTGCTAGCGATGCTAGTACCCAATCATTTTTTGTCTTAGAACGAAGGATT
>NZ_LLYY01000087.1 GCF_001484965.1 Shouchella shacheensis | reverse complement strand
GTAGACATTTTATGTCCAAATCCACCTGCTTTAGCAGGTGGTCGTTTAAGTGTATTTCTAAAAGGAGCTATTCCTGTTAGAAGGTTTTCGGGGGATTGAAACAAAAAGAGCCCCTTGGTAGGATAGCGAGGTGTCAATGCATTGACCTCGAACTTAGATACCAAGGAGACTCGCTATGAATTCTACACAAAACCAAAAAATTAATCAAGTGACCCCGAACACCCTCGTTGTTGGCATCGACATTGCCAAGTATACACACTATGTGTGTTTCATGGATGACCGAGGGCGCGTGCTGAACAAGTCCTTTCCCATCAAGCAGTCCCAAGAAGGATTTGAGGCGCTGCTAGAGGCGATTCAAAAAGCTAGGAATGAGCTTGAGAAAACCGATGTCCTCTTGGGCATCGAGCCCACCGGTCATTACTGGTTGAATCTCGCTTCCTTTTTTGAGGACCATGGCTTGCCCCTGGTGATGACGAATCCGATGCATGTGAAACGCTCGAAAGAATTCGATGACAACTCGCAAACGAAAACCGATGCGAAAGACGCGCGAGTGATT
>NZ_LLYY01000086.1 GCF_001484965.1 Shouchella shacheensis | reverse complement strand
AGGATAAGTTAGAAAGGGCGCACGGTGAATGCCTTGGCACTAGGAGCCGACGAAGGACGCGACGAACAGCGATATGCTTCGGGGAGCTGTAAGTAAGCTTGGATCCGGAGATCTCCGAATGGGGGAACCCACCACTCGTAATGGGGTGGTACCCGTATCTGAACCCATAGGATACGTGGAGGCAGACCTGGGGAACTGAAACATCTCAGTACCCAGAGGAAGAGAAAGCAATTGCGATTTCCCGAGTAGCGGCGAGCGAAACGGAAACAGCCCAAACCAGGAGGCTTGCCTCCTGGGGTTGTAGGACACTCTAGACGGAGTTACAAAGAAACGGTGTAAGCGAAGCGTCCTGGAAAGGCGCGCGGAACAAGGTAACAGCCCTGTAGCTGAAACATCGTTTCCTCCAGAGTGGATCCTGAGTACGGCGGGACACGTGTAACCCCGTCGGAATCCGGGAGGCCCATCTCCCAAGGCTAAATACTCCCTAGTGACCGATAGTGAACCAGTACCGTGAGGGAAAGGTGAAAAGCACCCCGGAAGGGGAGTGAAAGAGATCCTGAAACCGTGTGCCTACAACTAGTCAGAGCCCGTTTA
>NZ_LLYY01000085.1 GCF_001484965.1 Shouchella shacheensis | reverse complement strand
AAAGATCTCCGGTCTCGGCGAGAAGGTCGATGATGGTCGCATCTCCAAGCCCAGGGACGGTTTGAAGGTACTCAAAAGAGACAGTGGTTTTCACAAGCTCAGTCAATTTTGCCGTTAACGTCTCGATTTCTTCCTCTAGCTGGTGGTAACGTCGAACAAGTGTGGCGATCTCTATGCGGGCCATCTGTTGTCCTTCGGTTACGCCAATCGAGAGGCGAGCAACCTCCTTCAACTGCTCGGTTTTTGGGCGTTGGGGAGCTTTCATCCCTTCCGAGTTTCGATAAAGCGCGAGAAGCTCATCCGTTTCGTATTGGTTCACATCTTCTGGGAACGGGGTCTGCTCCATAACGGCAAAGGCCATCTTCCCAAAGCTCGGGAATACTCGACGGAACTCCGGAAAGTACCGGTCTAACCAACGAATGATTTTGTTTTTGGTCGCGCCTTGTTCTTGCGTGAGCGATTCTCGCAGGTTGGCTCCCACGCGTAATTCGGCCTCCTGATCATGGAGGATGCGGGGGGAACTGTAATGACCGTCCTTCACGAGTCGAGCAATCACTCGCGCGTCTTTCGCATCGGTTTTCGTTTGCGAGTTGTCATCG
>NZ_LLYY01000084.1 GCF_001484965.1 Shouchella shacheensis | reverse complement strand
ATGGAGTCTTTACTCTAGTCGATATGTGACCTTCGGTCATGTAGCGCTTGGGTCTTTTGTTCAGTTTTGAAGGAACTTTTCTTCTAAATAAGATGGGCCTGTAGCTCAGCTGGTTAGAGCGCACGCCTGATAAGCGTGAGGTCGGTGGTTCGAGTCCACTCAGGCCCACCATCTTATGTCTATATGGAGGTTTGTCCTTTTTTTATGAGGGGGGCCTTAGCTCAGCTGGGAGAGCGCCTGCTTTGCACGCAGGAGGTCAGCGGTTCGATCCCGCTAGGCTCCACCATTTTTTGGTTCTTTGAAAACTAAATCATGAAACTCAACAAGATTCATTCATCGGTGGTTGCCACTGGTTGAACGAGTCGTCAAGAATTCAAGAAAGCAACCTTTATTGCTTGAACATGGCAAAGCGCTTTTGAAGCGTGGAGCCATAATGACTGGCAAAAAGAAACGAGGCGTTCGAGGACATGAACGTTCGAGGGAAGGAGCGTAGGTTCACTACGTGACTGACCGAGAAACGTGAAATGGACGAAGACATCCGACGTTTCGTTGAAGCCAGAGGATAAGTTAGAAAGGGCGCACGGTGAATGCCTTGGCACTAGGAGCCG
>NZ_LLYY01000083.1 GCF_001484965.1 Shouchella shacheensis | reverse complement strand
TAAAGAATTTCTTTATTTCTTCTTATTTTTCTCACCGGTAAACGGATCATAATCTTCGAACAATGATAACTGGTCTCCTCTATGGTCTTCTATTAGCTGATCCCTAATGTATTCTTGTATTTTCTTTTTATTTCTGCCCACTGTATCAACGTAGAAACCTCGACACCAGAACTTCCTGTTCCCATATCGATACTTCAAATTGGCATGTCGATCAAATATCATGAGACTACTTTTCCCTTTTAAGTAACCCATGAATTGAGATACGCTTAACTTGGGTGGAATACTGACTAACATATGGATGTGATCTGGACAGGCGTTTGCTTCGTGAATGATAACGTCTTTTCTTTCACATAAGTCTCTTATAATTTTTCCGATACTTTGTTTATACTTTCCATAGATAATCTGTCTTCTGTACTTTGGTGCAAAGACTACATGATACTTACAATTCCATGTTGTGTGTGCTAAACTGTTCATGTCCTTCACAGGGCAACCTCCTTCTATGATGGGATGTAGTGGTCGGGAAACCAGCTATATCTTATCATGAAGTGAGGTTTTTTAATACCACGCTTGAAGCTCTTTTGAACCCCCGGCATAGCCGGGGGTTTTCTAAACCATTAA
>NZ_LLYY01000082.1 GCF_001484965.1 Shouchella shacheensis | reverse complement strand
TGATTGTTAGTAACTTGGTGAATATTGTTTCTGCTGATTTCTTTGGCATTGGGTTTGTGGAATATGCAACACGGATGATCGTCCCGAACTTTTTTGCATTAGTATCCAGTATTTTGGTGCTCTATCTTTACTTTCGTAAAAGCATCCCAAAACGATATGATTATTCGCAGTTAAAAGTACCGGTAGAAGCCATCAAAGATGAAAAGATGTTCCGGCTTTCATGGTACGTTTTAGGTGTTTTGCTTGTTGGGTATTTAGTAAGTGAATTTCTTCATATCCCGGTTTCCATTGTGGCAGGGGTGATTGCCATTGTCTTTATGTTGACGGCAAGAAAGAGCCCTGCTGTTGATACAAGAACCGTCCTTAAAGGAGCGCCATGGAATATTGTGTTCTTCTCCATCGGGATGTATGTCGTTGTGTATGGCCTTCGAAATGTCGGACTAACAGACGTTCTCTCTGACGTTATCCAGGTCACAGCTGATCAAGGTCTCTTTGCCGCGACAATGGGAATGGGCTTTATCGCTGCGGTCCTTTCTTCCGTCATGAACAATATGCCGACAGTTTTAATTGATGCGATTGCGATTGCGGGAACCGATACAGAAGGATTGCTCCGAGAAGCGCTCATTTATGCCAATGTTATTGG
>NZ_LLYY01000081.1 GCF_001484965.1 Shouchella shacheensis | reverse complement strand
TTAAACGACCACCTGCTAAAGCAGGTGGATTTGGACATAAAATGTCTACGACTAAAGTCGTTCCTCAAGACTGAAGTCATCTTAAAGTCCGAATGCTTAAGCACACTCAATTTGGACTAAACTCATTCTTCAATCCTGAATGTGTCATTCTTCTCTTCACTACACTGGTTTGCGATATAATTTCGGATGGTTTCCTCATCCACTGTTCCTACTGTGGCACAAAAATAACCCCTTGCCCATAAATGTTGACCCCAGTATTTCTTCTTCAACTCGGGAAATTGATCTTGGAGAAGTCTTGACGATCTCCCTTTTAGGTACTGCATAATCTTACTTGGGGCAAGACTCGGTCGACAGGATAACAACACGTGGATATGATCTTTCCCCACACTTCCTTCCAGGATTGTGATTCCTCTTGCTTCGCATCCTTGCCTGATTAGTTCCCGTGTTCTTATCGCAATGGGTCCGCGTAACACCTTATATCTATACTTTGTTACCCAGATGACGTGGAATTTGATGTCAAAACCCGCATGACTATTCTTTTTATACCCGTCCATACTTTCACCTCACACCTTAAGTATGGACGTCCAAGTATAAGGCTAAAAGCGTATACCGTCTAAAGACGGTGGAGTTAGACCACGCGTTTGGAAATTAAA
>NZ_LLYY01000080.1 GCF_001484965.1 Shouchella shacheensis | reverse complement strand
GAGGCCACTGAAAAACCATCATTTTTTCAGCTAGAGAATTTTCAAACAAAAAAACGGACCCTTTAATTCCAGTTTTAGGAATGATGGGTCCGTTTTTTTGAATGACGGAGGGGATGATCACCCCATTAACTTGAGAATTCGTTTGACGTTGACCGTGAAGATCGCCATCGCCCCTTGCATCTCCATACTTAAAAGACCCGAGGATGAGGCGGTTTCAAACCCGTGTCGGTGTTTGAGCTCACTATTTTTAGGCTCAATCTTATAGCGCTCTTTGGCTTTCTCTTTGAAGGTGTCCGTTTCTTGAAAAGCCATTTGTGCCGTATGCTCATCGGATTTGATGGTTACGGAATACGTTTTACTTTTGGCACCGGCTTGATAACACCCTTCTTGAAACGGACACGATTGGCATTTCTCAACATCAAAGTAATACGTCGTTCGTTGGTTCTTTCCCTGGTTTTTCTTCCCTTGCTTCGCTTTTCGAATGGCCAAATGTCCAGCTTTACACACATACATTCCAGCATCTTTATTAAACTCAAATTCATCTTCTTTCGCTCGCGTGCCTGAAACGGAAGGGTTCAGCTTGGAGATGAGCTCGATTTCTTGCTTGTTCGTGTAAGCAATATTGTCTTTTTCGGAATACGCCGCGTCTCCAATTACAGTTTCAACATCCATACCTGCCTCTTTACTTTTTTCGATCAACGTTTGAAGATATTTTCCATCATTTTTTT
>NZ_LLYY01000079.1 GCF_001484965.1 Shouchella shacheensis | reverse complement strand
TAAAATTTGTGAAAACAGAACTGGATCAAGTACGAGAGACCCTACGGTCATGGACAAACTACAACCAGAAATATGAACTTTACACGAGTACTCGAAAGATCAAGTGGTCTTATTCTCAAAGAAGACCCTATAAGGGGGACACGATCAAAGGCGAACGTCGCATGTATTTACACCTGTACTTCAATAGTGACAAAGCCATGGAGGATGAGAAAGAGCTTAATTCACGCCTTAGCGTACTTCAAGCAGAGATTGAAAGCGGCAAAAGAAGTCCTGAGCGTGAGAAACTGTATAACAAGTATTTTGACATCAAAACGACGCCCGTTCGTGGAACAAAAACAATAGCCAACCAAAAGGCAATGGATGAAGCGAAGCTGAATTATGGCTACTTTGCCCTTATTAGCAATGAAATCAAGGATCCAATCGAAGCACTAGAAATATACCGTAACAAGGATCTTGTTGAAAAGGCATTTGGTAACCTTAAAGAACGCTTAAACCTACGTCGGTTATCCGTTTCTTCTGACGCAAGTCTGGACGGCAAACTATTTGTGGAATTCATTGCACTAATTTTTCTTTCCTACCTTAAAAAGACGATGCAGGATCAAGATTTATTTAAAAAGTATACCATCCAGGAACTTCTTGATGAATTTGATATCATTGAGTGTTTTGAACAACCAGGTGCCCAGATCCGCGTAGGAGAAGTCACTAAACGTCAAAAATCACTTTACGAGAAGATTGGCATTTCTCCACCAACCTCGTTACAGTAAATTCGGGAATGCAGG
>NZ_LLYY01000078.1 GCF_001484965.1 Shouchella shacheensis | reverse complement strand
GCATTTCTCCACCAACCTCGTTACAGTAAATTCGGGAATGCAGGATGTACGTGAGGTTTTCTTTTAAATGGGTTTTTAGTTGATTTTCTTGTTGGCTCGTTCTTTGTTTCGTCTTTTGTTTAGAAGGGAGGTGTTTGTCCGTTTTGAAAAACCCCATTGTATCCTCCTCTTTTTTCGCGAAGTCTGTATCGGCATATCCTTGTCATGTTGCGCTTATTTATCTGCGAAATCATACGTTTCTATACATCTGGATCGGCTACGTTTCATGGTCCGATTTTGGTATAAATTCAATCTAAATCAGAAGCAATGGGGATGGATGTAACGATTCAATCTGAAGTCTTGGGGCTTCAAGAGCTATACAAACTCTCTTTCTCATGGGATGGTGGAGGATTAGAAGCGAGAGATGATCATCTTACAAGGGAGTGTAGGAAAAGATTACATTCATTTATTGTTATCATGAGCATTGGTACCGAATAGAATTATGCAATATTTAAAAGGAAGGTCATATGAACACTTATTACTATCAGAATACAGAATAAATACAATTATTTTTTAGAAATATACTTTGGACTTACCGACTTCACAGGAGACTATCATTACTATGAGAATGACGTTGTTTGAGTACATGCGCCCCAAAAAAGCGCTTAAATAATATTGATCATCTTGAGCTTTTCCCGCTTCAGATCCTCCCCCCCATACCCTCAACAGAAATTTTTTTCTTGGCTCTCTCCACAAACTTTTGAACCGAGGCCCGAGGTACACTCATACAACCTGGATTCCCGCCATTACATAACGATGAATCAAGTAAAAATATGAAAA
>NZ_LLYY01000077.1 GCF_001484965.1 Shouchella shacheensis | reverse complement strand
CGAGCAAACAACCCTGACAAATATAACGATGACGGGACCATTAAGCGTGGCAATCGCCGTAGGTGGGTTTTCAGTAAGAACTATAAAAAGACTAGAGATCAACTTCAAGAGATCCAGCGAAAGATAGCTGAGAAGAGAAGACAAGATCACAACAAGCTAGCGAATTCGATTTTATCTCTTGGGGATGAGTGTTATGTGGAAACAATGAATTATAAAGGGTTGCAAGCGCGAGGAAAGAAGACAACGATCAACGAGAACACAGGAAGAATGAATAGGAAAAAGCGATTCGGGAAAAGTTTGGCTAATAAAGCGCCGAGTCTATTTTTAACCATACTGGACAATAAGCTGGAATATGATTCAAAGAAAGTAAAAAAAGTAGACACCACTTCTTTTAAAGCAAGCCAGTTTAATCATTTTAACAATACTTATAGGAAAAAGAACTTATCGGAGCGATGGAATGAGTTTGATTGTGGCAGAGTCCAACGGGATTTGTACAGTTCGTTTTTGTTGATGAATGCAGATGAAGATTTAAAACAGGCGAATGTTGAGAGTTGCCATAATAGCTGGGATGTTTTCTTCCAATTGCATAACATTGAAATCGAAAGGCTGAAAAATCAGGACAATTTGGCGAGTATGGGAATTGGGTAGAAACTAATCAAATGAATCAACAGGTGTTGAATCGCGCCTACAGAGCGTTAAAGTGACTCATCGGAGTGTGCTTTGCTCATGAAAGTCTAAAGGAACAAAGATTAGTGCTTATGGATGAAAGGAATCTATGAGAGGAAGTCTTTTAATACTTTAGAACCCCACTCCTTTAGGTGTGGGAGGTTCAG
>NZ_LLYY01000076.1 GCF_001484965.1 Shouchella shacheensis | reverse complement strand
AAATCGCGACTGATCATTTCTAGTGCCAATGGTTAATTTATGAGATATCCTCTTGGGCAATCAGCTTATGATCTCTCTCAAAATTATTCGGAGAACAGTGCCCTAAGGTCGAGTGCTTTCTATGCTCGTTATAACGGCTGCTGATATAATGGTTAATAGCTTTTATGGCTTCTGCCCGGGTCTGAAATCGTCTTCGATAAATGAGCTCTTTCTTGATGGAGGCGTGAAACGATTCGATGCAGGCATTGTCGTAAGGATTCCCTGTTCGACTCATGCTCATCTGGATGTCTTTCTCATTTAAGGCATGGATGTAGTCGTTGGAACCGTATTGGCTCCCTCGATCCGAATGATGAATGAGTTCCTTTGTAGGTTGACGAGAAATCATAGCCATATTCAAAGCCTGTAAGGGGAGTTCCTTTTTCATATGAGCGGCAAGGCTCCATCCTACAATTTTTCTGGAGAAAAGATCCATTATGCTTGATAAATAGACCCACCCCTCCAACGTCCAGATGTACGTGATATCGGCGACCCAGATACGGTCCGGCTCTTCGACAGTAAACTCTTGGTCCACGATGTTAGGGTAAATGTGCAAGTCGTGTTTAGCGTCTGTGGTGACGACATATCTCTCCTTAGGAATGGCTCTCAAACCCATTTCCTTCATCATGCGAGCGACTGTTTTTTGTGAAATCGTGTAGCCCCAATCGATTAAGTCACTATGCACTCTAGGACTACCATAAGTCCCTTCGCTTTCATGAAAAGAAAGCCTAATCTTCTGCTCGATCTCTTTCTTCAGAGCCTCCTTCTCGGAATGCAGCGTGTCTCGATTGCTCAGCCATTTGTAATAGCCGCTCGT
>NZ_LLYY01000075.1 GCF_001484965.1 Shouchella shacheensis | reverse complement strand
CTCTCGTACTTGATCCAGTTCTGTTTTCACAAATTTTAAAGATAACTTTGTGGCGATCAGAAACTTCAAGTGGTTCTGATAGAGAGCGGTAATATTATCTTCACTATAGAAGCCTCGATCCATGACCAACTTAATTTTCTTGTATTCCAGAAAGTCCATATCCGCTATAAGGTGCTTCACTGTCTTCACATCTGTAATGTTACCTGGCAATTTTCTGTAATAAAACGGAAGATTGGATTGTTCTCCAAACAAGAGGGCAAGATTAATCTGTGGTAGACGGTCATCTTCTTTATTCACACCATAACGCACTTGTTTTAAACGCTGCGAATAGCTGGATATGGACGTCGTGTCATACGCCCAGAATTCTTTTTCTGCGCGTCTTTTCCCTTGTAATCGAAAGAAGTTATACCGTTCTTCTTCCATGATGGATGCGAATAACTCACTACTTCTTTGAGAGGAAATATCTTTGCCATAAGGGTGCTTGTGAAGTGTTGCCCACTTTGAAAAACGACTAAGTGGACTTTTGTCCTCAAGGATCAAATAGTAGGCGATGGAGAGTATTTGCTTATATGTAGTAGGGAAACACTTCTTGAGGTCATCCGTAATACCAAGCTTGTTACCTAAAGCATCAAAGAGATAGGTTGCACCATAAAAGCTACGCGATACATAGTCAATTGGAACAGGCCCGCGCTTTTTAGTCTCTGCGTCCTCCACTGACGCTTTTTTTCTAGTAGGGACAATGTCACCACTAACAGGATCTACTCTACCTATGAGTGTACGCTTAGCCCGAGACTGTTTCTTTTCCTTGTCCCAGTAAGAAATAGATCGGTAAGCATAAGTAATTCCCGTCCTTTTATCGGTTTGATATACAATTGCAGGCATGT
>NZ_LLYY01000074.1 GCF_001484965.1 Shouchella shacheensis | reverse complement strand
TTTTTTTCACCTGTCGTAACCACAGCCGCCGTAATGATCCGTTCATCGGACATCGCCATATGGGTTTTATATCCAAAGAACGACGTGTCTGCCGTCTTATGGCCCACTCGTGCATCCCGATCGTTCATGGATTGAAGGCGCTCGAGGTCATCGTCCACCGTTTCCCGCAGCAGGTTCAACGGTTCGGTCACTTTTGAATAGGCTTGAAGCGCGGGGGTCTTTTCAATGACATCCATGAGCGCTTCGCTATATTGAATTTCTTCCTGAAGATCATCCTTTTCTGGTTTTGCTGGAAAAGAAGATTTCAACGTTTCATTGATCTCGTACACGGCTTTTCGAAGCTGTTTCGAGCGCTCGCGCAGAATCTCTTGCGGCTTCTTTTGGTTATAGCGAGATTTGGTATGCGTGGCATCAACAATGATCGTTTGACTTTCAATAATTCCTTTTTCGATCGCAATTTCTACGGTTTTCCCAATCAATAGATCGAGCATTTCTATATTTTGGAGGCGCATCTTCCGAAACTTTGTCAACGAGCTTGGGTTGATCACCTCTTCCTCAGGTGTCATACCTAGAAAATACTTAAAAGACATGTCGTATTTCGATCGCTCCACGAGGTCGACGTCGGACAACGGATAGATGCTCTTCAACAATAAGTATTTAAACATTCGAATTGGGTCAATGGCGGAACGACCAAAATTCAAGCTATACGTCCCTTCCAACTCCTCATAGATAAAGGAAAAATCAATGAGGTCATTCATTTTCCGTAACTTATGATCTTGCGGAACCACCACATCGTAGAGATCGGCGAATGCGCTAAGTTGAGGAGACGTAGAACGTTGAATCATGACGGACACCACTTTCTTTTTTGTTACTCTCAGTTTACCAAAAAAGATGAACGAGCTCCCGATTAATTTTGAGGTCCGTTCATCTTTTTGGAGACTTTTTCAGTGGCCTC
>NZ_LLYY01000073.1 GCF_001484965.1 Shouchella shacheensis | reverse complement strand
CTCAACTTTCGCAGGCCGAAATAGACAGGTATATCCTAATATAGTTGGGTAAACCTGCAATCCATTGTTGTAATTGACTTTTGATTAACTTTTGTATTCGTTTATTGGTATGTTTTAGGGTATCTTCAAGAAGCTCGATTAACTGTTGTAATGCAACAGCCCAATCGAGGTCATTTACTTCATCGCATAATTCATAAAACAAGCCGCCTAAGGTTCGGTCATCTGTACTGCAGCGGTTTTGCCATGACAGCACAATATACCGTGCAAACACAATCGTTGTATGGCTGATGAGCGCGTCATAGGAACGGCTTTGGAATTCCTTTTGGAGCTTTAAAAGGGACTTTGTTGTTTTGAAGAAAACTTCAATATCCCAGCGCATGCCGTAAATGCGGATGATTTCCTGATCACTCAGTGTACAGTCTGTGCTTAGAATCGCAAGCCAATCACTTTTTTTGTTTCGATTGCGAACGAAAACCATTTTCACCGGGACACCATTGGCTTGTGTTGCGTGAATCGAGCGTAAAATGTCCTTTTTTCCATCCGTTGGTGTAGCCAAACGATATAACTGGTCCAAGCTAACGCGCTTGCCATCTACGAGGTAACGCTGCTTTAACTTTTTGACCATACCAATCACGCTCAGGCCTTGTTCTGTAAGGTCTTTAATGAGAGGCTGTTGGGTGAACCATGAATCCATCAGCACATAGGAGGCGTCAATGCCGGCTTTCATTGCCCGTGCAATCATACCCGGAATTTGTTCTGGAGCCGTTTGTAACGCTTCTTTACGACGTTTGTAACCGGAACTGCGTTTATCAACATTTTCAGAAATACCGTTGATCTGACTCTTTTTCGAACTCAATAACGAAAAGTCAACGGGCAGGAATGTAGCCCCATCAGACCATCCCAATGTCAACATGCGGAAACCTTTGTAGAAGCGCATTTTCTGGGAGGCGTGATCAAAGCAGCGAGCCAAAAGCTCCACGTGTTTACTTCGGTTCCGATCATAGGATGAATCATCTAAAATGAATACCTTCGGGCGGTCATGACGCGTCAGCTTTGACACCTTTCCAATCGTATGAGCGACCAGTAAAAGCAGAAAGCGGCGCCAGTTGAACGTCGATTGGTTCAGAAACCGATAAACGGTATCCTTGGCCGGAACCTCCGTGGCTTTCTTGCTTTCAAGCATCCGAAACCAGTTTTTGTTCTCAAGGATCAAACAAAAGATTAACTGGAAAATGTAAGCACAGGAAAACCCAAAGGACTTCCTAATACCTGCATTCCGTAAGTGTTTGAACATATTTAATTCTTTGAATGTCGATTTCATTTCATTTGGCAGTTGATTAGTCGGGTTGTTTTTCGCTATCATAGTAGGTGACACCTCTTCTATTTTGGTAGTGATTCTCGATAAATCAACTATACCAAAAGTTGAGGTGTTTTTTTATGTCTAAACCTAATGTCAAGCACTGTATGTCAGACCCAACAGGTGCTCATGGGCGTTGAATTCATTGCGATTTTCTTGGTGCGAAAGTTGAGT
>NZ_LLYY01000071.1 GCF_001484965.1 Shouchella shacheensis | reverse complement strand
CAGCGCTGAAGAGTGAATGTTTTTCGAGATAATCCACCCCGAAATTCGCCAAATATGGGATAATTGAGCTCTACAAAAACCTATGATATTGGCATTTTGGGGGGATTTTTTGATGATGACAAGAAAAGAAAAGCGCGAAATGGAAAAAGGGATCAATGATTTATTCGAGTTTCTGAAAACATCGGAACACTTTTTTAAAGATTTAAACAAATTACTGAAAAGCGTAGATGATCCAAGACACCTCGGTTATGTCACTTATGATACGGCCGTCCTTTTGATGATGGTTATGTTAAAAAATGCATGCAACTTAAAAAGCATGCGCATGATGACCAATGAATTCAATAAGGATGAATGTATCGAAAATCTGAGCACCTATTTAGGGATCAAAGATTTGGAAGAATTGCCTCACTATGACACCATCAATAATTTTTTGTCCCGCCTGAAGCCGGAAGAACTAGAAAACATCCGCACATACATGATCAAGGAATTATTAAAAAAAAGAAGCTTTGATTCCTACCGTATCGGCGGAAAATACTGGGGGATGGTCATCGATGGTACAGGTCTTTTCACGTTTCAAGAAAAGCATTGTGAACACTGCCTGAGACGGGAGCACAAATACAAAGACAAGGAAACGGGAGAAGAAAAAACAAAGACCCTATACATGCATCATGTCCTGGAAGCCAAATTGGTTGTCGGAGACATGGTGCTGAGTGTGGAATCCGAGTTTATCGAAAACGAATCGGAGGATGTGAAGAAACAGGACTGTGAGTTGAATGCGTTTTATCGATTGGCTGCGAGACTCAAAGGCACATTTAAACGACTGCCGATCTGCATTATGGCCGATAGCCTTTATGCCTGCGAAAACGTCGTTAATCAATGTAAAGATAACCACTGGACATACATCTTCCGTTTCAAGAAAGATCGGATCAAAAGTATTGCCAATGAGTTTCAGGCATTAAAAAACATGGAAGACCATGTGCTAAAAGTGAACGTAGATGGGCAACGAGGGGAAATCACCTGGGTGAACGACATTGTTTATCGCGAGCGTAAGCAAAATGTGCTGGAGTGTGAGATGGAGACGGAAGAAGGGAAACAAACGTTTACGTTCCTTACCGATAAAAAAATCACAAAAAAGAATGCCCAAAAGCTTATGAACGCCGGACGAAGCCGTTGGAAAATCGAAAACGAGGGTTTTAACAGACAAAAAAACCTGCGTTACCACATTCAACACGCAGGAAGTCAAAACTACACGGCTATGAAAAATCATTACGTATTAACCCAGATCACAGAGATCATCATGATGCTGCATGAGCATGGGTCGAAGTCATTGAAACGCATCAAAAAAACGGCAAAAGAAATATCCTCGCGACTGTTAGAAGCCTTCCGCGGGCAAACACTAACAGACGAGGATATCGCAAAACTGGGAAAACCCATGCAAATGAGGTTTACCTAGTACTAATCATAACAAAAGGTGTGATGTCTGGCAAAAGAAAAAGTAGTTATCCACAATTTTAAACTAAAAGGACGAAATGGGCTTCTCTTTTTTGGTAAAAAGGACAAAAAGATTACTGGTAAATTTTACATGTGGATAATCCGACATAACCTTTCGTACATTTTTTCTTAACGTTTACTCCTCAGAGCTG
>NZ_LLYY01000070.1 GCF_001484965.1 Shouchella shacheensis | reverse complement strand
CCTGGATTCCCGCCATTACATAACGATGAATCAAGTAAAAATATGAAAACACCGGGCGTTTTGCCCCTTTTTTAATGTTCTTAAACTCGTTATGTGTTACAATATACATAACGAGGAGGTGGAAAAGATGGCTACCATCGTCTATCAGAAAGATCAACGATCAGGGATCACCTATGCGTATGAGTCCATTTCTTACTGGGACAAGGATAAGCAACAATCCCGATCTAAGAGAACCTTAATCGGACGGGTGGACCGTAAAACTGGGGAAATCATTCCCACAGATGGCAGGGGACGCAAAAAGAAAGAGGGGCATGCCGTGACAAAGAGAGGTCCTGTTCCCTCTGTGCAAACCGCACGTTATTTTTATGGTGCCACGTATCTGCTGGACGAGATCGGTGCGAGTACCGGCATTACAGAAGACCTGACAGCGTGTTTTCCCGACACGTACCGCCAGATTCTATCCATGGCATACTATCTGATCTTAGAGGACAGCGCCCCTCTCTATCGTTTTGAAAAATGGAGCCACTTACATAAACATCCTTACGGTCAAAACATCACGTCCCAGCGAAGCAGCGATCTGTTCGCATCCATCACCGAAGAAGCGAAATATAAGTTCTTCCGGCTGCAGGGAAAACGGCGGACGGAAAAGGAGTTTTGGGCCTATGATATCACCACCATATCCAGCCAGTCTGAACTTCTGAGACAGGTGCAATACGGCTGGAACAAAGAAAACGATCCACTGCCTCAGCTAAACCTGGCGTTGGTCTTCGGCGAAACGTCCAACCTGCCGTTTTATTACCGCAAACTGGCTGGTAATATCCCGGATTCCAAAACCGTCGGGAACCTTCTTGCCGATTTGGATGTTCTTGGTTTCTCTAAAGTGAAACTGGTCATGGACAGGGGCTTCTACAGTAAAGAAAATATCAACGCATTATTGAAAAACCACGTGAAGTTCCTGATCGCCGTCAAAGTTTCGCTTGTTTTCATCCGGAAAGAACTGGATGCCATCTATGACGATTTTCGATCGTTTGAACATTACAGTGAGAAATATGAGTTATATGGTCGCACGGTCCGGACGACGTGGGATTATACGCAACACCGCCCTTATAAAGGGGACACCCTGAAGCAGTCCAAGCGTATGTACATTCACTTTTATTACAATATTGACAGAGCCGCGGAGGACGAAAAAGCGTTTGACCGCAAGTTAATCGCCCTACATCAGGAATTGGAATCAGGGAAAAGACAACCAGAACATGAAAAGCTGTATCAAAAGTACTTTGAGACAAAAACTACACCGAAACGAGGGATAAAAGTTACCGTCAACGCAGAGGCTGTCAACAAGGCCAAACGCTATTTTGGATTCTTTGCGCTAATGACCAATGAAACCATGGATGCCATCGCTGCGTTGGAACTTTACCGCAATAAGGATGTCGTTGAAAAAGCGTTCGGGAATCTGAAGGAACGGCTGAACATGCGTTGCACACTGGTTTCATCTGAAAAGAGTCTTGACGGGAAGCTTTTTGTGGAGTTTATCGCGCTCATCTATCTTTCTTATATCAAAAAGCAAATGCGGGACACGGATTTAGTTAAAAAATATACGTTACAGGGCGTGCTGGATCAACTGGATGTTATTGAATGCTTTGAATCGCCCGGGAAACAACTGCGTATTGGCGAGCTTCTCAGCAAACAAAAAGAAATTTATGAAAGCTTGGGTGTTATCCCGCCCACCTCGTTATGAGTACGCGGGAATCCAGG
>NZ_LLYY01000069.1 GCF_001484965.1 Shouchella shacheensis | reverse complement strand
CTGAACCTCCCACACCTAAAGGAGTGGGGTTCTAAAGTATTAAAAGACTTCCTCTCATAGATTCCTTTCATCCATAAGCACTAATCTTTGTTCCTTTAGACTTTCATGAGCAAAGCACACTCCGATGAGTCACTTTAACGCTCTGTAGGCGCGATTCAACACCTGTTGATTCATTTGATTAGTTTCTACCCAATTCCCATACTCGCCAAATTGTCCTGATTTTTCAGCCTTTCGATTTCAATGTTATGCAATTGGAAGAAAACATCCCAGCTATTATGGCAACTCTCAACATTCGCCTGTTTTAAATCTTCATCTGCATTCATCAACAAAAACGAACTGTACAAATCCCGTTGGACTCTGCCACAATCAAACTCATTCCATCGCTCCGATAAGTTCTTTTTCCTATAAGTATTGTTAAAATGATTAAACTGGCTTGCTTTAAAAGAAGTGGTGTCTACTTTTTTTACTTTCTTTGAATCATATTCCAGCTTATTGTCCAGTATGGTTAAAAATAGACTCGGCGCTTTATTAGCCAAACTTTTCCCGAATCGCTTTTTCCTATTCATTCTTCCTGTGTTCTCGTTGATCGTTGTCTTCTTTCCTCGCGCTTGCAACCCTTTATAATTCATTGTTTCCACATAACACTCATCCCCAAGAGATAAAATCGAATTCGCTAGCTTGTTGTGATCTTGTCTTCTCTTCTCAGCTATCTTTCGCTGGATCTCTTGAAGTTGATCTCTAGTCTTTTTATAGTTCTTACTGAAAACCCAGCTACGGCCATTGTCACGCTTAATGGTCCCGTCATCGTTATATTTGTCAGGGTTGTTTGCTCGTCGTTGTCGATCTAATTTCCGTTGTAGCACTCTTTTCGTCTTTTCGATGTTAGTTACTGAAGGAGCTAATTCTAGCAGCTTCACATCCTTACAAGAAGAAAAGGCAATCGTTTGTGTGCCGATGTCTATGCCTACTTTGCCTTTTCCTCTCTTGTGTTTAAAACACCCCGTATCTTTATCTAGCTTTCTTGGCGGGAGACCTTTGATAATCAATTGGGCGAAATAAACGATCTTTCCACGAATATGCTTTTTAAGAATACGGACATATTTAATCTTTTGAGTGAGTGCTTGTTGTGCATAGATGTCCTTTTTCTTTATCTCTACAGGAATGGAGAGGGGGTTCTTCTTGTGTTTTCCCCAATACAGGAATCCGTCTCTATACCGAATCCCCGTTTTATTAGACTTGCCTTCAACAGAGCTCATTTCACCGTAGCGTTTGAAGAATACTTTTTTCGCCTCTCCATACATCAATCTTTCTAAAGTCAGGTAGGCTCTTGTAGCTAGTTTTTGGGCGGTGAATGAATCAATATTGTCTTGGAAAACATGGTGCATCGGTCTGACAAAATGATGGAGGCTATGCTCTGTGACTCCATATTCTGAACGCACTTCTTCAAGAGATTGATTCCTTTCTTTGGTCTTCTCTTGTTTGAGGAGTGCTTGAAATTCATTGTTTTTTCTGAGTTTATTGTGTCGCCTTACCCCCTCACCCAAGCAGGCGTTGTATATTTTTCGCGAAAGATCCAAACGTTTAGCTAGTACGTCTTCCTGAAAAGGCTGAGTTTTCAGCTTTAACGTGACTACGAAGCTGGCAGATTTCGTCTTCGCCATGGTTTGTCACCCCCTTGTTTTCTGTTGTTCCACATATCTCTTAATCGTTTCACTTGATACATGTCCGGCTGTAGATACAAAATAGGAGCGTGTCCATAAGCTAGGAAGATGTTGAAGGTGTGAAAATTCTTCTCTCAACTTCCTAGATGTGATTCCTTTGATCTTTGCCATGACGTCGGCAGGACTCCTATTTGGAAGTACGTTGAGAAAGAGGTGTGTATGATCTTTGTCGCATTCAATAGCCATTACTTCAATATCCAAGCTACTGCATATGTCTTTAACAAGAGACTTAAATTTCTCTTCAACGTCTTGCCTCTGAAATAGTTTCCTTCTGTACCTAGGACAAAAAACAAAATGATAATTAATGAAGGAAACAGTCGTTTTCGTGCTTCTATAAGAGTTCATAGACT
>NZ_KQ947403.1 GCF_001484965.1 Shouchella shacheensis | reverse complement strand
GAGGATAAGCCCTCGACCGATTAGTATCTGTCCGCTCCACGTGTCGCCACGCGTCCACTCCAGACCTATCTACCTCATCATCTCTGAGGGGTCTTACTGGCTTACGCCATGGGAAATCTCATCTTGAGGGGGGCTTCATGCTTAGATGCTTTCAGCACTTATCCCGACCATACGTAGCTACCCAGCGATGCTCCTGGCGGAACAACTGGTACACCAGCGGTATGTCCATCCCGGTCCTCTCGTACTAAGGACAGCTCCTCTCAAATTTCCTACGCCCGCGACGGATAGGGACCGAACTGTCTCACGACGTTCTGAACCCAGCTCGCGTGCCGCTTTAATGGGCGAACAGCCCAACCCTTGGGACCTACTTCAGCCCCAGGATGCGACGAGCCGACATCGAGGTGCCAAACCTCCCCGTCGATGTGGACTCTTGGGGGAGATAAGCCTGTTATCCCCAGGGTAGCTTTTATCCGTTGAGCGACGGCCCTTCCATACGGCACCGCCGGATCACTAAGCCCGACTTTCGTCCCTGCTCGACTTGTAGGTCTCGCAGTCAAGCTCCCTTCTGCCTTTGCACTCTTCGAATGATTTCCAACCATTCTGAGGGAACCTTTGGGCGCCTCCGTTACTGTTTAGGAGGCGACCGCCCCAGTCAAACTGCCCACCTGACACTGTCCCTGACCCGGATCACGGGTCGAGGTTAGAATGTCCGCACCGTCAGGGTAGTATCCCACCGACGCCTCCACCGAAGCTAGCGCTCCGGCTTCCACGGCTCCTACCTATCCTGTACAAACGATACCAACACTCACTATCAAGCTACAGTAAAGCTCCATGGGGTCTTTCCGTCCTGTCGCGGGTAACCTGCATCTTCACAGGTACTATAATTTCACCGGGTCTCTCGTTGAGACAGTATCCAAGTCGTTGCACCATTCGTGCGGGTCGGAACTTACCCGACAAGGAATTTCGCTACCTTAGGACCGTTATAGTTACGGCCGCCGTTTACTGGGGCTTCAATTCAGAGCTTCTCCCCGAAGGGATAACCCCTCCTCTTAACCTTCCAGCACCGGGCAGGTGTCAGCCCCTATACTTCGCCTTGCGGCTTCGCAGAGACCTGTGTTTTTGCTAAACAGTCGCTTGGATCTTTTCACTGCGGCTCTCTCGGGCTATGCACCCTACTAGAGCACCCCTTCTCCCGAAGTTACGGGGTCATTTTGCCGAGTTCCTTAACGAGAGTTCTCCCGAGCGTCTTAGAATTCTCTTCTCGCCTACCTGTGTCGGTTTGCGGTACGGGCACCTGTGATCTCACTAGAGGCTTTTCTTGGCAGCGGAGGATCAGGGATTTCGGACCCGAAGGTCCTTCATGGTCACAGCTCAGCCTCACGGAACGCGGATTTGCCTACGTTCCAGCCTACCTGCTTCAACGCGCACAGCCAGCGGCGCGCTCACCCTACCTTTCTGCGTCCCCCCATCGTTCAAACGATCACGAGGTGGTACAGGACTATCAACCTGTTGTCCATCGCCTACGCCTTTCGGCCTCGGCTTAGGTCCCGACTGACCCTGAGCGGACGAGCCTTCCTCAGGAACCCTTGGGCTTTCGACGGAGGGGATTCTCACCCCTCTTTTCGCTACTCATACCGGCATTCTCACTTCCAAGCCCTCCACGAGTCCTCACGATCTCGCTTCGCCGACCTTGGAACGCTCCCCTACCCAATCTCCGAAGGAGATTGCCATAANGCATTCTCACTTCCAAGCCCTCCACGAGTCCTCACGATCTCGCTTCGCCGGCCTTGGAACGCTCCCCTACCCAATCTCCGAAGGAGATTGCCATAGCTTCGGTGATACGTTTAGCCCCGGTACATTTTCGGCGCAGAGTCACTCGACCAGTGAGCTATTACGCACTCTTTCAATGATGGCTGCTTCTAAGCCAACATCCTGGTTGTCTGGGCAACTCCACATCCTTTTCCACTTAACGTATACTTGGGGACCTTAGCTGATGGTCTGGGCTGTTTCCCTCTTGACTACGGATCTTAGCACTCGCAGTCTGACTCCCGAGGTCCAAGTGATTGGCATTCGGAGTTTGACTGAATTCGGTAATCCTGTGGGGACCCCTCGTCCAATCAGTGCTCTACCTCCAACACTCACCCCTCGAGGCTAGCCCTAAAGCTATTTCGGGGAGAACCAGCTATTTCCGAGTTCGATTGGCATTTCACCCCTACCCACACCTCATCCCCGCAATTTTCAACTTGCGTGGGTTCGGGCCTCCAGTCGGTGTTACCCGACCTTCACCCTGGACATGGGTAGATCACCCGGTTTCGGGTCTACGGCGCCGTACTGTTTCGCCCTGTTCAGACTCGCTTTCGCTGCGGCTCCGCCTCTTCAGCTTAACCTTGCACGACACCGTAACTC
>NZ_LLYY01000066.1 GCF_001484965.1 Shouchella shacheensis | reverse complement strand
CGAAGGACGACAGGTGAACTCTCACCCCTGAGAAACGTTGTTCTATTAAACAAGATTATAGCATTAAATGGGTCTGAAATATAACATAAGGGTCCTTGGGTAGCTGTAAGTCCAAAGGGGCTTTTTCAGTGACCGTGCTAGAATATAAGCACCCGTTGAACCTACGTTTTCCCCAATGAAAACCCGTCAAATAACCGTCCACCAAAGGGTTCCAAGACATGATCAACGAGTTGAATCACTTCTTTTTTATCACCCTTCCTATAAAAAAGGTCAAAAGCCTCGACAAGGTGAGTAGCGAACTCTGCGTCATATTGGGTTAAAGACCGAACTACCCATTTTGATGCCCCAACCCATTGACGGTTGGTTCTCAAAACGAATTCACTCACCAACTCAGCGAGTGTATTCGCTATAAACAGTTCTTCCGCTCTAGAAGAACACCCTATGAAATCGTCCAGTGTATCCGTAATAAAGTATCGCTTTGTCTTTACAGTTTCTGCTGCCCATTCTTCCGGACCTTGATCTAATAGAGCCCTAGCCTCTTTCTTAATTGAATCAATGATTCCATCATCTTTTAAGATGATGCCTTCTGAAACCATTCTTGGCATGGAAGGGATTGCTCTTTCGCAATCACTTTCAAAAAAATGCTTATAAGATCTTAAGTTATGGACAAAAACCTCTATGGCCCAACCAAAGTCTATTAAAGACTCCCTATAAGATGATTGAATATGTGAATCGAAAATTACAATATCAAGGTCAGACGTTTCTGTCGCCTCCCCTCGAACGACACTTCCAGCTAACAAGGCTCCCTGACAATACGGATAATGCTTATGAATAAATTGTTGTGCGGCTTTGATCGGTTGTAAGTGATTAAGATTTGCCATTGGCTCCCCCCTGATTTAGTATATATTTCTGTATTAAAGGCAAAACACCTTTAATGAGTTATGTCCCTTGTTCAATAAGACAATTCTTGTTAGAAATAAACCGGTCAAAATGAACCACAGAAAATCGGGTTTACGTATTAATATGGTGGTAAAGTACATCAGTGAAGGGAGGGAGCCGATGGATACCATTAAGAAACTGAACGATTCACTAGCATATGTTGAAGACAATCTTGATCAAGAAATCCACTATGCTGACGTAGCCAAGATCGCTTTTTGCAATGAATACCATTTTAGAAGGATGTTTTCTTTCTTATCTGGGGTTAGTTTGACCGAATATATTCGGAGACGAAGGCTTACACAGGCTGGGCTAGAGCTCACGTCTAGCAACGTAAAAATTATAGACATCGCACTCAAGTATGGCTATCAATCCCCAGACTCTTTTGCGAAGGCCTTCCAAAAAGTACACGGGATTACTCCAAAAGAAGCCAAAAGGTCTGGGCAACATTTAAAGTCGTTTCCACCTTTCACCTTTCAACTGACTATTCAAGGAGGACTCGAATTGAACTATCGTATAGAAGAAAAAGAAGCGTTTGTACTTGCTGGTATCAAAAAAAGAATCCCCATTGTGTTTGAGGGAGAAAATTCAGCGATAACAGAAATGAGGAATCTAATCACACCTGAAATGATCGAGACGTTCGAAACGTTATCTAACGTTGAACCTTATGGAGTCATCAGTGCTTCATTTAATTTCTCTGAAGAGCGTATGGAGGAAAAAGGCGAACTCGATCACCTTATCGGTGTGGCTACGACGAAAGAAGACGTTCTTGATCTTGATTCACATCATGTTCCTGCTTGTACATGGGCAATTTTCACTGTGGTTGGGAACTTCCCTGTAGAAACCCAAAATGTTTGGGGGCGTATTTATTCAGAATGGCTTCCTTCTTCTGACTACCAAGTTGTGAATGGCCCGGAAATTTTATGGACGGAGGGGGAAGATACGGCGGACCCCGATTATAAGAGCGAAATCTGGATTCCTGTTACAAAAAACGGTTAGACGCGGTCAGTCCCTGACGGTAGTGGAATAGAAAAGAAAAGGAATTGCAGCTGGACTTCCTTTTCTTGAAGTAAACGTACCCAGGGGGGGTGGTTATTTTTTCATGGTTAAGCTCCTTAAGCGACAGTCCTGGCGTTGCAACTGCGATACAGTCTAGGCACTTGAAACAGTACGAAGCCCCGCATGTTTATCCGAATAAACATGCGGGGCGTTGATAATTGACCACAAGTAGAAACTTTTTAATCTCTATAATCGTAAAACAAGTAGACGCGTACTGGAATGGAAAGAAGGTGTTTAGCGTATGGTGGCTACGATCAAATCCCCGTTTATCCCGCTTTTTTTAAAACAGAAGGTGGGAGTCGCGTATAAACGTGTCGGCTCTTTAAGAGCGATTAAACGAGTCTATCAACTGAAAGGACACAAGTCGTACCAGCTTGAGTTTAAAGGGGAGACGTTAAAACTAATCGAAGGTAAAAAGGAAAACAAAAAAAGAGTCTGGATGATCAAAAGCGTTTCAGCAGGTGGGGCTGAGAAAGAAGCAGGGAGATTAACACTTATGTCTACTTCCAAGGAAACTCTGTCAAATGGCTACACTGAATTTAGGATCAACTACCAGGATGATGAATACTATGTAAAAAAACCCTTTATGCGTAAAAAGAATTACTGTGAGATGCAAAGCAAAGATAAAGAAACGCTGGCTATACATCAGGAGCAATCATTGTTCAGCTTTAAAAGAGAGATTAGCGTAGAAAATCCTCTGTCTACTAGCATGATTGCGTTAGCGATTTTGACATTATCCGTGATCATTTTTATAGCCTAATTCAAGGACAATATTTGTTTGGCTCTGAAGAACGGTACACAACCTCCTTTCGAATTGTCCAACTTAAAGGTTATAAAGAAACTGGACATGTTTTCTAAAAACCCTTACTTTCTGCAGTTCCTCCGTTTTCTCAACCCACCATTTTATGTTATAATGTGATTCAAGGAAACAGTGCTCGTATCTGAGCATAAAACCTGTATTCCTCGACTATTATAAAAAGAGCCCTTAAGTGCTTCCAACACTTAAGGGCAAGGCAATAGAACGAACGCCCTTCAGGGTGAAGAGTTCACAAGACGGTAATCACCCGTTAGGTTGGGTTCCAGGGGTGATTACTTTTTTTTATGGTCATCATGCTCGACGAGCGTTAATACGAGCATTGCAACAGCAATACAAAGCATCGCGGCTTCATACGAAACAAACATGACGGCGTTCACCTCCCCTCTACCGTAGG
>NZ_LLYY01000065.1 GCF_001484965.1 Shouchella shacheensis | reverse complement strand
AATGGTTTAATTAGCTTTCCTCGTTACAGATACCCGGGAATGCAGGATATAAAACACGAAAACTTTGTACCTTGCGTAAGCGAAAATACCAAGGTTTTTAGCTGAAAGCAGTCGAAAATGCAAAAAACCGCTGAGAAATACCCAGACTCAGCGGCTTTTATTGTTATTTAACGGATGTTTTTCTGTATCAAACAACTCCAGGTCTTTTAAGAAATGATTAACGTAAACCCAACCAATTGCCCCTAGTAACCCTATAAATGGAGCCAATGCTACTGTAAGCCTTAAAGTTGAGGGAACAGTGAGATTAGATTGTTTCATGATAACTACATCCTCCTTTTATGTTCCTTCACTAGTTGTTCGACTTTTTCCTTCTTCCGCCAATTGCTCCCATGTTTCACCACCGTTTTCCGTGTAAAAAATGTCGCGCTCCATGGTAGTTACCATAATCGTGTCTTCTGATTGAGGATTCTGTGATAAATAACTAAGGGCGTCTTCGGACTTCACTGCTGGTGCCGGTATGTCAGCTTCCGATTCCCCGGATGTATTTATGACCTTTAATCTCGTCTCTTCTTCTGTTCCTTCAGCGACCAGGAGCTCACCGCCGCTATGTGAAAACGTTATAGCCGGAACAGGCGAGCCACTGAGGACTTGTTCAAACGAATCACCAGCATCTTCCGAGAGGAACGCACCTTCCGTTGTGCTCAGAGCAATCACACTCTCCTCCTCAGGGTGAGCCGCAATGGCGATCACCTCTCCAGACACTCCAGTCATATCACCCTTGTTCCATTCCTGTCCTTCGTCGAGGGTCCTATGTAGACCAAGCTCGTCCATACTTGAATTGGGTTCCGGGTTGATAACATAAATCGCGTCTGAGTGATATCCGGCTGACATTAAATGAAAATCGATTTCTCCTTCTAATGCAAGCAACTCAATGGACTCTCCTCCATCCGTGCTCTTTATCAAACCAAACGGGTTTTCGTAATCCGTTTGCATTGAGGGATGCCCACTGCTATAAAAGCCATTGGCGGTCATTGTGAACCCCATAAAGTCGTGCTGGTCATCCTCCACTACGCTCCAAGTTCCGTTTTCGAAGACTCGCAGCCCGTCATGAGCTGGAATATAGGCTCTTTGGCCATCCTCTGTAAAACCGAGGCCGTGGATGTGGGTGAATTCGACTTCTGTCCCCTCTGTCTCCTCAGGATTCTCTTGGCACCCGCTAATAACAACCAGTGCTGAAAGACTTAGGGTCAATGGAAATAACTGTCTCATGAATGTCTTCCTTTCCGTTTTTTCATCTGTAAAAATAGAACGTAGATGATGGCTCCTACAAATAGCGGAACCCCCATCCAGAAACAAATTCGAAGCAGGAGATGAAGATAAGAAGGAACATCAGCAGAAGCAGATATCATACCGGACATGACCAGACAATGCAGGCCAAGAATAATAAGAACCGAAGCAATCATCCAATCCCTTCTTTTCATTCATCTCCCTCCCTTGCTTCTGGAAAACTTAGCGTAAATGTTGTTCCTTTTCCGAACCTACTTTCTACATGAATCGTTCCATATTGAAGTTCGGTCAGTTGTTTTACGATCGCAAGACCCAGCCCCGTCCCCCCGAGATCACGTGCCCTCGACTTTTCCACCCGATAAAAACGCTCGAAAATGTAGGGAAGCTCTTCCGGCACAATGCCTATTCCAGTATCTGAAACGGTGGCTTTAACCCTTTCGCCTTCTGTACAAACTTTCACCAAAATATGGCCTTTTTCCGTGTAGCTTACTGCGTTTTTTAACAGATTGGTGAAGATTTGTTCAATGCGAAAGCCATCTGCCACAATCAGCTGACTCCCTTCCTCTATCTCTAAACGCAGGGCAATCCCTTTTTTCGTCGCTTCTGCTTCTACTTTCGCTGCCGCACTTTGGGCAGCGTTCTCCACCTGCACGAGTTCAAGCTCTAATGGGAAGCTCTCTTCCTCCATTCGCGATAGCTCAAACAAGTCATGGACTAACCGGTTCATTCGTTGTGCTTCCTCATGAATGATGCTAATAAATTGCTGCTTTTCTACTTTGTTCTGGTAACGTCCCGTCTTTAAAGCATGACTGTACCCCTGTAGGTAAGATAACGGGGTGCGAAACTCGTGGGACACGTTTGAAAAAAATTCTTGCCTGCTGCTGCGGTACCTTTTCAGTTCTTGAGCCAGCTCATTCATAGAATTGGAGAGAGAGCCTAGTTCATCTCTTGTCGTTACGGGTAGCTCCACTTCTAAGTCTCCTCTCGCCATTCTGCGAGCCGCTTTCTCCATCGCTTGAAGCGGATCGGAAAGTTTCTTTGAAACGATAAATGTGAAACCAAAGGCGAGGAGAAGGGCCCCAACACCTGACAGAATTAGAGCATTTCGTACTTGAACCGCTGAATTACCCATCAAATCTGATGGAGAAAAAATATAGATTTCGCCAGCATTAACTGAGTCGCTTGGAACTGGTTTCCGGGAATAAAAGTAGTCCTGTCCATTCACCGTATCAGTGAAACTCCCCCTTGTTCCCTGAGCTGGTAACCTTTCTCCCAATGCAAATTCATTTATTCCCGAATTTCCCACGACGTTTCCATTTTCATCAAGTATCACAACTTCTTGCACTGTCTCACTTGCCATCGATTTTACAAGCAACGCTATATTGGATTCATCAATTCCGGCAAGAAGCACTGCATACTGAGAAGCCCTCTCTTCTGTCTCCTCCTGTATATGAGCGTAATTAAAGTTTGTAAATATCTGGTTTAGCACAAAACCAAGTGGAAGTAACACGATCATAAACAAGGCCATAATCGAACCGCCAAGCTTGAAAAAAATGGTATTCATTCATTACTGTCCTTCCGGTGAATTAAACTTGTACCCGACCCCCCACACGGTTTTAATCGGGTTGAATGGAAGACCACCGTTTTTCAGCTTAATTCGGATGTTTTTGATATGAGTGTCAATCGTCCGAGGACCATGCCCTTCGCTCATTGAAAAGATTTGCTCCATGATATTTTCTCTTGTGTACACACGTTCCGTACGTTTTGCCATCAAATAGAATATATCAAATTCCTTCGATGTAAGTTCAACTGGTTTTCCTGCTATTTTCACTTCATACAAATCAGGGTTAATGAGTAATTCTTGGAATACAACCTTACGGGAATCTTCGGTTGACAGCCTATGCTTTCTTCTTAGCAATGCGTTCACCCGTGCAACGAGTTCTTCTGGCGCAAATGGTTTGACTAAATAATCATCCGCGCCAAGATTAAGCCCTTTCACTCGGTCCTCCACGTCTGTTTTAGCCGTAAGCATAAGTATGGCTGTCTCCGCACCTGTGCGACGAAGCCGCTGGCACACTTCCCAGCCATCTGTGCCCGGCATCATAATATCTAAAATCAGCACATCGTATACTTGCTGCTGTACTTTGTTCATGGCTTCCATTCCAGAACTTGCCTCGTCTAAGTGATACCCTTCGCTTGTTAAATAGACACGAACCAATTGCCGCATATTTCGTTCATCATCCACTATTAGAATGCGTTTCTCCACCATTCTCTCCTCCCATTCACTCCTCCTTGTACAGTCTAACGTACAAATGTGTGATTTCCATGAAGAAAGGTTTTTTAGGATCTGCACCGTCTCTATTTAGAATTCAGGGGATAGGTTTACATGGCCAATCCAACTCTTGGCTATGTAACCATTATTTCAAAGGACATTTTGGCACAAGCGGTGCTGGAAACTTTCCTCACTATCCACAATCGGTTGGTGCTTTATCCTGGGAATTGAATCATCTCCATGAGCTTCTGCTCTTAGATCAAATAAATGTAAGTACTTTCATTTTGCTCAGCTTGCCACTCTCCATACAGAGTTCCTCTTATATAAAAGTGAAAACAATAGCCGAGAAAGTCTCATTCCCGGCTATCCGTTTTTTACTCCCCAGTTTTGGAGAAGTGATTCACTCGTTCTCCGATTTCATCTCGCACACGTTGGAAGAATGCCCATTTTTCTTCTTCCG
>NZ_LLYY01000064.1 GCF_001484965.1 Shouchella shacheensis | reverse complement strand
GAAGACCGAGAGGGATCACGCTTGCGCCTTTAGGCGTGGGAGTTGTCAATCGAATAAATCCTCATCTACAATTAGATCGGGGTCAAGTTCTTCAAACTCTTTCCGCTCTTTATCGGACATGTGAGTAGTGAAGGGGACCGGTTTAATCACTTTTTCGTCAGATTGCTTAATTCGACTAAGAACTTTCATCTCCCACACATATTCTCTGAGCTCATTTAGTTCTGAATATAACTTCTCGTAGTCCTTGTAGTCAATGACAACAGTTTTTATTTCATTGTGATCAGATATAAATTGTGGTTCAACAACTGCCTTTTTCCTAACTTCTGAAAAGCTTTTGCTTGCTGTAGTGGCAGGTACAATCTGATTTTTAGTGAACAGCGGTTTTTCCATTGTATCAACTCCCATGATCATGCTCCTTTTCTTTTTATAGTATATGCGAGATCTAATAATAGCATTACTGAAAATGCGGATAAATGTACAGCATAAAAGTACGTATGATCATTCGTAATATAATCTGCGCTTTACTTGGTATTAGCGACGACCAACCAAAGCCTAAGCCCCCGTGCTCCCCCCTCCCAACACAAAAAGACCGCCACCCCCCTCGGGCTAGCGGTCTCTCCACTTCTACACTTCAAGCTCCAGATGTTCCCGAAGCTCGGCTCTGACTCTAGCAATCTCTTCATCCGGCACAATCGCGTACCAGAGTCCGTCGTCCAGCCTGGCTCCGTCATGGGCCACTTCGATCTGATCCGTCGTTCCCACCGCCGAGCGATAGTCCGACTGATAATCCCACATCTCATTCAAAGAGAGGTCGGTCTTGACGGAGTCGCCAAGGATATCGAGAATATCGCCAGCTCGTGTAACCGAGCTGAACTGCGCGCCTTCTTCGATCACGCCTTCGACAATTTCCCGTTGACGGGCGGCACGGCCGGCATCGCCGCGCGGGTCTTCATAGCGCATGCGCGTGTAGGCGAGGGCCTCGGAGCCGTTCAGGAATTGTTCGCCTTCCGAAAATTGGTACCCCTCATTGGAGAATTCAAACTCATTGTTCACTCGAATCCCGCCGAGCGCATCGATCAATGTCTCAAAGCCTTCCATATTCAAGCTGACAAAGTGATCAATCGGCACATCAAACAAGTTCTCCACGCTGTCCATCGCCATGCCGGCCCCGCCATGAGCATAGGCATGGTTGATTTTTTCCGTAGTGCCGTGTCCGACAATTTCTGCGCGCGTGTCACGAGGAATGCTGAGCATCTTCATCGATTCCTGGTTCGGGTTGACGGTGACGAGGATCATCGAGTCCGAGCGGCCGGTGAGTCCTTCGTCGGGGCGGGCGTCGATGCCGGCGATGAGTACGGACATCGGGTCGCCGGAGGAGATCTGGGTATCTCTCCGCTCAGAGCCGCCCTCTCGTCCTTCAATTGGACTGTGCATCCGGTCGGCCGCGCCGCTGACCTGGCTGTATAAATACCATCCAACGCCTATCGCTGCGAGAAATAGGACGCCGACAATAAGGGAAATAATCTTTATTGCTTTTTTCATACGCAAACGCTCCTCCATTCAGGGGAATCATAACAAAACGCTTACCATTGAGGCATTAACATCCGTATAGATAAGGGCATGACTTGCTAAGACTTAATTATATACACAAAAATCCATGCGTACAAGCGAATTTTACCCCAAAATTGTTTTAAAACTATGATATAATCCTTAAGGGCACTACATACTTATATATTTTCATAGGAGGGTTCGAGCTAGATGGAGGAAACCATTAGTCTGAAGGAAATCTTTCAGACACTGAAACAGCGATGGAAGCTGCTGGTCGTCATTCCCATGGTTGCCATGGCTGTAGCGGCCGTTGTAAGCTTTTTCGTATTGACGCCGATGTATGAGCGTTCGACGCAAATCCTTGTCAATCAATCCGGGTCTGAAGGGACATTTACCCAGCAGGACTTGAGAACCAATGTAGAAATTATTAATACCTATAGCGATATTATCAATAGTCCAGCGATTCTAAACGAAGTCATTGAGGAAGCGAACCTAGACCTGAACTACAGTGAACTTGTCGATATGGTCAGCGTTGGGAATGAAAACGAATCCCAAGTGGTGACGATCACGGTGGAGAATAGGCAACCGGAGCAAGCGGTGACGATTGCCAATACGATTGCGGCTATCTTTGAGAACGACATTCCAGAGATCATGAGTGTGGACAATGTTAGCATTCTTTCCGAAGCCGAGCTGGGGGAGAATCCGTCCCCTGTGAGTCCAAACCCCGTTTTGAACATGGCGATTGCCTTTGTGGTGGGGGCGATGGCAGCCGTTGGGCTTTCGTTCTTGCTTGAATACTTAGATACGACCATCAAGACGGAAAAGGATATTGAACATGTGTTGGAGTTGCCGATTCTTGGCGCCGTCTCCAATATGGACAATGCAGAAACGATTCACAAGCAAACATCGTAAGCGAAAGAAGGTGAGAAGATGGCACGCGCCACGACAAAACGAAAACCCCCCGTCAATCAACAAAAACGGCAGCTGATCGCCGATGTGAACAAGCACTCGCCGATTGCCGAGCAGTACCGGACGATTCGCACCAATATTGAGTATTCCGCGATTGACAAGGAGATCAACACATTGCTTGTCACCTCCGCCGGACCCGGGGAAGGGAAGTCGACCACCGCATCGAACCTCGCGGTGGTGATGGGGCAGAACGGGCAACGCGTTCTTCTGATTGATTCCGACATGCGCAAGCCAACCGCGCATTACACATTCGGCATGATGAATACCCGCGGGCTGACGAATGTGCTTTCCCGCCAGCAGAAGCTGGAGGACGTCGTTCAGAACACAAGCATTGAGAACGTCGAGCTCCTGACGTGCGGTCCGATCCCTCCGAACCCGGCAGAGCTCTTAAGTTCGAAAATGATGGAGATGCTCTTGCATCAAGCGTCCGCGGAATACGATATTGTCATTCTGGATACACCTCCAGTGATGGCGGTCGCTGATGCACAAATTTTGTCAAATAAAGTCGATGGAACGATCATTGTCACCTCAAGCGGAAAAACCGACCGTGAACAAATCGAGAAGACGAAGGAAAACCTTCTCAAAGTCAACGCCAATATTCTAGGGGTCGTTCTGAACAATAAGCCTGTGGATGAAAAAACGTACTATTACTATTAAGCAATGAAAGGGATAAGATCAATGGTTGATTTGCATTGTCACATTCTGCAAGGCGTGGATGACGGGGCCGATTCGATGAAGACGAGCCTTGAGATGGCGGAGACGGCGGTAGGCGAAGGCATCTCTACCATTGTGGCGACTCCTCATCATCAGCACCCGCATTTTCAAAACGATGGCGCCTCCGTTCGCTCAGCGGTGGAGGTTCTCAATGCACGAATACAAGAATACGGCATTCCGCTTACCATCAAGACGGGGCAGGAAGTGCGCCTGTACGGAGAGATCACCAAAGACCTCTCCGCCGGTGACTCGCTCTCTCTTGCCGACAGCAAATACGTGCTCGTGGAATTCCCGACAAGCCAGATCCCTGCATACACCTCCCGTCTCTTCTATGAGCTTAGTTCGGAAGGCTACATTCCCGTCATTGCCCACCCCGAGCGGAACAACGTCTTCAAGGAACAGCCCGACAAACTCTATGAGTTGATTAAAAACGGAGCGCTCTCCCAGCTGACAACCTCAAGCCTCACAGGTCATCTCGGAAAAGACATCAAGATCTTCAGCCAACAGCTGCTAGAAGCCAACCTCGTCCATGTCATCGCTTCCGATGCCCATAACGTCGGTGGGCGCACATTCCGCTTCCGTGAAGCATGGAATGAAGTGGAGAAGCTGTACGGCAAAGAGACGGTCTTTATGATGCGAGAGAACGCTCAATTGATTGCGGAGGACAAGCATGTTTATATGGAACCGCCGGAACCCGTACGGAAGAAGAAAAAGCGGTTGTTTGGGATTTTTTGATGAGGATGGCTCTCGTGGAGGGGGCCGTCCTTTTTGTGTTGCTTGGGGGAGAGAAGGGAAGAACCGTGGGGTGGGGGTGTTTCTTGTCGTGAGGGTGTCGCTCTTCTTGGCGGGTTGACGCTCGGTCCTGTCTGAAAGAGAGCTCCTCCTGTCGGAATTCCCTTTTACCATCAAGGTGTATTTTTTGTGTCCGAAAGTCGAGTGTCTTACTCACTTTTGTCCTGGTAAGTGTGATGCTAACGTTCAGGAGAGAAATCAATGAAAGCCGGCACCCAATAAGGCAACCGACTTTCATTTGATCCGATTAAATTCTTCTTCTGTCACTTGAAGTGGTTTTTTCAAGATCTCTTTCCACAAGTGACCACGGACTTCCCCTGTTCCTCTGGACACTTTGACCCGCTTAAAATTACCATTTTCCAGCTGTTTGCGAAAATAATAATGGTGGGTTTTTGTTTTATATTCTTGCCATCCATCCCTACGACAAAAACGTTCTATTTCTCGCCAACTGGGCATCTAATAAGGTCCTTCACTTCGTCTACACTGTCTTGAGCCAACACATTTAGGATAAAAGGGAAGTGTTCACGACGATTCGGTGCGTTAAAATAGGTAGTAAACTCATCTTGATATTCTTTCGCATACTCAATCAGCTCTTCAGCAATCAAGTCAATCGCTTCTTCTTCTGTGTCTCCATTCTCTACGAGATCAAAGCCTTTTAATGTAACAGTAAAAGATCCGTCCTCTTCTCGAGTGAAGTGAGCATCAAACATGAACTGAGAAAAAGCAGCTTTAAGGTGCTCAGAGCTCAGTGCAGCCCACGAGTCACGGTTTCGTTTAACAAAACGGGGACCTTTGCGGACGACATCATCATTAAATTGTCCCCAATTTCTGCGAACATGTGTGGCAGTAAGTGTCTTTTGCATATGAATCACCTCTTTCACCTCCATAGTATCATACATATGCACGTAGTGTATAGTATGTGCATAACGTACATTCTATTTCAAGGATTTCCACAGAAGAGAAAAACTATACCCTCAACGTGCGGTCGGGTATTGAGCGTTTATCTTTTGAGAGGAGAGGCATGTTATAATGATATTATTACGAAATCTTGAACTACCCACCACTTAACGACCTAACGGCCTGTTTGAAGTGGGGGATTCCTACGAATACCAGCGTAA
>NZ_LLYY01000063.1 GCF_001484965.1 Shouchella shacheensis | reverse complement strand
TGCTAGCGATGCTAGTACCCAATCATTTTTTGTCTTAGAACGAAGGATTTGCCTATAAATCCTTGGAGTTCTTTTTCTTTTATGTTTTGCATAGACTAAACGTGTACTCCTGACTTGAGGGCTTCGGAAAAAATTCGGGGCCTTTTTTTAGCGTGCTTTGGCAACGCCTTAGCGTATGAAATAAACGTCAGAAGCCTATGTGAGTTCATCTGTTACTAGCATCATAGACAACGGTTTGCCTGTTACGTTAAGAAGGATCAGAATCGATTCTGATCCTTCAAATGTCTCCACATGCGATCCACATTCACGACATCATGGACTTTTGCCTGACCGTGACCGCAATGAGGACAACCAAAGGTTGCCCCTTTAGGAAAGTCGAGGTAGATGTCTAAAACACGCGTTTGATGATCGATCTCATAATGAACGACATCCCAAGGTTCTTCAATCTCAAGGGCTTCCTCAAACAGGCGGTACCTTTTATACCAACTGCCTTGTCCAAAAACGATGATTGGCAATGGCATCGACAAACTGTGTTGTAAATTCATTGTTTACACTTTCGCTTGACATAATGCCGGTATTCGGATCTGCGAATTGCTGTGAATCAAGCCACTGTTTGCCTTCATTTGTCACAGCAATCGGCTTGTAATGCGTATAGGCTTCTTTTATAAACATTTTAGCATCTTCTTCAAATTTCTTATCCGCGTTCGCTCCTCCGTCTACATAGACAGCATCAAATGCGATTGACCCATCTGTAAGAAATGTATGCTTCGCCTCGATTTCTCTGCCATCAGCGGCTTTAATCGGTCCGAGCTTGTCGCTCACAACTGCCGCCGTTACACCGGCTGTGTGCAGCGCTTCAACAGTCGTTTTCACATCATCGCCATTAAATCCGTCGGCGAGCACGATCGCTGCTTTCCGCGTATTCGGTTTTTTCGGCGTGTTTTCTTGACTGAGGGCAGGCGAAGATTTTGTTATCGTTTGTTTTTTCGGTTCAGGAGTCGTGCAATTGAGCGTTTTTCCAAATTCCGTTGCCATTTCTGTATCTACATTCGCGAACATATCAACGATTTTTTGTTGAATGTCCTTATCCTTTACTTTTCCAAGCTCAAAGCGAAAAGCTTTAAGAATGTGTTGCTTTTCAGGCTCACTCATACTGTTCCAGAACAGTGTCGCTTGCGAGAAGTGGTCTTTAAAGCTCTCACTTCGAGCGCGGACTTTACGACCTTCGACTTTTTCCTGGTAATGGGCGTAACCACCATTTTCCTCGCTCACTGGTTGCGGGGAATTGTTCGCCATTGCATTTTTATGGTGAGCGACTTTTCCTTTATTGATCGTTTGCCGATGGAAGCCGTCACGTTGGTGATTAAAAAATGGACAAACCGGACGATTGATCGGTATTTCATGGAAGTTTGGTCCACCCAGCCGAAGCAATTGTGTATCTGTATAAGAGAACAAGCGCGTTTGCAGGAGCGGATCATTCGAAAAATCAATTCCCGGCACGACATTCCCCGGATGAAAAGCGGCTTGTTCGGTTTCGGCAAAGAAATTGTCGACGTTACGGTTAAGTGTCATTTTGCCGAAGAGTTTGACGGGCACGTCTTCTTCCGGCCAAATCTTCGTTGAATCGAGAATATCGAAATCAAAAGCAAACTCATCTTTCTCCTCAATAATTTGCACGCCGAGTTCAAACTCGACGTCATTGCCCATATCGATGGTGTCCCATAAGTCACGACGATTGAAATCGGGGTCTTTACCACCTAATTTTTCCGCTTCATCCCACGCAAGAGAATGTGTACCTAAGACAGGTTTCCAGTGGAATTTCACAAAGTGGGCTTTGCCTTCCTCATTGACAAAACGAAAAGCGTGAACACCGAAGCCTTCCATCATTCGAAAGCTCCTCGGAATCGCCCGGTCGCTCATCAGCCACATGATCATATGGGCGGTTTCCTGGTTTTGCGAGACCCAGTCCCAAAACGTATCGTGGGCAGCAGTTGCCTGCGGGATCTCGTTGTGGGGTTCCGGCTTGATGGCATGGACGACGTCCGGGAATTTAATTCCATCCTGGATAAAAAAGACCGGAATGTTGTTTGCTACTAAATCATAGTTTCCTTCTTCCGTATAAAATTTCGTCGCGAATCCGCGTGCATCACGGGGAGTATCCTTGGAACCGCGCTGCCCGACGACCGTCGAGAAACGAACGAAAACCGGAGTTTTTACCTTCGGGTCTTGTAAAAATTTAGCCTTCGTATAGGGCTTCATTGATTCATACAGTTTAAAATGACCGTGAGCCGCAAATCCACGCGCATGTACGACACGCTCCGGAATACGCTCATGGTCGAAATGTGTCATTTTTTCACGAAAATGAAAGTCCTCGATGAGGGTGGGCCCGCGTTCCCCTGCGGTTAAGGAAAATTCATCTTCGGCCATCTTTAGCCCCTGATTTGTCGTCAACTCCTTATTTTCGTTGTCTGTACTTCTAAAGTTTTCTAATTGCTCATTTTTACTGTTTTCATCGATTTTTTTACGATTATCGTTGATTTTCTCATCCACTTTTTCAGCCACTCTCCTTTTAAGGTTATAGAAAGTAGTATTTCAATCGAATCGCACGGTTATGCAGGAGAAAAATAAACCATTGACAGTTAATCACATAGGATAGAAAAAGGGGAGGAAGCCTAAACATGAACCAGGAAAAGACGGTGTTCGGGTCATGGGCTTTAGCCGTTGGGGTAATCACGGTTGCCATTGCTCAAACGGAAAGAATCGGCTTTTCGGATGAAAAACGTTCCCGCTGGACACTGTACGGTAATGCTCTTGCAGCGGGTGCAAACGGAATTATAGGGGGTACTCCTAGATACGTGTAAATTAGGACATAGGATGGGATTGATTTACACAAATACTTTAGCTAAGGCGTTGATGGCTTCACCCTTATTCAATCCTCGCTTGATATTTATAGAGGAAACGAGCAATGATAGGTCTATGATCAATGGTCGAATGAGTGCTGGGTTCGCGACGACTTCGTTGGCTTTCTTTAATTGGCGGAACCGGAAGGATGTCTTAATCATTGAGGATTGATCCCTTTCAATAATTGTTGATGACAAGCGTTAAACCACTCATTTAAATTGCTTTGGTCTCGTTTGCACGCTAGTTTTGATCCGACCTGGGGTAACTCCTAGATACATGAAATATACAGTTGAGTGTGGATAAATTTATCCACACTCAGTACTTGTTCTGTGGAAAAAGAGAAGAGTTACGGGAACGCGTGCAGAATAATCAGCTTCAACGAGCTAGTACAATAAATATTTTCATTAATGATGGAATACCGTCTATTTAATAGGAACAACTAATCTGTTCAAGTCAAAAGGCATGTTACGATAAGGTTTGTTGCAGCATACTTCACCATCAGGGTGGAAATATTAATTTCCTCGGTGAGTATACGTTTGATTTTAAAAAGTGCTGCCTGTAAATTCATTACGACCTCTTGTTCAATAAAATTTAAACCGAACACTCGGAAAGTCGGCTCTTTCTATATAAGAAATCACTTAAACGTACAAAATTCGCGTTTTGTTGGAGAGACACCATTAAACACACCAAGCATAAAAAGCCGAGCGAGGGTCCCTCAATAATCTTAGGACTCTGGAAAAACAGAGTCCTAAGATAGGAGTAACAGTTTATCTATGCGAACCTACAGTTATTGATGCACTTTCATCAACGTTTAATAAAGAAGGTACAAGTTGCTCATTTTATCAAAAACAGATGAAAGACTATGGGGTAGTGTCCAGAACATGCAAATTTACAGCTACGCTATACTAGGGAGGCCAACATTTTAACTAAAACCCACGACAATATTCTCCACAAAATAGGTCATTTTTACTACTCCAAAGGATAACCGTTCAAAGAATTACTGGATCTCTAGTAGTCGTCTTTCTTCATGAACGATGCACCAATAATAATTAACAGAATGAATAAAACAACAATTAGTGCAAAGTTGTTGTCTTGCTTTCTAGGATACCAGCCGCCATAATAACCACTCATTCATATCTCCCCCCTCCCATGTTGTTATTCATTAAGATATGCGGCAAAAAGGTGGTTGATTGGACGAACAGACACGTCACATTAGCGTCAGCACCAAAACAGGTCAAATGGTGTAGCCGTAGGGCTAAGCATTTGCAGGCGGTTTAAAATTCGTGCGAAAGCGATCCGTCGGACATCAATAATATTTGAAAGCGGTTGACGGGTACGTGATGAGTAAACGGATGTTTAAGCTTTGATAAGCGGATCAGTTTCAAACCTCTCTCCTTGTGTATGATGAAATTGAATGATGATGTAGTTCAAATATCGTGAGGTTTACATAGGTTAACTTGTACTCCTCATTAACTCCGGGTATGTTAAACCTAACTCAAAAGGTAACAGGCAAACCGTTGTCTATGATGGCCCGTAACAGAT
Source organism: Shouchella shacheensis (assembly GCF_001484965.1). Taxonomy (GTDB): domain Bacteria; phylum Bacillota; class Bacilli; order Bacillales; family Bacillaceae_D; genus Shouchella; species Shouchella shacheensis. The sequence continues at coordinate 1,046 of NZ_LLYY01000063.1, read as the reverse complement.
GAACTCACATAGGCTTCTTACATCATACGCGCTCGTTAAGACGTTGCCAAAGCACGCGCTGGCCCTATTATTACTTTAGATATTTTTGGCCTTTCCCGTATTATTATCCTTGTTAGGGGAGTATAAATTTCACAATCCCAAAGTGACGACATTAAACGATCATTCTCAATATAACACCTGAGCACATAAAAGGCCCTGGTTTTTATGCTATAAGCGTATAAACCCGTTTGCTAAACTTCCTAATAGGTTCACCGACAAAAATCAGAAAACCTACGCTAAGAAGTTCTGAATAAGTAAGTTGACCGTGAAGCGCTCCGTGCTTCATGGCTTATTTTCTTGACCCAGCAGACAAACCCCCCCTCTCACACAAAGTGAAAGGGGGTTTTGTTGCAATCAAGGCAAAAAGAAAATAGGGGGAATTCCTATGCCTTTCCCTTATTAGGGAATATCGATTGTATCATAGGTATGGCTACGAATCATGAGCAGAAAGAACAATAAGAACCCTGCCTGCCCTTAGCCTGAAGAATTAGGTCGAGGGTTCCTTTTTGAAAGGTCCTACCCTTAAGTTATTCAATACCCGTTCGTTCGGATCGTGGCAAAAGCCAAAAGATAAAAAACCTCTCGACGACGCGAGAGGTTTTACAACCAATGACGCTGTTGACATCATCCTCCAGTGTCATTATGGAATAAGGATATCATTTGGGATTTCCAAATACAAACTGCTAGATGAATCAATGATCCGGGTTGATCTTTTATAAAGGGCAGTACCATGAGTTTTATCAGCATCACCCGTATTAGGTCGTATCCTGAATACTCGGCATTTGAAACCCTTCCTTATGTAAGAACGTTTTGATATGTCCATTTTATACTAAAATAAAAAACCTATCATTAGATAGGCTGTATTTATATTACATTAATTTCCAAAGTAGCCCCTCAATCCCCGATTCGTTTCCGTACCCCTGTAATGGTAAAGATGTGCAAAATACTGCACGTTTCAACGAGCGGCTATTACAAATGGCTGAGCAATCGAGACACGCTGCATTCCG
>NZ_LLYY01000062.1 GCF_001484965.1 Shouchella shacheensis | reverse complement strand
TGTTTGTTTCGTATGAAGCTGCGATGCTTTGTATTGCTGTTGCAATGCTCGTATTAACACTTGTCGAGCATGACAACGACAAAAAAAAGTAATCACCCCTGGGGACCAAACCTAATGGGTGATTACCGTCTTTGAACTCTTCACCCTGAAGGGCGTTCGTTCTATTGCCTTGCCCTTGAGTGTTAGCAGCACTCAAGGGCTCTTTTTATAATAGTCGAAAAGTACAGCTTTTATGCTCAAATACGACCTTTACTACATTATAACATGAGATCATGGTTTGAGAAACAGGGGAACTGCATGTGTCTATAATAACTCAATGCCAGGATGATGTGTACGGAGCATGACCGCAAAAAAAGCAATCACACAGATCGCTTCATCTGGAGTGTAACATAGCGGCTGAGGAATGAACGTATTTTTTTCGTTTTTTACAGAAATTTAGATTTTTTTCACACTCCGGGCCCAGCCCTTTTTTGTCGTACCAACATTCTTTAAAGGGGTTTTGCACTTGATATAGAAACATATACTCTGAGGGTAAGAGCCCTTTGATTTTAAGTTCCATTCTGCAAGGGAGGTGACGGAATGCCGACCTGTGAACATTGCGGCTACACTTGGACTTGGAAGGAATCCTTGAAGAAGTTATTCACCTTTCGGCCAGAGATGGTCTGTCCAAGTTGTGAAGAAAAACAATATCAAACCCAACGATCAAAAATGAAAAGTAGTTTTTTAATGATTGTCGTCCTCCTGCCCCTTCTGATGACCACTTTCTTTGATATCTCAGTGGCCCTTCTGCTTGGGTTATCTCCGATTTTGCTCGTTTTCAGTATGTCGATTTCCCCGTTTTTGATGGAGGTAAGCAGCAAGGAAGAGTTTATTGACTTTTTTAGAAAATGACTTTCTAAAGGATGATAACACATGTATATTAGACCCTATCAAGAAAAGGATAAAGAGCGTATCATCAGCCTTTCTGAACGTTTTAGCGATATTGAGTTCATGGACTACAGGAACCAAGAGGCTATAGAACGAAAACAAATCGAGTTAGCCAAAGACGCTGTCTCGGTCAACGCATCCAACCTTTTTGTGGCTGAACAGGATAACGAGTTTCTTGGTTACATTGAGTTAACGGAGGACAAGGATTATTTCACTAATGAGAGAGTCGCCTATATTTCCGCGATTGCCGTGACAAGCGCAGGTGAAGGCAAAGGAACCGGAAAGCTGTTAATGAGTAAAGCTGAGACGTGGTGTTTAGAACAAAGCTGCAAACAGCTCGTGTTAGATGTATTTAAGGCGAATGCTCATGCCATTTGTTTTTATGAGCATTTAGGATTTGAAGAAGAGATTGTGAAGATGGTGAAGATAGTTGAATAGTTAGGGACACCTGATGTTCAATCACCATGCGTCCCTTGGGTTCACCTACTCTCTTTCATCAAGCAACCCTTTGTTTTTATGGTACGACCTTCGCAGTGATAGATCGTTAAGCAAAAACATGAAAATACCGGACAACACCGTGACACCAGCTACATCCACCCAATCCTCACCAGTAAGAGGTCTACTGACGATGGAATAAACAATCGCAAAAATGAAGACAAAAATTAGGGATTGCTTGAATATCTTCTTTCGCTCTTTTTGGTACTCCTCTTTTGTGGCCACTGCGGTAAATTCCATCCCAGAGATGGCGTAACGGAGAAGGACGTAGGCGAGAATCAGCCCTATTCCAAGCAGGATGAATAATTCATAAAAAACGCTTATAGGCGTAAAGGAGCCTAAAAGCAGGATGGCCAAAAGATAAACGACTAGACTGACCGTACCTTCAGCCAAGAAATATAAAACCTTTTCCCGTTTGTATTCATCGTCCGGCAAGAAATTTCATTTGTGACCTTCGTTTCAGCTTTCCTTTTTTGCTCTTTGTTGGTTATGGGTTCACTTTCTCCACTGGCTTCGTCAGGGCCTAACGCTAATGAGTTCAATTCTTTGGGGATGTGGGCAGCCATTGCATGTGTGCTTGCCGTATATCTGCTTCCACTATTCATTTTTGTGAAGGGCTTGAGTGCCATGCGGTATGTAATGGCTGTTCTATGTGGGTTAGGGATCGTGACCATCATATCCATCATTTTGGGAGTGCTAGTTCTAGGATCATTTTCCAATAACTTTTCTGCTTTCTTAGGCGTTATCGCTCTTTCCCTCGCAACTTTAATCGCGAATGTCATGTGGCTGGTCGTAGCTTTCCGCCCCTCTCCCAAGCTTGAAGTAAAAAATTGATCCGGAAGAGTTGGACATTTATGTTAGTCCCAACGAAAGGAGAGAGGTTCCTGTGATTCATCTCGTATTTGGAAGGTCAGCAAGAAGCGGATTGAAACATGCTTTTCGGAAGCAAAATCATAAGGTGATTGGATTCCCCATCGATTTCTCTGTTGGACCCATCAAAACCATTCACGAAGAAAGGGGCATCAACCATTACTTTAGTTGGGTGAATTCGTCATTTCAGTCGGTGCTTGGTTCCTTTGAAGATGGCCAAACATGTTATCGTCAGTCGCTACAAGAGTTGTCAGAAGTAGATGACGGGGAGCACGTAACCATTTGGACTTGCGAAAATGCATCAGAGCAAGTGGGCCTGCGAATTAGCTGTTCCTTGTTAAAAGATAAGAATGTGGACCTAAAGCTTGTGAACACGTTTACTGCGATGGATGATTATATGAAGCACGAAGATGTTCGAATGGAGATTCGTTCGACGGGGGATTGTAACGCTGAACAGCTCACCCACTTTTACAAGCATTCGACGGTTCCCCTTTCGGAGGAAATGAGAAACGATTATGTGCAAGAGGGGGAACGGTTGCTGCGCAGTAAAAGCATGGTTCGTTCTTGGCGGCAGGGAGAAATCGTGGATGATTTAGAAACCAGAGACGACGCATTTATATTGGAATGTACCAGGAGGGTCCTTAATGAAATAGCAAATGAAGAATTTATACTTGCAACAAGAGTGATTGGTACCGTGATGGCTGATTCCGAGCAATCATTGTCCGATGTCTGGATTGCCTATCGAATACGTTCACTCATTCACTCTCATCAATTGGCTTACGAAGGTAGTCTTCAATCCATGCGCTTGCTTAACATAAAAGTTGTGTAAATAAGACGACGAAGGGGCTGGCATGCTTGCTTTCACCATTTTATATGGTTGGCCTCTTGCCTGCTATCTCCTCTTGGTGGATGCCTAAACGCCTTATTCTTTTGCTTATCGGCTTATTAGGAAACGGCTTTGTTTTGGTGTTGCTTGCAATGGGCATTAGTGAACCTTAAGAGCTTCATCAGAAAGGGCTGAATAAAAATAAGCGAACCCAATCAAGCGTATCACATCCTATTATTATAGGATTATTTGGAATTGGCGTTACATAGTTTTTATTATTAAGGTGAACGCCTGCTAAACAATACAGGTTGCTATTCTTCTACTTCAAAACTATTTCCTGTTATAATCTAGATTAATAGAACAACGTTTCTCAGGGGTGAGAGTTCACCTGTCGTCCTTCGTGCCAAAGGCCACCGGTGCCTACGGTAGAGGGGAGGTGAACGCCGTCATGTTTGTTTCGTATGAAGCTGCGATGCTTTGTATTGCTGTTGCAATGCTGGTATTAACGCTTGTCGAGCATGACAACGATAAAAAAAAGTAATCACCCCTGGGCTCCAACCTAATGGGTGATTACTGAGTCAAACAGAACTCTCCACCCTGCAGGGCGTTCGTTCTATTATAAGCCCTTGAGTGTTCGTAGCACTTAAGGGCTCTTTTTATGATAGTCGAAGGATACATATTTTATGCCTTTCATTATAACATGAACACATCGTTTGCACAAAACCGAGTTCCCTTTTTCTTTAGGCACAACGCCTTAGTTGAAGGTACTAAGCATCACAGTCTTTTCCCCACCACCCTTATCCTCGCGCTTATCAGCTAGGGGTCTAGGCTCTTAGCTTTATTTTCACCGAATCATCTAAATTAAGAAGGAATTGGCGCTACAAACGTCGAATCATTCAAACATTAAGGAGGCGATTAAGATGAGTAGGAGGGTTCACGCGTTTTCCATCATAGATTCTCTGCATAGCCATTTTGCTAAGCGTTATTTTATTCAGAAACAGAATCTTCACTCTTACAGCGATATGATAAGGTCCGTTTTAAAAGATTACCCACGGGAATTTGATGAAATGACAACTCAACGGCTAATGAGGTCGATAGAAATACGCAACCTCGTCTGCCATTATCATGACATTCCTTCCTCTGACCTATTTTTATTACGTACATTGCAAAATGAACTAGTGGTTAAAACCACAAAACGAAAAGTAAAACTAAGCGAATTGATGGGCAAAGAGTACCCTTATCGGTAAGGCTTTGAGCAGCTCGCCTCTGTCTAAGACAGGGCTTTTTCCATGTCCTTCACGCCAAAGCGTTGCTTACGATAGGGGGTCCTATTTGTTTCGTATGAGGCTGCGATGCTATGAATCTCGTTGTCAGGGGCAAAAAATCCCAAGCTTCTACCCGCTAGAATTTTTTTAAAAAAGCGGTTTACCGACATTTCATCGATAAACCGCGATGTTCTATTTCCTGTTAACACTTTAAGACTGCTCTTCTCCCTTGCGCTCCTCTTCCCAGGCTTCCACATTCTTCAGGCCGGGAATGCTGTCTTTATGAAAGACAGGGTCTTTTCCTTGGGCGCGTTGCGCTTGATAATGCTTAAGCGCCTTAATCGCAATTTTTGCAAGGAGTGCAATGGCAACGAGGTTGACAATGGCCATCGTCCCCATGAATAGATCGGCCATTTCCCAAATAATAGCGAGATCGATGGTGGCGCCAACAACAATCATTCCTAGAACGGCCAGACGGAAAAGAAGCAATAGCCAAGGTTTTTGTGAAATGAATTCGATGTTGGTTTCGCCATAATAATAGTTTCCTAATAAAGACGTAAAGGCAAAGAAAAAGATCGCAATCGTCACAAACGGGACCGCCCAATCTCCGATGTGAGTCGTTAGGGCTTGCTGTGTTAATTGAATTCCTTCAATTTCTCCCACGGTGTACACGTCGGTCAGCAGAATAATGAAGGCCGTCGCACTACATATCACCAACGTGTCCACGAAGACGCTTAAGGATTGAACGAGTCCTTGCTTCACGGGGTGAGACACATGTGCGGTGGCCGCGGCATTTGGAGCGCTTCCCATCCCCGCCTCGTTCGAGAAGAGACCGCGACGAATCCCGTTCATAATTGCGGCGCCAAGCCCTCCCCCAACCACTTCTTCAATCCCAAAAGCATTCTTCACAATGAGAGCCATGACGGCTGGAACTTCCGTGATGTTCATCACCATGATCATCAGGGCGACCGCCACGTACACAATCGCAAAAACGGGTACGATCACCTCCGACATCACAGCAATTCGACGAACGCCACCAAAAATAATAACGCCCATGATAACCGCGATAATGATTCCAAGGAGGAGCGGGTCCACATTATAGGCACCTGCAAACGCATCGCTCATCGTATTGGCTTGGACGGCATTAAAAATGAGACCGAAACAAAGAGTAATAAGTATAGCAAAAAGAACACCCATCCATCTTGCGCCTAACGCTTTTTCCATATAGTACGCAGGACCGCCTCGAAATCCGTTCTTGTCTTTGACTTTATAAATTTGCGCGAGAGTGCTCTCGATAAACCCGGACGCTGCCCCAATAAGAGCGATGAGCCACATCCAGAAAATCGCCCCAGGCCCTCCAAGCGAAATCGCCACCGCTACCCCTGCCAAGTTCCCGGTTCCAACGCGAGCGGCCGTGCTAATCGCAAACGCCTGGAACGACGAGGTCCCTTTCTTTTCCTTAAACGCAGAGCGATCCGTTCCTTTAAACAGCAACCGAATCATCTCACCAAGCATTCGAAACTGTACAAACCGTGAACGAACGGTAAAATATAAACCGAGCACAATCAATAGACCTATCAAGATATAGGTCCAAAGAAAGTCGTTTCCTGCCCCGACTAGTTGGCCGAACCATGTGTCGGTTCCGAACCATTGATCCATTTAATCACCCCTCTTCATAGAATTGTCACAAACATTATTCATTTTACCAGAAAAATGGACGCTTTCAACATTTAAACTATGTAGCAGGAAAATGATTATGACACTAAATTGAGGGGACCGTACGGGAACCGGAAGCACATGCGGATGTTTGCGGGTGATTTTGGAGACCTGACATAAGAGTTACCGTCCTTGGATTTCGACGGCAGCATCAAGCCCGGTTTTGGCTTGATCTGGCGGCGTGAAGAAACCTCGAGCGAGTGGGCGCTGGAGCTAGACAATCCGAAATGCGCAGGCGGGTCGAACAGAAGCGAGGATTTTGGAAGGCCTGCACGAGAAATCCCGACCTTGGATTTCCGGGCAGGACTGAAAAATCCCGAGCTTCTACCCGCCGAAGCTAAACAAAAAAGACGAGGAATCCTCCCCGCCTTTTTCTGACTTAGCGACCTTCAACCTCATCCTTATCACGAACCGTGACCACCAATCCACCAAACTTTCCGGCTAGCCAGTTGTAGATCAGGGTGACTAGCGCGACCACGCCTATGTAGACACCAAAATAAAAAGTCCAATTAACACGAATATAACGATTGGAATCATCAATAAATAAATGGTACTCTTCATCACGCTCGCGATGGTAAATTTTCTAATCTCGACTTGCTTCAAACGTTTCACCTTCCCTCCCTCTATAAACATTGATAGATCAACGGTTTCAGCCGCTGATTGAGTGCCAAAAAAAATTTTTTGTTCTCGTGTCAAAACAAGTATTTTCATCTTTTCAAGGATCTGGTGGTCAAGCTTATGCTTCGCGGTGATAACTGGATAAAATTAGGTGATCTTGACTGTCTATGTGATGCACCTTGGATCTCTGCGAATGCTTATGCTGACGGACCCTCCCATGTCTCTTGGCATCGCGTGCCTACATTCCTTCGTTCGGTCTAGTCATAAGGCAGAGGCCGGCTAAGCTCCTTTAGGGACTCGAGGTCGTATGGAAAAAATGGTGCCAGCTTCTCTGTGTCATCCTCTTGATTGCACCGCTAGCTTAGACTGTAGGCACTTCTTGAAACATTGGTAGGTCTTTCAGTAGTTGAGCTTCACAAAGGTCCGGTGCTTCGTTGCGAGCGTGTGTAAAATTTTTAAGAGCTTGCCACATAGGACGACAATCGACTGTTTTTTACGCAGCGGGTTTTTACTGCGAGTCGTATAATACGGCAAGGCTTTAAACGCCTGGTTATGGCGAACCATGGGCAACATCACTCGGAATAGCAGGGCTCGGAGCCGGCGTCTTCCTCGCTTTGAAATGCGCTTTTGTCCTTTGTGTAGCCCCGACGAACTTTCTTGCAAGGTGAGTCCCGCTAGTTTTACTAATTGGCGTGGATGCTCGCAAGCAGAAAGATCTCCGGTCTCGGCGAGAAGGTCGATGATGGTCGCATCTCCAAG
>NZ_LLYY01000061.1 GCF_001484965.1 Shouchella shacheensis | reverse complement strand
ATTAATTTTGAGGTCCGTTCATCTTTTTGGAGACTTTTTCAGTGGCCTCTCAACATCCACAGGAGCTTTTTTTGCATTTTCGTCAATTTTAACGGTTCCCAATAAGTCAGCCCCACCTTCCTGTACAGGGCGCTCCTTAATATAAGTCCGGACATTTGAGACGACCTCATCGATATCCCCTGCAAGATACTGGGCAATATCAATCACATGCGTACCAATATCACCAAGTGCTCCCGCTCCAGCATATTTCTTTTGGAATCTCCATGAAAGTGGCGAATTTGGATCTGCACTCCAGCTCTGTAAATACTGTGTCCGTATATTGAGAATCTCCCCAATCGTTCCTTCATCAACAAATTTCTTTGCCAGTACAACAGCTGGTACACGCCGGTACTGATATGCACACATGGAAATAATCCCTTTTTCTTTTGCTCTTTCGGCTGCATCAACCATTGCTCTTGCATCTTCCGCATTATTCGAAATTGGTTTTTCACACAAGACGTGTTTTCCTGCATTCAAAGCAGCAATTGAAATCTCTGCGTGTGAATCGTTCGGTGTACAAACGCTTACAATATCGATTTCAGGATCATTAACAATATCCATATAATCAGTGGTGCTTTTTTCAAAACCAAAACGTTCTTTTGCGTCTTTGGCTACATCACTGTCAATGTCACACACCGTTTTCAGTACAGGTTTTGCAACAGCTGGCCAAAACAATTTCGGAGCATTCGAATATCCTACAACATGCGCCTTCCCCATAAAACCTGCGCCAACCAATCCAACTTTTAATTCTTTCATTATGAATCTTCCCTTCATTATTAAGTATAGTCTAATTTCATTATTTCGGTATAATTTTAAGCTTCTAATTTACCTTTTAAAAATTCGTACGAGGTCAAGCTTGCTTCTTTTGGTTCGCCATTATAACCGTCAATTTCAACTAACCAGTCCCCTGTATACCCTTCTTTTCTCAGAAAGTCTATAATTTCCTCTATCTGAAGATCACCTTTTCCAAGCGGTACAAACGCGCCGTCTTTTAAATCTTTTAAGTGAACGTATTTTATTCGATCCTTATATTTTTTAATCATCTCCAAAGGGTCTCCTCCACCTGCGGCTAAATGTGCAAGGTCAGGACAAAAAGAAATTGGCGATCTGGCAAAGAGCTTGTCCACCTGTTCAGGTGACTCCACCATCGAACCTAAATGCGGGTGATAGCTTGCCACCATACCATTCTTCGTGACAACCGCTTCTGCTCGTTTCAACCCATCAGCTAATTGATCATAATCTTCTTCGGAATTTCCGTTTGGCCTTAAAGCCCCGCCTCCCAGAACGATATGTTTTGCATCGAATTTCGAAGCTAATTCACTTATGCGTTCAATTCTCCACAATTCATCCTCCAGAGCATCGTGATAAATATAGTTTGCTCCAATATAAACACCTAGAAGAGAAACATTATTATCTGCTAATAGTTCCTGCAATTCGTCAGGGTTTTCCGCAAAGCGTTCGAGGTTACCATCAAACATTTCAATACTTGAATAACCCTGAGAAGCCAACGTTTTAATCACCTCCTCATCGTGACAAAGTGTCTCATATCGACTATCTTTAACACTTGTCACACCACCATTAGAGCCAACTTGTATGCCATAGCCATTTGTCATATAACCTACTTTCATATCAACACATCCTTTACGTAAATTTATCTTATGAGGATTAACACTCATAACTTAACACTCATTGAAAGCGGTGTCAATATTATTTTCGTAATTTATTACGCAAATAAAGCCTTAAATCAACTCATATATCGCTTGACCCAAAAATATTACCGTTAAAAAAGGGGGTCTTTGTTTTTTTTTGCGTAAATAAAGGTGGTGGTTTCTCTTATTAACTTGGTATAGTTGGCTCAGACGAATATACTTTTAAATAGTGGGATTGAAGATTTTCTCTATCCAGAGAAAAACTCGAAGCTTCTGGCCGGCAAACGATTGATTTTGATTATCTGCATGAGGAGTTGGCCAAACCACATGTCACATTGACGTTGCTTCATGAGGAATATGCGAGGAAAGCCCGGGAACAAGAGAAGATTCCCTATGCTTATCGGACATTCACGGAGCATTACCACCACTTTGCCCAAAAGTATAAAGCGACCATGCGAATCAGACGGAAACCAGGGGAAGTGTTAGAAGTAGATTGGGCAGGTTCTACTTTATTTATGATTGATCAGGATTCATGAAGGCAGAAAACAAAGAAATGGATTTTGAGACATTATTCGGTATCTTAATTGATCATGAAGAATCCCGCCGGAAAAGTAATAAATTAAACCTTCTTCTCAAACAGGCAGCGTTTCCTGAATCGGCTTCAATCGAAGAGATCATGTATTATGAAGACCGGAAACTGGAGAAAGATTTACTCCTGCGTCTAGCCAGTGGGAGCTACATTCTGGATGGGCGGAATATTATCTTTAAAGGCGTGTCTGGGGCCGGGAAATCGTGGATGGCCATCGCATTTGGCGTACAAGCGTGCCGGCAGTTCTTCAAGGTACAATACACACGACTTCCTGATCTATTAGAGGATTTTAAAATTGCAAAATATCAACAGGATGACAGTTATGTCAAACTAATGAGGAAGCTTCAGAAGGTAGATCTTCTTATTCTTGATGAATGGCTGCTTCACACCTTAACCAATGAAGAAGCAGCTCTCCTTCTTGAAATCATTAACACAAGGCGCCAAGCAAAACAATCCAACATCTATTGTTCCCAATTCGATATTGATGGATGGTACGAAAAACTGGGAGATGGCACCCTAGCAGAAGCCATTCTCGACCGAATTGTTCATGATTCCTATGATATTTTTATTGATGGAAAGGTATCGATGCGTGAACGTCTTGGTGTGCAAAAACAAACGGCAAACGATGTAAGGAACAACGATCTTTTATAAAAACCAGAATACGAACTGAAAGGGAGTTTTAAATGAGGGATTACATGACCATCGCAGAGGCTGTCGAACTCCTACACAATTATGAGATTGAGTGCAGTGAGAAAGATGTCAGGCAATGGATAACTGAAGGTGAAATCGAAGCAACAGAAAATGGAGCGGACTACAATATTAAAGAGCAAGCTGTGTTATCTTTCCTGGTAGATTTAAGTTATGTTGGAACAGCTTATGAAAAAGGAATCAATGATGAAACCAAAATCGTAAGACTCGAGGAAAAGGTGGGAGCGTTACAAAAGGAGATTGATAAGCTTCGTTGTGAGAAATTGAAGCTTGAACTTAAATCTGGATCCTTCCATTTTAATGGATGAAGCTATTCCCCGCCCATGGGCGGGGAATAGCTTCATCTACTATAGTGCTCACCCATGTCATAGATAGCTCTCTATTATGTCCTTAGTGGCTCAACAAATGGTACAACTGACCCTATCTCATGGCAATATTCAATCCATGCTTTTCATGTGTGGTAACGGACTCCGCAATGAGTGGTACATTCCCCCGCAAAAGGTGGTAAAAAAGACCACACAAGTGGTAAAAACCGTCCGCCGTATTCATTTAAACCCAAACTTTTTATAAAAACTATAAGCAAAGAACATAAACTATCTTACTTCATCCAATCCTTCGTCTATGAGTTTAGATGCATACTCGTACAATACCTTGTAATCTTCGGCATCCACTGGGCTTTCTATTTGTTCCACACCGTTCTTTACTTTTGTATATTCAAAAGGTGTGTCCTTCCCCCAAACTAGGGGAAACATGTCGTTTTCAATCCAAGGTGAGTTCAAATATTTAAGGTTAAAATCATTTCTTTGAGGTACTGTCATTACTGCAATATCGATAACTTTTAATCCCAACTTCACCCACATATGGAATTCTCTTGGTGGATCCCAATTATAAGCCATCCCTACCCCTGCAGGGGAGAAGTCAACTTTACCAGCAACTAATTGTGCATCTAAATCAAACTTTTCTTTTAGAAGTTCTTTTGTTAAGTAAGAGGTGTAGACACAAGCATCACCCATACAAATATTGTTATCTCTAAAAGCAAGAGAGATATTTTTGGCAATTAAGTGATCAATTAATTCCTTGTGTTGATTCGTTTTTTTCTGAGCCATTTAAAACCATCTCCTTTTATATATAATCCTCAGGTTTTTGGCAAAAGCTATTGTATTGTGTCTTACTTTTTCGTAGTAACCTCTGCAATTCAGGCGGATTAGGATCACCCGTCTTCAATAAAGCTTGGGTAAATACCAAATACTTATCGCCTTCATACTCATATTCGAAAAATATAGCTCTGTCCAGTTGGTTATAATGAGATATAATCAGGGTAATGACTAATTAACCTTGGTAATTAGCCCTGTCGATCCGAAGGCTTGCGTTCCTACGTGAGCTACTCATGTAGGTGAGATGGGGCTTTACATATTTATATGCCCCGCTTAGTAGCGGGGTTTTTTATTTTATTATTGAAGGTTCAACAAGTCCTCAACTAGTTCTCTAATTTCATAATCGGAAAGGCCGGGATAAGAACCCATGTATTACCTCCCTCTTAGATTAAAAATATCATAGTTATCCGAATAGTCAATCCATTAGACAAAACTTATCCCCTGTCGACTTCATCGATGATCTGGTTTCAGGAAAATCCCCTCGTCAAAAAACAAATTTCCTTCACGATCAGGACGATCCCTAAATGAATACATAATACAACCCTTAGATTGAATAAGATGTAAAAAAAAGGGGGGGCATGGATGTCAATTAAAAAGTTCAAAATCGTAAATGCTAATGAAACATTATCATCAGCTTTAAAAAGTGAGTCTAAAAAACTGGTTCGACACATCAATAAAGAGACAAACCCAAAAAGGACAGAAGCAGTCTTAGTTAATGATACCGTTCTAATTACGGGTAAAAACGTATCACCGACCTCCAAAGTCTATATAACAAACCCTAGAACACTTAAAGATTTCACTGAAGAGTTTGAGCAAGACTTACAAGGACCTATAAGGCAGCTGAAAAAAGGAATTAGGTTTAAATCAAACTCAGATGCGAGCCCTCACAAAAAATTACAAAGCCGAGATGAAAACCTTGAATGAGACTCAGACCAGCGTTGAAAAAAAGATTGAAATAGCGGAGAAATACGCACAGCAAGCCAAACGGGCTTTAGTACAAACCAAACTCACTGAAAAGCTTAAAAAGCAATATATATCAATGGAAAAGATTCTCGATGAAGCAACAGAATTTAAACCCCATTTAGAGGAAAAGACAATAAGTGAGATGGTGCAAGTTGGTACTCTGATAACACAAAGAATCCAGAAGTTTTCATCCGAAATAAAGAGTCACTAATTTAAGTTGGGCTCAGTAGCCGGAAAAACCTAACCTGACAAATGTTCAAAATCAAAATTGCTCTCTATGTATTTTATTCAGGTAAAAGTTTGTTGACTACAAGCGTTTGAAAGAGCAAAAAACAAGGATCAAATTGATCCTTGTTTATGCTCGTGTAGTTTTTTTAGCAAATTGCTTAATGACTTTATCCATATTATTTAAACGCTGTAGATAATCTCTTTCAATACGCTCTTGGCTATACTTTTCGGGGGCACTGCCAATAAATTGTACATTTGATTTTATTTTAGGCTCTGTCATGCTTTCATCCCCTTTATCAGTTTTACAACTGTATTATAACATAAGGATGATTTGGATTGTATCATCGCCTTCAATGGAGCCATTCAGGGACCCCTCGCCCTCGCTGTAGTATCTGGACAACTAATATCCACGAGTATCATCCCAAAACCCTTGTACCTTTATAGAACCTTTGCCTTTGCCCAAGCGAGGAAATCGCAAACACAAAAACTGTGCAAACTTCCCTCTAAATAAAGATCTTACTATTAAACATAACCTTTAGAACAAAGTTTGCACAGCTATGATATTGGTTTTGGCTTGCCTCGCCCACGATGAACTCTGGAACGAGAAATATCCACTTTCCTTATCAACCCATTATATTGATCAATTTGTTCTTGTGCATCTTTGATGGTTTCATTAGAAAAACTTGGCCTACCGTCAAGCTCTAATAGCGGAAAAACACAACAGCTGCCTGAAGAATCAGGCAGCTGCATTGTCACCTTTAGCTTTCATATTTAATCCTCAGCGTTTCTTACAAACACGTCGCCTTTCATAATTAAGCGAACCGTTCGATCCAGTCCAACCGCGGCGACATCCTCCCCATCATTAGTGGGAGTTACGGCAACTTCGGCAATGCCGTCCGGGTGGCCAATTCTAATGATACCGTTTTTTTCGCGGTTGCGAACAAACTGATTTGGGAGCGTGCCAGGGAGGTACGTTGCAGCAGCAATATTGTACAGCCCGCTGCCCGCGAACGTCCTGTGTACGTTCCCCATCGAAATCATCTTTGCGAGGATATCGACGTCTTCGGCATGGACCGTCTTGCCGGACGTCGTAACGTAGGTCTGGGGCTTTCCGACGATGGCAATTTTCGGAATGGCCGGTGCGTTTGATGCAGCTTCCAGCGTAGGCTCCAACCCACCCACAACAGCTGAATGCACCCGAATACGTTCTAACTCGGATAGCAGCGAATCGTTGCTGCTAAGCTCATCGTTTGCTTCTGTGCCGCTTAAGCCAACATCTTCAGCTGCTACATACGTAAATGGGTTTACGAGATCAACAAAGGAGTAGCGATCGTCTTCATTTTCATAAATGGCACCTAGCGGCAACGTCTTTCCGGTTTTCCCGCCGCCAGGGTTAAGAATGCGTACTTCGTATTTCGCCCCTGTTCTCACTGTCCCTGGCATGGGATAATCCCCTTGCACTTTTGGAACACCGTTAATTAATGGAACAGTAATCGAAATTAACTTATCAATGTTCGTATTCCATGCTTTCACTTCGACCTGGCTGCCCGCTCCACTCACATAATGTTCGTTAATCGCGAATGCACCAACAGCCGCCATCAAATTTCCACATGTTCCTTTGTCATCGACAATTTCTTCTCCAACCCCAACTTGATAAAAAGTGTAATCCACGTCAGCCTCAGGGTGGCTTGGTGGAGAAATAACAACGACTTTGCTCGTATGACTCGTGCCGCTACCTAAGCCGTCGACTTGCGATCGGTTATACGCATCCATGACATCCATAAATATACGATGGCACTCTTTTTGCTCAGCAGGCAAATTTTCCTTATGAAAAAACACACCTCTGCTCGTACCGCCACGATATACGCTGCAACGTATCGCCTTTTGTGACATATCATTTCCCCCTTTACGTGCTTCCATTCTGGTCAGAACGCTTCTTCTTCACTCGCTTCATCATATAAGGGCTCACAACTGCTGCCACGGTAACAATAATCATAATTATAAAAATCGGTCTTGTGAAGAAAGCGGCAAACGTTCCGCTTCCATACAACTCCACAGCACGCATAAGCTCGCTGTCCGCGATCGGTCCGAGTACAAGCCCTAATACAACGGCAATCACGGGATACTGATACTTACGTAAATACCAGCCGTTAAGCCGAATAAGAAGACGAGCATGGCATCAAACATTAGGTTACGCAAAGCAAAGGCACCGAGAATGATGAATACGGTAACAATTGGTATGAGTACATTCGTTGGTACTCTGATGAGTTTTCCGGCAAAGATACAAAAAATCGCACCCATAATGAGGAGGCCACTGAAAAAGTCTCCAAAAAGATGAACGGACCTCAAAATTAA
>NZ_LLYY01000060.1 GCF_001484965.1 Shouchella shacheensis | reverse complement strand
CCGCCGTAGCTAGACAATACCTCACCTTTTTAGGTGGGGTTTTTTGTATTCATAAAAAATGGGAGGAGCTCGAAAAATCAAACTCGTGGAGCACTACAGAAATGCTTCATGTCCTTCTACGAGAAAAGAATAGATGACTAGTCCTCGATCTCTCCCACGCAATGGCCCTAAAAACAAGCAGCAAGACTGTTGTCACTGCGTTACCCCTTCTTCACCCTTAAAAGGTCCCTGAATGGCTATGAACAGTTGCGGTACCTGTTTAGCAGGACCCTACCACAAAAAACGGCGAGCCCCCACTTTCCATGTATAAAAGCGACACAGTTCGGCAAAGGTAGGGGTGGTAACGTCCTAACAATCAGCTCGGGTTGGTTAACAGTAAATATGTAGGAGGCTTTTGCTATGTCAGAACTGCAAAGAGAGCAGATTCAGCAAGCGATACAGAACGTTGGGGAGGCTTATCAGCTTGCGCAAGCAAGTGGGAACCCACAACAGATGCGGAACGCCGCGGAACAGCTACGGCGAGTTCAGCAACAAGTACAACAAGTGAAACAGCAAGAAGATGCGCAAGTTTTTGCTCAGCAACAGCAAGCATTAACTCAGGTCCGACAGCAGTTTCAGCAAGCACAGGCTCATGCTCCGCCCGCAACGAACGTGAACACCGACCTACAACATACGACAAACGAATATCAATAGCCCTCCAGATGTATAGAGGGCTATTTTTTTGCCTATAAGTTCGTTGCGTTGCTGGTGGATAGTTAGCTCTCTTGTGCTCATCCTTCATTTTGGGTTCGACAAAAACGCCTCGAAGAGCTGATGCAGGCGAGTATGAGCGAGCGCTAAATAGCTTTTGATCAACGGCAAGTCGTGAGAGTCGAATGTGTGAAGCAGCTCTCCCCACCATTCCGCTTCATAGCGACAGATCATACTCAAGTTATATAAAAGCAAGTAATGAACAGCAAGCTCTGGCAAGAACCCTGCGTCTTTTTTCAATACATGGAGATGAGGCAACCCTGTCTGATCGTAAAGCAAGGGAGACGGCTCTGTAGGTGGGATCTTGCCGTTTTTTAGGGGGAGACGAATCGAATTTTCACCCTCAATGATGGGGCGGTCCGTATCCAACCAAGACCCTCCATGCTCATGGATATACTGTTCGAAGCGGTTGGAGGTCATATGGTAGGAATCGAGGATGCACGTTGAGAAGAGAAAATGGTCTCTCTGTATTCGCCCCTGCAAGAAGACCTCTTCTTTTCTAAGCAAGGTGAACATATTCCCAAGATCGGGCAACTGCTTTAACAGAAAGAGCATCGAGTATTTTTCTCGTTCCTGATGTTTCACATGGAACATGTTGGTGAGCATGTGAGCATACAATCCATTCCGCTGAACTTTCACTTCGTCTTGTAAGAAGGAATAGCCTTGCTTTTTTCGCTTACGTGTACTCACGCCGTGAGCGAGGACAGAAGAAGTTTCCGGATAAAGAGGATCCACAATCAATAAACAGCCTTTCAGCATCTGGCTGAGACCATAAAAGAGAAGAATCGGCTGCAACTCAATAGGCGATCTTAGAGTCTGTTCAAGATAAAGCTTTCCATGTTGCAAGTGGTAAATAAATGGGTAACAGTTTCGGTAACTCTTGGAACTGGCATTGGAGGTTTGCTGACGTTCATAATGATTGAAAAGATAGGAACGTGTAAACGTTGCGGATTCAAATGGAAGCAAGTAATTCATCATTTCCTCCCTAAAGCATACACTTTGTATTCTGAAAAGTACTACTTAAAAGCCTTTCTTGACAGTAGTTTGCCCAATTGATACGCTACTAATAATATTTTCAGCTAAGCTTTGAGGGGGCTATAAAACGTGTGGGAATCAAAGTTTCAAAAAGAAGGTCTTACCTTTGACGATGTATTGTTGGTACCAGCCAAATCAGAGGTATTGCCACGAGATGTGTCCGTTGCTACAAAGCTAAGCGAGAACGTAAAGCTCAACATACCGATTATTAGTGCTGGAATGGATACCGTCACGGAATCGGAAATGGCGATTGCCATTGCTCGTGAAGGTGGTCTTGGTGTCATTCATAAGAACATGTCGATTGAAGAACAGGCGGAGCAGATTGATAAAGTGAAGCGCTCGGAAAGCGGCGTCATTACCGATCCCTTTTTCCTAACACCTGATCGTCAAGTATTTGATGCTGAACACTTGATGGGAAAATACCGGATCTCCGGAGTACCGATTGTCGATGAGGCCCAGAAGCTTGTGGGCATCTTAACAAACCGAGATTTACGTTTTATTGAGGATTACTCCATCATGATTGATGATGTTATGACCAAGCAGAATCTTGTCACCGCACCTGTCGGGACAACCCTTGAAGAAGCCGAAAAAATACTGCAGGAGCACAAGATTGAAAAGCTGCCTCTTGTTGATGATGGAGGCACGCTAAAAGGCCTTATTACCATTAAGGATATTGAAAAAGTGATTGAGTTCCCGAATTCTGCTAAAGATGCTCAGGGACGATTGGTTGTCGCGGCAGCGATTGGTGTATCTGCTGATGTGGATGTTCGTATTGCTGCGGTTGTGAATGCGGGTGTGGATGCGATCGTCATTGATACGGCACACGGACATTCTAAAGGCGTTCTTGAAAAAATCAGCGAGGTTCGCGCGGAGTATCCGGAGTTAACCATTATAGCTGGCAATGTAGCGACGGCTGAAGGCACACGCGACCTTATTGAAGCCGGCGTCAGCGTTGTGAAAGTTGGCATTGGTCCAGGGTCTATTTGTACCACCCGTGTAGTCGCAGGTATTGGTGTTCCTCAGGTTACAGCTGTTTACGACTGCGCCACCGAAGCAAGGAAGCACGGCGTCCCGATCATCGCTGATGGCGGAATTAAGTATTCTGGGGATATTGTGAAAGCATTAGCTGCAGGTGGCCATGGCGTTATGCTTGGAAGTTTACTTGCTGGGGTGAGCGAAAGCCCTGGTGAGACAGAGATCTACCAGGGACGTCAGTTCAAAGTTTACCGCGGCATGGGCTCACTTGGAGCGATGGAAAAGGGAAGCAAGGATCGTTATTTCCAGGAAAATAATCAGAAGCTTGTTCCTGAGGGCATCGAAGGCCGTACAGCCTATAAAGGACCGCTCCGCGACACGATTCATCAGCTGTTAGGTGGGATTCGTGCCGGTATGGGGTATTGTGGCACCAAAACGCTTGAGGATTTGCAAGAAAACGGTCAGTTTATTCGGATTACAAATGCTGGGCTTCGAGAAAGCCATCCGCATGATGTACAAATTACAAAAGAAGCGCCAAATTACTCATTGTAACGGGGATATTTGACGAAAATATGAAAATAGATAGGGGGCCTTTCTCTATCTATTTTTTTGTGTATGAGCATGGTAAAATAGCAAATGTGCGTTAAATATGTGGAGGTGGAAGAAGTGAAAAAGCCGGCATGGAAAAAAATGTCGTTCTCATTTTTCGCAAGCCTGCTGGCAGTGACTGCTCTGATGGCACCGCAAGCGGCAGGCGCTGAATCTTTAGAAATAGACGGGTCAGCAGCGATCTTAGTAGATGCAAACAGCGGACAAATTTTGTTTGAAGATAATATTGATGAACAATTAGCGATTGCTAGTATGACAAAAATGATGACCGAATATCTTGTTTTAGAGGCGGTTGAAACAGGAGAAATTGCTTGGGACGATGAGGTAGAAATTAACGATCACGTTCGCAGTTTGTCTTTGCAAAGAGATTTGTCCAACGTACCTCTTAGACAGGACTACACATACACCGTTGAGGACTTATATGATTCGCTGGCGATCTACTCAGCGAACGCTTCGACCATGGCTTTAGCTGAGCATATTTCTGGATCGGAAACGGCATTTGTTGAGCGTATGAATGAGAAAGCAGGTGAGCTTGGACTCGATCAGTATGAATTCATTAACTCCAGTGGATTAAACAATAGCAGCTTAGCAGGGGAACATCCAGAAGGAACTGGTGAGGATGCGGAAACGACCTTGTCTGCACGTTCCGTCGCTCAGCTTGCCAGCCATTTGCTCAGCGATTACCCTGAAGTGTTAGAGACAGCTAGCGTAACGGAAAAAACGTTTGAAGCTGGTCCCGGAGAGTACATTGAGATGACAAACTGGAACTCGATGTTGCCGGGGATGGAGGAAGGCTTAGCCTACGAAGGTGTGGACGGTTTAAAAACTGGCTTCACGAACGCTGCCGGCAACAGTTTTACCTCGACAGCGGAACGTGACGGCATGAGACTGATTACAGTGGTGATGGGAACTGAACTGCGAGAAGATCGATTTAACGAAACGGCAAAACTTCTTGACTTTGGATTTGATGAGTTCACGCAGCAAACCATTATCGAAGAAGGTACGACTCCTGACGAAAATGGGGTGCTCCCTGTTTCTGACGGAGTAGAGAAAGAAGTCAGTATTGCCTCGGGTAGCGCGTTGACAACCCTTTTACAAAATGGGGAAGAAGAGGGCTACACCGTTGACGTTCAGCTCGATGAAGATAAGGTCAATGAAGAAGGAGAGCTTCTCGCTCCGCTTGAAGCCGGAGAAAGTGTAGGAACGTTATCTGTTTCCTTCGATGAAGAAGTGGACTATCTCTTTGGAACAAATGAGAGTGGCGTTGATCTTGTTGTCGAGGAAGAAGTAGAAAAAGCCGGCTGGTTCCGCTCGGCAATGCGCGGTATTGGTGACTTTTTCTCTGGCATTTGGACAAGCGTGGCTGGCACGATTACCGGATGAGTTGGAAATTGGAATTTTAACTTCTGCGCTAAATGAGGTATACTATAAGTAGAAAACTGAGGGGGAGAGAACATGAGTCAAACAGGTACAGACCGTGTTAAACGGGGGATGGCAGAAATGCAAAAGGGCGGCGTCATCATGGACGTCGTCAATGCAGAACAAGCGAAAATAGCCGAGGAGGCAGGCGCCGTTGCCGTCATGGCACTGGAGCGTGTTCCTTCTGATATAAGAGCTGCAGGTGGCGTTGCGCGTATGGCTGATCCCACCATTGTTGAAGAAGTCATGAATGCGGTGTCTGTTCCAGTGATGGCCAAAGGGCGCATTGGTCATATCGTGGAAGCACGTGTGCTTGAAGCGATGGGTGTTGACTACATCGACGAGAGTGAAGTACTAACACCAGCAGACGAGGTTTATCATTTAAATAAACGTGACTTCACCGTTCCGTTTGTTTGCGGAGCACGTGACCTAGGCGAAGCAGGACGCCGTATTGGCGAAGGGGCTTCCATGATTCGCACCAAGGGCGAGCCGGGCACAGGAAACATTGTGGAGGCTGTTCGCCATATGCGTCAAATGCAGGCGCAAATCAAACAAGTCGTTGGCATGTCCACCGATGAGCTAATGACCGAAGCGAAGAATTTAGGGGCGCCGTATGAGCTTCTACTTGAAATTAAAGAAACAGGCAAGCTCCCTGTCGTCAACTTTGCAGCAGGCGGCGTGGCGACACCAGCCGACGCTGCACTGATGATGCAGCTAGGCGCAGATGGCGTCTTTGTCGGCTCAGGGATCTTTAAATCGGACAACCCTGAGAAATTTGCTCGCGCTATTGTAGAAGCCACTACCCACTACACAGACTATGCCCTCATCGCGGAGCTATCGAAAAACCTAGGCACTGCGATGAAAGGCCTGGAAATCTCCACCCTTGCAGCCGAAGAACGCATGCAAGAACGAGGATGGTAACAAGAAAGGCGGAGGCGGGTCGAACAGAAGCGAGGATTTTGGAAGGCCTGACAAAAGAAATCCCGATTTTAGGATTTCGTTGTCAGGCCTGAAAAATCCCGAGCTTCTACCCGCCGCAGCTAGATCAAAAGAAAGGCGGAGGGGGCTTGGTCAGAAGCGAGAATTTTGGAGACCTGACAAAAGAAATCCCTGTCTTGGATTTCGTTGTCAGGGCGAAAAATCTCGAAGCTTCTAGCCCCCCGCAGCTGGATCAAAAGAAAGGCGGAGGGGGCTTGGTCAGAAGCGAGAAGGCCTATGTCTCCAGGTGAAAGAGTATACAGAACGACCTGCGGGCAAGACGTTACGTCTTGTCCGCTTCATCCATTCATAGGATAACGAAAGGAAGGAGAGATTGTATGAAAATCGGCGTATTGGCTCTACAGGGAGCTGTGAGAGAGCATATCCGCATGCTTGAGGAGAACGGAGCAGAAGCGTGTGCAGTGAAGCATATTCACGACCTTGAATCCCTTGACGGACTTGTTCTGCCTGGCGGGGAATCCACGACGATGAGAAAGCTTATTGACAAGTATGGCTTTTTTGACGCGCTGCAGCGATTTGGTGAAAGCGGGAAGCCTATTTTTGGAACGTGTGCAGGGTTGATCTTGATGGCTAAGAGACTCGCCAATCAGGAAGCCGGGCATCTAAGCTTCATTGACATGACCGTGCAGCGAAATGCGTTCGGCAGACAAAGAGAAAGCTTTGAAGCCAACCTCGCTGTAGAAGGGATTGCAGAAGATTTGCGTGCCGTCTTCATACGCGCGCCGCTCGTACTTGAAGTAGACTCAGACGTCAGTGTTCTGAGCACCTATAACGATGAAATGGTTGCGGTTAGGCAGGGACATTATTTAGCCTGCTCCTTTCACCCAGAACTTACCGATGATAGCCGTCTGCATCGGTATTTTGTAGAGATGGTGGAAGAAGCAATGAGAGCAACGGCTATCTAGGCAAGGACAAAGCAAGAGTTTTGCTACGCTATGTAGTAAGACTCTTTTTTTTAGATTCTGTTCGACCGGCCTCCGCTTTTCCGTTTTTCATTTGCTCATGTTCCCTTCTTGTTTTTGTTTCTACGCAAAACTTTGGTAAACTAAGAGAGATGAACGAGGAGGTCGTACTATGTTAGACGTCAAAAGGCTACGTAATGACTTTGAGCAAGTGAAACAAAGGCTTGAGAGAAGAGGAGGCGGTGTTCCAGGATTGGATCGCTTTGCGGAGCTCGATGCGTCCCGTCGAACGATGATTCAGGAAGTCGAGGAGTTGAAAAGCCACCGCAATCATGTTTCTGGAGAGGTCGCTCGTCTCAAACGAGAAAAGCAAGATGCCGGTGAACTGATCACTGAAATGAAGCAAGTGTCGGAACGCATAAAACAACAGGATGAACCGTTAAAAGAAGTGGAAGAGGAGCTTGAGGCACTGTTGCTTACGATTCCTAACATTCCACATGAAGACGTTCCGTACGGCGAGTCTGAAAATGACAATCGCGAGGAACGCACGTGGGGGGACATTCCAACTTTTAGCTTCGAAGCAAAGCCACACTGGGAAATTGGCACAGGACTTGGGATTCTGGACTTTGAACGCGCCGCAAAGGTGACGGGAAGCCGCTTTACTGTGTACAAGGGGCTAGGCGCCCGCCTGGAGAGAGCACTTATTAATCTCATGATGGATATGCATGCTACCGAACACGGCTATGAGGAAGTACTGCCGCCGTATCTCGTTAATCGTACAAGCATGATTGGGACAGGTCAGCTCCCGAAGTTTGAGGAAGATTCCTTTAAAATTCGGGAAGAGGACTATTTCTTGATTCCGACAGCTGAAGTGCCTGTCACTAATTTGCATCGCGATGAAATTTTGGACGAGGCTGACCTACCCATTGCGTATAACGCTTATAGCACAAATTTCCGTTCCGAGGCAGGTTCAGCAGGCCGTGACACGCGTGGACTCATTCGCCAGCATCAGTTTAACAAAGTCGAGATGGTGCGCTTTTCAAAGCCAGAGGACTCCTTTGAACAGTTAGAACAGATGACAAGTCATGCGGAGAATGTACTAAAACGTTTAGAATTGCCGTACCGCGTCGTTACTCTTTGTACTGCGGACCTTGGCTTTACGGCAACAAAAACCTATGATTTGGAAGTATGGATCCCTAGTGCTGATACCTATCGCGAAATTTCTTCTTGCTCCAACGTCGGCGATTTCCAAGCACGCCGCGCCAATATTAAGTTTCGCCGCGAGGGAGGCAAGCCAGAGTTTGTTCACACGCTCAACGGTTCTGGCCTTGCCGTCGGCCGTACAGTGGCAGCCATTATCGAAAACTACCAGCAAGAAGATGGCTCCATCGTTGTACCGGAGGCACTTCGCGGGTATATGGGCAATGTGGAGGTCATACGCTAAAAGGGGTTGCAGCTACGAGAAATCGAAGCTGCAGCTTTTTTAATGGTTTAGAAAACCCCCGGCTATGCCGGGGGTTCAAAAGAG
>NZ_LLYY01000059.1 GCF_001484965.1 Shouchella shacheensis | reverse complement strand
AACTATAAATATTAAAGAGTTATTTATAGTTATTTACACATTTATCTTAGCAGCTAGAACCCTCCTTCAAATGGTTAACCACTTACAAGTGTTTATATTACCGCTAGTTTGATAGGTGAAACATTCTTTTTAATTACGTCAAAGATTTGGGCATCCTTACAGTGAGCAAATGTTTTAGTTGCTCCAAATGTCGATCTCTACACCCATTTACGAACACCTCTTATGGCGTTTGTATATGGCTGAGGATTTAAGTATTCTAAGATTCCTTACACGTTAAAATCTTTTGTTGCCACAACTGTGATAAAGTTTAGTCTTTAACATTATACGTCATCAAGATAAGATGACAGCAAGGGTGATGCCATGTTTTCCTCCAGACAGAAAATACTACTAGCAAAGCTTCTAGAAAGTAGCCAGTATGTCACGGTTGAGTTTCTGGCAAAATGGCAAAATGTAAGCGAACGAACCATTCGCTATGATCTGGATGCGATGGATGCCGTATTAAAAGATATGGATCTTTCGCTGACCAGAGCGCCTGGCAAAGGTGTTCTCTTGCACGTTAGTAAAGAAAACCGTTCTGTGTTGTTCACACTCGCGGAAGGGAATCAGATTTCATTTGATAAGCGTACACAGCTTACGATGATAACCCTTTTTGTGGTGATGCAGGAGACAGTCACCATTCAGCAGTTGGCTGACGAATTTCACCTGAGTCGCTCAAGCATTCAGAAGTATCTTCCAGAAGTAGAAGAAATGTTGGATCGTTTCGACTTACACCTAACGAAAGTGGCACGAAAAGGGTTTCAAGTCAATGGAACGGAACGCAGCTTGCGGCGGGCACTCTACCACCTTCTTACGGACAAACAAGTCGATCTCGAAAAAGCGGAGGGGTGGCTTACGCTTGAAAAGCTTGCGGACAATGAGCTGCTCTTGCAGTGGCTCCATTCATGCCAGGAGGAACGAGGGGTTTATTATAGCGAAACCTCCCTCCACGTTCTCTATATTTTTCTAGGGTGGTGGTACAACCATATTTTGAGTGGGCATTACGTCTTTGTCCCGCAGAATCAAAGGGAGAAAAAGGCATTTCATCTTGGGGAAGTGGGGCGTTTTCTCACAGGTACGATTGACGATAGCCGTGTTCTTGAGCATGAGTGTGCCTTTCTAGACAATCTTTTTGATCAAGCAAAGATCGTTTCTTATAAGAAGAACGCTAACCAATGGGGAAATTACCACAAAGAGAAAACATTTAGTGCGCATCTTGTTGAACAAATCTCTGCTGTTTTGCAAGTAGACTTGACCGCAGATGAAAAACTGATGAACGATTTGACGTACCATATCAAGTCGGCATTGCTTCGAATCGAGCAAGGGGTGGAAATTGACAACCCCTACACCGAAGAAATTAAAGTCAAATATCGTGCTATTTATGAAATGGTCCACCAGATTACTTCTGATATGGGATACTCGCTGCTCGCAGCTGAGATTGCCTTTATCACGATGCATATTAGCGCTGGGTTTGACCGGAGCAACAGCAGGAAGTTTGCCCCAACGGTCATTGTAGTATGTTCCACAGGTTTGGCAACCTCATCCATCTTGACGACAAAGCTTTCGCAGGTGGAACCAGGTTTTCGTTTAATAAGCGTTGTTAACACTGAAGATTTGGCCCATGAACTTGAAGAACGTGACGTTGATTTTGTCCTAACCACGCAGGAACTCAATATGAACCCATGGTACCAGAAGAAAACCTTTCGAGTGAGCCCGCTTCTCAATGATGATGATAAACGAACGATTCAACATGAAGCCCAGAAAATCGTTAACCGCAAACAGCTGGCCCTTTTTAACCAAGTATACGCTAGCGCCTCCGCCGTTGAACCAACGCTTTTTGATGAAACCGTTCACTCAGCGAAGACAAGTGAGTGGAGGGAAAGTGTATCGCTTGCGGCTCAGCCACTTTTGCAACAGGGTTACATTCGCCAAGGGTATATTCAAGAGATGATTATGTCTGTAGAGCGAAATGGAACATACATGGTGCTGCTTCCAAAAATCGCATTTGTCCATGCCAGTCCAGAAAACGTTATCAAGGAGGGCATTAGTATGACCGTCTTTGATGAGGAGATCGATTTTGGCTCATTTAATCCCGAAAGAGTAAAAATCATCATTGTCCTGGCGATTAAGGAAGCGCACAATCAAGATTTTTTACAGCTGTTCCGCTATTTAGAGTCCCCCGAGGTGAGAGACCGGTTATCGACTAAGACGAGTGGAGGGAAGAAAAAAACGTGACAGAAGAAAAGATAAAAAAAGAACATATTGCCACTGGAATTCAGGTGGCGAATTGGGAGAAAGCGATTCAGGCATCCGGTGACTTGCTGATCAAGAGTGGTGCTGTCACCACGGAATATGTAAAACAAATGATTCGCTCGGTGAAAGAACATGGCCCTTACATTGTCATCGGCCCTGGCATTGCCTTGGCTCACGCCAGACCGAGTGAGGCCGTACGGGAAGATGCCATCTCGCTTGTTGTATTAAAGGAGGGCGTGTCTTTTGGCAATGAAGACAATGACCCTGTCGATCTGGTGTTTTCCTTTTCTGCGACAGGATCAGATTCACACTTGAAAATGATGGAAGACCTGTCGCGTATTCTAATCGACGAGCAGAAAGTCGAGCAACTCAGGCAAGCAAAAACAGCAAAAGAAGTCTATCAATCACTTTAGAAGGAGTGTTATTCAATGAGTAAAGTAAAAATCATGACGGTATGTGGGTTTGGCTTAGGTTCTTCCATGGTATTGAAAATGAATTTGGAAGGTGTATTGAAGGAATTAAATGTGCAAGCCGATGTCTTTACAGGGGATGTTGCTTCTGCCCAAAGTACCCCTGCAGATTATATTTTCACAAGCAAAGAACTTGGGGAAAAGCTAACGGAAGCCGTCAGTACGCCAGTAGTTATCATTAATAGTTTTGTGAACAAAACAGAAATTAAAGAGAAAGCGGCAGAAGCGATCGACCGCACGTAATTGGCCACGGTTTGGTTTTATTCATTCATTCGCATAGGGGGGAACGATTATGCAGTCAGTGATGGACTTTTTGATCGAGGTCATCCGTGAGCCCGCCATCTTTTTAGGGCTCATTGCTTTAATTGGTTTGCTGCTCTTGAAGAAAGACTTCTCTTCCGTTGTTTCAGGAACAGCCAAAACCATTATAGGTGTCGTCATATTGACACAGGGGACGAACATTCTAACGAGCTCGATCGCACCATTAACAGAGGGTTTTAACTTAATGTATGACATTCAAGAATCAGAAGTAGCACCTGCACTTGGATCAGATACGATCTTGAGTGAGTACGGAACTGAAATTGGCATTGCCATGTTGATTGCCTTTGTGGTCAATCTCATTGTTGCGAGATTTACGCCAATCAAACATGTTTTTCTCACTGGCCACATGCTTTTCTGGTTTCCGTTTATTTTTGTCGCAGTAGGGGTTGAAAATGCCCTTAGCAATACACAGATCATTCTGTTTGCTTCCATAATGACTGCCATTTACATTATTGTAGCTCCTGCCATTTTGCGGCCGTTCGTCCGCAAGGTTACAGGCTCTGATGATTTCATCATCGGCCATCCGACCACGATCTTATCGTTAATCTCTGGGTGGGTCGGTAAGCTGTTTGGCACGAACGGAAGATCATCAGAGGATATTAAATTTCCTAAATCCACGGAATTCTTAAGAGAGATTAGCATTACATCGTCAATCACCATGTTTTTTGTATACTTCATTGTCAGCCTTATTATTGGATTTGATTCAGCTGCGGCTGCCTTTGAGACCGATCAAAGTATTTTTATTTTCAGCATCATGCAAGGAATTCTCTTTGGTGCTGGCCTGACCATTTTACTCCTCGGGGTACGAATGATGCTTGCAGAAATTATTCCAGCATTCCAAGGCATTTCACAGAAATGGATCCCCAATGCGGTTCCTGCTCTTGATGCACCCATTCTATTCCCGTTTGCACCAAATGCAGTCCTCATTGGCTTCATTGTGTCCATGATTACATCGGTTGCCACTATCTTTATTACAGGAAGCCTCGGCATCTTCAGCTTCGTGATTGTGCCGCTCACGATCACCTGTTTCTTTGAAATTGGAACAGCAGCGATCATTGGCAACGGAACCGGCGGCTTAAAAGGGGCCATTGCAGGCTCCGCAACAGCCGGAGTGGTGATGATCTTGCTTGTAGGCATCTCGGTGCCTATATTAAGCGGCACTGCTTCTGACTGGATTGTCATTTTCGGAGGAAACGATTTCTCCCTCTGGTCCTTTATCGGTGATGGCATTGCAAAAATCTTTCCATAAAGGGGAACACGTCTATGTCGTATGTCAAACAATACTACGCTAAAATTCAAGAACTGCTCGACCTGGTTTTAGAGGAACAAGAGCAGCTTCTTGATGAAGCTGCCCAAATGATGGTCAAAGCGGTCAACGAGGGCCGCTCGTTGTACCTCTTTGGGGCTTCCCACGCCGGCATCGTCGCGGAGGATGCGTTTTACCGGGCAGGGGGCTTCGCACTATTTAACCCCATATTTAGTCCAGCGTTGATGCTCAACGTCGAGCCCATCACGCTTACTTCCAAAGTCGAACGCCTGGAAGGCTACGGGCAAATTCTCTTACACTCCAAACCCGTGAAGGCTGGCGACGTGATATTTATTCACTCTGTTTCAGGAAGAAACCCGGTTGCGGTTGATCTTGCCATAGCGGCAAGGCAACAAGGCATGAAAGTAATCTCGTTAACAAATGTGACGTATTCCAAAAGTGTCACGTCACGCCATTCTTCTGGCAAACGGCTCTTTGAAGTCAGTGATCTGGTGATTGATAACTTTGGAGAACCAGGAGATGCGGCCGTTTCCATTCAATCACTTTCTCAAAAAGTCGCTCCCACGTCCACGATCATCGGAAGTTTTGTAATCCACTCGATTGTGCTGCAAATCATTACGTATCTTGAGGAATCTGGAAGCGATGTCCCCATCTTTCGCAGCGCCAACCTAGATGGCGGCGATGACTATAATGAAACGATGATGCGCAATTATAAACAACAAATCCACTACATGTAAGGAGTGATTGGCTAATGATGCCTCGCAATATAAGTGATCTGGTGCCTTGCCCGCCTTGTGTTTCCGCCGTCGGCCTGTTTTGCGACGATCACGAATCGCACTCATAACCGCTCGTCCTCGCGCTTTTCCGTGAAATTCTGTTGACGAGAAATCACGACCGTCAAGCCGGCAATCGACTGCTGTAGATTTTTCATCACAGGTTCGAGCCGAACGAGCAAATACGAGGCCACAGCGATGGGAAAGCCGACATTGGAGATGAGCTTCACCCATTCTTCCATCCATTTCGCCTCCTTTTGACAGAAGAGACAGGCCAACAGCCTGTCCCTCCCCTTTTATTCGTTTTCCAATTCAATGGTCTCAATCGCACGGGAGACAATCCGAGCATCCAGCTTGGTTTGAATCAATCCGGCATTTCCGCTAAACACAGGGGTGGCCATCAGCACATCCATCGCTTCTCCAATCACTTCCGCCGTCAACTCTGGCTTCGGTTCAGGGACACGAATGGTGACAGTTTGCCCCATATCCGTGCGAAAGCGCAGTTCTAGGGTTTGGTCCATGTCGACTCCTCCTTAGGATTTAGTTCATTAACTCATGGTTTTCCGACAAGGTCACTTCCATCACGGGCAAGGCACAGAGCGAACGAAACACTTCGGCCACAGCCACCAGTGCTTCAATCTCCGCATCATCCTTGACTGCATAGCCTGTTCGGCGATAGATTGGCTGATCCTCATCGTTATAGCCATCGTGCATCACAAGGCCAAGACGGGAATTCTTGTGAACTTTATACGCCATCGAAATTCCTCCTTTCCTGTATGATTGGTCAAGCAAGGGTGGAGGTAGGTTCCTTCACGGCCGGTGATCGAACGCGCCTCCTATAGGATTAAAACCGAAAAGCGCAGGCGGGTCGACTAGAAGCGAGAATTTTGGAGACCTGACAAAAGAAATCCCGAATTTGGATTTCGTTGTCAGGGCGAAAAATCTCGAGCTTCTACCCGCCGGAGCTAGACAAAAGCCCGTGGGTATCCCACCGGCTACTTGTAGTGTACACCGCCTGAATGGAGAAGTACACTAGTAATTTTCTTTTATTGTGAATTGTCATATTTTATTACAAAAAAAGTGCCAGGGTACATAAGACGCAATCAATTGCACATAATAAAAACTAGCATACGTTTATCAATGGAGGGACTATATCATGAATGGAAACAACATACATCTAACTTCCTCTGAGATCGGGGCACTGTGGGGAGGTTATACGAATGATAGCATGTCCGTACAAATCTTAGCGTTTATGCTGAAGTACATTGAAGATCCGGACATCAAACCTATTGTTCAGTATGCATATGAGCTTTCCTCCAGTCATTTGGAAACATTACTTTCCATATTCGAAAGCGAAGACTACGCCATTCCAAACGCATTTAGTAAAGAAGATGTGAATATGAATGCTCCATGGCTTTTTACGGACACATTTTGTTTATCCTATGTGAATCACATGGCTAGCATAGGCATGGCGGCATACAGTGGCTTTCTAGCAATCAGCTACCGTGACGATATCGTTGACTATTTTTCTCAGGGTTTAAGCGAAGCCAATAAACTCTATAAACAGTCACTCAAAATTGCACTTGCCAAAGGATTGATGGCAAAACACCCTTATATTGAAGTTCCTAAAGAGAGCGATTATGTAGACAGTAAAACCTATTTGAGCGGCCTAAATCCATTTAATGAGAAACGACCATTAAATGCCGTTGAAATTTCTCACTTGTATTTGAATGTAAAGACAAATTCAATAGGAGGCAAGCTTTGCCTTGCCTTTTCGCAAACATCACCCTCTAAAGAAATACAGGACTTTATGCTTAGGGGAAAAGAAGTCTCCAAAAAACATAGCAAAATTTTTGTGGATGCCTTGTTAACAGACGATATCGAAACCCCACAAATCTCTGATGTAGCCATAAGTGATTCGACCACGCAAACATTTTCAGATAAAATCATGATGTTTCATATCTCCTTGTTGATGTCGGCGGGAATCGGAAACTATGCCACCGCTGGAGCGGCCAGTCAACGAAGCGATTTGTTAATCAATTATGAACGCTTATCGCTTGAGGTGGCTCGACTGGCGAAAAGTGGAGCTGATATGATGATTAAGCACCATTATTTGGAGCAACCACCAGGTACAAGTGATCGAAAAAAGTTAGCAAAGAATAAAGAAAAAAGCTGATTATTATTGACTTCACGTGGGATTTTTGAAAGATAATGGCAAAGCAGCACGACTCACAAAAAAGTCGTGCTGCTGTGTAAATGATGATTCCTATACGTTATCAACTCAACTTTCGGAGTTGAAAAAACACAGTGGAACCCCTGTTGCTTGTTAGTAGGAGAGAACCCCGGGGTTGTTGCTTCTCCTGTCCGATTGAAGCTCGCTTCTGTCCGTATGAGCACTCCTCTTGTCCGATTGAGGCTCGCTCTTGTCGGTATGAGCACTCCTCTTGTCCGATTGAAGCTCGCTCTTGTCCGTATGAGCACTCCTCCTGTCCGATTGAAGCTCACTCTTGTCCGTATGAGCACTCCTCTTGTCCGATTGAGGCGCGCTCCTGTCCGTATGAGCACTCCTCTTGTCCGATTGAGGCTCGCTCTTGTCGGTATGAGCACTCCTCTTGTCCGATTGAAGCTCGCTCTTGTCGGTATGAGCACTCCTCTTGTCCGATTGAAGCTCGCTCTTGTCGGTATGAGCACTCCTCTTGTCCGATTGAGGCTCCTCTTGTCCGTATGAGCACTCCTCTTGTCCGATCCAGGCGCGCTCTTGTCCGTATGAGCACTCCTCTTGTCCGATCGAGGCTCCTCTTGTCCGTATGAGGATCGTTCCTATCGAGAATAGCTGCACCTAATTTCCTTATACCAGTGGGCGAGGTGCGCTTTTCGTGTCCGAAAGTTGATTTATCAAAATATCCATATCAGAACAGTATCGCCCCCGCGCTTTTCCCACCGATTTTACGTATCATTCATCCACAGCTTTTCCACCTTCATTTTTCGGCCGCACGGATGTTCCTCATTCCCTTCACCTTCCTGGTAATACGCCTTTTTCTTTGTACTCAATACTGACATTGAGAATATAGTAGAAAAAACTAACTTAAAAAGGGCCAAAACAACGATCGTCAGCCGTAAAGAAACAAGGTCCGCGGTCACGCCAATTCCTAGGATGAATACGACTTGAACGGCACTTTGGATCAGTTGAAAAATACTTGTCACTCTTCCCATCACATGGACAGGAACATTATTTTGGTAAAATGTAATGATGCCTGCGTTTAGAAAAACATTAAAGAATCCAAGAATGACGAATCCAACCACAATCGAAGCAAACGACCATGAAAATGCATAGATGAGATAACCTACCGTCGTCATGATCAAGCCTATAGCGATCATATAGCGAAGTGAAAACTTGTTTGATAAGACGGACAATATCAGTGCACCGGCAATCGATCCGATCCCCGTGATACTGATCAATAAGCTATATTCAAATTCAGAAAGACCGATCACTTGTTGAGTAAAAACCACTTCTTGTGCGTCCATGGCAAACGAAAAGATCATAATTAGAATAAAACCAAGGTAAATAAATGATACATATTTATTCATCATCATAAACGTTTGTACAACAGTAAAATCACGAATGACTTGTGACACCGTTAGTGTCGGGATCGCTTCTTTATCAATCGTTTCTTTTTCTGGAAGCATGAATAGCAACAGAGCGGAGATGACAAAGAACAGGGCATTGATCCAGAGCGTCGTCTCAACAGAAGTTACTAAGATGAGAGAACCCCCAATCGCAGGCCCCACAATAAATGCTCCCGAATCGGCAAAGGACCGTATGGAGTTGAACCGTTTTCTTTTTTCTTTCGGAATAAGAATCCTGCATTCCCGGGTATCTGTAACGAGGAAAGCTAATTAAACCATTG
>NZ_LLYY01000058.1 GCF_001484965.1 Shouchella shacheensis | reverse complement strand
AAGACCGAGAGGGATCACGCTTGCGCCTTTAGGCGTGGGAGTTGTCAAGGTATCAATGCATAGCCTGAAAGATGAGCAAATGAGAATCCCTGCGTCTCTAACTGCGGTATCGCCTCCTGTACCCCGCGCCCTGTTCCACTTTGAGGTCGGTTCATATGTAAAAGGGCAATATCTCCGGGTTGAGCTATGAGGAGTGCTTTCTCCACCTGAGACGCACTAAAGGTAGCACCAGCATCCCCTAATAACGAATAGTTGACGACCTCTAACCCGAGAGCTTCCGTAATTTCCACGGCGACCTCATCATAATACGCGGTCCCGGAACGAAAGTAAGCCGCCTCTTCGCCCGTTCGCTCCTTCATCGTTTCCTGATTAGCCTGAACTTCTTGAACAACGGCACTCACAGAGTCCGTGCCCTCGATCCCCCAGGCGCTTTCCCCCGAAACAGAGAGGGGCTTATGCTCGCTTCCGTGATTGGCTAGCTCAAAGAGTGGATCTTCCGCAAGCTCTGCAAACAGCGATTCGTTGGCTTTAATCCAGCGTTCATTGAGAAACAACGTTGCTTTGATTTCATGGGCTCTTAAGAAATCAAGCAAGTCTATATCCACCTCTTCGCCGTGTTCGCCCCCACAGGCGTCAAAGGTGAGCGCGACCACCTGATCCGTAGTATCCAGCCTGTTTTTCACGCCTGTGACCTTCTCTCCCCATTCCAGAGGCATTCTCTCGAAATCAGACCAGTCTACAGCTTCTCGGGAGAACACTTCTTTTTGCGCTCCTACGGTCAGCTTTTCTGTTGAAACGCGAGCCGTGCGCTCCTCTTCTTGGTCTGTACAGGCGCTGGCCAATAGTAGCACCGCGATAATCGCCACTGCTTTTCCTTTCATATCCACCCCACCCCCCTCTAAAAAAACTCCGGGCAAATGACGAGGCCCGGAGTCTTAATGCTTTCTTATTTTGATTCTGCTTTCTGTTCCTCGTACCAGTTATCAAGCACTTTAGCGTCAAGAACGCGCGAGACAATGTAGTTGCGCTGCTTTTTTGAGAACAGTTCTTCCCACGCAAACGACGAATCTTTGGCTACCGTTACAAGCGTCAACAACTCTTGCCAGGCAACATAGCGCTTGTACCAGAAAAACTGGGGTTGTTCGGTCATATATGGGTACAGATCATCGAATTCAGTATGCTTGCAGTCAATCGTTCGCTCAAACTGCGTCTTTGCCATCATCAGCTTTTCTTCAAGGTAGGTATGCAACTCTTTCTGATCCATGATAGCCCCTCCTAGTCGTGCAAGTTGCACTTTCAATCATTATAGCATAATTCACTCAAAAGTAAGAATCAAAAGATTTACGTATTTTCCAGGGGGCGAACCAATGCACTTGAAGCTCGAAGTTTCTGCTAAAGGGTCTTTTTTGATAGTTTCATTGCCAATCACAAACAAATTCTTTTTTATGGTTTGAATTCTGAGGGTGCGGGTATTACAGTTGTAAGGGCAATGGCTTTTCCCATAACAGCACACATAGCCCCTTCCCCCACCTTTGGAGGCACCTAGCTATAGGTGCTTCTTTTGTGCGTCTAGGACCTTAAGTCCCTAGGAGTTTTCACATTCTTACATACAGCTTCCTTCAATTTCCCCTTTCTGTTGCGCACATCCCTTGATACACTTATAATTCGTGTAGGATTTTAACGAATTTGATAGAAATGTGGTGAATACAATGTGGTCAACAGCTCAAATTGGTATTGATCTTGGAACAGCAAATATCCTTGTTTACAGTAAAGATAAAGGCATTATCTTAAATGAACCGTCCGTTGTAGCTATGAACACGTCCACTCGTGATGTACTCGCGGTGGGAGCCGAAGCGAAAAGCATGGTAGGGAAAACGCCTTCGCATATTGTAGCGGTTCGTCCTTTGCGCGACGGTGTGATCGCTGATTTCGATGTAACGGCGAGTATGCTTCGAGAAGTAATGAAAAAAGCAAGCAAAAACATGGGGCTTTCCATCCGAAAACCTAATGTGGTTGTCTGTGCGCCTTCCGGTTCCACATCCGTTGAGCGTCGCGCGATTTTAGACGCAGTCCGTAGCTGCGGAGCGAAGGAAGTTCACATCATTGAAGAACCTGTAGCTGCCGCCATTGGCGCGGACCTCCCTGTTGAAGAGCCGACAGCCAACGTTCTTGTTGATATTGGGGGCGGTACCACCGAAGTGGCGATTATCTCTTTTGGAGGGGTTGTTTCTTCCAACTCTGTACGTGTCGGCGGGGACAAGTTCGATGAAGCGATCATTCAACATGTTCGAAAGCACTACAATGTCTTGATCGGTGAGCGCACAGCTGAACAAATTAAGATTGAAATCGGCTATGCACCGATTGATCATGACCGTATGACGATGGAGGTTCGCGGTCGCGACCTCGTGAACGGGCTGCCTAAAACAGTCGAGCTGGATTCTTTTGAAATTCGTCAGTCCATCAGTGAGCTTCTTTTCCAACTGCTCGAAGCCTTGCGGGCAACGCTTGAAAATTGTCCCCCAGAACTAAGTGGAGACATCGTCGACCGAGGCGTCTTGCTTACGGGAGGCGGAGCGCTACTCAACGGCATGCAGGAGTGGATCTCAAACGAAATTTCTGTCCCTGTCCACATCGCTCAAGCTCCTCTTGAATCGGTAGCCATTGGAACCGGGCGTTCGTTGAAGTTTATTGACAAGCTGCAGAAGGCAACTGTGTAGGGATTTATAAAAGCTACCAGCGATTGCATGGTAGCTTTTTTTGTGCGTCCTGTTTTCCACCCTTCTCAGCAGCATCACGGTAACGATTGTTATTTATCTATCGATGCAGTTGTTTTAGCAGCCCTTGAAAAAAAATTTTACAAGCAGCATTAGAGTGAGGCGAAATTCAATGCCTCCCCCCCTTTAACTCTTTTGAAACCTCGAATCGAGAGTCAACGTTTGCTTTTGCAGCTGGCCCTCACGGGGATGAGCGTTAACAAACCCTTTATTGATAAGAGTCCTAATTCTCCACAGCAAGAATGGAATCGGCAAATCTGGTAGTTGTCCGTAGGCTGTGCCAATCAAAGCGGCGGTTTTCATCTCCACTTCTTCCGCAAGAATTGCCAAAAGCTGAGGGTCATAGGCGTCATAGGCGCGCAACGAATAGGAAAAGTCCGCTGTTCTTTCAAGTATTTCCGGCTGTTCCGAGGCAAGCCGGTGCCATGTCCGCCTAAGCTCCTCCCAGTTCTCCTCGCTCACAGGGGTTGGCTCGTAGTAAGCGTCAAGTTTCTCTGGCAGGATCTCACGTACAGCGAGCGGTCCCCGCACTCGGTTAAGCTGCAAAGATGGCGTATACCTCGGTAGAAACGCCAGCAGTTCCATGAAAGCAAGTTCATCCGAAGCCGCTTCACCCACCCAGGCATGCACCTCCCTCCCTTCTTCAAGGTGGCTGGCGATGGTTTGCTTGGTTTGCGTTAATTCCCACAGGACGTAAGATCTCTCCTCGCTTGAAGCCTTGACCTGAAAAATCGTCTCTAGCTGTTTTAGCTTTTCCTTTTCCTCTGTTTGAATGCCCAGCTGCCAAAAAGGTTCATAGGGGATCACTGTCCCTGGCAAATCAGCTTTTTGAAACGATTCCTGTGCTGTCTTTGAAAAAATAAGCTGCAACAATACTTTTCACCTCTTGATCCAGCTCCGGCGGGTAGAAGCTTCGAGATTTTTCAGTCCAGACGCGAAATCCAATACCGGGATTTCTTTGTTATGCCTTCCAAAATCCTCGCTTCTGACCAACCCGCCTCCGCTTTTCTTGCAAAAAGAATCCCTTGCCGCAAAGGGCAAGGGCACCATTTTATCTTCTTTCAGTCTATCACGAGTCGCTGTTTTCCAGCGAGCGACTCGCTTTTTAATGCGCTCATTAGTTGTGTCACGCTCTGCTCTTTCGCTAGCCGTGGGGACTGGCCGGCCCAAAGAGACATGTAGCTTGCGTCTTGCTGTTTTGCTGCCTGAGCTCGAATGGGCTTGGTCAACTCGTTTTGAGCGGGATAGGGGAGTGTAGGGACTTCTTGGAATTCCTCTGTAAAGCGATTGGCGAGTCCTCGGGCTGGCTTCCCGCTAAACTTGGCTGTCAGAACCGTTGCCGTTTCCGGTGCCTGAGAGATGGCCAGCTTATGCAGGAGATTCGCCCCGCTTTCTTTACACATCAGGAACTGCGTGCCTAATTGAACCCCTTCAGCACCGAGCGCTTCTGCCGCTACAATTGCTCGTCCATCCATGATGCCTCCAGCAGCGATAACAGGCACACGAACAGCGTCCACCACTTGGGGGACGAGCGACATCGTCCCGATCAGTGCTTGCTGAAAGTCGGATGCAAATGTTCCGCGATGACCACCTGCTTCACTTCCCTGAGCGACAACGGCATCGACATTCACTGCTTCATTCAGAATGGCTTCTTCTACCGTCGTTGCCGTTCCAATCACATAAGAACCGTTTTCTTGCAATACTTCGACCGTGTCTGCGGAAGGTTTTCCAAATGTAAAACTGACCACGGGTACTTTCTTTTCAAGGACCACCGCTAACAGCTCATCATAGGCATCAGTTACATGAATGCCCTCCTCTGCCTCAAGCCCAAGGGCAAGACGGGCAGGCTGAAGCGCAAGACTCGCTTTCGTTTCCTCCTCTTTCTTCCATGAACACGCTTCAGGAACAAAGAGGTTGACGCCAAAAGGCTTAGATGTTTGCTTCTTGATGGCGTCAATCGCTTCTCGTAGACTCTCCACGTTCATGTAGCCAGCGCCAAGTTGCCCGAGCCCGCCCGCTTCGCTCACGGAGGTGACGAGTTCCACCGTTGTGACGCCACCAGCCATACCTGCTTGAAACCAAGGAAGTTCTATCCCTATCTCCTCTGCAATACGGTTCATGCCTTCGCCCTCCTTTTTAGAAGATGTTTAAAAAGCACAGGGAACTAACTGTCGAATTTCTACGTCAGCTTGCTTTTCCGGTGCTTACTTATTAAAAGCAACCGCTCCGGTGCTCAAAGAGCGGCGCCTCCCTGAACTTCTCGGCTCTTTTGTCCTCCTTTTTGAACACAGATTTTTAATAAAGCTTTCCATGACGATACAGTAGATCCGAGAGTCTTTCCAAAGCAAGCCTAAAGCATTTGATACGCAGGGTCATGTCCGAAGTCTTAAAGTAAGCATCAAACACGCGGCCCATCGTTTGCTTCATTTGAGCCTTCATTTCTGCATGGACGGCTTCCGTTTCATAGAGCTCCTTCACCTTGCTCTGCCGCCATTCCAAGTAAGAAACAGTCACCCCCCCAGCATTAGCAAGGATATCGGGAATAACAAGCTTTCCCTGTTTCTCTAAAAACTCATCGGCTTTCATTGTGACAGGTGCGTTTGCCCCTTCAACGATCACCTGAGCTTTGATGTCTCGAACGTTACTTTCCGTAATTTGGTCCTCTACAGCTGCTAGAATCAGTACATCCACGTCTTGGATAAGAACGGCTAAAGGATCAAGGATCTCCGCTTCAATAGAAGTGCTCGCGACGGCTTCCTTTGAATCAGGAAGCTTGCGATGAACGTTAACATAATCGATTAATGCGGGCACATCCAACCCTTTTTCCGCATAGAGGGTCACATCTTGATCAGAAACGGACTGGACGATATGCGTCTTATCGCATAGATAGGCTTCAAGCGCCGCTACGCTTCCGACATTGCCAAATCCCTGTATGGCTACACGCACAGGCATGGCTGTGTTAACTCCTTTTCTGAACAGATTGGAGAGTGTTTTCGCCTGTTCTGGTCGGTTCTCATTCTCCGCTTGACTCGGGAACCATTCATGCACAAGGTGATAGTAGCTGAGAAATGTGCCAATCCCTGTCGCCTCTCTCCGCCCCTTCGCTCCAGAATTGTGCACACTCTTCCCCGTGAAGGAACCTAGATACGGATGGCCTGGATGGATCGTTTTGTATTCTCCGACCATCCAATCGATAATTCGCGCATTTGTTCCTAAATCCGGAGCGGGGATGTCTTGGTCTGGACCGATATCTCTTGAGAAGTTTTGCACGTACTTTTTCGAGACCAAATTCAGTTCTCGTTCTGAATAGTCTCTAGGGTCAAGCACGACGCCGCCTTTCGCCCCGCCAAACGGGAGTCGATGCAACGCATTTTTAAGCGTCATTAATATCGCTAAATTCTCAACCTCTTCTTCATTTACTTGTTCACTGAAGCGGATCCCCCCCTTATAGAAACCGCTGACATTGTTATGTTGCACCCGGTAGGCAGGAATACGAACAATGCTGCCATCGTCTTTGGATACGCGTATGTAACTTTTGATAACTTTATCCGTTGTCTTGATAATTTCTTTGGCCGACTCACAGAACGTCCGGCGCGTGGCTGGCTCCATCACCCCAAAAAGGTCTTTTGATTCGCCAATCTCCTTCATTACTTGTTCAATTAGTTCACTTGTCTCTTGTTTATTCACGTAGGAACCCCCTCTCCTTTTTCCTTTCCCTTTTCTGTTTTGAAGAAACCTATTGTCCTTATTGCTCCAGTTGCTATCTTCGACATGGTTTGTCTTTTTCCCTACTATTTTCACTAAAAAGAAATGTTGAGAATGAGGGGAGCAAAGAGTATAATAAAAATCAGAATTGATAGGGTTATCAATTTTTTATAAAGGGAGGTGTGAGAGATCATCGAATCGCACATAAACCGAATGGAAAACGCGCTTAAGCGTCAGTTTGATGTCTATCCGAGTGTACGCTTCGGGGAGTTCAAGCTTCGTTTTACCGCCCACTATCACCGGCGAGACGAGCGTTACATGCTTACGAAAGATGTAAAGGTCTGGGGCGTGGAGAATCATCAGCACTTCTACGTTCTCGAGCCAGAGGTTCTTACGAAAGATTGTTTTTACCGCTTCCAAGCAGAGTTAGACAGCCATATTGCAGAGCAAATGAACCACTCAGAGGAGCATATGTCATCTGTCTTCATTGGAGTGATTCTCACGAATGAGCCCGTCCCGACTCCTCTCATGCGTCGTGTAAGAAAAGCGAAAAAACTTTCCTTCCTGAAATGGGGGTTGCATGGATGGGCAGAACGATACGTCGTGATCCTTTCACTGAGAGAAAAAGAGCTGTATTCAAGCAAGAAAGCACGCCCTTTTGTCGAGCCCATCGCTCAACTCCTAAAAAACTAGCGAGGTGATTCGTTTGAATTTTGTCACGCTTATGTTGCTGTCAGCTGTCATTCTTATCATTGCTTACTTTACGTACGGCCGCTTCTTGGAAAAACGGTTGAAAGTGGATGCGACGATACAAACGCCTGCCCATGTCCTTTATGATGGGAAAGAGTACATTCCGACCAAGACCCCTGTTCTCCTTGGGCATCACTTCACTACTATCGCAGGCGGAGGACCGATCACTGGACCAATTGCAGCCGTCGTTTTCGGCTGGGTACCGGCCGTACTCTGGATTATCATCGGCAGTATTTTTGTCGGAGGCACCCATGATTATGCGTCCCTTCAAGCTTCCCTTCGCCATAAAGCAAAATCAATTGGCGCGGTGATTAAAGAATACATGGGTGGACGCGGGCAAGTCTTGTTTCTATCGTTTTCGATTGCTACGCTGATTTTGATCATCGGTGTGTTTATTATTCTCGTTGCCAATACCTTTGTCTCGTTTCCTGAAGCCGCTACCGCTTCGATGCTTTTCATCGGAGTTGCCATACTCTTTGGGCTTCTTGTCAACCAAATACGTATGAACCTCCCTCTTGCCAGCATTCTCGGGATTCTGGCGATGGCCGCGTCGATTTGGGTGGGCTTAAATTTTCCGTTTTCGCTCAGCGCAAGCACTTGGTCGCTTCTCTTAATCGCCTATGCCTATATAGCGTCTGTTCTTCCCGTTTGGGTGTTGCTACAGCCGAGGGATTATCTGAATTCCTTTCTCCTGTATGGCCTTGTGATCGGCGCGGCCGTTGGCTTGATCATCGCACGGCCAATGATTCAAATGCCGGCTTTCACGGGGTTCTACAACGAAACGCTCGGCTTTCTATTTCCGATTTTATTCATTACGATTGCTTGTGGAGCCATATCCGGCTTCCACTCCCTTGTTTCGTCTGGGACCACATCGAAGCAGCTGAACAACGAAAAGAACGGTCGCTTTATTGCTTACGGTTCGATGCTGATTGAAGCCTTCGTTGCGATTATTGCCATTGGCTCTGTCGCTTACTTAACGATGGCAGACTTTACAGCGCTAATGGCTCAGCTAGGCGATCCAATCAGTGCTTTCTCCGCAGGCATCGGTGTCTTTATGAATTCTTGGGGCTTACCTGTGGCGGCGGGAACGACGTTTACGGCCCTTGCTGCGTCCGCTTTCTTGATGACAACGCTGGATTCCGCTACCCGACTCATGCGGTATGCG
The DNA here is from genome assembly GCF_001484965.1 of Shouchella shacheensis. GTDB lineage: Bacteria > Bacillota > Bacilli > Bacillales > Bacillaceae_D > Shouchella > Shouchella shacheensis. Next base: position 864 of record NZ_LLYY01000058.1, on the reverse strand, counting down.
GTGACGGAACTCGGGGAGAGCCGCAATGTACGGGTCTTTGAAAACAAGCACGTCGCTACTGGTGCGGGTCTTATTGGAGCAGCAGCACTTGCCTTAACAGGAACGTGGGAGACGGTGTGGCCACTTTTCGGAGCTGCCAACCAGATGCTTGGAGCACTTGCATTGCTTGCCATCACGCTATGGCTTGTTAAAACCGGATCGAAGGCGCTGTTTGTCATCCTGCCGATGATCTTTATGTTTATTGTCACCACATCCGCACTTATTGTGATGATGTATTCAAACTTTATGGCAAGCAACTACTTGCTTGTTGTATCCGCCTTCATCTTGTTTGTCATGTGTGTCTTCCTCGCCGTTGAAGGAGGACGTGTCTTAATGAAGCCTAGAAAGGATGAGACACAGGACATTCAAGTTTGACAACTCCCACGCCTAAAGGCGCAAACGTGATCCCTCTCGGTCTTCACGTGGGATTCTTGAATGATAAAAGAGACGTCCATTTCTGGTATCTCAGTGCTCTTCAAGTTTAGGGACGTGTCATCGCCCCGTCCTGTTTCGTTGCCCATTCGAATAAATGTGCGTACCTTAACAGGCGGTGTCGCTGTCACCACGACACTAGAGGATAGAGAGGCGGTTACTTGCCTCGCTTTTTCTTTTTCGCCGGACCACTGATCGCTTCCGCAATATTATACGAAGCGTTTGCGTCCGCATGGGCGGTATAGCCACATGCAGTACAAGAGAAAAGAAGTCCTCTGCGGTTGGCTTTGGATGCATGGCCACACTTGCACGTTTGAGAAGTATACCTTGGATTGATGTACTCCACCTGCAAGCCTTCCATTTCTGCTTTGTATTCAATACATCGTTGAAGTT
>NZ_LLYY01000057.1 GCF_001484965.1 Shouchella shacheensis | reverse complement strand
GGTTCCATTCTGAAAGGTCTTATCCTTAAGTTATTCAATACGCGTTCGTAAGGTAGGTATTTAAATAGCTCCTTTTTCATTTCTCCTCATCAGGATTAGAATTTGCTCAGCGCCTTCGCTCATTCCTTTCTCCCTCGCTAATCGCTTAATCAAGGTGCGTATCCGCTTCGTTTGAATAAATCCTCCACATCTTGGGGCAACATAGGGTAAAAAGAAAAGAAAGGTCTCCCTAGCTATGTTCAACCGTAAAACGCCCGAGAAAAATAGCAAAAAGGAAAACAAACGAAGCCAACCCCCTTCTAATGAGTCACAAAAATTTATTAACAACTCTCTCTCAAAAAATCTAAACATGATAAAACAAAGAACAGGAAACAGTCCGGACATCATTAGCCGTACATTTGAGTTTGGGCATAACCCTGAAGTGATCACAACCATCGTTTATGTAGAAGGGCTTGCAGACAATCCCACCATTAACGATTTTTTAGTTGAATCGGTTGTAAAGAACAATGATTTTCAAGAAAAGCTCCATAAAAAAGATGCATTAGGGACGATGGCTGAAGAAATCATTTCTGTCGGTAGTGTTAAAACCGTCAAAGACTGGGATGGATTATTCGAATCCTTGTTGTCAGGTGAAACGGTTATATTTGTCGATGGAAAAAGCGAGGCGCTCATTGCCAGCACGAAAGGCGGCGAAAGACGCTCTGTTGAGACGCCGACAACGGAAGTATCGGTTCGCGGTTCCAAAGAGGGGTTTACAGAATCGATCGGGACAAATATTGCGCTCCTACGTCGTATCATAAGTAATCCAAATTTATGGGTGGAACCAATGAAACTAGGCACACAAACGAAAACGGACGTTTACCTTGCGTATATGAACGGCATCGCCAATACAGATATTATTGAGGAAGTTCGTAAACGCCTAAAACGGATCAATCTCGATAGCATTCTTGAATCGGGCTATATTGAGCATGTAATTGAAGATGAGTCCATGACCGTATTTCCGACCATTTATCATACTGAAAGGCCGGATTCGGTCGCGAGCAATCTACTTGAAGGCCGAGTTGCGATTTTTGTCAATGGTACGCCGTTTGTACTAATCGTTCCTGCGTTATTTGTTCAGTTTTTTCAAACGCCTGAAGATTATTATGAGCGCTTTCCGATCGCTGTGTCAATACGGGCCTTGCGGGTATTTATGTTTTTCATATCGCTCATCGCTCCGTCTGTTTATGTGGCGATTACGACTTTCCATCAGGAAATGATTCCTACAGGCTTGCTTATCATTATCGCAGCACAGAGGGAGTCTGTGCCTTTCCCAGCGATTGTCGAAGCTCTTATTATGGAAACAACATTTGAAATTCTACGAGAAGCAGGGCTTAGAATGCCGGAAAAGATCAGTTCGACGATATCAATTGTCGGAGCTCTTGTGATTGGACAGGCATCGATACAGGCTGGAATTGTTTCCCCGGCGATGGTGATCATTGTTGCGATCACGGCGGTCGCTAGTTTAGCAACACCTGCCTTTAACATGGCGATCTCTGTGCGTATGCTTCGGTTCGCTCTGATGCTAAGTGCTGCCTTCATGGGAATTTACGGTCTCATCCTTGGGCTCATTATGCTAATTGTACATCTCGTCAGCCTGCGATCCTTTGGTGTTCCTTATATGACGCCGCTTGCTCCATTTATATCGGCAAACGTTGGCGATACGATTGTCCGGGCACAATGGGGAAGACTCAAAGAAAGACCAAAATTCATCAGCCAAGAAAATACCGTTCGTCAAGGCAAAAACCAGCGGCCACAACCTCCTAAGGCTCGTGGAATGGTAAGGGCTGAGACGAAAGAAGGAGAGAAGCAATGAGCCATAAATGGAGTTTTCTTTTCATCCTGCTCGCATGCCTCGCCTGGCTTTCTGGATGCTGGAGCAGTGAAGAGTTAACGGACTTGGCCATCGTCTCTGCGCTTGCGCTTGATAAAAATGAAGACGGCCAATACGTGGGTACGTATCAAGTGATCAATGCGGCGAACATCCCCGGTGCACTTCAGGGGGGCGCAGGCGGGCAAAGTCCGAGCGTTACCGTCTATACCGCGACTGGAGACAATCAGATTGAAATGCTAAGTCGTCTTACAGCCAGGATATCGCGAAAACCTTATTTTGCTCATACCAATCTGTTGATCATCAGTGAGAAGCTTGCCGAAGAAGAAGATATTTCCATTACTTTGGATGCGATGGAACGTGGCCTTGAATTCCGGGCAGCATCGACAGCCGTAATCGCTCGCGATATAAAAGCGGAGGACCTTGCCAAAGTATTGACGTGGGTCGATCAAATCCCGGCTGAAAAGATAGCGAAAGCGTTGGAGTTTATAGAACAAACGAATGGGTCAAACATAAAGACCAATATTCAAGAAGTCATTAAGTCCGATACGTCTACAGGGAAAGAACCACTGATCGGTGGATTTTCGATGATAGGAGATGCAGAAAAAGGAATAGAAATGGGCAATTTGCAGTCAACGGATCTTGATGCAAACCCTGAAGCTTCTGGCATTGCTGTTTTTAAAGAAGGGAAGCTCGTTAACTGGCTTGACTCGGAAAAGGCAAGAGGATCCATGTGGGTATTGAATCGGATTCAATCCACACCCGTGAATATTGAATGGGAGAATGAAGAAGAAGCCGTCGCCTATCAAGTGATACGGGAAAAGACGAATGTTTCCGCGCAAATAAAAGCAGGCAAGCCAACGATTTTGGTCGAAGTCCGAGCAGAAGGCGATGTGCGCTCCCTAAAGGTTCCTGTTGAGGTGACCAACCCCCATGTGCTGCTAGACATGGAGAAGGTGGTGGAAGCAGAAATTAAAGAAGAGATCGAAGCTGCGGTCCAAGAGGCACAGGAGAACAAAGCGGATGTGTTCGGCTTTGGGGATAAGATGCACCAATCTTATCCAAAAGTATGGAAAACGCTGGAGTCAGACTGGCACGATGTTTCGTTTCCTGAATTAGACGTAGAGGTGAAAGTCGAGGCGTTTATACGGCGTACGGGGATGAGGAACAATCCATCCTTTAACGATTAACGATCTCCAAACGACGAGGAATGGAATGGAAGGGCACGTTCATGGGAAGGTAGAAATCAGCGCCAGTTAGCTGTTCATAATTGTTGATTGTTACTGGTACGTGTACAGCATAGTTGATTTGCCTATTTTAAATGTAAATCGACGGTCATAAACTAGCCAATCCAATTTACTTGTACCGAGGTCTTGTTTGCAAGTCTTCCTTCCTGTTTGCTTCTTATCAATTTACCCAGAATAGCAGGATGGGGCTTTTACATTTGGGTCGGTTAAAGGGGCCATTATCTAGTGGAGAGTGATGAAAAGTGAAAATCCTTGGTATTTTTCTGTTAATGTTGAGTCTAATAACGGGCATTTCCATAGGGATTGACCTTCTGTTAGGGTTTGATTTATCTACCTCTTTACGGGTATCTTTCAACCCCCTCTATGTGATGGAAGTGCCAGAATTAGTGGTACTCTGTCTGTTCATTTTATTCTTATTTGGCCCTGGAGGATATTCCTTATTGCAAAAATGGATGGGGGAAAGAAATAGGGGAAGGTGAACTAGGTATGGGTTGTGGCCATAAATTCATGGATGGAGCAACCTATACCTAGCGCCCCTTTGTTTTGTTTTTGTTTTTAATCATAGCAATGATAAGTAGCAAGACGGGGATAATCACTTGCAAAGGCAATAAAATGTAGAGAGGGGCCATCACGACTCCTTCATGGATATGTTCTGAGTAACTGCTGGCAATGGTTATAGATACAAGCAAAACAACAATGCCCAGCGGATAGGCAAGATTCGAAATTTCTTTCACGTTAAACAAGTCAGCTATTCCGGTGACGGCCGCGTATAAATAAACAGCTACCTTAAAAAAACCACCGATAATCAAAGCAATCATAAAAAAAACGTCCAGCCGTTCCAGAAATCCAGCTACCTGGATCGATTGTATGGTAGAAAGGAGAGGGAACTGGGAGCGAGATGTAATGTCAACCCCAAGAACGGAAATATTGGACGCCATCGCAATCGCAAGATTAATACCGCTTAAAGCGAGAGCAGACAGTCCGGTGATTTTTATTTTTTTCGGTCTGTTTACATAGGGCAAAATCATCGTAAAGACAATTACTTCTCCAAAAGGTACATACCATGTTTCTGTCAAGACAGTGTTTAACACCGGGCTAATGCCCTCTTCTAAAACTGGTTTCAAATGACTTAGATCGATTAAATCGGAGATCACTACCAATGTAAATCCAACAACCGCTAATACATACAGCAACACAAAAAGGAGCTGCCCTGTTCTCGCTAGTACTTCGATTCCTTTATAGACGGTATAGACAATGACAAGAAGTAACAGCGCACTGACAATGAACAAAGGTGTCTCCGCATACGCAAATGTAACAAGCATTTCGCCAAAGTCCCGCAGCACTCTTGCCGCAAGATACAAAAAATAAATCACATAAATGGTAGCAAGTATTTTGCCGAGAAACCTTCCAAGTAACTTTTGCATATATGTGGTTGGCAGGATGTCAGGGTAATAGTTATAAAGCTTGTGATAGACGAAGAACAAGAAAAAACCGCCAATCATCCCTAGCAGAATGGCAATCCAGGCATCCTGCTTTGCGTCGATTCCAAAAGGAATTAAAATAGCACTGCCGTGTACAAAAAGGAAGACCAGGATAAACAGCTGACCTGCGCTAATTTTCGCCTTTTCCACTCTTCGTCACATCCTTTCAGTCAGTGTTCACATCCCATAATAGAACGAAGTCGCTTAACACTGGTTACTACAAAGGGATCAAAGAAACACTCCATTAAAATTGTGTTTTTCTATTCGTACTTCGGTCTAGTCGATCACTTCTTTATCTTATTTTTTATCGTGTCCAAATTGACCGTAATTATTATAGAGGTTATACGTATCTTGGAGCCCGTTTTTTAGTGCGAGAGTGGGGAGAGCGGTTTCACCAAGTCAGTATAACTGTTCATGATTTCTCGAAGAAGGAAATTCAGTGGCGTTGGCGAGGCAAACGATTGGGGAGGTGAGGAAAGTGGGGAGTGAGGGCGGAAAATATTCTTCAAAAAGAACATCACGAAAATTATGCAAACTTCTCTCTAAAGGTTTTTCTCTATATACAAAACTCTTTATTTAGAGCAAAGTTTGCACAGTTTTTTAATCCGCAGAAGAGAGGTAAAAGGAGTTAGAAAAAGAAAACTTGTCAAATTCTTTCACGGCCAATTTCTCCGCTTCTTAGACGTGAGACCTTGATGAACCTTTTCTTCTTTCAACGACGTAAAATGATCCAGCATTTTCTCATACAAATCGTCCTGTTCGGCTTTTGCACAATTGGGTTTGCTGGACGAACAGAAAAAAGCTGCAAACCCTTTCAGGGCGAGCAGCTTTCTCCTTCATGATTTCACCGTATCCTTTTCCGTTTTGTTAATGGCGGTGGTACCTACCAAATCGCCAGTAACATTCAGTGCAGTGGCACCCATGCCGATCAAGACGTCGACGGCGGCGAGTAGCGCAACAGCTTCCATCGGGAGGCCAAGCTGTGCGAAGACGGTGGCGATCATAATGATGCCAGCCCCCGGGACGCCAGCGGTTCCAATGGAGACCAAGGTTCCGATTAAGACGACTTGCAGGATGCTAACGAACGAAAGCGGCTCACCGATGACATTAGCGGCAAACACGGTAGAAACGGCAATTCGAATGGCAGCACCGTCCATATTCATCGTTGCCCCAAGTGGCAAGCTGAAGCCGTATAAACTCTTCTTTAGACCAAGGTTTTTCGCCGCGTTCAAGGTGAGTGGCAGCACGCCTGTACTACTTTGTGTAACGAATGCTGTAATGATCGGTGTGCGAGCTTCCTTGAAGAAGCTAGACGGCTTAATTTTTAGAAGCATCAGTAACAGCACGTAGAGTACAAGATGTACAATAATCGCCACATACAGGACAAGAACGAAATTCCCTAAGGATAGAAGGGTGTCGGTGCCCTGATTGCCGACAATGTCGGCGAGAATGGCAAAGACACCAATCGGCACATACTGCAAAATCGCCTTCATGACAATAAGCGTCAGTTCGTTCAATGCATCAAAAACACGATAGAGATGGTTGCCCATTTCTTTAAACTGATCGGACGCTCTCATAGCTGACAAGGCGATACCAAACGCAAGTGCAGTAAAAATGATTCCGAGTAGATTCATCTCGGCAAATCCAGCGATGATGTTATCCGGAACAATACTGAGCACTACTTCTACGAGACCTGGATTCTCTGGCACCTCAATGTCTTCAGTGCCTGAAAGTGTCGTTCCTTCACCTGGGTTAAAAAGACTAGCGATAGCGAGTCCGACAACGATGGCGAAAGCGGAAGTGATTACATAATAAGCAAATACTTTGCCACCCATACGCCCTAAGTTACCGGCGCTCGTCTGATTAACGCCGACGATCAGCGTGAACAAGATAAGCGGTACGATGATAAATTGAAGCAAGCGCATCAATAAATCGCCAAAGGGGGCGAGAACCGATGCATTTTCTCCAAAGATCAGTCCAACCGCAACTCCGAGAATCAGTGCAATGCTGACCTTTTTAATGAGCGACGCATCTATATACGCCCTCCAAATCCTCCTCATGATTGATCTCTCCTTTAGAATAAAAGCTAAAAAATATAATTCCGATGTAAATACTGAGTGTAATGGTTACAAAAAGAATAGCGGAAACCACCCCGTCTGTCAAAGCTTGGGTTTTAGTGAACCGGGGTGATTATTGTCGTTATGGCAAAGTAATAGATGAGTGGTGAAAATGTGCACGGCTCATAGAATCATAGTAGCCCTGAGGTGAAAGGGGCGGGGTTACACTGGCCCAGCTTTCGTGGTTCGCTCTGAATGGACGGTTTCTGCTACTTCAAAACGCTCAGCTTTCCGTAGATTCTATTTTTAACGTCAAGCCGGTGGTTGATGAAGAGTATTATGCTAAAATGAAGAGATAGCAACTTAGGAAAGGTGATCAAACACAATGGGAACCGAATGGAATTCAACGGGAATCTCCAAGCGTTTTATGAAAGAGCTCCAAGATCTTTGCGCCGCTAATGAACAAATTGAAAAAGTTCTCTTGTTTGGCTCAAGAGCGCGGGGGGATTACACAAGGACGTCAGACATTGATTTAGCCGTGTTTACAAGCGTGCTATCGCACAGTCAGCAAAACTTGATTGAAGCGCAAATAGATGAGATGTCTACGCCCCTTAAGGTCGACGTTTTGTTCGTGGATCGTGTAACCAAAGAAAAATTGATCTCAAACATTGAGAAAGAAGGTGCGGTTATTTTTGAACAAAGAGAGGCTCTTAGAAAAACTTGAGGATTACAGGCAGGCAAGTATGAGGTTAGAAGAAGGGACAAAAAAACAGATAGACGATGACATTATTTACGACGGCGTGATTCAGAGGTTTGAGTTCACCTTTGAGTTGAGTTCGAAGTTAATGAAGGTGTTTCTGCAATACACGGGGATCAATGAACTAAAAAGTCCTAGGTCAACAATTAAAGAAGCCTACACCTACGGCTTAATCGAAAATGGAGACCAATGGATTGATATGATGATCGATCGCAACAAAACCTCACATCTTTACGATGAGGAAGAAGCGAAGTTGATTTATCAAAAAGTTAAGCACACATACACCCCCCTTTTCACTCACTTTCTAAAGACGCTAGAAACCGAAATAAAGCAGGTTGAAGGGGAGTTATAGGAAAAAGATACGTTGCTGTAGCATGAAGAGCCCTATTATTATCCATATCTTACTAGTGGATTTTAACGGGCGAACCTTCCGTTCGTCTAGTCGTCTGTATCAAAACTTCACGCATTTCACTTGGTCTTTCTGTTTATGGAGGCATTATATTGTAAGTGCTTTTCTGTTGCGGTACAATAATAGCAATTCAAAAGATTGGTGAAGAAAAGAAGAGGAGGCCAAACCATGACACCCTCAAAACATGTGTTTACCCCATTATCCTACACAGGATGGGGTTCCCTTCAGTACCTCTTGTCCGAAGTGAAAAAGCATGGTGCAAGAAACATACTTGTTATTACGGACCCGGTGCTCGTTGATATCGGGGTTGTAAAAAAAGTCGTTTCTCCTCTTGAGGATGCTGGGTACCACGTTTCGATTTATAGCGAGGTGGTTCCGGAACCGCCTTTAGCTGTCGGCGAAACGCTTGTCGCGTATACAAAAAGGGAAGCGTTTGACCTGGTGATCGGACTGGGAGGAGGCAGTGCCCTTGACTTAGCCAAACTAGCCGCCGTCTTGTCTGCTCACGAAGGAACCATTGAACGTTATTTAAACTTATCGGGCACCCATCAGCTTACGGAAAAAGGCTTGCCGAAGCTGTTAATTCCGACGACATCGGGAACGGGCTCAGAGGTCACCAATATTTCTGTCCTTTCCCTTGAACACACGAAAGATGTGGTCACTCACGATTATTTGATCGCTGATGCAGCGATTGTCGATCCTGAACTGACGTTGACGCTCCCGAAAAAAGTCACGGCTGCTACAGGCGTTGACGCCCTTACCCATGCTGTTGAAGCCTATGTTTCCGTTTATGCCAACCCAGTAACGAACGGATTAGCTCTACAAGCCATTCGTCTTATTAGCCGTTCGATTAGGCAAGCGGTTGCAGATGGGGGCGACAAACAGGCGCGGATGGATATGAGTTATGGGAGCTACATTGCAGGCTTAGCGTTTTTTAATGCTGGAGTTGCAGGTGTTCACGCGTTAGCGTATCCCCTCGGCGGGCAGTTCCACATTTCTCATGGCGAATCCAATGCGGTGCTTCTGCCGTACGTAATGGGGTATATTCGAAACAGCTGCCAACAGCAAATGGCCGATATCTTGAGCGCATTAGGCATTGAGGCCCACCATTTATCCGTAGAGGAAGCATCGAAGGAATGTGTAAACGAGCTTCATCGGCTCGTAAAGGACGTAGGAATTCCGAGCACGCTCGAAGAGTTCGGAATTTCAGAAAACGCCCTTGAGTCCTTAACAGCAGACGGAGTTAAACAAAAACGCCTATTAGACCGAAGTCCACTCCCGCTATTGGAGGAAGACATTCGTCAAATCTACACCGCCGCTTTCAAAGGGGTCGTAGCAGCACCTAAACCCTAATTTTGTGAGGCTTTCTCCGGTGAGGGAGGAAGCTTTTTGTATCAGGCCATGGGTGGTGCGCTTAGCCATCAGTCTCAAAATCTTTGAGTAAAGAGAAGGAGGGTGGAAGTCATGTCAGTACCATTGTTAAGTAAACCCTTACTTACGATCTCACCTGAAATGGCTCTCGTCGATGAAACGCTTTGTATTCAAGTAACCGGATGTTCTCCGTACCAATCGATTCTCATTCGGGCGAGAGCAACGGATGAAGAAAATAAACCATTTGTATCACGTGCCTATTTCACTGCTAATGATCAAGGGAACGTGAATCTTAGCAAGCAGAAGCCTGACAGGGGCTCGTACGATGAAGTTGACCCGATGGGATTGTTTTGGTCGATGGAGTTGGATCATCCAACAAAAAAAGGGTATTTTGTAAAAACAACATCAGCGCCGCTAGACCTTTTCTTTTCGGTTGAAGTTGATCAAGAGGTCGTTGCAGAAACCAAAGTAAGCAGATCCTTTATGGATGCTGAAACGTCCAAAAAGACTGTACGTGAACATGGCCTTGTAGGTACACTCTATCACCCGAGTGCTTCGGGGCCTTACCCCGGAGTCTTGCTTTTGGGGGGATCGGATGGGGGCAATCAAGAACATGGGGCAGCGCTACTTGCAACCAAAGGGTACGCTGTGTTTGCTCTTTCTTATTTTGGGGAAGAAGGTGTTCCGAAAGACCTTGCCCATATTCCTCTCGAGTATTTCGGAACAGCAATTGAATGGTTGCAAACGCAACCCTTTGTTAGTGATGAGAAAATAGGAGCGATCGGCCTGTCCCGTGGAGGCGAATTAGCGCTCCTTTTAGGAACCGTATACCCTCAATTACGAGCGATCATCGCCGGATCGCCAAGTGCTGTGGTCACACCGGGCATGCGTAATCACATGTATGCACCCGTACAAGCTTGGATGTATCAAGATGCGCCCATCACCTACTTACCGTTTAAATACAGGCTCACCAACATGTTCACGATGATACGTCATTTATGGAAGCGAGAGCCTGTCAGTTTCCTGTCCTTGTGGCTCCATTCGCTTGGTCGCGCTGATAACGTTGAAGCGGCGAGGATCCCTGTAGAAAAAATCCAGGCCCCTGTAATGATTATAGCAGGCGAAGAAGACCAGATATGGACCTCAGCCCACTTTTCTCAAATGGTCAGAGAGCGTCTGAAACAAGAAAATCGTTCCTATAACGATGTATATTTAACATATAAAGATGCTGGGCATTTCTTATGTTTTCCTTATAGCTTGCCAAACATGCCGGCAAACATAACAGAGTCCGTAGGAAAACGAATGGTTCTCGACTATGGCGGCGATGCGAAAAGCAATACACACGCAGCCCTAGACAGCTGGCCGCAAATCCTTGCTTTCTTTCAATCAACGTTTGAAGATCAATCCCAAGCGGCGAAATCCAGTTGATCAAGAAGGGAGACGTCTAGTATTTTTAATTTCACGTACTGTAATATCAACCCGATAACCTCCATCATAAAGGGGCTATCGGGTTGGGTGCTTTAAATCCTGGATTCCCGCCATTACATAACGATGAATCAAGTAAAAATATGAAAA
>NZ_LLYY01000056.1 GCF_001484965.1 Shouchella shacheensis | reverse complement strand
CGCCTAACCGACATTCATCTCCCCCTTATCGCTGGGCTCCGCCCTACACACGCTTGAAGAGGGAGTCTTCTTTCGGAAACCGATAAACATTAATGTGGAAATGATGGTAGCGAAGAATTGCGGATAAGAGCGAACGGATCGATGCCTCATGCCTATTCTAAAAAGGGCGGCTTAGCAAAAATAAAAACAAGGGTATTGTATGGAAATGTGGCATATAAGAATTAGGTCGTAAAAGGGAGCAACGTAATGGAAATTGAGGGCAAAGCATTAGAGAAAGCAATCAAACAAGCAAAAGCTTCTTTTGCTATTGAAGGCTTGACTATTACGAAAGCACAAGAAGCGTTAATTAAAGCTAATTTAAATGGTGAAATTAGTTACCAAGAGTTTATTGAAAAGGGCAAGACGTTAGCCGGTATAAAAGATAACTGATCTTTTATTAAAAGGGGATTTGGTGTTATGAGGGAGAAATATAATAGCAATTCAAAATACACCTATGCCAGTACAGATAAAGTTATAATTAATGAAGAACCAGACACGCAAATGATGAAAGAGTATAAATAATTAAATGAATACTTCCCTGCATAGACTGCTCCCGCGCCAATCCCGATGGATAGGGTATATAGGGCAACAAACCTCTTGTGAAAAAAACATTTCAGTATAGGTGCTGCCTAGGGCAGAGAGACAGAACGAAATGGCCGCTAAAATTATTGTGTTTTTTCTCTCGACGTTCGACTCGTCTCTCTTCTATGAGCTTAGTTCGGTTTTTTTAAAAAGAGGATGGCTCTTAGGTAAAGGGTTTCATGAAAGTAAGTGCTGTAAATCACTCGTTTTGTTAGAAACTAAATAAAAGTAAGGCAACCGACTTTTACTTGATCTGATTAGATGCCTCTTCAGTAATTTGCAGTTGCTTTTTCAAGATCTTGTTCCAGAGGCGGAGTACTTTTCCGTTATCCTGCTCTCCTATCGCGAAGTTCTCCTTGTTTGTCTCACAATGATATCGGGGCACTACCGCTCAGGTGAAGACGAGTTCTCATTATGTAGGAAAGGGGTTGCAGGTAGACTCAGTTAGAAGCAGGTAACGGAAAGAAGGAAGCAGGAGAAAAAGCGGAGAGGCGTGTAAATTTGCGATATCAGCAGGTAAACGAGTTTTATCCTGAAAAATGATACAGAAAAGAGGCAGCACGCCAGATTTCATTCCACTAAGAGAAAAAAATGTTATAATACAGCACTAACACTTATAAAGGGGATGAAAGCATGAATGATCAAAAAATGAAACCTAATGCTGGTGCTAAAATTATTGGTCGAACCCCTGAAAAGTACAGTCGAGAGCGTTTGAACAGAAACTTTCAACAACGTCTGCATAACTTGGATAAAGTCGTTAAGATTTTTGAGAAAGAAAAGTCACAAGTATAAACAAAAGATATAATGAATTTGAGCAAATTCTTCCCCCGCTACCATTTTGCAGGGCTGGGGTGTTTTTGCCTGTCTTAAAATAATTTGCCTGAAGCTTATAGTACTTTTTTTCAAATGGAGGGCTATAGCTCAAATTCCTTAACCAATGCGGCCTAGCAGATGTTTTCTCCATAAACGGGTATATTCAAAAATGTCCGCGGTCTAAAATCCCCAACAAGTTTTCCTGATACCGTTTTTTCCAATATATGTTTTTATTTGTAGAAGGAAAACCGACCCGTTAGGCAGGTTTATGAAAGGAAAACCGACCCTTTCGTTCGTGTGAAAATCACGCAAAACCCTTGCCTCGTCTAGGGTTGAAGAAATCACACGCTACGAGCCGCTCTTTATTCTTGTGCCTCGGTTTTGCTTCTCCGAGTAGCCAGGCGGCTCTATCTTAGCAGTGCGTCATTGCAAACCCATAGACATAACGAGCAGCAAGACACAGTCATAAGCGGAGGGTTCTGTTAAAGAGAGTATACAGCCGTTTACTTAAAGATACGAAGAGAAACCTTTCTGTGACTATTCATGTGGAACAGTATTTTACCATTCTAAGATGCCGCCCCCCTCGCAATCCCTCTGCTTCACAAGCGATTCTTCCTCGACAAAACGAATCGCCTGCACCGGCTGCAGCAGCGCCTCTTCAAAATCGCCGCTGTGCGCAAGCTCTTTACTACTCCAACGCACCAGCTCGACCACATTCACCTCAAGCTGCGTACAGAGACGCACATACCCGTCTTGGTACACCAGAGGGGCAACGGAGGCTTAAGTGCATTCACCAGCTCTCGTATAAGCTTCAACTTCCGCGGGCGGTACCGCTCCAAAGTGGCCGCCTTGATTCTATCTATGAAATCGCAGCCCAGACCCCCTGGAAAAATCACGCAAACACTTCCTCCCACTTTCCCTTTTTTCATAGGAAATTATACCCCACACACAGGATAATCAAAGATCCATCTAGAATATGTTTGAACGATGTTTATCAACAGCCCGAATGGAAAGGAGCTCCTGCCAATGATTGATATCTATTCAGAACTGTTGCCCCTGACGCCAAACGACGACACCCTTTCAATCGCAAGTAGCCTTAATCATATGAAAAAAGCTAGCAACGTCGGCATCCGCACCGTTCTCTTCGCCCCGCGCTTTCAAGCGACGAACGAAGAAACACACGCAGCGCAAGTGAAGCAAAACGTGGCGAACTTTCAAAGCCATTTGGACGAGCAAGGCACCCCCGTCCAAATCCTTGCCAGCCACAGCCTTCCCCTTAACGAACAAGCACTTCCAGCCCTTGAAGAAAAGAAGGCTCTGACCGTACAACACAGCCATTATGTTTTGGTTCACTTGGACAGAGCACACGTCCATGAACATGCCTCTGCCCATGTATCCGACCTTCAACTAAACGGGTACACCCCCGTCCTTGCCTACCCAGAACGACACCCAGAGTTCACTCGACAGCCCGATATCCTGTACAAGTTGATCAAGCAAGGCGCGCTTGCCTATCTCAACGCTTCAAGCCTAACCGGCAAAAACGGAAGCCCCGTCCGCCAATTCGCCGAGCAGCTCATTGACCATAACCTCGTGCATATGGTCGCCACTAACGCCATCTACGCCGGACGTATGAAAGAATACGACCTGATCAATGCCTACCACTTCATACAGCAGCACTTCACACAGGAAACCGTGGAAACATTTAAATTTACGCTCAGTCAAGTGATAGCCGGCGAGCCTTTGTATGTAGAAAGACCGATCCCGATTAAAAAAAGCCACTTCGAGTTGTAAGACGAGGAAACACGCAACCGTTGCCATCGAGGGGTGGACACTAGGAAACGGAAGCGAAATCTACAAATCCATCCAAAAAAAAACGTAGAAAAACCTCGATTATTGAGATAATGTGTGTTACATTTAAACCACTAAACGCACAGTTGGACAAGTTACTACAATCAAGAAACGTATGATCTACAGGGAAACGACGACAAACATTCACAACCCTTACACTCTACCTGCAAGGGGAGGTAAGGGGAGTTTTTTTGTACTTTTGGTCATACCTCCTGTACCACTATCACGAGGAGGGACTCGGCTATGCTAAGGGTGTTCGAAAGACCTTAGGCGCAGGTCGCCAGCAGCATGGTGTGAGGGGAGGTTGGATGCCTCGGGGGAGACCCCTTATACAGCAAGAGATAATAAGAAATTGAAACAAGTTAGCGCTTTCAAATGTGATAACTTGTTTTGTTTTTTTGTTAAGAGTGGTGTTAATCAAAAGAGGGGGCTGGCACATGAATTTGAAACAACGGTTGATGGCGTTAATCGCCATTGATTCAGCAATTGTCTTATTCTCGATTTACATAAGTAATTTTATTTTATCGCCAGGTGGATCACCCGTTACAAGTGTGATTGTGACTAGTTCGATCGTTTTGTTAACCGTTCATCATATTTGTGCCTACCGGTTCAAGCTTTATAAACGGGCTTGGGAATACGCGAGCGTTACTGAACTCAAAGCGATATTGTATGCTGTCACCATTTCCGTGGCTGCCGCTGGGCTTACGCAATTAGTAGCCTTTCAGGAATTTTATGTTCGCACTCTGATTATGACCTGGATGATGCATGTCATTTTAATTGGTGGTTCCAGAATGTCTTGGCGTCTGTACCGTGACACCCATTTAACAGCTAAGAAGAATGGGAAACGCACGTTAATCATTGGGGCCGGTTCGGCGGGAGTGATGGTCGCACGCCAATTAAAGCAGGATCTTGAGACGGAATTGGTGCCCGTAGGATACTTAGACGACAATTTCACAAAACACGGATTAGAGATTATGGACTTGCCGGTCATAGCAGGAACCAAAGACGTAAAACATATCGTCGAGGACTATAAAATTGAACATATTATCATTGCAATCCCTTCCTTACATAGAAGTGACTTAAACCGGATTTTCAGCTTATGTACGGAGACAAACGCAAGAACGCAAACGCTGCCTAGAATGGAAGACTTGATGTTAGGCTCTCTTCAAGTAAGTCAGTTTAAAGACGTTGAGGTCGAGGACTTGCTTGGACGTGACCCTGTAGAGTTAGATATTGACGGAATCGCTGACTTTATCACCGACAAGACGGTGCTTGTTACCGGGGCTGGCGGATCAATCGGTTCCGAGATTTGTCGACAGATTGCTAGATTCTCTCCAAGAGAGCTGGTCCTACTTGGTCACGGGGAGAACAGTATATATTCCATTGAAATGGAGCTTAGAAGAAATCTTCCAGATCTGAACGTAGATACGGAGATTGCTGATATCCAAGACAAAGATAAAATGGTTTCCATTATGGACAAGCGTCAGCCGCATGTGGTGTTTCATGCAGCTGCCCATAAACATGTGCCTCTCATGGAACGCAACCCGGAAGAGGCAGTTAAAAATAATGTGATTGGTACTCGTAATGTGGCTGAAGCAGCGGATTACGCCAATGTGAACACCTTCGTGATGATTTCCAGTGACAAGGCGGTCAACCCAACAAGTGTGATGGGTGCTACAAAGCGAATTGCTGAGATGGTTGTTCAGCATATGGATATGATTAGTCCTACGAGGTTTGTGGCCGTTAGGTTCGGGAATGTGCTAGGGAGCAGAGGCAGTGTCATTCCGCTATTTAAGCAGCAAATTAAAAACGGAGGGCCTGTGACGGTTACTCATCCTGAAATGGTGCGTTATTTTATGACGATCCCAGAAGCTTCAAGGCTCGTACTTCAAGCGGGCGCGTTAGCTGAAGGTGGAGAGGTCTTTGTGCTCGACATGGGTGAGCCTGTGAAGATTGTTGATTTGGCGAAGAACTTGATCCGGTTGTCTGGATATAGTGAAGAGGAGATTCCAATTGAATATACAGGGATGAGACCTGGGGAGAAGATGTTTGAAGAACTTCTCGGACAGGGTGAGGTTCATAGTGAGCAGGTTTATCCTATGATTTATAGGGGGAAGACACCCGCCGTTAATATTAATGTAACAGAGGATTTAATAGATGAATTTAAAACAATAGAGAATCTCAAAGAAAGAGTATTAGACATTTCAAATTTTGAATTTAAGAAGATTAGGGTTTTAAGCCATGCTAAATAAAGCTGTGATGAAAAGGTAGGAAACGACCTTGTGGTACAAGTTAAAGAATAATTCATTTTTAAGAAATGTGAGTGTGTTAATGTCGGGTACAGCTATTGCTCAGATATTAACGGTTGCTTCCGCACCAATATTAACGAGACTCTTTACCCCAGAACAATTTGGAGTGTTAGGTTTATATATTTCAATCATCTCCATCCTTACAGTTTTAATGACTTTACGGTATGAGATGGCTATCGTTCTCCCAAAGAATGATAAAGAAGCAGCTAATTTACTTTGGCTATCATTAATAATAACCGTTTTTTTAACGGTTATTCTAATTCTTGTTAATGCGATTTTAGGCAAAAAAGTGGCTCTGATATTAGGTTCGCCAGAGTTAGAGAGTTGGTTATGGTTGGTTCCTTTTAATGCTTTTTGTATAGGTGTTTACAATTCATTTAATTACTGGTGTACAAGGAATAAACAGTTTTGGAGACTTTCCCGATCAAGAGTAGTCCAGTCTCTAGGCGTAGTTTCTACTCAGACCTCAGGTGGGGTTATTGGTGCAGGAACTGGGGGTCTTATTGGGGGACAGTTTTTAGGTCAATTTTTAGCGAGTGTTACATTATGGTGGCAAGTTTGGAAAGAGGATAGGAAACTAATTACAGCATCTTATAATAATCAGGAGATAAAAAAGGCGGTAAAAGTACATAAAGGGTTTCCGTTATATAATTGTTCACAATCACTGATCAATGCATTTTCCCAAAATGCCGCCCCTTTTCTACTAGCAGCTTTTTTTGGTCCTTCAATTGTTGGATTTTATTCAATGGCATTGAGGGTTATTAAAATGCCCATGAATTTAGTCTCAGAGTCATTTAAACAAGTTTATTATCAAAGAGCCTCTGAGATTTATAATAGTGGTTGTAGCCTAAATAAACACTTGATAAAAGCAACAACATATTTATTCTTGATAGGAATTATTCCGGCCATACTAATATTTCTTTTCTCTCCAATCCTGTTTTCTATATTTCTCGGTGAATCTTGGTACGAAGCTGGACAATATTCCAGTTGGCTTATTATATGGTTGTTTGCAGGTTTAATAAATAGGCCATCAGTAGCTACAATCCAAATATTAGGCATGCAAAAGAAGTTACTAGTATACGAAATTTTGTTGTTTATTGTAAGGGTAATTACGTTATTTCTTTGTTCTTTAACTTTTAGCGCACTAACCGGTGTGGCTGTGTACAGTTTAATCGGCGCCCTATTTAACATACTATTGGTATTTGGTACTATTTTTTTAGTTAGTAAAAAGGAGAAAGTTAATGAACATAATAAAACGTAAGGTTGTAGAACATTTTGTAAGTAAAAAAGGGGACACTCTCAAAAGATATAAAAAGTTGGAGAGCTTTCAGAGAGGTAATTTTAATGAAGTACAAGAATTGGTTGAGACCAGGCTAAAAACGTTACTTAATCATAGTTATTCAAACGTTCCTTATTATAGAGACTTATTTAAAGAGGCTGGCTTAGTTAATCATACAGACGAAATTGAATTAAAGAGATTTACGGAGATTCCTGTACTAACAAAAAAAATTCTCAAAACCCAATATGACAATCTTGTGTCAGAAGATATAAATAAAAGAAAGTTTTTCGTGAACACATCCGGTGGATCAACAGGTGAGCCAGTGAGTTTTATTCAGGACGAGGAATATGCAGAATGGAGAGAAGCGGTAAAAATTTTAGATGACACTTGGTCTTTCAGGTTATTTAATGAGAAGCAAGTAAGGCTATGGGGTTCTGAAAAAGACCTTCTCCATGGTAAAGAGACTATAAAGACTCGAATTTCTAGGTATTTAAAGAATGAAGTTTGGTTGAATGCTTTTCAAATGAGTCCAGATGATATGAAAGATTATGTGAATAAGATAAATAAATTTAAACCTGTACAAATACTGGCATATGTGGAAAGTGTGTTCGAGTTAGCAAAGTTTATTGAGAAAAATAAACTTAAAGTTCATTCTCCAAGGTCTATCATGACTACTGCTGGTACGTTACACCCCGAAATGAGAATGAAAATAGAGGAAGTATTTCAGACTGAGATATTTAATAGATACGGATCAAGAGAAGTTGGCGATATTGCTTGCGAATGTAAACAACATAAAGGTTTGCACGTTTCATCTCCTACACATTATGTCGAGATAATAAATAATAAAGGGGAACCGGTCAAACCGGGTGAAATAGGGGAAATTCTAGTTACTTCCTTGACAAATTATGCGATGCCGTTAATAAGATATAAAATTGGTGACTTAGGGGTTTGGTCAGACGGGAAATGTAAATGTGGGTGCAATTATCCAGTGCTAGAAGAGATAACTGGACGAAGCTCTGATATCTTTATAGCTAATAACGGCAATAGAATTCGTGGTGGATATTTCACTAAGATTCTTTACGATTTTAAATGGATAAATAAATTTCAAGTTGTGCAGGAAGAATATAACTTAATTAATCTTTTTATAATCAGTGATAACATAACAGGAGATATACAAGCAGACATTAAGGGGATAACAGACAAATTTAAAGAGGTGATGGGTAGGGATTGCAAAATAGAAGTTTCTTTTGTGGATGAAATTAGCTTTACTAATTCAGGTAAATACAGATATACTATTTCAAAAGTAACCTAAACCATCATTTACTATTAAATATAGGTAAAAATTAATGATCATTGAAATTGAATATCGAAGGGACTCAATGGGGAACTGTTCTCACAACTGAGGTTGGTCAGTGGGTATACCGATTGCGACAAGTGACTTGAGTTCGTCTTGGGTTCGTCAATCGTCAGTATTAATATCCAATGGTTCCCTGCTTGTCTCAACTCGATGAAAACTATTTTGCGTCTGCAGCTAAGATTTTAGATGTCCATCTTTATCTAAAACATTCTTCCACCGCTTAAACAACAATTTGTAAAGGAAGCAGAAAAAACCGGAAATAAAAACATGGTGGCCCGTCAGTATAAATTAAATCCAAATTTGGTCTAACGGTGGTGCGATGCATTTCCGGATAATCAACTGCCCAAACGTTTTGATCATGTCGAAGTTCTGGAAACCAAGCAGCTAGCCATGGAAACGGACAGCTCAATCAATTGCTTGGGAAGAAAGACTTGGAAATTGCGATTCCCGGTGATCTTGTAAAAACGAAGCCACTCATTCATCGAGAAACTCGAATTAGCGTGCTGTTGATCTCCAAAGGGTATACTGTGACCAAGAGCTTGAAAATTGTTGGATTAACTCTGCGACATATTATTATTAAGAAAAAGGCAAAGCAGTAACCAAGCAGGTGAGTGAGGGGCTCCCGTGCCGGGATACTCTATGACATCCAAGGCTAAAGGATACCCGGTGAGTGAGCAGATCAAAGAATCGCTTGTGGGGCTAAGCCTGGGCCGTGGCTATGTATATTGGTTACCGCCAAGCTAACTAAAGCCGTTGCTAGCTGGAAAGGTCTGATTTTTTGGGGGTGAACAAAGTGAAAAAAATATATTTTTTTCTGTCTAACTTGAATGGAGGGGGCGCTCAAAGAACAGTTGTCAATATCTTAAATTATATTAATAAAAAAGAGTTTGACTGTAAACTTGTACTCCTTGACTATACGGAAGAACAGGCATATGCAGGTTTGTTGAAAGAAGATATAGAAATTATCAATCTTAAGAAAAGAGCTAGGGAAGCAATTTTACCCATTTATAGATTGTTAAAAAAAGAAAACCCAGATATATTGTTCTCTACATTACCACAAGTTAATTTTGCAGTAACAGCAGCACATACTATGAGCCGTTCTAAGGCTAAGCTTGTCCTTAGAGAGTCTAATCATAGGGGGACTCTGAACTCTGACAAAAAAAACTTACTATTTACAAAGATGGTATACAGGAGAGCTGATAGTATTGTAGCCTTGTCAAAAGGTGTTGCTAGAGACATAAAGGACAGTTATAAGATTTCAGAGAATAAAATAGTGACAGTATATAATCCAGTAGATGTTGACTTGATAACAAGTTTAAAAAAAGAGGGATCTTTTATAAAAGAAAAAAACAATAACAGTGAAAAACTAGTAATCACTGCTTGTGGGAGGCTAACCGAACAAAAGAATTTTGATCTGTTAATAGACAGCTTGAGTGAACTAAGTAAATATAAACCTCAATTTGCGCTTTATATTTTGGGAGAAGGAGAATTAGAGTCACATCTTAGGAGTAAAATTTGTGTAGCCGGACTTGAAAAAAATATAGTACTACTTGGGTTTCAAGAAAATCCGTACAAGTACTTAGCAGATAGCGATTTATTTGTTTTAACATCACTTTGGGAAGGTTTTGGGCATGTGCTGGTAGAGGCAATGGCTTCAGGGACCCCGGTAATTTCAACAGACTGTCCCCATGGGCCAAGCGAAATTATTAGTGATAAAGTTGGCTGGTTAATCAGTAATAATAGTAAGGAAGAGTTAGTTAAACTGTTAAAAGCAATTGTACTTGATAAAAAATTGTTAAAGGATAAAGAAAGTGAACTTTATGAGCACGCTTATAAATTTAAAGCAAGTAATATAGTCAAGTCCTACGAAAAATTGTTCGGAACGGTTGCGGACTCTTAGAAAAAGGTAGTATAAAATATTTTCATTTTTTATCAATGTTGCTCCATTTCTTTAGAAGGCGACTTTAAATGGTGAATATTTATGTTTTAATCCACCTCCCTTTAGTAGGTGAGTCAATTTCATAATTGCTCTCTTTAAAAGTGCAGACACCCGCAGAATTCTTAAAATGAGGGTTTTTAAAGTCTTTTATGCAGCTTGTTCTTGGTTTAACTGTACGTTGATACGGTCTGCAGCTAATTTTGATGCATTATAAATAAGCATAACGATATCAACGTGCACTTTGGCGCGTTTCCCGGTACGGTGACGAACATTATTAAGTTGGAAGTATTCTTTTAAATAGGCGTTCACACGTTCAACGGCCGTACGACGTTTACAAATGGTTTTCCAAGCTTTTGAGCCACGGGCAGGGGCTGTGTACCTTCGGAGATCGGTCGTGATTTTCACCTTATAAACCTTTTGACAAATCCCCTCATTAGCTAAAGGACAGTCTTTACATTCCTTGGGTCGGGTGTATTTTAAGGTCTCATAGGTCGCATCGTAACTGTCATACCGATACGAATGCTCACGAAAACAGGTCGGCGCAAAGTGCTTATCAAACCCTATCGGTTCCGGTTCATTCCGCTTATTATAGGCAACCACGGATTGTCGTCCCATACGATGCACTTGCTCATAAATCGGTTCAAAATCATAGCCCGCATCCATCGTTTGATAGCGCAAAGACGAAAGAGAGACGTTCATCGATTCCCTTTAACAGCGGAATTGCCGCCTTTCCA
>NZ_LLYY01000055.1 GCF_001484965.1 Shouchella shacheensis | reverse complement strand
TCCAGAACTTGTCGCTCGTGAGCAGGGCGCCTGCGCATTTCGGTATTGTATGAGTAGCATCAGCATCCAATGCTCATACTAAAATAATTAACATGATGCGGAAGGGGGGAAGAGGATGGTCTACATCCTTTTTATCGTTGCGGCAGCGGGGACGGTGTTTGCCGCTATCAAGTTATCTGCATACGCAGATGTCATTAGTGAAAAAAGCGCCATTGGCGGTCTGATGGTCGGGACCATCTTGCTCGCGGGGGCGACGTCGCTGCCTGAGCTAACATCCATCGTAACAGCAGGGTTGATTGAAAATCCGGATTTAGCGGTAGGGAATGTGCTCGGGAGCAATTTATATAACCTGCTTATCCTTGCTGGGGCGGACATTGCCTTTCGAAGGAGAACCATGTTTTCCCATGCAAGGAATTCACATGTCTACACGTCCCTGCTCGTTATTTGTATGTCGCTCATCATCCTTGCTAGCTTGCTCTTAGAAATCACATGGTCTGTTTTTGGTGTAAGTGTCGATGTTCTGATCATCTGTGTGGTTTATGGAGTAGGACTATACTTGATCAATAAGCGAACGCAAGCATCGGAGCCAAAGGAAAAAAAGCAGGCCCAAAGCCCTCAACTAAGTTTGCGAGCGGCGCAAGTGCGGTTTGGCATCGCGGCTGTTGTCATTTTAATTGGAGGGACGGCTTTGACGTTTTTAGGGGATCAAATCGCCGTGCAAACGGGTCTTGGTTCAAGCTTTGTCGGTAGCTTTTTAATCGCTGGTTCCACCTCGCTTCCGGAGATTGCGGTAGTAGTGGCCGCGCTTAGGCTAAGGCAGTCAGATTTAGCCGTTGGCTCCATTATGGGAAGCAACTTATTTAATTTGACGCTACTCCTTGTAGGGGACGTTTTTTATTCCCCTGGTCCGTTGTTAGCAGCTGCAAGCGGAGCAAATTTTATTTCAACGATTGGCATTATCGTCCTTTCATTGCTGGTGATTTATGCAGTGAAACGAAAGAGGTCCACGTATAGCCTTGTTCCTTCCTTTCTAGTCATTGGCCTCTATTTCGCATGTGCCTATTTAATTTTTCAGGCGAATTAATAGCGATGCGACGTTGAGTTTGTTATTCTTATTTTACATCTGTTAAACAGGAGGGCTCTGCCCGTGATTTTCGCAATCATCGCTTGCCTACTAGTGTCGCTCTTTTTCTCCGGAAGCGAAACGGCACTTACGGCAACGAATAAAATGAGACTGCAAACAAAGGCAGCGAACCATGACAAGAAATCGGAAAAGCTGTATCACCTTGTTTCGAAACCGGATGAATTCATCACTGCGATATTAATTGGCAACAACATTTCAAACATCTTACTACCGACGTTAGTGACGATGGTGGCGATTGACTACGGAATCAGCGTGGCTCTTGCGACAGGCGCTTTAACTGTTACCATTATCATCTTCGCAGAAGTGCTTCCTAAGTCTGTAGCGGCGACCTTTCCGGACCGAATTGCGTATATTGTCTACCCTGTGATTCGTGGAGTGGTTACTCTTTTTAAGCCGCTGACATTTTTGTTAAATGGCTTTACAGGTATAGTGATTAAACTCCTTTCACGAGGGGACGAGGAGCGAGCATCGATCTCCAAAGAGGAACTTCGCTACATGGTGGATATTGCCCACACGGAAGGTACATTTGAAAATGAAGAAACGCACCGTATAAAAGGAATTCTTGATTTTCGTGACTTAAATGTCAGGGATGCCCTAAAGACGCCGAGGGTGGACATCGAAGGAATTCCTTCAGGCTCGAGTTTTGAAGAGGCACGAGACATTGTCATCGGGAACCGCTTTACGAGATACCCGGTCTTTAAGGATGACATGGACAATATTATTGGCGTCTTTCATTCGAAATTTTTAATTTCCTGGTCGTTGGAACCAGAGAAAGACCTGAAGTCCTTCAGTGATATGGACCCATTAATTGTTTTTGAGTTTCACTCGATTGAATGGGTGTTTCGTAAGATGTTGCAAGAACGCAAGCACCTGGCAGTTGTGCTTGACGAGTACGGAGGAACAGAAGGCATCATTAGCCATGAGGATATTATTGAAGCGATGATTGGCCAAGAGATTGAAGATGAGACCGATTTCGGAAGTGATGTATTGATTGAGAAAGTGACAGACACTGAAATGATCTGCCACGGCAAAATCACGTTACATAGACTGAACTCGATTTTCAAAACGGATATTCCCGAGGACGAGGACATTTTGGCTGGCTTTCTTCTGACTCAGCTCGGTTATTTCCCGGCTGTGGGGGAGATCTACGAGTATGAGAATTTAACGTTTGTTGTTCTCGACGTGGATGAGAAGAAAGTAAAAAGAGTGCAGATTACAAAAAATGAACGTGAGGAGGCATAAAGTCTTCTCGGTTTTTTTGTCTAGCTCCGGCGAGTAGAAGCGACCCGCCCCGCGCTTTTCTATTACGTTTTGCTTGACATGTGGCCAGCTGGAATGCTAGAAAAAGAGGTGAGAATTTCGAACGGCCTTTGTGATCTGAAACAAGCTTCGGGTGTATACTAGTGATGAAGGGGAAGGGAGGAGACGGAATGGATGATCGTCTATTTCGAACGGCTATGAGTAAGTTTGCGACAGGAGTGACCGTTATTTCGACGGAGGTGGATGGCGCGTATCATGGAATGACCGCCAACGCCTTTATGTCGGTCTCGCTCAATCCACAACTTATTTTAGTCTCGATTGCCAATAAAGCAAAGTTCAAGCCAATGGTGGACCAGACTGGCACGTTTGCTGTCAGCCTCCTGGCTAAAGGGCAAGAGGACATTTCTATGCACTTTGCAGGGCAGATTAAGAAAGAAGAAGGCTTCACATTTGCTTCTTTTGATGGAATGCCCGTCATTGACGGAGCGATAGCGACTATTGCCTGTGACGTTCACAACACAAGTGTCCAAGGGGATCACACGCTTTACATTGGGCGTGTACGTGATATTGCGGTCGCTGATGGCGATCCGCTCGCTTATTTTTCGGGAAAATACTACGATATTCAGCTAGCAGACGGGAACTAAATGACCCTTCCCCAGTACTTTTTACGGAGGAAGATCCCCTCGGAACACTTTGAAAAGTGCACCGGGGGGATTTTTTCATCCGAACAAAAACAACCACAGCAAATAAACGAGTGGCAAGAGAGTGAGAACTAGCCCCAAGAAATGAGTCTTTCTCCAAAATTGCAACGTAAATCCTACGGTCCATACGAGAAAAGGAAGGAGATATAGAGGGCGAAACTCAGTGTCATCTGCCAATCCGATCCCTGCGCTAAGCGCCAGACAAATGAGCAAAATGAGAATGCCAGCGATGGCGTTATATACGTGTCTAAGCACAAGAAATAAAATGGTGGCGCCTCCTCCGAGAAAAGTTGTCCAATCCTTTAGATAGGTATGAACTATTCATTAGAATCATGCTAGGGAAAAATGTAGAAAAGTAGAGCTATAATTGGAGGGTGGGCGAAGTTTCGTTAGAGGTAGAGGAGAAAGGGGTCAACGATAAGCGGACGATGGCGTGCCAACTGACGGCCGCACGCTCTGTTTCTTTGATACGTTCTGCTTTTCCGTCACACTGAGCTTCTTAAATGAAACAAGCGAAACTTAAAGCAAAAACAAGCCTTTGAGGGCGTCTCCTCAAAGGCTTGTTTCCCGTGCTGGCGTATCCGTCTTACAAACCTTGAGCGGTTGGACGAATGATTATTTCGTTCGTCGCCACGTCTTCAGGTTCTCCGATGGCGTGAGAAATGGCTCGTGCAATGCTATCTGCTGGAATAGCAGCTTCATAAAGAGAGTCGGCCATTTCCTTAGAGGTATCATCGGTAATATGCTCCGTCAGTTCCGTATCGATGGCGCCTGGGGAAATATTGGTTGTTCGGATATTGTTCTCGTATTCTTCTTTTCGTAAGCCTTCGGTGATGGCGCGAACAGCAAATTTCGTCCCACAATAGACCGCACCGCCCGGCATGACTTCATGACCGGCAACCGAGGAAATATTAATCACATGTCCCGATTTGCGCTCTTTCATATGGGGCAAGACAGCACCTATGCCGTACAGGACCCCTTTGATGTTCACGTCAACCATTTGATCCCATTCTTCTACTTTGCGCTTGCTTAAGTTGGAGAGCGGCATTAGGCCAGCGTTGTTGATAAGGACGTCGACTTGGCCATAAGTCTCAATGGCGTAAGAAATAAGCGTGTCCATTTCCTCCATAGAGCTGACATCTGTTTTTTTGAACACAGCGTCTATGCCTTGATCTTTAAGTTCATCTTGCAGTTGCTGCAGCCGTTCCTCACGTCTAGCAGCTAAGACAAGTTTGGCGCCTTTGCTTCCTAGTTCTTTTGCTGTTGATTCGCCAATCCCACTAGATGCACCAGTGAGGACGACGACTTTCCCTTCTATAGCCAAGTGAAACACTCCTTTTTTGATCGATATTGGATCAATTCCCACTCGGCGTAAGTTTAAAACATGTCGGCGCCGGTTAGTTTAAGGCAAATTTTCGCGATCTCTAGAATGGCATGGCTATTTCATGTCATGGAAGGGAGAAGGAGGCAACGAGTCAAAGCAGGTTGCTTACTAACTAAAACCCAAGCCTTGGAGCGGCGTACTCCAAGGCTTGGGTTACTATTGTGAAACGTGTATGTTCATTTGCAAAATACTTACGAACGCAAACCAATGCTTACTGTCCTTGCGATGCTAGCAGCCGTCCCCTCTAAATAGTGAAGCCCATTCGAGAACGCATCCTCCAGAGAAATGGCACCTGGAACAAGAGAGAAGGCCGCGTCGATCCCGTTTTCAAAGATGGCTTCGTGCCCTTCTCCTAACTGCCCGGCAATGGCAATCACGGGGGCATCGGCTTGTTTGGCAGCCTTCGCTACACCAATGGGTGTCTTTCCGAACGGGGTTTGATGGTCGATGCGTCCTTCGCCGGTAATGACGAGATCAGCCCCGGCCACTCTCTCGGCAAAACGCGTCGACTCCAAAATAAGCGTCACTCCGGAAGCGAGGCGGGAGTCAAAAAAGCCAAGCAATCCCGCGCCGAATCCGCCAGCGGCGCCAGAACCGGGCGTGTGGCGGACGTCTTTGCCGAGGGCCTTTTCAATGATGTCAGCAAAGTGAGTCAGAGCGGCCTCGAGTTCTTCAATGCAGGCAGCGTCTGCGCCTTTCTGTGGTCCATAAACAGCTGCCGCGCCGCGCTCACCAAGAAGAGGATTGTCAACGTCACAGGCCACTTCAATCGTTGCTTCTTTCAGCTTGGGGTGCACGTCTTCGGTGTCAATCCTAGCAAGCTGCTTAAGGGCGGAGCCTCCGTAATGGAGGTTTGCGCCTTGATCGTCGAGAAGCTTGAGGCCAAGCGCCTGGGCAAACCCAGCACCGCCGTCGTTGGTCGCGCTGCCACCAATGCCGAGAATGATCCGCGTGGCTCCCTGTTCGAGGGCGTCGGCGACGAGCTCCCCCGTTCCGTATGTTGTGGTCAGCCGCGGATCTCGCGCTTCGGGCGAGACGAGTTGAAGGCCAGAGGCAGCAGCCATTTCAATCACGGCAACTTTCTCCGTGTGGGCAAGGGCATAGACAGCGTGAACAGGTTTGCCGAGAGGGCCGGTCACCGTCAATGTACGCTGCTCGGCCCCGAGGGCATCGGCAATGGATTGGACGGTTCCTTCACCCCCGTCAGCCATCGGAATTTTTTCGTAGACGGCTTCAGGAAAAACGGTACGAAAGCCTTTCTCAATCGCAACTGCGGCTTCAAGAGCGCTAAAGCTTTCTTTAAACGAATCAGGGGCAATGACAATCTTCTTCATAGGTATTCACTCCTTTTCAAATTAGCCAAACCACTGAAAGATGCCGAAAATGAGCGTTGAAATGAATGCTAGTACGAGTCCGACTGCGCTTTCATAAGGCATTAATTTCAATCGTTCTTGAATGTCCATGTTGACGCTTCCGGCTGTAGCATGGAAGAAGCTACCATGGGGCAAGTGGTCCACCACGGTTGCGCCAGCACTTACCATTGCCGCCCCGGCAAGAGCAGAAACACCAAGTTCCAGTAACGTCGAGCTAAACACGGTTGAAGCCACAGCGGCACCAGCTGTTGTTGAGGCAGTGGCCGCTCCCATGAAAATACCGGAGGCAGGAGCCAGAGCAAACGACGGCAGGCCGAGCGCTTCCAATGAATCGACTAACACAACACTGACGCTTGAATTCGAAATAATGCCTGCGATCGCGCCAGTACCAATAAGCAAAACCGCAATAGGCGCCATCTTATTTAACCCTGCTACCATATAAGGAAGAGCCTTTGTCAGCTGCCCCATCGCAAGAGCTCCAAGCAGGCCTCCGAGAGGAAGGGCGACCATAGGGTCGATTTCAATGCCAAAGAGTGGTCTGAGCGCAAGCAAGACGATGGCGGTCAAAGGAGCGACAAGGGCGGCGCTAAAGCGAATCGAATGATTCTCTGCGGCCAATTCGGTTTCATCATTGATCGGCATGGTGCCTTTAACAGAAAGGCGTTTGGCAAGCAGATACGTAACGGCGATCCCAAAGATGGCCGGCAGGATGCCAGCAGCCATGACGGAGGTGAGAGGGACGCCAAACGCATCGGCGACGGCAATGTTATTAGGGTTCGGGCTCATGATATTCCCGGCCTTCCCTCCCCCGATCATCGCGAGCAGAATCGCCATTCTTGAGAGATTGGCTTCTCTAGCAATCACAAGAGCAATCGGAGCAACGGTGATGACGGCAATATCAATGAAAACGCCGACGCCTGTTAAGAGCATCGTCGCCAGAGCTAGGGCGAGAAGGGCACGGGCATGACCGACCCAACCGACGATTTTCTTGGCGATTACTGTCGCCCCGCCTGATTCGATTAAGATCCCGGCTAGGACACCTGCGGCCAGAATTCGAAGAATCGCGGATGCAATATCGCCGACGCCCTCGATCATTAAATCAACAGTCTCTGTCATGGAAGCGCCGCCAATTAAACCACCAAGAACGGCGCCTGTGAGCAAGGCGTAGACAGGGAGGATTTTGCGCAAAATCATCACAATCGCAACGGCTAAGCCTATCAGGGCCCCGAGTGCTGTCACTTGAATATCCATAGGTCCCTCCAAAGATTAAAATCGGTGTAATCGATTTCAATGCATCCATTGTACTGACTTTTAAGGGGCGGTAGCATTAGAAAAACGAACAAAAATAAAAGGAATTATACTTCTATTTTTGTTCGTTTGCACATTTATCTTGCCATATACGTTCAGCCACATACAATTCAAGGAGGTCACGGATTCGACGTGGTTGTTTGCCAGTGAGCGCCTCAATCTTTTGAAGGCGGTACTGAACGGTGTTGCGGTGAACAAAGAGTGCGTCCGCAATCCGCTGGGTTTCGCCATTATGAGCATAAAAGAGTCGCAAGGTTTCTCTCAAATCCTTGAATGGCTCTAATTTTTCGTAAAGCTTATAAAAAAACTCACTGTCCTCCCCCTCAGACCACTCAACGATCATAGTATCAAGAAGGTAGTCTTCGAAACGATACACGCGTTCTTTTGGTGAGAGGAGGGAGCCGCTTTTCCAAGTGGAGCGAGCTCGAGCGTATCCACGGTGAATGTCACTGAGTTGGTGCTCAACGGGTCCTGAAGCGAAGGAAAAAGGCTGGTCTTCCTCTACTTGGCCTAACGTCCTCAAGAGCCTTTCTTTTTCTGGATAAGCTTCAAGCAGCACATAATTGCCAGATTCAAGCCGAAAAAGCTGATCTTCATTCTGTAGGAGTGTGTGGATTTGTTGTTCAGTGGCGAGTGTCGAATGTTCATCGATGTGGACATACCAAGGGCGAGACGGCAGCGGAATGGCGAACCCTGCGGCACGCGCCCGTCTATCAAAAGCGGTTGTATCAGAAAACGAGCCGCTGAACAGCTGCCATCCCAGCTCCTCCTTCAAGCGCCTGTCCCACTGTAGCTGTTCGGTTAAATAGGCTTGGTTTAGTGACAGCTCAGCAGCCATTTGCACTAACTTTCCGAAACCTCGAATGACCTCAGGATCAGCGGTAATGCCGATCACACCGACAATTTCCCCCTGGAAGTGAATGGGCAAGTTGATCCCTGGCTTCGTCCCCTTTACGTCCGACGCCTCTGATACAGAGATTTCTACTTCTCTTTCTTTTTCAAGGACTTCTTTGGCGCCAGCATGAAGTTCAAAGAGACGCTCGGGCTGACCGCTTGCCATAATAATGCCTTCAGGATTCATGACATTGACATTGCAGTCGATGATTGCCATGGTTCGGGAGACGATTTCCTGTGCAAGTTCTTTCGTTATCATGGAAGTGCTCCATTCAACAGAGGATTTCCTTCTATGCTACCAGAGAGGGAGGGGGTGTCAATTTGGCTTAAAGAAAGAGGCATATTGGGAGAAGCC
This sequence comes from Shouchella shacheensis, assembly GCF_001484965.1. Classification (GTDB taxonomy): domain Bacteria; phylum Bacillota; class Bacilli; order Bacillales; family Bacillaceae_D; genus Shouchella; species Shouchella shacheensis. The sequence continues at coordinate 3,240 of NZ_LLYY01000055.1, read as the reverse complement.
ATGGCCCTTTCTCTTATTCGGTAGTCTACGGCAGTTGTTGCTTCCCTTCAATTCGAGCGATCACTTCATGCAAACTCTCCGGCTTGTAAAATTCAATCGGGGAACGTCCCTTTTCAAAAGAAAGCTGGTCCGCTTCCGCTAAGAGGACGTAACGGTCACCGATTTTTGCTAGGTGCAGCGTTTCTCCGAAGTCCGCCAACAGTGCCTTAACTTCCGTTTCCCCGAGCTTCACTTTCACTTCGGCTTCCGGTGTGTGCTCGACAATCTGTGCGGATGCTTCCATCACTTGATGTGTATTGAGATGTTCCTGAAGCTCGCGTTTCTCGCTCGATTCCCATACATCCATCGTCTCTTCAAACTGCTGCCGTTCTTCGCTGGCTTCTTCATAACTCTCGGCTCCATGCTCATGCAGCATCGTGCGAACCTGCGTGCGAAGAATCTCCGGCATTGAATCGCCGTACTCCACGTAGTTTAAAAAGTCCTCAAAGTAACGCGCATGAGAAGCCTGGTGAATTTTGACTTCCGCTTTTTCAACCATGCCTTCTTCAATCATATAAGGATATTGAATGGACTTCATATTTTTCGTGGTAATCGCGCGCTCCACTTTCCGTATAAGCTTCGATTCATCCGAAAGAGAGGCGACTTTCGGCTCGAAATCACATTTCATAATAAAAACGAAAGGGTCGTCAAAATACTTTCTCGGCACAGCACTTGCGACTAGAAATACACCCCCGCGTACTGCGCTTGTATCAAGATAGGTCCGAACAAATTTTTCGCTTTGTTCTTTAAATGCTTCCTTTGTCTTAGCGGCGATGGTGCGGGCAAATAAATTGTAGTTGGGATTCGAATCGAGGGGATGCCCAGCCTCTGTCATAAAGCGGCCGATTTTGGTAGGAACCTGTTCGGATTTAGGGTGGTGTTCGGCCTTGCGCTTCACGATTTTTTTCAGTTCCCCGTCCAAGAAATCTTTCAGCTCGCTGTGCTCGAACTCTTCGGTATCAAGCGTTTGAAAGTGTTTGTATTGTTTTAGCGCGTCTTCCTCTTTGCCTTCCACAGTGACGACGTAAAAGGAGAGGAAATTGACTTTGAATTCCATCGCGGTTTCACCTCATCCATGAATCAATCAAGTATAGGAGAACGGAGGAGCCTCGTCAATCATCCTTCTACTTGTAAATGAGTTGAGGTATGCTAGCATGAAAGAGCACAATAATGTATTCGATTAAAGTGAGGAGAAAATCAATGAGACCAACAATGAAAAGATTAAGCGTGATCCCACTTATGTTGCTGCTTGTATTAACAGCTTGTGGGCAAGAACCGGAGGGAAATGACTCTCCGGAGAGCGATGCTGAAGAAACTACAGAAGAAGCAAACGATGAGAGAACAGCGGGGGATAGTGGAGAAGAGGGTGTTCCAGAGGCAGATATCTCCCCTGAAGATCGCCCGCTTGTGACGATGGAGATGGAGTCCGGGGAGCAGGTCGTGATGGAGCTGTATCCTGACGTTGCACCCATCACCGTAGACAATTTTGTTTCGTTGATTGAACAGGAGTTTTACAATGGCCTGACGTTTCACCGCATCATTCCCGGCTTTATGATCCAAGGTGGAGACCCGGACGGGAACGGCACCGGTGGTCCAGGCTATTCGATTAAAGGCGAATTTGACAACAATGGCTTTGAAAACGATCTTGCTCATGAGCGTGGGATCATTTCGATGGCGCGGAGCCAGTCTCCAGATTCAGCCGGCTCCCAGTTCTTTATCATGCATGAGGACAGCCCACATTTAGATGGCGATTATGCGGCGTTTGGGGAGGTTGTTGAAGGGATGGAGGTCGTCGATGAAATAGCCGCGACCGAGCCAGTCTCTGAAGAAGGTCCAAATGCTGGACAGCCCGTTGAGGGAGAGGCGCCGGTCATCTCCTCCATGACTGTAGAAATCGACTAAGAGGAAGAGGATGTTTTTATAAGTGTGAATACGGACCAACAGGGCCCCTACGCGAAGAACGTCACAATTTGACCGACGTTTTTAGTAGTAGCTCCTAAAAGTAAGTGTTATAATTGATGGAATAAGGAGGGAGAAAGACAATGATTTCAAAAGCTCGAATTTCAGCCATAGGCACCTATGTACCTTCTAATGTGTTAACCAATGATGAACTAGAAACGCTCGTAGATACAAATGATGAATGGATTGTGCAGCGAACCGGGATGCATGAACGTCGCGTAGCAAACGAGGATGAGTTCTCCTCTGACCTCGCTTTTAAAGCCATTGAAAACTTGCGTGAGGCCTACAGCAAGGAGGTGCAGGATGTAGACTGCATCATCGTGGCCACGACAACGCCTGATTACGCGTTCCCAAGCGTAGCGGCGCGCATTCAGCACTATTTTCAAATTCCTAGCACAGCCGCTTTTGATTTAAACGCCACATGCGCTGGGTTTACCTATGGACTGCACGTAGCGAATCAGCTTGTGAGTGCTGGGGCGCACCGAAAAGTACTCGTCGTGGCAACGGAAACACTCACCAGAGTGACGGATTACACAGATAGAACTTCCTGTATTTTGTTTGGAGACGGGGCAGGGGCTATGCTTGTCGAGTACGATGAAGAGAATCCGAGCTTCCTTGCCGCACATATGGGCACGAACGGGGAAGGTGGAAAGCACGTCTACAGGACGACCACCTTTGCGAAAACCATGGACGGGGAACCTCTGATTGATTCAAGCAAAATGGTGCAAAACGGTCGGGAAGTCTACAAATGGGTCACGCGGAACATCCCTGTGGGCATCCAAGCTTTGCTAGAGGAAGCGGATCGAGAGACTGTCGATTGGTTTGTCCCGCACAGCGCGAATTTGCGAATGATCGAATCGCTTTGCGAAAAGGCAGATCTCTCCATTGAGAAGACGCTTGTGAGTATGAAGTATTACGGCAACACCTCTTCGGCCTCCATTCCACTAGCCTTAGGACTAGGTCTGAAAGAGGAGCAGATCCAAACGGGGGACACGCTCTTGCTCTACGGGTTCGGAGGAGGACTCACCCATCTTGGGTTGATTATTAAGTGGACGATTTAAACAAAAAGAGCTTCGGATCAGTCAACCAAGGGACTGAGTGAAGCTCTTTTTGTGTTTAGCTCCGGCGGGTAGAAGCGTCAAGATTTTTTCAGCCCTGACAACGAAAGTCCTTCAAAATTTCCGCTTCTAAATGACCCGCCTGCGCTTTTCGGATTGTCTAGCTCCGGCGCCCACTCGCTCG
>NZ_LLYY01000054.1 GCF_001484965.1 Shouchella shacheensis | reverse complement strand
ACTTCTTCTTTCCCTTCCCTTCGAGCTTTCCCCAACGCCGAACGTTCATCTAACAGCGCCTTTTGACGCATTTCATACAGTCGGCGCATTTCTTTGTCCTGGCTTAAAAATTCTAAGGTGGTCATGGCTTTTTTCAACTCAGGTGTTTCCATCGCTAGTTCCTCCCATTCATTTTGCCCGATCCCTTTCAAAAAAGCAGCCATTTTGTTAATCGATCGGATAAATCATAATGTTCCTCTTCCAGTTTACAGAGCTCCATGATGTGAATTTCAATGTCTTCGGTTAAGAGAATATGGGTCGTATCCTCACGCAAATGAAAAATGTTGTGATATTGATGATTATCCACCATATCGAAATCCAAAATATTGATCGTTATGGTCTTTTTAAGATCTCGGTATTCTTCTCCTTCTTGCATCTGTTCTTCATACAGTTTCGCCCAATAATACAGCGTTCGTTTCTCCATATCGTACTCATTGGATAATTGGATCTCAATATTGATTTGTTCTCCTTTGGAGGTTACCGCTTTTATGTCTAAAACAGACTGTTTATCTTCAAGTGCATCTTTGTCAATATAAGGATTCACAAGGGAGATCGACGTGACGGGGTCCGTTAATGCATCGTTTAAAAACCGAAGGAGCACATCTTTGTTCTCCTCACTTCCAAAAATGCGTTTGAAAACGAAATCAACCTTCGGATCAAGTAAATCCATCGTTTTCTCCTCATTTCAAATAGTTTGCCTATATTATAACATGAAGTCATTTTTCTTACATCGATTGTATCCAGATTGACTTTCCAAGTTACTATCGGGATTCTCACTCGTTTTTCGGCCAACTTCTTCTGATGGGATAACGCATGGCATGCTTCAGACGAGTTCATCTAAGATCAACACTTGACTTCTCCAGCCCTCGCTTAAAATGTGCGAGCGTTCCTAAGCGGAAATGCTCTTCCAGTTGACTCACGACATCTTGCTCCTCTGCATGACAATTGATACTGAGCAAATGTGCCTTTCTTCATCCGGGCCATCCTTCATAATCGCATTCCCCAAATGGACACCCCATACCTCCCTCATGTACAATTTCCTTAGCACTACCATCTGGAGGACAGGGTCAATGAACGAAAGACAAAAGACGATTCTTCTTTTTTTAATGGAACAGCAAGAGTTTGTATCAGTAACAAAGGTCGCCTCGAAGACGGGATGTTCTGAAAAAACGGTTCGCAATGACTTTAAAGTGATTGATTCCATGTTAGCGCAAACGAAGACAGGGAACATGATCCGGAAGCCAAGTGTCGGCGTTCGGATTGATATGGAAGAAGAAGAGCGAGTAGCCTTGAAGAAAGAGATCCACCCTTTTAGTGCCGATGACACAAACTCACCCGCGAAACGGCAGTTGGATATCGCTCGGAAGCTTTTAGAGGGGGAAAAGAGGTGGACGATTCGTCAATTAAGCGAAGTGTTTTACGAAAGCACCGCGGTGATTCGACAAGACCTAGAGGAGCTTGCCACTTATTTTCAAACGTTTGATGTTGAGCTCGCCTTACGTCCGAATGTAGGGATTAGGATTGAAGGGGAAGAACTGAGCCGGCGGATGCTGCTTGCGGATATCGTGAAAAGAGAGGTGGAGGAAGAGTCCCAGGGACAGGCTTTCACGAACGGCTGGTTTTCGCCATTTGAATGGGAAGCCGTGAAGAAAATTCTTCGCACTAGCCAAGAAGAGGCAGCATTTACAGAAAACAGTTTAAAAACACTGACAATCCACATCTTACTCGCGGTGAAACGAATCAAACAAAAACAAATGATTGAGCTGGACCACGAACAGTTAGAAAACGAACGAGTGAAACCCTCATTTAAACAGGCGGCTTCGGTAGCAAAAGAGCTACAAGCGTTCTTCTTAGTAAAATGGCCGGCTTCAGAAGTGGCGTACTTGTCTTTTCATCTCGGCAGTGCAAAGTTGGACCTGGAGCACGGTGAATGGGCCGCCCTGCCGATTAGCGATGAAGTCAGCGATTTTACGAGTCAATTAATCCAAACGGTTGCTGAGTCAAGCTCCTACCCTTTTACAAACGACCGTGACTTGTACAAAGACGTGGCGACTCACTTGCATTCCAGCTTAAATCGCCTGGAGCATCGCCTAAGTATGAGAAACCCAATGATGAGTGACATTCGGAAAATGTATCCGTATTTGTTTGAGATCACTCTCGATGCCTTAAAGGAAATAAAGCCTGCTGTCCACTGGCCATTAGACGAAGCCGCCTACCTTACCATTCATTTTCAAGTGGCTTTAGAAAGATTGAAGAAATGGTCGGGGGAAAACAAGCGTGTCCTCATCGTCTGTCCAATGGGCGTTGGCATGGCTCGTTTGCTCAGGACCAAATTAACACGCACCTTCCATTCGCTCAAAATCGTCGCTTCCGTTAGCACTCAGGAGATCGGCAACTACAGCGAGAGCGAGATTGACTTTATTATCTCCACGGTCCCCCTTCAAGAAACTGCCATTCCCGTCGTTCACGTCTCCCCCTTTCTCAAAGAAGAGGAACAGCGTTCGATTAGTGAAACCATGAAAACGCGCAAACGAGCACGAGGAACATCCACACTCGCAGAGTTAATTGGAGACCCAACCAACATTGTGTTCATTAATGAGAGCGGGAGCGACCGGCTTCTGGTGATCAAATCCCTAGCGAATCGGCTTGTGGAAAAGGGCAGTGTGGATCCATCCTATACGCATAGTGCCTTAAAGAGAGAAATGAACGCATCCACCTACATTGGCGGAGGAGTGGCGATCCCCCATGGCGACCCGAAGTTTATCCACCGGCAGGAAGTGCTGCTCGGTGTGTTGCCTAAGCCTATGGATTGGACAGGCAAACCGGTGGCCCTTGTCTTATTGCTTGCGACAAACCTAAAAGAAGGCGAAAGAGTGAAACGTCTTTTTGAAGAGATTTCCGCCTTGAGCGACCAGCCAGAATTGGTCCAACGCCTCAGCAAGGAGAAGGATCCGCAGACGATTTTTTCATTGTTGTGATCGCCGTTAATTCCTTTTTGCCACAAGTTCCGGTAAAAGAACGCTTCCATTCTCCCCTTAGTTCTCTCGTATAATGAAGGCAAGAAACAAAGGGGGAATCGATATGAAAGTGGTAGCGGTTACGGCCTGTCCCGTTGGGATTGCCCACACGTACATGGCCGCAGAGAATTTGCAAAAAGCTGCTGATAAGCTAGGCGTTGAAATAAAGGTAGAAACGCAAGGGTCGGTTGGAGCTGAAAATGTCCTGACTGCAGAAGATATCAAACAGGCAGACGGCGTCATTTTCGCTGCGGATAAATCGATTGAGAAAGAGCGATTTGTTGGGAAGCCGCTCGTGGAGGCCGGTGTGCAAGATGGCATTCACCGGGCTGAAGAGCTTATTCAACAGCTCAGGGACGGCAAAGGAGAAACGGCAAAAGCCGGAAAAACGGTAGAAAGCAACGGGAAACAAGAGAAAAAGCAGAATCCAGTGTACAAGCACTTAATGAATGGCGTTTCCTTTATGATTCCGTTCATTGTCGTTGGCGGATTGCTTATGGCGATCTCCCTCTCCCTCGGGGGCGTGCCTTCGGAGGAAGGACTCGTCGTTCCAGATGACTCAATTTGGAAAACGGTAGAGAATATCGGAGGAGCAGCGTTTTCCTTCATGGTTCCAATCTTGGCAGGATTCATTGCCATGTCGATTGCCGATCGTCCCGGTCTCGCCCCGGGAATGGTTGGTGGATTCATTGCCGCTAATGGTAGTTTTTACGGAAGCGAAGCAGACGCAGGCTTCATTGGCGGAATTATCGCTGGTTTTCTTGCTGGGTATGTGGCCTTAGGCATTAAAAAACTGAAAGTGCCCAAAGCGATTCAACCGGTGATGCCGATTATTATCATTCCAGTGCTTGCTTCACTGGTTGTCGGCCTTTCCTTTGCCTTCTTGATTGGAGAGCCCGTAGCGGCACTCTTTGAAGCGCTGACCGTTTGGCTTGAAGGCATGCAAGGGACAAGCACCATCGTACTCGCACTGATCCTCGGGGGAATGATTTCCTTTGATATGGGAGGCCCCGTCAATAAGGTCGCCTTCCTCTTCGGTTCAGCGATGATTACAGAAGGAAATTTCGCGATTATGGGCGCTATCGCTGTAGCGATCGCTGTTCCGCCGATTGGGCTTGGGTTAGCAACGTTCCTTAATAAGAACAAATACGAGCAAGCAGAAATTGAAGCAGGAAAAGCTTCGTTTACGATGGGGCTATTTGGGATTACCGAAGGGGCGATTCCATTCGCCGCCAAAGATCCACTGCGTGTGATTCCGAGTATTATGGTTGGTTCGATGACAGGCGCTGTTATTGCCATGCTTGGCGGAGTCGGCGGACGCGTCGCTCATGGTGGGCCGATCGTAGGTGTACTTGGCGCCATTGATCAACTGCTTATCTTTTTCATTGCCATTGCCGTAGGCGCCATCGTAGCGGCTCTCGTGGTCAATTTTATTAAAAAAGACATCAGCAGGGGGGCTGTTCCTGTTGCAGACGGCGCCGGAAATACAGCAGTCGAAGCGGAGCCTGAGGCAACGGTGGCCTCTGTCGAACAAAAGACAGCGCAAGACGAGAGCTTCAACAAGTTAACCGATCTCGTCACCATGGACCTGATTGCCCCGTCCCTGCAAGGCGTTAAACGAGACGATGTCATTGACGAACTGCTCCTCCATTTGAGAGAACAACATGTCATTGATAGCGAAGCATCATTTAAGGAAGTGATTTTAGCCCGTGAAGCACAAAGCACCACGGGACTAGGAATGAACGTCGCCATCCCCCACGGCAAATCCGGCAGCGTCCGAAAGCCAGCCGTCGCCTTTGGGGTTCACCGCGACGGCGTCGATTGGCACAGCCTAGACGGAACGAGCGCCAAGCTTATCTTCATGATTGCGGTTCCCGAAGAACGGGCGGGCGACGATCATTTGAAAATCCTGCAGCTTCTATCGAGAAAACTGATGGATGATACGTTCAGAGAGCACTTACTGCAAGCAGAAACGAAAGAGGAACTTTATCAACTGCTTGACCAGATTGAATAATGACCGAAAAGCGTAGGCGGGTCGAATAAGAGCGAGTGTCGTCCTCTGGTTTGGACGACGCTCGCTCGTTCTGCGTTTCGGAAGACCAGCTCTGGACCCGTGCTAAACAAGTAGAGCCGCGCAAACCCCTGCGCGGCTTTTGTTTAAGTACATACAAGAAGCGGCGTAGACTTCATCCCCCTGCCTTCTTATAATTTCGCTTCATCATCCCTCTCGCCTTCCGCATTCCCAGTCCCTCGTAGTAAGGCTGGAGCTCTTCTTCACATAGCAAGTCGATCATATAGAAATCTTCCAGGTCAGCGAGGATTTCCTCCATTAGCCGTTTTCCGATCCCCCTCCCCTGATAGGCAGGCAAGACTTCGAGTAGTGGAATATAGGCAGAGAGCACGCCATCGCTCACCGCTGTCACATAGCCAACCACGATATTCGACTGTTCCTCCACCGCGAGGACAATATAATCACTGTTATCTAGGAGTTCAAGGTGCTTCTTGGCAGAAGGGAGGTGGGGCCAGCCGACAAAGAATCCTCCTTTCAAGTCTTCCACGCTCACGCCTTTTGTCGTTCGTGTGTAGCGCATATGATCATCTCCTATTTTAAAAGTCTTCCTTTACGTTTTCTTCGTAGACTACGGATTACCTTTAAGTCGAGGGCCGTATCTTTATCGTCGAAGCCAGAGAGCGAAATGTTAGTGGGGCAACTAAAAGAGAACAAGAGGGATCCTTTTTTGCACGTCCATCTCAAACGCAATTACACGGAATATTGATATCGCTTCAATTGCTGGTTAACACCGTATCTATTAAAAAGCCACTAGGGCTCGAGTTCAAAGAAAAAGTCTCCTACTAAAAAAATGAATGGTCCGAGATTTGTCCCGGATGCCATTCATCTTTTCGTTAGTTTGAGAATAACAACCGCCAACAACCCTCTTCCTCTCAGGGCCTATGCCATGCCATCGCCCGGTTAACAGGCTTCCTTTCTTTGAAAGTGGCCGGGGCTAACCCCCCCCCCCACTTCAAAACAGCTTAAGGTTTAACCTTCTTTCATGCAGGGTAGAACAATGTCTTCACGTATCCTGGTGCCCCACTTGTCATTTCTTTAAACGTTTTAGGCCCTTCGCTCATCGAAAGTCGATGCGTAATCATTGGTTTTGCGCTTAACTCACCTGTAGCCATATAATGCACCGTTGTACTCCACTCTTTACCTGGAAAAGGCACAGAGAGTGCGTTCCAAGATCCATATACGGTCAGCTCATTACGTACAATTTTCTCAAAATAAAACCGCTCTACGTTGACATCGCCATAAGGGATCCCCATGAAGACAACTTCTCCTCCTTTTTTAGGTAAGGCAAGGACTTGTGCCGAAGTAATTGGCGAGCCTGCTGACTCAATGGCTACGTCAACGCCAGCACCGTTTGTTTTAGCATGAATTTGATCATGTGCAAGACCTTCTAATGAATTGATCAGGACGTCTGCGCCAACTTCTTTGGCCACAGCCAGTTTCGCTTCATCAATATCAATTGCATACACTTTTTTGGCTCCGAAAATTCTTGCCCATTGAATTGCAAGTAAACCTATGCTGCCACAGCCCATAACAGCAACTTCTGCTCCTGGCTGTATCGATGTACGATAAAACCCATGTGCGACCACTGCTGACGGTTCAATCAGTGCTGCCGTGTCATAGTCAATTTCGGTTGGAAGTGAAATGACGTTTCGCGCTGGTAATTTCACATAGGAGGCAAATGCACCAGAATGACGTGCCCCAATGACTGTAAGTGCTTCACATCGTGAGGGTTCACCTTTTTGGCAGCTTTCACACACGCCGCAGTGAAATGTTGGACAGGCAGCTACACGATCGCCTAACTGAATTGCTTCCACACCACTGCCAACTTCAACGACAACGCCGGCAAACTCATGACCAAAGGTCATTCCGCTTACGTATGGCCCTAATTTTTTATATCTGGACAAGTCGGATCCGCAAATGCCAGCTGCCATGACTTTTATCAAGACTTCATTTTCATGTTCAATCTCTGGTTTCGGCGACTCTTCATAGCGAATATCTTGGATATCATATAAATTTAAAGCTTCCATATCTTGAGCCTCCGCATTACTGTTTGTTTGGCTACGCTTCGTTTGCTGTTTTCGATTTCTTCGTTTTTAAGAGGATCTTCAAAAAGGCAGCCCCGACAATAATCGAGTTAAAAATCATTTGGTGTTCAAAATAAATATCTCCAATTCCTCTTATTGGCCCTAACATAAAGTCTAGCATTACGTCGACCATGTTAATCTCCCCGTTTCCTTAAAAATATTGTTCCATCAGTGAAGGGGTTTACGAACTCATCAGGCGTATGCGGCCTGTCTCGGTGAGGCGGGAACTCACTCGGAACTTTCCACGTGACCATTAATTAGTTCGTTAGTCTGTTACAGGTGTTAATAGCACTTTAATCGCTTCCCCGCTCTTAATCACTTGGTATGCTTCTTCCCATTGTGTAATATTGAATTCGTGTGTTACCAAAGCCCTTGCATTAACACTGCCGTCATTCATTAACAAAAGCGAGGGCTCCCAATCGGCTGGCTTTTGGCTTCTGCTCCCGACAACGCGGATTTCTTTTTGAATGATCTTTTCCAAATCAAATGAAATCTCCGGGGTGGCAAACAGACCGACTTGGCTATACTGCCCTTTTTTACGAAGCAGGTTCAGCCCTTGCCTCGCAGCCGGCACCGCTCCAGAGCATTCAAACACAATGTCTGCTCCGTAACCATTTGTCAACGAGTTGACAAGCTCTTTAATGTCTTGTTCCTGAGTATTTACGACATAATCAATACCTAATTCTTTCGCTTTATCGAGACGGATTTTATCGTTCGTCAAGCCAGTAATGACCACTTTTGCTCCACGGCTCTTTGCGACTTGCGCTGTCAACAATCCAATTGGCCCTGGTCCGATGACAATGGCAAGATCGCCTTTATTAATCTCTGTTTTAGCAACTGCGTGATGTGTGCAAGCAAGTGGTTCCGTCATGGCAGCCGATTGGTCGTCTACGTTTACCGGCAAAAGATGTAAGCTTTCTTGCCGAGCGATTAAATAGTTTGCAAAACCACCGTCTTGCTGTGTGCCGAGGCCTTTTCGATGATTGCAGAGATTATAATCCTTGGATTGACAGTACTCACATTCCCCGCAAACTGAAAATGTTGTTTCGGACGTGACCCGATCGCCCACTTTAAAACGATCGACTCCAGCGCCAACCTCAACAATCTCACCAGAAAACTCATGTCCTAATGTAACCGGAACGCCAACTTTATAATGACCCTCATACGTGTGGATATCTGAACCACAAATGCCGGCATACTTTATTTTAATTTTAACTTGGTTCTTCCCTGGCGTTGGTTCTTGCTTGTTCTGTATCTCTAGGTTTCCAAAACGATCTGCTGTTTTAACCAAAGCCTTCATTCTAATTCCTCCTCCTATCCCTATCTCTGTAGTTCATTTGTTTAGCTGAACAAGCTAAACAGCTTAACGATCAAGTAGTTTACAATATTTCCGCCTTGGTCAATACTTGAAATTTGCGCTGATCCCTCAGGCATATTGAAATTCCCGTCTATTGCCATTTGGGTGAATATTGGCGCAACATCTGTTGCAATGTAGAGCGAAATCGCAATCATAACGGCACCGACAATGACCGAATGGATAATGTTCCCTCTTGCAGCTCCAACGATAAAGGCGACAATAAATGGAATTGTTGCTAAATCCCCAAAGGGGAGCAATGCGTTCCCTGGCAAGATAACCGCTAAAAGAACCGTGACTGGCACTAGAATAAGTGCTGTTGAAATAACTGAAGGGTGTCCAAGCGCAACAGCTGCATCTAGTCCAATATAAATTTCACGATCGCCAAACCGTTTGTTTAGCCATTCGCGTGCCGATTCTGACACAGGCATTAACCCTTCCATCAAAATCTTTACCATACGAGGCATCAGGACCATAACAGCAGCCATCGCAATCCCAATTTCAATGATATCGCCAACGCTGTATCCAGCTAGAAATCCAATGGTTGCCCCAAGCACCAAACCGATAAAAATTGATTCGCCCATAATGCCGAAACGTTTCTCGATTGTTTCAGGATCCGCCGCCCAGTTTTTAACACCAGGTATTTTTTGCAACCCTTTTACCAAGAAAATTCCTGGTGCATACGAAATGGTGCTTCCCGTAGCAATGGATACGCCTGGAAGTTCGTAGAATTCGCTGACCATTGGCGCTGTCCAGTCTGCTACTTTCAAACAAACAACTTGGAAGATAACAGCCGCAAGCAAAGATAAGACTAGATTGTTTGTCACCACATAGACCATCGCTGCCGTAAATGTGTAATGCCAGAAATTCCAAATATCAACATTCATAGTCTTCGTTGTTTTCGTCATTAACATAATAACGTTTACAATCAGTCCTAGAGGAATAATGAACGCTGCTACAATGGAAGCCCAAGCAATTGATGACGATGCTGGCCATCCTATGTCAATTACATTTAATTCAACACCTAAGCGGTCTACCATTCCTTGTGCGGCAGGACCTAAGTTGTTTACAAGCAAATCAACGACTAGGAAAATACCGACAAATGCCACACCGATCGTTAAACCAGAGCGAAATGCCTTGCCAGGCTTTTGGCCGAATAATAACCCTAGTAAAAAGATGGCAACTGGCAAGATAACGGTTGCCCCTAAACCTAAGAACCCTTGAAGGAAATCGACGAATCCATCCATTTTTGTTCCTCCTCTATTTAAATAGATCTCGATTTCTCTAAATCAGAGAAACCGAGGAATCTATAGTCAACTTAATTTCATGTGATCGTTAGGCTTTTAGCGCTTCTAAAATTTGTTTTTTTGTATCTTCTGTACCGATACCGGTTAGAAATGAACGTGCGTTGATAACTGGAAATGGATATTCTGTTTTTGTCATTGCTGTTGTGACAAGCAAATCGGCTGTATCAACGTGGCTGCTGACTTCAGAAATTTTGATCTGGACTAAGTCCACTTTCAAGCCGTTTTCTTTTGCCATTTCCTCAATCGCGTTGTTCACAACAGTTGACGTTGCGATTCCTGCTCCGCATGCAACTAATACTTTTTTCTTTTTCATTATTACTCACCTCCTTTAAGTGATGGTTGAGCTAGGTTCTCTTGCAAAAGTGTTTTTAGTTCTGTTTGGTTGGTTGCGTTAACAATTTTCATTAGTTTCTCCTCGCTTTGAAAGATTTGCATAAGCTGTTGCAGAAGGTTCAGCTGTGAATGGGCTTCGTCCATCGCAAGCATAAAGACAATTTTTACTGGCGTTGTTTCTGTTTCGTCTCCTCCCATGACCCCGAATTTCACAGGCTCGCGCAACACCGCTACGCTAATTGTTTTCTTACGGACATGTTCGACGTCGGTATGGGGGATCGCCACGGATACGCTTCCTGTTGGTAAACCTGTTGGAAACTCCCCCTCTCTTGCAACAACTGCATCGATAAAGCTTTCCTTTACAAGTTTATTTTCAACAAGGTTTCTCCCCATTTTTGTGAGAATCTCTTCCTTTGTCTCTCCCTCGACATCTAACAGGATGGTCGACCCATCTACTAACCTTTCGCTCATCCTCATTACTCCTATCTGTTTTTTTCTCTATCTTCACTCCAGTGAATACGTGTCTATAATGTCCGTAATTTCTGCTACTGTGTTTGCTTCGATTAATCGATTTCGGTCCTCTTCTGACGCAGAAAGCCTAAGCAACTGCCTAAGCCCCCGTATATGCTGATGCTTATCTACGGCTGCAATCACGACAATTACATGGATCTCTTCTTCTTCAGAAAATGCTACAGGTTCTCTCAGCCTAAGCAGGCTCATGCCAACTTTTTGGACCCCTTCCTCTGGCGCCGCATGAGGAATGGCTAAGTGCGGACCAATCACTATATAAGGATCACGGTCCCGATTGTTTACTAATGCTTCAACATACCGCTCCTCAATCTTCCCCTTTTTAACAAGCGGTTCGGCACTGATGCGAATCGCCTCTTCCCAGGACGAAGTCGCGTGTTCCATGGAAATATACGGAGGTTGAATCAACTCATTTAAGTTGATGACCTTATCTTTTTCTTCCGCCTGCTTTGTTTCCTTATTGGAGAAGAAATAACGCTGCAAATCTTTCAACAGTGCCTTCTCATTTGGAATGGACGCGTGATTTTTGATGATGTCCAACACATGGTCCACATTAATTTCATTTGGATTATAGCCGTGTACATCTAGCATGACTTGTTTTTTTAAGCGATAACGTTCTTCTTTTCCGAGAAACGCTTTCGTGACATAAAGTTTTTTGTCTGCCTCAAGAGGTGTTTGCGAAAAGACAATATCATAGGCTAGCTCGTACGTTTTAAATTCCCTAACTGAAAGCGAATCCAGAAAGACAAACTCCGGGAACAACTCGCTCAACTCTTTGAACATCAACCGCGATACAGAAACTCCTTGGGGACAAACCACAATCGCTTTTACTTTCTTTTCAATGCTTTCGCCTTGTCTTGTCATCCACGCCCCAATGAGCATCGTAATATACGTGACTTCATTCTCTGGAATTTTCTTTCCGAGCAATTCTTCTAATGGACCTAGACAACGTTTGACCAGGTGCAGCAATTCTTTGTATTCCGTACTTACTGAATTTTTCACGACATCCATTTCTGTTAACTGGTATTTAATACGGTAATAAGCCGGCTTGATGTGCTGCACGAGCTTCTTCATAAGCAGTTCTCGATCGTGGAAATAGATGCAGGCACTCTGTTCAAATAGCCTGAGCATCGTTGAAATGGCGGGAACTAAGTTTGGTATGACATTATCCTCGTCCATAATCTCCGACCAATGAATGTTTGCCGCCAGCAAATGCAGCGCAACAAACATTCGCTCTTGCATGGGTACGTGCTTTACATTACGAAAAATTTCTTCAGTTGCCTGATATTCCTTCGTATCAGAAAGCTCATCGTATTCAATTGAAAAAGGATCTAAGATGTTTTCATTTTCAATTCTCCTTAAAACAAGGATAAAGACGTAAGGCATCGTTAAAAGCTTCTCATCTGTAAACTTAATCCCTAATTTGATTTCTACATTTTCAATCCGCTGATTGAACTCATCAACCTCGCTCTGCTTCACGTTGGCAACATCTTCAAGCTTCCATTTCCCCGTTTTTGTACGAAGGATAAAACCGGTCAAATCAATCAACAGTTTGCGAACTTGAAATTCTTTGCCCTCCAGAAGGTACCCTGATTTCCGCGAATATCGAACACTCAAGCCGTAATCATCTAAATAATACTGAACATGCTTCAAGTCATTGAGAATGGTATTTTTGCTGTATCCTAACGCGGAATGAAAATGTTGAAGCGATAGCTCTTCTTTGCTGCTTAAGAGCATCATCACAATTAACTGTACGCGTTGTTCCTCAGTAAGAAACATCGTTGTGTCGGGTTCGCTTGGCAGGGCCTCCCGGCTTACTTTCTCCAAAATTGATCGATGAACAACAAAATGACCTTGCCGCGTTCGTTCAATCTCGGGAACCTTTTCCTGCTTAAGCCATTCATTAATTTGCCAAATGCTGTACCCAAGCTGCCTGCGAGTAATGTTGTACTTCTTTTCCAACGTTGCGCTGTTTATGCTTGGATTGCTCACTAACTCATTGAGAATTCGTTGACTGCGATCATTGAGCGCCAATTCATTCCCTCCTCTTACGTAGATTATAGCATCGAGAAAAGTACAAAAAAATGCGCTTTCATCACAACTTATCGTGCAGTTAATGTACAACACCGTGTTTTACATAGTAGATCAAAGAAAACGTTGATTTATTTGCTGCTAAGAAAACGGCTACACTAGCTAGCATCATCATTCTATCTTGCGGAAAATGAAACTGCTATTCAACAAAAGTTATCAATTAAATCCGTATTTCTTTAAGTAATGAAAAACAGCTGCTTGGAAAAGTACTTTCCCGAGCAGCTGTTTAAGGATGGTACACCTCGCTTACCCCTTAATTGGCAACGGAGCCTCTGCTGAAATTAGTTCTTTTTCAACCAATTCATACCAAAAGACAGACGGGATTTCAGCTTTCATTGCCGTTAAATCCTCTTCAATCCGATCTGGACGAGTAGCACCAGGAATGACGGCGGATACTGCTGGGTGGGCGGCTGAAAATTGAAGTGCAGCGGCTTTTAAGCTAACGTTGTGACGCTGCGCAATCTCCTCTAGGTACTCTACTTTTGCTAGGATTTCTGAAGAGGCTTCTTCATAGTTGTAATAAGCACCCCCGAGCAACACGCCTGAATTATACGGGCCACCGACAACAATCCCAACGCCCTTTTCTTGCGCGCTAGGCATCATGCGCTCTAGCGCACGCTCATGTTGCAGAAGCGTGTATTGGGTGGCCGACAAGCATAGGTCAGGGTTTGCATCGGTTAACCCCATGGCCAGTTCAATCGGCTCGGTGGTATTGACTCCGATGCCCCAAGAGTTAATGACTCCCTCGTCACGTAGGCGCGTGAGCACACGGAAGGCCCCTCCTCTCGCCTCATCAAATTTTGAGATCCATTCGTCTCCATGAAAGTCAAGCGAAATGTCATGGACATAGACGATATCTAAGCGATCTGTTTTTAATCGCTCGAGGCTTTGCTCAATCGAGCGGAGTGTGGCGTCTTCAGTGTAATCGGTAATCACTTTGTTTTTACGCGCGTATTCAAACAATCCTGCTTTCTCTTCCTCTTCGTCTGAAATGACACGCCCTACTTTTGTGCTAATCACATAGTCATCGCGATGGTATTTAGATAACGCTTCTCCTACTCGTAGTTCCGAAAGACCGGCTCCATACAAAGGAGCTGTATCAAAATAGCGAATGCCTTGGTCCCATGCAGCCTCTATGGTTGCCTGAGCTTCTTCTTCTGAAACATTGCGGAACATGTTTCCTAGAGGGGCTGTCCCTAATCCGAGTTTTTCTTTTAGCGCTTTTTCTAGGTTGTTCATGCCGAGTCACCCGTTGCCAAAAACTTATAAAAATCTATAAGCAATGTTTCGTTCCTGTTTCTCCGTGTCCGATTTCGCTGGATCGCTACTCTCGTTTGCTATAACACTCCGCAGGCGTAAATTCGGGTACAACGAACCCTACATAGGAGCAGTGTCTTGGTAGTGACTAGGCTGCTCCTGTTCCAAACGTAGCTAAATTTAGAGCCGCATTCCTATCTCGGTCTATTTTTAGTCCACACTCGCAGTTGTAGATTCTGTCGGATAACTTCAAGTTCTTGTTGATCTCTCCGCACGAACTACAAGTCTTCGAAGATGGATAAAACCGATCCACTTGAACGAACTCAATCCCACTTTTCTCACACTTGTATTTCATCTGTCTAAGAAATTCGTAGAACTTTTGCTGGGATATCGCTTTAGCTAAGTGACGATTCTTCATCATTCCGCTCACATT
>NZ_LLYY01000053.1 GCF_001484965.1 Shouchella shacheensis | reverse complement strand
AAGAACTCGTTGGTCGCTCTCTTTTGTTGGCGACTCAATTAATATATCATTCAAAACAATGCACGTCAACAACTTTTTAAATATAGTTTCTTAAAGCGTCGTGTGAACAACATTGTTTTAAGGACAAATAATAATATATCATTCTACTTTAGTGTTGGCAAGGGTTTTTTCAAAGAAAAACAAAAAGGCCCCTGCAGAGCCTTTGTTCGATCGCTTAACCGACGACAAAATACTGAAGTGCTATGAGCATTGCTACGCCTGGGATCCCAAGAATCGCCGCAATACCAGCAGTTATCCCATTAATTGGCACAAACAGCCCAGCCGTGCCGCCCACGGCATTGATTAGAAATAGCAGAAGCGTGCCTACAACCAATCGAACGCCGAGTTGGCCGAGCAGTCGAATCGGCCTCATTGGAGCCCCTAGCGTAAGCAAAAGCAATACGACAACGCCCAGTATTGAAAACAATAACCATGGTTCCATTTTTCCACCTCATATAGCTCGTCTTCCTCTACTATATGCACGCTTTTTCGAATCGATTCCAAAAGAAAAGTGTAGGCGGGATGCTCAGAAACAAGGATTTTAGAAGGCCTCCACTTGAGATCCTGAACTTGGATTTCAGGGCACGACTGAAAAATTTCGCCGCTTCTACCCACCGGAGCTAGACACGAAAAGCGCAGGCGGGTCGAACAGAAGCGCGAATTTTGGAGACCCGATAAAAGAAATCCCGGTTTTGGATTTCGTTGTCAGGGCGAAAAATCTCGTCGCTTCTACCCGCCGGGGCTAGACATAAAAAGCACCGACCAACGGCCGAATGCTTTTTCTATTTGCTCTGCCTCGCGTGGCGCACACGCGCTTCTTTGTGTAAAAACGAATAAAGAGCTTCTGTCAATTTTTGTTGCTTGATCACATCGTCAGAAGGATCCACGCTTTGTGCAAGCAATTGTCGCTGTGAATCAACCTTCGCCTTTAACGTATTAAAATCGTTCACAAGGCGCGCATCTTCTTCTTTGCGAAGCAACCCTTTCTTCCTAAACATGGACATCGCCTGCCTTACAGTTCTCGTCTTCCTTCTATTGCTTTGGAAAGCGTCACTTCATCCGCGTACTCCAAATCTCCACCTACAGGGAGGCCGTGAGCGAGTCGCGTCACTTTAATGCCTGTCGGTTTGATTAAACGCGACATATACATCGCCGTCGCTTCCCCTTCAATGGTAGGATTGGTAGCGATAATGACTTCCTGAATCGTGTCATCCTGCAGACGCTTGATCAGCTCTGGAACTTTAATATCTTCCGGCCCGATCCCGTCCATTGGTGAGATGGCGCCATGGAGAACATGATAAAGCCCCGTATATTCGCGCATCTTTTCCACTGCAATCACATCGCGTGATTCTTGAAGAACACAGACCACTGACTTGTCTCTATGCGAATCATTACAAATGTAGCAAGGATCGGTATCGGTAATGTTGTGGCATTGGGAACAGTAGGTTAAGTCGCGCTTCGCGTGGACAAGTGCCTTCGCAAATTCAAGCACATCGTCTTCTTTCATATCAATGACATGAAAGGCTAGACGGCTGGCGGTCTTTGGGCCTATTCCGGGCAGACGTGTAAAGCCTTCGATTAATTTTGCAATTGGTTGTGGATACTGCAAAGCCTCACCCCCTAGAACATGCCCGGCAGATTCATGCCTTTCGTAAATTTACCCATATCCTGTTCAACAAGCTCATCGACTTGACTAAGCGCCTCGTTGGTCGCCGCAAGAACGAGATCTTGAAGCATGTCAATATCCTCAGGGTCAACGACATCTTCGGAAATTTTGATATCTACAATGCGCTTATCTCCCGAAGCGACAACGGTCACCATACCGCCACCGACTGTTGCTTCGACTGTCTTTTCCTTCAGTTCTTCCTGTGCTTTAGCCATTTGTTTTTGCATCTTTTGCATTTGCTTCATCATATTGCCCATGTTTTTCATTGTTCCTGGCACCCCTTTGTCCTTTTTATTTGTCCGTCATTTCGATTAAATCTTCGCCGACAAGCTTGACCGCTTCATCAATAAGTGGATTTGCAGGCGCAGGGTCTTCCCCGTCCTCTTGTCTGACTTTCACATACTCTTCTTTAATTTTCTCCCACTGAGAACCAAGGAGTGTGAGAAAATCGCTATGATCTCCGAAAACATCCGCAAGCACTTGGCATAGCGTTTCCCGAAACTTTGTATCCATCATATCACGATGCATTTCATTTTGGAACGCTAGCAATACCTTTGTCTCAGAGGCGGCTACTGGTTTGCTGTCGCTAAGCCAGGCATGCCCCGGAACACTTGTCGTTTTCATACGCTCCATCACTTCGCCCCAGCGGCTTGTTACTTGCTGAAGCTGTTGTTTGCTCGCTTCTTGGAGCATCTCCTTCACTTGCCCCGTCGCTGCCCGCGGTTGCTGAGAACCCTTTTGCATTTTTCTTCTCGGCGCAGAAGCAGACGCTTTTTTATTGCCATCCCCTTCGACAGTAGAGGGAGCTGCCTGCAGTTGTTTTATCGCATTCTCCAGCTTGGACAGCTTCCCTTCAAGCTCTTGAACGGCAGCATTTGAAGATGCTTCTACTCCGGTTGTTTCACGCCAGGAGCGCGCGTTTAACAGCTTAATAAGCGCCAGCTCCAACACGATGTTCGGATGCTGAGACCATTTCATTTCTTGCTGGCTTTCCGTTAAGGCATCTATCGCTGCGTACAACCACTCATTTTGAAAACCAGCGGCGATTTGGCTGAATTCTTCATTCAACACAGACCGCTCAAACAAGTGAGTGGCTTCTGGTGCTGCTTTAAAAAGCAGCATGTCACGAAACACATAAATCAAGTCTTCCAAAAGTCGTTTGCCATCTTTGCCGCCGCGAAGAACGCGATCTAACGTTTCCAGCGCTTCCTTTGTATCCCCATGACCGAGCGAACGAGCAATGGTCATGAGCGCCTCACGGGACACGGTTCCAGTAATCATGAGCACATCTTCAGCGCTCACTTTTTCATCGGAAAAGGAAATCGCTTGATCCAATAAGCTAAGCGCATCACGCATGCCTCCATCCGCTGCACGGGCGATCAAGAAAAGCGCTTCTTCTTCATAGGTTTGTTCGTTCGTTTCCATAATATGTTTCATCCGATCAACGAGTTCTCCATTCGTAATCGGCTTAAAGTCGAATCGCTGCGTACGAGAAATAATCGTAAGAGGAATTTTGTGTGGCTCTGTTGTCGCGAGAATAAAGATGACATGAGCTGGAGGTTCCTCGAGCGTTTTCAAAAGCGCATTAAAGGCACCGGTAGAGAGCATGTGAACTTCATCAATGATATAGACTTTGTAGCGGACTTCGCTTGGGGCGAATTTGACCTTGTCGCGAATGTCGCGAATTTCATCGACCCCGTTATTAGAAGCCGCGTCAATTTCAATCACATCAACAATGGAACCAGCCGTAATTCCCCGGCAAGCGGCGCACTCATTACAAGGTTCAGCGACAGGCGCACGCTCGCAGTTGATCGCTTTGGCAATAATTTTCGCCGCACTCGTCTTGCCCGTCCCCCGCGGACCGGAAAACAAATAGGCATGGGCGAGCTTTTGTTGGATGAGCGCATTTTTCAGCGTTTTCGTTATGTGCATCTGCCCCACAACATCCTCCAGAAGTTGCGGACGCCAGACGCGATAAAGGGCTTGATAGCTCATCGGCTTCCCCCTGTCCTTCATTCAATGGTCATTCTATTATAGCTGTTTTCAGAAGACGTTTAAAGCTTGAGTAGCCAACCACGTATATCTTCCTCATTTTATTGACCGAAAAGCGTAGGCGGGTCGAACAGAAGCGCGAATTTTGGAGACCCGATAAAAGAAATCCCGGTTTTGGATTTCGTTGTCAGGGCGAAAAATCTCGACGCTTCTACCCGCCGGAGCTAGACAATACCGAAATGCGCAGGCGGGTTGCTCAGAAGCGAGGATTTTGGAAGGCCTGACATAAGAAATCCCGAACTTGGATTTCGATGTCAGGACCGAAAAATCCCGAGCTTCTACCCGCCGGAGCTAGACAAAAAGCTCGCTTTTATCTAAAGCGAGCTTTCTTCCATACAATAATAAAAAAACAACCACGTGCCGCAGCTGTTTTCATGATAAGTATTGAATGCCGTGCACCTTTCCTCGATCACGCTTCCACAAGCGTTACCTAAACAGTTAGCTCGACCCAGGCGACTCTGCGGCACACGGGAGGGTCCACTTACTGCTGCTTCCTTCCGGACCTGACAGGGTTCATGGGTTCCCGTTGCGCAGAACCCAAGTGTCCACACCACTTACTTAGGGCAGGCCTTGCAGAAGCATGACCTCAAAAAGGGATTCAGCCTCGCTATAGCGGATTGCGAGTGACAGGGCACCGCTACCTCCCCACCTAGCACGGCAAATTGGATAACATGTTTAGGCGCCAATCTGACGCATTCCTTAGTATACTCGATAGGAGGTGAAAATGCAACAAGCGTAACCAATTTCCATAAATGAGAAAGGGGCTAGAACCAAGTCTCTGTTACTCTCGATTGTTTAGAAAGTCAATCAGAAACCCTTCACTTCCTGTACGTTCTCCAATGACATCTACACCAAGGGCAGAGACAACAGCCATAATCATGCAGGAAATGAGCAAGGTGAAGGTAAACACCGCCGCTACTCGTTTTTCATTTGTTCCGAAAATGACAGAGAGAAACGCTGAAAGGTGGCTGCCAATAAGAAAGGGACCAATAAATAGCATGCCGACCATACCGTACTTGTCCCAAAGCCTACGAGCACGCTGTTCCTTCTTGGATTCCACCTCTTCCCCTTTCCGCTTTTTCCTATTCTTTCTCCACTCATTGATGCGGTCAATGAAATAAATCATCAGCAACACAGAAAGCAAATTGCCAAGATAAGCGAAAATGGTTACAGGTATGATAGGCAATCCGGCGATCGCACCGATGGGTATAACATAAATGGCCTCGAAAAACGGAATCGCACCTGCTATGAAAATGACAATATACGAGATAAAAATTTCCATTTCTGTGAGATGTACCTCCTGTAAGTATGGGTTCGTATTTACTTAATTTCTGGCCTACTTTTATATACATTCCTTATTATACTAAACATTGGTGTTTTGGCCACCTTTATTTGTAAAACTGTTCCAACAAATGCTTCTACACTTTCTCTCGTTTCCCTAAGGTATCCTTTGGTGATTCCCATGCTACTTCCAAGCATATGAAAGAACACTGGCTCTAAACCCGATGCGTTTACTCGTTCCTTTCTCGTTTTTTCCTCTCTCGCAACGATCGAAAGAAGCTTGTCAACTGCTCCGAGCACTCCTCGCCTAACACCCCTGAGATCACTGCACTCGCATGATTAAACCGTGGCTCATCCAGCAAATTCATCAGTGTGCCCGCACACCCAGCTTTAGGGTCACTCGCCCCATACACAACGGTTGGAATTCGCGACTGCACAATCGCCCCTGCACACATTGGACACGGCTCTAACGTCACATACAGCGTGCAGCCTTCAAGTCGCCAAGTGCCAAGCTCCCGACACGCCTGCTCAATGGCAAGAAGTTCGGCGTGAGCAAGCGCTGCTTGATCCGCCTCTCTTTGATTGTATGCCGATGCAACGACTTTTTCGTTCCTCACAATCAGTGCCCCAATCGGAACTTCGCCCAACTCCTCCGCTTTTCTCGCCAGCACCAGCGCCTCTCTCATCCATTGCTCATGAACCGTTTCCATCTTGCACCCCCTTATTCTCGTACAAATCCCAAAAGCAGACGGGTCGCCTACCCGTCGGAGCTAGATAAAAAAACACGGCCAGCCTCTGTGGTCGTGTGATCGGTAACAATGACGGAGGAAGAGGGATTCGAACCCTCGCGCGAGTTGCCCCGCCTATCGGTTTTCGAGACCGACCCCTTCAGCCGAACTTGGGTATTCCTCCATACGTATAGACATGTTTCTTTCAAACTCACAAAGACTAGGATAGCAAACGCAGATGAAAAAGGCAATAGTCAGAGAGGAAATCCCGAGCTTCTCCCCGCAGAAGCTAAAGTAAGGCAGCGATTCCTCGCTGCCTTACTCTCTTACTCTTCGATGTAGGCCTCATGAAGCATTAACGTACCCGTTGGGTGACGCTTAAAGTCTACCACGCTATCGTGAACAGCGTTGAGGTCTTGTTTATAGTCGACAAAGATCGCTGGTGCATCTTCCGTGATGATTTCTTGAGCCTCAGAATACAAATCCATTCGTGCATCGTGATCCATCTCAGCAGCCGCTTCATCTAGAAGTTGATCGACTTCTTCATTTTCATAGAAGAAACGGTTGCCTGGGTCCCCAAAGTTATCCGAGTGGAAGATCGGGTCTAGGGAATAATCTGCATCTCCTGTCGCAGAGCCCCAGCCGAGCACAAACATGTCGTGGTTCCCTTCACCCGTTTGCTCAAGATAAGCGCCCCACTCCACGAGCTCGATATTTGCTGTTACGCCAATTTCTTGTAGCTGCCCTTGAACATACTCAGCTAGATCTTGACGTGTTTGGGTATCGTTTGTGGAGATTGTAAATTCCAACTCCCCTTCTTCGAACCCTGCTTCAGCAAGAAGCTCTTTCGCTCCTTCTGGATCGTAAGGGATGCCGTCGACATCAGGATCGTATCCAATAACATCTGGAGCCATAGGACCTGTGGCAGGAATGCCATACCCATTTAAGAGTAGTTCTACAACACTTTCATTATCCACTGCCATGGAAATCGCCCGACGAACATCTGGGTCATCAAAAGGTTCTTTCTGCGTATTAAAACCAATGTAATTGGTAGACAGGCTGTCTGTTACTTCAAGGTGCATACCTTCCGTTTCTTCAACTTGAGCAGCAGACTGCGTTTCTGTTGGTTCAGAGATGTGGCTCGTGCCGGATTGAACTTCAGCTACACGTGTATTGCCATCAGGGACGACCTTGAAAGTAACGGTATCAAGCTTTGCCGCTTCACCCCAGTAATCTTCGTTCTTCGCGAGGACAATTTCTTGATCCGTAGTCCCTGATTCATGTTTGAAATAACCCGTACCTACTGGGTGCTCATTCACATAAGTAGTAGGCTGTTCGCCGTCCTCCATTGCAGCATAGTCCTCGTCAATGGAAGCTGGGCTAATCATGTTTCCACCGCTGTGAGCAAAGCTATAGATCAACGGAGCAAGCGGTTCTTCCGTAACAAATTCAATTTCATAGTCACCTAGGACGTTGATCTCTGTGATGTCATTAAATAAAAACGCGCGCTGAGAGGCAATCTCCTCATCGGTAATACGATCAATGTTTTTCTTTACGACTTCGGCATTAAACTCTTCCCCATCATGGAAGGTGACCCCTTCTTGCAGTTGAAAGGTAATTGTATTGTCTTCTATCTGCCAGTCCTCAGCAAGCACTGGTTGAAGTTCCATATCTTCATCAAACTCGATAAGAGTTTCGTAGATTTGGTCCTGCACCTGATTCGTTGGTACATCATTCGCATCATGCGGATCAAAGGAAGTAATCTCTGACTGCATAGAAATCACAAGGTCGCCGGCTTCACCATTCCCTTCCGCAGACCCGTTATCGCCATCGTCGCCGCCAGCTGAATCGCCGTCATTTGGCTCACTAGCACATGCCCCTAGACCCACAGCCAATCCCAATGCCATCACGCCATAAAAAGGTTTTTTTAAACGCTTCATATTATTTTCATCCCCCTCGTTCATAAATTTTCTGTTTTAAAACAATTTTACTATAAACTATTTTGCACAAATACACAACTGCAAAGTAAAATTTTTTTCTCAACATTGGGATAAAAAATTGAAAACGTGCCCACTCCATTGAAATTTCTCCATGGAGGGGACCGTCCGTCTATCTAAACATCAATTGATCGTCACATCTTGCAACATAAGCTTTCGTGTTGGGTGCTGCCAAAAGCCTTGGACATCCTCACTGAGACCGACCATATAGTCTTGGTGCACCAGCGGTTGAATAATCGCTTCTTTCGCAATATAGTTTTGTACTTCTCGGTAGGCTTCTAATCGTTCTGCCTCATCTGAACTTTCTCTTCCTATCTCAAGCCACTCATCCAACTCTTCACTATCCGTAAAGGTACGATTCCCCGGCGCTCCTTGGTTCGAGGAATGGAATAACGGATACAGGCCGTAGTCGCCATCACCCGTAACTGTCGACCAACTTAAGACGAACATTTCCTGATTTCCCTCCGCCGTGAAATCAAGGAAACTCCCCCATTCTTGTACATCAATGCTCACATTGATATTAATTTCTTCCAACGCGCTTTGGACATATTCGGCAATGTACTGACGTTCTTGTTCATCACTCGTATGGAACGTAATGTCAAACCCGTCTTCTAACCCTTCCTCTGCAAGCAATTGCCTGGCCTCATCCAAGTTATGTTCATTGGACTCAATACTTTCATCATACCCAAACACCGCAGGAGCTAGAGGGCTTTTGGCTTCAATCCCCACCCCATCATAGGCTGCTTCTAACACTTCGCCTCGATCGATCGCCAAGGAAATCGCCTTACGAACATTCGAATTGTCAAGATACTCTTGTTCTGCGTTGAAGCCGACATACATAATCATGACACTTTCCTGCGTATCCACGGTAATCCCATCCGTCGCCTCAATTTCGGCAAGGTCATTTGGGCTTATCGGATCGATAATATGGGCGTTGCCGCTTTGCAATTCAGCCATTCGCGTGCCCCCTTCTGGTACGACACGCACGGTAACTGTATCGACTTTTGCCGGTTCGCCCCAATAGTCTTCGTTTTTGGTGAGGCGGATATAATCGCCTTGCACCCACTCGTCAAAGGCAAAATAGCCTGTTCCTGAAGCATTGGCGTTAATATAAGAACCTGGTTCCTCGCCCTCTTCCATCGCTGCATAGTCCGCTTCGATGCTCTCTGGACTCATAATCGAGCCCCCATCATGAGCAAGATGCGCAGGCAGCGGGGCAAACGGATACTCCGTGTGAAAACGCACGGTATAGTCGTCGACCACTTCAACCTCTGTGACCATTTCATAAAGGAAGGCACGTTGAGAGGCGATATCTGTATCTAAAATCCGGTCGAAGTTGGCTTTTACGGCCTCCGCATTAAATTCAGCCCCATCATGGAAAGTCACGCCTTCACGAAGCTCAAACTCCCAAACCGTATCTTCAATTTGATCCCAGTCTTCGGCAAGGTCCGGCTGCAGCTCGAGATCCGCATCATGCTGAACCAGTGTTTCATAGATTTGTGATGTCATGTTTGAGGAGTATGTATCGTTGGAGCCATGTACATCGAGAGAGACGGCTTCGCTTAGCATCGAGATCAGAAGGTCCCCTCCCTCTCCTCCCTCTTCGCCTTCAGACGCTTGTCCATCCGAGGCGTCTCCTTCCGTTTCATCGCCCTCTGTCGGCTCCGTTGCACATGCGGCAACCATAAAAAGCATGAATGATAGCATCAAGCCAAAAGATGCGTTTTTTAAAGAAAATTGCCTACTCATTAAACATTCTCCTTTTCTCTCAATTTTGATTTCTTAAGTATTCAAACCTTACCACAAACGTTGATAAAGAAGCAATTGTTTTTCTACTATTCTTTTTTTTCGACAAAGAAAGAAGCAAGACGACACCATCTTTATCATTTTGCAAATACAATAAACTGGCATTTCGACAAAATAAAAAGATCCTTTACAAACGACTACATGACACTATAGAATGTTATATTAAGATTGTAGTTTTCAGATTGTTTCCCCATTACTATTGATGTATAATCAAATAATGCGCTTTCAATAGTTTAATATTGCATAGAAAGGGAGTTGAACATGACGCAACAGCCTCAACCTGCAGATCAGCCGATTGCTAGCTCTGCCGAAAATCCTCTACTGAGAAGCTGGAAGGATTTTTTAAAACGACTGGCTCAAAATAAATCGGCAATGTTCGGAGGAATTTTAATTGTCCTCCTCCTCGTCATCTCTTGGGTCGGACCTTTTCTCGTACCCTACGGTGAAAACGAGCAGGAGGTAGTGAACAAACTGGCGCCACCGTCTGCCGACCATTGGTTTGGAACAGACAATTTCGGACGAGATGTTTTTTCTAGACTGATTCATGGCATGAGCATCACCTTCTATATTGGCTTTATGTCTGTCGCTATTGGTGGGACGGTTGGAACGTTTTTTGGAATCGTCTCAGGGTATTATGGAGGAAAAGTCGACACCGTGTTCATGCGTATTATTGATGTTTTCCTGGCTTTTCCTGGTATTATTCTAGCACTTGCCATCGTCGCAGCGCTTGGGCCTGGACTCAATAACGTCGTCTATGCCGTCGCCATCGGTGCTTTCCCTACCTTTGCCCGGATTGCTCGCGGTTCCACGCTGACGGTGAAGAAGCTGGAATACATTGATGCAGTGAAAGCACTGGGTGCGAATGACTTACGCATTATCTTTAAACATATTCTACCTAATATTATGTCGCCGATTATTGTTCAAACAACGTTGTATATTGCTACTGCTGTTTTAAGCGCTGCAGGGCTTTCTTTTCTAGGCTTAGGGACGCAGCCTCCAGACCCAGAATGGGGCGCGATGCTAAACGATGGGCGCAACTATATGTTTAACGCTCCGCATTTAACGTATGCACCAGGGCTCGCCATTATTTTGGTCGTACTGGCTTTCAACATCTTTGGTGATGGTCTGCGTGATGCACTCGACCCGAAACTGAAAAAATAGAAAAGAGGTGCACTCTTGTTTACTTTTATTATTCGTCGTTTGCTGCAAACGATTCCTGTTTTACTAGGTGTCACCGTGCTTGTCTTTTTGCTGATGCACCTCATCCCGGGCAACCCTGCCCAAATTATGGCTGGTGAATCGGCAAGTCCTGAACAAGTAGCGGCGCTTGAAGAACGTCTTGGATTAAACGATCCGCTTCCTGTGCAGTACTTTACTTATATCTCCAATCTTGTTCAGTTGGACATGGGCGACTCCATTCGTAACAGCCGCCCTGTCGTTGACTTAATCATGCCTAGAGTGGCAGTGACGATCGAGTTAACGGTATATAGTACCATCTTAAGTATTTTTATGGGTCTTATCGTAGGAATCATTGCCGCGACCAAACGCGGAACACTGGTTGATTCTTCGCTTATGGTCGTCGCTCTGTTCGGTCTATCTATGCCAAACTTTTGGCTTGGGCTCTTGCTCATTCAGTGGTTTGCGCTTGGGAACTTGCCGTGGATTGGCTCCTTCCTTGATACCGCGTGGTTTGTGCCGTCAGGGTGGGGAAACTTTGATCAAATTGTTCTGCCTGTATTTATGCTCGGTGTCGGCGGTGCAGCGATTATTGCCCGTATGACCCGTTCCAGTATGCTCGATGTGATCGGTTCCGATTACATTCGGACAGCGCGGGCCAAAGGGGTAAAGGAGCGTTACGTCATTTACCAGCACGCCTTGAAAAATGCGTTGATCCCCGTCATCACCGTGACAGGTTTACAGTTCGGTACGTTGCTTGGCGGTGCGGTTCTCGCTGAAAGTGTGTTTGCCATTAACGGCATGGGAAGGCTCATTCTCGATGCAATTCTGCAAAGAGACTTTCCTGTGATGCAAGGGGGCATTCTTGTCGCATCCCTATTATTTGTTCTCGTGAACTTACTTGTCGATATTGCCTACCGTCTTGTTAATAAGCGCGTGGAAACCAATTAAACGTTCGGTATTGATTATAAAAGTAGAAAGGTGTGAGACGATTGGCTAATGATGCCATCTTAGAAGTGCGTGATCTTCGTACATCGTTTTTCACTGACAAAATGGAAGTCAAAGCCGTAGACGGCGTTACATTTGACGTACCTAAGGGAAAGACCATTGGCATTGTCGGCGAATCGGGGTCTGGGAAGAGCATCACCTCTCTTTCCATCCTTCGTTTAATCGGCAATCCTGGAAAAGTGAAGGACGGGGAAGTCTTATTTAAAGGCGAAAACCTTCTTGATAAATCAGAAGCACAAATGCGCAAGATTCGCGGCAATGAAATTTCGATGATCTTTCAAGAACCAATGACTTCGTTGAACCCTACGTTTACCGTAGGGAAGCAAATCGGTGAGTCGTACCGCATTCATCAAAACCTATCGAAAAAAGAATCGGTTGCTCGTTCCATTGAAATGCTGAAGCTCGTTGGCATTCCTTCTCCGGAAAAGCGGGTCCATCAATATCCGTTTGAGCTCTCCGGAGGAATGCGACAGCGCGTCATGATTGCCATGGCTCTTGCCTGTAATCCCGAGCTGCTCATTGCCGATGAGCCAACGACGGCCTTGGATGTCACCATTCAAGCGCAAATTTTGGAGTTGATTCGTGACTTGCAAACCCGTCTTGGCATGTCCGTGATTATGATCACGCATGACCTTGGCGTAGTGGCAGAGACTTGTGATCACGTCGCGGTCATGTACGGCGGGCAAGTAGTTGAATTTGCAACGGTCGATGAACTGTTTAATAACCCGCGCCATCCCTATACGGTCGGCTTGATGCAGTCCCTTCCTCGCCACGATGTGGACGTTGAAGGCGACCTGTCGATTATTAAAGGCTCCGTTCCAGCACCGGGGGAAATGCCTTCCGGCTGTCGCTTTGCTCCTCGCTGCCCGTTTGCAAGTGATATCTGCCAAGAATTGCCTGCACTTGAGACGGATGAGGATGGAAATCAAATTCGCTGCTGGATTTACTCAGAGAAATGGGACGGCGATCCGGAGGTGAACGTTCAACGTGACCAATGAATTAGTTAAAGTCAATGATTTAAAACAACACTTCCCCATCAAGGGTGGCTTCTTTGGCCGTACGGTCAATCATGTAAAGGCCGTTGATGGGGTGACCTTTGATATTAAAGAGGGGGAGACGGTCTCCATTGTTGGTGAATCCGGTTGCGGGAAATCAACCACAGGGCGAGCCATTCTCCGTCTGGACGAACCTACCAGTGGTACGGTTGAATTTCAAGGCGAGGATCTACTTGCGTTAAACCGTGGCCAAATGCGAAAAAAGCGCAAGGACTTGCAAATCATTTTTCAGGATCCTTATGCATCGATCAATCCGCGCCAAACGGTTCGTCAAATTCTCTCAGAAGCGATGACGATTCAAGGCATTCCAAAATCCACGCACAATGAGCGGATTAAGGAACTGATGAAAACCGTTGGCCTGGGTGCTCACCAAATTGATCGTTTCCCGCATGAATTCAGTGGCGGTCAGCGCCAGCGGGTCGGTATTGCTCGCGCACTCTCTGTTGATCCGAAAATGATTATTTGTGATGAGGCTGTATCCGCACTAGATGTATCCATTCAAGCCCAGGTCATCAATTTGCTCAAAAAGTTACAACGTGAGCTTAAATTAACGTATTTGTTTATCTCCCATGATCTTGGCGTTGTGCGTCATATTTCTGATCGCGTCATCGTCATGTATTTGGGGCGCATTGTGGAGATGGGTGATAAGAAGTCGGTGTTTGATAACCCACAGCATCCTTACACGAAGTCGCTTCTTTCCGCCATCCCCAAACCCGATCCGCGGGAAAAGAAGAATCGGATTGTACTCCAAGGCGATGTGCCTTCTCCGATCGATCCGCCGTCTGGCTGTCGGTTCCACACACGCTGTCCGTTTGCTACTGACAAATGCAGAACCGACGACCCAATGCTTCGCACGACGGAGGACATGACAGAAGATCATCAAGGGGCATGCCACTATATGGAGGAGATTGCTTCAGGCGAGCGTCAGCCGTCTTACACGTAACAAGCACAGAGCCACGCAGGGGAACTCTACCCGCGTGGCTCTTTTATGTCTTGATCGACCCGCCTCTGCTTTTCGGGTTGTCTAACTCCGGCGGGAACTTCGAGATTTTTCGCCCTGACAACGAAATTTAAAATCGGAGTTTCTTTTGTCAGTCTCCAAAATTCGCGCTTCTGCTCGACCCGCCTCTGCTTTTCGGGTTAATAAAATTCCGGTCGTCGGCTCTTGAACACCGGGACGTCTTTTCGAATTTGTTTTGTCTGTTCCAGGTTGAGCTGAAGGGAAAGGGTTTCTTCCGCTCGCGCATCTCCCTTTACTAGACACTCTCCCCACGGATTCGTCACCATGGAGCGTCCCGCGTACGTTGTTCCATTGTAGCCACCGACGCAGTTCACGGAGACGACGTAGAACTGGTTTTCAATCGCCCGTGCCTGCTGCAGAACCTCCCAGTGGGTAGAGCGTGCGTCTGGCCACTCTGCAACGATATGCAGCACCTGTGCACCATCAAGGGCGAGCTGGCGGGCAAGCTCTGGAAAGCGCAAGTCATAGCAAACAATAACGCCCATCTTCACTCCGTCTAATTCAAAGACGGCCACTTTCTCTTCTCCGCCCGTTAAGAACGCAGGTTCATTCAACATAGGTACGAGATGAATTTTATCATACGAGTAGACAAGCTCTCCCTTGGCATTGACGACAAACGCGCTGTTGTAAATCCCCCCCGCTTTTTTATTGGCAACGGAACCGCCGATCATATGAACGTCGTGCTGTTTTGCTAATCCTTTTAAAAAAGGAATTGTCTCTGCTCCATCCTCCTCTGCTCGTTCGTCTAATTCTTCAAGTGTGTAGCCTGTCGTCCACATTTCTGGAAGGACCAAGATGTCCGGCTTTTCTTCACCTTTACACACCTCATCTGCCCAATCCTTTACTTTTCTGCGATTCTCATCCGCGTCTCCAGCCTTGATCTCCATTTGATACAAGCTGTATCTCATTCATTACTCACCTCTTTCCTCAAGCTTATAATGAGGCTGCTTTAAAAGAAAGGGAAAGGGGTTTGAGAGGCTCCAAAACCGCACGAATCAAAACCACCCGTGGTAACGGGTGGTTTGCTCTGCGGCTGAAAGCCTCTCTTACCGGCCTCGGCCTAAAAGGCCCTCTGAATGGGTCTCCCTCCTGCACCACATCCACTCGCTAATTCTAAAGAACTCAACTTTCGCAGGCCGAAATAGACAGGTATATCCTAATATAGTTG
>NZ_LLYY01000052.1 GCF_001484965.1 Shouchella shacheensis | reverse complement strand
CGGAAGAAGAAAAATGGGCATTCTTCCAACGTGTGCGAGATGAAATCGGGGAACGAATCAAGCGCTTTTCTGAAACAGGTGAGTAAAAACGTATAGCGGGGAGAGCGATCTACTCGGCTATCATTTAAATCATAATATAAGTAAATTTTTATATAAGGGGTGGAGAGTGTGCAGAAGATTGAAATTTATGATCCGGCAATGTGTTGTGATACTGGGGTTTGCGGGCCGGTTGTAGATCCGAATTTAACGGAACTGGCAACAGTGATTCATACACTCAATAAAAAAGGATTAACCGTTCACCGTTTTAACCTAGCCAATGATCCCCAAGCTTTTGCGGATAATAAGGTCGTCAATCAAGTCCTTCATGAGAAGGGGACCGATGCGTTGCCGTTAGTATTAGTTGATAACGAGGTATACAAAACGGGTGAGTATCCGACTGTTGAAGAGTTCTCTTCGTGGTATGGGGTCAGTTCAGAAGAATTGGCTGTTAAAAAGCCGAAGAAACCGCTGAATATCAATTTGGAAGTAAAGGGGGAGAAGTAATGTTTCCTGCTTTCAGTCCAGATGTCACTGTGAAAACTCCTTTTCTTTTCTTTACAGGAAAGGGTGGTGTAGGGAAAACATCGACAGCGTGTGCAACTGCTGTTGCTCTTGCGGATGCTGGGGAAAAAGTGCTTATCGTGAGTACTGATCCAGCATCGAATTTACAAGATGTTTTTGGGATGAAGTTAACCAACGAGCCGCAAGGTGTAAAAGAAGTCGAAGGACTTTTTGCCTGTAATCTTGATCCTGAAGAATCGGCCCGTCATTACAAAGAAACAATGGTTGGTCCATACCGTGGCAAGCTTCCTGATGTTGTGGTTAATCAAATGGAGGAACAATTATCTGGAGCCTGTACAGTCGAAATTGCGGCCTTTGATGAGTTTACTAACCTTCTGGCCAATGAAACAGTGATGGAGCAGTTTGATCACATTTTATTTGACACGGCACCTACTGGCCACACATTAAGATTATTAAAACTCCCTACAGCATGGAGCGGTTTTTTAGACGACTCAACGCATGGTGCCTCATGTCTAGGTCCCCTTGCCGGCTTAGGCGAGAAAAAAGAATTGTATGAGAAGACAGTAAAGGCTCTTTCAAGTCCTGATCAAACAACATTAATCCTTGTCTCAAGGCCGGATGGATCTTCCTTTAAAGAAGCTGAACGTGCTTCTAAGGAGCTAAAAGACATTGGCATAACGAATCAAAAGCTGATCGTAAACGGTGTTTATCATACGAAGCTGGAAGGAGACAGCGTTTCAGAAGCCTTCTACGATAAACATCAAAAGGCCCTACATGCAATGCCTTCGTATTTAGAGTGTTTGAATGTATATAGTTTACCTTTTGTTGCTTATTCACTGACTGGCCTGGAGAACCTTAGACGATTTTTTGGTGAGGAAATGGACGTTATTGAAGATACAACTGTTGAAATCAGTGAGGCTAAACTGAATCCGGTGAATGAATTAGTGGAAAAATACTCGCAACAAGGTACTCGCGTCATTATGACGATGGGGAAAGGCGGAGTAGGAAAGACGTCGATTGCTGCACTTTTGGCAGTTGGTCTTGTAGAAAAAGGCCATAATGTCCATTTAACAACGACAGATCCGGCAGCGCATATCACTGATCGTCTTCAAGGAAGCGGTGCTGATCGTTTAAGTGTTTCTCGCATTGATCCGGTTGCAGAAGTTGAAAAGTATAAGGCAGAAGTGCTGGCAGAAGCCGGAGACTTAGATGAAGAAGCAAAAGCCTATATGGAGGAAGACTTGCGGTCTCCTTGTACGGAAGAAATTGCTGTGTTTCGTGCTTTTGCAAGTGTTGTCGCACGTGCAGATAACGAAATTGTCATTATTGATACGGCTCCGACAGGGCATACCCTGTTATTACTTGATGCCTCGCAGTCTTATCATAAGGAGTTGGAACGTTCTACAGGTGAAATTCCCGAGAGTGTGAAAAATCTATTGCCACGCTTGAGAAACCAGGCTGAGACCGATGTGCTGCTCATTACGTTGCCAGAAGCCACGCCTGTCCATGAAGCTGAACGCTTGCAGAATGATCTAAAACGAGCTGATATTTACCCCACGACATGGATTATTAATCAAAGCTTGTTTGGCACAGATACAGAGGAACCAAATTTGCGAACGAAAGCAAACAATGAAAAGAGATGGATTAAAGAAGTGAACGAGAGACTTGCATCGAACACCATTTTATTACCGTGGCAAAAAGAAGATATGATTGGCTATTCTAAAATGAAGGATCTATTGCTTAAATGACGGAGGAAACAACAATGGAAAAACACAAAGTCGTCATCGTTGGAACAGGACCAGCAGGATTAACAGCAGCTATTTATTTGGCGCGCGCAGACATGAATCCATTGGTTATTGAAGGACAAGAGCCCGGTGGGCAGCTAACCCTCACAACGGAAGTTGAGAATTTCCCTGGATTCATAGAGGGCATTACGGGTCCAGAGCTCATGGACAATATGCGCAAACAAGCCGAACGTTTTGGCGCAACGTTTAAAACTGGTTGGATGACAGATGTACAAACGGAATCTCGCCCATTCCGGGTGACTGTAAATGGGAAAGAAGAGCTTGAAGCGGAGGCTCTTATTATTTCAACGGGGGCATCTGCCAGATGGTTAGGCGTGCCTGGAGAAAAAGAAAACTTTGGCCAAGGGGTTAGTACATGCGCGACCTGTGACGGCTTTTTCTACAGAGGACGTAAAGTTGTTGTTGTAGGCGGTGGAGATTCGGCGATGGAAGAAGCTAGTTTTCTAACAAAATTTGCGGATGAGGTTACCGTGATTCATCGGCGCAACGAGCTTCGTGCATCTAAGATCATGCAAAATAGAGCCAAAGAGAATCAAAAAATTAAATGGGCCCTTAATAAAACCACCACAGAAATCCTCTCGGATAATGGAAAAGTCACCGGTGTAAAAGTGGTCGATAATGATTCAGGTGAAGAAGAGGTTATTG
Source organism: Shouchella shacheensis (assembly GCF_001484965.1). Taxonomy (GTDB): domain Bacteria; phylum Bacillota; class Bacilli; order Bacillales; family Bacillaceae_D; genus Shouchella; species Shouchella shacheensis. Next base: position 12,413 of record NZ_LLYY01000052.1, on the reverse strand, counting down.
AAACCGATGGTTTCTTCCTTGCAATTGGCCATATACCGAATACGGCTTTTCTAAAAGATAAGATTGAGCTTGACGAGAGCGGGTATGTAGTGGTAAAGCCTGGAACGACAAAAGCATCCGTCCCAGGGATCTTTGCTTGTGGCGATGTGCAAGATGTAACCTATAAGCAGGCGATTACTGCCGCAGGTACTGGGTGTATGGCTGCATTGGACGTTGAGCATTATCTTGAGGGAGAATCAACACTTGATTGGAGCCAAACGCTCTCAGAGTAAAACAGTTGGAGGACAATATGACTAAACACTATCAAGAATTAATTCCGAACCTCGTTTTTATCGGAGGCGCAGCAAGTGCAGAAGAAGTGGCAAAGACACATGAAATTAATAAGGTTTTTGATTTGCGTGCTGAATCATCAGATGAAGATAAAACCGGTAAACGTGTGCATTTGCCTATTATTGATGATGCAGACAAACAGGATGATTCGGTTAAAACCGCTATCCGTACTGTGAAAAAAGAGTATGATCAAGGGAATTCGGTTTACTTTCATTGTTCAGGGGGGAAGAATCGGACCGGGACAGTTGCCATTGGCTTGCTTCTTGAGTTAGGGCTAGCCCATTCAATAAAAGAAGCAGAAGAAAAGGCCGTTTCAATCCGTCCCGAAATTTCCATCAAGCCAGAGATGAAAGAGACGCTTGGACGTCTTTATAATTAAGAGGAGGAAGGTACGATGATGATTACAGAAGCAGCTAAAGAGGTATTGCAACAATCAATGGAACAAGAAAACGCAGAGGGAATTCGTTTTTACTCCGCAGGCCAGGGTTGTTGCGGTCCGCAGTTCGGGGTATCACTTGATGCGGCTGAAGCAGGGGATGAAATTAAAGAAGTCAACGGCATAAAAGTGGCAATTGATGGGAGTGTAAGAGAGATGGCGGAAAACGTCTCTTTAGATTTTCAAAATGGAAATTTAATTTTAAAAGGGCTGCCTGAAAGTAATTGCTGACAAGTATAAGAGTATGGAAACGCCACGATTCTTTTTTAGAGGAGTGGCGTTTTTATTAATGTCTTCCGCCTGTCTTTTTTATCGGTACCGGTGAAACGGCTTAATGTTTAAGCCTCCCAGACCTCTCCCTGTAATAAAACATGACAATTCAATAATAACAAATAATAATACTCTTAGAAAAAAGTAAAAAAAGGTTGACATTTGGAGGTTAAGTCTGTAAAGTCATCCATGTAATTAAATAAAACCTCGTTAGGTGAGGCTCCTGTGCAGGAGATACGCTACTGCCCAAAAACGTCCAAAGACGCCAATGGGTCAACAGAAACCATCGACATAAGGTGGTTTTTAATGTAGCTGGCTTTGTCCTATGCCGCACAGTGCTAAAGCTCTACGAATGGAGGTGTACGTGTTGCGTATTCTATTTGCAATGCGGTTTGAATTTGTGTGAAACACCCTCTATCCGTAGAAGGTGTTTTTTATTTTGTTTAAGTAAGGGAGGTGAGGGAAGTGGATAGTTCCCCCGAACCAGATTCAATGAAAGACAGTATAGAAATGAAGCGACAAAAAAACAATAAGTCATGTCAGGAGATCCATTTCCACTCGTCTTTCGTGAAGCGGTAAATGGATTCTCCTAAAGGAGGATTCACTATGGTTAAGCTAAATAACCAAAAGCGCGAAGAATACGCGAAACAGATTCTAAAGGGTTTGCAGGTTGAAGACCGTGAACAATTCCGTGAGTTATTTCTAGTGTTACACCCAACCGAGCAAATAGAGATTTTTATGACATTTGAGTCAGGAAGTCAGAAATTGGTTCATCACTTTCTTACACCTGAGGAATTTGCGGAGATTTTCCAAGGCCTCGATAGCATAGACCAGGAAAAAGTCGTGAAAGAGTTGGATAAAACCTATGCAGCTGAAATGTTTAATACGATGTATGCCGATGATGTCGCTGACTTTTTAGCTGAGGCTCAAGATGTCAATGTTGAAACGATTTTAAATTCGATGGACAAAGTGGAAGCAGAAGAGGTCAAGGAACTGTTAGCCTATGAGCCGGAAACGGCAGGGGCGATTATGACAAAAGAGTTTATTCGCGTCTCTTCCGCTGCGAAGGCATCGGACGTTATTCGACAACTTCGGCAGTTGGGTCCAGAAGCGGAGACGATTTACTATCTCTATGTTGTTGATCGTGAAGAAACGTTGGTTGGTGTTGTTTCATTGAGAGACTTGATTATTGCCCCTGAACACGAAATCGTCGAACATCTTATGAGTACTAGGGTGGTCTCCGTTTCAGACACGGCAGATCAGGAAGAAGTAGCAAAAGTCATTCAAAAGTATGATTTTTTAGCTGTGCCCGTCGTAACAGCGAAAGGAACGCTTGCGGGGATTGTGACGGTTGATGATATTATCGATGTCCTTGAGGAAGAAGCAACGGAAGATTTAGGAGAATTTTCTGCTTCCAGAGGCGCAACGGATGTAAATGTGACGGCCTTTACTGCTGCAAGAAAACGTGCGCCGTGGATTATCCTTCTAATGTTTTTCGGCCTTATTACAGCCGAAGTCATTGGACAATTTGAGGAAACATTGGAAGCGATTGTGCTTCTTGCTGCCTTTATCCCGTTGATCATGGACTCGGCCGGGAACACAGGCACACAGTCATTGGCGGTTGCGGTTCGAGGCCTTGCCCTAGGGACGATTAACAAAAAGGGTGTTGGCAAAATGATTCGCCGTGAATTCGGCACGGGCGTAATGCTTGGGTTGATTTGTATGCTTGTTTTAGGCATTACGGTTACTTTTATTCATGGAAACTGGTTGCTAGCCTTCATTGTTGGCGTTTCGATTTTTCTAACCTTGAGTATCGCGACGATTGTTGGGGCCACTGTTCCACTCATCATTAACAAATTAAAACTTGATCCAGCCATTGCATCCGGGCCATTTATAACAACGGTCAACGATATTCTTGGCTTACTCATTTATTTTTCAATTGCGACAGCCCTTCTAGATTTCTTATAGGGACAGAGGTCACTTCTGAAGAGAAGCCCTTCTCGCATCGAGAAGGGCTTCTCTTCTAGCTAGCTTATGATCATCATCAAACGAACAGAAGCTGGAAAAGCGCCCTTTAATGGAATAACAACAATATGACTTATTCAAAAAAAACACTTATGCTTGTTCAACTAACGCATCCGATAGTTCAACAAGGTTTTTAATTGATTTCATTCTTTGGTCTCAAAAATAATGATTTATCTATAACTGAGGACAAATCTATTTGAGGATGTTTTTGTTTTATTAGTTCATACAATTCTTGAATTATTATTTCTAATTCTCTTATTGAAATTGAAGGGTTATCCATAAAAATGGAATCTAAACGATTTACGATATTTTCTGGGGCAATTGCCATTGATTCTAGTGTTTGTTTTTGCCACTTAAAAGCAGGGTGATGAACATATAGGCCGTTTAATCCAAACAGCATGCCCATTATATTCGTTTGAACAGCTACTATTACTTTATAAAGCATTAACCAATCCATACGATTGAGCAAAGCTTCACGATTATTCCATCTGTTACCTAAATGAATATTTTCTTTTATCATTGCTATACTTAACTCTTTTGGGTAATTATTAACTTTATCTTTCAAAGTATTAATAAGTAAATCGCCACTAAGTGACACTCCATAATGAACCGTAGCTACTATACATTGTTTATCTAAATCTGTATCAAAAGATAATATAACATCATTTATCATTTTGTTAATTGTATCGGTTAGAAAATTACTTATTTCTACTTTTACACCTTCAGTTATATATGTTTCTGACCATTCCTCATCTTCATAAGGGTGAAAATCGATGATATCCCCTTTTAATTTCTTGATTGGAGTTAATCTATCCTCATTTGTTGGGGACTCCTTCCAAAAAACAAAAATTTCAATATCTGAATATTTATCATACCAGTTCCTTGATACAGAACCACCTAATAAGACAGCTTCAACATTTGGATTTTTTTCATAAATTTTTGCTATTTCTGAGGCAAATATATTTAAATCCATAGCACTTCTCCCTTTAAAAATGATTTTTGATTATTACACTAAACTCCCCAATACTTTAATATCTTTCTATGCTCTATTTTAATGTTAACACTAATTCCCTTTTATTTGGGTTAAAAATGTAAAAGAAGCGTCTCTGCTTATTGCAGAAACGCACCGGATAATTGAAGATCCGATTTGATATTTATTTGTTATTGAAACTAAATTACTCTTTTTTATCAAAACCGAGATGAATAGAGTCTGCAATTTCCCCTCTTTCTTCTTTTTTTCTAACAGTATGTTTTACGGGAAAAGTGTAGTATAAAAGTGCGCATAGTTACAGCTTTAATAGGTGAGTTTGATATAATGAGGACAACAGAATAAGCTCTCACAGGGGTGGGAGTTCACCGTTAAACTTCCAACTAGTCACGGCTTATCGTTGCTGACGGTGGGGAGGAGGTGAACGCCTCCTATGTTCATATCTTACGATACAGCAATGCTGATCGTAGCGGTTGCTACGTTAGTGTACCGGATAACAAAGGATGCCAACGAAAAAAAGTAACCACCCCTGCGACTCCCAATCGGTGGGGTGGTTACTCTTCCTGAGTGAACTTCGCCCCTTTCGGGACTTGTTCTGTTCCCTCTGGCTGCTACAAACAGTCAGGGGGTCTTTTAGTATATGTCAATTGCGCTTTTGCCTATACTTAAAAGATACCAAAAAAGCAAAGGATCGGCAAGTAGTTCCGTATCTCTAACTGTACATCTTTCTCCTTTCTGGGTTAAAAATCTACTCATTGTTTATCTAAAGGATAACATACACATTTATTCAATTAGCTATAGTGTTTTTTTTCATTGCGTTCGCCCAGCCGCTGACCGAAGAGGTAGCCAAACAAGGCGAAGCCAATCCCTCCAAAAACGGAAAGAGCAAGATAACCGAGTGACGAGAGTGGGGATTGGTGCTGAAGCATAAAGAGTGTATCTGCGGCAAAGGTCGACATCGTGGAATAGCTCCCGCAGAGGCCAACACCAAGACTTACTCTCAGCCAGTCCGGTACCTTTCGAACCAAGAACCACCCGGTGAAGCAACCGAGTAAAAAGCTAGCAAGGATGTTCTCGATGAGTGTACCTAATGGGTACGTGGTAAATAAGGTGAAGTGGTTTGTGAAAAAGCGAAGAAGCGTTCCAATAGCCCCTCCTACACCAACAGCAAGTATCTGAATCGTTAGGGTGTTCACTACAATTACTTCCTTTCCAAGAAGAAGCATCCTCCAACAGTGCCTTCAAATGGAACAACAGCTTGTCCTTTCTGTAGCGCTCAACTGGCGATCGAAAGACCTAAGAAATACCCAAAGGCAAAAGCGATGAGGCTCCCAATCAACGAACCCGTAATATAGATAAAGGCTTCTTTGTTTTGTCTCTCTCGCAACAGGTGCATCGCTTCCATGCTGAAAGTGGAAAAGGTCGTAAACGCTCCAAAAAAACCGACCCCTAAGCCCAAAAACCATCGATCATCGGAGACATGGGCCGGAATAAGCCCAAAATAAGCCCCGAAAAAAAGCCCGAGTCCGAAAGAGCCGGTGACATTCACGAAAAGCATGGCGATAGGAATCGGGGGATGAGGGTATTTTTTCATCATCGCCAGCCCCAGCAAATAACGGCAAATGGCACCGACTCCCCCACCAATTGATAAGAGAAGGATGTTCACACGCGTTCAACTACCTTTCTCTCCCTTTTCTTCGTGTTTTGACCAAGTGGGATGCAGTGACCCAAGAAGTAATTGGAATGATTAATGCAACCCCTGTACCCGCACAAAGGATCGTCATGATCTCTGCACTAAACACCTTTGAGTTGACGATTTGTCCAAAAGAATAAGATAAATCTTTAAACCATATGAGCAATGCCAGGTAGCCTCCAAAAAAGGCAAAAAATAATGTGTTCGCACTGGTCCCTAAAATATCTTTGCCGATACTTATCCCTGAGGAAAACAAAGCACTCTTGCTCATGGTAGGGGCATGGTTAGAAATCTCATGCATAGGGGATGTAATGGAAATGGCTGTATCAGCAATGGCTCCTATGGTACTCATGATTATAACCGACGCCCCAATTTTTACAAAATCCACCCCAACATAAATGGAAAACATACTAAGTTCCTCGATTTCTTCCTCGCCAAATCCTTGAATCATGGCATATTCCGTTACAACAAAAATGAGCCCAAGCAAGAGAATGGTTGTGATCATCGTAGAAAGAAAGGCCGTTACCGTTTTACTGTTTATGCTGTTAGTAAAAAATAAGGTGATGGCGCTGATGATTGTGCAGGCAATCAATGTTAGGACAATGGGGTTATATTGCGGCTGTGTCATGAAAATGATGGTGATAAAAAGCACACCAAAGTTAAGAAATAGAGTAAAAAAAGAACGCGCGCCTTTTTTACCGCCTACGAGCATCATCAACAAAAATAAAATAATTCCCAACCATACTAAAACATTCATTGTTTCGCCCGCTTTCGATTAACGAAGAAAATAGAGATATAGAGAGCAATGGGAATGGTCAAGACAATGCCAATGCCACCGGCTAATGCACGCGCCAATTCCAAAGAAAGGTTCATGGAGAACGTAAACCCTAAAGGTGAATCATTTTGTAAATACAAAATAAGTACCGGAATGGAACCGCTGATATAGGCAAAAAATAAGATATTGGTCATCGTCCCCATAATGTCTTTTCCAATTTCCATCCCTGAGTCTTTTAATGCTTTTGCAGAAATGGTGTTGTTTTTTTCATAGATGCCAAAGATAGACGCTGACATTGTGATGGCAACATCCATGACTGCTCCTAGAGATCCAATTAAGACTCCTGCCAGAAAAACGACTTCATGAGGCCGTGTTAAGAACTGCATTTCTTCATAGCGAAGGCCGCCTTCAGGAGCCACCCACATAACAAAGCAAGCAATAGACATCAATGAAAACGTTCCCGTCAAGGTGGCCAAAATAGCGGTATATGTTTTTTCGTTCGCTCCGTTTACTAATAATAATGTAATGACGGTAAACAAAACGGCGCTCAGGCCACATAGGAGTATCAAACTAACCGTTGTATTCACGTATAGATCCAATGCAAAGGAAAGCAACAACGCATTGAAGACAAGACTGACAATAGAAAAAAATCCTTGCTTCTTTCCAATAATAAGCAACGTAAAGATGAAGACCCAAGCAACTAGTAACATCTGTGTATCGCGCTTTACATCGGTTACCGTGCCAGTCAAATCTTCACTTTCTTCTGAAGGTGGATCAACCCAAACAAACAATTCGTTTCCCACGCCATATTCTTGATCATAGGCTCCTGATAAAGAATACTCATTTTCTAAATAGACAACCTGTCCTTCATTTTCCCCATTCTTTAATTCCGCTATGATCGATTGTGTGAACAGATAATCAACGTTTTCGTTCATATCAACGATCTCAGTGGAATCCTCCAAGTTCGTTTCAACCACTTCTGCTATGGGGCGTTCATAAAATGCATGATTGTGATGAACGAATAAGACGGAAGCCAAAAAAACAAATGCAAGCACGGAATAGAAAAGAACCTGTTTGGATGATACTCCTTTTAGTTTATGAATCATAACAGAACATCCCAAAAAACCTCCAAATATCAACAAGAACATGGCTGTGTGCAAGGCGTCCAACTGCGCTAAGAATAAGCTTAGAATAACAAGAGCGAGCGTGAAAGGTCAACAAAATCCGTGAAGAGCGTAGGCTAGCGGTGGGAGGGGGTGGGAAATTGGCTTTGGAAAAAACCATCGTGTTGCCCGCTCAATTGTCTGATACTAAGCGCTAGCGAAGGGAGAGAGTGTAAAACCGTTGTAAAAAGGAAAGGCGCACTGTATCTCAATTTTTGCGTAAGCTTGCCGTCAAGGCGTCACTTGAGAAAGGGGACTCCATTCTTAATTAATACTTGCAAGAAAAAGAAGGAGGTGATATAATTCGTAATAATTACGATTTGATTTATCTTTTTGGAAGAGTCGATGAAGTTTCTTTCATAATAAGTCTAAGGAAAGGGTTTGAACAGTTTGGCTAAGCGCAATTTTGAATTTACTTAAATTGCGTTTCGTGAACTCGCCCATAAAGAGCAAATACTTGGGGTGAAAAAAGCAAGCTGGTACCGTTTTATTTTTTTGTCTTTTTTTAAATCGTAACAATTACGAAAGGGGTTTAGTGGTTTGAAGAAATCAATTGCTACTGCAAGTGTTGCTGTCTTGTTTTTAAATGCGTGCTCTAATGCAGGTACAGATTCATCAAATGAGGCGGAGGAAGAACAAGGAAGTGAAGAGAAGCTAACGATTATGACATCCATTTTTCCATTGGAAGATTGGACGAAGAAAATTGGGGGAGATTATGTTGATGTCGCGAATGTCGTTCCCGTTGGCGCAGACGCACATACATATGAACCAACGCCAAACGAAATGATGGCCGTAACGGACGCGGATGCGTTTATTTACAATGGTGCTGGAGTCGAAGCTTTTGCTGACAGCATTGTCAATGCGGTTGAAAATGAAGGTGTAGAGATTCTTGAAGCGAGTGATGGGGTTGAGTTGATTGAAGACAGCCATGACCACGATCATAGCCATGATCGTGATGATCACGAGCACGACGACCATAGCCATGAGCATGATGAGGAGCATGATGACCACAGCCATGAGGATGATCACGAGCATGACGATCACAGCCATGAGGATGACCATGAGCACGGCGAAACGGGTGCGGGCTCGGTTGATATTGACGGCTTGAGCGACCATTACCATTCTGGTGACGACGTGCAGCTGTCCGCATCTGAGGAGGAAGAAAGTGGACATGATGACTGGCATTGGTACACGCTAGCACCAGATGAAGATCCTGAAGATGAAGAAGCGTGGGAAGTGGTGCCTGATAATGGCACGGATACGTATGAAGGTACAGCTGAAGAAGAGGGCCAACAAATCAAAGCGAAACTGTTTGGGGATGACCATGAAGTAGTGGCGCAAAGTGAGCCGGTGACCATTGCCATTGATGATCATGAGGACGATCATGACCACGGCCATGAGCATGGAGATTACGACCCACATGTTTGGTTGGACCCGGTGCTGTCCGTGGGAATGGCTGAGCAGATTAAAGACTTATTAGTCGACATGATGCCGGAGCAAGAAGAGTACTTTGAAGAAAACTTTGAAACATTGAAGGCAGAATTTGGTGAGCTAGATCAAGAGTTCCAAGAACTTGCAGAACAAGCAACCATTGATACATTTATCGTTTCTCATGCTGGGTACGGGTACTGGGAAGAGCGTTATGGTATTAACCAAATGGGTATAGCTGGCATTTCTCCTACAAACGAACCATCGCAGAGTCAGCTAGTGGAGACCATTGAACAAGCAGAAGAGTTAGGACTTGAACATGTCTTGTTTGAACCCAATATTACTCCAGCTGTCGCTGAAACGGTTCAAGACCATCTAGGAGCTGAAGCCCTTCACATTCACCCGCTTGAAGCGTTAACCGAGGAAGACGTAGAAGCGGGGGCGGATTATTTCTCTTTGATGAAGGACAACATTGAAACACTTCGCACCGTTTTGGATGCTGACTGAACCAACGAAGAGCTTTGCAGGAAGACCTGCAAAGCTCTTCGTTTTTTGGAGAAATTTTCAATAAGACTCAACCAAGGGTTCCTGATGTAAGGGGACTCTTTTTACGATATCACTCAACTTTCAGGCTAAAAAGTGCTTCTCATCAACCAGTATAACGGAATGATGTGCAGCTATCCTCGATAGGGTCGAGCCTCATTCCGACAAGATACGCGGCAATCCCCAGGCTTCTCTCCCCCCAATAAGCAACAGAGGTTCACTATGTTTTTTTCAACGCCGAAAGTTTGAGATACAAAAATTATGAAATCAGAACCATTACGTTCTAAAGCAAGTCCTCCCCTTATAGAATAAAACTAGAACAGAAAAAAGGGTGAGTGGATGCGTACATTTATTTATGATTTGATTGGATTTGGATTCATAACTCTACTGTTTGCTTTGTTTATCGCATTCCCTGCTCTTAAATATGCGGAATGGACAAGCTATGTACCAGAAGAAATAACAGCGTTTTTGACCATTTTCATTAGTATTCTGCTTGAGGCGCTCCCATTTCTATTAGTCGGTGCCTTGTTTTCAGCAGTTATTGGGTTATATGTAAAGGCAGAACATATCGCAAAGTGGATACCAAAACATCCAGTCTTAAGCCTTCTTCCAGCTCTCCTATTAGCGTGTCTATTGCCAATCTGCGAGTGTGCAATTGTCCCTGTTATTCGCCACTTTATCCGTAAAGGGGTCCCGATCCATGTGGCGGTTGCCTTTATGACCGCTGCGCCGATCTTAAACCCGATAGTGGCTGCTTCTACCTACTTTGCATTTAGAATGGATGCAACGATGGTTGGTTGGCGCATGGGAATGGCCCTTCTATGTACGTGTGTCATTGCCCTCATGATGTATTTCCTTTTCCGAAATCAACGAGGAAGCGATGTGCTCAAGGGTGAACCACGTGAAGAGAAGGATCATCATCATCGAAAAGGCTTGATGAGTATCGTGAATCATACAGCGGACGATTTTTTGTTTATGGTGCGGTTCTTTATTATTGGTGCTTTTTTAGCAAGCTTGTTCCAAGTTTTTTTGGCGAGGGACTGGCTCGCTTACACAGGGGATTCTACAACGCTTGGGATCGGAATGATGATGGGGTTAGGGTATTTCTTGTCATTATGTTCAGAGGCAGATGCTTTTATTGCGGCATCGTTTGGAAGAGCCTTCTCGTTTGAAGCCACCCTTGCTTTCTTACTACTTGGCCCTATGCTTGACTTGAAAAACACGTTGATGATGGCTGGTATGTTTAAATGGCGCTTTATCATCTGGTTTCATCTTATTGTTAGTGGGGTTGTTTATTTAGCAATGTGGATACTGGGGACTTGGGGAGGTGCGTAAGCAATGAAAAATCAAAAGAAGCATTTGGATTATTTTTCAGGGATTTTGTTTTTAGGGTTTGGGTTACTAATTTTGGCGATGGTATTGAATGGATCCCTCGATTATTATATTTCCCCAATGATGCGTCCGATTGTAATGGGAGGAGTGATTCTTTTTTACCTGCTCGCAATCACGCAAATTTGGCGTAGCACTTCCGATAAACAAGAACTTGCTTGCGATTGTCAAAAGAAAAAGGTGGGAAAAGGGGAGAAACTCACGCTGCTTTTGTTAACGATGGTACTAGCCATTGGCTTTTTCCTGCCTGACTACGTACTTTCAACAAAAATGGCTGAGTTAAAAGGAGTCTCGTACACGTTTCCGGTGTCAGAAGAAATGCTGGAAACGAATGTCGATTATTATGAAAGCTATTACAACAATGTGGAGCATTCGATAAAAAATGAGGAAGGCATGCTTGTCGGCGATGAGTCCTTCATGGATGTGCTTGGGTTGCTTCATTTTCAATTGGATCAATACATCGGTGTAGAAGTCGAATTGAGTGGGTTCATCTATCATGATGAAGCATTGGAACCAACTGAGTTTACTGTTGGCCGTTTCGCTTTTACATGTTGTGCAGCTGATTCCATTGGCTATGGGTTCATTGTTGAACACTTAGGAGACGACGCTCTCCTTCCCGTAGATGGTTGGGTGAAAGTAAAAGGAGTCGTTCAAGAAAGAGAACTGAATGGTCAAACAATCCCTTCTATAACAGCAACGGAGGTAAGTGAGATTAGTGAACCGGAACGGCCCTATGTGTACCCGACGTTGTTGAGTGACTAAAAGGGGCAGGAACCCACAGCGTTAGAGTTCAACTTTCGGACTAGTGGTACACCATACCATTTTGGTGAAAAAAATGTGAACACTACTTGTGGGTGCAGGGAATGTATGATGAACGAAAGAACTCTTATACGATGGGGATAATAGTCAAATTGGGAGATTGCTCTTATGTCAAAAACTTTAAAAGCTTGGAAAGACCCCGCCCTGCTACTTTCGTCCATTGGAATTGCCAGTATTGGAGATTTTATTTATCTAGTAGCGATTAATATTATGGTGTATCAGCTGACTGGATCAGCAGCGGCTGTAGCAGGGTTATGGATTATTGGGCCATTAACGAACATTGTCACTAAGTTTTGGACAGGGAGCTTTATCATTTTCCGACAGAAGACTCCCTCTTCAATCGTGTTAAGGGCAAAGCCCAACGATAAGGGGGAGATGAATGTCGGTTAGGCGATAGCCTAAAGGCTTTTTGTTGCCCACTTCATACCTTATTGATATAATCAGTCTTAGATAAGATAAGGGCTGATGTTGTAATGAAATTGGATAGTAATAATCATTCAGTATTCTTAATGTATTACCATCTTGTGCTAGTTGTAAAATATCGTAGAGAAGTC
>NZ_LLYY01000051.1 GCF_001484965.1 Shouchella shacheensis | reverse complement strand
CGCCTTGAAACCCCTGGTTTGCCAGGGCTGAGATTTATGAAATTCATTCTATTAACGTAATTTTAATATTGAAGTGTTTGGGTGTCTTTGGCTGCGGCAATAGGTCAGAAGATAAATTCAAGGAAAGGAAAAAGAGCATGTTTAATAGAGATACTATAAAATGCATTCATTTGATAACAGACCTCAAAGCTGGCGGTGCAGAAATGATGCTATATAAAACAGTTAAAGGGTTATCTAATGAATTTGAACCGATAGTAGTCAGCTTAATGGGGGAAGGCCCAGTTAGTAAATTAATTGAAAAGGAAAATATAAAGTTGTATCACTTAAATTTAACAAAAAATAAGCTGAGTATGGTTTCTGCTTTACTTAAACTGTTTAAAATAATAAAAAAAGAGCGCCCTGCGATTATTCATTCTTACATGTTTCATGCTGATTTATTTGGGAGAATTGTGGGAACCTTTTTGAGAGTGCCCGTAATTATATCTTCTATAAGAAACGAGAATGTTGGGGGAAAAGCAAGAGAGAAAATAATGAGATATACAGACTTTGCTGTCAAAAAAGTAACTGCTGTCTGTTATAGTGCGGCAGAGGCTCAAATAAATAAGAGGAGTATAAAAAAAGAGAAATTAGAGGTAATTTATAATGGAGTTGAAACTCAATTGTATGGAAATACGCCAAAAAAAGACATTTTGGCCCTCAGAAAGAGTTTGGGGATACCAGGAAACTCTATAGTGTTTATAAATGTCGGTAGATTAGAGAGACAAAAACATCAGTTATTATTAATTGAAGCATTTGCAGCTGTAGCTAAAAAGAACCGAAATATTTATCTTGTAATAGTAGGAGCAGGTGAGCTTGGGGGAATTTTAAGTAACCGTTCTGAAGAGTTAAACGTTAAGAATAATGTTATATTTACGGGGTTAAGAAATGATGTCCAGGAAATTTTACAGTTAGCTAATTGCTTCGTTCTCTCATCTAGTTGGGAAGGCATGCCTAATGTAGTTTTAGAAGCTATGGCTTCTAGAATTCCTGTAATTGGAACCTCGGTGGGTGGCACTCCAGAGATAATAGAAGAGGGCTGTGGTCTATTAGTTCCTCGAGACGATTTGGTGGCAATGGAGGGGGCGTTAAATACTTATCTTAAAATGCCTGAAAATGAAATTCAATTAATGATTGATAAGGCCTATGACAGGATAAAACAAGTATTCTCCATCGATAATACAATAGCTGAAACTGAAGCCTTATACAAAAGGTTATTAACAAAATAATATATGGGTTGTTGAAGTTCAAGAGAAAAAAGGAGTAAAGTTTTGGAGAGGAAAATTCTGCACATAACTACAATTGACTTTACAATAGATAAGATGCTAATTGATAAAATGGTAGAGCTTAGCAAGTATAATAATGAGGTTGACCTGCTATCTAGCGATGTAGGATTTCAAAAAAAGATAAAAGAATACGGCTATCGACATATAAATACTAATATTGAGCGAACCATCTCACCTATGGCTGACTTTAAAAGCCTCGTCACCATCTACAGATTTCTAAAGTGGGAAAAATACGATGTGGTGCACACCCATACAGCTAAAGCAGGTTTTGTAGGAAGGGTCGCAGCCAAACTAGCGGGTGTAAAAGTGGTCTGTCATACTTCACACGGACTACCATTTTTTGAAGGTCAATCAAGGGTCAAAAATGCTATATATTATACGCTCGAAAAAGTAGCTTCTTGGTTTAGTAATGGGTATTTCTCTCAAAATTACGAAGACTTAGAGGCTATTAAAAACCTTGTGCCCAAAAAAGTACTAACAGGATATGAAGGAAATGGAGTTCCCCTTAATAAGTTAGACGCGTACCCTCAATTAACTGAAGAACAAAAAGAAGAGTATCAAAATGCCTTTAATATTAGCGACAATGATTTCACTTTTTTAGTTGGCGCTCGTTTTGAATCAATCAAAAATCATCATCTTCTTCTCAATGCACTAAAACAAATACCTGAGGAAAAACGAAATTTCAAGGTTTTACTCGCCGGTTTAGGAGGACCTCTTGAAGAGGAAATCAAACGGCTGGTCAAAGAATACGGTCTTGAGGAGAGAGTCCTTTTTCTTGGCTATCGAGACGATGTATATGAGCTAATTCAAGTATCTGATGCAATTATGCTGACCTCTCGTAAGGAAGGGATACCTCGCATGCTTATGGAAGCTATGGCATTTTCTAAACCAGTCCTTGCTACGAATGTTCTTGGCACAAGGGAGCTTGTGGTTCATCAAGAAACGGGAGAAATGGTAGAGGACAATAGTGTCGATGAGTTAAAACAGGCCATTGAAGCGTGGATAGATCCTGCAAGCAAAGAAAGATTAAAATCCTACGCAGAAAAAGGTAGGAAGCATATTGAAGATCACTTTACAGAAGCCATAGTTGCAAGTCGAATCAATGATTTCTATAAAAAGTTAGAAAGTAGGTGACTTGGTTTGATTCTGGTAACGGGTGGGACAGGGTTGATCGGTCAACAGTTTCTTGAGTTAATCGATAAAGATATGTCCATAGCCAATGAGCAAGTCATTTGCCTTGTACGGGAAACAAGCGATCTCTCGTATATAGAAGATAAAGGTTTTCAACATGTTGTTGGCGATATCACCGATAAAGAAAGGTTGCTTCAAGTATCAAAAGGTGTAGATAGCATAGTACATATTGTACAAATGAGATATTCCCCTACAATAATTGATGTGGCAAATACACGATCAGTTAGCAAACTGCTGATTATTGGGACTACAGGGGTCTTTTCTGATTACCCTAAATACTCCGATGAGTATAAGGTAGCGGAGGAATACATTGAGAAGAACTGTAGGGTGCCTTACATTATTTTTAGACCGACAATGATTTATGGAGAAAAGAATGACAAGAATATGAACAAGCTTATTCGATTTATCGACCGTTTTGGTTTTTTCCCTGTATTCGGGAAAGGGGAAGGGTTAATGCAGCCGATCTATTACAAAGACATCTCAAAAGTGTTATACACTGCCCTCAATCGAGATTCCTTACCAAGTAAGGGGTACAATATCGCAGGGAAAACAAGACATGAGTATCAAGAGTTGTTGCGGATTGTAGGGGAGCAATTAGGAAAGAAAGTGCATGTTATTAAGATTCCTTACCGTTTATCAACAGCGCTTGTTGGAGGGTACAACAAAGTCTCCAAAAACCCGAAATTAAAGCTTGAACAACTGCGCAGGTTAAGAGAAGATAAGGTATTTGATTATGAACCAGCTGCAACTGAGTATGACTTCGACCCAATTGGATTCCAGGAAGGAATAAAGCATCAAATTAAAAGCATGTATCGTAACAAGGGGGAGACCTGACTGTGTATAAGGCGTTTTTTAAAAGAATCATCGATATTCTTTTGTCTCTTGTTGCGTTAATTGCGCTAAGCCCACTTATTATTGGATTAGCCATTGGAATAAAGGTGGAATCTCCAGGGCCGATCTTGTTTAAGCAAAAACGAATTGGACGGAAAGCGGAGCATTTTCAAATCTATAAGTTTAGGAGCATGAAAATCGACACGCCCAATGTGGCAACAGATAAGTTGGAAGATCCGGAACAATATGTGACAAAGACAGGCAAGTTTATTAGAAAGACAAGCCTTGATGAGCTTCCTCAACTATTCAATATATTAATTGGGGACATGTCTGTTGTTGGTCCTCGTCCTGCTTTGTATAACCAATATGAACTGACACAAATGAGAGATGAAAAGAACATTCATGAGCTCCGTCCAGGATTGACAGGCTATGCACAGGTTAGAGGGAGAGACATGATTACCGATCAAGAAAAAGTAGGGTACGACTTTTTTTATTTAAGCCATCTTTCTTTTATATTTGATATTAAAATTATCGTTAAGACCTTCTTAAGTGTTGCGAAATCAGATGGAATAAAAGGTTAAGGGAAAGGTGAATGTCTATGAAAGTATTAGTTACAGGAGCTGCAGGATTTATTGGCATGCACTTGAGCCAGAGACTGATTCAACAAGATATTGACGTTATTGGGGTAGATAATTTAAACGATTACTATAACCCTAAACTTAAAAAAGATCGGCTCTCCCAACTAGAGCTCGACCATAAGTTTACTTTTGTCGAGTTAGACATAGCCAATTTAGAAGCGATCAATAATCTCTTTAACGACTATGACATAACTCATGTAATCAATTTAGCCGCCCAAGCAGGGGTCCGTTACAGCCTAGAAAACCCCCACGCCTACATTGAGTCAAACTTAGTAGGCTTCACGAACATCCTAGAAGCATGCCGTCACAATAACGTGGAACATCTAATCTATGCATCATCAAGCTCTGTCTACGGGGCCAATAAAAAGATGCCATTCTCTACTACTGATCAAGTGAATCATCCAGTCAGTCTATACGCAGCTACAAAGAAATCGAATGAGTTGCTTGCCCACACGTACAGCCATCTATACGGAATTCCAACAACCGGATTACGGTTTTTTACTGTCTATGGGCCATGGGGAAGACCAGATATGGCTTATTTCTCGTTTACGAAAAACATCATGGAAGGAAAGTCCATTAAAGTCTTTAACAACGGCGAAATGATGCGGGACTTTACGTATATTGATGATATAGTAGAGGGGATTGTTCGTCTGCTTGATAAAAAGCCAGAACCAAACCTAGAGTTTGATAAGGAACGTCCAGATCCAAGTACAAGCTATGCCCCTTACAAAGTGTATAACATCGGAAATAATGAGCCTGTGAAATTAATGGACTTTATTCGGACAATTGAAAAGCATGTAGGGAAAGAGGCGGAATTAGAATTTTTGCCGATGCAACCTGGGGACGTGGAAGCCACCTACGCGGATATTGACGATCTAAAGAACTCTGTTGGCTTTAGCCCTAGCACGTCCATTGATGAAGGAATTAAGGCCTTTGTCGATTGGTATAAGTCCTACTATGGCTAGGAGAGGGTAATGTAGCTATGACTCTATCACTTGAAGAACTTGTTCGCATGATGCTCGTGATTCAACGTAATGGAGAAAGTTTAGATGGGGATTATGGTGTTGAGGAATCCCTTCGATTTCTTGAGAAGCAATTAACCAAAATGAATCGGAACAATGGAGGCGTTGATATGCAAGTACGCAAAGCAATTATCCCAGCTGCAGGGCTTGGAACACGTTTCCTTCCTGCTACAAAAGCACAGCCTAAAGAAATGCTGCCAATCGTGGACAAGCCGACGATTCAGTACATTGTCGAAGAAGCGGTGGCTTCAGGGATTGAGGACATCATTATAGTCAGTGGGCGCGGGAAACGGGCGATTGAAGACCATTTTGATAAGTCCTATGAGCTAGAGGAGACGCTTGCAAAGAAACAGAAGCAAGTGATTCTAGAAGAAATTCAAGGAATCTCAAACCTAGCAAACATCCATTACATTCGCCAAAAAGAACCAAAGGGTCTTGGGCACGCGATCGCCTGTGCGGCTTCTTTCGTGGGGAATGAACCATTTGCCGTAATGCTCGGCGATGACATTGTGGAATCTGAAGCACCTTGCTTGAAGCAAATGATTGAAGTGTACAATCGCTATCATTCGTCGGTGATTGGCGTACAGCCGGTTGCTGAACAAGATGTATCGAAATACGGCATTGTTTCTCCTAAAGGAAATGACATTGAAGAAAATACTGTTCATGTAGAGACGCTAGTCGAAAAGCCTGCATTGGAAGACGCTCCGTCAAACTTAGCGATCATGGGTCGTTACATACTAAGGCCAGAGATTTTTGAGATTCTTGCTACGCAAGAGCCGGGGGCCGGTGGTGAGATTCAGCTTACCGATGCGCTTGTAAAGTTAAATGAAGAACAGGCCATTCTTGCCTATCAGTTCGCCGGTACACGTTATGATGTTGGGGATAAGCTCGGATTTGTTCAAGCCACCATTGATTTTGCCCTAAAAAGACCGGATTTGCGTGAAGATGTTATAAAGTATCTCGAAAGTATTACAAGCCGTGAGAAAGAAGGCGTTCACTAAAATGAATTCGAAAAAAATTGCCGTTGTCGGTACCGGCTACGTGGGCCTTGTCACGGGCGTAGCATTATCGGAAATCGGTCATAATGTTACGTGTGTGGACTTGGACGCGGGAAAAGTGGCTCGCATGCAACAAGGGATTTCTCCTATTTATGAGCCAGGGCTAGATGAGCTTATGACAAAGAATAGTGCTTCAGGAAATCTGCACTTTACCACGAACCACAACGAGGCCTTTGTTGGAGCCGACGCCATTTATATTGCAGTAGGAACGCCGGAAAAAGAAGATGGCACGGCGGATTTGCGTTTTATTAACGCTGTTGCCGAAGACATTGCCAGAAACCTAACGAGCTATGCTGTAGTGGTCACAAAGAGTACAGTTCCGGTCGGGACAAATGATCACATCAAGCAATTGATTGCCAAGCATACGGATATTCCATTTGATGTCGTATCAAACCCGGAATTTCTTAGAGAAGGTTCCGCTGTATATGATACGCTCCACGGGGATCGCATTGTGATTGGGGCCGATAGTGAAAAAGCTGCAGAAGTGATCGAGGAAATAAATGAGCCGTTTGATATCCCAGTATTTAAAACCGATGTCCGCAGCGCAGAGATGATTAAGTATGCCTCCAATGCGTTTCTCGCGACGAAAATTAGCTTTATCAATGAAATTGCGAACCTATGTGAGCGACTGGATGCCAATGTAGAAGATGTGGCAGCCGGGATGGGACAAGATAAGCGGATTGGTGATCGCTTCCTGAATGCAGGAATTGGCTACGGTGGATCTTGTTTCCCGAAAGACACGAGTGCCCTCGTGCAGATTGCCGGAAACGTGGAGCATGAATTTACGTTGTTAAAAGCAGTGATTGAAGTGAATAACCATCAGCAACGATTGCTGCTGGATAAAGCCCGTGAGCAACTAGGTTCGTTTAAAGGCAAAACCATCGCTATGCTGGGACTAGCGTTCAAGCCAAATACGGATGATATGCGTGAAGCAGCCTCTATTGTCCTAGCAGAGCAGCTTGTGCTTGCAGGGGCCAATGTGGTTGCCTATGATCCTATTGCGACAGAGAACGCCAAGAAAGTGCTACCAGAGGCGGTTAACTACGCAGAGAGCCCCGAGCAAGCCTTGAAAGGGGCAGACGCTGCTTTTCTTGTAACAGAATGGGATGACATTAAAGCGTTAACCCCTCAACAGTACAAAGAGCTTCTTCGTGAGCCTCTTGTGTTTGATGGCCGCAATTGCTACGACCTTAATGTGATGAGAGACCATCACATTGAATACTATTCTGTGGGGAGACCTGTGGTAGCCCCGGAAAAGGAATTGGTTTAAGGGAGAAGGGGTGTACGGGAGACCGTGCACCTTTTCGTTATCTCTAAGAATTGCAGAAAGAAGGATTTGGATTGACGTATAAGAAAAAGCTATGGATCAATGTTGTTCTTCTTGTTGCAATTGTGGGGATTATTTTTTACTCAAGTTCTAGAAACTATAGCGATCAGAATATCCAGCCTTACCTTGGTCTGGTTAATTTGTCGTGGTTGGAGGATACGTTTCTCAGTTATGTTAGCTTTTCTTACGGAAATGGCATGGTAGGCATAGAGGCGCAGGGTGTTGAAGGATTTATAGAGTTCTTTGTGCGGAAAGCGGCGCACTTCTTTTCGTTTATGGTCATTGGGGTGCTTGGGTGTAATCTGCTTTCTATATTCTTGCCGTTGCGGCGAGCGGCGAGTTTTACACTGAGTTTGGTGGTTTTCTATGCTGTGATTGATGAGTACAGGCAGTCCTTTATGCCGGACCGGACGGCGTTGGTTGAGGATGTGGTGATTGATGTTGTTGGTGGGGGCGTGGGGGTTTTGATTGTTGCCTGGTGTAATAAACGTTATGTAGTTAAGAGCAAAGGTAGCTAGTTAGTCAAATCCTTGAAGGGTGAGGAGCAAAAAATGTGTTGAAATTACTGGATCGCATATACATGTTTATGAATCTGGTCAAGCCGCAAAGGACGTTAGAGTAATGGCGAAGAAAATGGATATACGAGTTATAAGCTGTTATTCTGAATTGAAGAACCAAAGCAACCGATTGCCCTTCATGGAGACTTCCCCCAAGAAAACTAAAGATTAGCTACATGGGAAGAGGTATAGAGATGATCAATTCAAAGGAACAATATCACCACTATTTGAAAGAAGATTTAAAAATGCATGGTTATAGTAAATGGAAAATTCATTATGGGTTTACAAATACAATGCTGTTATGCCAAAGGAAACTGAGACATATTGAATATCTAAAAAATTGCCGTAAGGACTTTATTGGGAAGTTCAGTTATTATATTTTGAAGTATAGGTTTAAAAAACATTGTATAAAATTGGGGTTTACTATAGGTGAAAATTGCTTTGGCCCTGGTCTTAGATTAGCCCATTACGGAAGTATTGCGGTTAACGGAGGAACTAGAGTGGGGGCGAATTGTGTAATTCATACTGATGTTAATATTGGTATACACAAAGGAGAATGCCCCACCATAGGAGATAATGTATATATAGGACCAGGTGCTAAAATTTTTGGTGGAATTGTAATAGGCGACAACGTAAGAATCGGAGCAAATGCAGTTGTTAATAAAAATGTATCTGCAAATAAAGTTGTTGTTGGGATTCCAGCAAAAGAAATAGTGGGATAAAAAACAAAGACTTCTTGAATCTAACTGGCATTTGCAGCCCGAGTTCGACAGGGAATGTTTAAACAGGGGCGATGTGGTATCAGCTCCGAAAGGTATGAAATGATTAAATTTAATCATTTTTCTATACAATATGGGGCTTTGTATTACCAATGCAAAAACTTCCCCTCAAACTTTCGGCTAGTAAGGGTGGTTTCCCTCTAAAGCCTAGACATACTTCATCTTCCTAAAAATGTCTATAAAACTTTACGTACTAAAGCTTCATGGGTGTTTTGCTTACCTAGTTGATTGTCGAATTTGGGTTTTATTCGGGGAAGTTAAGAAAACGTAGGAGGAAGATAAATTTGACCACGCACAATCTTTTGTGGACTGGAGGTTGGGATTCCACTTTCAGAGTTCTTGACCTTACTATAAACAAGAAAAGAATTGTACAACCGTATTATGTTTTAGATAATACACGTATATCTACTAAAATGGAGAGGAAAACAATTAAGAGATTAATTGTTTTGGTTTCGGTGTTAGATAAGAATGCTGCCAAACGTATTCTCCCAGTAAAAGAAGTAAACGTTTTAGATATTATCTCGAATGATAGCATAACGAATAATTATAAGAGAATGGCCGCTCATTCTCATTTGGGGTCTCAGTACGACTGGTTAGCTCGCTTTGCTGATTCAGAGGGTGTTAAGGGGTTGGAACTTAGTATTCACCTAGATGATAAAGCGCAAAAGTTTTTAAAAGCAGATGTTGTTAAAAAAGTTGACGGGGATGATGAGTTCTATATTCTTGATCCCACTACAAATAAAGTTGAGTTAACTGTATTTAAATATTATAAATTCCCTCTTTTAGATTATACAAAATTAGACATGGAGGAAAAGGCTAAGGAAAGTGGATTTAATCACATAATGGAAGAAACGTGGTTTTGTCATTCTCCAGTTCACAATAATCCATGTGGAATTTGTAACCCTTGTAAATACACCAAAGAGGAGGGTTTAGGTAGAAGGGTACCAGAACCTAATCTATATAAAGTTTTAAATAGAAAGGTAAAGAAAAAAACTAATGCTTTTATTAGAAAAATAAAAAATAAAATCCCCTAAGACTTTTTAATGAAAGCTCTTCATCAAAAGTCGGAGGTTTAATTTCAATTAACCAGCAGTTGCTAACTTTACTCACGGTAAAAGTGATGGCTGTTCTGACAGCCAAACGCACGTCGTTTGATCGTTTTAATCTTGATGTTGGTTCCTCCGATTTTCCCGTTTGAGACCCGATGATGAGGCTTGGATAAATAGGCTTTTTCCACTGTAAGACTGAATCCGCTGGAACAGCCACATTCTCCGGTCACCCTTAATTTCGCCTGTCAGTTAGGCACAAGCATCCTCACGTTCTAAATAACGTCACCGCGGCGTCTGTTTTCACGACTAGGGACGGTATTTTGCTTGTGACGACCTGATGGAAGTGGCACCTAAATCCATTGCGGACATATATTGACTAACTAAACGAACGGGGAAATCGAAACGTTTTTGAGGGACAAATAACAGTTGAACGTTCCGGTTCTATTTGAAACCACAGAAAATGCGGTCTATAACTAACTTATTCTTGCTCTTATTGCTTATGCATTGTTGAACTGGACTATACGAAAACGGAAGAAGGACAAGTAACGCCTATTATTTACAGCGTCTTTTTTGCGAACTCATCGTTAACATCTTCAGGTGAGGAGTCTCTATATAGCTATGGACAATCAATACGCTTGCTTATTGCTCTATTCCTTTGATTTATAGTAAAATTGAATTATTAACACCCTCTAGGAGGCGGGCCAGATTACATACAAGATTCCTTTTTCTCAATACTTGGTTTTATGTTTCTTTCTAATTTCCTACATCTCCTTCATTTTATTTGAGCTAGGCTTATTAGGAGAGATAATACCCTTGTTCATAATATTACTTACTGTTGTTATGCTAAGATCAAACTATCGATTTTTTACAGGAATCCGGCTACT
Source organism: Shouchella shacheensis (assembly GCF_001484965.1). Lineage (GTDB taxonomy): Bacteria > Bacillota > Bacilli > Bacillales > Bacillaceae_D > Shouchella > Shouchella shacheensis. The sequence goes on along the minus strand of NZ_LLYY01000051.1, from coordinate 6,150 downwards.
TTCTGCTTTTTACCTATACTTAGTATTTTTCCTAACTGTTATAGGGATGACTACCTTATTTGGTGTAAATCCACCATTTTCATTCGTAAGAGTAGTAGTTAGCACTTCGTTACTTGCTCTTATTTTTACTGTCATGTACTTTTTTAATTATACGCTCTATCACGATTTAAAAAGGCGAAAGATACTAGCATTCTCTCTGTTTTTGTTATTAGCTATCTCGGTGGTTGGTCAATTATTTATAGATGACTGGTCGTCAGGCGCTGGCGGTATTAGACTAAGCGGCGGAATTAACCCTAATCAAATGGCTTTACTTGCTTTTTTTGTAGTAATATTTACTTCTTTAAATAGAGCAATAACCGGTGAGTCAACTAAAAAATCTAAACTCTTATGGCTACTTGCTACAATTGTTTTATTTTGGACGATGTCACGTAGTCTAATTTTTAGTTTCTTCATTTTTTACTTTGTATTAATAGCGCCTTACATACTAAAAAACCTTCTTTCGGGTCATATCACCAAGAAATTTTTTAGACAAGCTATAGGAATATTTGCGTTAGCCACATCGGCATATTTTACTTTCCGTTGGTTACAATCAAGTCCGAATTACATTTATCTTGTCGAACGTTTTACAGGGTCTAGTGGCTTAGACACAAGAAGTGCTGCATGGGACATACTTATGCCTTATTTTTACTCTAACCCCTTGTTTGGAGGTGTAGGCTGGTGGTATTCATCCGAGCTACTAGCCAATACAAATAGTTATATTGCAAGCTCTCCGCACAATTTGTATGTTCGTTTGTTGGCAGAGTCTGGTATTATTGGATTAACAATAACAATGCTGTTGCCCATGGTGTTAAGCATCTTATTAATAATCCGATACCAACAAACGATTAATAAAAGTGAAAGAAAAGCTCTACTCATCTCACTAGCTTCCATCATCTCTTTGTTTGCATCTCAATATGCCGAAGACCGTTATCTTGTAGGGCTTGTGAATTTCGGCAACGTAATAATTATATGGTCTATGGCTCTAGCTTATTTCCTTTTGACCAAAGATAAAATGACACCAGAGAGGAGGTAACCCTCCCTTATTTGTACATGTATATTCATGGTTGCGGGCAGCCGATAAAATGACATTCCCCCCAGACTCGCGCTGTAAAGATACAAGTGAATATTACAACTGGTGAGGTTCTCTCGTGAAAAATAGAGCTGGGACATAAATCGATTAGCGATCGGAATCAAACCCACATTTTGCGCCCGTTTAAGCACCTATTTTCATCTTTTACAGAATTTGGGGTTGTCGATATAAAGACGAATGGAGAGAAATTGGCCCCTTGGTTGAGCGTGAAGGAGCTGCCACCTATCGCATCTGTTCGGCCAAAGAGAACCTCCATGGCCACCCCTATCGATTTTTGGTGGTCCAGTCCGACCAAATGGATGCCCGGAAGGAAAAAACCATCCAATCCCAACTGGAAAAGGAATGGCAACGTTACGCTACGATCAAGACCAACTGGAGAACCAAGATCTTGCCTGCCAAACCGATGCAGAGGCCGCTCTTGCCGTTTTTCTCAAGCAACCGTAAAGGCTCTCATACGTTTGAAGGGACGGTCATCTGTGAAGAGCGGCCAGGGAAGCGGCTGAAGCGCGGACGTCCCAAGAAAGGAGAAGTCCCACCTCCCCCGGTTCCGATCTATCGTGTTCAATTAGAGCTGCATCGTCCATCAGAAGAAGAGGTCGAACAGCTCGCCAACAAGCATCCATCTTTATTCTTGTCACCAATGCGAGGAACGACGCCTGCGACGTAGAGCTATTAAAAGGATATAAAGGGCAACAAACTGTGGAAAATCGCTCTCGTTTTCTAAAAAACCCGTATTTTGTCGGTCGAGTGTTCCTGGAAAGCCTCACCGGATCGAAGCTTTTGCGTATGTGATGATGATGAGTCTCATGGTCTACAGCCTTTTTGAACATCTCATTCGAAAAAACATGGAAGAGGAAGACGAGCCCCCGGACTTGATGGGAAGCGGTGGCCGAAAAAGCCTTCGTCCGACGGGCGAGGCTGTATTAGAACTGCTGGATACCATCGACATCGTTCATATGGAAATCGATGGACAACTCCGACGCTTGTACCCGAACAACCATGAATCCCAATTGGAGCGTATTCTTGGGTTGTTAGGAATGGACCCTAGCGTTTATACGCAGCCAAGAAGCTCAAAAGCTGTCGACATTCATCGTCCGTAATCACGAGCTGGGCATCCGTTTATCCAGTTGGTGTCGAATGGTGGGGAATATCCTCGTATGTTGTTTTGGCTGTATGATAAGTCCCAAACCATTTCGAGAGAGCTGATCAGCGCACTATAGTTCCATTTAATGGGATTTTCAAGCGCAAAATCTGGGATACAGGCTTTTTATCACTTCACATGGAGCTTCTGAGGCCCTCTATGGGTATGATTATTAGGGCTACCAATATATATGGCGCAGCCGCATAGGCTATCATGTCTACTTACATGGAAAGTGCACGTCACTACTGAAAAACAGTAATACTATTTTTCAGTAGTGACGGTAAGAAAGAGCTATTGATAGTACAAGTCCCGTGATATCGTAACTTACAAGGAAGTGATACAAAAGTGAAGGTTATTTACCTATGGATTGATAAATTTAGAAACATAGAAAAACAGGGGTTTTCATTCGGTGCAGACTTTGAAGTAGAATACAAGATCACATCTGAGGAAAGAAAGCTTTCTATTAGACGGTCAGAAAATAAACTATGTTTATTTGGAGATAAAGTTATTGATATCACTGCTATAATTGGGGAAAATGGTAGTGGTAAATCCAACCTCTTAGATCTGCTTGGGTTCAGGATGACTGCTCGGTTGAACCATGCCCATCGGACGGCGGAATACTTTGTGCTCTATCATATGGGGGATAACCAATTTGTTATTGAAGGAAATAACTTTGAGAAGATGGGCCTCTTTGATGTTTCCCAAAGAGTGGCCAGTTATTATAGCATAGTAGCTACCTTAGGAGATGATGATTCACTTACCTTTGTAAGGTTTCTCCAGGAAAAGCAAGAGAATCAGCATGCGGCATACATTAATTTTCGTCACAAGTTTAACCAGTATTGGTCGAATCGCTCTTTTCAGCTGGAGGAGGAGCCCAATCACTTTTTTCAACGGTATGCATTCAACCAGATGAATTCGGGCATTTATAGTAAGTATCGATTTATAAGGGATTCGTTGTCGCAAAAGTCAAGGGGCTCTACTAGTAATTTTTTTCAAGTTAGTCCTAACACACATATTTCGATAAAGTTACGAACGAATGAAGAAACAAAGGCAGGACTGAATTTTAAAGCGGATAATCTCTTCGATGATTTAACTAGTCTTCTGGAATCGGATACAAATAGTGCAGATGAAAAAAAAGATTATTTTATTCTTTCGTTTCTTGAAAACGCATGCCACGGCTTGTTTAGGGAATGTGTTACCAGTAGTATAGTAGAAGAAGCCCAATTGCAATCTAAGATTGATAAGGTTCCATTGAATGAGGATAAGCCCAGTATTTATCTACTAGACGTTCTAAAGGTGCTTGGTGAAACTTGGGATCGAAACAGTGGACTGGATCGCGAATTCTTTGATTGTTTGAAAGAAATGTATGAGTATCTAAAAAAACTTCCAGAGGGTGTCTTCAGTAGTGACAGAATAAGGATAAAGGTGCATGGCACTGAAATACAAGAAGTTACTGATTTTTTGAAGTACTTACAAAGTGCTAAGTCCGCCAGTAATAATTCAGTGGTATGGAGTTTTGAGATAGATATAGAACCATTTAGCTCCGGAGAAGAAGCTTTTCTAACGTTATTTTCTTCACTTCATTATGCCATAACGTCAGTTTCTAATGCCGAGAACAAGACGTGCATTATACTCCTAGATGAACCTGATTCCTTTATGCACCCAGAGTGGAGCCGCATTATTATTAGCCGGATTATAGATTATCTTGGAAGGACACCTGGAGGATATAAGGCTTACCAAGTTGTGCTTACAACGCACTCACCTTTTATCATCTCTGATCTTCCAAAACAAAATCTCGTGGCGCTACGTAAAAACAAAGAGACAGATAAATCGGAAAAAGCAGAGCTTAACAGTTTACCGGAAACCTTCGCTAGTAATATACATACTTTACTATCTAATGAATTTTTTATGAATGACACCATAGGAGAGTTCGCAAAACAAAAGTTAAACTGTATAATTGATCAGTTAAAAAGAAAAATTTCAGGGGAAAAGTTAGGGGAAAAGTGTTTAGAATATGAGAAGACTAACATTAAGCAATGGATAGAAATGATTGGTGAACCGCTGATAAAAAATCAAATGCATCAGCTTTTTGTACAAGCTTTTCCAACTTCAAGAAAAGAAGTGCGAGAAAAGAGGTTGCAATCGTTGAAAAATGAGATAGCTGTAATAGAGAGAGAGAAAAGTTTAGAAGGTACGGAATGATAGGGAGTGAAGTACATGATTCAAATCCCTGAGTGGAAATATGCCAATGTTCGAGAAAAACATATCTCCAATATAAATAAGTCAGTGAAAGACGTCATAAATTTTTATATAAACGTATGCGACGCAATAGATAGCGAAATACCTCTAGAGCAGTTATCGAAGAGTATTGAACTACCACTTCATAAAGCCACAGTCAAAAGCTTTCTATCGCAAATTTCAATAAAACCATATGATAAGCTGTCAGATCTTCAGACAGTATTTGTTGATAGAGAATTCGAAAAGGACTTCTTGGATAACAGGCCCCAGATTCAATCTTTTTTGGCGGAGATGCTCAACCCTAATAGTCTAATTTATATTGAACACATCCTCGGTGACAAGCCAGAGGACCTTATATCTTTATATCACAAGATTGTCAAGGACTTTCCTGGCATTAAAACCGATGGTGGGGACAGCGTATTTACAAAAAATCAAACAAATCAAAGCTCAACCTTCAAAGTTCTAAGGAAGATCTTCAATTTCGAAGGTTTTCGAAAGGGTAAATCAGGATGGGGGGCGTATCAATTATGTGAGGAACTCGATATTAACGTATGTCCCTACTGTAACAGAATGTATACTTTTACTGTTGGCGGTCAAGGTGGAAATCTTACTAGACCGGAATTGGATCATTACTACCCGATCTCTAAGTTTCCGATATTCGCTTTATCCTTTTTCAATTTAATCCCGAGCTGTAAGGTATGTAACAGTAGTATAAAAAAGAGCGATTATCTTAACATCAATGAATATCTTCACCCCTATATCGATAGTCTTGACCCTGCGTACACTTTTGATTTTCGATCAAAGGACCTCAAGGCTATGGAGGGTAAAAATAAGAATAATGAAATCTTTATTAATAGAAACGATTCGACTAACAGAAAATCAGATAACTTTTTAAAGAAGTTCTCAATTGAACCTATTTATGGGCATCACAAAGAAGTGGTACCAACGTTTATTAAGAAGCACAAGCATTATCCCGATAGCGTAATAAATGAACTCGTTAGCCTATTAGGCGCGGACAAACAGGAATTATTATCGGCGTTATACAGCCCACCTGATCAATCAAGTATTATTGATTCTTCACTTGGAAAGCTGCATCGCGATCTATACCTACAGTTCCTGAAGTATTACAAAATATGATTTAGTGTATGAAAGTGACTTGGAGAAAAAGGGTTATGATAAATAAAAGGTCACTATAAAACACTTTCAAAAGTGGGCGCGTATCTCGTTGCAGCGATCGGCATTACATTACTATGTACGTTCCAGCGCAATTGGAGCGATCCCAGCAGAGGGTTCTACAATCGCCAGCTTAATCAGCTACAATGAGGCTCACCGCGCTTCAAAAAATAAAAAAATGTTTGAAAGGGAGTGAGGAAGGAATTGTGGCCGCTGGATCGGCGAACAACGCCTCAGAGGCGAGGCCTTGGCCACGATGCTCGTTCTCGGCATTCCAGGTAGTGCGTCTACAGCGATGCTCCTCGGTGCCGTCGTCATGCAGGGATGGGTGCCAGGACTGCGATTGTTTATCGACAATAGCGATGTCTTATACGGTGTACTTTCCTCAAATCTTATACAGGAAGTTCTACTACTCATTATGAGGCCACTGAAAAACCATCATTTTTTCAGCTAGAGAATTTTCAAACAA
>NZ_LLYY01000050.1 GCF_001484965.1 Shouchella shacheensis | reverse complement strand
AAGTGTTTTGTATCGCTTAACAGTATTAATTTAGAGCGAATTCATCCCCTACCTGAAGGAAGGGCTTTCTTCGCTCTTCATTCTGTAAAAAGATGAATCGTTCATACCCCCTCTATGCTTGGCAATTGCGTTTCTTATTGATACAGTGGATATACATAAAGATCTAGGGTTCTGTATTCAAAAACATGACAGAAAGGCTGGTTGACATGCAATCTTTGAAAGGGAAAACAGCGCTCATTACAGGGGCAGGTCGTGGCATCGGCAGAGCGACTGCCCATGCGTTTGCAAGAGAGGGCATCCATGTAGGACTTGTTGGCAAAACACAGTCCAATCTTGAGAAGGTAGCTAAAGAATTAAGTGACTACGGGGTGAACGTCGTGATCGCTAGCGCCAATGTTGCTGATCGTACATCAGTAACCAGCGCCGTCAGCCAAATAAAAGAGACGCTTGGCTCGATTGATATTCTCGTTAACAACGCTGGCATTGGAAAATACGGGCGCTTTTTAGACCTCACCGAGTCCGATTGGAAAGAAGTGATGGATGTTAATTTGATGGGAGTGTATCATGTCACACAAGCCGTCCTTCCTGACATGATCGCCCAAAAGTCCGGGGACATCCTCAATATCTCTTCTACTTCGGGGTTGCGAGGAACAGAAGGGTCAAGTGCGTATAGTGCATCGAAGTTTGCCGTTCTCGGACTGACAGAAGCGTTAATGAAAGAAGTTCGTAAAGACAATATTCGTGTTCAAGCGCTCACTCCGAGTAAAGTCATCACTGAGTTCGGTGGGAGTAACAACCTAAGCAATGACGGTACCGAAAATTACATGCAGGCGGAGGACTTGGCTGACGTGATGGTCTCCCAGCTCAAACTCCACCCGAGAATGTTCGTAAAGAGCGCCGAACTCTGGGCGACAAATCCGAAATAAGTACAATGAAGCCACTCCGTCCATTTGATGGAGTGGCTTTTTTAGTGGCCTATCCCTTGATTTTCTCCTGCGGAACCTCTAAAACAATCATCGTCCCGCTTCCACGAACGGTAGCGATCGTTATTTCTCCTTTAACAGATCGTGCTCTCTCCTCCATACTCACGAGCCCAACGCCGGAAGAGCTCGTGTTTCGATCAAAACCAATGCCATGGTCTTCCACTTTCACGATAACGGTTCCTTCCGATTCGCTCACAGTGACAAAGGCTTGATCGACCTGTGCATATTTCCGAATGTTTGTAAGGGCCTCTTGTACGATCCGGTAAATCGATACCTCAATGTGCGGCTCTAGCCTCCCGGATAGCAAATAATCAAAGGAAACATGAATCTTGTAGTGTTCCTGGAATCGATTAAAAAAGGAACGCAAAGCAGAGCCGAGCCCAAGATCGTCGAGTACGGAAGGACGCAGTTCCCAAGAGATTCCTCGTGCTTCTTCGATAAGGGCAGCAGCTTCCTTGCGCATGACTTTAACCAACGGATGATCAAGCTCTGCATGTAGACGGTCAATCGTAATTAAGTGACTATATAAATTTTGACCGATGCCATCGTGTAACTCTCGAGAAAGCCTTCTGCTTTCCTCTTCCTGCACATCGATAATTCGAGTCAGAGCTTCCTGCAATTCTTTTTCCATCCGTTTTCGCTCGGTAATCTCAAAACGTATCGCCAAATACCGGTACGGTTTTCCTCTCTCATTCAAAAAGGGAACAATGGTTGAATCGACCCAGTAGTCACTTCCATCTTTGGCTTTGTTTTTGATCTCTCCCCTCCACACATTTCCCCTCGCAATCGTACGCCAAAGGTTACGCATGAACTCCTTAGAGTGATAGCCTGAATTGACAACACGGTGATCTTGACCGAGCAATTCGTGCTGCGCATACTGAGAAACTTCACAGAATTTATGATTCACATATTGAATGACTCCCTTTTGATCGGTAATCGCGAGAATGGTCGATTCATCAAGGGCAAACTTGGTATCTAGAAGTTCATTGACTAGTTTTCGTGGCTCCATGCCAGACACGTGGGAATCATGGGCTTTATGAATGATAAGAAGGGCAAAGTTTTCTTCCATCAGACAAAACGAATGTTTGCGCACAAATAAAGGCACGCGCTCTCCCTTTTTATTCGTTCCAAATTGGAGTATAGGTGTGTCTTCTTCCAAAGTAGCGACATCGATGTCAGGGAAGAGCGCTTGAATGTCCTGTCCTGTACATTGTTCCGAAGGCCTAGACATCAGTTCGAGCGCTTCCGTATTAACGGATTGAATCAACCCCTGATCATCAATGACAATTGTTGCCTCGGCTTGGGCTTCTTTACTTCTATTACTCATCCACTTCTCCTCCAAGCGCTGCAAGACGAGAAGCTAAAAGCGCTTCCGCTTCTCTCGCTGCCTCCTTGACCTTTCCTTTTTCTGCTTCGGTAAAGTCATGAGCCTTCCGACATCCTATTAAGAGGACGCCCCTGGTGATTCCACCTATGGCCACAGGAACTGCAAAAGCTGCGACCAGTTTTTCTGCGAGCATAATCGGATAATCAGTGGCTCTTCCATTGATGTGACGCGGAAAGTCGTTCACTTCCATCGCCGCATTGCTTGCCATCACTTTGCCAGCGATTCCTTTGCCATAGCGCAGTTTAATGTGCACGTACTTAGTATTCGTATTGCCTAGGGCATAACGCCAAGTAATCTCTGGCCTTGTCTGTTTTTGAAGCGCGAGTCCGACAAAGTCACAAGAGACCTCTGCTTTCAAACGAGCACATGCTTCAACAATGGCATCGTTTCGCTTCCTATCGAATCGCACTGCCGAGTAACCCTTTCTTTAAGGCGTAGGAAACCAGTTCCGGCCTTGTTTTCATCCGCAGTTTATCCATAACCTTGCTTTTGTGGGCCTCAACGGTTTTGACACTAATGTATAACAGTTCACTGATTTCTTTATTGGCGTAGCCTTTGGCAATTAAGGTCAAGACCTCTTTCTCCCGATTCGAAAGCTGTTGATACAGATCCGTTCCATGTTCTTTCATCGTTCCTAGATATTCGTCCATTAATTTTTTCGTCGCAGACGGGTGCAAATAAGCCTCCCCACTGCAGACTAATTGAATGGCATCAATAAGTTCCTCATGAGGGGCGCTCTTTAACACGCAACCAGAAGCTCCAGCTTGGATCGACCGGAATAAATATTCTTCGTCATCATGCATCGTCAATATCAGAATCGCCGTCTCCGGCAACTGCTTCTTCAGTTCCTCTGTCGCCGAAAGTCCGTCTTTTCCATGTGGCATGCTCAAGTCCATCAGCAGCACATCCGGTTTCAATTCAAGCGCTTTTTCAATCGCTTCATTTCCTTCCGATGCTTCTCCAACTACTTCCATATCGGAAAGAGAATCCAGCAGCATTTTCAAGCCCATTCGCACGACAGCATGATCGTCAACCAACAGTACCTTTATCACGAACATTCCTCCAATCGCTCATATGGTTAGGAACAGCGAGACGACCGTGCCGCCACCTGGTTCCGATGCTACATGAAAATTCCCGTCTGCAAGACGCATTCGTTCTTTCATTGAAGCAATCCCCATAATAGCATCGCTTTTCATGACTTCTTCAAGCTTAAAGCCTTTTCCAGAGTCTTGAATCTCGATTTCTAGTGACGTCTCTTCCCACGTAAGGCGAAGACACACCTGGTCGACGTCAGCATATTTCGCACTATTTATCAAGGCCTCCTGGCAAACACGAACGAGAGCCATGCTTTTTGGTTCGGGCAACATTTTCTCCTCGCCGCTTGATTGAATATCGACCACCACCCCAAGGGTTGATGTAAACATTTTCGCATAGCTTTTTAAAGCTGAAGTTAAACCGAGCGTCGCAAGCGTGTGCGGATACAACTCCACTGACAGTAGCCGCACTTCCTCAATCGTACGTGTGACGACTTGAGTCATTTCTCTCGTGTACCCCTTGAGAGCTGGGTCTTTCATTCCCGCTTCAAGCAGACCCAGTCCCGTGTGGATGCTGTACAAATTCTGGCTGACGCCCTCATGAAGTTCCAAGGCCATTCGTTTCAATTCTTCTTCCTGCGACTGAATAATATAGCCACTCGCATTGGCCGCCATTTTGGGCTCCATAAAGATCCTCCCTCTGGATTCATTCCGCTTTGTCCGTAACCTCACTAAAGACGCCAGCATATTGAATCACTTCGCCTGCATCATCGTAAATCGCGTTGATCGTCAACCACTCTAAGTAAAGACGCCCGTCTTTTCGCTTGTTCCAGATTTCCCCCTGCCAAGCGCCTTTTGTCAGAAGCGTTTTCCATAACTCCTCATAAAAAGCATCCGACTGTTTTCCTGATTGCAAGATGTTTGGATTTTTCCCTACAATTTCTTCTTCATCAAACCCTGTGACCTTTGTGAAAGACGGATTGACCGTGATAATCTTCCCTTTTTTATCGGTCACCATCATCCCAAGCGGCGTCGATTTCATCACTTGATAAGACAATGCCAGTTTATCGTCAACTACCCACCACTTATCAACCTGACGGTCTGATTGAAGTGGGGGCTTGTGACTACCCAATAGTGCAAACGGTCGGGAGACCTCCTAATCTTAGAGTGGTGTCACATTAGGGGCAGGCTGACAGCTACCCAACGCCATAAGTCATGCTTGTGGCGTTCCTCCAGCGATGTACTCGATTCCTTTTCGCTGAAGATTTATTGCGCCAATGCGGTCATCATTGGATGTATAGCCACACGTCCTGCAACAAAAGATATGCTTCTTTTTGTTGCGATTCGCTTTTTCCGTGTGACCACATGTCGGGCACGTTTGTGATGTGTATTTAGGATCTACGGCGATCACTTTCGATTGATTCATCAGGGACTTGTATTCTAGCTTTTGTCGCAAGTCATAGAAAGACCACGATACCGTTTGATAACGATCTTTAATGCGTACTTTTTCCGTCGCTTGACGAATGCCTGTTAGGTTTTCGAGCGTAAACAACGTTTCCTCTCCGTATTGGTCAACGAGTGCCTTACTGATGCAGTGATTCATGTCTTGCATCCAACGGTTTTCTCGTTGTCCCATCTGCAGGAGGCGCCTTCTGGCAGAAGGGGTTTGTTTTTGTTGTAATTCCTTCCGGGTTTGTTTGTATTTTGCTCGTTTGTGTTTGATGTGGCGACCCTTGAAAAAGGTAGTTTTCCCTTGTGAATCATAGGACGTGGCCACAAAATTGATCCCAAGATCAACACCTACGACCTGATTGATCGCATCGTCCTTCACTTGAGTGATGTCTTTCGTTATTGGAATATGCAAAAACCATTTCCCGTGTTTATAGACAAGTTTGGCTGTACCAAACTTCCAGGTGCCATCAAAATATGGTTCCATTCCTTTGGTTTCAAAAGGAACTTTGATACGACCGCTCAATGTATTAACCGAAAACAAATCTTTGGTTAACGAATAGTCCCGATTGAAAACCAAGTCATATTGCGGCTTTTTAAACACAACAAGCGACCAGTCCACATCGTTGCTTTGGTTCGTTTTATATTTAGCAATCACGGTTTTCAAGACAGACTGAGCCATTTGAGAGCGAAGATGATAGGTGGAGCGGAGGTCATGATAGGTTGCCTTGTGCAATGTTGCTTGAGATAGCTGGTGGCTTTCAAAGACCATCGCAGAAACAAAATTACAACTTTCGCGATAAGCAGAGACGGTTTCTTTTAATAGCTCTACTTGCGCTAGCGTCGGGTGAATCTTTATTTTAGCTGTAATGGTCAGTTCCACACCGCCTTTGCCCCCTTTCACTAAGGTATTTCCATTATACCACTCCGAAAGTCTTTTCATAGTTGGGAAAGGACCAGAAAGTTTTTTGTTGACGCAAAAGCGCATTCCTCCCCCACATACTCGCCGGGCTACGCCTTCACATTCCGTGAGGCGGGGTATCCTGCGCTAAATCATGAAAATGCAGCCAAATCACTAGCACAAGGCTTGCCAGTGCGACTTGTGACAGCGCCATAAACCCGATCGCATAATGACCCGTTAGATTATAGAGCGAAGAAAGAATCAGCGGTGGAAAAAATCCACCCAGACCGCCCATAGCCGATACAATTCCATTGGCGATCCCCGCCTGTTTGTCGAAATACATCGGCACAAGTTTGAAAATCACACCGTTCCCGACCCCGCCGCTCGCAGCAATCGTTAAACAGCCAGCCGTAAAGAGAGTCATGGATGGGGCCAGGGAGAGAAGCAACGCTGCAACAGTAAACCCGGCGAATACAACCATTAAAAGATAAAGAGACGAAAAGCGATCAGCCAGCCATCCACCGATCGGCCTCAGCACTGTGGCTAAGACTATAAATCCGGCGGTTCTCATTCCGGCATCGACCCCATCCAAACCAAAGTTATTCACAAGAAAATTTGGCAAGAAGACCGTGAACGCCACAAATGAACCAAATGTTATAAAATAAAAGAGGCTAAAAAGCCAGAGTTTTTCGTTTTTATAAACGCCTTTCATCTGTTCCATCAGCGGCGTTTTTACCTTCACTTCTTCCTTATCGCCCAAGAAGAACGTGGCGAGAATGAACATTCCTAAGAGTACCATATAGAGCTGGACCGTGAGCGACCAGCCAATACTGGCCGCAAGAACCGGCGCGGCAAAAGTGGTTAGCGCCGTCCCTAAATTCCCTGCCCCGTAAATGCCATTCACAAACCCATGACGCTCTTTCGGATAATACTTTGGCAGCGACGTCACCCCTACGGAAAAGACGGCACCCCCAATCCCAAGAAACAAGCCACCAACGAGCAGATCCGTTAACGTCGTTGCTACACTGATATAATACACTGGAAACATTAATAGCACGAAACTAGCGATAAAGATCGTCCGAGCGCCAAATAGATTCGTCAAGTAGCCCATAGGGATTCGCAGCAACGACCCTAGAACAACCGGCAAGGCCGTCACCCAGGCTACCTGTCCAGGTTCGATCGCGATATCTTCCATGATAAAAGGAATTAAGGACGAAATTAACACCCATACCATAAAGCCGATGATCAAATTTGCCGTTTGTAAAGGAAGCTGCATTTTTTTATTCATTGGCATCCTCTTCCCTTCTGACTAAATACGTAAGACCTGTCTTGCGATCATAGGCAGACCACTTGCCTTCTTCTTGTAGAACAGGAAGTGAAAGTGGCACAGCAAAGAAAGTACGGTCATTAAACCAGATGCGTAGATGCGTGTTGTCCGGACAGTTGGCTAGTTTTTTTAGTTTCTTATTGACCCACGGGGCCTTTTCCTCTCCTTGTTCATCGCGAATGCATACTTGAACAACCGACGAAATTGAGCGTTCTAATTGCTGAATTTCCACCTAAAAACCCCTCCTCCCTCTGCCTGTTCCTTTTGAGGCTACCTTCGTTTCAACCATCTGCCCCTCCAAGAAATCTTATTCACGCGCATTTCCGCCCTTATCCCGCTCTTTTTTATAAATCAGCACTGCCAGTGGAAACAGAATGACATTCAGACCGGCATAGATTAGAACCGCCCCGTACCGCTCATGATAATACTGATGCACCGCCAACTGGGTAAAGACAATGTTCAGCAGCAAAATCAGGCTAAGCGCCAGTACACCGAGAGCACTACGTTTCATATCGTTTCACCTTAATCGCATAGACAGCGCTATGATCCACCTGAAGTTCAATTTCAGGAAGCGCGCGCCTTGGCGGTCCAGCCGTTGCCTCCCCTGTTCTTGCACTGAAAGCACCGTGGTGGCAAGGGCAGATCATTTCGTCTTTTTCTTTATCCCAAAACACGGGACACAAGAGATGCGTGCAGGCATTTTGATAAGCGACAAATGAATTCTCTCCTAACCGGATTAAAATCGCGCTGTCCTTATCGCTTGGAAAGGTGAAATCAACAGAACTTCCAACCGGGATATCCGCGATGTTTGCGATTTTTTGTCGCTGCTGGTCACTCTCACCGAATCCCAGTAATTCTTTCGCGGCCACGCCTCCCCACGGGAGGGTGCCGACAGCGAACACGCCAGCGGCTCCGACCAATGTTTTCATGAAGCTTCGTCGGTCTAAGGTCCGTTCATGATTTCGATCAATATTATGCGTGTAGTTGTCTTCGTTAAACGGGTGTTTATTATTGCGGTCGGTCATCAGTACCCCTCCTCAAAACAATTTTTCCGTTCCCTGTAAAATGCCTGGCAGATTAATTTTCACATTCGTGGCGCCTTCTAAGTGGGGTAAGCTTGTCACCCATTTATCATTATCAAGCTCATGCCGTTGTTGTTTGCGTTCGATTTCTTCCTCCGTTAACCACTGCAACGTATTTGAAGGGCAAACACTTGCGCACATCGGAGGGATCCCATCCTTTGTGCGGTCAATGCAAAGGTCGCACTTATACATTAGGTTCTGCTCTGTATCGAATTTAGGAATACCATACGGACAGGCAATCGTACAGTTTTGACAGCCAATACATTTTTCCACCATCGCCGACAGCACCGCACCGGTTTCGTGAATCTGGATGGCTTGGGCTGGACAGCTTCTCGCGCAGGCAGGGTCTTCACAGTGGAGACACATGAGTGGCATTGTTTGGCGATCGACATAAGGATTGACATCATACACATAGTTTCGATTTCGTTCTTCATGACCGCCGCATTGCGTGCAGGCGGCCAGACAGGCGCGGCAGCCGATGCAGTTCTCGAGCTCGATGTATAGCCTCTTTTTTAGCATCTACGTCACCTTCTTCCTTTCCAACTTCTCCATTCGTACGGCACATACTTTAAATTCCGGCATTCTCGATATTGGATCGAGCGCCGCATTCGTTAGAAGATTAATGGCTTCTTTATGACCGAAATGATAAGGAACAAATATCGTGTCCTCCCGTATCGCTTCGGTCACCTTCACCTTAAACGTCCCTGCGCCTCGTCGCGTCAGGAGTCGAACGTTTTCATCGTGCGTAACACGATACCTCTCTGCTGTATTTGGATGCAGTTCAACATAGGGATCCGGGCACATGTCATAAAGAAACGGAATTCTGCGCGTCTGGTTTCCGGATAGATAATGATAGACGACACGTCCAGTTGTTAAATGCAGAGGGTAGCTGTCGCATGGCTCTTCAGCAGGTGGTCGATACGGAAGGGCACAGATTTTCGCTTTCCCATCCGGATGATAGAACTTTTTATCAAGAAACATATACGGCGTTCCTGTATCTTCTTCATCTTTACAGGGCCAGAAGACACCGTCCTGCTTGTCAATCTTCTCCCAGGTCGCTCCGTAGTAGTCGGCATTTCCGCCTTTTGTCGCCAACCTAAATTCAGTGGCGACATCTTTCGCCGTTTTTAAATGAGAGAAGTACTTTCCTTTTCCAAGACGCTCAGCAAGTTCCACTTGCATCTGCCAGTCCGGTTTCGCTTCCCCAAGCGGCTCCTGTGCTTTGTTGATTTTGATAATTCTTCCTTCAAGATTCGTGCACGTTCCTTCATCTTCGGACCATGTCACTGAAGGCAGGATGACATCGGCAAATTCAGCAGATTCCGATAGATAAAAGTCGGCACACACCATGAAATCAAGATCCTTCAATGCTTTCTTGACAAAGTTAAGATTGGGCGCGGAAACAGCAGGGTTCGAGCAGAGCAAATACAACCCGCGAATGTCTTTTTGATCCATTCGCTCGAATAACTCGTACGCAGAGACGCCTTCTTTCGGCATATCCTTAGGATCGATCCCCCAAATGGCACTCACTTCCTCTACGTGCTTCGGGTTCGTAATTTTTCGATAACCTGGCAAAAGGTCAGACTTCTGCCCATGCTCGCGTCCACCCTGGCCATTTCCCTGTCCTGTAAACGTTGCGACCCCTGACTTCGGTCGGCCAATCTTCCCTGTTACAAGCGCGAGGTTCGTATAGGCAGAGACATTATCAACGCCCTTTTGCTGCTGTTCAATTCCGCGGGCAAACATGACGATCGCATTTGGTGCCTTTCCGTAAATTTCAGCCGCACGTATGATTTTTTCCTTTGCAACACCTGTTATTTCACTCGTAACTTCTGGTGTAAATGCACCCACCAGTTCTTTGGTTTCTTCAAAGCCGTTTGTATGCTGCCGAACAAAGGTTTCATCTACTTGTTGTTGTTGAATCAACAAATGCAGAATCCCGTTCGCAAGCGCTAGATCGGTCCCCGGACGTAAATCGAGGTGAAGGTCAGCTCTTCTCGCAATCGGTGTCTCACGCGGGTCGGCAACAATGAGGTACCCGCCTCTTTCCTGAACCGCCCAGACTCTGAACATCGAGGTCGGATGACACTCGGCTGTATTGCTGCCAGCGATGAACAAGCAATCGGTTTCGTGAATATCGGTCCATGGTAGCGTAGAACCCCGATCGACGCCAAATGTTCGTAAAAACCCTCCGGCGGCACTCGACATGCAAAAACGGCCGTTGTAGTCGATGTATCTCGTTCCTAAAGCGACTCTCGCAAATTTCCCCGTCAAGTAGCATTTCTCATTGGTCATCGAGACCCCGCTGAACACAGATAGGCTGTCCTTTCCGTACTCTTTCTGCAAATGTACAAATTTCTTTGCAATCAAATCGTACGCTTCGTCCCAGCTCGCTTCTCGAAACCCCTCTTTCGTCCCTTTTAATGATGCATCATCGCGGATGAGCGGCCGGAGAATTCGATCCTTGTGATTTGTCTGCTGGTAGGCCGTGACACCTTTTGGGCACATCTTGCCAACGGTGACGGGCCAGTCATAGCGAGGTTCGACCCCGATAATGGTGTTTGTCGACGTGTTCACGCGTAAATTCATGCCGCACTGCATTCCGCAATAGCTACAATGGGTTTTCACCAAGGATTCATTCGGGTGCCGGACATTCTCGACCTCGCGGAAAAACTTATCCTTTTGCATGTTGATTCGCCTCCTTCGCTTCAATTTCATGAGTGGTGCGCCCAGAAAATCTCGCCATACGGTATTTCCTTCGACACGGAAGACAAAGCTCTGCCAAATGAAAGCCCTCTTGCATCGTAAAATCAATGTCATTTGTTCGAAGCACATCGATGACATCGTTCGATTGTTCAGCAGAAACAAACGCTTCGCCGCAAACGCTGCATCCTTTCATTGACTTCTCTCCGTAATGCTCCCGGTAATTTCTCGCAAACACGCTCAGCGGTCGGAAAGGAATATGCGCAAGCTTTCCAAAAGGCAAATAGATCAGCGTCACAATCACCGAATATTGATGAATCATCGATAGCACATAATGACCCGCCCCGTGTAAGACAATGTTTGAGAATGTAAGCAGCAATCCCGTAATGCTAATAAAAAGTAGAAGATACAGCGGCAAAAAGTCGTAAAGAAATTTCTGTTCAGCCCTTGCCTGCATGTTTTTCATTCTCCGGTACAAAGCCATACAGACACCGACCGTCACCATGATGCCGGAGATGTTTAAGCCGTTGGAAAACAAAAACATTAGAAATCCATCGGCGTTCATACGCATGATATCCATCCCTAGAGCAACAATGGTGTAGGTGCCGTTTTCCTCCATCGTGAAGTACATCCACCCAAATACGAGCGGGAAGGTAATCACACAGGCAAGAATCACACCCCAACCCATGAGCATATGCTGGACCCACCGATACAAGCCTCGATTCCAAATGAACCGATACGTCCCGAGGTGTTCGACAGATGTTTTCGGCGTCGATCCGCGAAACAAGAGCCGAATTCCTTTTTTGATTAGAATTTTGGTTGGTGGCCGCTCTGCCCAGGCGATCAATCGGTAAAAGAGACCCCCTAGAAACACCACCGTCCCAATCATGTAGCCATATAAGTTCAAGTCAATATGGGTAAACATCCGTGTGCCGATAAACGATAAAATCACGAGGAGGCTGACCGCTAAGAACATCGATTTGGCAAACCTCGAAGCAAATATGCGCTGGGGGGTTGGACGTGGGGATTTCTCTAATTGATTAACATGTCCGGTCTCCATTTAAACTCACCCTTTATGATCGTTATGTGTTGCTTTCATTATAGAAAGCCGCGGGAAATTTCGGTATTAGGGAATATCCTGATTCTTTGAGGGAAACTCCCTTATTGCTCCTATTAAGGGTTTTTATGAAT
This sequence comes from Shouchella shacheensis, assembly GCF_001484965.1. Taxonomy (GTDB): domain Bacteria; phylum Bacillota; class Bacilli; order Bacillales; family Bacillaceae_D; genus Shouchella; species Shouchella shacheensis. The sequence continues at coordinate 4,841 of NZ_LLYY01000050.1, read as the reverse complement.
AGCATTTAATAGATAAAATACCGCACAAAGCAGGGGGAAGGCACGGGGAAAAGGTGGGGACGAGGTGGTTCTTATAAAAAAGGTTCCATGGAGGATCGTTTAATTATTCAACTTTCGGACACAAAAAACCCCTTCATTCCTTGGTATAAAAGGAGTGAGGGGCGACTGAACCTAACACAAGGCACGGGAATCTGCTTACAAGATGCACTCACCTCCTAGCCTTTCCTTCATCAGTCCGGCCCTAGAAGCGCTCTTGCCGTGCTCTTGCCGTGCTCTAAATACATATCAATTCATAACGCAGCCGAACAAACGTCACGCCAAAACACGAGAGCTGATGGTATGCTTCAAGCTGATTCCGTCCTATTTGGCGAAGGAGAAAGGATTCTGCCAAGGGTGTGTTCACGGTAATCCGCCCAAACGTTACATAGATCCCCTCATCGCCCTGCTCGTCCTTTTCTTTCCTACTTGTTAGAATCAGGCTCCCTGCCTCACCATGGTCCGGCCTGAGAACACCTGTCATTACTCCTCCTGGCAAAGGGAGGGCAATGTTCATATAGGTGGTGTTCATTTTTTGATGATGCGAGTACGCCGCTGTAAAAATAGGTTCGTTCGTTGTGGCGTTCTGCCTAATCCAGACACGGGACGCAGGTCGGCCTTTCGTTGCGTCATCTACCGTGTAAATCGCTCCATTCATCCCAATGTACCCGGAGGCAGGAAGGTTGAGCTGCCCCATTTTCCTCGTTACACTAGAAGACAGCTTAGAGGGTAGCCAAAATGCCCAGCGTACTTTTGCCTTCATCGTGTAGCCTATTGTTTGCTCGTGAAAACTGGACACAAGCGGATTTAACTGATCTGGCTGAAATGCCGCTCGGCGAAACGTTTCCCATGACTCAATCAACGCTTCTTCCTTCCCTAGATTAGGGTATTTTTTCAGTAATCTGCAGTCTATATGCTGCCTTCCTCTAAGGGGGCTAATCGGAAACACCCCGAAGGTTGCTCTTGGAGAAGGCGCTAGATAAACCCATGTGATGACCGCAACGAGAGCAAAGCCAAAGGCATTAAAGACCCCATGCCAGCGCACCATTTCCGCAATCGTTAAAAACGGCGCATTCATCGCCAGTCCGAAGCTGTACAAAAAGGAAAGAGCCATCGTGAGCAGCAGGATGCCAGAAGAAGCCACCAAACCGAGTTTCGCTAAAGAAGCCACCCACCGAATGATGGAGAGGTTCCATAGACAGAACCAGCACACAAATCCAACATAGATGCTAACGAGCACGGCTTCAACTGGCGGTCCAGCGTCAATCCCAATCGCTACGAGGAGCGGTCCTGCCAGGATGCCCCAAGCGAGCAAGGTATAGGCTTTGGAGACATGAGAAATTTTTGCATAAAGCCATCTGCCCAGCATGCCTGTGAGAACCGGCAAAATAAAGGCAGCATAATGAAAGTGAACCGCAGTCAAGTCAACGATAGCTTCTGAATACGGGAGGAAAGCTTCGCCGCCGAGAGTGGACAGCATGAACCATCCCCCGCCCACTATAAGGTAGATGAAGCCTACATCGATCGCTGTCTCTTCGATCGGGCTCCAGCCTCGCCTTAGCAGTCTTGTCAGCCCGGCTAGAGCCACCCCTACCGTAAAAATTGCCCATACGCTCGCAAAAAGAATCGACCATGCATTGAGTGGAAGGCTAAGAGCCGCCGTGCCTGCCCAGGCAAACAAAAACGAGAAACGGCTCAAGAATGAATGGAGTAGGTTCTCCTCCTCCGTACCTTTAACCAGTGAGAGCGTCAGGGGCACAAGAAGCAGGAAAGCAAAACCAAGCGCCAACTCGATCAGAGTGGGCCGAAAAAACGCTACCCATGCCAACATACTGATAAGTCCAATCCAAATATTCAGACGCAGGTTCATGTGTATTCCCTTCCTTGCATGGTTTCTGTGGAAAAGGGCATAAATGAGGTATGGACAAGTCCCTCGTACATAAGCATTGTGCCAAATCGTTTGTGGTAAATATGCACATGGATGCGAATTGCCTTCTCCCGTGGGTCCACGTGCTCATAGACGTCTACACTTGGCTGAAACATGCGCGGTACACGTAGGCGTGAGTGGTTTCCTCCTTGCAGAAGTATTTCCCTAGATCGAATAAGGAGCCCTCCTCCAGGTGTCACCGTCAATCCTAGCGTCGAAGAAAGATGACGACGCTGTCCGAAGTCATCCACGATTCCTCCTAGGCCCTCGTCATACCTCATCACTGCATCAAATGATCTTGTTACTTTTGGAAAATAAAAGCGTCGGTCCCAGCTTACCGTTTCCCTTCCATGCTCATCCTTGTAGGCCACATTCTCCAACTTAAAAGGAACGTCCTTTCCCCTCTCTGGAAAGATGAGACGTTCCCTTGTCCCGAGATGAAAGAGAGGCCGTAGCAAACGCGGGGCACCGCGAATTTCAATCATTGTCCCTTTGCCAACGGCCATCTCTTTTGAAGCACTCGTTACTCCGAATTTTTTCTGAAGTAGCGGATGAAGCCTTGAAAAGGAAGAACGGAGAGCCTGTTGATAAATCGAGATCGTCACGAGCTAGCCCTCCTTTTGCATCGTCTCGCTAGCACTAGGTTCTTGGCATTTCCCCAGCCTGCTACACATAAGACTAGCATACTCACATTTACAACAGCAGGATTAAAAGGATCAAGATAAAGTCCTGGCGTACTCAGTAGTGCCCCCACTCCTAACACCGCCACTGCGCCGGCGGACCCAAGAAAGAGCATGCGCTTTGGAATCGGAAGTAAAAACAACAGGCCAAAGAGCATTTGCAAGACACCAATGAGGGCCACAGCTACCTCCTCATATCCAGCAACCAACCCGCTTGCTTGCAGTAGCTGAATTTCCCCAGTCTCTGGAAACAATAGCTTAGGCACAAGCCCTTGATAAAACCAGATAAAAGCGACTGCCAGAGAAAAGAGTATATGGAGGAACGAGCGTCGCTTGCTTTCACGAGGGTGAATTTCTTCCTCTAGCCAAAGACGCATCGCCTCGAAACTCCACGCCGTCGCCCAGCCAAGTAGCGGTCGGAACACAAGCCGATCGATCAACGTCCCGACCTTTCCCCACCTTGTCTGATAATCATAGCGCGTCATAAATTGCACCCCGTTCTCCTTTGGAACATAGCGCCAATAGCCATTTCCTTTCGCGATGAGAGACACGGGCTGTTCACTTGAAAACGACAGAGCTGAAACACAGGAACCATCGTCTTTTTCCGCCTCTCCTCGGCTAAGCCCTTCACCAGAAATCGTGACACCAAAACCGATTTTTGTCGTATAGGTAAAACGCTGATCATCGTGCGGGGATTCTTTTTCTATATAGGTTATAGACGAAAATCGGAGATCCCACTTTTCATGAAGAGCAGGATCTTGCGTTGCATGCCACACTCTCTCCATCTCGCTATGTACCATGGTCTCCACATAAATTGCACGCGGTTTCAAATTCATTCACATCCTCCTTCTCATTTCCCTCCCGACGAATCTGACTCATGCGATGAATGGATCGATCGCCCAGTTGTTTTCTTCTAGTCTACCATACGGTTTTACTCTTTTCCTCGACTTCTTCGACACATTTTGATCGTGGACAGGAGCGAGCTCCATTCCGATAGCAGGAGTAAGAAACGCGGCAATTCACATAGGTTTCTCTCTTGCCAACAAGCAACAGGAATTCCGCTGATTTCACCAATGTTGACAGCCTGCTCTTCATAGATTTTCGTTTAATATAAATTCAGACTTATCAGATTTTTACTGCGACGGCACCAGCATACCCAGACCTCTATTCTTGGGAGGCCACTGAAAAAAATGATGGTTTTTCAGTGGCCTCTCCGCTTGATGGAGTGGCTTTTTGAGGGATTATCACGAGCAGCAGAGGCCCCTTCCCTTTGTTGCACATAATTTTTATGATCAAGGAAACGATAGAAAGCGAAACTTCCTTTAAGTGAACGTTAAACAAGGATGAAGCGAAAGAGGTGAGACCATGAAGCGAAACAAGCAAGCCAACAAAGCTCAGACAAATAACCAGACGCCAACAGAGTCGATGTTTAACGAAGAAGTGGCCAGTGAAATGATTGATGACGGTGGCAACAAGTCAACGGATAAAAAACAAAAAAAGCAAAAATAATTAGCTGCCGCCCCATATCAGGGTGGCTTTTCATGTATATAAACGCTCTTTTCTGGAAACTCTATGAAAACATGAAACGGGAGGTGTGTCTGATGGAGGTAACGATAGAGAGAAAGCGCACGGTTGAGGACGCCGGAGACCTCATCTGTACAAAGAGTGATAAGCTATATGCGATTGTCCAGGATGCCCCCGAGCGTTTTCCATTCTTACTAATCTGTCTTGCAACATTTCAGGTGGTACAAAATTACGACGACCTTCCCTCTAGAGAAGAGCTGGAAGAGGATATTGAGGAAAGCATTGAAGGCATTTATGAGCACAGCACGGCAGAGATTACCTTAAACTAAATTGGCTTGGATTTCATGGCCACGACTGAAATCTCTAGCTCCTATCCCCCGTAGCTAGAACAAGCCAGACCGAAGCGCTTATACTTTGAGGTCTGGCTTTTCGATTTGCTTACAGAATGAAGAGCGAAGAAAGCCCCTTCCTTCAGGTGGGGGATGAATTCGCTCTAAATTAATACTGTTAAGCGATATAAAACATTTGTTCTTATGAACGTACGTTTGGTATACTGGTGACAAAGGAGGTGAACCCTGTGCCCACCATTTCCCTAAAACTCGAGCTCATGAAGCCAACCAAAGAAAAGCAGGCCCTTTATCAAACGATGACCGAGACCAACACTGCGTTTGCCA
>NZ_LLYY01000049.1 GCF_001484965.1 Shouchella shacheensis | reverse complement strand
CATCCCCCACCTGAAGGAAGGGGCTTTCTTCGCTCTTCATTCTGTAAGCGATTATGAGAACGTTAACCTCGAAATTGAAGAGTTGCCTCAAATAAGCAGTCAGGAACCTACAGATGAGGAGTTTGAAACATTTTTAGAAGAGGTTGACATGAAAGCGGAATTTCTGAATGCCCTAGTTGATGCTGAAGATGCTGAAACAACTAGCCAATCTTTTGAGACTTTTAACACTATTACAGGCGCGACAGGAACACAAACGGTTGCAATGGACTTATCTGCCCTAGGTAGCACATGGGAAGGTGACGGAGGCGTTCCCCTTATAGACCGGCACATCTCCTTTAATTACGATTATGAAACCGATCCAACATCTCCCGCTTTGCCAACTTTCACAAATGCATACAATGCTAGTTCATACATTAGCGGCATCGAATGGCTTGATTGGAATGAACAAGTTGTAGGGGCTTCTATAAATTCAACAGGGAACCAAGTGGACCTCTAAGCTTCAGGCACGTGGGCAGTGACTGTTGAAGCATATGGGCTCAGTGCAGGACTTTCAGCACAGGATGATTGGTTGTTTGGTTATTCAGCTCAGAACATTTAAACTAATACGCGGGCGTCTATGCCCGCTTTTTCTTTTTTAGGAGGTTATTGCATGGGTAAAATGATTTCTGGAGCTATTATTTTGCTAGCTTCAGCTATTCTCTATAGCTCACATCATCTTCTTGTGGCTATTTTAGCGAGCGGGAACACGGAAGTGGTTCCACCTATTGATTATTTTGGCTTATTAGAGAGTGACGATTTATCGCACCCACTCCTTTACTGGTCCATTGCTGGTCTTGTTATTGGGCTTATTATTATAGTGTGGGGCATGATTGAAAAATCAAAAGTGGACGTTAAATAGGGCTGGTTCTGCGGAGCCAGTCTTTTTCTAAGAAAGACTGGGTTAAAAAACAGCACATACCCTCAATAGCATGTGCTGTTTCCATTCCCACTATTCCTTAACAGCACCACCGGCAATTCCAGCAATGAAATACCGCTGCAGGAACAGAAAGGCGATAAAGATCGGCAACACGGAAATCGTTGCAGCGAGCATGAGCTGCCCGTAGTCCAAATTATCCTGACCTGCCAAGATGGAAAGAAGGAGCGGCAGCGTGTACATGTCCTCTGTCACCAGAGCGACAAGCGGCCAAAGGAAATTGTTCCACTGATGCGTGAAAAGAAAAATCGAGACCGCTCCAATCGCTGGCAACATCATCGGCAAGGAAATGCGGAAGAAAATCCGATACTCATTACAGCCGTCGATCCGGGCGGATTCAATAATCGAGTCTGGGATCGATTGCATGCTCTGCCTCATAAGAAAGATCGCAAACGGATAGGCGAGCTGTGGCAGAATGATCGCACTGTACGAATTCAAGAGATCCATGTTCGCAAACAACTGAAACTGCGGAATAATCATTGCTTGATACGGAATCATCATCGACCCAAGGAAGAGTCCAAAGATGACGTTGCGTCCGCGGAATTTATACTTGGCAAACGCGTAGCCCGCGGCTGCACTGAAGATCCCGGCAAGGAGCGTAAAGGTGACGGTGATGACAACAGAGTTTAAGAGCGCCCGGAAGATGTCGACATTATCGAGCAAGTTGCGAAAGTTCTCGACTAGAAATGTACCCGGAATCAAGTTGGGCGGAACCGAGAGAATCTCCCCGGAAGGATTCGTGGCCCCGACAATCATCCAATAGAAGGGTCCTAATGTTAAAAACAACCCCATCGCAAGAACAACGTATTTGAGTATTTTTGCAGCCACTGTCATTCTTTATCACCTGCCACTTTAAACTGAATGAAGGAAAGGACAGCAATAATGACCACCACGACATAGGCAATCGCTGACGCGTAGCCGAAGTCAAAGTACTCGAACCCATTTTCATACAAATACATCGTCACCGTAGTGGTCGCGTTAATCGGCCCGCCTCCGGTCAGGTTGAACACCTCATCAAACAACTGGAACGTCCCGATCGTCGACATCACCGCTGCAAACAACAGCACCGGCTTCAATTGCGGAATGGTGATCGAGAAAAATTTCTTAATAGGTCCCGCTCCATCAATGCTTGCCGCTTCATACAGGTCTTTAGGAATCATCTGTAAGCCTGCCAAGACGATGATCATGTTATAGCCCGTCCAGCGCCAGATGATCACCATAATCAGCGAAACCTTGGCCCAAAAAGGGTCATTCAGCCAGGAAATGGGGTCAATGCCTATGGTTGCAAGCATAAAGTTGAGAATGCCAAAATCCTGGTTAAGGATTAAAAGAAAGATAATCGACGCAGCCACGAGGGAGGTGACCGTCGGCGTAAAAAACGCCACTCGCAGCACACCTTTGGCTTTTTGAATCCCTGTGTGGAGCACGTTGGCTAGCACAACCGCCATAAAGATCATCACAGGGACTTGCACAATCAGGATAACAAACGTGTTAAAGAGTGACTCATAGAACAGGCTATCCTGAAACAGGCGGATGTAGTTGCTCAGTCCAGCGAAAGTGCTGACGCCTGCCTCATTGGTGGTCAAGCTTAGGTAGAACGAGTACACAATCGGGTAGCCCGTGAACAAGAGAAAGAAGAACAGGCTCGGTCCGATAAACACATAAGGGGCAAGGCCCGCCGGATTTCGAGGCCCTTTACGTGCTGGTTTCTTTGACATTCGTGTTGTTTTGTCTGACATCGCCGCTTTACTCATCGCTCTCCCCCCTGCCTGTGCTCGCTTCTAGTCGGTTTCCAACCGACTCCAAGGCTTCGTCTACATCCACATCGTGCAAAAAGACGCGTCCAATGCCATCGTCAAAGGCGTCCTGGGCACGAAGGTAGTCGCTCGTGAAATTAATCACTGGAAGATTGAGGGCTTCTTCGCTAAAAATCGAGAAGATTTCCTGCCCACCAAAGAAGTCGTCGCCTTCCTGAAACTCTGGTCGTTCAATCGCTTCAATTAAGGCAGGATAAGCGCCATAGGCCAGTCCTCCGTATACCTGGTTCTCCACATTCACCGTCGCAAACTCTCCAAACAGATAAGCGGCTTCTTTGTTGCTGGAGACATTTGTGATTGCGAGGTTGCTTCCGCCGTCATTGGCGGCCGTCGCCCCACCCTCTTCAAAGGCAGGCAGTCGCATCACGCCCCAGTCGCCTTCTTGTTCAGGCATTTGATCTTCTATTATGCCTTTCTGCCATGAGCCGCTTATCACCGAGGCAACAGCATCATTCTTGATGGCTGCATTGGTTTCATTGTCTGTTGCGGCACGCAGAATGATCCCGGCTTCATCCATCTGATTAAGCATGTCAAGCGAGCGATGCGCTGCTTCTGCATTGGCCGCAATATGGCCATCCTGGTCAAAATAGAAGAGATCCTGCTGCTGAAGCATCGCTCGGTATTCACGAATGTTTCCATCATTTAATGCGAGGCCAAACATATAGGCCCCCGTCTCTTCGCGGAGTTGGATGCCAGCTTCCAAGTAATCCTCCCATGTGTGAATGTCCTCTGGATCAATGCCCGCTTCTTCAAATAGGTCGGTACGGTAAAAGACGCCCATCGGACCAATGTCGCGAGGAAAAGCCATCATGTCACCGCCTTCATTCAAAAGAGGGGCCACCTTGGCCTCGACAAACTTCTCGCGGTGTTCATCGAATCCCATCTCTGATAGATTGGTGAAGCTATCTTCGAAATTTTCCAGATAGAGGCCGAAACGCTGGTTTTCGACCTGCGTAATATCTGGCAACTGGCTTTCCGAACCGGAAGCAAGCCCGGTGGTGAGACGTTGATAGACTTGATCAGCACTCAGCTTGAGGACGTTGACATCAATCTCGGGATATTGTTCTTCAAACGCTGGGACGATATCAATCAAATAATCCGCTTCCAAATTCCAGGCCCAAACGGTGACTTCCCCCGTAGGCTCGTCTCCATTCGAGCTCGCTTCTTCTTGAGTACAGCCTGCGAGCAGCATCAATAGGCTGCACCCACAAAGCAATGGTCCTCTGAAACGCATGGCAGTCCCTCCTGTATTTAGTCTTTACCTAGTGAAAGAAAGAGCCTTCCTGTACTCATTTCGCACATGTGATTGCGCTTTCATCTCTTATGAAAATTGAGATCCTCTGCAATGGGCCGCCTCCTTCCCTTTAAAGTTAAGACGATCAAGAAAAATGGCTTGATTTTTTATGGAAACGATCTCATACTAATACTGTACACGATTTTGTAACCGTTTTCCATCCCTTTTGCGTATTTTTCGACATTGGCCAACATATCGACTGAAACGAACGCTCTCTAGAAGAGGATGGGTGCTTACACTTTATTTTTACACTGAAGGAGGAACATCCCCCATGCAACCACTGAAATGGGGCATACTCGGAACGGCCAGCATTGCCAAACGTTCCGTTATGCCAGGAATTGCTCAATCTGAAACCGGTGTCATTCACGCAGTCGCGAGTCGCTCCCTAGAGAAAGCCCGAGAATTGGCAAACGCGTTTTCCGTTGAGACCGCCTACGGCTCCTACGAGGAATTACTCGCAGATTCTCACATCCACGCGGTCTACATCCCCCTGCCCAACCATCTTCACAAAAAGTGGGTCATTGAGGCCGCGAAAGCAGGAAAGCATGTGCTCTGTGAAAAACCTCTCGCCATGAATGCACAAGAAGCAGAGGAAATGAGAGCTGCATGCAAGGAGCAAGGCGTCTTGCTCGTCGAGGCATTTATGTATCGCTATCAACCCCGCTATTTGGACATCAAAAAACGAATTGCTGAGGGCGAGATTGGGGAGCTTCGCGGGATCCGAGCGGCCTTCTCCTTCAATAATGCCGACGACCACAGCAATTTCAGAATGAAGCGGGACTATGGCGGCGGGAGTCTATACGATGTGGGCGTCTATCCGATTAGCCTGGCGCGGATGATTTTTGAGGAAGAACCAGAAGCAGCCACCGTCCATGGGTTTCTTCCAGCGTCGCACGATCATGTGGACATGGTCGCAGCCGGCCTACTGGAATTTTCAAACGGGAAGTTTCTTACCTTTGACAGCGGCCTCTGGGCTGCCGGGAGAAATGAAGCCGAAATTCTTGGAACAGAGGGACGCATCGTCATTCCACTCGCCTTCACGGGCGATACGGAGGGATACACCCTCGATCGCCAAGGGGAGCGTCGGGAGATGGAGGGGACCTCGTCCAACCATTACGCCCTCCAAGCGGATGCGTTTGCCAAGGATGTTTTTGGCAGCGGTTCCGTTCCTTACGGCGCAGAGGATGCGGTGAAAAATATGAACGTCTTGGACGCGTGTTTGACATCGATTACCACGCGCGAGCGCGTCACGATGACGAAACGATAGGAGGAGATACGATGAAGCATCTAACGGTACAAGGACTTGAGCAAACGGTGACTTCCCTGATTATGGGGTCCGACTATTTCACGCCGGATAAACAGGCGTACGTGAATGAGGTGCTAGAGGGCTACATCCGTATTGGCGGCAACACGGTGGATACAGCGTTCATCTATGCGGGTGGTCAGAGTGAAGCCGCGATTGGCAACTGGCTCGATGCTGGAAACCACGGGCGTCTCAATATATGGACGAAAGGCGGGCACCCCAACGAAAACGGCCACACCATTAACCGTGATGACATCGCGGAGCAATTAAAAATCAGCCTCGATCGCCTGAAATCGGACCGTGTGGAGCTATATGCGCTGCATCGCGATGATCTCACTGTGCCTGTTGAGCAAATCATTGAATGGTTGAATGAGCATGTCGAGGCGAAGCGTATTCAAGCATTCGGCGCTTCCAACTGGACACCGGCTCGTTTAGCGGAAGCGAATGCCTACGCCCTTGCAAACGGACTCAAAGGCTTTAGCTTTTCCAGCCCGAACTTAAGCCTCGCAAAAGCGCAGGAGCCTTACTGGGCAGGGTGTGTCAGCGCTGATCAAGAGACGATTTCTTGGCATGAAGACTCGCAGCTACCGCTCTTTTCCTGGTCTTCACAGGCGCGCGGCTTCTTCACCGGACGGTTCACGCGGGACAACGTTGAAAATGAAGATCTCGTCCGCGTCTTCTATAACGATGACAACTGGAAGCGTTACGATCGCGCGGAGCAGCTTGCGAAGGAGAAAGGAACCACCCGAATCCAAGTCGCCCTCGCTTATGTGCTCAATCAAGGTTTCCCTTCAGCCGCCATCATCGGGCCACAAAACGAAGAGGAAATGCTCTCTTGCGGAGAGGGTGCGAAGCTTTCCCTCACACAAGAAGAAGTGAACTGGTTGGACTTACGGAGTTAATCAATACCAACGAAAAAGCAGATGGGCGCCCATCTGCTTTTTAGTCTCGCTTCTGCCATTGCCCCAAATACTCCTCGATCATGCCGCCAAGATTCTCGGTCGAGAGGTCAATGCCATGTTCAAATGCATATTTAATTGAATACCCGAAGGCGGCGGTGACGGCACCGGCAATCGTCGTTCCGGCAATAAAGGCAGCTCCTGGAAAAAACTTCGTGACTTGGCGGTACATCGTCTGGCCGAAATTGCCGACAAGGGTGGTCACCACTAATTTCTTTGCTTGCTTTTTGGTCATGGGTTGATCGTAGAGGGAAGCAAGCTTGACCATGAGCCCGACTTGAATCGAGGTGATCGGAATAATGTCCGCTCCTGGAATCGGCGTCGCCCCAACCCCTGCTGCGGCCACAGAGGCGCCAAGAATCCATTTACCTGCGACGCTCGCTTTCGCTTTCTTCCCTTCGAGCTCCTTTGCAAGCTGGATGTCCTTTTGTTTCTTTTCGAGAATGTCTAGAATCGCATGGCGGAGCTGATCGATGTTTGTGCCGTTTTTCGATGAGATCGCCACGATCGGGAACGTGCCGCCCGTATGGTTCTTGACATACGCTTTCAAGCTGTCAATGTCTTCTGCGGCGTCAATTTTATTTAAAACAATAATGATGTCTTGGTTCACAGCTGCGATCTTCTCGAAGATCGACTTTTCTCCTTCTGAAAATACGGTTCCTGCAGCATTTAAGAAAAAGAGGATCACATCAGCGTTTTCATAATAGCCCAGCGTCTCTTTTGAATGGTCCTGGATGATGTCATCAAGGCCAGGCGTATCGGCAAACGTAATATGCTGTTTAAATGTATACAAATCGATGGCGCTTGTCGCCCCAGGGCTAGCGCCGACTTTGGCGACGTCTGCCCCCATCAGCTGGTTGATCGTTGATGATTTTCCAGTATTCACATCGCCGATTAACGCAAATAAAATGTCCTGGTCAAGCTGGGCATTGATAGCCTCGGTTTGTTCCTCATAGATCCTCGAAAATTCTCGATCAAACTCCTCATCTATATGCTCGGACGAATAGTCCATCGCATTCACCTCACTTTCCTATCTATTCACGTTTTAGCCGATGGGTAAACCGAAAGTGCCATGTTCCACGTGAAACACCGAAAGGCGAAGGCGGGTTGCTTAGGAGCGAGGATTTTGGAAGGCCTGCACTTGAAATCCCGACCTTGGATTTCAAGGCAGGACTGAAAAATCCCGAGCTCCTACCCGCCGCAGCTGGATCATACCGAAAGGCGCAGGCGCCCTGCTCACGAGCGACAAGTTCTGGAGCGACGGCAGGATCAAGCCCGGTCTTGGCTTGACCTGGCGGCGTGAAGAAACCTCGAGCGAGTGGGCGCCGCAGCTAGATCACACCGAAAGGCGCAGGCGGGTTGGTCAGGAGCGAGAATGTTGGAGACCCAATAAAAGAAATCCCGACCTTGGATTTCGTTATTGGGGTGAAACATCTCGACGCTCCTACCCGCCGCAGCTGGATTATGAAAGGCGCAGGTGTTGATTAACAATAAAGTCGCTTATTTTTGAGGCTGAAAATACGCATTACACTTTAAGTTATTTACTTTTGGTGTAATCGGTACTGTTCCAGAATTGCGCTCCGATTTACGTTAAGATGCATGCGCTCTATGCCAAGTGAATGCATAGACAATAATTTGTATTACAGGATCTATGGTATAAACCCTTTTCAAAAAGACCAGCGCAATTATTCGGCTTTGTCTGCTATCGTTATTCAATTAAATGGCCCTTATGTTCAATACGGGCGCTGATCCTTATTCCGGAATTGCGCCCGATTGCGGAAAAACACTTTAAAAACTGTTAATGGCTTCAACTAATTTTCTTTTTATATTAAGTAACTTGTCTTCCTCTTCTATATATACATCTTCATCTGAATAGAAAGTGGCGAATGATTGATTTTTGTATCTTGGTACAACATGCATATGATAATGAGTTAATTCATTGAAAACTCCACCGTTTTGGCAAATGGTAATACCATCAGGGTTAAACAGTCTTTTTATTGCTTTTGATATAAGCATAGATGCCTTCATAATTGAAAGTGCAGTATCTTCGTCAAGTTCTTCAACGTCATAAATATGTTTTTTTGGTAATATTAATACATGACCTTCGTTGTATGGGTCATGGTCTAAGAAACAACATACATAGTCATCTTCAAATACAACCTTTACAGGTTCATTTTTGTTAGCTAAATTACAACCTAGACAATTCATTTAAACACAGCCTTCACCTTTGAATATGCCATCACATAAGGACAGTCGTACCATGAAGAGTGCTACCATCTATATCCCTCCCTATCCACTATTAATTTCTCTTTAATATTCAATTTCCCTGCTCGTTAGTTTGATAATGCTTATTCCGCAAAATGGCCCGATTGTTGCAGAGCAAGACTAGAGTTTTTAAACAACTTTATTGTAAATGTAACATCTTTATCTGTAATTAAACATCTTTATTGTCATTTAACAGCAGGCGCCCCGCTCACGAGCGACAAGTTCTGGAGCGACGGCAGGATCAAGCCCGGCCGCAGCTGGATCAGAAAAAACAGCGAAGCCCTTGAGACTCCACTGCTCTTCATCAAAGTCGTATTTTCCTGTTTTCTTGCTTGGCTAAGCCAAGTTCGTCCAGCAACTCTCTCACAACGGTTTCGTCATGGAAGGGGGTTCGTTTTCCTTTCATCACCTGGTGCGTTTCATGGCCTTTGCCGGTAATCAACACGCAGTCCCCCTCCTTCGCTTCTTGCAGGGCTCTGCGAATGGCCGCTCTCCGGTCAATGATTTCCATGCAATCGAACGCTTCCGTCGGGTCCATGCCTCGTTTGATGTCACGAATAATTGCTTCTGGTTCCTCGGAATTGGGGTTATCGGACGTTAAAAAGATCGAGTCGCCCCACTTGGATAGCATGCTGCCCATAATCGGTCGTTTGCTTACATCTCTGTCGCCACGACAGCCAAGGACCGATAAGATTCTGCCGTCATGATGCGCCCGTACGGCACGCATCACCTTTTCCAACCCGTCGGGATTATGCGCATAATCGATGACCACAGAGAACGGCTGACCGGCAAGTATGTACTGCGAACGCCCTGGGACACCCGGAAAGGATTCCAAACTTTTTTTTATGCCTTTTAAGCTCACACCCTCAAGCAGAGAGGCTCCAATCGCTGCGAGCGCGTTGTAGACATTGTACTCTCCAAACAGAGGGAGCGTAATCGAGGCCGATCCTTTAAAGGTTTCCACGTTAAAACGCGTGCCTTGATTCGTTTCAGAAACAAGCGTCGCGCGTACATCCGCTGGTTCATGAATGCCGTACGTCACTATTTGCGCGCTCGTTTTTTGAATCAACTTCTCGGCATAGGGGTCATCCCTATTGATCACGGCGGCCTTATGAAACGTCGCCTGCCCGTTTCCTAACTGTGAAAAAAGCAAGGCTTTGTCCTCAAAATAAGCTTCCATGGAGGAGTGGTAGTCCAAGTGGTCGGGGGAAAGGTTCGTGAATACTGCCGTTTTAAAATTGCATCCCCACAGCCTCCCCATGCTGAGCGCATGGGAAGAGACCTCAAGAACCGCATGCTTGACTCCTTTATGTAGCATCGTGGCAAGTGTTTCATTCACAACTAACGCATTTGGTGTGGTGTTCACCGACTCCTCGGTGTGACCGGGCATCCGCACGCAGATGGTCCCCATCAATCCTGTCTTTAGCCCCTCACCGAGCACTATGCTTTCAATGAGATGCGTGGTGGTGGTTTTGCCGTTTGTTCCTGTCACACCAATGAGTTTCATATTGTCGGAAGGGTAATCAAAGATAACCGCTGAGAGGTTCGCCAGCGCCCGGTTTGTATCCGGAACCTTAAGCACTGTGACATCCGGATAATCATGAGAAACGTCTCTTTGCACCATAATCGCTCTTGCGCCATTCTCAAGGGCCTGCCCTATATAGAAATGCCCGTCTGTCTGTGTTCCCGTAATACAGACAAACAGACTTCCGTTTGTTACGTTCCTCGAATCAATTTGAATATCGGTAATTTGGACGTCTTCGCTTCCGTGCACTTCCACCACATGAAGATCTTTGATCAAGAAACGAATCTCCATCGCTAGCACCTCACTCTTTCTCTATCCCATTCCCTGGTTCATGATGGTTGTAGTCAGAATCTGTATGTCCCCTATGAAAAAAGAGTAAGAACGTCGTTTTTAAAAAAAGGCATGTCCGAGAAGTATAGGACAACTCCCACCATAAAATCAACCGGACCAATGGCTTAATCTAAGGAGCTTTCCCCTTCAACCTTTGGTTCTTTTAGCCTTCCATGCCCAAGCATTTCTTATCCAAAATTCTTATCGTACAGTGAAGCGCAAGAATAACCAAAAAGATGTGAGAACAGTCCGAACGGAAACGGCAAACTTGGCCTCAAGGCGTCGCTCGTGGTGCTAAGTGGGAAGAGCCGGGGCCGTCTATAACCCTCTTATCTTCTCATAGATGATTTTAGCTAAAACGAAAGAAAATCCGATGGCCATAACC
The DNA here is from genome assembly GCF_001484965.1 of Shouchella shacheensis. Taxonomy (GTDB): domain Bacteria; phylum Bacillota; class Bacilli; order Bacillales; family Bacillaceae_D; genus Shouchella; species Shouchella shacheensis. Next base: position 11,486 of record NZ_LLYY01000049.1, on the reverse strand, counting down.
ATCACAAATAGAGCCCAAAGATCAGTGGCTGGGGTCCACGGTACATACCTTTCCCAGAAGAAGGTTATTACTCGGAAGACCACGGAAATGGTTACGATGAAAATAACGGCTTTTATCAAGAGGGCGCCCCACTTATTCAAAACCATCACTCCTTAAAAAATGCGAATATACCTTATTATGTTATGTGCAGTGAATGGATTTCAAGACTGTTGCCGAATCCCCACTTTCGCCTTCCCCCAGGATTTTTTATCAAACGCCCAGTCAAAAATAAATTTCCTGCATAGCTTATGATTGAGACTGAAAAAGGAGGTATGCGAAATGAGTGTTGGAACTGGTGGGTACGGTGCAGGCGGTGGCTTTGCACTAATCGTAGTATTGTTTATCTTGCTTATTATTATTGGGGCTTCCTTTGGCGGAGGCTATGGCGGGTACTAAGAGGTAGCCTGCCGTCGCCCTGCCCGTATTGGGAGCGACCGTTCGGAGAAATAAAAGAAGCCGATAGTCTGTGCGCACAGACTATCGGCTTCTTTGCTATTCTCGTTCCTCGACGAGCGTGTTCTCCACATTTTGCAAGTGACAGAGCATCGCAACCCTCGCCTCTTCTGGCTCCTGTTTCTTGATGGCCTTATAGATGCGCTCATGCTCCTCATACAAGCGCTCCAGTGTGTCCCTCCTGGAAAAGAGCCAAGCGCGTCGACTCTCAAACATCGTTTTTCGAAGCGTCTCCGAGAGCTGCTGCATCATGTCAATCATCATCGAGTTCTTGGAAGCCTCCGCAAGCGCTAAGTGGAAGGTGACATCGGCGGCCTCTCCCAAGCTCTCTTCCGGTTCGGCCTCCTTCATATCCTTCAGCGCGTGCTCCAGCGCCTGAAGATGGGCCTCCTCCCTTTTTTCAGCCGCAAGCTCCGCCGCCCCAACCTCAATGATCTTGCGCATCTCAAACAGCTCCAGCATTTCGGTTTTCGCGATAATTCGCTCCCTACTCACCGAGTGGACCACGTTCGAGAAATCGTATTTGTTTACGAACGTGCCTTCGCCTTGCTTAATCGTCACAATTCCCACCGCGCGCATCGCACTTAAGGCTTCGCGCACAGCAGAGCGACTAACGTTGAACTGGTCCGCGAGCTTGACGACCGAGTCGAGCTTCTCCCCTGGCTGGATCTCTCCCCGCTGAATCATGTCTTCAATTTGCTGGCGAACGATTTCCGAGATTTTTCGGTTCTCGATTTGCTTAAAAGCCATGGCTGTCTTCTCCTTGGTTGAAACGTATGCCTTTAGTATAGCATGAATCACAGGCACCCATTAATAAGAAGGCGGAGACAAATCGGTGGCCGTCGTTCTTCCATCCAGTTCCCTTCTCTTCTTTTCTCCAATGAAAATGGCCGTGAGAATCACCATGGCGAGGACTCCCAATAAAATCGTGCCACTGTTAAAGGAAAATCCGTGAATCGCAATGATTCCGATGCCCCCTGCAAAGACAAGGTAAAACGTGAGCGGAATCAGCATGCGCCGAATGAAGATTCCTTCTTTTCCTGTAATGCCTGAAGCTGCCGAAGCCGCGACCACATTGTGAACACAGACCAGATTGCCAGCAGCCCCTCCGACCGCTTGGAGAGCGACAATGACCACAGGATTCATCAACAACTGGTCAGAAACGCCGAATTGAAAGAGAGAAAACATCATATTGCTGATCGTGTTACTCCCAGCCACAAACGCACCAACCGCCCCGATACTTGGCGCGACGAGGGGCCACTGCTCCCCGGCTACTCCTGCTAACCAATCCGCAAGCACGAGGGGCATGCTGTCGAAATTTGAAAAGTTGACGTCGGTATTGAGAAACACTTGTACCATTGGCACCGAAAACAGCAACGCAATCATTGCGCCTGAAACCGTTCGAAACGATTGTTTCAGCGCTCGCTTGTAGCGTTGAAGAGACAAACGGTACAGAAGAACGGCGATCAGCGAAACGAAAATAAACGTGACCCCAGGAATGTCGAGCAGGACCGAGCTCGCCGTGACCTCTGTGCCAAAGAGGGATTCGATCGCCACTTCCGAAGAAGCGATCCACTCACTAAACGGGAGAAAATCCACTTTTATCGCGATCAACAGCAGGGCAACGAGCGTGTATGGAACCCAAGCTTTTGCCCCCGAGATTTTTTGTATCGGTTGCTCATCAAGACTAAGCGACATCTGGCTCAGCCAACTCGGTTCCCAGTTTTTCTCATCAGGGAAATCCCAATGATGCTTCGGCATGAACCACCCCTTCTTCGCCGCCGGAATCACGATAGAGAGGCCAATGAGCCCGCCGAGCAGCGCTGGAAATTCTGGTCCAAGAAGGTTCGCCACGAGGGCGAAAGGAACGGTGAACGCTAAGCCACCGAAAAGCGCAAACCTCCAAACCGCCAACCCTTCAGCAAAGGAACGATTTTTTCCAAAAAAGAACGTGAGCATACTGACCATGAACAGAGGAATGAAGGTTCCAATCATTCCGTGAAAAATCGCAACTTGTCCACCGATGTCATTAATGAACGTGGAAAAGGGCAGTTGTTGGCTTTCGAGGAAGTTGTTCACGATGGAATTCCCCTCTAATCCTGAGCCTACCCCTGTAAGAATCGGCGTTCCAACCGCTCCGAACGAAACCGGGGTGGATTGCAGCATGAGCGCCACCATCACAGCCGCCATGGCCGGAAAGCCAACCGCAATGAGCAAAGGACCAATGATCGTGGCAGGGGCTCCCCACCCTGCCGCGCCTTCTAAAAACGTCCCGAACATCCAGCAGATAATAATCACTTGAATCCGTCGGTCCGGCGTGACGCTCGTGAAGCCTTGGCGGATCGCATGCAAGGCGCCACTCTCTTTTAACGTATTCAATAATAACAATGCTCCAAAAACAATCACCGAGACTTCCAGCGCCGTCACGACTCCATTGACGGAAGCCGCTGCAATTTGATTGACCGGAACTTCCCAGAGCGTCAGGGCAATGAGGACGGTGATGACGAAAGCCACCGGCATCGCTCGCTTCGCCGACCAGCGAAGAACGACGAGTAGGATGAACACAGTGATTATAGGGAGTATTGCTATCAAACTAAGCAAGCCTGTACTAAGCAAGGCCACCACTTCCAATCAGTAAGGGTATAGATTCTAAGTTGTAGAAACGCTTTCAATTTCAGCCTATGTAGTTGCGAGAAAGGAGCGAAGCCTTGCACGCAACTTTCGGATTTAGGAACATTTAGAATAGGTGCGTGTGTCTTCATTAGGAGAGGAAAAAGGGACTGCTTGTTGATCGGAGAGGATCCAGGGCGGGGGAGGGCTCCTCTTGTCCGGATTCTCGCCCTTCTTGTCCGGATTCTCGCTCCTCTTGTCTGGATTCTCGCCACTCTTGTCTGGATTCTCGCCACTCTTGTCCGGATCTTCGCTCCTCTTGTCCGGATTCTCGTCCTCTTGTCTGGATTCTCGCCCTTCTTATCCGGATTCTCGCTCCTCTTGTCTGGATTCTCGCCCTTCTTATCCGGATCCTTACTCCTTTTGCCCGAGCACTAACCGCCCCTCTCGCTTTCTCCAGCAGGAAAGGGGCGCTGAACGCTCCATCCCGCCCCCTCCAAAATGAGTGGACGCAGCGGCCTTCAGCTCATCCCGCCCTAACAATCATGAATCAGAATATAACAAGCACGCACCGGCCCGTGCACACCGACCACGAGGTTCATCTCAATATCCGCGCTGTTGCTTGGTCCTGTGACAAAGTTGATACAGGAAGGAATGCGCTCGCCCGCCTCCACACGCTGATGAATCGCCTCTGTGGCCTGCGTGATTCTTGGCACAAGCGTGCTCGTCGGAATGAGCGCAATGTAATAGGTCGGGAGCAGACTGACCGATTGCCCCTTCCCGCCCCCGTTCATCAGAACGACGGTGCCGGACTCCGCAAGCGTGTAATCGGAGAAGGTGATGCCGACATCGGCGCGCTCGCTGATCTTGATGTTTTCCTCATCAGGGGCACTCCCCCAGATCGTCATGTCCGGCCGCTGCAAAAAGCGACTCAAGCCGTATTCTTCAAAGCGCGGGTCGTCCCAGGCCACCGCTCGATCTGCGCCATAGTCCCCCATCGCTTGAAGAATCGTCTCTTCCAGATGCTCTAGGTTGGTTTCCAGAAGATCGGTATGAATCTCCTGACACTGGGTTTTCAGCACCTCGATGAGCTCGTCCGTGGCAGCACCCTTGAGCACATCATGCTGCGGCTGCTGCTTATAGCGGGGCCGCTCCACTCCTTCCGTGCGTCGCTCTCTTCCCAAATTTTTGGAAATCGTGTTTAGAAACGACTCTTGATTGTGCATCGTCCCTTGCTTCACGTGGACCCGCCTCCTTTCTTTCGGTTCTTGAACCATTTTCGAAAGCTCTCTCGCTCTGGGATCGGAAAGTCACGAATGTCGGTCCAGTCTTTCAGTGGACCAGGCCCTTTTTCGATCTTCCCATCCTTCGTGAAAGGAGAGAGAACGAGAGGGGCCGACTTCTCCGCCAGCTCGAACAATTTCGGCGAGCTTGACACCATTCCAAACCCTTTCATCGCCATTCTCTCCGTCCTGGGCGTCCGCTTTTGTTCAGCAATGACTTTGCGGTGCTCGATCAAATGCTCGTGCAGCGGAATCTTCACCGGGCAAGCGTCGGTACAGGCGGCGCAGAGACTCGAGGCATACGGCAAGTCTTTGTGATCGTCGTATCCTTCTAAGAGCGGCGTTAAAACGGCACCGATCGGACCCGGATAAATCGAACCGTACGAATGGCCGCCGACGTGACGATAGACCGGACAGACATTGATACAGGCGGCGCAGCGGATGCAATGCAATGCAGATTGGAAGGCCGTGCCGAGGATGTTCGAGCGCCCGTTGTCGACAATGACGAGATGAAAATCCTCCGGTCCGTCCAGGTCGTCCTCGCCTCTTGGGCCGGTGAGTCCAGTCACATAGCTCGTCAACTTCTGCCCGACCGCACTGCGGCACAGCATTGTCACCAGCACGTCCAGTTCTTCCCATGTGGGCACAATCCGCTCCATCCCCATCACGGCGATATGCGTCTTCGGAATCGTCGTTGAAAGCCGAGCGTTGCCTTCATTGGTCACAAGGGCAATGCTGCCTGACTCGGCGACGGCAAAATTACAGCCGGTGATACCTATGTCCGCTGTGAGAAACTCTTCACGCAGCTGCTCCCGCGCGAACTGGGCGAGTTCTTCCGGCTTCGATGTTTTCTCGTACCCTTTCAGCGTGGCAAACGTTTCGCGAATCTGTTCCTTGTTTTTATGAAGGGCCGGTGTGACGATGTGGGACGGCGGGTCGTGATCATCGAGTTGCAAGATGTACTCCCCGAGGTCCGACTCAATCACCTCGCAGCCGACTTTCTCCAGTGCTTCGTTCATGCTGAGTTCTTCAGTGACCATGGATTTGGCCTTGATCACTTTCTTTGCCTCTTTTTCTCTGGCGACTTTCGTGACGTAGTCGTTCGCCTCCTCTGCCGTCGCGGCGAAAAAAACATGGCCGCCATTTCCGACGACGTTCTCACTGAGTTGCTGCAAGTAATAGTCGAGGTTTTCAAGGGTGTGCGTACGGATTTCCTCCGCATGCTCACGCCACTCCTCCCAGTGCCCGAGCTGCTCCTCTGCCCGTGCCTTGTTCGTCTGGAATCGCGTCTGCGCCGAGCTCACCGCCTCCCGCATGAAGGTATCGCCAAGCCCTTTTTCCACCCGTGCATCGAAAGATCGCTCCCCTACTTTCATCGGCATTGTCGCTCTCTCCCTTCCTTCTTTTTAACGGCTGTTAAGCACTTCAGCCAGATGCATCACGTTCACCGGCTTTCCTTCTCGCGTGAGCCGCCCGCCAATATTCATCAGGCAGCCGCAATCAGCGCCAATCAGCACCTCAGCCTCTGTCTCTTCAATGTGGTCGACTTTTTCGCTCACCATCTGCTCTGAAATCGTGTTCATTTTCACGGCAAACGTTCCGCCAAACCCGCAGCAGTCATGGCGAAAAGGCAAATCGACTAGATCCAACCCTTCCACATTCGCCAAAAGCTTAAACGGCGCTTCCGTTTCCCGCAACAAGCGGGTCATATGGCACGAGGTATGGTACGTCGCTCGCCTTGGAAGTTTCGCGCCTACATCCTCGACCTTTAGCACATGAACGATAAACTGCGAGAACTCATACGTCTTCTCGCCAAGCGCTTTTGCTTCCTCCTGCCACTCCGGCTCCCCTTGAAACAAATGCTCATACTCCTTTACCATCGCCGCGCACGAACCCGAGGGAGTCACCACATAGGCCGAATCACGGAAGGCACCGATCATCTGCTTCGCCGCCTTTTTGGCATCCTCATGATAGCCACTATTAAACGCCGGCTGCCCACAACACGTCTGCGCAGCGGGAAAATCAACGTTACACCCTAATCGTTCGAGCACTTCCACAACGTCTTTGCCTGTCTTCGCGTAAAACACATCCCCTAAACAGGTCACAAACAGAGAGACGTTCATTTCGTCCCCTCCTCGTTTTTCATCCACCATTGACTTCTAGTGATAAGGTCATCAGATGTCTTAAATTTGTAATTGCTCCTATCATACTTAAAAAGTGAAACGTTTTCAATGGATATTTTGGAGATTTCTTTTCATCCAGGAGAATTCTTCGCCCAGCGGTGTTCCATGATAACCCTTTTTGATTACAGGGGTCCGACCATAAGATAGGGATTACTTGATTATCAGTGGTTCGTCAAGTTATAATGTACATACGTAAATACGTAATGATTTGTATACATTTCTTACAGCTTGCATACACTTATAAGAAAGGACTGAAGAAGGTGGCGATAAATACAATGAGGGCTAATGACGCAGGTAACAAAGGTAACCCGACAAGAAAAATTACGAAAGTAGGGAATAGTCTTGGGATAGGGCTTCCCAAAAAAGTTCTCGATGAACTTGAATTGAAACAGGGGGATGAACTCGAACTGGAGGTTCAACAGGGAGAAATTATCCTTAAAAAAAACGAACGGATCGAGGACTACATCGAACTTGATTTCCTTAAGATGGCTGAGAATACGTTTAAAAAACACGACCAAGTTTTCAAAAACTTGAAGGATCGATAATATGGAGAAGGTTGATTTGCTTTCGAAAAGAGAGATCGTTACCCTTCATTATCTTATTATGGAGAAGTACGGCGAAGGGGAAGATTCAGGGGTAAAAGAGGAAGGCTTATTAGAATCTGCGATTGCCAGACCAGAGCAAAGCGCATTTGGTGAAGAGATGTACATCTCTCTCTATGAAAAATCAGCCGTATTGTTTGAGTCTATCGCTCGAAATCACTGTTTCTTCAACGGAAACAAACGAACGGCTCTTGCTGTTTTAGATATTGCCCTTCAAAGGAATGGATACAATCTCCTTCAAAACGATGCGGTGGTAGAAGACTTTACCGTCGATGTCGCCCAAGGAAAACTTAGCGTAGAGGAAATTGTACGTTGGATTAAGGAGCATTCAGAGAGGATATAGACATAGACTCCCTGAAGTAGAGGGGGTGCTACTATACGTGGAAGATAAACCCCTGACACTAGGTGTCAGGGGTATTGCTCGTAGGATGGTGAATCTATGGGTGTGCTTTGACTGAAGGAATCAACTAGCAATGCTCAAGCGTAGCGAGGCATCATTCCCACTGACACCATCCGTCCGTTGCCGCGGAGGAGGCGGTCTGAACGTCCTTAATGGTGGATTTGCGAACTTAGTTGTTATACCAAGAGGCACCAATAATGATAAGCAGAATAAACAGCACGACAATCAGAGCAAAGCCTTGACCGCCTCGCGTCCCACCTTGCATCGGGCAAGAGTAGTAACCCATTTGAACACCCCCCTTCTTCTTACTACAGACTATGTAAGGATTGGCTTGATGAATGGTTGAATAGCTCAAGTAGAGGCAAAAAAGGCGTCTGGTTTGGCTTTTTTGTTGATTGAGGAGGGGAAAGTAGAGGCCAAGGTTTAGGCAACTAGAGAAACGTTTCGGAAATTCTTACGCTGTTACGACTTCAGAATGCTGAGAGTTGGAGAGTTTTTAATCGAGACGTGTGCCTTTATTTCATCTTGTGACTTCCCAACCTCTTCTTGTGACTTCGTCAGCACCGAACGGAGAGAGGGAAATGAACTTCTGGTTCGTTTGCTTCCCCTCCCCGTGCTAAACGCAACAAAAACGGCGGCCCATCCCCACAATGGCCCGCCTTCCCCTCTCTCACTGGTTCACAGAAAGGGACGATTCGATTTTTGTTAGCATATCCTCTGTCATGTTCTCCAAATTGTACGCTGGCTCAAAGCCCCACTCTTCCCTCGCGCAGGAACAATCGAGTTGATCGGGCCAACTTTCCGCAATCGCTTGCCGTACCGGGTCGACCTGATAATCCATGACGAATTCAGGGATCTTTTTTCGTATGAAAGCGGCGATTTGTTCCGGTTCGACACTCATCGCCGACACATTAAACGCATTTCGGTGGACTAACCTTGTAGGGTCGGCCTCCATCAATGCCACAATCGCCGTTAACGCATCCGGCATATACATCATGTCCAGGTACGTGCCTTCGGCGATGTACGAGGTGTACCTTTTGCGTTTGATCGCTTCATAATAGATCTCAACCGCATAATCCGTGGTTCCCCCTCCAGGCGGGGTCTTGTAGGAAATCAGTCCAGGAAAACGCAGGCTTCGTGTGTCCACGTGATATTTTTGAAAATAATAATCGCACAACAACTCCCCAGCGACTTTGTTTACGCCGTACATGGTGGTCGGTCTTTGAATGGTGTCTTGCGGCGTGCCTGCCTTTGGCGTAGACGGGCCAAACGCACCAATTGAACTTGGGGTGAAAAGTTGGCAGTCCAGCAACCGAGCGGCTTCCAATGCGTTGACCAGTCCGCCCATGTTCAAGTTCCAAGCAAGCATGGGGCTCGCCTCCGCTTTCGCCGATAGCAACGCCGCTAAATGAATGATCGTGTCAACGCCGTGCTTCTTCGCTGTGTGAAACAAGGCTTTTTCATCGGTGACATCCAACACCTCAAAGGGACCTGAGTGAACCACGTCACTTTCAGTGGAGCGGATATCCGTAGCAATAACATTGGCAGATCCATAAATGTCTCGCAATGTCATCGTCAATTCAGAGCCAATCTGTCCGAGCGCCCCGGTGACCAACACTTTTTCCATGAGACTCTCCTCCTTAAATGACCGACATTTCTTTTCCTACGTTTCTATACACATCCAAGGCTTGATCCAGCATTTCCTTTGTATGCGCGGCCGTTGGCATATTTCGAACACGGCCCGTTCCTCTCGCCACCGTTGGGAAGACGATCGATTTGGCATAGACGCCTTCTTCAATCAAGCGCTTGCTGACTTGTTGCGTTTTCTCTTCGTCTCCGATGATGCAAGGCGTAATCGGGGTTTCGCTGGCGCCAATGTCAAAGCCTAACTCGGTTAAGCCTCTCTTTAAGTAGTCCGCATTCTCCCACAGCTTGTTTTGCAGGTCTGAACTCGAGGACAAAATGTCAATGGCCTCCATACACGCGGCTACGTCCCCAGGAGTCGCAGCTGTGGAAAATAGGAATGGACGGCTTCTCACTTTTAGCCAGTCAATCACCTCTTGCTTCCCTGCCACATAGCCTCCAATGACCCCAATCGCTTTTGATAACGTGCCAATTTGGAAGTCGACTCTATCGGATAGCCCAAAATGCTTCACCGTGCCCATGCCGTTCCCGAGCACGCCAGAACCATGCGCATCATCCACGTACGTAATCAAATCAAACGTCTCGGCGATCTCTACAATTTCAGGAAGCTTGGCAATGTCTCCATCCATCGAGAAAACGCCATCGGTAATGACCATGATTTTCTTGTACAAGCCAGACTCCTTGGCCTCACGCGCTTTTTTCTTCAAATCATCCATGTCTGAGTGGGCAAACGGGATGATTTTCGCCTTTGATAACCGACACCCATCAATAATGGAGGCATGATTGAGCTCATCGGAAAGAATCGCATCCTGTTTATCCATCACCGAAGAAATCGCCGCCATATTGCAGTTAAATCCGGATTGATAGGCGATGGCCGCCTCTGTATGTTTAAACGCTGCCAACTTCTCTTCTAATTGAATGTGAATGTCTAAGGTTCCGTTAATGGTACGCACGGCCCCTGCGCCCACCCCGTATTTTTCGGTTGCCGCCGAAGAAGCCTCGATCAACCGGCGGTCTGTGGCTAATCCCAGGTAATTATTCGAAGACAAATTAATCAGTTCTTTTCCGGCAATCGTAATGGTCGGTCCATTCGCGCCTTCCACCGGATCAATCACATTGTAAAGACCCTTTTCTTTCAAGTCATGCAACTGTTCGTTCAAAAATTGGTGTAACGTTTGATTTGCCATTGGTTCTCCCCCTGTGTGAAAGGTTTATATCCATTATCATAGTTCACAAAGGCGAAAATGTACACACTAAAAGGATAAAAAGGACATATGTGTATTTGGAGGGGACTGTATCTTTGAGGTTGTAGATCAAGAATTGCAGAGGAAAAAGAAATGATATCCACTTATACCCTGGGGCATAACAGTTACAAAACGTATGAGACAAGATAGCCTACAAGCAAAGCCAGCTAAATTGATCGAACTGTAAGAAAGGTTAACTTACGGTAAGCCTGTTCTTGACTTCTGCAAGAGTGTCATCCTTAGCTTCTTGTATGCTCCCATCGAGGTATTTTTGTGAGGTTATATCATGGTACTTATTCATAGGGATAACATGAACATGGAGGTGATCTATATCGAAACCCGCTATGGTAATTCCAACCTTCACTGGTTTTATTCTTTCATCCACTAATGCACTCATTTGTTTTACTGTACTCATTAACTTAGCGTAAAGGTCATCACTGATTTCTTGTAAAGAAGTAACGTGTTCTTTTGGGATAACAAGAATATGCCCTTTGTTGATCGGTCTAATATCTAGAAATGCCTTGGTGTTCTCATCCTCATAAATGGCATAGGATTCTAACTCATTTTTACTTATCGAACAAAATGCACAACTCATCTTAAGACCGCCCTTTCAAGTTTTAATGTAGTTTGTCTTGTTTGATAGTTCATAATTTCTTGTTGAAGTGCTTTGACTGACGTATTCCATTTTAACGAACAGCTATTAATTCAACTTTCGGACACGAAAAGTGCACCTCACCCACTGGTATAAGGGAATTAGGTGCAGCTATTCTCGACAGGAGCGCTCATACGGACAAGAGCGAGCCTCAATCGGACAAAAGCGAGCTTCATTCCGACAGGAGACGCACCACTCCCCAGGGTTCTCTCCTACCAACAAGCAATAGGGATTCCGCTGTATTTTTCAACTCCGAAAGTTGAGTATTAAGAAGACTCTTACCTTCTATTTCAGAGCCCCTTACTGTTATAATAGAGTTTAATAGAGCAACGTTTCTCAGGGGTGAGAGTTCACCTGTCGTCCTTCGTGCCAAAGG
>NZ_LLYY01000048.1 GCF_001484965.1 Shouchella shacheensis | reverse complement strand
GCTTTCAGCCGCAGAGCAAACCACCCGTTACCACGGGTGGTTTTGATTCAGTTAAGCCAAATTTTTGGAGCATTTCCTTCTGCACCTTCCCGTCAATAATGAGCGGATAGGAAAGGGGCGCTTTTTCTGGCACTTGAATGGAAAGTTGTTCGCTCGTTGGTGTATCTTTAGCCGGTTTTTTTAAAACGCTGAGTTCGCCGCTCGCTTCGATAATCGCTAATTGCACATCACTGAGATGAAACACGCCCTCTCCTCGAAGCATCTGCAGCACATTGTCAACAGAGTAGCGCAGTGCTTTTAAGTTACGTGTAAGAATTTTTCCGTCTTCGATAACGACGGTCGGCTCAAAGGTAATCCTTTTGCCAAACGGTCGGTATCGAATCGCCAATGTGGAAACAAGCCTTTGCAGCAAACAAATGGCTATAATGGCGAGTATTGTTGGCCCATGATGGATATTCGGGTCAGCAATGTCGGCACCGACGACCGAGGCGAGAATCACAACCACTAGAAAATCAAAGACGGGCATCTCACCAATGGCGCGCTTGCCCATAACCAAGGCCAAAGTGAGCACAAGTGGGAAAATCGTAACAATGCGTAAAAGGACAGTCAGCAATTCAGTAGCCATAGCCATTCCTTTCAGGTTTGATGGGGGTAGTACTTCTTTTAGTATCGCCGCACCCTTGTTTTTTAAACAGGCTCGTCATAAAGACCGCTTGGTCGCATAAGGTAGATAGAAATAGGCTAGGAATGGCGGGGGGACTCATGATAAAAAAAATCGTACAAGTATGGGTGGCTACTCTGTTGATAGCGATTTGTTTAACTCCTGTAGCAAGCGCAGCCACAGAGCGCAATTTTGTGGTCTCAGCACAGGGAGCCATCCTTATGGAAGAATCCACGGGGCGTGTGCTCTATGCGAAAAATGAGCATCAGCCAATGAAGATTGCGAGCACGACCAAAATAATGACGGCCATTTTGGCTGCTGAATCCGGCCAAATGGACGAGATGGTCGCCGTCAGCAGCAATGCTGAAGGGACGGAGGGTTCCTCGCTTTATTTGCGTGCCGGCGAGAAGGTCAAGTTGGAGGATCTGGTTTATGGCTTGATGCTAAGAAGTGGCAATGATGCAGCGGTGGCCATTGCCGAGCATGTTGGCGGGAGCCTCGATGGGTTTATTTATTTGATGAATGAAAAAGCGCAGGAAATTGGCATGTCCAACACGGTTTTTCGCAACCCGCACGGCCTTGATACGCATGAAGATCATCTTTCCAGCGCCTACGATATGGCGATTTTGACGCAGTATGCGATGCAAAATGAAGCCTATGAGGAAATTACTGGTACGAAGGATTATCGCGTGGAAGATAATGGCTTGCGCGTCTGGCATAACAAAAATCGATTGCTGACCGAAAAGTATGAACATTCAACCGGGGGGAAGACCGGGTACACAAAGCTAGCCAAACGAACCCTCGTTTCAACGGCCTCAAAAGGAGGATTAGACTTGGTTGCCGTCACGCTTAACGATCCGAATGACTGGGAGGACCATATGCATATGTTCAACTGGGCATTTGATGCTTTTCACATAGAACGACTCGTGAATGACGGCCCGATTACCGGCATTTCCGACCCGTTTTATGCCGATCATATTTACGTTCCTCACGAGGTGAATTACCCACTTACCTTTGAAGAACAAAAAAAAGTGGAGAATGAGCTGACATTGTATGAACCTCCGACTTCTAGAGACGGCCAGCTTAAAAGTGGGCAAACGGTCGGGGAACTGACGTTTTATTACGACAATGAACGGTTGGTCAGTGCTCCGGTTTTGTACGAGGCACCTGAGGAAGAGAACTCTTTCTGGGATAAGCTTCAGAATCTCTTTTCCCATATAACGGGAGCCGTTCGCTATGATTAATGTAATCTGGGCCGTGATGTTGATTGTTGGTTTGGTCTATGCGGCGATAAATGGCACGATGAATGAAGTGACCGAAGGCGTTTTTACCGGGGCGAAAGAAGCCGTGACGATCTGCATTGGGCTGATTAGCGTTCTCACCTTTTGGCTCGGGTTAATGAGAATTGCTGAAATGGCTGGAATGCTCAAGGGGCTGGCGAAGTTGATGAATCCAATCGCCCGTCGTGTCTTTCCGGATGTGCCCAAAGATCACCCGGCGATGGGCTATATTTTATCAAATATGACCGCCAATGTCTTTGGACTTGGCAACGCCGCGACCCCGATGGGGATTAAGGCAATGGAGCAGCTTAAAGACTTAAACGGCGGGAAGGATGAGGCCAGCCGTCCTATGATCACGCTGCTGGCGCTCAATACCGCTTGTTTGACTCTCGTGCCGACAACGGTCATTTCTATTAGGATGAGCTACAATTCCCTGGCGCCTACCGAGATTGTTTCGACAACGATTGTCGCCTCGGGCTGTGCGATGATCGGAGCGATTCTCATCGATCGCTTCTTTTACTGGCGACGCGTCCGAAGGGGGCAGCGCCGATGAGTTTTCTAACGGCGATGTCCGTGTGGATGATTCCACTCTTGATTGGAACCGTCGTCGTCTGGGCGACGATCAAACGTGTCCCGACCTATGAAACGTTTGTTGAAGGCGCGAAGGAAGGTTTCGGTATGGCGGTTTCGATTATTCCGTACCTGGTCGGCATGCTCGTGGCGATCTATGTGTTTCGCACGTCCGGTGCGATGGACGCGCTCATCTCCGGGATCGCGCCCGCGCTCGCATTGGTCGGAATGCCGGCGGAAGTGGCTCCTCTCGCCATTTTGCGGCCAATTTCTGGGACAGGCGCTCTTGCGTTAATGAGTGATTTGATCGCGACGCATGGCCCAGATTCCTATATTGGGCGCTTGGCTTCTACGTTGCAAGGGAGCACGGATACGACGTTTTATATTCTGACCGTCTACTTTGGAGCGGTCGGGATTAAAAAAATGGGCGATGCGCTGAAGGTCGGCTTGCTTGCGGATCTGGTCGGGGTCATCGCCGCTGTGGCGATTGTGGGGATTATCTTTGGGACGTGAGAGAGAGGGAACCGCCGGGTGGTGCTGGCGGTTTTTTGGTGTGGAAGGGGAGGGGGGCTTATGGAAGGATAGGGATATTGCATGACGGGAACATATCAATCAAGAGGAGCTGAATACACCGCTCAAGAGGAGCCGGAAACCGCTCAAGTGAGAGAAATACCGCTCAAGAGGAGCCGGGTACCGCTCAAGTGAGAGAAGTACCGCTCAAGAGGAACTGAATACCGCTCAAGTTGAGAGAAATACCGCTCAAGAGGAACTGAATACCGCTCAAGTTGAGAGAAGTATCGCTCAAGAGGAGCTGACTACCGCTCAAGTGGGAGAAGTACCGCTCAAGAGGAGCTGACTACCACTCAAGAGAAGCCGGATACCGCTCAAGCCGAAGGGGATATCAATCAGGTGAAGCCAACGACCGATTGAGGCTTGTCATTCAGCCCCAGGAAGCGGAATAGGTAAGAGATAACGCCTGTTTTTATAGGAACCTTCCACTTTTAGTTGAAGACTCGTGAGCATTCGCCTGGCTGTTGCTTGACTGTCGACCTCTAGAAAGTGGCGGGCTTCACTGTTGCTAATGCTCGGATCAATGAGAAGCGCATAATCTTGCAAAGAGGCGATATGAGCGTTCTTAGAATGATGCCCACAGTGAGGGCACCTCCAATTTTTGCTTTTTAAGGACTTTTGCATTTTAAGTCTTTGGCATGCAGTGCAGGTAACGCCTGTTAGAATATCAGCTGGGTGGATTTGATAGCGTTTTAGACAATTTGAGCTTAGTTCCTGATGGTTGTTCAACAACAATGAAATGAGGGAGGAGGCTTGGTTAGTAGAAAGCCAAGGCTTGTTAAATTTTGATTCAATTTCGCGAAGTTTTTCTGGGAGAGCTTCTGCATGAAGGACGGAGATCGCTTGGGCATGGGCGGCCTGATTCGTTGTAATAATGGTATGAGAAGAGCTGAAAACGACAATTGAAATGACGGGGAGTGGTGGAAAGTTGTGGTAGTCAAGCCATGCTTCAAGCTGAGTTTGTTGTCTTTGTACTTGGAAAAGTGGGTTTGAAAATCGCTGTACTCCCTTGTTGTTGGTACGAGTAAATTGGTAAGATCCAGAATCGAAATGAACCTCACCAGAAAAATTTTTCACCTCCATCAGCACTATACAATGAATGGATAGAAGAAGAGTGTCAATTTGGAAAGCATAGCGTTTTTGCTGTAGTCGAATGTCATGAAAGGTGTGCCAGCGTCTTTCTGTAGGAGGCATTGTCGTCAAAATAAAATCCAAAGTTCGTTCCCCTCGATAGCCGCTTCGGCGTTTGAACAATTCCTCGCGAATTTCTTCCCTCTTCGGATGTGCTTCTGGCAAGCGAGCAAGCAGTGCCTCTAATTGAAGCAAGTTCCTTGGGATGCCACGTGATTTCTTTACTTGTATCATTCCCTAAATCCTCCTCTTGTAAAATACAAACCACTTCGACACCCCCTCTCAAAACTCCTCCCTACTTGTGCCGGTCTCTGACAGACGGTATGATGAAGGATAAGAGGTGAGGAATTTGGAAAGACTTCAGAAAGTGATTGCCCAGGCAGGTGTGGCTTCAAGGCGAAAGGCGGAGGAGTTAATTACGGCTGGGCGTGTTACGGTGAATGGAAAAAAGGTGACGGAACTCGGCGTGAAAGTCACACCGGTTAAAGATAAGGTAGAGGTTGATGGGGTACCTCTTGATCGGGAGGAGCCGGTTTACTACTTGCTGTACAAGCCAAGCGGGGTGATTTCCGCTGCGAAAGATGACAAAAATCGGCAGATAGTTACGGATTACGTAGAGACGGACAAACGCATTTATCCAGTTGGTCGGCTTGATTATGATACGTCTGGGTTGATTCTATTAACGAACGACGGCGAGTTTGCCAATGCGCTGATGCACCCTCGTTACAACATTGAAAAAGAGTATATTGCTAAAGTGAAAGGCATCCCCGAGCGAGAGCTGATTAAGAAAATGGAGGCGGGTCTGAGGCTCGAGGACGGCAAGACAGCCCCGGCAAAAGCAAAAATCATGTCGATCGATAAGCGCAAGCAGACAGCCATTGTCAGGCTCATCATTCATGAAGGAAGGAACCGGCAAGTGCGTCGCATGTTTGAGGCGATTGGTCACCCAGTCATGAAGCTGAAGCGTGAGCGCTATGCCCATTTGACGCTTGAACAATTAAAGCCAGGGGGTGGACGACCGCTAAAGCCTTTTGAGGTTAAACAACTTCGGGAGCTCACTGTCACGAAACCGTCATAATCCGACTTCTGTACAAAAGGCGTAACCCTGTATAATGGATGGGAAGAAAACGTTCACACGTAAAGGAGGAGAGCGCGTGAAAAAAAGAAGATCGCTGATTCGTTTTTCCATTTTGGCGGCGGTGGCGCTCGCCATTGGTTATACCTTTTATGCGAACTTTATTGCCGATCACAGCGTGGCCCGGGCTGGGCAGGAAGCAAAGGATTTTGTCCTGCACGACAGGGAGGAAAGTCGTCTGCAGCTTTCCGAGATGGAAGGAAAAGGCGTGATGCTGAACTTCTGGGGAACCTGGTGTGAGCCTTGTAAACGAGAAATGCCGTACATGGAAGAGCTCTATGAAGATTACCAGGATCAAGGGGTAGAGCTGGTTGCGGTCAATGTCGATGAGACAGAACTAACCGTTGATGCGTTTGCGAATCGTTATGATTTAACCTTCCCTATTGTGATTGACGAGGATAGGAAAGTGACCGATGCGTATGGCATTAGCCCTTTGCCGACAACGATTCTCATTGATGAAACTGGTGAAATTATCGATGTGCATACAGGCGGAATGACTAAAGACATGGTGGAAGGGTTTTTTGAGAGACTCGTGCCAGCCACGTAAGTTGAGGTGAGAGCGTCAATGAAAACAATCACGTGTGAGTGTGGCCATGAAAATAAGGAAGGCACGGATATTTGTGCGGCTTGCGGGAAACCGTTAACCAAACAGGATAGCAACGAATTACTGAATATGAGGTATGAAGGGGCGGCGATCCGTTCATTCAAAAAAAAGCGATCCCTTCTTGATCGGATATGGGGATTCTTTTCCTCAGTGAAAATTGGCATCACGATTATCGTTATTTTGCTTTTGGCTTCAGCAATGGGCACGGTTTTCCCGCAACGACAGTACATACCGCCGCTGGAAGATCCGGCGGTTTACTATGGAAGAGAGTACGGCAGCCTCGGAGAGCTTTACTATCAGCTTGGTTTCCACGAGATGTATAGCTCGTGGTGGTACATGCTTTTAATTGCGGCTCTCGGTGTCTCAATTATTGTCGCAAGCTTTGACCGAGGGGTTCCGCTCTACAAAGCGCTCAAGGCGCAGCGAGTGACGCGTCATAAACACTTTCTTTCTCGTCAGCGGCTTTTTGGGAAGACGGCCCTTGATCAGCCGGACGAAGCGATGGAGCAAGTGGCCACGAGATTGAAGGGAAAGCGCTATAAGCTACGCTATGAAGGTGGCAACATTCTTGCTGAAAAAAACCGTTTTGCTCGCTGGGGCCCTTATGTGAACCACGTCGGCCTTATTTTATTTTTAACAGGATGCATGCTACGCTTTCTTCCCGGTATGCACGTCGATACACAAATGTGGGTGCGCGATGGGGAGAGCTCCATTGTGCCGGAAACGAACTCAGAGTATGTTGTGGAAAACGAGCTGTTCACAGTGGATTTATACGACGAGGACGATGAGCGCTTTCAAGACGCTTTTGAGCAAACCGAGGGACCGGTCGTTGAAACCTTTCAAACCGATGCGATTTTGTACAAACGCTCCGAAGCAGGAGCCATCGGCGATGAAGGGGAGCTTGAGGAGGTTGATCGTAAAGAAATCCGAGTTAACGATCCGATGCAGTTTGAAGGGTTCTCGTTGTATCAAACCGATTACAAGCTCAATGAGTTAAACCGGATGACGTTTACGTTAGAAAACAAGGAAACTGAAGAAACCTTCGGGGAAATGACCATCGATCTTCTCGATCCGCAGGCGTCCTATGATATGGGCGACGGGTACCGTGTAGAGGTGGAGGATTACTTTCCTGATTTCTACATGAACGAAGCAAACGAACCGGCGACGCGTTCCCGTGTGCCGAATAATCCGTTCTTTACCTTTCGAATGACGACACCGGAAACGCCTGAAGGGGAGACGAGCTTTGTGGGCATTCAACAAAACTTAGAGCCTTTAGGTGAAAATGAGTACAAAATGACCTTTATGGATGTCGAGATGAAAAATGTATCGATCCTAACTGTACGTAAAGATTCGACGATCCCCCTTCTGATTGCAGGAGGCGTTATTTTCATGATCGGCCTTGTTCAAGGCTCCTACTGGGCTCATCGCCGCGTGTGGATTCAACGTGTCGATGGAGAGGTGTGGCTTGCCGGCCATACAAACCGCAACTGGATGTCTCTCCATAAAGAAGTGAACGGAGCAGTTGAAGGTACCGGCATTTCCTCACCGGAGGATATGGATGATAAGAAGAATGCCGGTCGTTCACAGTCCAATGAAACCTAAAGGAAGTAGGAGGATTTCTCATGGTTGCGTTAAGTATGAATTTTTTGGTGGTTGCTTTCTTTCTTTTTCTCGGAGCAGCCATTTGCTTTGGTCTATCCCTGACTGGGCGGAGAACGGAGGGCGAGAACAAAGGTCGCCGCTCAAGTAAAGTCGGTTTTGTCTTTACGATTGCTGGCTTTCTGGCGTCGCTTGTCTATTTTGTTCTTCGCTGGATTGTCGCCGGCCATGCCCCTGTAAGCAATATGTTTGAATATATGACGTTTCTCGGCATTGCCATGAGCCTTGCGTTTATCGTCATTTACTTCATTTATCCGAGCCGCGCGGGTGTCATTGGCTTGTTTACGATGCCGACAGTGATGGGGTTAATTGCCTATGCATCGACGTTCTCGAGCGATATCTCGCCCCTCGTGCCCTCGCTGCAAATGCCGTTAATGCTAAAGCTTCACATTATCACAACAGCACTTGGACAAGGGCTGCTTGCGATCGGGTTTGCCGCTGGGCTTGCTTATTTGATTCGAACGATAGATATGAAGAAAAAAAGCTGGAAGACGTGGGCAGGCTGGAAACCGAGAATCCTTGAGATCATTATGTATGGATTGATGTGCTTTGTCGGCTTTATTGTGGCCTCTTATGGGTTTCAAGCTGCTGGCTATGAGGCCGAGTTTGACTACGTGAACGAAGAAGGTCTCGAGTCTGCGACACCAATGGTCTATCACTTGCCAGCGCTTGTTGGGCCAAATGAAGGCACATTGTTAACGGAAGACCGAATGGAGCCGCTCTTTCACGTGCCAGGAAATATTGAGGCAAGTGATTTAAACACCGTGATTTGGTCGTTTATCACTGGGTTTGTTCTCTACTGGCTCTCTCGACTCATTGCTCGCAAACGACTTGCTCATTTGATTCAGCCGTTGCTAAAGAACATCAACCCAGCCTCTGTTGATGAGTTAAGCTACCGGGCCATTGCGATTGGCTTCCCAGTATTTGCGCTTGGCGGTCTGATCTTTGCGATGATTTGGGCGCAAATTGCCTGGTCTCGCTTCTGGGGATGGGACCCGAAAGAAGTATGGGCGCTTGTCACGTTTCTTTTCTATGCCGCTTATTTGCATCTGCGCATCGGCAAAGACTGGCATGGGGAGAAGTCGGCTTGGCTGGGTGTGATTGGGTTTGCGATTATTATGTTTAACCTCGTCTTTGTGAACCTTGTCATTGCAGGCTTGCATTCATACGCATAGGAAGACGACGGAAATGCTGCCGCAAAAGGCAGCATTTTTGTGTCTCGCTTGGCCCGCCTCCGCTTTTCGGAATGTCTAGCTCCGGCGCCCACTCGCTCGAGGTTTCTTCACGCCGCCAGATCAAGCCAAGACCGGGCTTGATCCTGCCGTCGCTCCAGAACTTGTCGCTCGTGTGCAGGGCGCCTCCGCTTTTCATGATCTAGCTCCGGTGGGTAGAAGCTTCGAGATTTTTCGCCCTGACAGCGAAATCCAAGGCCGGGATTTCTTCTGTCAGGTCTCCAAAATTCTCGCTCCTGTTCGACCCACCTGCGCTTTTCATGATCTAGCTCCGGCGGGTAGGAGCTTCGAGATTTTTCGCCCTGACAGCGAAATCCAAGACCGGGATTTCTAGTGCAGGCCTTCCAAAATCCTCGCTTCTGTTCGACCCGCCTGCACTTTTCGGTTTCACAGATTGTCACAACCGTATCCGTGGCGAGTAAAATCCTCCTCATGGTACACTACTAGTAGAAAGTAACGAAGCCAAGGAGGCTTATATAAATGGGCTATCAGCCAGAAATTTTAATTGTTGATGACGAAGATCGGATTCGCAGGCTTCTTAAAATGTATTTAGAACGTGAAGAGTATGCGACTGTTGAAGCAAGCAATGGGGAGGATGCGCTGGCACTAGCGCTTGAGAAAGATTATGATCTGATCCTTCTTGATGTGATGATGCCTGGCATGGACGGCGTGGAAATGTGCCAGGAGCTCCGCAAGACAAAAGCTACCCCGGTGATGATGTTGACGGCCAAAGGCGAGGAAGCCAACCGCGTGCAGGGCTTTGAAGTTGGGGCCGATGACTATATTGTGAAACCATTCAGTCCCCGTGAGGTTGTCCTCCGAGTCAAAGCGATGCTGCGCCGCGCGTCAGCGACAAAATTCCTGCAAACCGACACACAGACAAAGGACTTGCTTGTTTTTGGTCCATTGACGATCGATAACGACGCTCACCGAGTAAGCGTGGACGGAACCGAAATTGGTCTGACCCCGAAAGAGTACGAGCTTCTTTATTATCTGGCTCAATCGCCAGACAAGGTCTTTTCTCGTGAGCAGCTATTAAAAGATGTCTGGAACTATGAGTTTTTCGGCGACCTACGTACGGTCGATACGCATATTAAACGTCTTCGCGAAAAGCTGAACCGCGTTTCTCCCGAGGTATCGGCGATTATTTCAACGGTGTGGGGCGTTGGCTACAAGTTTGAGGCGCAGCGAGGGTAATGTTTTGGCATAGCGTAGTTGGCAAGCTGTGGTTTACCATTTTACTGCTTGTCACCGTCGTCCTTACGATTTTGATGGTGATGCTGCTGCGGTCGCTTGAAAATTTTAACTTAAATAAAGCGGAGACGCAGCTCGGCAATTATGCCGATATGGCGATAAGCATTTATAATGCGCACGATGAGGACACAACCACAACGCTGCTTAATGAGTACAGCGAAACCTTTGATGCCAATATTGTGATTGTCGAAGATGGCCTCAAGGCGTGGAGTGCAGAGGGACTTCAAGAGTGGAGGCTTGCACCTGAAACCTTTCTTGAAGGAGCTCTTGCCAACGACGTGCTTGAAGAAGGGGAGCGGGTCGTAACTGAGGGAAGCTACCAGTTGCTTGGTGGAGCGAGTGAAGAGGCAGAGATTATGATTGTCGGAGTCCCTCTTGGCGAGGGGGCCCCGCCGAGTAGCGGAGCGTTTCTATACCAGCCACTTTCAGCTGTGGAAGAGACTTCAAGCGAAACAAGGCAGATTGTTTATTTTTCTGCAGGGATCGCGCTCGTCTTAACAACCTTTTTTGCCTTCTTCCTCTCAAGCCGCGTCACCGCGCCGCTCAGAAAAATGCGTCAGGCAGCCCTTGAAGTGGCAGAAGGACAGTTTCATACAAAGGTTCCGATTTTAACCTATGATGAAATTGGTCAGCTCGCCATCGCCTTTAACCGCATGCGACGGGAGCTTAACCGAAACATCACTGAGCTGAATCAGGAAAAGGAGCAGCTCTCTCATATTCTTGTCAGCATGGCGGATGGGGTCATTACGCTTGACCGAAAAGGCAATGTCGTGTTGACCAATCCGCAGGCCGAGCGCTTTTTTGTTTCTTGGTTTTATGAACAAGGTTCAGGCAGTCAAGTCGTTCCGGAGAGGCTGCCAGAGGCGCTGCACAGGATGTTTGAAGAAGTGGTGGATCAAGAGAAAGAGCAGTTGATTGAGCATACCATTCAAGGACGCAGTTGGGCGATCTTAATGGCACCTCTTTATGAGGGAGAGACGATTCGCGGAGCAGTAGCGGTTATTCGTGATGTGACGGAGGAACGGCGTCACGATAAACTCAGAAAAGACTTTATTGCCAACGTCTCCCACGAGCTGCGCACGCCGATTTCGATGCTGCAAGGCTATAGTGAAGCAATGGTTGATGGCGTCATGGAATCGGAGGAAGACCACAAGGAAGTGGCAAAAATTATCTACGATGAATCTCTGCGCATGGGGCGCTTGGTCAATGAACTGCTTGATATCGCACGGATGGAAGCCGGGTTTATTGAACTGTATCAGGAAGAGCTGAATCTCTCTGATTTCGCGAGTCGAATTGTCCGGAAATTTGCGACCTACGCCAAGGACTACGGGGTAGCGGTCGACTTATCCGGCGAGAAGATTGAAGGAACGGTTGTTTTTGACCCCGACCGGATTGAGCAGGTGCTGACAAATCTAATGAGCAATGCCATTCGCCATACAGAAGAGGGCGGTCAGGTCACGTTGGACGTCCGCATAAGTGAGCAGTCGCTGATTTTCTCCGTCATTGATACAGGGACAGGCATCCCGGAGGAAGACCTGCCATACGTTTTTGAGCGTTTTTACAAAGCGGACAAAGCACGGACAAGAAGCCGCGGAGGGACAGGCCTTGGTCTGGCGATCGCGAAGAACATTGTTGATGCCCATAAAGGAGAGTTAAGCGTTCATAGCAAAATCGGCGAAGGAACAACGTTCACGTTTACGCTTCCGCGAAATCTAAGCGTCTCTGACGAAAGGGATCGATAAATCTTGTTTCATACGGAACAGTGAGTAGGCGGCGGGGAAGAATGCGCTTTTGCTCAGCCTTCCTGCTTTCTATCTATCAACACTAGTCACTAATGGTATAATTAAAATACACTAGTGAAGGTGGTCAAACGTCAATGGAGCTTACAATTACAGCCAGAGTAAAAGTTAACCCGACGCTAGCGCAAGTTCAATTGTTGAAAGCAACGGTTTCGGCCTGTTGGGTAGCTGTCAACCTGCCCTAATGTGACGCCACTCTAAGGTAGGAGGTCTTGACCGTTTGCACTATTGGCGGCTAGTCACAAGCCTCCCACTTCAATCAGTTCGCCAGGTCAATAAGTGGTGGGTAGTTGACACGGAACAGAATGATGGTTTTTGCCTGCTGCTGTAGTATACTAGGAAAAAGTGAAACGTTTGTATGGATGCAGGCTAGGCCTGCTTCGCAGGGGAAGTTGGTGAAAATCCGACACGGTCCCGCCACTGTAATCCTTCTGAAGTGAGAAGGAAAGTCAGAAGACCTGCCATACAGGATGAACAGAACCAATCTCTCGAGGGGTAGAGATTGCGACCAAATAGGTAGGGAGATCTCTATCATGGCGGACGCACTCTAATTCTTTTCTTAGAGTGCGTTTTTGGGTAGAAAAGCGGAGGCGCCCTGGGTACGAGCGACAAGTTCTGGAGCGACGGCAGATCAAGTCCGCCCTTGACTTGAACTGGCGGCGTGAAGAAACCTCGAGCGAGTGGGCGCCGCAGCTGGATCAAGAAAAGCGGAGGTGGGTTGATCAGAAGCGAGAATTTTGGAAGGCCTGACAAAGAAATCCCGGTCTTGGATTTCGCGTCAGGACTGAAAAATCTCGAGCTTCTACCCACCGCAGCTAGATCAAGAAAAGCGGAGGCGCCCTGAGTACGAGCGACAAGTTCTGGAGCGACGGCAGATCAAGTCCGCCCTTGACTTGAACTGGCGGCGTGAAGAAACCTCGAGCGAGTGGGCGCTGTAGCTGGATCAAGAAAAGCGGAGGTGGGTTGTCCAGAAGCGAGAATTTTGGAAGACTAAGAAATCCTGATTTTGGATCACGCTCATCTGGATGTATTCACTGTAGTAAATCAAATGAGACACAAAGTGGGGGAGAAAAATGAAGAAATGGGTAGTGCCTGCGGCTGCCGTAGTGGTGCTTGCAGCCTGTGGCAATGATGAGTTGGACCCAGAGGTGAACAACGAAGAAGGAGCAGACGTTCCCGCTGAGGAGCCAGAAGCGGCAGACGTCGACTATCCGCTGACGGTCACCGATGCCTTGGGAGAAGAAATGACGATTGAAGCGGATCCAGAGACGGTGGTATCGTTTGCGCCTAGCAATACAGAGACGATCTATGCGCTTGACGAAGGGGACGCACTGGTTGGACGAGCCTTATATGATTCCTATCCTGAGGAAGTGGAGGAGGTGGAGCCGGTCACAACGGAAGCCTTTGAAACCGACGTGGAAGCTGTGGTTGAGCTCGATCCCGACCTTGTGCTCTCGCATGAAACGTTTGCCAGTGATGGACGCGATCAGCTTCGCGATGCGGGGATTCCTGTCTATGTGGTGCCTGAAGCGACGTCGATTGAAGAAACGTACGAGGTGATCCATGAAATCGCAGAGTTGCTTGATCGTCCATCGGAGGCAGAGGCCATTGTTGCGGATATGCAGGAACAATTCGCCTCCTTAAGTGAAACAGCCGGAGAGATTAGCGACGGCGATGTGAAATCTGTTCTTTACGAAGTGGGGGATATGTTCGTAGCTGCCGATGGTTCATTTATTGATGAGTTACTTGAGCATATTGGTGCTGAAAATGCGGCCGGGAACGTTGAATCCGAAATGGACTTCGCGCAAATCGATGAAGAAAATGTTGTCAACGCTGATCCAGAAGTGATTGTCACCACCGCTTCTGCGGACGATATCATGGAGCGCACGACGCTTGAATATGTACGTGCGGTGGCGGAAGAAGACGTCTACGAAGTTGAAGACCCAGATGTACTCAGCCGCACAGGCCCGCGCCTCGCGGAAGGGGCTGAAGAACTTGCACGACTCATTTACCCAGAGGAATTTGCTGAGTAATCGTCCTCTTGCTTACGCACTCGTCAGCCTTTTTGTATTCCTTGCCGTCATAACTGCCATAAGATGGGGAAGCGTTCAGCTTCCCTTTTCGACGGTGGTCACCATTCTGTTGCAAGAAGGCCTGCACGTGCCACTTGGTGCTGAGGTGGACACTCGGTATGTCCAGATTGTCCTCCATATACGCCTGCCTCGCGTCATGCTGGCTCTGGTGGTCGGCGCTTCGCTCGCCGTCGCTGGAGCGGCTTTTCAAGGTCTTTTGCGCAATCCGCTTGCCGACCCGTATACGCTTGGGGTCTCCTCCGGATCTGCCCTCGGCGCCGTGGCGGTGATCTTTTTTGGCCTTAACCTTCCGTTCCTCAACGCGTTCACTCTCCCAGTGGTCGCCATGGGTTCTGGGTTTGCTACACTTGTGGCCGTGCTCTCTTTCACCCGGGCCGTCAACCGCACCCTTAGCAACGAAACGGTCGTGCTTGCAGGAATCATTGTTTCCTCCTTTCTCGGAGCGTGGCTATCGCTTTTAATTGCAATGTCAGGCGATGAGCTGCGCCAGGTCATCAGTTGGCTCATGGGCAGCGTCGCGCTGAGGGGCTGGTCCTATGTCGGCATCCTCCTCCCGTTCTTTGTGCTCGGTTTTGCG
Organism: Shouchella shacheensis; assembly: GCF_001484965.1. Classification (GTDB taxonomy): domain Bacteria; phylum Bacillota; class Bacilli; order Bacillales; family Bacillaceae_D; genus Shouchella; species Shouchella shacheensis. Next base: position 8,033 of record NZ_LLYY01000048.1, on the reverse strand, counting down.
CTGCTCTTCGTTTGCCGCATGGAATTAAATGCGTTAATGTACGGCGAGGAGACGGCACGTCAGCTAGGGGTGAACGTCACGAAACGAAAATACGTCATCCTGATGGGTGCGACGATTCTAACGGGCAGTGCCGTAGCGGTTTCAGGAACGATCGGCTTTGTTGGACTTGTGGTTCCTCATATGACACGCCTCATTTGGGGGCCTAACCATCAAGATCTTCTCCCTCTCTCTGCCCTGGCTGGCGGAGGGTTTCTCGTGCTTGCGGACTTCTCGGCGAGAACGGTGGTTGCACCGACGGAATTGCCGATTGGGGTTGTCACGGCGCTTGTTGGTGCCCCGCTGTTTGGCTACCTTCTCTATAAAAACAACAAGCAGAAAAAAAGGGGGCATGTGGCGTGATCGAAGTGAACGATCTGTCGGTGAGCTACGGCACTCAGCGTGTGCTTCAGTCACTGTCTTTTCACGTAAACAAAGGGCGTTTTCTTGGGGTTGTAGGGGCGAATGGAAGCGGGAAAACGACCTTGCTTCATGCGCTGAGTGGTCTGCACAAACAAAGCAGGGACACCATTAGCCTGAACGGGCGTGACCTCAAAGACTATTCTTCCAAAGAGCTTGCCCGAACAGTAGCGGTACTCGCTCAGGAATCACTGGGGGCCTTTGATACATCGGTCTATGAAGCGGTCGAGCTCGGCCGCTACGCTCATAAAAACGGGCTGTTGCAGCGTTTAAATGAACGCGATCGAACAAGTATTAGGAAAGCGATGCAGGAAACGGGCGTGGCGGAATTGGCTTCGTTTGGTCTGATGACGCTAAGCGGAGGAGAGCGGCAGCGCGTCTGGCTTGCAAGGGCGCTTACACAGGAACCGAAAATTCTTCTCTTGGATGAGCCAACGAATCACCTTGATTTGGCTCACCAAGTCCAGCTTCTCGATTATTTGCGAGCGCTGGTTACAAAGAATGAATTGACTGTGGTTGCGATCTTACACGATGTTAATATGGCGGCCCTCTACTGTGATGAGATTCTCGGTTTAAAAGACGGGGAGATTGAGGCGATCGGTACGCCACACGAGGTGCTGACGACGGAGCGAATGGAATGTCTTTATCAGACATCATTCATCCCGTTTTTTCACCCGGAAAAAGGGACGCGCCTGTTTTCGATCCGCCCAAAAGAAGAAAGATGGATCCACTCGCAGAAGGCGAAAATCGGCGTGGAAGAAAGCAATCAAGGCTTTCACTTAGAATTAGGAGCCGGTTGGCGCCTTGCCACAAACCAGCTGACGGACGACGTCTTCCAAAAAGCGACGCATATCGTTTTTGATGAGAGTCCTATGCTTGAGTGGCACAATGTTCTGAATACCCGCATTCTCGTAGCGAAAACGAGGACGCGGTGGGCTTGCTGCGTGCAGACCCACCTCGCAGAAGGGGCGTTGCTTCACCTGCTGCTACGGCTTGATCCCCTGGTGGACAGTGGCATCGAGCTTATTGTTGCCAGTCTGCCTGGGGGCGAGCGGGTGTTTAAGAGACAGGAGGACGTGGAACACTTAATGGAATGGTGCCAGCGGCTACTAGAGAAACCATAGAAGGGGTGATAAGGAATGAATATTTACACGCGTGGCGGGGACAAAGGGACAACAAGCGTCATGGGGGCACGACTTTCTAAGAGCGATGCACGAATTGAGGCGATTGGTGCGATCGATGAACTGAATAGCTTTGTTGGCCAGGCGATCGTTCTACTAAAAGAGGCCGGCTGTGAGGAGCTAAAAGAGGAGCTTGTCGTCATTTCCCACCAGCTCTTTGATTACGGCGCCGATCTAGCCAGTGTGACGGAAGAGGCCGAGTGTAAAATAGTTACAAACTATACAGAGGCTTTAGAAAGACGGATCGATGCCCATAGTGAGCAAGTTCCGCCGCTTCGGCGCTTCGTTCTGCCTGGAGGATCAAAACCCGCATGTGCGCTACATGTTTGCCGAACGAGCGCAAGACGTGCCGAGCGAGAAGTGAATCGACTAGCGAATGAGGAAAGTCTCCAACCAGCATTGCTCATCTACATCAACCGTCTTTCGGATTATTTCTTTGCTGCTGCCAGGGCAGCAAACCACTTGCTCGGCGTTAGCGATGTCGATTATGTTGGGAAAAAAGAGTTTACGTAGACCGAGTGGCATTCCCCAATTCTCCTTTGCCTATCCTCTAGGTGTTACAGGTATATTTTGGCGTTCATTCTCATATACTGTAAGAGGAACGTTTAAAGGAGGATACAATGACTGGGATTGTGGACTTTGCAAAAAGAATGGTGATCGCTCTGATTTTAGCAGGGTTTATTGGCTTATTGTTCATGGGAGCGATAAAAACTTCGGCTGAGGAGAAAGAAAAGGCTATTCCAGAGGAAATGACGTGGCCTACGGGAGGAACGATCACGGATACATACGGTACCCGCGATGCCTCTCACTTTGGCATTGATATTGGCGCAGCGAAAGGAACGCCAGTGGTTTCTGCACTGGCGGGCACCGTGAGCCGCTCTTATACCTCAGACACGTACGGGGAAACCGTCTTTGTGCTCCACCCTAATGGGTATGAAACCGTCTATGCTCACCTAGATGTTCGATTCGTCGAGGAAGGACAAGCTGTTGACCAGGGAACAATGCTAGGGACGGTTGGCAACAGTGGGCACTCTTTTGGCGATCACCTTCACTTTGAGGTGCATAAGGGGCGTTGGAATATAGAGAAATCTGAGTCTGTCGATCCCCTGGCTTTTTTAGAAGAAGATCAGCTGCCTACCTACACCGCTTTTATGGACAAGCATGAGGTGAGGCCGGCGAATGCGTCTATGCACGCTGAGGAACACGAAACGGTTACAGTGGCCCCTGGGGACACCGTCTACCAACTTTCTCGTGAAAACGAAGTGGCGGTAGAAGAGCTCATTGCCTGGAATAATTTGGACGCGCAGGCGACGATTGTGACCGGAGAAACCCTTCGTCTTTATCCACCATCTTAAAAAAAGCGTATCTACATAGAAATCGACCATTTGCTGAAGAATAAAGGCAAATGGTCTTTATTTATGAAGGGGAGAAAACGAGGTGCCGATCTTACTTGAATATGGCTGGGTCCTACTTGTACTCATTGCACTGGAAGGCATTCTTGCTGCAGACAATGCGGTTGTGCTCGCAATGGTGGTCCGTCATTTACCTGAAAAACAGCAAAAAAAAGCGCTCTTCTACGGGTTGGCTGGCGCCTTTCTGTTCCGGTTTGGCTCCTTGTTTTTTATTTCTTTCCTAGTTGATGTTTGGCAAATTCAAGCAATCGGGGCGGTTTATTTGCTCTATTTGTCGCTGCATTATTTGTTTCGAAAATTCATTAAGGGGAAAGCAAAGTCCGCCAAGGCAATCAAACCCCCCGCAGGCTTTTGGCGAACGGTGTTAAAAGTGGAGCTTGCTGACTTTGCCTTCGCGGTGGACTCGATTTTGGCTGCTGTTGCCTTAGCGCTTACGCTTCCAAGTACAAGCTGGCCGAATGTTGGACAGCTTGACGGGGCCCAGTTTGCCGTTGTTCTAACGGGAGGGATCATCGGGATTATCATCATGCGTTTTGCAGCTGGGAAATTTGTTAAACTCCTTGAAAAGCGCCGAAGTCTGGAGACGGCTGCATACTTAATTGTTGGCTGGGTCGGGGTAAAGTTAGGCGTCTTAACACTTGCCCACCCGGGACTCGGAGTGTTGCCCGAACACTTTCCGGAATCAACAGCTTGGAAAACTGTATTTTGGACCGTCTTTGTAACCATCGTTGTGATTGCCTGGATCAAATCAAGCAGGGACTTAAAAAGGGCAGCTGCGGCTTCGTGATGAGAAGGCAGGAGCTTCTACTTGAGGCGTTCAAGCTTTCTTAGTGAACCTACTGGATCATTTCAAAGTCGATGTTGCTGCTAATCTGTTCAGCTGTATCCAGCAGTAGAGGCAGAAACTCATTTACCACCTGGTTAATATTACATCTTCCTGAGTGAGTGGCACAGTTTACAGCTGCTACTACTTCTCCTCTAATGTCTCGGATCGGAGCGGCAATCGAAAGCAGCCCCATCTCTAGCTGATCATGGCTTAAAGCCCATCCCTGTTCGCGTATGTTCAATAAATCTTCCCGAATTTTGTCCTCCGAAGTGACGGTTTTTTCAGTATACGGTCGAAGTTCTGCCTGTTGAAAATAAAGGTCCAATTTATGATCAGAAAGGAACGCTAGAAGGACTTTTCCTACAGAAGAAGCGTGCGCTGGTAAACGTGTCCCAACTCCTAAAGAATGTTTCATAATTTTATTCACAGAGACACGGGCTACATACACAATCTCGGTAGCATCCAGCGTGGCTAGAGAGCTGGACTCCTGAATAGTCTCTGATAATTTTTCAAGATACGGAGTGGCGATTTCCCAGATATTCTGAGACGAAATATAGGAATAGCCTAAGGAAAGGATTTTTGGAGTGAGCGAATACCTCCCATTTTTTGAATTTGCATACCCAAGAGTTTCCAGTGTGATTAAGACCCTTCGAGTTACAGGACGCGACAGTCCTGTGATTTTGGAGGATTCACTGATGGTTAAATGCGGGCTATCTTTAAAAGATTTGATAACCTCCAGGCCTCGTTCAAGTGTCTTTAGATAATCGCTCGATTTCCTCTCGTTTGTGGTCGAATCTATATTAGAATTATGGTTGTTTTCTAAATTATATCTTGACAAACCAAACCGCCCCTTATAATATATTAACTGTAAGTTGTACGTATAGCAAAACTTTGTACGATAATCGTACAAAATAATGTTCATCATGTCAATAGTAGCGTCGTTTTTTTACCTACATAGCAACATTAACAGTTAAGGGGGTCAGGGGATGAAGAAACGATTGACGCCAGAAGAAGCGGTGAAGAAAATCAAAACAGGAGACATCCTACTTGTTGGAGGGTTTGGTTTATCGGGCTCGCCGTTGACATTAATCGATTCTTTACTAGAACATGATGTCAAAGAATTAACGGTAGTCAGTAATAATCTTGGAGAAGAAGGCAGAGGTCTGGGAAAGCTGCTCGTCTCTAAACAATTAAAAAAAGCGATGGGTTCTTACTTCACCACCAACAGAGATGCCGTCAAAGCTTGGTCCGCAAATGAATTAGAAATTGAATTAATTCCTCAGGGCACATTAGCTGAGTCGCTTAGAGCAGGGGGGGCAGGAATTGCAGCCTATTTTACAAGAACGGCTGTAGGAACGAAGCTGGCTGAAGGAAAGGAAGTTCGTGAGTTTGATGGGGAGCCTTACGTCTTGGAACAAGCTATTAAAGGAGATGTTTCTTTAGTCAAAGCTTTGAAAGCGGATACAATGGGCAATCTTTATTACCATAAAACCGCAATGAACTTTAACCCAGAAATAGCTACAGCAGGAGAGATAGTCATTGCAGAAGTGGATGAAATCGTTGAGCCTGGTGAGATTGTTCCTGAAGACATTGGTACACCTCATATCTATGTAGACTATGTGGTGACAAACGACAAATATATGAAGAAAGGAGGACGCTATGTTGAGCAAGACAGCAGCACCAGATCGAGTCAAAATCGCACAGAGAGTAGCAAAAGAGCTTCAAGATGGTGAAGTTGTCAACTTGGGAGTCGGTATACCAACGATGATCCCCGATTATTTAGGGGACAAGGATATCTATTTACAATCTGAAAACGGTTTATTGGGTATCGGCCCCACCCCTCCTGATGATGAGATTGATATGGATATCATCAGTGCAAGCAAAGAACCGATCACGATTATCCCAGGAGCCTCTTTGTTTAATAGTTCCACTTCTTTTGCCATGATTCGTGGCGGCCATGTTGATTCCGCAATCCTTGGTGCGTTACAAGTAGATGAAACAGGATTGATCGCAAATTGGGCAGTGCCGGGCAAGGACATTTTAGGTGTAGGAGGCGCAATGGATTTAGTCGCAGGGGCGAAGAAGATTATCCTGTCCCTCACGCACCAGTCAAAGGACAAAACACCGAAACTAGTAAAAGAACTCAGCTATCCAAGAAGTGGTGTTCGAAAAGCTAATATGGTTGTGACGGAAAAAGCAGTATTTACGTTTGAAAAGGAAACCATGTATCTCGTCGAAATAGCTTCAGGTATTACCGTAGAGGAACTAAAAAAAATCACCGACGCACGCTTTGAAATATCCCCTAACTTAGTATCAGATTATTAATCGTCGTTTGCATGACAAACTATTTCTTTGGAGAGTGAAGCTGAAATGAAAAAAACACTGTCGATATTTTTACTGAGTGTGCTGCTGTTCTTGCTAGCAGCCTGTGGAAATGACGGAAGCGGTGGGACAGAAGAAGCTGACGGAATGGGAGGAACAGAAGCAGAAGGGAGTGGTGAAAGCGAAGAGGATTCCCTTGATCTTGATGTGGAACAGGCAGCCGGAGAGGCCCCGCAAGACTTTAGTTTTGGATCTGCCACTGTTGGTGGTCTCTGGTATACCTTGTCAGGAGCGATGGGTGAAGGGATTTCGGAATTGTACCCTAATTCTTCCGTTACAGTTGTTGAAGGAGGATCTATTTCAAACTTAATTGGATTAGGCGAAGGTCTTTACCCCATCGGGTTTAGTAACGGCCAGACAGTACCAGAGGCACTGGAGGGAATTCGTGACTTTGAAGAGCCAGTAGAAAATGTCAGTACGCTAGCGACTCTATATCCAAACGTCATGCATATTATAGTACCTGAAAGTTCTGATATCGAAAGTGTACTAGATCTTGCTGGAAAGCGAGTGAGCCCGGGGATTAAAGGGTACAGCGGTGAGCTTGCTTTCATCGATATTCTTGAAGCCGTCGGAATGGACTATGATGACCTAGAGCATATCGAATACACAGGAACAGCAGAAGCTGGTGATCTCATGCGTGATGGTCATATTGACGCATTTGTCGGTATGCTTGCCGCCCCTGTTCCCACCGTTCAGGAGCTTGACACGACACTAGGTGTTCGCTTAATCCCACTTGAAGAAGATGTGGTGGAAGGCCTTAATGAGCTTAACCCAGGATACCTCGAGCATACGATTGAAGGCGGCACTTACAGCGGAATCGAAGAGGATGTTCTTACTACAGCGGGTTATACCGTTCTTCTGGCCAATAACGAATTAATTGATGAAGACGTGGGCTATGAGTTAACAAAAATGATTGTGGAGAATGCTGGTCAATGGTCGCAGCTCTCAAGCACACTGGATGTGTTTGATGCCGAATATTCCGTAGAAAACAATGTTGGGCCTTTGCACCCTGGGGCGGAAAGATATTACGAAGAAATAGGGGCCCTACAAGAGTAATATAGCACAAGGGGTGGGAGGCAGTTTCCATCCCTTTATTAAAAAAGGGGGATAGAACATGACCTCACCATCTAACAAATCTCTTTCTAATGGACAAACCGAGAAGGAGGCACAAGCAGACGATCAATTGCTGCTTTCAAAAAAGAGAGACTTAACAGGGATTGCAAATGTCGTCGTTGCACTCATCGCGGTTTCGATGTCTTTGTTTCACTTGTATACAGCATTTTTTGGAGTGTTTGAGTCAATTCTACAAAGGTCAGCCCATTTAACCTTTGCACTACTGCTTACCTTTGCCCTTTACCGTCCTTTAAAAAGGAAAAAACAATCGACGATTCCTTGGTACGATTACATTCTGCTTCTCTTAGTCATTGGGTGTTATTCGTATTTTGTCTTTAACGCACCTGAAATTTCTTCGAGAATGTCTTACGTTCAGCCTCTTTCAATGTGGGAAGTTGCGATAGGCATCATTGCTGTGTTCCTCTTGCTTGAAGCGACCCGGCGTGTGGTTGGGAATGCCTTGGCCATCATCATGGTTGTATTTTTAGCGTATGGTGTCTGGGGACATCTTTTCACTGGCTTGTTATCGCATAGGGAATTTACAATTATGTGGATTGTTGACCACTTATTTTATACCACATCCGGGGTTTTTAGCACGCCATTAGGTGTTTCAGCAGCTCTGAGGAGTAAACGTTAAGAAAAAATGTACGAAAGGTTATGTCG
>NZ_KQ947402.1 GCF_001484965.1 Shouchella shacheensis | reverse complement strand
AGCAGACGGCATGAGCGTAACGAAGGTTGCAGAATTGACAGGACTATCGGAGGTGGAAGTTGAAAAATAGAAAAATCAATAGGTCAAGACGTCAAGAGAATTTTGAGCAGCAGAGTGCTGCTTGTTTTTATGTAAGTCTTGCCACAATCGGGCGCTTTTCTTTAATAAGAAGGCACCCTTCAGATGTACATAGTCATGTTAATGAAGCATTCAATGATATAATGGTGTTAGTAAATACAAGGCGGTGTTAAAAATGAGTGTTAACCGTGAAGAGCTAAAACAGCTAATTGACTTTATTCACGAAGAAGATGCAGCTGAAGTATATGATTTTATTGGGTATCTACACATGAAACGGGAAAGAGAAGCCATTGATCATTTTGATTTAGACCTATTTACTGGGGATAAGGAATTCATCCGTCAACTACAGAAAAGTCAGGAAGATCGTACAAATGGACGTATTTACAATCAAGAGCAGGGGCTAAAATATCTTCAGAGCAAAATTAGGGAGTTTGAAAGTGAACAAAACTTATAATATCTGTTCGTCACAAACTGCCCTTGATGAATTGAGTAATATACTTACATATCCCCCAGAAGTTAAAGAACGCATTTATCGGTTTCCGAAAGAAGACTCCCTCTTCAAGCGCGTACAGGGCTCAGCTCAGCGATAAGGGGGGGTGAATTTCGGTTAGGCGCGAGCCTAAAGGCTTTGCTTCTCTTTCGAACGTTGGTATAATCAATGAAGAACACAAGTTCCTGTGTTACGGGCTGGAAATCAAGATGAACGGGGGGTGGTTCTCAATGGTCGTCCACAAAGCATATAGATTCCGGCTCTACCCGAACAAAGCCCAAGAGATTNAGACTCCCTCTTCAAGCGCGTACAGGGCTCAGCTCAGCGATAAGGGGGGGTGAATTTCGGTTAGGCGCGAGCCTAAAGGCTTTGCTTCTCTTTCGAACGTTGGTATAATCAATGAAGAACACAAGTTCCTGTGTTACGGGCTGGAAATCAAGATGAACGGGGGGTGGTTCTCAATGGTCGTCCACAAAGCATATAGATTCCGGCTCTACCCGAACAAAGCCCAAGAGATTGTCATCGCCAAAACGATTGGTTGCTGTCGGTTTGTTTTTAACCGCTTCCTTTCTCGTTGGAAAAAGACCTACAAAGAAACGGGCCAAGGCTTAACCTACAATGCCTGCTCTTCGCAACTGCCTCCACTCAAAAAAGAATTGGCTTGGTTAAAGGAAGTCGACAGCATTGCCCTTCAATCGTCGCTGAAACACTTGGCTGATTCGTATTCACGTTATTTCAAGAAGCAAACAAAAGCACCGCGATTCAAGTCCAAAAACAACAACGTTCAATCGTATACCACAAAGAATACCAACAGTAATATTGCGATTGTTGGCAACAAACTCAAGTTGCCCAAACTCGGATTGGTCCGCTTTGCGAAAAGCCGCGAGGTGGAAGGCCGTATCTTGAGCGCCACCGTTCGACGTAGCGCTACAGGGACATACGTTGTTTCAATCTTGGTTGAAACGAACGTCTGCGATCAACCTAAGACCCATTCTTCTGTTGGCATTGACGTAGGGTTAAAAGATTTTGCGATACTCTCGGACGGAACCGTGTACAAGAATCCACGTTTCCTCCGGGCCCTTGAAACGAAATTAGCGGATGCACAACGTATCTTATCCAGACGTAAAGAAAGAGCACGAAAAGATGGGAAGCCTTTGTATGAAGCGAAGAACTATCAAAAACAAAAACGGAAGGTCGCTCGTATCCACGAAACGATCGCCAATGCACGAACGGACTACCTGCATAAACTCTCTAGCACGATCATCAAAAACCACGATGTCATTGGGATAGAGGATTTGCAGGTATCCAATTTGTTAAAGAATCGCAAAATGGCCAAGGCCATTAGCGAAGTCAGTTGGTCCCAGTTTCGCACGATGCTTGAATACAAAGCCACGTGGTACGGAAAACAGGTGGTCGCTGTGGGGAAAACCTTCCCTTCCAGTCAGTTGTGCTCGTGCTGTGGGTACCGACATCAAGACGTGAAGAATCTCGCCTTACGTGCGTGGGACTGCCCTTCTTGTGGCAGCCATCAAGACCGGGATCTAAACGCAAGTATAAACGTGAAAAATGAAGCACTAAGACTTCTAACCGTAGGAACTACGGGGCTAGCCTACTAAACCAACTGGCGGTTGCGCTGGTGTTCGTAGGAATCCCCCACTTCAAACAGGTCGTTAGCTCATTAAGTGGTGGGTAGTTCAATGGAAAAAAAGGCAATAATTTTGCAGAATTGTCCCTTATGGAAAGGGTTTCCTTAGTGAGGCAATCAAGTGCATCATCCAATTTCTCAATCGAATCCCACTAAGACCGCCGATCAATCTCCTTTCACATAGGCAATCGCACATCGCCTAGCCACGTTGCATACACTGATCGTGATGAATCGAAAGGAGCGGTTGGATGACATCACATAAGCAAGCAGTCGAGCTTTGGGCAAAGGAACTGGAGCAACTTTGGCGCGAGCAGGAAACGGAACTGGTGCGGGCGGTGGGAGAGTCAAACACGAAGCCATTCACTCATTCGCTGGATTCCCTTCAAGAAGCGCTCGAGGGGGATGGCGACGGTGTGGACGAATTAGCGGCTGATGCTTATCAGCAGTGGTTTGTGATGACGAGTAATCGAGGGTCGAATATGGCCGCAAAGCCAGATCGTGTTCCGATTGGGGGCCATCGTTTGCCACCACTGGGGTACGCCTATCATGCACTAGAGCCGCATATTGATGAAGAGACGATGCGCCTTCACCATGATAAGCACCACCAGAGCTACGTCGATGGCCTAAACAAGGCCGAAATGGAGATGCAGAAAGCACGGGACTCTGGAAATTTCGATTTGATCGCTCATTGGGAGAGGGAGGCAGCGTTTAACGGAGCTGGCCACTATTTGCATACGCTCTTTTGGAAAGTCATGAGTCCCCAAGGCGGGGGGGATCCGGGAGATAAGCTCGCAAAGCAAATCAAAAAGGACTTCGGTTCTGTAAAAAAAATGAAGGACCACTTTTCGGCAGCAGCAGAAAACGTCGAGGGAGGCGGCTGGGCCCTGCTCATTTGGGCACCAAGAGCGCATCGACTAGAAATCCTTCAGGCTGAGAAGCATCAAAACTTATCCCAGCAGGATCAAGTGCCGTTGCTAGCCCTAGACGTATGGGAGCACGCTCATTACTTAAAGTACAAAAATGAGCGCAAGCCGTATATTGAAGCTTGGTGGAATGTCGTGAATTGGCCAGAAGTTGAGCGCCGCTTTGCGCAGGCGCAAAAGCTTAGGTGGGAAGCGTATTAAAGGGAGAATTGAAAAAGCCGGCGTGGGAGGGGGGCTCGCGCCGGTTTTTTTGTGTGTGGGTGGCTCTATGTAGGTGCGGGAAATGGGGTTTGAGGCTGCCATGTTTCAAAAGAGACATTTTTCCTGCAAGAAAAGAATGAAAATTAAGAGGACAGAGCGATTTATGTCATCAAATAGCCCTTTCCTTGAATTGTTCTCTTTTTTTGTGATGTTTTTCACAAATACTATTGTTTTCCCATCCGAGCTATGATATTATTCGTTAGTCGAAAAGCCTCCTTTCGATTGTTACTATCAACGTATCAGCTCTTCTTTTTACATGAGCTCTTTCACTACGCTGCACCCCCTGCAGGTAACGTTGATATTCCTGTTATTCATTAACCGGTTAAACCACAGGATTTTATCTTTCTATTTTGCTTTGAGTATCCGACGAGAAATACCAAAGAGCATGTGTTTATAAAAATTTCTTTTCGTCCAAACTGTATTTTAGGTCAAAGTCATATGATCTTACTGGATACGTAATGGTTATTTATTTGTTTTGGAAAGAAAAAGATCGGGCCCGATCACTTTCTTAGTTTGGTCACAGTAGTATAAGCGAAGCCATATCGATTTGTTATTTATTGATTAAGAAAATGAGGTGAAATACGTGAAGCTAAACCCGGTCGAACAAGAAAAGCTGATGCTCTATTTTGCCGGAGAACTGGCTCTTAAACGTAAAGAAAAAGGGTTAAAATTAAATTATCCAGAAGCCGTTGCTCTTATCAGCCATTTTATTTTGGAAGGCGCCAGAGAGGGGAAAACGGTAGCTGAACTGATGAGTGAGGGCAAAAAAATACTTACAACTGACGATGTGATGGAAGGCATCCCCGAAATGATCGAGGATGTTCAAGTAGAAGCAACGTTCCCTGATGGTACAAAACTTGTAACGGTCCATACACCGATTCAGTAACAACGAAAGAATAACCCTAGAATTAAGGAGGCGTTTCTATTGATACCTGGTGAATATAAGGTTGCCAGCGGCGATATTGAAATCAATGCTGGAAGACAAACGAAGACCATTCGCATCGCGAACACTGGAGACAGACCCATTCAGGTTGGTTCTCATTATCATATTATCGAAGCCAATAAATATTTATCATTCAAGCGTGAAGAAACGGTCGGTATGCAGTTAAACATACCATCTGGCACCGCTGAACGGTTTGAACCCGGAGAGGAAAAAGAAGTTGAGCTTACTGAAATCAGCGGCCGACAAAATGTATACGGCCTAAACGATTTAACAGGCGGTTCAATTGACAAAAGAGAGGAAATCATCGAAAAAGCAGATAAACTAGGGTTTAAAGGAAGTGATGATGAATGAAAATCTCCAAAGAACGTTATGCGGCGATGTACGGACCTACCTCAGGGGATAAGGTTCGCCTTGCAGATACTGATCTGTGGATAGAAATCGAACGGGATTATACTCATTACGGGGATGAAGGTGTGTTTGGTGGAGGTAAATCGTTGCGTGTAGGTATGGGACAAAACGGGACCCAAACTCGCCTAGAAGGCGTGCTTGATGCCGTGATTACAAACGTAATGATTGTTGATTATACCGGAATCGTGAAAGCGGATCTTGGCATGAAAGATGGAAGAATTGCCGGCATTGGGAAAGCGGGTAACCCGGATACGATGGATGGCGTTGATCCGAACATGGTCATCGGCGTCGGAACGGAAGTGTATGCTGGCGAAGGGTTAATTGCAACAGCTGGAGCGATTGATACACACATTCATTTTATCAACCCTGCTCAAGTCGATGTCGCCCTTGCCTCTGGAACAACCACATTGATCGGAGGGGGGGCAGGTCCCGGAGCAGGTAGTAAGGCAGCTAGTGCCACCCCTGGTGAATGGAATATATTTAAAATGTTGGAAGCTGTTGAGGACTTACCGATCAATGTTGGGTTGTTAGGAAAAGGAAGTGCGTCCACGCAAGAACCGCTGATCGAACAAATTAGGGCAGGAGCTATTGGTCTGAAAGTCCATGAGGATTGGGGAGCGACACCTTCCGCACTTCACGAAAGTCTAACGACTGCTGATAAATTTGATGTCCAAATTGCCCTTCATTCGGACACGTTGAATGAAGCTGGATTTGTTGAAGATACACTTGAAGCCATTAACGGTAGAGTGATCCATACGTTCCATACGGAAGGTGCTGGCGGCGGTCACTCTCCGGATATGTTAAAAATGGCAGCTTACCCCAATGTACTACCTGCATCCACCAATCCAACAAAACCGTATACGGTCAATACGATTGATGAGCATTTGGACATGATGATGGTTTGCCACCATCTTTCGCATGACGTGCCGGAAGACGTCGCCTTTGCTGATTCTAGAATTCGGCCAGAGACAATAGCTGCAGAGGATATTATGCAGGACCTTGGTATTATAAGCATCATGTCGTCGGATTCGCAAGCGATGGGTCGAGTTGGAGAGGTGACTATACGCACATGGCAAACGGCCGACAAAATGAAGAAACAACGAGGGGCGTTGCCGGAAGATGAAGGAAAAGACCATGACAATTTTAGAGTGAAAAGGTTCGTTGCAAAGTATACCATTAACCCTGCTATTGCCCAGGGGGTTTCCCATGATATTGGTTCAATTGAAGAGGGCAAATTCGCGGACATTATTTTGTGGGATCCTAAATTTTTTGGTGTTAAACCTGAAGTTGTCATCAAGGGCGGGGTGGCCGTCTATGCTCAAATGGGTGACACGAACGCTTCCATCCCAACACCACAGCCGATGAAGGCGCGCCGGATGTATGCCTTCCATGGGAAAGCCACGGCACTTACAAGTTTAACGTTCCTTCCGAAAATCGCTGTCGATAATGCGATTCCAAAACGATTGGGTTTGGAAAAACAAATAAGTGTAGTGAAAAACTGCCGAAACATTACAAAGAGTGATATGAAGCTAAACGGGGAGACCCCGAAGATTGACGTGAATCCGGAGACCTATGAAGTGAAAGTCGATGGTGAATTAATAAGTTGTGAGCCTTTTAGTGAGCTTCCTATGACACAACGCTATTTCTTATTTTAAGAAGGAGACATAGATATGCTTATTCAGAGTATTATTCGTAACATTGACCATGAAGATGAAGTAGCAAAACGTCGTGAGTGGGTGGAATTAGATTGGGAAGAACTTAATAAACGTATTTTGCGGAAAACAACGGATAAAGGTACGGACGTGGCCATTTCCCTCGAGCAAGAACAACCCCTACATTATGGTGACCTGCTTTATGAGGATGAAGAGAGACAGATTGCTGTACGAACAAAGTTAGAAGAGGTGATTGTCATTCATCCAAAGACGATGATTGAAATGGGGAAATCAGCCTTTGAGCTCGGAAATCGGCATACACCTTGCTTGATAAACGAAAATGAGATCATTGTTCGATTCGATCATACGCTGGAAAAATTGCTGGATGAGGTTGGTGTCAGTTATGAAGTTGCCAAAAGACGATTTAAACAACCGTTTAAATACAAAGGACATCAGCACTGAACAACGATTTCTTCACCTGTTTCAGCTACATGACTCGGCGTTTCCAATCGGTTCTTATACACAGTCTTTTGGAATGGAAACGTATATACAGCAAAATGCGATAAAGACGAAGCAAGAGTTAGTCGAGTACTGCAAGTCCTATTTGTTCCACAACCTAACCAGCGGAGATGCGATTATTGTGAAAGAATCGCATAAGGCTGCAGAGAAGAGAGACCTTGACAAACTGGTCTACCTTGAACAGATTTGCAATGGAATGAAGCTCGCACGGGAATCTCGAGACGGCAGCATCAAGATGGGCAAACAGTTCCTGCAAACGATTTTACCGCTCTGTGAATTAGACGTCATACAAGAGTGGAAGACCAAATTTGATCATCAAGAAGTTAAAGGCCATTATGCCGTTTTGTACGGCATTTATACAGCCGGTCTTTCAATTAGTATTGAAAAGGCTGTATTGACGTTTTTGTACGCCTCCCTTAACGGACTGATTCAAAATGCGGTTCGAGCGGTTCCTCTTGGACAAAACAGTGGAGTTCAGGCTTTGTATGAGCTGCTTGCGCCAATCGAACAAGCGACTAACAGCGTCATGGACTGCACATTGGGAGATCTGTGCAACAATGCGCTAGGAATTGAAATGGCATCGATGCAACACGAATATTTATTTTCGCGTTTGTTTATTTCATAATAATCGGCGCTATCACATAAAAAGGAGTAGAAGGACATGAAACCAGTACGACTTGGAATTGGCGGACCCGTTGGTTCGGGAAAAACATCTCTTGTAGATCGACTAACAAGCGAACTTCATGAGCAGTATGAGGTAGCCGTTATCACCAATGATATTTACACGAGAGAGGATGCGGAATTTCTAATAAAGAGTGGAGTATTGGAAAAAGATCGCATCATCGGTGTTGAAACAGGTGGATGTCCGCATACGGCGATCCGCGAAGACGCTTCGATGAATTTTGAAGCCATCGACCAATTAGAAAAACGCTTCAATGATTTAGACATTGTCTTTGTGGAAAGTGGCGGCGACAACTTGTCAGCGACATTCAGCCCCGAATTGGTGGATGCTTATATCTATGTGATTGATGTGGCAGAAGGACAGGACATCCCTCGTAAAGGTGGACCAGCATTGACTCGCTCGGATTTGCTCTTGGTTAATAAGGCAGACCTAGCACCTTATGTTGATGTTGATCTGGAGCAAATGAACGCTGATACAGAGAAAATGCGCGGCGGAAGGCCTTACGTGTTTACTGATTTAAAAAGTAAAAAAGGACTTGACCAAGTAATCAACTGGATCCAGCGCGACCTACTATTAGAGGGGGCGGATTCCGCTGGAACAAATAAGCCAACCGCTTAAGGTCAATCATCACGGGAAACTTCTAATGAAATTCCAGCAAAAAAAAGGAGTGACTCGTTTAACAGATTGCTTTCAACAACCTCCGTTGAAAGCGAGCCGCGCATTATATCTCGACGATAAGGAAAAAGCGACCGTATATCTTATGGAGTCATCGGGTGGAATGGTAGCCGGAGACCGTAATGACTATGAGATTCACGTGAGGGAACATGCCAATGTGTGCCTTCTTCAGCAATCTGCCATGAAAGTGTATCCGTCATGGAACGAACGTTCTTGCACTCAAAATGTCTCTGTACAGATTGATCATAAGGCATGTTTGGAGTGGAAGCCTGAGGCGGTTATCCCTTTTAAAGAAGCGAAATTTAGCGGAGATACGATGATTCAAATGAAACGTGATTCAACATTGTTATGGGGGGAAATTATATCACCTGGTCGTGAGAAAAGAAATGAATGTTTTCACTATGATGACTTTCGGACAAGCTTTCAAATATGGGTGGAAGAGGAGTGTCTCGCATTTGACACCCTCCGCCTTTCCCCTAGCTCAATGTCGCTGAAACAGATCGGGTTATTAGAACAATCATTGTATATTGGTTCCCTGTGGTTTGTTTCGCCTGAGGTTCAATCTATAAGTATACGAGATTTAAACGATAAGCTCGAAGTTTCAAGTAGTATTAACCCAGGTGTCACAAGTCTCGAAGGAAAAGGAATCCATATTAGGTGGCTGGCGTCTGATTTGTTGCAACTGAAGCGCGAAATGAATAAAACGTGGGGAGATCTGATCGAGTCAAAATCAGTGTAGAAACAGAGGGGAAATGATAATTTAGCCTGTTGGAGAGAATACCATATGCCATCATAAACTCCCTGATGATAGTAACTTTCGGGGAGTTTGTGAATGTATAGATGTTTCAAATAAATGAGGAGGAGACACATTGAATAATAAATTTATCCTAATTTTTTTAATAATGGGGTTGTTGCTAACGGCATGTACATCACCCAATGCAAGTAGTACGGATGTAGATCAGGACAAGAAGGATCATTTAATTTTAGCGATTGGCGGGGAGCCTGAAGAGGGATTTGATCCTACGGCCGGCTGGGGACGTTACGGGTCTCCTTTGTTTCAAAGCACGCTCTTAAAACGTGATAAAGAGTTCAATATTGAGTACGATCTTGCAGATAGTTACGATGTAAGCGAAGATGGATTAGTTTGGACGGTCAAGCTTCGGGATGATGTGCACTTTTCGGATGGTGAGCAACTGACAGCTGAAGATGTTGCGTTTACTTTTGAAACAGCGGCTGCTAGTGGCTCTGTTATCGACTTGACGATCTTAGATAAAGTGAAAGTCGTTGATCCGAATACGGTGCAGTTTTTTCTTGAGAAGCCTCAGTCGACATTTGTTCAATCTTTGATTGCCACTGGAATCGTTCCTAAGCACGCTTATGGAGAAAATTATAATGAAAATCCGATTGGTTCAGGCCCGTTCATGCTTGAACAATGGGATAAAGGGCAACAGCTGATAGTGAAAGCGAACCCTGAATATTACGGGGAGTTTCCTTATTTTACCAATCTTACTTTTTTGTTTCTTTCCGAAGATGCTGCATTTGCGGCGGCGAATGCAGGGGAAGTTGACATTGCCTCGATTTCTCCACAACTTGCAAGCCAAGATGTGAGTGGCATGGAATTAGTTGCGCTCGAAAGCGTAGACAATCGGGGGGTTATGTTTCCTGTTAAACCTGAAGGTAAAGAGACGGATCAGGGGTTACCTATCGGCAACGACGTGACAGCAGACAAAGCGATCCGCAAGGCAATAAATATTGCGATTGACCGTCAAAGCCTTGTTGATGGAGTTTTAGGAGGGTATGGCACGCCTGCCTATACCGAGAATGACGGTCTGCCATGGTGGAATTCTGAAAGCACCACTCAGGATGGGAACTTTGAGCGGGCAGAACAGATTCTGAGTGAGGCCGGATGGAGCAAAAATAGAGATGGAGTACTTGAAAAAGACGGTCTAGTCGCTAAGTTTACTCTATTATATCCAGCAGATGATCAAATTCGCCAAAGTCTATCCATTGCTCTTGCAGACATGATGGAGCCGCTAGGAATCATGCTACAAGCAGAAGGAAAAAGCTGGAACGAGATTGAACGATTGCAGCACTCTACCCCCGTGATGATGGGATTTGGGAATTACAATCCGATGGAATCATTTAACCTTTTCAGCAGTGAGACACAAGGGGAAGGTTGGTACAATGCAGGATTATACTCCAACGCAACCGTGGACAGCTATCTAGAGCAGGCGTTGGAGGCCTCTAGTGAAACAGAGGCGGTACAATATTGGCAAAAAGCGCAGTGGGATGGAGAAACAGGTTATGGCTTGAAAGGTGATGCGGCATGGGCCTGGCTCGTTAACCTAAACCATCTTTATCTTGTTAGAGATGGTTTGGACATCGGTGCACAAAAAGTACAGCCACACGGGCATGGGTGGCCGATAACTGATGTGATTACAGAGTGGCAGTGGACGGAAGAGCGAGAATAAAGGGGAGGAGAACTATAGAAAGTGCAGATTAGAAAAGTTACATTTTTTATACTAGGGAAGGTACTTAAAATGGCAACATTGCTGTTTGCACTCAGCCTCATCTCCTTTTGGTTGTTAAGTCATTCACCCGTTGATCCAGTTCAAGCGTATATAGGTGCTGACATGATGCAAGTGAGCCCTGAACAACGGGAAAGGATCGCAGCATATTGGGGATTAGATAAATCGATGCCAGAACAATTTTGGCTTTGGTTCACTTCGGTGATAAAGGGAGACCTGGGTACTTCTATGATTTTCCGAAGTCCTGTCTCTAGTGTTATCGCTGAGCGCTTTACGGCTTCTTTCGCACTGATGGCGATCGCATGGCTGGTTTCCGGGTTCGTTGGTTTTTCGCTAGGTGTAGTGGCGGCGATGAAACAAAGAACATGGATGGATCGTGTCATTAAATGGTATTGTCTTACCCTCGCTTCGACTCCGACGTTCTGGTTTGGACTCCTGCTGCTTATTGTATTTTCCGTATGGTTGGGTTGGTTCCCTGTTGGATTGGGAGTACCTGCAGGCACGCTCGCCGAAGACGTGACTCTATTTGACCGAGGCTGGCATCTGATTTTGCCTGCTCTTACCCTAAGTGTCGTAGGTGTGGCAAACGTGGCGCTACACACCCGACAAAAACTAGTGGGAGTACTAGAGAGCGATTTTATTCACTTTGCGAAAGCGAGAGGCGAAAAAGGATTTAGTTTATTTTGGCGCCATGGTTTAAGGAATGTTGCAATGCCTGCAATTTCTCTCCATTTTGCATCTTTAGGTGGATTGTTTGGGGGAGCCGTTCTTGCTGAGCAAGTATTTTCCTACCCTGGACTAGGCCAAGCTACGGTTCAAGCCGGGTTGCAGGGAGATATCCCTTTATTACTTGGCGTTGTCCTTTTCAGTGCGATATTTGTATTCGTTGGGAATTTGATCGCAGATCTTCTTTATCACGTCATTGACCCCCGGATGAGAAATGAGAGAATGGTATGAGGTTAAAAGAGAAAACGGAGATTCGTTTGTTTTCTATGAATCTGAGACAACAAACCTTGTTTTTTATGACAATAGCTCTTGGAATATTAACTGGAATTGTCTTAGGCGGGGTTTTTATGGGGGATGACCAGATTGCTACGAACTTCGCAAAAAAAAATGCCCCTCCGTCACTAGCCAATCTATTTGGAACCGATTGGTTGGGAAGAGATATGCTAGCCAGAACTTTAAAGGGCCTCGCTTTAAGTTTTGGCGTAGGTTTGCTTGCAGCCTCGCTCAGTGTACTGGTTGCCCTTGCACTTAGTCTTACGGCGTCTATGAGTAAAGTGGCAGATCTAGTTGTGACCTGGTTGATCGATTTATTTCTTAGTATTCCTCACTTAGTTTCGCTTATATTGATTGCTTTTACACTAGGGGGCGGCTTTAAAGGAGTGGTGCTTGGGATCGCCTTAACGCACTGGCCTCATTTGGCTCGCGTGCTGCGTGCGGAGGTACTGCAGTTACGCAATGCAGACTATGTCGAAGTCTCGCGCCGGTTTGGAAAGCCTTCTTGGTGGGTGGCCCGCCATCACTTACTTCCACATTTGCTTCCGCAACTAGTAGTAGGGTTCGTTTTGTTGTTTCCTCACGCCATTTTACATGAGGCAGCTATCACTTTCTTAGGATTTGGTTTATCCCCCCAGCAACCGGCTATTGGAATTATACTGTCGGAATCCATGAGTTATTTATCAACGGGTATGTGGTGGCTGGCATTTTTTCCAGGCCTTTCCCTTATTCTCATGGTTAGGTCTTTCGATGTACTAGGCGATCAAATTCGAAAATTAATAGATCCACATCATTCGCACAATTAAAAAGAGGAAGGAGGACACCATGTATAATCGTGTTCAAACGCCGGTAGTCAATGGAAACAAGGAATGTTCCTCTTTAGGCATTACCGGTGATCAAGCGACACTAATGGAAATCAAAGACCTTTCTGTCTCTTTTACAATGTATATAAATGGATTGAGACAATACCGTTTTCAAATGATTGATGAGATTAATTTGACAATACGTAAGGGAGAGGTGGTCGCGGTAATTGGAGGGAGTGGGTCAGGGAAAAGCCTGCTTGCTAGTGCCATTCTTGGTATTTTACCTCAAAATGCTAGTATGACCGGAACGATCGATTATAAGGGAGAAGCCTTAACCCATACTAAAACCGCGCGCATGCGGGGCAAAAATCTGGTTTTAATTCCGCAATCCATCACTAGTCTTGATCCCTTGATGAAGACGGGAAAACAAGTAGGCACAAGGGAAAGTAAGAATACAAAGGAAAACATGCGGCAAATATTTTCCAAGCTGCGCCTGCCGTTAAAAACAGAAACCAAGTATCCGTTTCAACTGTCAGGAGGAATGGCACGGAGAGTACTGATGGCAACAGCAATGGCTGCAAAAGGGGACGTAGTCATTGCCGATGAACCTACGCCTGGTTTGGATGAAGAGACTCTTAAAGAAATCATTGATCATATTCGCAAATTTGCTAATGATGGACGAGGCGTCATGTTTATTACGCACGATATAGATTCTGCATTACAAATTGCCGATCGGATTGCTGTATTTTATAATGGAACCATCGTGGAAATTGCTCAGTCTAAGGATTTTTCCGGGAAGGGAGAAAATCTACGACATCCGTATACTCGGGCACTCTGGAATGCCTTGCCCCAAAATGATTTCACGCCGGTAGACGTCGAGCAGCAATATTCACAGGAGGCCCATATATGCGCGAACGATCGAACTGAAATCGACAAAATACACAGCAGACCGGGGAGTGATTTTAAGCTTGAAGCCTGTAACATTGGCTTTCGTTATCGAAAGGGCCCATGGATTTTAAAGGATGTAGATATAAGTGTTCTCCCCGGAGAAGTGGTCGGTTTATTTGGGCCGAGCGGTTTAGGAAAAACGACATTGGCACGAATTCTTGCAGGCTATGAGAAACCAACAGAAGGAAGTGTCCAGTTGGGTAACAGGTCACCTCTTCCACGAGGCTACTCTCCAGTTCAACTCGTTTGGCAACATCCTGAAAAAGCGGTAAATCCAAGATGGAGACTAGAACGGACGCTTCGAGAAGGTTGGTCGCCAGACGACCATATTCTCGCTGATCTCAGAATAGACAAGGCCTGGTTAAAACGGTGGCCCAACGAACTTTCCAGCGGGCAATTACAGCGTATTTGTCTAGCACGTGCCCTTGGGTCAGATACTCGCTATCTTATTGCTGATGAAATGACAAGCATGCTTGATGCGGTTACGCAGGCGCAAATTTGGAATGTCATTTTAAAAATAGCTTCAAAACGCCATATCGGAATACTTGCCATTAGTCATGACAAACACTTATTAAAGCGAGTTAGCCACAGAATTATTGACTTTAGCGCTTGTGGTCAAGGTCCATCCCAGTAACTTAATGAAGGGGCCGACCAATCATATCTGGGCGCAAACTAAAAAAATCCAGCTCGGACTCTTTGTCGATCGGTGGCAATGCTGGAATCAGTATGGAGTTGCTTTAGTGGAAAGGCGGGAAACTGGGAACCATAGGTGGTCTAGACAAAGAAGCACTGGCTACAACACCGGTGCTTCTTTGTCTCGCTCCTGAGCAACCCGCCTGCGCTTTTCAGGGTACTCGCATTATCGTTGTGTTTCTTTCAGCTTGTATAATTCTTCCTCTAGGTAATAGACTTTTTCTGTCAAGAAGTCTACTCCACTTCTGCCAATAACGGCCTTATCAAGCTTTTCATTCACAATCCTATAATTTCGATGGTTTGTATTAAACCCTTCATTCGTTTGTTTTTCTAGGGTATCCAGCCTGCTTTTGACTTCGTTCACACCGTTTTGTAAATCTGTAACCTTAAGATTTACATTATTAATGTCGTTTCTCATTTCCGACATTTGGGTCTTCATGTCCGTCATTCCGGTCTTCATGTCCATCAGAATCTCTAACACCTGTTTTTCCATTTCGTTCATCTCCTTTACCTACATTATAGCTGGTTTTGTATTGATTTGTCATAGAAAGACCTAGGACAACCCCTACAATATCGGCGAAAGCAATCTCGAAATCGATTCCTTGAACCGTACCCGCTTCGGCCGGCTTTCGTAGTCTTCCAATGTTAGATGGGTGGAAAGCTTCACGTCATTCGTAAAGTCTTCAATTAGTTGCCCGGCCGTTTTTTTATCGTAAATAAAGGCGTTCACTTCAAAGTTGAGCTTGAAGCTGCGCTGATCAATATTGGCGGTTCCTACGGTGCAGACGTCTTCATCAACAATGATTACTTTGTTATGAATAAAGCCATTTTCGTAGATATAGACAGTCGCACCAGCTTTCAACATTTCCCCGATATGGGACATGGTCGCCCAGTAAACAAACATGTGGTCAGGCTTGTTTGGGATCATGATCTTAACGTCGATTCCCGTTTGAGCGGCGACACGCAGCGCATCAAGCAGCGTTTGATCCGGAATAAAGTAAGGCGTCTGGATGCAAATGGATTCCCTGGCATCCATGATCATTTTCAAGTAGCCGTTCTTGATTTGTTCAAATTCAGAATCAGGTCCGCTTGAGACGATTTGCAGCGGCGTCGTACCTTTCCCTTCAATGGCTGGAAAATAACGATCGTGGTAGGAGATGTGATACTCCTTGGATGCTTGGTTCCAGTCCAGAATAAATCGTGTCTGAATGGCCTGGACGGCGGGCCCTTGTATGCGAAGATGAGTATCCCGCCAGTAGCCAAACTTCTTTTTCTTGCCCAGGTATTCATCCCCAACGTTGAACCCACCAAGATAAGCCACCTTGCCGTCGATATTGACGGACTTGCGATGATTGCGAAAGTTGAGGCGCAAATTGATGATGGTGAAGCGGGACGGGAAAAAGACGCCTATTTCACCGCCAGCTGCCTCCAGCCCCTTCAGCTGTCGATGCCTTAAAGAACGAGAGCCAAGGTCATCGTACAAGAAGCGGACTTTGACGCCGGCCTTGGCTCTTTCTGTTAATGCCTCTAAGACTCTTTTTCCAAGTCCATCATACCGGAAGATGTAATATTGAATGTGGATGAAGGTCTCCGCGCTTTGAATATCACGGAGAAGCGCGTCAAATTTTTGCTTGCCATCGTTTAAGATCTCCACTTCGTTGTTTTTTGTGAGCAAGGCATCGTTATTCATTAAGTGCATGTAAATCAAATCGCGGTTTTCATTAACGGTTCCACTTTTATCGTGGAAACGAGCATCAAGAATTTGTTTTTTCTGTTCCGTGAGCAAATGCTCAAGTCCAACTTTATGAATTCCTTCCCACTCAAAGAGTTTTCTCCGGGTTAAGGTTTGGCCAAGCAAAGTGTAAATGATAAAGCCTGCGAGAGGGATGAAAAATAAAATCAAAAGCCACGCCCATGTTGCCTGCGCATCTTTGCGTTCAATAAAAATGAGAATGATAGCTAGCAGTAAGTTGGCAACAAGAATCGTAATAAACAAGTACGATGGGAGTGGCAATTCAATAATCATAGGGCATCTACCTACAACTTTCTTTATGAACTAGCGTCAAAATCGACCGGATCTGAAAATCGCCCAGATGATCCAGAGAAACATTAAGGATGTAATGGTGAGTCCGATTTCGATCGCAGGTATTTGCGTTAAAATCGTGTTCTCCGCGGTAAGAGCGCCCCCAATGATGACCCCTGCCATAATAATGCTAAAGGAGAGGAGCACAACAGAAAAGGCGAGCTTATTGCTAATGCGATCGAATTTGTGAATCAGGTCATTGATTTCCGAGACCGAAATGGAGACCTTCAACTTGCCGCCTCTTGTTACTTTCAGAAGCTTGTGCAGCTCCTTTGGGAAGCTGCGTACCGTCTGGACAAGGTCGAGAAACTCATTTTGTGTTTTCCTTGCGATCCGTCTAGGATCATAGCGCTCTTTAATAAGCTTCTTACCGAAAGGCTCGACCAAATCAATGATTCGCAGTGTTGGAGACAGATGCGAAACAATGGATTCAATTGACAAGAGCGTCTTTCCTAGCACCGTCAAGTCAGGGGGGATGATGCAATTATGATCATAGGCGACGGCGAACATGTCTTGAATCGCACTTGCTAGGCTAATTTCGCTCATCGGCACATCGTAGTATTTTAAGCGTAAGGTATCGAGATCGTCTCGAAGCCTGTCACGGTTGACCTCTTCATGGACGATGTCCATATTCAAAAGGGCGTCCATCACTTTATCGGTGTGACGGCTCTTAAGTCCGATAACAAGCAGGGCCAAATTTTGGCGCATGTCACTTGTGAGGCGACCGACCAAGCCGAAATCAATGAGCTGAATCTCGTTCGCTTCTGTAACAAAGATGTTGCCAGGGTGGGGATCGCCGTGGAAAAACCCGTGCACGAAAATTTGCTCAAATAACCCAGTCGCAAAGCGCTCCGCAATTAAGTCCTGGTCATAGCCTTTGTCAAATGTCGCTTCCGTTATTTTCTTGCCTTCCACAAAGGCCTGCGTCAGCACTTTCCGCGTGGAATGAGTTGGAAAAATCGGTGGTACCGAGGTATGTACAGTATCAGACGATTGTCTGAACAGGCGCTCAGCGTTTTTGGCTTCGGTCGCGTAATTAATTTCTTCTCTTAGAGCATCGGCGAACTCATTGAACAGGCTCGCAAGCCGGAAGCGTCTCGCCCACTCAATTCGATCTTCAGCCAGCTCAGTCAAATCGGAAAGGATCGCCAGGTCTGTGCTCACGATCGTCTGTATATGGGGCCTGCGCACTTTAACAATGACTTTTTCCCCTGAAGTGAGCTCGGCTTGGTGGACTTGCCCGATGGATGCAGCCGCAAGCGGTTGTTCTGAAAATGATTGGAATAACTCAGTGAGTGGAGCGTGCAGTTCTTCTTCAATGATGTCCTTCGCTTCTTCAAAGGAAAAGCTTGGCACATGGTCTTGCAGCTTCTCAAGTTCCACGATAATGTGTGTTGGAAACAAGTCGCTTCTGGTGCTGGCAAGTTGGCCAAGCTTGATAAATGTTGGACCGAGCTCTTCACATAGCAAGCGAATCCGCTTGGCTACAGAGAGCTCGTCATCGGAGTTCTTCTTTTTCTTTTTTCGCTGGCGCGTCTTATCGAGAAGGCCTAAGTCACGGACGATTTGACCGAACCCGTAATGGTAGAGGGCGGTCAATATATCCTGGTATCTAGATAAGTAGCGCATTCGTCTTTTCAGCATGAGCGTGATCCTTTCTGAAGGGAAATTAGCTATCTTTTTCGCTCAAGCTTCGTTCTAACCTAGCAATGCGTGCTTTTAGCGCATCCACCTCTTCCTTTGTTGGAACGTCCATGGACGTGAGAAACTGCTTCACTCGTGTTTGTACCAAGTCTTCCAGGTCGGCTTGAGCTTCCTTGCCTCTTTGCATGAGGTCATCCACGAGCTGGTTCGATTCCGAACGCTTCACTTCGCCTTTCTGAACTAATTCGTTCACCGTTCTCTCAATTTGTTCCTTGCTTGCCGCGGCTGCTCCTACACCTAAGGAATAGACGTTATTCAGTAAATCTCTCATAATTGATGTTCCTCCTCTGGAATGTTTTGCAAATTGGCTCTCATTTTCATTGTAAACGGATAAGGGGGAGAAGCACAACTTTGGCCTTTCTTCCTCTTTTCCCTCTTTACGTTAAAACGAATCATTAAGTTTCACCGAGCGAAGCGATCTGCCTGGTAGGTCTGTAAAAAAAGTGGCTGATGTTCTTGCCATTCCGCATAAAGAACGGCTTTCGGAGAGGCGATGCCACGCTCAAGCAGCTCACCTTGAAGCCATTCTTCACTCAAAGAAAGCAGCGTAAGCGACTCGGTAATGACCTCCCCGTCCATAATTAGCATAACCGGTAAGCCGCGAGCTTGTGGCTGAAGGGAAAGGTCTTGATTGGTGGGTGTCGCGAACGCTGGTTTTTTTTGCACGTTGACGGAACCGTTGGTCTCAAGAATGCCGTACTCGACCTCGCGAATCGAAAATACCCCCTTTTCTCTTAGTAAGTGCTGGAGCTGGTTTAAATCAAGCTTATTCCTTTTTAACTCCTTAAATTGAATACGGCCTTTGGCGATAACAACCGAAGGCGTTCCTTCTAGAAGGCCGCGTGTGGCCCGGATTTTCTGTGTTAGCATTTCAATCCCATACATTAAAAGTCCCCAAATGGTAATGGCATAGAGAACATAGTGTAAGCCGATCTCGTCATCGTAAATGGCATTCCCAAGTAGCTCACCAATGACAAGAGCAGAGATGAAATCAAAGGGTGTAAGCTGAGTGATTTGATTTTTGCCAAGAATTTTCGTGAGCAGAAGAAGGGCAAAAAAACCAATAATTAATTCTCTCGTTAAAGAAATGTACGATTCCACGTTGATCACATCCCTTCGATGCACACACGTTTTCTTTTTAAGTAGTGTCGGTTCATTTGGATAACTTATGCCCTTTTCTGTTAGCAAAAATTTCATGCAATAAAAGCGGAGCTGAGGAAAATTCTATAGGTATGGTCAACAAAGAAGGAGGGTCCTATGGAGATCGATCCTTTGAAACGGTTAACTCTTGCTCAAAGGAAGCTTGAGACATGCGCGAATGAAAGTGAGACTGAAGAGCTCTTTTCGTTCTTCCAAGCGCTTGAAAAAGAGGTAGGTGTCGCGGTCAAGGTCCTTGGTGACCAAACACAAGGTACATATTGGAGGTGAGTGAAATGAGAAAACAAAAGCTGGTGGTTTTTTTCCTACTCTTGGCCGTGCTGACAGGTTGTCAAGGACAGGAAGATGCGCGGGCCACGGCGTTCAAACTGGACAATGATTCAACCATGAACCAAGCCGCCTCCGATAAAGCCAAGGATGAGCTTTTGAAGATGGAAGAAGTCACAAGCGTCCGCGGCGTTGAGCACAACGGCAATCTCTATATGGATGTTCATGTGAAGCAGAAGGACAGGTTTCATTTGCAGGATATCAGGCAAAGAGGCCATGATCGTCTGAAGACGCTTTACCCGGATGCCAACATTCACGTCTCTACGGATAAAAAAGTGTATAAAGAACTGGAAGACATTGAGGAAAAGCTAAAGGCCAATCAATTGGATTCACAAGGATTAAAGAAAGAAATCGATAAGATTGAAGACGATATGAAGGGATAGGAGGCGTAGTATGGCAAAGAAAAAAAGAACAACACCCAGCCAGGAGCAGTACCAGACGCTGGCTAAATCTTATGAAATGAAGCGGCCTGTTTTAAAAAACTGTCTGTTTGCTTTCCTTATTGGCGGGTTGATTTGTGCCCTAGGTCAGTGCTTTACCGTCATGTATTATACGTTCTTTGACTTCACGGAAAAAACCGCAGGCAATCCTACCGTGGCTACCATGATCTTTCTTTCGACCTTGGTCACAGGTCTTGGTTTTTACGATCGGATCGCCCAAGTAGCAGGCGCTGGGACGGCTGTGCCTGTCACAGGCTTTGCCAATTCGATAACCTCCGCGGCCATGGAACACCGAACAGAGGGATATGTGCTCGGCGTTGGGGGCCAGATGTTCAAGCTTGCGGGGTCGGTCATCGTTTTTGGGACCGTCGCTGCCTTTGTGCTTGCGATTATTAAAACACTTCTCATTAAAGCGGGGGTGATCTAAATGCTTACGGGCAAACAAAGCTGGACCTTTGATAAGCAGCCGGTCATAAGCGCGACTGGAACTGTTGGGGGGCCATTTGAAGCGAACGGAGCGCTACCCGAGGCTTTCGACCGCTTGCATGATGACCTCTGGCTTGGCGAGGATTCATATGAGAAAGCGCAGACGATTCTTGTCGAGGAGGCGGTAACAACCGCGATTGAGAAGGGGAATCTGAAAACAAAGGATATACAATTTCTAATGGCAGGGGACTTGGTCAATCAGTTGACGCCCTCTAGTTTTGCTGGACGAGCGCTGGCTATTCCTTACCTCGGGCTCTTCGGTGCGTGCTCGACATCCATGGAAGGACTGGCTCTTGGAGCTATGCTTGTGAACTCAAATGCTGCCAAGAATGTGGTGGCCGCTGCGTCCAGCCATAATGCCGCAACGGAAAAACAGTTTCGCTATCCAACTGAGTACGGCGGGCAAAAGCCGCCCACTGCTCAGTGGACGGCAACAGCGGCCGGAGCTGCGCTCATCTCAAGTCAAGGAACGGGGCCACGAATTACGAGCGCGACCATTGGGAAAATTATTGACATGGGTTTGTCTGACCCTTTTAACATGGGTGGGGCCATGGCACCAGCTGCAGCGGATACGATTGTTTCCCACTTTCGAGATTTAAACAAGACGCCAGAAGACTACGATTTGATTGTATCTGGCGACCTCGGAAAAATTGGGTTGCCAATCGCCAGAGATCTTCTTAAGCAGCAGGGCCACACGCTGGGACACGAGCTCTTTCAAGACTGTGGATTGATGATTTATAAGGACGAGCAGAAAGTCCTTGGCGGTGCGAGCGGCCCAGGATGTTCAGCGGCTGTTGCTTATGGGCACCTACTCAAACGAATGCAAAAAGGGGAGTTGAAGCGCCTCCTCGTTGTCGCGACCGGTGCCCTGCTCTCGCCACTCTCATATCAGCAAAAAGAATCCATTCCTTGTATTGCGCATGCGGTTTCAATTGAAGCGGAGGGAGGCACGCCATGATCTTTTTGTGGGCATTTTTAGTAGGAGGACTAATTTGTGTCATTGGACAGCTTCTCATGGATGTAGGAAGGCTCACCCCTGCCCATACCATGTCTACACTTGTTGTGAGCGGTGCCGTCATCAGTGCTTTGGGTTTATATGAGCCTCTCATCGATTTTGCCGGAGCTGGAGTGACGGTACCGATAACCAGCTTTGGCAACACCCTTGTACAAGGGGCGATGAACGAAGCAGAGCAGTACGGCCTTATTGGAGTTATTACAGGGATTTTTGAAATCACGAGTGCGGGTATTTCCGCTGCGATAATCTTTGGATTCTTTGCCTCTCTCGTATTTAAGCCGAAAGGGTGAAGATGATGGCGGATTTAGTTCATACGCTCGTCTCTTTAAAGGGAATGGAGGCAACACTTGAAGAGCTTTCGCTCAAGGCTGAGCGAGAAGAGGCAAGCCGGGCGTTCCACCAAGCCTCCCTTAGACTTCGTACCGTAATTGCAGATCTTGAGGAGCGAAACAAAATTATTGCACAACGTGATGGTCATCTACACATGTAATGGAAACGAGATCAAGTGATCTGTAGTACAGGTCTGGACGACGCAACAGTGACTGAAAGGTCTTCAGTTTCTACCCGCCGTGGCTAGATAGAAAAACGCAAGGAGAGATGTAAGGTGAACGAGATAATCGAAGTTGCTGTACGAGGTGTTTCTGTGCTCATTGCCCTGTGGATCATCGCCAGGTTGATGCCCGTAAAGCCAGCCGGCCAGCTCTCTCTTCTCGAACTTCTCTGGCTCGCGGGGCTTGTAGTAGTCGCGGGAATGGGGAGCGTACTGCTTTCGATTCCGGCAAGCCATGTAGCAGTGGCCCTCTTTCTATGGGGCGGGCTGCCGCTGTTCATTTATTGGCTTTGCCGAAAGAGCCGAACAGTAGCTAAGCTGATGATGGGTAGACGCGAGGAAGTCGCCAGAAATGGCACATTTTTTGAGAAGGTACTCACTAAAAAAGGCATTACCGTTGATGAACTGCTATACAAACTCGCCTCCAACCATGTGTTTAGGCTTTCAGATGTGGAATCGGCAGTGTTAGAAAGAAATGGGGAGTTAACGGTAGAGGTGAAGCAGGACAAACGAACGCCCACCCCAGTGACGGTGATTCGCGAAGGAGTGATTGACCACGACGCGCTCTCAAGCCGAGGACTGAGCCAGCAGTTTTTGTCTACAGAGCTCGAAAAACAGCAAGTGACACTGAAAAATGTCTACATTGGCCAAGTTGATGAGTATGGTCAGCTTTTCATTGATGTCTACAACGACCAGCTGTCAAAAGAGCAGCCGGAATCCGAGCTGCCTCTGCTTTGGGCGAGTCTCAGGCGTGCCCAGGCTGAGCTTTCGGCGTACTCGCTTCAGGAAGAGGAGACAAGCGTAAAGGACATGTATACACGCTGTTCGCATCAATTGGATGAGGCCATTCAAGAGGTCAAACCACTGCTTAAGCCGTAAGAACTAGTGCTGTACAGAAGCGAGGCGAGGTTCTTCATTGGTAAATGCTAGCGTAAGTGAACCGTCTTCGTTTCTCACACATAAAAAAATCTCATCGATATGAGTCATTCCCTTCGCCTCAAGCTGAGTGCGAAGGTTTTTTTAATGGTTTAGAAAACCCCCGGCTATGCCGGGGGTTCAAAAGAG
>NZ_LLYY01000045.1 GCF_001484965.1 Shouchella shacheensis | reverse complement strand
CATGGGCGTTGAATTCATTGCGATTTTCTTGGTGCGAAAGTTGAGTTATATTCTTTCCCGCTAAATCACTATAATGCACTCTAGCAATACACTTCTGCAGCTGGCCTCGCTAGCAACGAACCTTCCGAGTTTTCGTGGACTTTCGGTTAAAAGAAAGTTTTTCACCTTTCCGTTTTTAGTAGGAGAATTAGAAAATAGGGTGATCCTAAACCATACGATCTACAGGGTCACCCTATTCTTCTTCCTAACTATTCCGTCCTCATCTAACCCTCTCAATCTCAATGCCCAACTCTTTTAAATCAGCACGTACGTTACGAGATAAGGCTCCGGAACCGCCTTTAACAATCGCTTTTTCCGCACCCAGTCTTTCCAATTCAGCCCGGGTCGCTGGGTGTAAGCTGTTTCCTTTGGTAAATAAAATCGGATACTCTCGCGACTCATCTACCACGTCATCGCCATTGCCCCCGGTCTTTAGCACAACCGCTTCGGACATCGTCCAATACGCTTTGGAAAATGCTACTGCCGCCTCAAAACGAGTACTTCCTTTCATACGTTCCTTTATTTCCTCTAGCTCCTTCTCTGAAAGGCGCGGCGCTTTCTCACGCACTTCATAAATGGTTACCGCCTGGGCAGGCGCTCTGACACTTAGCGTCCCATCATCCGAAGGTTTGATCACTTCGTCCTCATCAAATACATTGTGCAAAGTCACATCGACCAAATCGCCCTCGTTAGATACCTCGTTCAAATTGATTTCCGTCTCTTCTCCTTTATTGGATAGCACGATGAACTGACCTTCTTTATCCCGACGCTCAAAAGCAAACAGGTTCTGATCCACATGAAGTTCCTGAAAATCTCCGGTTCGAAAAGCACTGTGATCCTCTCGTAGTTTAATAATCTCTTTGTAATGCGAGAGCAATTCCTGATTCTGCTCCTCTTCCTCCCAAGGCATCATTTCACGGTACCAGCGATCGGACCAGTCTTGATACTCATTGTGATCCCGGCTTTGCGACATACCGACTTCTGTGCCGTAATAAATGATCGGCGAACCAGGCAGCGCAAACTGTGTGGCTGACGCCAATTTTAGTTTATTCACATCGTCTCCTGCTTCAAACAGGAAACGGGGCACGTCGTGGTTATCCAAAAACGACGTCATGATATACTCTTCTGGATACGTCTTTACATTCTGTTCCACCGTCTCGCTCAATTCCTGCATAGAGCCACCGTGGGCGAAGACATTTTTCATCGTATCGTGGAGGACAAAATCCAACGCGCCGTCTAATTGGCCAGCGTAGGAATTGATTTTTTCCCGGTTGTCCCAAATCTCACCAAAAATATACGTATCTGGGTCCGCCTGTTTTACAGCATGACGAAAATCCACCCAAAAACTGTAACTCGGTCCTTTGGCGTAATCGAGTCTGAACCCATCAAAGTCCAACTCATCCAGCCAGTACGGCACCACCTCTTCAATCATATAATTCCTGGCATCCATGTTGTCGTTATTGAATTGTGGCAGTTCGTCAATACCGTAGAACGTTTCATAGCGGTCAGGCCAGTCAGTGAACGTGTACCAGTTGTAATAATCACTGTCTTTGCCATTTTCTAAGGCATCTTGAAAAAAGGGATGTTGATCCGACGTATGATTGGGTACGAAATCGTAGATGACCTTCATCCCCCGCTCATGCGCTTCATCAATCACTTCTTTTAATAATTCCGGATCTCCGAAACGCTCATCCACACTCTTGAAATCGGCCGGGTGATAGCCATGGGAGTAAGGTCCATCAAACACAGGGGAGAGGTATATCGTGTTTACCCCGAGATCCTCCACGTAGTCCAGCTTCTCCTGCACACCAGCCAAATCGCCGCCCATCCAACCTTTCAGCTGCTCCTCATAAGGAAGATCCCCATTCTCTTCGTTATTGGAAGAGTCTCCATCTTTGAAACGATCGATAAAAATGTGATAAATCGTTGCATTCTTTGCCCATTCCGGTGAGACATATTCGTCGACATAATAGGCAAACTCGGTGGCTTCCTCCGCGGTTTGACTATTCGTATCGGCAAATTGGGAACCTTCTCCTACTTCATCCCACACATCGATCTTGTATTTGACCGGTGTTCCATTCTTTTGCTGGGGAATGGTGCCAACAAAAGTGGATACCGTCAGCCCACCTTCTTTTTCACTGGCCTCTACGGCAAGAGAGGCCATCTCTCCATTGTTTACGTCTCCCCGTGCCCCATCCGGCACCGAGCCGTCCGTAGTATAATAAACAGCCCCGTCCGTGATTGGGCCGTAATGTTCCACTTCAACTTCCACTGTCACCACATCGCCATTACTAGGGATGAATGGTTGGTGGTTAAAGTCGTGAGTCACGTTCTCGGCGATGGGCACGGCCTTCCACGTTTCTACCACATCTTTCACTTCATGACCCTCTTCGGTAAACTCAGTCACTCGGTTTTCATTGCGCACTTCCGCAAACCTAGCATCCCCGAGGCTGTAGACATAGTTCAATTCTTCTCCAACAGGGCCAGCCAGTTCAACGCGCCAATGTCCTTCCCCGTCCGCAGACATTTCCGTCACTCGGTGATTAAAGTTATTCAGATTAGAAGCCACCGTTGGTGTTCGCCAATCCGGAGTATCATCAGGGACTTCGAGGCGTAATGTGACACTGCCATCGTATTCGTCTACAGCACGCACATCCACACGGCGCTCGTCCCCTGGATGAAAAACAAAGACATACTGCCCCGTTTGCGCCGGAGTGAACGTCAAGTTGTCCCCAGGCATCCATTCACCGTCGTAAACAAATTTGTACTGCACGTCCTCCCCGCCGTTTAAAGGAATTGGCGCACTTTCCCACACGTCCTCCTCTTCATTAAACGTGAGCGGGTTCCCGTTGGAGGACCAATCCAAAGCGTCTGCATCACCGCGCAAAACCACGTCATCATAGGGTTCATCCGATTGCCACGCTCTGGCCTCCTGAACAAAAAACATGCTAAAAGCAAGTACCAAGGCCAGGCCAATGCTAAAGATCCGTTTTGTATTTAACTGTTCCATGTTTACCTCCTATAATATCTAGCTTAACGTTCGCAGTTAAAAGCATAGTTATCTCGCTCCGTTGGATTCTTATTCTTCTTGGATTATCGCTCCTCTCGTCTGGGTCAGCCGCCCTTAGTACCTTTGCACAAGGAAATGAATTGCATTTTTCACAACTGAGTGGAATATCTGCCCATAAGCGCAACCGTTTTCACAAATGATTCTTAAAAAGTCCCCCCTTTTTTAGCCTCACTCATAAATAATGATAAGGCTTTGCATAGAATCTTGGTTACATGTTACAACAAATATAAAATTAATGAAACCGTTTGCATTGTAATTAGGTCAAAGTACTTGAAGATTTTCCTATGTAAAGGATTCAGTAATTTCTCCATATAATGCTAGATACTGTTCAACACCTTCCACCCACACTAGTAAGGACTTTGGCTTGCTTGCTTCGGGCCCTAACCCCTCAGCTTCCTCTCTGCCAGGCCCATAAGAACCAAGCAAAAGGGACAACGCCTATGGAACTGTCTACCAAACCACATGCTGCTTTCCCACTCTATACTTATAAGAAATCGTTTGCAAAAATTGTTGACAATTTGCCCCAACCCCCTCTAAACTTTAGCTTAAATGATGATTTAGACAGGAGGGGAACGATGTTAAAAGCGGCTGTACAACACCGACAAACCCACGCAGACCTTTACAACATTGACTCGAAGACGGTTTGTGTACGAATAAAAACGGCAAGAAACGATGTGCAAACCATTGCGCTGATTCACGGCGACCCTTATGAGTGGGAAGAAGGCGTGTGGCAATCGGAAGAGACGGAGATGGACTATGCGGGAACGGACGGCATTTACGATTACTGGTCTTCGACGATTCCCCTGCCTCACCAGCGATTGCGCTATGGCTTTCTACTCAAATCTGAACAGGAAACGCTCGTCCTAACGGAAAGAGGATTTTTTCATCAAGCACCGGAGCATGTGGCCCCCTACTTTTGTCTGCCTTACTTGCATGAAACGGAAGTATTCGCTCCGCCTCATTGGGTAAAAGACACGGTTTGGTACCAGATCTTTCCGGAGCGTTTTGCGAATGGCGATCCAAGCAGAAACCCGGAAGGCACACTGCCGTGGGGGAGTAAGGAACCTAGACAGGATTCTTTTTTTGGCGGCGATTTGCAAGGGGTGATCGATCATTTGGATCATCTGCAGGATCTGGGCATCAGCGGCCTTTATTTCACCCCTGTTTTTAAAGCGTATTCCAACCATAAATACGACACGATCGATTACATGCAGCTCGATCCTCAATTCGGGAGCGAAGAAACGCTAAAAACACTTGTCAAGGAGTGCCATTCCCGCGGCATCCGCGTCATGCTCGATGCGGTCTTTAACCATAGCGGGTATTACTTCAAGCCGTTTCAGGACGTCCTGGAAAAAGGCGAACACTCGCCTTACAAGGATTGGTTTCATATTCACGACTTTCCTTTAAAACCGGAAGGAGAACGGCCCAATTATGAGACCTTCGCCTTTGTTAGTTCCATGCCGAAATTGAACACCAAGAACCCGGAAGTAAAGCAGTACTTGCTTCAAGTGGCACGGTACTGGATCGAAACGTTCGACATTGACGGGTGGCGCCTTGACGTGGCCAACGAAGTCGACCATGAATTTTGGCGGGACTTTCGAACAACGGTCAAAGACGTCAAAGAGGATGTCTATATTTTAGGGGAAATCTGGCACCAGGCAAGTCCGTGGCTGCAAGGCGATCAATTTGACGCCGTCATGAATTACCCGCTCACCGATGCCATCCAAGGTTTCCTCCTGCATGGTGAGAGTGCGAAGTCGTTTGAATATGCGGTTACTCGCCACTTGTTCAGCTATCCGGACACCGTCAACCGAGTCCAGTTCAACCTTCTTGACAGCCATGACACCGCTCGCATCCTGACCGAGAGCGGAGGGAACAAACGGCTCGTCAAGCTTCAGTTCCTCATGCTTTTCTCATTTCCGGGTGCGCCTTGCATTTACTACGGCGACGAGATCGGGATGAGCGGCGAAAACGACCCGGGCTGTCGCGCTTGCATGGTATGGGAGAAGGAAAAGCAGGACCACGACTTATTCACCTTTTTGAAAGAACTCATTCGGTGGCGGCAAGAATACCAGGCACTAGGCTCCGACGGCACATTGAAGTTTCACAAAACGGCGTCCGATGATGTCCTGCTGTATTCCAAATACACAGAGAGCGAAGAACTGCTCCTTGCTATTAACGCTAGCAAGGAGAAACAGACGGTTGTGCTTCCTTCTACTTACTCTAAGCAAACGCTCGTTGATAGCAGCGGCAAGCGCTCTTTTGAATCTAGCAGTGAAATTGAGGTGGAGGGAGAGGGGTTTCGTTTGTTGAAGGTTGGTCGTCTTTCTGAGGAGAGGGGTGAGGTAGGTCTTTGACAAATGATTGCAAGCCGCACGCTGCTGAGCCAGTAGGTGTACCAGTCAGTTCGAACCACCTCTCCCTAGTCTTCGTGACAAAGCTACCCACGAACAGCCATAGAAACTTTCCTCTCTGCCCTGCTTGTTTCTTTTAATGAACCACTGTATAATCTTTCTAACAGAACCCACCACGCCTCTTCTATGCGGACCATGGTGGGTCTTTTAAATTTGATTTTTTTCTAGCGACTGTGCTTTACTACTAAATCTGTTTGCGTCTTTGCACCAGTTGCTCTCATACGACAGAGCCGCCTGACGATTCGAAGAAGCAAAACCATGGCGCAAGAATAAAGAGCGGAAAATAAGCGTCATTTCTATAAACTTAGACGTGGCAAGGGGTTCGAGTCATTTTCATACAAACGAAAGAGTCGGAATTTCTTTCATAAAACGGCCTAACGGGTCGGATTTCCTTCTATAACCGAACCATAGATGGCACTGCTATTACTCCATCTTGTCCAGTTTCTAGCGCCTAGTCGTAACAAAACCCATCACTCATGAATAGGATAGTAGAACTTACGTTGAATAGGTGGTTGCTGAAATTGGACAACAATCAAACGAAAGCCCTGTTTGGCTCCTGGGTTCAAGCCATTGGCACAACAATTTCTGCGGTGGGAAATACCCCGTCGAAAGTGATTAGCGATGAGCTGCTTTCCGATCTTGATTTGTGGGGAAACGTCTTACAGGCCACAGGGAACGGGCTCGTTGCTGATAGTGAGGCGAGCCCCTCCCTGGACCGGCTAGGAAATAAAGTTCAGTCCATTGGGAACCTATCGAATGTCATTGGTTCTTTAGTCACGGCTAGTGAGGAGGCCGTGATCAAGTTAAACATTAACGGAGAACTCATCCAAGGGGTGGGAGGAGCCCTGTCCTTGAACGATGCGCTGGACGAAGGGCTGACGATGAACACCTTTTACGATATCTATGGCAATTTGCTGCAGATTATTGGAAACGCGATGCAAGCGATCGCAGGAGTCAATGAGCTTAGAGGCGCAGGGGAAAACGAGCTTCCGGGAATAGACAATGAGCTGGTCAATACAATTGGGAGTTGGGTTCAGGCAATTGGTGCGATTCTTACCGCGCTAGGTGTGAGTAGAGAGACTCGGTTTTAGAGGAAGCCACAAAAAAACCTGAGCAGTGCGTGCCTCAGGTCCTAGTGTTTATTTACTTACTTTCGTACAGAGATCAATCTTCCGGCCGTTTCCCCGGTTCTATTCCATCCTCAGAAGCCGTTCGCAATGGCTTTACCGTTAAATCCGAGTACACGCGAATTTGGCAGGAAAGACGGCTCTTTCCGTCTACTACATCCTTCTTCTCCAAAATCTCTGCCTCCGCCGTCCCCATTGCCCTTGGATCGCCCTCCAAGACTTCAACTCGACAGGTCGTGCATCTCGCATTTCCGCCGCAACGGTGGAGAATATCCACGCCATTGTCCTCTAAGGCAAGGACGAGCTTTTTTCCTTCTTCTACTTCAAACGATCCTTTTCCTTCAACTTGAATGGTTGGCACTCCGATTTCCCCTTTCAACGTAACCCTTTTCATTTACAATAACGTAGAAGTGGTACGATGTAAACCTCGTAGATGCTTTAAAGAGCCGCCTCACTACCAATGTGGAGACCTCTATCCCCCTCCCTGCTTTTCCTCCCCAATCTTCGCAAGCTCTTTCTTAAGGCGCTCCCACTCATTAGAGGTCGGGCAAGAACTCCAGAAAAAGACCGGCGCAGGAAAACGTCTGGACTCATCCATGCGATCTGTCACGATTAAATCTACAGGCTCTTCTTGTGTGCGACTTTTGACGTTGCGGATGTTGAATGCCCGTTCCTCTTCCAACTTTTTGGCGATTTGGTTTTCGAGTACGGTGCCCCCACTTGAGATGATTCGGATGTGAATCAACGGTTCCAGCTGGCTCACGTCAACATACGTATCGATTAGAGCCATATATGTCAGAATAATCTCATCTTTACGCTTATAAAGAGGACCGTGCGTTTCTAATGGGAACATTTCCTCACAAATGGTACTAAGGGTTTTTAGTACGGTCGAACCCTCTTCTGCCGTGCTGTCCAGCAATGAGTCATCAAGTATCATAAAGTTCTGACCTTGAAATAAGTCTAGGTGGCAATGAAACTGCAATAAATTGCCGAGGAGCAATGCTGATTCAACAGGTGGGTTCCGTTTGAATGACAAGGAAAGAACGGGAAAGATTTGTACAGAACGTTGCCAAGGAAGCGAATGACTGTCCCAGTGATGGAATAGGACCTGCCTGAGCATCGGTGTCTCCTTTTCAAAAAAAGGATGGGCGATCAACAGGCTTTCGAGAAACGACTGTTCATACCATCGTTCAGGGGACGGAAAGGTCGTTAAGGCTCCTTCGATCGCTTCTTTCGCTTTCTCAATTAAAGGGTGGTCGTACGCGTAGGGAACGTCAACAAACGGGGTTCTCCCCTCTGGGTTTAACCCCGCCCTTGACCTCGCAATCGCTAAATGGTAGAGGATTTGTTCGCTTTGGCTACAAGAAAACGTCGTGTTCAGCGCTTTTTCAAACAACACGACAACATCAAGGAGCTCCTCGCGTTCCACGAAGGTGAAAGGCCACTCCTCCCCCTTAAAGGCATTCCAGTAAAACTTGAAGTAGAAATAACGAATTTGATGTTCCTCTCCGACCAGAACCGCCTGCCTAGTTTCAAGGCGGAGTCGATAGGAGTCTAGCAGTGGTTTTAGCTTACGGATGCCTCGGGACAACGAAGACTTGCTCATGAACGCAGATTCAGAGAAGTTCTCCAAGCTTGTTACATCCTCTTGAAACATTTGGTGACAGAGCTGAAACATGGGGCTCTTTTTTAGTTGGTGGAGGGCATACGAGTGTAAAAAAACATTGGGTGCTTTGTTCAGGCGCACCCCTCGTCTTTGGTTTACTTCAATTCCCGCCTGCTCAAATTCTCTCTTTAGTTCACTTGCCAGCGTGTGAAGCGACGTATGAAGCGCGCGTTCCGAACAACCCAGCTCGTTCGCTAATTGGGAGGACGTCCACCAGTCTGATTGGGAATCAAGCAATTTGAGCAACTTTACCTTGCGATAGGATGCTTTATCTAAAAAGAATTGCATCGAATCCCTCCTCTTCCTAAAAAAGAGTGAATAAACCAGCGAACAGGCGTATTTTACACTAAGCAAATAGAACCATGCGCAAAGGCCAGTTATCATCCGCCATATTAAGCCATTATATGTAAATATAAGCTTTTTAATGGAAAATTACAAGCATTACGATCCTAGATCTAAGGCTAACCTTTCTCCACAATACAGCAATCATTCACTTTTTGCATCACAAACCCGCAAAACTTGAACTCAAGTTTCACATAAAAAAATAGTACGATGCTAATGAGTACTCGGGTCATTGGATCTATATTCATTGATTTTGCGTACCCAACCATTTTTTATATCCCATCTTTAGGAGGAAAAAATGAAACGACGAACGTTAATGGCAGCGATGTGCTTCTTTACTGCGGCCACTGTGCTAGGAAGTGGACAACTCGCGCAAGGGGAAGAAGCCACGAGTGAAACAGAGACGACAGAGGCAACCATTCAATTTCAAAAAGGGGGGCTGAGCCTCGACAATGTCCCAGGTGCCTTCCAATTTGGCAATCAAGAGATTGTGTCCGAAACAAAGACCTACCAACCAGCCGAAGTTGACCAACCGTATGTTCAAGTCACAGATAATCGTGGAACTGGAAACGGCTGGCATGTCACTGTCCAGGCTGGTCCGTTGACCTCCGGAGCAGGAGAAGAATTAAAAGGCTCAACAATCACGCTTACGCCTGAAGGTAGCAACCCTACCGACAGTTCGAACCAATCCGAGTCGCCGAACACGTTTACCCCCCTTACGCTCGACGATCATGCGCAAAGGGTGTTCGAAGCGGACACGGATCAGGGGATGGGCTCTTGGCAAACAGGCTTCACCGAAAACAATGTGACGCTAGAGGTGCCTGCCGGTTCAGCAAGAGCGACGTCGTATTCGACGGAAATTACCTGGACTCTCGCTTCTACACCATAAAGACTAGGTACCGAGGTCTCCTGCCTTCTCTTGCTGTGAAAGGAGAAAACAATTGATGACAAAGAAATTGCTAACGATTATCCTCCTTGGAGTCTGTGTCTTTTTCACACGGCAAGGAAGCACCTCTGCCGATGAGGGCGTTTCTTTTACGGTCGATCCGGTCCTGCCCGACAATCAAACCGACGCCCATCAGTCGTACTTTGACTTATGGATGGAACCAGGGGCCGATCAGAAACTCACGGTTCTTGTAACGAATACGAGCGATGAGGAGATTGTCGTTTTGCCGCGGGTGACGGTTGCTACAACAAACCCTCATATGGAGATTGACTATACACAGATCGATCCGGAACTGGACGAAAGTATGACCCTTCCGATTACTGACATCGCTTCCGTGGAGGAGGAGATCGTCTTACCCCCCCATGAGCAAAAGGAAGTCCCGATTGAGCTGGCGCTGCCCAATCAGCCCGTGGAAGGAATGATTCTTGGCGGGCTTCATTTTGAAGAGGCGCCATCAAGCGATGAGGAGGAAGACGCGCAAGGCGTGGCCGTCACCAATACATACGCCTACGTAATCGGCCTCAA
Source organism: Shouchella shacheensis (assembly GCF_001484965.1). Lineage (GTDB taxonomy): Bacteria > Bacillota > Bacilli > Bacillales > Bacillaceae_D > Shouchella > Shouchella shacheensis. The sequence continues at coordinate 13,590 of NZ_LLYY01000045.1, read as the reverse complement.
ACTCCAGAGTGACGAACGTCCGGTAGAAGCGATCACTCCTGAGCTTCATCTACACAGCATTCAGCCCAAACTCATCAATTACCGCCAGGCGATCACCGCAACCCTGCAAAATCGCACAGCGGTCTTGGTCGATGAGCTGCTGATTGAAGCCGAAGTGTATGAAAAGAATGGCGAGGAGCTTCTCGCCGCCACCACCCATGAACAGGGACGAATGGCACCGAACTCCAACGTCGATTTTCCGATTGAATGGGGCGATGCGGCGTTCTCCCCTGGCGACTACCACTTGAAAATGAAAGCTTCCACCCCTGAGGAGACCTGGGAATGGCAAGAAGTGTTTACGATTGAGGAGGAAAACTCCGAGTCGCTTAACAACGAAGCCATTACAGAGGACGAGGCGGAAGAAGACGATTCTGGCTTTGGGATGGTGGCGCTTGGAGGGGGAGCTGCAGCCGCGGTTGCAGCGATCGTCCTTTCTTTTTACCTCGGGCGGCGAACAACCAGGAGGAAAGAAGGCACTGCAGATGAGACATCGGCTTAAACAACTGGGATTCATCCTCACGTTCGCCCTCCTTTTTCCGCCTATGGCTGTCTACGCAACGGTGGAGGAGACCGAGGAGGAGGAAGATTTCGAATGCGCGGCGGGGGAGATACAAGCGTGTGAAGAGGAATTAGAGGATGCCCCATCTGAGGAGGAGAGTGCCGCTCCGGAGCAAGAAGAACGTCTTCCTGAAGAGGAGGAAGACCGAGAGCTCGAAGCAGAGGGGCTTGATTCCAGGTATGAGGAAACAGAGCTCGAGGATCCAGCTCTTGGCACCGAGACAGAAGAACAACACGAATCGAGTCAAGCTCCTGTGGACGAAAACGAAGAAGACACTGGCAACGATAGCGAGGGAAACCAAGAAGAAAACGGCGAGGAAGTGGAAGAACAGGAAGATTCTCCAGAGATCAGGGCAAATAGCGCAGCTACCTCTGGACCGGCTTCCTGTCCCACAGGCCCTCCACCCCCACCTGCTCTGATTGGCGGGAACTCAACGTTTTCCGCTAATCATGCGTCCAAAAGCAATGACATTTGGGAGGCCGGGTCGCTGACAACGGAATGGGGAGGGACCGTTCGCATCCATAGGGACTTTACCTTTCGCATCACCCTTCAGCTTCCAACAGAGCTAAACGCTTCTGCGTACAAAGAAGCTATCACAGAGAGCACCATCAGAATCGAGGAGCAGACGCTGGCCGTCTCTAAGGAAGAGTATCAAGTGAATTCAAGCGCAAATGCGATTTCTTTTGCAACAAACGACGTCTCTCCAGGCTTGCTTGACAACTTAAGAGAAGCCATCTGTTCTCAGAGTTCCGGTCCTCCGCATCTGGAGGTAGGACTCACGACAAAGGCTGACCTCTCCTTGCTCGATCTAGAGGGCGGGAAACTCCCCCCTCACCCAGAAAAGCAGCTTGCCTTCGGGGTCTCTTTTAGCAGCGTTCAGTCCAATCATTCCGTTTCCGCGACGGTGCCCACGTGGAATGCGAAAATTAAAATGGGACCCGATTTGCCAATTGAAAACGGCCTTCCTGTAATCGAAATTCCACTCGGAGGCCCGTTTGACTTCCGTGACTACACAAGTGCCATCAACCATTTTACAGGAGAAGCGCTGGCAAGCATGTCACTGGAAGACGTCATCAACGAGGTCGTGCTTGACGATCACCTCTACCGCCCTGGTGATTATCTCCTGCGCATCGCCGGAACAGCCGAAAACAAATCGTTAAGCCCCATCGACGCCATCGTCCGGGTTCAGGGAGGCACATTGAGCTTTGCCCATGTGCCGTCTACGCTTGAATTTGAAGAGGGAACGATTCAATCTACAAACGCGGCTTACAAGCGCAAAGATCAAGACTGGTCCATCGTCATTCAAGATCTCAGAGGGCCAAACCAACCAATGTGGAGTCTTGGCGCCTCCATTCGCGAGCCGCTGACGTCCACAACCGATGCCACTCGCACCCTCGACGATGCGTTGGTCTTCGTCGACGCTTCCGGCCACGCGATCCCGCTTGGGGCAAACAATGTAGAAATTGCCCGCGGAGATGTGTCTCCCTCCGCCGGAGGAGAACATCACCTTGGCTGGCCCACAGAGAGGGGATTTCAGCTGCATGTTCCACCCGGAAGTGTCTATCAGGACCAGTACAACACAACGATTCACTGGACCCTGTCCAGTGCACCCTAAAATTAAGCAAACAAAAAGGAGCCGCTATGGAACATAACCTTGCCGCCTACAAATTGTTCACTGAAATTAACCACCTCTTAAAAACTCAATTTCCGAACTACGCTCTTGAGCCTTACCGTTCCATGGTGCAAAAAGTGACGGACCTGCAGCCTGAATCTCTGCCCCTTGAACTACGTGATCGACTTTGGCACACGGTCTACATGAAGCAGGACCTCAGCAATTTCATCCCCCTCTCTCCTCAGAACATCGTTTTTTTGGAGAGGCTTGTCGAAGATCTAGAGAAGCGAGTCAGCTCTTACAAAGCAGTCGGGGGTTGGTAGGGGGAAACGTTCGGTCGGTTCATTCCTTTTTTGGGACCGAGCAAACAAGAAGTCCGGAGCAGGCATTTCACCTATTGGTAAAGCGCCTGCTTTTGTGGTTTGCTAGAGAGCGGTGGACAACAGTCTATAGATGGTGACGTCCATGTCCAAGAGGAGCAGAGGCGTGCCGTTTTTTGCTGTCTCCCCATCTTCGCATCCGCTACACCCTTCACGTTTCTTGAGGTTACATTCTCACGAAACAGTATTCTTGTCCCGTGGGCTCAAGAGGTCATTCAAATATTTTTCTTCAATCTTCGCCACAGGTAGCGCTTGGCTATAGTAGAAGCCTTGGATTTGAGAGCATTTCTTTGTTTTCAAGTAACTGACTTGTCTTTCTGTTTCCACTCCTTCTGCGGTGACCTCAAGCCCTAGGGATTGTCCTATGGCCAGAATGGCATTGGTAATCTGCTCTCTCTTTTCATTTTCATGAATCCCTTCAATGAAAGAACGATCAATTTTTAGACCTTGAATGGGGAACTTTTCGAGATAATCAAACGAACTATGCCCAATGCCAAAATCATCGATGCAAATTGAAATGTCTAGGGCACGAAGAGCCTCTAGCAATCGGACGGAACGCTCGACGTTCTCCATGGTCATGCTTTCCGTTACTTCGAGTTCTATGTAACGACCCGGAAGCTCATATTTTTCCAGTAACATTGAAATATCATCCATAAACTGTTCTGACTGAAATTGTCTTGGAGACACATTGACCGATATAGGAATCTCCCATCCCTTATCCAACCAAGATTTGGCTTGTTGGAATGCGCGTTCCAAAATTCGTTTTCCTAAGGGAATCATTAGTCCTGTTTCTTCAGCAAGGTCGATAAACTCTCGAGGGTAACGGATCTTTCCATCAGGGAGTATCCACCGGACAAGAGCCTCCATGCCAGCCAACTCGTCCGTCTCACAGTTAATTTTCGGTTGATAATACAGCGTAAATTCATCGTTTTCAATGGCGACCCGCAATTCTTGTTCCCGAATCAGTTGCTTGCTGTCTTTCTCCAAGGCAGTAGAATAGAACTGATAGTGGCTTTTGTAGCGATTTTTTGCTTCATACATGGCCATATCTGCATATTTCATAATCTCATCCGCGTCTTCACTGTCTTCGGGGGCCACGGCCATGCCGATACTCACTGGGGTGTATAAACTCTGATTGTTGACAGTAAAGGGTTGATCGAAATCTTGACAGATAACGGAAGCGAGTGTCTCCGCGTGGGTTATACTCGCCCTCCCTTCGAGCAAAATGGTAAATTCGTCTCCTCCTAGACGAGCCACAAGCCCTCCATCGCCCACACGCTCTTTCAGCCTTAGGGCCACTTCTTTCAACAAAAGATCGCCGAAGTTATGACCCAGTGCATCATTAATGATTTTAAATCGGTTTAAATCGAGAAAAAAAACAACGACTTGACGATCTTCTTCCCGAACTTGCCTCATCAGCTGATTTAGTTTTTCCACAAAGTAGCGACGGTTGGGGACATCCGTAAGGTCATCATAGTAAGCCATTTTATGAATCTTCATGGCTTGGACAGCCATTTTACGATCTGCAAAAGCACCAAAAACTAGAAAAGATTGAATACAAAGTGTGGCTAACCCAACACCAATGGCTAGCAGTATGGGATTCATTCCTTCTTCTTGATGAATAGCGTTCTCCAAGTGATGAAAGGACGCCGCTTCCATTCCTATATAATGCATACCGGCAATCGCCAATCCCATAATCACAGCACCTACTAACCGCAAGAGAAGAGAATGGTCCCTTTGACTCAATTCAAACGATATCTTTAAAGCGGCGATGGAAGCCCCAACAGCAATCAAAACGGAAAGAACATACAAGAAGGGATCATAGCTAATGTGTACGCCTTCCATCGCCTCCATGCCGATATAGTGCATAGAGGCAATGGCGATTCCCATAAACAGTCCACCCATTATAAGGCGTACCCACGTTAACTCCTTCATGTTCACAACGTAGAGGGCTATGAATGCGCCTACAAATGCGGCTAGAATTGAAAGGATGACAATGCTTGTCGTGTAATTCATCGGCCTATGCAATTCAAAGGCCAACATGCCAATGAAATGCATCGACCATATGCCCAGCCCCATTGTGAAAGCTCCGCAAAACAGCCAGCCTATTTGCCGAAAATGACTAGAATGCGAGACTCTACCTGCGAGATCCAAGGCCGTATATGAAGCAAAAATAGCCATAAAAATGGATAAAGCAACAAACCAACTATTATAGTGTCCCAGAATTTCTTCCATCCCCATCTCCCCCCTAGACGTTGGCTGTCTTCACTCACGATCCAAATTTCTTCCCCAGTTTCAGCTGTCTCCTAAATGTATAACGGATAATCGCCTGACGTTCCTTTTCCTCAATCGCTGAAAACTGCAAAAAAACTTGATAGGGGTCAACCTTTTCAGCAGGAGGCGCGATTCGTACCACCTGAGCTGTTCCTTCTACAGAAACGACGTCCTCCTTTGAACTTGGCAACTCTAAGGAGAATCGTAGGTTTGTTCCTGATTCAAACGGCGGGGCCTCTTTTAAAATAAACGCAAGCCCCCCTCCGCTTATATTACGGGTCAGAGCCTTTATGGAAGGAAACTCATTGTCTTTTACTGAATGAAGTGTTAAAGGAAGCTGACTCGGGACACGTACAAATTCCCGCCGCTGTATCTTATGTAGTTCGCGATGCGGATGAGTCATTAACAGCAACGGAATCCTATCCTTTTCCCTTCCGATCACGACTGTCGAAAACACATAGCAATTCCCTTGTTTATCTACAAACCAGGCTTTAAGTTGTTGGCCTTGCTCAAAAATACGGACCCGGCCGCTCTTGTCATGGGTGGGCACCTCCACCGCTAGATGAGAGGAGAACATATCCGCAATTCTCGCTTTATAAACAGACGCTTCTCCAGCATTGGTCGTTTCCTCGAAATATAGCATTGTTCCGACTTGCAATGAATTCTCAGCCATCCTCAATCCCCCCAGAATCATCCAACCTCATTATACCAAAGCTTAAAGAAAAATGATATAAAAGTATTGATTCTTTAGTTTTATTTATTTTGCTAAAAGGTTTATAACCCCCTCCGCTCATCCCCTGATGTATCAACAGTTACGCTTCCCTTTTCCTAAAAAAAGACCTCCGGCAAAACTTTTTGCCTAGATCCACGTTTGCGTGCGAGCAAGCGCATAAGTATGTAAAATAACCACTAAAGGTAGATAAGGGAGTAGCTAGTATGAGAAACCCACAATCGAAACAAGAAGAACTCGCATGGACTAGAAACCGAATCTTAAAAACCGCTCAACAGCTATTCATGCAGAAAGGCTACCGAGCCGTGACCACCAGGGAAATTGCGGCAAAGTGCAACATCACACAACCTGCCCTCTACTATCATTATCCAGACAAGCAATCACTGTATATGGCCATGATGGAGTCTTTTGTTGAAACCATACAGTCAAAAATAGAGGCGATCTCTGAAAACTCCATTTCCAAGCAGTTAGAAGCCATGCTTGAGGTGTTAGCACAGGAACATCCCACGAGTATCATGATGATGATTCATGATATCTTAGTTGAGTTCAAAGAGGAAAACCGCCTTCACATCTATTCCTTGTGGAAGCAAACGTACTTAGAACCTTTTATCAATCTATTCGAACAGATGAAAGAGGACGGGTCATTAAGGGACAGCCTTTCGCCCGAAGAGGCCGCGCGTTTTTGTTTGTTAACAATGGGGCAACCCATGCCCACTTGGGAACACAAACCGAAATCCATATCTGGGTACTATGCCCTACTTGTGGACTTGATTTTACACGGGACAAGAAAACATTGACACGTATTGCTCTGCAAACAGCTTATCCGTTGATCAGTTGTTTGCATGTATGGTATAGATTGACTTGTACTTATCACTTGATAAATGGCTAGTTTGCTATGTAGGAGGAGAGCGATGTTTCTAGCATGGAAAGAAATAAAGTACAACAAGCTGCGTTATGCGCTGATCACTGGAGTGCTGGTTCTCGTGTCGTATCTTGTGTTTTTTCTATCCGGGTTGGCCAATGGACTGGAACAATTAAACCGGGAAGCGGTGGATAAATGGAATGCGGATGGGATTATTCTCACAGAAGAATCTGATGTGAACCTTCCTCGCTCCACTCTAAACAGCGACGATTTCAGCGGTGAGGGTGCTGACGCGTATGCGGTGTTAGGCCAGTTCAATGCCATTGCCAGTGCTGATGACCTCAAATCCAATGTTTCGATCTTTGGCATCAGAGAAGATGAATTTCTTATGCCAGAGGTGATCGAAGGAGAGCCTTTCACGGCAGAGGGGGAAGTCATTGCCGATGATACGTTGAAAGAAGAAGGGTTTGCGATTGGGGATGAACTGGAGATGTCCGGCTCGGATCGGACAGTAACCATTACAGGATTTACAGACAATGCCAGATTTAATGCAGCTCCTGTTTTATACACGGATCTCCAGACACTGCAGCAGGTTCGTTTCGGGGAAGCCGCAGCGTTCAATGAAGGAGAAGTGAATGGGGTCGTTGTGCGGGATGAGACTATTGCCACTGTTCCTGTTGGTGACGAGCTGCAGATGGTCGAGACTTCCACATTTATTGAGAATCTGCCTGGCTATACAGAACAAAATCTTACATTGACATTTATGATTTATTTCTTGTTTATCATTTCAGCGGTCATCCTGGCCATTTTCCTTTACGTGCTGACCATCCAAAAGATAGGCATGTTCGGCGTCATGAAAGCACAGGGAATTTCCAGCAAATACTTAGCACATTCTGTTGTTGCACAAACATTTGTTTTGGCCATTGCTGGCGTAGTCGTAGGTTTTCTGCTCGCTGTTGTGACCGGATTTTTTCTCCCGGCGGCTGTCCCAGTTGCGTTTGACTATTTCTTGATGCTGGTGTATGGCCTTGTTTTGATTGCGGTATCTATAGTGGGCGCACTGATTTCGGTACGAACGATTGTGAATATAGATCCATTAAAAGCGATAGGGGGGTAACGTATGCCCGCACTCGAACTGCATCAAGTAAGTAAAGTATTTGGAACAGGACATACCATGGTGGAAGCCATGAAAACAACGGATTTCACCGCCGAACACGGAGAATTAATTGGCGTCGTTGGGCCATCAGGCTCGGGGAAGAGTACATTTCTAACCATTGCCGGCGGACTCCAAACCCCGAGCCATGGAGACGTTGTGATTAACGGGTATACCCTCACAACATTCAAGGAAAAGAAACGATCTCGCATTCGCTTAAATGAAATTGGGTTTGTGCTTCAGTCATCCAACCTGGTTCCCTTTCTGACGGTCGATCAACAAATGCAGTTACTGGATAAAGTCAAAGGGAAAAACCTCTCGAGCGACAAACTGCGGGAGGTATATCAATCACTGGGCATTGAGAACTTGAGAAACACGTATCCTTCTGAGCTGTCCGGCGGCGAACAACAGCGTGCTGCAATTGCCAAGGCACTTTACAGCGACCCTAGTATCCTTTTGGCAGATGAGCCCACCGCATCGCTTGATACAAATCGAGCTTTTGAAGTAATGGAGATGTTTCACGATTTAACCAAAAAACGGAACAAAACAACGATTGTGGTCACACATGATACCCGGTTACTTGACTACTTTGACAAGGTCTATACGATCACAGACGGTGAAATCCACCTGGAGCAGCAAAAAGCAGTGAACCATTAATCAGTGCGGTCAAGGAACTTTCCAATATGATGGGAGCAATTGGATCAACCGCTGCCAGGCGCTTCCGCAGGACCGCCGTGCTCGAAATCCCCATCTGGAAACAGATGGGGATTATTTGATGCTTACTTAACCGCATGAACTCAACTTTCGGACATAAAGAACACCTTACTGGGAAAAAGAGAAACAAGTATTGCTCTTCCGTGAGGAGCAAAAATCCGCGATAACCCCCTCACTACTGTCCAAAACTCGTTACTTACACATTTTTTGGGCTTGAACTTTTTTTATCAGGGTTCAAAAAGGTTCAACTCCGAACGTTGAGCGATTAAAATAAATTCATGAAGTTTTATATCCTTGTATTTCGTTCACCGCTCCCCCTGCCCATACACCAAACGTCTTGCTTGCATAAAATAACCAATTATAACGATAGTGAGGCGAATCAAATGCCATTTAACGAATACAGCCATTTTGGTGGTTACCGTCATCACAAATATAGATGCGTCCAAAACCCATGTCCTTTTAGAAGATTCAAGAATGAAAAAAACACGTATAAGAAGCCATTAGCGGATCGCTGTGATAAAAAGCATTCCGATTGTTGTAAAAAAACATTTAAACGCTGGTCTGATCGAACGACCGTAACAGACGAAAAATGCGGAACCTTTGATACAAACCTTCCTACACCCATTCCTTTAACCATTTATAGTATAGACGAGACTGTCTTTCCTTCTGGAACGGTATCTGTTTACTATGGCCGGGGAACCCCATCTACGGTTACAGTTACAGTAACCCAAAGCAATGCCACAACACAGACGCTAACTATCCCCCAAGGCAATACCATTTCTCAGACTTTTGGAGATATTGTTTCGGTATCAATTGATACGGCAGAGGTCACAGGGAAATACTGCTTAACTATTCATTACACGCATTGAATAAGAGTATGCAAATTTTTTAGTGTTCAGAAACGTTCGCGATGGAAGTGACAAAGCAATGACAGGTGTAGAGCATCACGCGATCTCAGCAAAAAAAGCTGATTTTTTGCAACTTAAGAGGTTACTTTACACATACTCTCAGGTAAAACCTAGCATAATGTGCCAATGCCTTCCCTTTATTTACTGTAGATACTGCTATTGGCTTGACATGGAGTTTCTGAAGGCATGGTTTTTGGTGAGAGCTGAGAGCCTTTGTCGCAAGGCATCGAGCCTACCATGGCTCCATTCTATCTAGAGACACGCTTGGAAATTTGTCCACGATCATCCAATCTGGCTAAATGCGGAGTGAAATAGCATGCGCAAATTTCCACGATAATGGTTAACTAGGAGCGAAGTTCTCTGATCTATGACTTTAGTCTATAACAATTGCATTCAACGACCGCGTCTCAGCCGTTACCGTTAAGTTCGCATTTGAACGCTGGAAATACTCGAGAGTTATAGTGTACGTATTTTGCCCTGCAGCTCCATCATCAACCCATGTATTAGGAATATATTCCCTTCGAGTCAGTGCAAGGTTAAGGAGTTTGGATGCGCCTTGCTGGAAAGTTTGGGTGACCAGAAGTGTGCTATTTCTCCTTAAGCGGGTACGTACCCCATAAGAAAAGTTGGTTTGAAGTGCCTGGATTTGAACTAATAATTGAATCGTATAATCCAGCTTTACGGATTGTATTTGCCGCGTGGTTGCTGCAGGTAGCGTTAACACAGTCGTTTCAATGCCAACACCAAACGGAATGGACATCGTTCCTTGATTTTGAGTAAAGAAAAACATGGTTCGATCCGGACAATTGCCCTTGTTCAAAACTATCACATCCAAGTCTGAGCTACTTAACCCTTTTATCCAATCTATGGTCTCATCATAGGATTGTACCAGCCCTTGTACCCCACCCACTCAAAATGTACATCTGACTAGTGGTACTTACCTACCCGAATGAAACGAGAGTTACATATACTTAGTATGGAACGCAACAAAATACGTTAGAAAAGGAGTGATCTCCATGAGTTGTTGTCCTGAACCACAACTAGTCCAGTTGTCTACATGTAACACTTATAATACAGAAGCAGTAGCTGCTGATGCAGTACAAATCTTTGAACACGCGACTGGAACGGCATCCGGTTATGTCACACTTACAAACTTTAATGCGAGCGCAGATACAGCAAATATTAGTACTGATGCTGCTGGAACAGAAGTTATTGCTACAGCCGCGCCTGACAATAGTTATACGGTCTTTGTCCCGAACTTGGAAAGTCTATACGTTTTCTCTACGGGTGGAAGTATAGTCATCGGTCAAGTTAGTGTAAATGCTTCTTATACTGTACGCCCTTAATGGTTAGACGACTCCGTAATGAAGAGCTTCGAATGAATTCCACAAGACCTGCTAATGGGAGCTTCTAGCTTGTTCAAGAAACGGGCAACTTATGTTCAGGTCAATAATGAACAGCGCATTAAAAACAAGCCACTCTTTTTTTAAATAGCCACGTTTTTCAAGAGAAGAATGCAGCTTTCAGACGTTGACAAGCAGCAATGATTCCACTAAACAGCCAGTGATACCACAATAACCAATCATGTCCGCCACCGCCCCGAGCATTATATAACTTAGGGCGGTTTCAGCCTTGGCGTCCATCTTTGGCGTATTGAGGAGGGACAGTCCGAAGACCAGACTTGCGCACCTTCCTTGTGACGTTAGTACCCGGGCCCATTAGGTGGCTTTTTTTATCCTTAAAGGTCCAATTGGCGCATAATGAATGGGACCCGAAGCTGAATTTTGCCAAAGCGAACGTAAATTACTCATTACGGTACATAAACCAGCGTTCATGGGTGGCGGCATGACCGCTTGACCAAGAGCAATACAGCACCCTCTCATCTATGTGCACTTACATGGCAGCGTGCAATAATGACTTTTAAAACATAGGTTACTGTGCATACTAAAAAATATTGTTCTTAAAGGAGAATCTTCATGAACTCAAAGCACAGTCAAGTCCAACCTGTCTTTTATTGGGCTGTTGGGATTTTAACCTTAGTGATTATATCTGGTGTTCTGTTACCGGATAATCTAGAGGCAGTAACTGGAACCGTTCAGGGGTTTATTTCAAACACGTTTGGTTGGTATTACCTCATTGCCGTCACCCTTTTTGCGATCGTTTGTCTATTTCTAATTGTGAGTCCGTATGGAAAAATAAAGCTTGGAAAAGAAGACGATAAACCTGAATATGGCTATTTATCTTGGTTTGCGATGTTATTTAGCGCTGGTATGGGAATAGGTCTTGTCTTTTTTGGAGTGGCAGAACCCATGTCACATTTTGCGATACACTCGCCAACAGTCGACGAAGGAACTGTTGAGGCTGCACGTGAATCCATGCGATTTGTCTTCTTTCATTACGGGTTACATGCTTGGGGCATCTATGCCATGATTGCGATTTGCCTTGCGTACTTTAATTTCAGGAAAGGGAAGTCTGGGTTAATAAGTGGGACGCTATCGCCGATTATGAATACGGATGGGGTTACAGGAAAAGTGATCGATACCTTTGCACTTGTTGCAACGGTAACAGGGATTGTTACGAGCCTTGGTTTTGGTGCCGTGCAGATGAACGGAGGGATTTCCTACTTAACCGATCTACCGATTAACTTTTGGGTACAAGCGATCATAATCGTTATCGTTACGGCTTTATTTTTAACTTCTACGACGACAGGACTTAATAAAGGGATTCGTCTCCTAAGTAACTTCAATATGATATTAGCATTGATCTTGCTCGTATTCATTGCCACATTTGGTGCCGCTCTGTATTCATTAAACCTTTTTACGAATACGCTTGGTACCTACATACAGACACTCCCTGAACTCAGTTTTCGCATCGCTCCGGGTAGTCCAGAACGTCGGGAGTGGATTAATGATTGGACCATCTTCTACTGGGCCTGGTGGATCGCTTGGTCTCCTTACGTGGGGACATTTATTGCACGGGTTTCACGAGGGCGCACACTCAGAGAATTTACGATCGCCGTCTTACTCGTCCCCTCTTTGGTTGGGTTTATATGGTTTTCATTCGTCGGTGGTGCGGGAATATCGCTTGAATCCCAAGGAATTATGACTATTTCTTCATTAGCAGAAGAAGAAATGCTGTTTGGTATTCTAAGTACCATGCCCATTAGCACCATTACATCGATTTTGGCGATTATTTTAATCGCTGTTTTCTTTATCACGTCCGCGGATTCCGCAACCTTTGTTCTAAGTATGCATTCAACGAATGGGTCCCTAAACCCTCCGAATGGAATAAAGTTCGTTTGGGGCATCGTCCTTTCGGTGACAGCGATCGTCTTGTTGTATAGTGGTGGACTCCAAGGGCTACAAAATGTCATGATTATAGCCGCCTTTCCGTTCTCCATTATCATGTTGCTAATGGTGTATTCACTTCTAAGATCACTTAGGTATGAACAGATCAGACGTACCGCACAACAAAAAAAGGAAATGAAGGAGCTCAGACAATTTAAGAAAAAGCGGGAAAAAGAGGATAAGCTCGCGAAGAAACAAAGGAAAAAAAACCAATGAAGGGTGTGGATAGTAAAAAAAAGGAAGATGAGTAGAAGTTGAAATTTAGGTAATGCGGTTATCGGGCGCGAACCAGTGTAACTTACTGATCGCGTCCGTCATCATAAATCATGACTGTGTTCATTCGAACCATTTATTTTGCTCCCCCCTAACTATCAATTATATTTTCTGTTCCTTTATATTCTGCCCAAACCGATTTAATACAAAGTCACACTAGGTTCTTTTCGCAAGCCAGAAATGGAACCATAATTAATAATTACACCTTTTTCCTGACCTCGCATTGCTTTACACGCCTCTTGGGTAGTAATCATGGTGCCACGAATAATGATATCCATCAAGAAATCATAGTCTTCATCTGTAATCTGCGCTGCAGTACTGATCGTTACTTCCAATGTCTACAAGTATGAGCGATAAAAAAGGCTAAGGCTTTGTCAGGATCAAGCGGGAGCCTGAAGCTTTGCCTTCATCTGAAACAGTAATTTCCTGTCAGGTTTCCCAGCCGCATTCACGGGGATGTGTTCTAGTAGTGTGATCGCCGTTGGCCTCTTAAATTCAGAGAGGCTCTCTTGACAAACCTTTGAGATATGGGCGTGTAATTCTTCATTGGTTTTCTTTCTTCGTACAGTAAATATAAAATGAGTTCGGATAAATTACAAACAAATCAAAATATTTATGGGGATGCCATTATTATACCACCAGTTTATTTTAGCTTCAATTGAGAACACATAATAACCAAATGCTTTTTAGTTTAATTTCCAAACGCGTGGTCTAACTCCACCGTCTTTAGACGGTATAC
>NZ_KQ947401.1 GCF_001484965.1 Shouchella shacheensis | reverse complement strand
ATTAATTTTGAGGTCCGTTCATCTTTTTGGAGACTTTTTCAGTGGCCTCGATGAGACACGCCGGCGTTTTTTTCATGATGAGAATTTCTCGAGCGCACGCGCAAGCGCCCTGCCCCCTTCTTTCACTCCACCTTTGTAGCGATGCACACTTCCGCCGGCATTGACGACAACATCCGACCCGAAATCGTCGACAACCGAAGGCGCGCTTGCAAGATCAATGCCTGCAGACGGAATCGGAAACGCCGGCAAATGCGCGGGGCTTTCTTCCCGTAAAAATTTCGCGACTTGCAAGGCCTCCTCCATGTTGATACCGATTCGGCCATACGGGGACGGAAACAAGACCGCATCGGCTCCAGCCATTCGCATGAGCCTCCCTAAAAGCAAGCGAGAGGAGATGCCGTGGTTGCGGGAGCGTGTGACCATTCCCGTTAACGAGGAATGCGCAAAAATCGGCACATCAATCTCTTCATCCTCACGTAGTCCCTGCAAGACATCCAGTCCATACGCATACACGTTCAACATAAGCGCCGGCGCGCCGAGGGCAACCGCCTCTCTCGCACGTTCCTTTAATTCAAAGGTTTTCCCAGATAAATTGACAACATAAAGCGGCGCTCGCTCGGTTTGTTCCGCCGCCTCGGCGATCGCCGCGAGACCTGCCGGCACCCGCTGTTCAAATGGTGTCCAGTCATGTTCAAAAAGACGCTCATCGTCTTGAATAATGTCAATCCCTCCATAAGCATGGGCCAGCATTTGTTCGTGGAAAGAATCGATCGAGCGACCGATGGCCCCTTTGGCTACACTCATGGTTAACGGACGATCACCGACCTCTAGAAGTTCACGAATCCCTTTGATGCCAAAGGCAGGTCCGGGGAAGCGTTTGACTAAATCATCCGAGAACTTTAAGTCCATGAGTTTGACGCCCGGTTCATAGGAGAGGCGACCATAAGTGGTCGTTAAAATCGCCGGAAAATCGGGAACTTCGTAAGCCACTGGAAATGAAATCGTCACAAGCGACCCCTGGCCGTATTCTTCGTCTCGAGTGATCGAAACAACCTCTCCCTTATAAGCCATGCTTTCCTGCTTTTCTCTCTCAGGCATTTCAATCCAAGGCTTGGCCGTCATCCCAGTCGCCATTTTCTCTGCCTTCTGCTCTAGCCCGTCTTCTGAATCTGTGACGTAATAAACAGCCGTAAGTTGCGCCATGAAGGGTTTCCTCCTTGAATGTGTATGTACCGTAATTTTATTCATCATGCCAAAGGAGCTAAAGAGTGTCAAGTTATCTGCCTATTAGCTCCTCCTTCTAGTGAGAAAGCATCCTTCAGAATGAATAAAGAACGTCTTCTGGTGAACCGTTTGCTAGTTGGTTTTCTCTACGGCTTCTGTCTTTGCTTTTTTCTTTAAATATTTTTCACGGCGTCGTTTCATCGCCTTCGTAATATAGCCGCCTTTAAAGCTTCTTGGCTCAAAGGACACAATGAATGCCGCCGGTTCGTATTCGCTCACAATTCGAATAAATTCCCTCTCCCGATCCCGCCTCGCGGTGCAATCCAGCTGGTGACGGGTCGAGTTCATACCTTCAACCAGAGAGGTGGAAACGCTAAACCCAACTTCGCGCAACCGATCAATGAGAGATTGATTTCTTTCCGGAATGTTCACTTCAATACTCACGTAGCCAATCGCCAGCTTCTCTTCAATAACGGCACCAATGTACAAACCAACACTAAACCCAAGGGCATACGCGATCATATTGTAATAGTTGGATAAATCACTAAATACAATTCCAAGTGCCACAACATAAACAACCCCCTCAAGCATCCCCATGGCCGCCGCTTTTTGCTTCAGACCTTTCACCATCATGATCGTTCGCAAGGTTAGCACCGGTACATAAATGAGCTGAGCGACAAAAATAATCAACGCTTGAATCAGCATCGTTTCCACCTCTCTTTATTGACCATTTATTGTTTTGCTTCGGTAGTTTAACAGGAATCTACATTGAAAACTACAAAGAAAAATTGACAAAAAACGCACGAATACCGAAAGGCGCAGGCGGGTTGGTTAGAAGCGAGGATTTTGGAAGGCCTGACAAAAGAAATCCGACTTTAGATTTCGTTGGCAGGACTGAAAAATCTCGAGCTTCTACCCGCCGCAGCTGGATCATGAAAGGCGCAGGCGCCCCGCACACGAGCGACAAGTTCTGGAGCGACGGCAGATCAAGTCCGAACTTGACTTGAACTGGCGGCGTGAAGAAACCTCGAGCGAGTGGGCGCCGCAGCTGGACAAAGAAAAGCGCAGGCGGGTTGCTCAGAAGCGAGGATTTGGAAGGCCTGCTTCTTGCACCCCCGTGCTTCTGCTTCTACCCACAGAGAAAACCGTCTCCCGTTTTGATGAGAGACGGTTTTTCTTCTTATTTTGCGCGCACTGTGAGCAGTGGGGTTTCCCCAGCCGTAGCTTCGCTTGCCGATTCTTTAGATAAGCTAAAGTGATCGGGATTGGTGATGACCACTGGGGTGACAGTATGGGCTGCTTTTTCCTTGACGAGCGCTAAATCAAAGTCAACAATTTTCTCGCCTGCTTTGACGTTGTCGCCTTCTTTCACATGAGCCGTGAACCCTTCGCCATTCATCCCCACGGTTTCGAGACCGATATGAACGAGCACTTCTGCGCCGCCTGCCGATTTAATTCCAAACGCATGCTTCGTCGGGAAAAATTGGACGATTTCGCCTGCAATCGGCGCTACGACATGGCCGTCCTTTGGCTCGATGGCAAAGCCATCGCCAATCATCTTCTCCCCAAAGGTTGGATCGGGTACCTCTTCAATAGGAACCAGTTTGCCGCTCACAGGGGCAACAAGCTGCTCCTCTTCTGGCTTTTGATTCGTTTCTTCTTTCTTTCCAAACAATTTTTTAAACATTATTTCCACTCCTTGAGATCGCGTCTATTCCTCAAGCAATAAGCGAGGACCTGAACCAGTATACCATTTATTTTTCCCTTATCAAAAATTGATAAACCACCCGCCCAAACCTTTTTTATTCACCCGCATAGGCTAAGAGTGAGCAAGAGTCATTGCTTAACAAAGACGAAGGAGTGATTAGTGTGCAAGGTGGATTTGCTTTTATCGTTGTGTTGTTTATTCTTCTTATCATCGTTGGATCGGCTTACGTGTACTAAGATCTCTCATCAAGGAGCGAGCGCCCTCCCATGGGGGCGTTCCTTTTTATACGGGGTGTCCCGCTTGAGTTCCCTCTGCTTGTTTCAGACGTTTCTCAGGGGAGAGGGCTTTTTCAAGAAAGCCCATCAGTGCATCAACGATAATCGCCATTAACGCTGTCGGGATCGCTCCAGCTAGAATAATCGCCGTTCCATCTGTGGCATTCGTGCCGCGGACAATAATATCACCAAGCCCCCCCGAGCCGATGAAGGTGCCTATAGCCGTGATCCCTATGGAAATAACAAGCGCCGTACGCAGCCCTGCGAGAATGACCGATAACGATAGCGGCAGCTGCACCATGAAGAGGATTTGCCGCTTGGTCATTCCCATCGCGGTGCCGGATTCAAGCAGCGCTTCATCGACGCTACGTATGCCTGAATACGTATTGCGCAAAATCGGAAGCAGTGAATAAAAAAACAAGGCGAGCACTACCGTGTTTGTTCCTAGACCGAGAACAAGCATAAGCATCGCGAGCATCGCCAGAGCCGGGATGGTCTGAACCACGTTTGTGATCGTGAACACAACCGCACTTAGCTTTGCTCGTTTGGCGATAAAGATGCCAAGCGGAATTGCGACAACCGCCGCGAATAACACGCCGTATCCCGCCATTAAGAAATGACGGTAGAACTCGGTCCATACATAGCTATAGTTCTGCGAGTAGTACGTCATCAGTTCCTGAAAAACGTTCATTCTCCCTCACCCCTCTCTCGAAAATAGTCGTTAGCCTCGAGGAACTCCTCGGCCACGGTCGCAGGCTCCTTCATTTCTCCGTCTGCTTCGTAGTTCAGCCTTTGCATCAAGTCGTTGTCAATCTTGCCGACCAGTTTTTCAAAGACGTCATCAAGTTCCGGGTGCTGCTCCAATACCTCATTTTTTACAACCACCGACGCGTCATAAGGGGGGAAGAACCGCTGATCGTCTTCAAGAATTTTCAACTCGTAAGCAGCAATTCGTCCATCGGTCGTGTACGCGAGCACTGAATCCATGGAATCGCTCGCAAGCGCGTCATAAACAAGTCCAATCTGCATCGGGTAAGTTTCGCCGAATGCAAATCCATAGTGGTCCTGGAACCCCTCGTACCCATCGCCTTCACGGTTGATCCACGAGTTATCCATGCCTACATCCAAATCGTCGGCAATTGCTTCTAAATCACTCACGGTCTCAAGCCCTTCGGCATCGGCAAACTCCTGCGTGACGGCAAAGGCGTACGTATTCGTGAATCCGTACGAATCGTACCATTTTTGATCAAAACGCTCCGCAAACTCTTCCTGGACGACGCTCATCGCCTCTTCAGGGTCCATAACTGGGTCCATCCCAAGCGCCCCCGGGACATCGGTTCCTGTATAGCGCACGGACGACATATCGATGTCATTATTGAGCATCGCCTGGTGATTCACGATCGAAGAACCAAGATTCCCGATCACCGTCACTTGCAAATCTGTATACTCTTCAATCATTAAACGATTAATATGTGCGAGAATGGTTGGTTCAGAGCCAGTATTCGCCCCGATTCGTATTGAATCGCTCCCTGCCCCTCCAAGACCAGGAAGAGAGCAACCCACAAGACCTATGCTGCATACGAAAAGCAGCGGTACTATTTTTTTCACGATCTCTCATCCTTCCTGTTAGGCAGATTCTTCATTTCGTATTCCTTTAGGGGTCAGTCCCTTTTCCGCTCGGCCGAAGACAAAATCTACAAGAAGAGCCAACAATGTCACCGGGATGGCTCCCCCAATGATAAATTCCGGCTGGTAAAGATTTAAGCCACTGAAAATAAAATCTCCAAGCCCGCCTGCACCGATAAAAGCCGCAAGCGTCGCCCAGCCAATCAGGTAGACCGAGGAAACACGGATTCCTGCCATAATGATCGGCACGGCGAGTGGAAGCTCAATGCTTATAATCCGTTGCCAGCCAGTCATCCCCATTCCTCTCGCCGATTCAAGCAAATCACGGTCGATGTTTTTGACCCCTGTGTACGTATTCCGTAAAATCGGCAGCACTGAATAAATAAAGAGGGCAATGATCGCAGGCACCGTTCCCACACCAAGAATGGGAATGAAGAACGCAAGGATCGCTAAGCTCGGCACCGTTTGCAATATACTAACGAGACCAATCACCCCATTAGCCACCTTTGGAACTCGTGTAAGAGCAACGCCTAAAGGAATCGCTGCCATAATCCCAAGCGTGATGGAGATTACGGATATATATAAGTGTTGCCAAGTTAACGTTAGCAGTTGTGCCCCGTTGTCACTTAAAAACGCTGTTACAGCATTCATACCTTACCCCTCCTTCACTGACTCTCTCTGCTCGGCCTCCGAGTCTTCTGAACCCCAAATCGAGTCATAGACCATATCTACAAGAGAGGCACGTGTGACAATGCCAGTTAGTCGCTTCTTTTCATCGACGACGGGAGCGTACTTCAGCCCGCGTTTAAGCAGCTTTTGCACCGTATCTCTCAAGAGCGCATCCTCGCGCACACTGTAAAAATCCGTTTCTACAATTTCGCTCACGCGTGTTGCCTGGTTGCGCGTTTTGTCAATCATTTCAATGTCAATATAGCCTTTTAGCAGATTAGCCTCATCAATCACAAGCAAGGAATCCACCCGGCGCTCCTTCATACGTGTAGCCGCTTCTCGGATCGCGTTCGTATCATAAATCGTCACAGGCGTGTGACTCATGATTTGTGCAATCGTCTGTACATTTGGCCTTGCTTGAAGCAGGCGGTCTTTGCCGATGAACTCTTCCACAAACTCATCCACTGGCTCGCGTAGTATTTTCTCTGGTGTGTCTACTTGAACAAGCTCTCCGTCACGCATGATGACAATCCGGTCGGCGAGCTTAATCGCTTCATCCATATCGTGGGTGACAAAGACGATTGTTTTTCCGAGCGATTGCTGCAAATGCTTGAACTCCTCTTGAAGCACATCACGGGTGATCGGATCAAGAGCGCCAAAAGGCTCGTCCATTAAAATGAGCGGTGGATCAGCGGCAAGCGCGCGCAAGACGCCAATTCGTTGTTGCTGTCCTCCGCTAAGCTCATTTGGGAAACGATCAAGATAGCTCTCATCCATATCTACTAGGTGCAAGAGTTCGGCTGCACGTTGCTTTTTCTCTTCCTCCGACCAGCCGAGCAGCTTCGGAACAAGCACAATGTTTTCTTGGATCGTCATATGCGGAAAAAGACCGATTTGTTGAATCACATAGCCAATCGTTCGCCGCAGCTTCACCGCGTCCTGTTCCATGATGTTCTCCCCGTTGACATAAATCGCCCCGGACGTTGGCTCAATTAACCGATTGATCATCTTCATCGACGTGGTTTTCCCACACCCACTTGGCCCGATGATACAAATAAACTCGCCCTTCTCAATCGTTAATGAAAGCTGGTTGACCGCTCGGGTGCCCGCGCCATATTCTTTTGTGACGTTTTCAAACTTCAGCATTTGATTAACCTCCATTTTCAGTATAAACTGTGTAAAATACAAAGTTTATGTAAGTGATAGTATAAACCAAAACAGGAAAGAATGTTACCCGTTTTCCCAATTCAGTGAACGAATCCAGCTTCCTTTTCAAGAAATGGTGTGGTACATTAGGTTTGCTATTGGCGTCGTGCAGGGATGGAGAAAAGAATGACAGAGGAGGCAAGGGGTCAAAATGGAGCGAAAAATTTCGGATGAGATTTCGAAAATTGAAGAACAATTCATTGAACGGATTGCTGATAATATGCGCACCTATGGCGTTTCCACAACAGTCGGACGCGTGCTCGGGATCATCTATACAAAGCGACGTCCGATGACTCTTGAAGAGCTCTCCGAAGATACAGGCATGAGCAAAACTAGAATGAGTCAAGTCGTTCGGGAAATGGTCTCACTCAATGTTGCTGATAAAGTGTATGAGAAAGGCGTTCGCAAGGATTTATACAATGTAGAGCAGGACTACTACCAGACCTTTATTTCCATCTTCAGTGCAAACTGGCAAGCCGTGGTGACCAAAAACAAAGCCGTTGGCAAAAAACTCCGGTCCGAAATTCATCAGTTTCTAAAGGACGAACAACACAGGCTGACGACGGAGGAAACCGAAAAACTTCATTCACTACTTCGCGAGTCCAACAACTGGCTGGATTATTATGAATGGATCGACCGTGTGATTGATTTCTTTGAAAGTGGGGACGTGTTCACACACATCCCCAAGCCAACGGATCGAGGTTCGTAATCAACCGGGTTGGTCGTTCCCATTCTTCGGAATGCCCAACCCTTTTAGTCTTGCCCTCGCTCGTAAGAAATATGGTAAAAACGACAAAAATACTCCCACCCCCTTTCTATTTCTCAACTCTTCTTTTATAATGAACATCATACGAAAAACGAACAATAAATGAATCTCGTATAAATGCGGTAATACGGTCCGCGAGTTTCTACCAGGCTGCCAATAACGGCCTGACTACGAGTGATACCTTTTTGTGTTCAGGCATCCGCCTGTCAAAAAGCCGAAGAATCACTCACTAGAAGATGAGGTTCTTCGGCTTTTTTATTTATGTTATTAGGAGGAAACCAATCATGGATCGTTTAAAACAAGCCATTCAAGAGCGAGGCCTCGTCCTCTCCTCAGGCGTTCTGAAAGTCGACCAGTTCTTAAACCACCAAATCGACACAGCCCTTATGTCTGCGGTTGGAGAGGAATTTGCACACTTGTTTGAAGAATCGGGGGTAACGAAAGTACTGACGATTGAATCCTCGGGCATTGCCCCAAGCTTCATGTGCGCCCACGCGCTCGGCACTCCCCTTATCTTTGCCAGGAAGAAGAAATCGGTAACGATGAACGAGACGACCGCTTACGCGAGTCGCGTATACTCCTTCACGAAGCAAGAGACGCTTGAAGTGACCGTTTCAAAAGATTTCATTAGCGAAGGAGACCGCGTGCTGATCATTGATGACTTTCTCGCTAACGGCCGCGCCGCTCTTGGACTCTGTGACATCGCTAGCAAGGCAGGAGCAACGGTAGCCGGAATTGGCATTGTCATCGAGAAGTCCTTTCAGGAGGGACGTCAAATCCTTGAAGAAAAAGGCTACCACATTGAATCGCTCGCTCGAATCGCTTCTTTAGAAAACGGAACGGTTCGTTTTGTGGACGAGCCCGTTCATTCCAACTAGCAGCGTCATCCCTTACTTTGAAAGGACGGAATTGACTTATGACTGTTCATTACCCACTGTTTAAAAAACAAGACATTGACGCCTTTTTTGCGCTCTTTCAAAACAACCTCGCCAATTTCGTTGTCATTACAGTAACGCTTCTTGGCATGGGCTTCCCGAGCTCAATCGTCTTTGGCCGAGTGATCCCTGGCATTGCCGTTGCTGTCATTGTTGGCAACCTTTACTATGCCTACATGGCCAAGCGATTGTCCAGCAAGGAAAACCGGGCAGATGTAACCGCCCTTTCCTACGGTATTTCCACCCCTGTCATGTTCGTGTTTTTGTTTGGCGTTACCGCTCCAGCACTCGCGTTGACCAATGACTACGAGCTCGCTTGGAAAATCGCCGTGGCCGCTGCCTTTCTCTCCGGCCTTGTCGAAGCGCTTGTCAGCTTTTTCGGAAACTGGGTTCGGCGCCATTTGCCACGACCTGCGCTCCTTGGCGCGCTCGCCGGAGTGGCGTTCACGTTTGTTATAGGAGAGATGCTGTTTGAAACCTTTGCGATCCCTGTGATCGGCCTTGTCACGCTCGCCATTATTCTCGTTGGCTTCGTTGCCAAAGTGGCGTTACCGTTTCGTATCCCCACCTCTCTATTTGCAATTCTTGCTGGTACGATTCTCGCTTTCGCTCTTGGCTATGAGTCATGGGGCACCATTGGGGAGGCCCTTTCGAATGTTGGTTTTTATCCGATGCTGCCGACACTTGCCCCATTTGAAGGCATGACCTATTTATTCGGCGCCCTGATTGGTCTCCTAGCCATTTTGATCCCAATTACCCTGTATAATGCCATTGAAACGATGAACAATGTGGACGCAATGGCTGCCGCCGGCGATTCCTACGACGTCCGCGAGTGTCAAGCCGTAGACGGTGTCGGAACGATGCTTGGCGCCTGCTTTGGCGGGATGTTTCCAACGACCGTTTATATCGCTACGGTTGGAGCGAAAGAAATGAATGCTGGGCGGGGATACAGCCTGTTGAACGCCGCCGTCTTTGCGCTAGCCGCGGTGACCGGTATGATTGCTGCCTTCTCTGCCCTCATCCCGATGCAGGCGATTGCACCTGTTCTTGTCTTCGTTGGCATGTCGATGATTGCCAGTACATTCGCCAACAACGAAAAGAAATACTATCCAGCCATTGTTCTGGCCATGGTGCCCTACTTGGCAAACTATATGATGACGAACCTTAATACCGAGGCCGGTGAGGTTTCCGCAGGCATCGTCCCACTTGGCGAGGGCGCGATGTTCACCGCGATTCTCTTAGGTGCGATGACCGTTTGCCTCATTGATAAGAACTTCTTCCGAGCAAGCATGTTCGCGCTCATCGCCGCCTTCCTGTCATTTACAGGCTTCATGCACGCCTCATCGCTTGCGTTTAATGCGGCGCCTGACTTTACAGTAGGGTATGTGATCGTTGCTGCTTTCCTTGTGTATATCGGGGTAAAAGAGCGGCAATCGGAGCTTGTCTTAAGGGAATCTACGGATAGTGGGGAGCGGATGGCTTCTTAAATGCATTTTAGGCTGAAAAGGGCGCGTGAGAACGTGCCCTTTTATAGTGTACAGCCAATCGCTCGTTCTTCTCGAACCCAACCACCCCTCGTCGAATCGTTAAACATTCCCTTGACAAATGTATAATCCGTTTCTCCTCATCCATACTAATGGTGCAACATAAAACCCATTAGGAGGAAATCGTACGATGCAAAATCAAACCGGTCAAACTCATCAAAATATGCACACAGGCACCGTTTCTCCACAGATGAATCATGGTGGACATGAAGTGCTTGAAATTCACGAAGCGTTAACTGGGACAATCAGCGCCCTAGATTCTTATATGTTGCTACGTCAACACGTCAAGGATGCAGAATTGCAGGACATTCTTGACCGCCAGTACCAATTTATCCAAGACGAGTACAACACCACAGTGGAATGTTTTAAAACCGGGCAAGACCCTTCTACCCCAACACAGAGCTACAAAATGAAGCAAGACAATGATTTCATCTATGGCCTCAAACCTTCTCAACCAAAGAAACCGTTGCAATCCGTAAACGAAATCACAGATGACTGTGTTTCAAGCAGTATGCTTGAATCTGTAAAATCTTGTGCAAAGGCGAAAACAACGGCAGCGCTTGAAACGACAAACCCAGTTGTCCGTCGCGTGCTTGCGGACTGCGTTCCGAACAGCATTGAAATGGCGTATGAACTGTCCATTTATCGAAACAAACACCATTACTATCAAGTCCCACAATTCGCGCAGCAAGATATGCAGCAAATGTCCAATTTGTTTGCGCCTGCTCAAGGACAGCCGCAAATGCCAACGAACAACGCTGCTCATTAATCCAACAACGTTCGATACAAAAGAAACGGGAACCCTTTACGACAGGAAGGAGTTCCCGTTTTTATGATAGATTCAACTTTCCGACTTAAACCGTGCACCTCATCTACTGGTTTAACGGAATGACGTGCAGCTACCTCGGCAAGACCGAACCAATAATAATGACACATCAATCCCCAAGGGTTCTGTAGTACCAACAAGCCACAGGGATTCCAATCATTTCGCCGATGTTGACAGCACGCTCCCATAGATCCTTAGATAGAAAAAATCGGTTCATACCGGTGTTTCATGGGGGTTCGACTGTACTAAACCCTCCATTGGAGAATCCATTTACCACTTCAATTCTACCTGTCAACATCTTTTTATTTATACGAAAATCAAAAGAAGTGACGAAACAAGAAAACAGTACAGCGCGAAGTAGATAAGATTCCCATTTGTAACAAGGTTAATAAAAAGTTTTATCGCAAAAATTGACACAAGCAAAGAAACAAGAAACGAGACCATATACGGTAAAGCGAAACCAGGTGTCGATAGGGCCAAACTAATGTCACCAAGCTTAAAGACTAGGCTTCCGATGCTAACGGGGATCGAAAGAAAGAAGGAAAATTTCAAGGCGACAGCTGGTTCTACTTTTCTAGCAAGTGCTGCAACAACCGTCGCTCCCGAACGACTGATCCCTGGTGCAAGGGCTAATGTTTGGGCAAAGCCAACAACTAGCGTGTCTGTGATTGTCAATTCCTCTTCTTGTTTCTGTCCTCGCAAATTTCGAATCAGCCATAACGCAGCACCTGTCACAAGTAACGCAATCGCTACCCAATGAATCGCCGTGAGCTCACCACCGATAAAATCCGCGAAGAGCCCTCCGATGATAACTGCGGGTATCGTCCCGATGATAATTAACGTTGAAAAGCGGAAAAAGGCATAATCCTTCTTTTCTCTTGTTCGAATGTATTGAAACGTACCCGTGAATAACTCGATTAAATCTTTACGGTAGACAATAAAAACCGCAATCAATGAAGCCCCATTCAAAAAGACTTCAAAATGTAAATCGGGCACATTAATGTCAAAAAGGTACTGCACAATTCGTAAATGACCACTTGAAGAAATGGGTAGTGGTTCTGTCATGCCTTGTACAATTCCAAGAAAGATGTATTTTAATAGGGTTAGTAGTTCTTCCATGATCAGCCTCCATTTTATCAAAAAAATAGGCGAGAAGTCCCTAACCTCACGGAATGTGAAGGGCGTAGCCCAATGATAAGGTAGGGATAAATCGCCTTTTTGCGTAGCAAAACGCATGTGCTATGCTGTTCATGTACGGATTGTTCTTTACAGGAAAAAGTCTGCCACATAGAATCTTCAACGTTCTATGGGCCCCACACATGATAGAAGTACTTGTCCTATTTTAATACACCAGATTCAGTCGTCAAGTGTAAAACTGGCTTATGATCACACTTTTAAAATGATGTCTTTTGCCTCTCTCCGCATTCTTGATGCTACACCACTCACCGCTCCCACGCATGCGCCTCCATCCGAATGCGCCCGTTCTCATCGAAGGCAACCCCCTCTTGTTCGAGTTTCGCCTTCTGCACACCTGCCCCGAAAACGGCCTCAGGGGCAAGCTCCCCCGACCGTTTCACAATGCGGTGTGCGGGAACTGCTTCTGGAGACTGGCGCATCGCCCAGCCAACCACGCGAGCGTTGTGCGGGGCTTCGAGAAGGCGGGCGATTTGACCGTAGCTGGCGACTCGGCCAGGAGGGATCTCAGAAACAAGCTGGTAGACTTTCTGGAAAAAACTGCTCAACTCAAATCTTCCTTTCACTGTCATATCTCGCTCCCCACCTGCTGCTTCCTTCTGGTACACTAGAGGCAGGAAATTAAGAGTCCGAGGTGTTTGTATGGGTCGAAAGATTGTTGTGCTGCTTGGTTTCATCCTACTTGCTTCGCTTGTTCTCTGGCAAGGCGAAAGCATGGTCGCGTGGATGCGTGAAAACGGAGCGCGCTCCTTTGTCGCCACGTCTTTGCTTGCCACGCTTTTAGCGCTGTTTCCTGTGATTCCCTATCCGATTATCGGAGGCGTGCTCGGTGCCGTCTTTGGCACTGCTTTAGGAAGCCTTGCGACATGGATCGGTTCTTCGCTTGCGTCGGTCCTCATGTTCGCCTTTATTCGCTACGGGTATCAAGACTGGGGGCTGAGACTGATTCACAAATCAAAGGCATTGACAAGGGTCACGCGATTGTTTGAGCGGAATGCGTTCATGACGATTTTTTTAACGCGTCTCATCCCGATCATCCCCTCGATTATCGTGAACGCCTACTCTGCGCTTAGCCGAGTGACGTTTGCGTCCTACACGATCGCCTCCTCCCTTGGCAAAGTGCCGTCGATGATCCTTTTTGCCACGGTTGGTTCCACCCTTGTCACCAACCCAGCGAATTTGCTTCGCATCGCCTTCTACTATGCCGCCTTTTTGCTCATCGTTTACGGGTGTTTCCGTTTGTGGAATCGCTACGTCTTTAAGCGCGAACGTGAAAAACAAACACGTGGCGCTTAATGTTACGGAGCAAGAAAAACAAACAGCCACCGAGGAAAGCGCCGAGCGTATTGAGAATCAGATCATCTATATCGCTAACTCGTAAAGTGAAGGTAAATTGATAGATCTCGATCAAAAAAGACAACAGCGCTCCTAGGACTGTGATTTTCCAGAGGCGGCGCAGGTTTTGAAAAAAGAGCGGAAGGAAAAACCCTAGGGGCAAAAATAAGACAATATTGCCTATGAGGATTTTTAAGGGATCAAGAAGACTCGGACTATAAAGACCAATCCGGTAAATGCTCCGTATCGGGATAAGGTTGTAATTGCGCCCCCCTGGGCCTTCCGATCCAAGCGAGGCCCCGTAGTTCCAGGCAAGGAGCGTGACATATAGTAACCCGAGGATATAGGCAATGAAAGCGACCCAGGCCAGTTTTCGCAATGTATAATGCATGCTTTTCACTTCCTTTTAGGCTTGCTCTTTTAGTCTATGACAAGCCCTGATGATACAGAAGTGAAGCCCCCAAGGTTTTCTCAAAGGCTTGACATGCGTCACTCTTGTGCCTTCCCGACAAGCATCTGGTTCCTATGCTCTTTAGGCATAAGCCAAAGAACCAGAGAAAGACTTCTCTGGCTACTCACGCTTACGATTCTTCAATTTTAATGTTATAGGCCTTTAACCAATAATCCATTTGTACAAAGTGAGCAAGGAGCTGCGGGCCAGCCATGAGCTGACCGAAGTAAGGGGCACCTGTGTCAAATCCTCCGCTATCCGCAATTTCCTGCAATTTGTCTTTGTTGATAAAGGTAAACAACGGCGCATCTTTTTGCGCGAGAACCGTATTCATTTCTGCCTTGACCGCTTCGGTGTACGTTGGATGGTGCGTTTTTGGGTAAGGACTTTTCTTGCGATACAAGATCTCATTTGGGACGAGCCCTTCCAGCGCTTTACGAAGAATGCCTTTCTCTCTTCCGTCATAGCGCTTCATCTCCCATGGAATATTCCAAACGTATTCAACGAGCCTATGGTCTGAAAACGGCACACGAACTTCCAGAGAGGCACCCATGCTCATTCGGTCTTTGCGATCTAGCAAATTCGTCATAAACCAGATCATGTTTAAGTACGAAATTTCTCGACGCCTTGCCTCCTCCTTTGTGTCTCCCTCAAAACGAGGCGTTTCTTGAATGGTTTCTTTATACCGGTCATACACGTACGTTTTTAAATCAAGCTTCTTCTTCCAATCATCGTTCAGCAACTCTACGCGTTCGTTGATGGAGCGCATCCACGGAAACCCGTCAATGTTCATGACTTCTGGCTTATGAAACCATGGATAGCCTCCGAAAATTTCATCCGCACACTCGCCTGAAAGACCCACCGTTACATCCTGTTTGATCTCCTTGCAAAACCATAGCAATGACGAATCCACATCAGCCATGCCCGGCGTATCACGAACAAGAACAGCCTCTTTAAGTAGATTGGCAAGCACGGCATTGTCAATGACGCAATCGCGATGGTTCGTTCCAAGATAAGTAGACATTTTCTTTACAAATTCTGCGTCGGCATTTGGCTGGAAATTGCTTGCTTTAAAGTACTTCTCATTTTCCTCATAATCAATGGAATAACTTAAGACTCTGTCCTTGCCCTGTTTTTTATAGACGTTTGCTGCAATCGCTGTGAGCGCGCTTGAATCAATACCCCCTGAGAGAAACATGCCAACTGGAACATCGGCAAAGAGCTGGCGCTCGACGGTGTCCTCCAATAATTCGCGAATATAAGTGGCGCTTTCCTCCGCACCATGGGGGTGAGCTTCACTTTTTAAGCGCCAATAGCGACTAATTTTCGCCCCGTTGCGGTCGTAACTGAGGCAATGGCCGGGTCTGAGCTCGTAAACATCTTTAAAAATCCCGTGTCCTGGCGTGCGAGATGGGGCGAGGCCCATCACATCTGCAAGGCCGTTACGGTCAACCACCGCCTCAATGTCGCGATGGGCTAGCAGTGCTTTTAGCTCAGAGGCAAAAAGCAAATAGCCGTTTTTCACTGTATAAAAGAGCGGCTTTACCCCAAGCCGATCCCTTGCCATGAACAAGCTTTCATCTTGGTCATTCCAGACAGCAAAGGCGAAAATGCCGTTTAGCTTCTCTAAACAAGAAGAGCCCCACTCGATGTAGGCTTTTAGCAGCACTTCTGTATCGGAATGACCGTTAAATGTATGTCCGTTTGCGAGCAATCCGTTGCGAAGCTCCTCCGTATTGTAAAGCTCCCCGTTGTAGACAATCGTATACGTTCGGTTGTTGACTTTTCGCGTCATCGGCTGAGCGCCGCCTTCGGGATCAACAACGATCAAACGAGCATGCCCAAAGGCTGCGTGTTCTGTTGTCCATATCTCCATAGCGTCTGGTCCGCGGCGATTTAAGGTCTCTGCCATTTGTTTTACTTGTTTTTGTTCTCCTCGCAGATTTCGCCGCCAATCGATCCACCCTGTAATGCCACACATCTATCCATCAGCCCCTTTTGGGAAATCTCCGTTTGCTGTTCACTCCTATCTATGCTATTCAGTCAAAATGGCAAAAGTGCCTTTTTTTCTAGCCTGAAGAAAAAGCTGGGTGATCGCCTTTGCCATAGGAACGATGCCGCGTGTTCTCGTTGAAAAAAGAAAGAGCACTCAAGGGATCAGCCTAAGCGCTCTCTTTTTATTTTTGTTTCATCCATCGCGCGGCCACAAGCTCAAACAGGCGCGGAGTTAGCTGGTGCAGTTTGACGCCCACGTTCATCCACCATGGCAAATTCAGCTCACGGCGCGGTTTTTCAATCAACCGAACCACTTTTCTGGCAACAACCTCCGCATCAAGCATCCACCGTCCAACGCTTGCAACATACGTTCCGCTCGTATCGGCACGGTCAAAAAACGGGGTGTGAATCGGCCCTGGATTGACGGCGCTCACCTTAATCCCCTTTTCGCCGAGCTCCATCCGCAAACTGTTTGTGAAGCCGAGCACGGCGTGTTTTGAAGCCGCATAGGCGCTTGCTTTAGGCGTTGCTACCTTTCCTGCTTGAGAGGCAATATTGATAATATGACCTGAGCCTTCTTCCCTCATCAAAGGAATAACGGCTTTTGTCATTGCGATCAGCCCGACCACATTGACGTCCATTATGCTCTGCACCATATCTGCTTCCGTGTGTTCTGCCAGCTCAAAGAGACCTAAGCCAGCATTGTTAATCAGCACGTTAGGCGTGGGTAGCTCGGCTGCACGTTTCTCCATATCAATTGGTTTAGAGAGGTCTAGGTGGATAGCGTTGATAGGAGCTGGCCCCTGGCATTCTGCTTTAATCGACTCCATCGCCTCCAGGTTGCGCGCCAACATCACCACATGGTAGCCTGCCGCATGAGCAGCCTTCGTGATTTCTTTTCCCAACCCACTGGAAGCTCCCGTAATCCAGACTGTCTTTGTCATTGCCTTCACGTCTCCTATATATTTCTGGTGCAGGCCTTCCAAAATTCTCGCTTCTGAGCAACCCGCCTCCGCTTTTCTTGATCCAGCCGCGGCGGGTAAAAGCTCGAGATTTTTCGCCCTTACAACGAAATCCAAAATCGGGATTTCTTTTGTCAGGTCTCCAAAATTCTCGCTTTTGTGCGACCCGCCTCCGCTTTTCTAATTACTCTTCATTGTACATGAAGTCGTCTCGCTCTTTCATAGAAATCTTCAAAATCAGTTGACTTCTTAGCAAACCGATCGTATAATACGGAACAACTAATCGAAACGGAATGCACACTTGTGTTTGATCCTGCGTTAACAGGGACGAGTAAAAAGCAAGATGCGCCAGAGAGTTGGTTTCACCGGCTGCAAGAACCGACCGCCTCTCTTGCTTTTGAACCTACCCCTCGAGCACCTAGTGAAAGCTAGCGTTTGCGTCCACGTTACCGGACGAATAAGCGGGCATTGATTTGCCAATTAAGGTGGTACCACGGAACCTCTCCGTCCTTTTGTCGAAGGATGGAGAGGTTTTTTTTGAGAAATGGGGAGAGCAAAAATGGCAAAGCGACGCATTGTTGTAAAAATTGGAAGCAGCTCTTTAACCAACAATAGCGGAACACTGAATGAAAAGAAGCTGACTGATCATGTAGAAGCTCTTGTAAAACTGAAACAAGCGGGACATGAGGTTGTGCTGATTTCCTCTGGGGCGGTGGCTGCTGGGTTCACCCGCCTCGGTTATCCGGGCAGGCCAGTAGCAATTTCCGCTAAGCAGGCGGCTGCCTCTGTTGGGCAAAGCCTGCTAATGCAAGTCTATATGGAACAATTCGCTCAGTACGCTTGCGTTGCGGCACAGCTGTTGCTGACAAAAGATGATTTTGCCGACAAAGAGCGGTTTGCGAATGTCCAGCAAACCATGACCGAGCTATTGAAGCGGGGCGCTATCCCAATCATCAATGAAAACGACGCAACGTCTGTGGAGGAGTTGACGTTTGGCGACAACGATATGCTCTCTGCTCTGATCAGCGGTTTCTTGCACGCGGACCTGCTCTGCATGCTTACAGACATTAACGGCCTGTATGACAACAATCCCTTCAAGGACGCTGCCGCCAAGAAATACGACTACCTCCCTGGCATTGACGCCGCGCTTATGGCAGGGGCTTCAGACAGCGGCTCTCGTGTCGGCACCGGGGGCATGAAGTCAAAGTTGCTCGCGGCCAAAACCGCCAATGATCTTGGGGTGAACACCTTCATTGGCACCGGCAGTGGCGCGAACAAGCTGCTTGATATCATTGATGGAAATGGAGATGGGACGTACATTGGTCCTTTTTCAGAAGGTACTGGAATGTCGGCGACCAAGCAGTGGATTTCCCTTCATTCCAAGGTGAGAGGGAGCATAACAGTTGATGCCGGGGCAGAACGAGCGCTTTTGAAAAGAGGCAAAAGCCTTCTGCCAGCAGGTGTGCTAAGCGTACACGGCATTTTCACTGCGGGCGACGTGATTGAGGTGCTAACGCAAGAGAATGTCCTTATCGGCAAAGGCCGGACGCAGTTTTCAAGTGAAGAGGTCGACCGAGTGAAAGGGCTTGAGTCAAGAACTGCGATGAGGGAAACGAACAGCAAAAAAGCAGAAATTATTCACCGAGATTTTTGGGTAAGGCATTTGAAAGGAGAGGTTCGACAATGAGTGAAATTCGAAAAAAAGCACAGACTGCAAAGGAAGCCTCATTTGAACTTGGACTTAAGTCCACGGAAGAGAAAAACAGCGCCCTCCTAGCAATGGCCGATCAGCTGTTGGAAGATACAGCCGTCATTCTGCACGCCAACCAGCAGGACATCGAGCGAGGGCGTAACAATGGCATGAGCGAGAGTCTGATCGACCGGCTTTCCCTTTCCGAGCAGCGCATCGCCGCCATGGCCGATGGAGTAAGGCAAGTTGCCGAGCTTGAAGACCCGATTGGAACGAAGGTCTCCTCTTGGGAGCGACCGAATGGCCTTGAGATTGAGCAGGTTCGCGTGCCTCTTGGGGTGGCGGGGATCATTTACGAAGCACGCCCAAACGTAACCATCGATGCAGCCGCGCTTTGCTTAAAAACAGGCAATGCCGCCGTGCTTCGTGGTTCGTCAAGCGCGCGTGCCTCGAATCAAGCACTGATCGCTTCGCTCCACAAGGGACTGCGCGGGCAGGCCATCTCTCCAGATGTTTTGCAGCTGCTTGAAGACACGAGTCGCGAGGCAGCGAAGGAGCTGTTCACGCTGAATCAATCGATTGATGTGTTAATCCCGCGCGGCGGCGCTTCTTTGATTCAAACGGTGGTCAAAGAGGCCACCATCCCAGTGCTTGAAACCGGCGTTGGCAATTGCCATCTCTATATCGATGCTTCGGCTCCACTAGAAATGGCGCTCGAAATTGCCATCAACGCAAAGACGCAACGTCCTTCCGTCTGCAACGCGGCCGAGACCATTCTACTTCACCAGGAGTGGGCAAAGAATCACCTCCCTCGCCTCCTCGATGCGCTTCATGAAAAAGAGGTGGTGATCCTCGGCGATGAACAAGTTCGCAAGCGTGACTCACGCGTTCAGCCAGCAGGAGAGCGTGACTGGGCCAATGAATTTCTTGATTTAAAAGTCGCTGTCAAAGTGGTCGATTCGACCAAAGCAGCGACCGAGCACATTCGCCTCTATGGCACAAAACACTCGGAAGCCATTGTTACTGAATCACAGGCGGATCGGACGCTTTTCTTTGCCCACGTCGATGCGGCGGCGATTTATCATAATGCTTCCACTCGCTTTACCGACGGGTTTGAATTTGGATTCGGAGCAGAAATCGGCATTAGCACGCAGAAATTGCATGCCCGTGGTCCCATGGGTCTGATCGCCCTGACCTCCTATAAATACCTTATTCGCGGAAACGGGCAAGTCAAATCATAAGAAGGGAGAGAGCTATGTTTACAAAATCCATCGCCTTTCTTGGCGCAGGGTCAATGGCTGAGGCGATTATCGGTGGGCTCGTTCGCCAACACATCGTCGACCCACGCCTTGTTACTGCTACAAACGTAATGGATACACAGCGCCTAGAAGAGCTTGAGGCGAGATACGGCATTCAAACAACGTCCGACCGAGCCTCTGCCGTTGCTGGCAAAGACATTGTCATTCTTGCGATGAAGCCAGCAAACGTTCAGGAAGCCATCGCCTTTGTTGAGGATGTACTAACGTCTGAACAATTATTTATTTCCGTAGCCGCGGGCATCACCCTCCCTTATCTGGAGCACATCTTGCCAGCAAACGGCGCTGTCATTCGCTCGATGCCCAACACTTCAGCAAAAGTAGGCGCTTCGGCAACCGCCCTCTCTTTAGGAACACACGCCACGGACACCGACCTAAAAACGGCCAGTGCCTTGTTTCAATCGATCGGGAGTGCAACCGTTGTCGCCGAAGCGCAAATGGACGCCGTTACAGGCATTGCCGGAAGCGGGCCCGCCTATTTTTACTACATCCTTGAGGGATTGTTGCAAGCAGCGGCTATGCAAGGTCTTGCCGAAGAAGAAGCAAAAGCGTTTGTGTACCAAACGGCTAGAGGGGTTATGCAAAGACTCGAATCTACAGAGAAAAGCCCGAAACAACTCTATCAAGAGGTAATGAGCCCGAATGGAACAACCGAGGCGGGCATTCACCATCTAGAGGAAGCGCATTTGCAAGCCATTCTGCAAGGAGCAGTCGCCAAAGCCGTGAAACGCTCAGAAGAAATTGGCAAGGAACTTGGCAAGGTGGACGGTGTTTCTCAGCGATGATCAATTGAAAACGTTAGAATTAGATTCATGAGGTAGCCATCTCATGGATCTTTTTTTGCGAAGAAGTCGGGCCCTGCGTAAACCCTTCTAGAAACGCTTGCCTGCTAGGGTCTTTGTTGATACTATAAAATTAGAAAGCTTTTATACATAAGGAGTAAGCATGTCAACATCTAAAACAATCATTCAAGCCATCGTGGATCACCGCCTGTTCCAGGCTGTGATTATTACGCTTATCTTACTGAACGCCATCCTTGTCGGCGTAGAAACCTATGACCACATCTATGAAGAATATGCCCTCCTGTTCCTTTACGCCGACCGAGTGCTTCTCTGGCTTTTCACAATCGAAATTGCTCTTCGATTAATCGCTGCAGGGCCGAAGAGCTTTGTACGCGGAGGCTGGAACTGGTTCGATAGCATCATCGTTTTGGCGGGGCACCTCTTTACGGGAGGTCATTTCATTACCGTTTTGCGCATTCTTCGGGTCCTGCGGGTGCTTCGCGCGATTTCCGTCATCCCTTCCCTGCGCCGGCTCGTAGACGCCTTAGTGATGACGATTCCTTCACTTGCCAACATTCTTGTGTTGATGGGGATTTTTCTTTATATTTTTGCCGTGATCGGCACGATGCTTTTTAGCGGCGTTTTCCCCGAATACTTTGGCAATCTCCAACTTACAGCGCTATCTCTTTTTCAAATCGTGACGCTCGAATCGTGGGCAAGTGGAATCATGCGCCCACTTATGGAATACAGTCCGTGGGTCTGGATTTATTTTGTCGCATTCATATTGGTGGGGACCTTTATTATTTTCAATCTGTTTATAGGCGTGATTGTAAATAACGTTGAAAAGGCAAACGAGGAGGAAAAGGAACCCCCTGCAAGTCGTCGTGACATTCAAGAAATGAACGAACAGATTCGAGAGCTAAAAGCGATGCTTGAAGAACAACAGAAAAAATCTTCGTAATACCGAGAAGCGCAGGCGGGTTGGGAAGAAACGAGGATTTTGGAAGGCCTGCCCTAGAAATCCCGAACTTGGATTTCAGGGCAGGACTGAAAAATCCCGAGTTTCTACCCGCCGGAGCTAGACAACCCGAAAAGCGCAGGCGGGTTGGTTAGGAGCGAGAATTTTGGAGACTCGATAAACGAAATCCCGAACTTGGAATTCGTTATCGGGGCGAAAAATCTCGACGCTCCTACCCGCCGAAGCTGGAGAACCCGAAAAGCCAGGCATCACCGCCTGGCTTCTTTTCTTTTTTATTGGATCGTCGTCTCAACGCAAGCGCCAAAGAATTCCTTATACAACCCTTTGACCGCTTCCTCAGTATCTTCCTGATGAATGCCGAAGACTAAACTCACTTCCGAAGAGCCTTGGTTGATCATTTCGATGTTAATGTTCGCTCTTGAGAGTGCCTCTGCGGCTCTGGCCGACACCCCGACGGTATTGTGCATTCCCTCTCCAACAATCATCACCATCGAAAAATCCCGCTCGAGATAAACATCATCAACGTCTAGCTCCTGTTTAATGCGCGAGATGATCGTTTGCTCGATTTCAAGGGTTAACTGGCTTTGCCGCAAAATGACAGAGGTGTCATCGATTCCTGAAGGAATGTGCTCATAGGACAAGCCGGCATCTTCCAAAATCTCAAGTAGTTTGCGACCAAACCCAACTTCACGGTTCATTAAGTATTTTCGAACATAAATCGTCGAAAAGCCTTCGTCTGCTGCAATGCCGATCACCGGATTCAGGGCGTATTCACGCTCAGCTAAGATCATCGTTCCTGATGTATGTGGATTGTTCGTGTTCTTGACACAGACGGGAATGTGATTGCGAAAGGCCGGAATAAGAGCCTCATCATGAAACACAGAGAAGCCTGCATAAGAAAGCTCTCGCATTTCTCTATACGTCATGCGCTTAATTTCAACAGGCTTATCGATGATCGTCGGATTCGCTGCATAAACCGAATCCACATCTGTAAAATTCTCATAGAGCTCCGCTTGAATACCGGCAGCAAGAATCGCTCCTGTAATATCCGAGCCCCCGCGTGGAAATGTCACCAAATTTCCTTCCGGCGAGTAGCCAAAAAACCCTGGAAAAACAAGCGTTCCCTCTTTCTCCCGTAGCTTCATAAGCTTCTCGTAGGCTTCCGGTAAGATTCGTGCATTTCCCGGTTCATCGCTTACGACCATGCCTGCATCTTTTGGATTGACATAGCTTGCCATCATGCCTTCTTTTTGGAAATACGCGGCGATCATCTTCGCATTATTGTCTTCGCCACTTGCCTTGATCGCATCCATGAACCGTCCAGAATTCTGTGTATCCATCGCTAACCGTTCTTGCAAATCCGCTTCAATCGTAGCCACTATTTCTTGTTCAAGGTCTAAGTCGCTGGCGATCAATTCATAACGACCGACAACCGCTCGCAAGCCTTCCTCCGTCTCACGGCCCTGAAGCGCCGCTTCTCCGAGAGCAATTAGTAAATCTGTTACTTTGGCATCCTCTTTCGAGCGTTTTCCCGGAGCGGATACAACCACAATTTTCCGCTTCGGATCCTCCGCCACAATCGCCGTAACTTTTTTGATTTGTTCCGCACTCGCCACAGACGAGCCGCCAAATTTCACTACTTTCATTTCTCTCTCCCAGCTCCCGTCTCTCTCTTTATCTTTTGATCTAGCAAAAGTACCGGTTGATTTAAAAATCATATTAACACAATCGTTCCACTTCTGCAAAAAGCGTATCGGCATTGGATTTTGACGAAGGCAGATCGATAGAAAGGGAGAAATTCTAGTCGACTAAAACTCATGTCTGATCTTGGATTTTGGAAAGCCTGCATTCGAAACCGGACTTTGAATTACTCACCACTTAACACNGATTGGCATTTCTCCACCAACCTCGTTACAGTAAATTCGGGAATGCAGGAAGAATGGCCACGTATGTCATCGAGGAAGGGGTAAAGAAAGCTTTTGCCACACTCAAAACCACGAGTATCGCATAGATGACGGCCATACTTGGTGCCACCGGGATAAAGCAAATGAATAGTGCCCTTATTAAGTACGTGACCACCATCACTCTTTTACTTCGATAATCATTGAATTACTCACACTTAACACCTTTCGGGTTGTTTGAAGTGGGAGATTCTTGGGAATAGAGCGTACTTGTTAGCGTATTTCTTTGCCAACAGAGGTTTCTCTTATTGACCAAGCTACCCCCGTAGATTCCTACGGTTCTATATTTTTTGTTTAAGCCAAAACTAAGGTTCTTAAACCTTCGGCTAGGATATTTTTGCTGGCATTTATATCTCTATCGTGATGTTCCTTGCAAACAGGACAAGTCCAATCCCTTATTTCAATAGATTTCTTGCCATCTTGATGTCCACAATCGGAACATATTTGACTGGATGGAAACCATCTGCTTATTTTCACGATTGTTTTGCCATACCATTTCGCTTTGTATTCTAATTTAGTTACAAAGGCAGACCATGATACATCAGAGATTGATTTTGCTAACTTATGATTGCGTAACATTCCTTTGGTGTTTAAGTCTTCGATACAGATAATATCGTGGTTTTTGATTATTTCTGTACTTAACTTGTTAAGAAAATCGTCACGTTGGTTCATTACTCTTTCGTGTAATCTAGCTACTCTACGTTTTTGTTTCTGATAGTTTTTTGCATCAAGAAGGTTAATACTATTGTTTTTAGCATTTAACGCACGTCTTGAAAGTTTTCGCTGTTCACGTTTTAGTTTCTTTTCCATTTTTGATGTGAATTTATTATTGTCAATCTTGCGACCATCAGAAAGAATGGCAAAGTCAGTGATACCTAAGTCTATACCAATAGATAATTCAGTTTTCTCCGATGGCTGTACTTCTATTTCTGCAAGAATGGATACAAAGTATTTACCACTAGGGTTTCGTCTAACAGTAGCATTAAGGATACGACCATGTACTTCACGACTTTTGGCAAAGCCAACAAAACCAAGTTTCGGCAATTTGATTTTGCTGCCTACAATGGTAATGTTATTGTTTGTTTCTTTAGTCGTGTAGGATTGTACCTTATTCTTTTTAGATTTGAAGCGTGGAGCTTTATTTTGTTTCTTGAAGAATCGAGTATAAGAATCAGCAAGGTTTTTCAGTGAGGATTGAAGTGCAATGCTATCAACTTCTTTTAGCCATACTAATTCCTTTTTTAGTTGTGTTAATTCAGCAGAACAAGAATTGTAAGTTAATCCTTTGCCAGTTTCTTTGTATGTATCGTTCCATTGCCCTAAAAAGCGATTAAATACAAAACGACTACATCCTATTGTTTTAGCAATTAAGATTTCCTGCTCTTTGTTTGGGTAGATACGAAATTTGTACGCTTTGCTGACTAACATTGTTT
>NZ_KQ947400.1 GCF_001484965.1 Shouchella shacheensis | reverse complement strand
TGTTTGAAAATTCTCTAGCTGAAAAAATGATGGTTTTTCAGTGGCCTCGAAGAAATGGGGAGGGGGTTGCACTGATAGATAGCGAATTACTGAATGAAGAGACTACTGAAAGAGGCTAGACTCTTAGTGTTTGAAATGTATAAAATTCATTGCTTGGTGAGGGATTTTATATGGAGGGTTTTTAATTCAGGAGATTCAATAATCTACAGTGAATGTCGCCATCCTTCGTTGCACTTCCATGTTTAAAAGACACAAAGGTGAGGAGGATTCCTACCTGTGTCGGTGTTTTGACTCACTATTGTTACACTCATTCCTTAACTTGTGATCCGCTAGAACCGGAACCAGTAAAGGGAGGCATAGGCACTGAGAGGGAGAGACTGTTGGCCTGAACTATAGAAAAACAATGCTCTCTTTAGTGCTCATAGCAACAAAAAAGATGAATGGTGTTCCAGACCTACTGGACCCATTCATCTTTTTATAGAAAAACTTTTATGATGGTCTTCTCGTGCTAATCCACGCTACTTCTCTCTCAACTCCTTGATCACGTCCCTAGGCTTGCCCCCGGTCACTCCGGCCACCAAGTTCTCCGCCGCCCGCATCGCCATACCCTCACGCGTCTTCGCCGTCGCGGAGCCTATATGTGGCGTCAGTGTCACGTTCTCAAGAGAAAGGAGCGGGTGATCTTGGGGAAGGGGTTCTTGTTCAAAGACATCAAGCGCGGCCCCGTGTATTTTTTTCTGTTGCAGGGCTTCAACTAATGCGGGTTCATCGATGACTGAGCCTCGGGCGC
Source organism: Shouchella shacheensis (assembly GCF_001484965.1). Taxonomy (GTDB): domain Bacteria; phylum Bacillota; class Bacilli; order Bacillales; family Bacillaceae_D; genus Shouchella; species Shouchella shacheensis. The sequence goes on along the minus strand of NZ_KQ947400.1, from coordinate 25,415 downwards.
CGTTCACGAGCAGAGCGGTAGGTTTCATCAAGTCGAGTTCCCGCTTGCCAATGAAGTGACGGGTCTCTTCGGTAAGCGGAACCATCACAACAACGACGTCGGCTTGTTGCAATAGTTCGTCGAGCTCGACTTTCTTTGCCTCGTATTGTTCTTCCAGTCGAGGCCGGCTGGAGCGGTTGTGATACAGAATCTCCATTTCGAAGCCGAGACGGGCGCGGCGTACAATTTTTTCACCGATGCGGCCCATACCGATAATGCCGAGCGTTGCGTGGTGCACGTCTTGAGAGAAAAGAGCGCTGTCTGGCTCGGTGCCCCATTTGCCGGCTTTTACATATTCATGGAGCTCAGCAATTCGCCGTGAACCGGATAAAATTAAGGCGAAAAGCAGGTCGGCGACGGTTTCGTCTAGCACATAGGGCGTATGGGTGGCGATGACCCCATGGCGCTTGAGTGCCTCCGTGTCATAGTTGTCATAGCCAACGCTGGAGATGCTCACAACTTTTAGGCGCTCGGCATGGGAGAGGAGCTCGTCGTTTACCTGATAGCCGGTTAGAAAAGCGCCGTCCACTTGTTGGAGTTCCTTGTACAGAATATCGGTTGGAACCTTCTCATCTTCTTGGCGCCAAATCTTGTAGTCGCAGTGTTCGGCGATATAGGCTTCCACCTGTTCAGGGATCGGTCTTGCTATGTAGACGTAGGGCTTCATAGGAACACTCCTTTGTTTGCTAGTACCTTTAGTTTGCCGGACTTGCAGAGAAAGCGCAAGCATTGAGAGCAGGAGCTCCTTCTTTTTTGGCGAATCCACTTACGAGGAGGAGAGGTCATGATTATTCGCACGATCGAAAAGAAAGACGCCGAGCTCTTTTTGCGGTTGCAACGTCAGCTTGATGAGGAAACCGCGTTTATGCTATATGAACCGGGCGAGCGGAAAACAACGGTTCGGGGGCAGCGGAAAATCATCCGCAACGTCCTTTTGTCGACCAATTCGACGATCATCGTTGCCGAAAATCGAGCCGGTCGTTTGGTTGGCTACATCGGAATTTTTGGCTCCCAGCTCACGCGCATTCGCCATGTTGGCTACATTACCATTGGCATTCTTAACGCGTGCTGCAACCAGGGGCTTGGGCGGATGTTTTTGGCGCATGGTGAACAATTTGCCAAAAGTGTGTGCATCTCGCGGTTGGAGCTCACGGTCATGGCCGAAAACAGACGAGCGATTCATCTTTACCACAAGGTCGGGTTCCAAGAAGAAGGGCGGCGGGAGCGCTCTCTTTATGTCAACGGAAAGTGGGAGGATGAGCTCTATATGGCAAAACTAATAGATTAAACCTTCGGACATAGAAAGTGCATCTTTCCCACTGGTATAAAAGAGTGGGCGCAGCGATTCTCGGCAGGTCGAGGCTCAAACGGACAATAGCGAGGGCTCAATCCGACAGGAGGAGTCAATCATCCCGACAGGACCGAGCTTTATTCGGACAAGAGGAGCGGTAAATTTAGTTCAACCCCAGGTGTCAGAGGGTTCAACTCCGAACGGTGAGTAATAGCATTCGAAAGAGACCATTATTTCGCAACCACTTCTCTCCCGCAAGCTCGTTCTAACTGTCCTCCCACCGGCATAGGCTACAGTAAGAGTGGCTGAACGAAACGGGCAAGCCGTCATCGTCTTAGCGGCGAGCCGGGTTTATCTAAGTGAGGAGGCTTGTGGGATGGATCAATCATCGTACGAATTTGGAGCTCCTATGGGGCGTGAGAGAACGGATAACAAACACGATATTACATTAAAAGGGCGCAAGCAGCTCGACATCACGGGCGTCAAGCAAGTGGAGAGTTTTGATAACGAGGAGTTTTTACTAGAGACGACAATGGGGTTCCTCTCCGTGCGGGGAGCGAATCTTCATATGAAGAACTTGAACGTGGAACAGGGGCTTGTGGCGATAGAAGGGAAGATCTATGACCTCGTCTATGTGGACCAAAACCAGCAGGACAAAGCTAAAGGTTTCTTAGGGAAGTTGTTTAAGTGAGCCTGTCCATTCAATTTTATACGATGCTGTCAATGGGTGCGATGGGCATATGGCTCGGAGCAGCCATTGACACGTATGCACGTTTTACGCCGGAACGCCGGACGTTCAACATGCTTACCGCCATCGTGGACGTGCTGTTCTGGGTCATGCAAGCCTTGTTTGTGTTCTATGTCTTATTCCTAACGAACTTAGGAGAGGTTCGCGTTTATGTGTTTCTCGCTTTGCTTTGTGGATATGCGGCCTACCAGGCGCTTTTTAAAACATTGTACCTTCGCCTGTTGCATGGATTGCTTTCTGCTGTAAAAGCTATCTTTTTCTTTCTTGTTCATCTTCTTAACTCTATCGTCCTTGTACCAATGAAATGGCTGTTGCAAGTCGTATATCGCTTGAGTATGATAGGGGTAGGGACCGTTTGGACCGTGTGCTTCTTTCTCCTTAAGTTGATCTACCGACCGATCGCTTATGTTGCGGGTCTCCTTGGAAAGGCCACGGGCGCGACGGCACTCCTAAAAAAAGGACAGCCTTTTTTTAAAAAAATAAAGGATTTCATCAGCCGTTTGCGGAAGAAAGACGAGAGGTGAGCCAAATGATCACAAAACGGGAACGGGCGTCTATTAAAGAAATTGATACCGGATATATGGAGCAAAGACAGCAAGAGCTGGAAAGACAAGCACGTCGGCGGAAGGGGCTTAGACGTAGGCTTGGCTTCCTTGTCCTTCTTTTTGCCGTTATGGTTGGAACGTTAGCCGTCACTCTTTTCTCACAAAGTTCAACCATTGCCAATCAGCAAACCTACGAAGAAGAATTGGGCCATGAGTTGTCGAATTTGGAGGAAGAAGAGAGTCAGTTGCTTCAGGACATAGAGAACTATAACGACGAGGAGTACATTGCTGAGATTGCCCGTCGGGATTACCTTTTAACGTTCCCGGGCGAGACGTTGTACACCATCCCTGATTAAAGGACGAAGACAATTGACACGTTTTTTCGCGGCCGGGTATACTATAAGAAGAACTGAGCGTTTTCATAAACCTTAAGGAGGATATTTGTTTTCATGTCCATAGAAGCAGGCAGCAAGGTACAAGGCAAAGTCACGGGCATCACCCATTTTGGTGCGTTTGTGGAACTGCCTGGTGGGTCCACTGGTCTTGTGCACATTAGTGAGGTTGCGGATCATTATGTCAAAGATATTAACGAACTTTTAAAAGTTGGCGATGAAGTCACCGTCAAAGTTGTGAATGTTGAAAAAGACGGCAAAGTTGGTCTGTCAATCCGTAAAGCTGTCGAACGTCCTGAAGGCGAAAGCCGACCTTCACGCCCTTCGCGTCCACAGCGATCTGGTGGCGGGAGAGGAAATTATCAGCGTGCAGGTGCAAAGCCTCGTCCTCCTGCATCCTTTGAAGATAAAATGAATCGATTTCTAAAAGACAGCGAAGAGCGATTAACAACGCTTAAACGCCAGAACGAGTCTAAGCGCGGCGGCCGTGGCGCTAAACGCGGGTAGCTCTTTGTTGCTTTCGCTATATATATACAGAAACAAAAAGGCGGGCCCTCTTCGTTCGCCTTTTTGTTTATATTTTTTGGTTGACAGGAGACGCTCCTTTTAGTATATTAATATTTGTCGTGAAAATAACACTTTGGCGGTGTAGCTCAGCTGGCTAGAGCGTACGGTTCATACCCGTGAGGTCGGGGGTTCGATCCCCTCCGCCGCTATCAGCGGACGCGTTTTCCAACAGGATGTTGGAAAACGCGTTTTTTTGTTGGGTTTTTGAAAGCGGTAGTGAAAATTGGTTCGATCTCCCGACTTCCACTTCTTTACTTGATCTTGAATAAGGGATCTCTCTTCATCGACGTTCGTTGATGGCTTTGATCCCATCTTTGACACTCTTCTTTCCACCCCGATTATTTATCATTTTTTTGAATTACATTAACGGAACTCTTTCTCGTCGCCAACGTCTTCATACTTACTCGTGTTAAGGGCCATAATACAACACAGAGAGTGGTAAAAGTATGGTTGCTTGCAAAAGGAGAATTCTATGACTACTGTGACGGATAACCAAAAGAATAACACCCGCTCCATGTACGCTAGTCGCAATCTCTGGTCAGGGCTTTTGTTTGGCGTCGGGATTGCTGCTTTCATAGATGAGGCTGTATTTCATCTCATTCTGCATTGGCACCATTTTTACGACAAGGCCACAACGGAGATTGGACTGATTTCAGATGGTTTGTTTCATGCTCTAGGTTGGTTTGCGACAATCGGGGGATTGTTTGTGTTTGCCGATCTTCGCCGGCGAAAGGCTCTATGGCCTGTGAGGTGGTGGGGGAGCGTGTTAATGGGGACAGGCGCGTTCCAGTTATATGATGGGACGATCCAACATAAACTTATGCGGCTCCATCAGATTCGGTATGATGTGGAAAATCTTTTGATCTACGACTTAGTATGGAGCATGGTGGCTGTTTTGTTAATCGTTGCAGGGCTGATCCTTGTTATTCGTACACGGTCCAAAGCTCACCAAGTCAAAAAGGAAGCGCCGAATGGATCATAATCCTATGTATCATGAGAGCAGCGTTTTCTTTGAACTGATCACGGCATGGCTCTTTGTGGCCGTGTTCGTTCTATATATAGGCGCGGCCATGGCGTCCAGCCGCTACAGTCACCTGCGAACGTGGCCGTTGCATCGTTATGTTTTCTGGTTTCTTGGCGTTCTTTGCGCCACCGCCTCCGTTGTTGGCCCCTTGGCGGATCGAGCCCATACGGATTTTACAGCGCACATGATTGGTCATTTGCTTTTGGGAATGCTGGCTCCGCTCCTGCTCGTACTTGCCGCACCTATGACGCTTCTTCTAAGAACCATCAACGTGCACACAGCGCGTCGTCTTTCACGGGTTTTGAAAAGTTGGCCCGTTCGTATTCCGAGTCATCCCGTTGTGGCCTCCATTTTGAATATTGGAGGTCTTTGGGTCCTTTATACCACAGGCGTGTATGTGGCGATGCAACAGAACATGTTTTTACATCTGGTTGTTCACTTCCACGTTTTCGTAGCGGGCTATCTTTGGACACTGTCGATGATTTATATTGATCCGACCCCTCATCGGTTTAGCTTTGTCTATCGTGCAATCGTGTTAGTGACTGCTTTAGCAGGGCATGGGATTTTATCCAAGTACATGTATGCCCAGCCACCCCCTGGCGTGCCCATAGCACAGGCTGAATTAGGTGGCTTGCTTATGTACTACGGCGGTGACGCGATTGACATGGTTCTTATCTTCATTCTTTGTCTGCACTGGTTCAAAGCCACCCGACCTCGGATGACGGTCGCGGTGTAGTAGGAACGGTTGAACAGGAAAACGTCTACTTCCAAAAGCCTCCTTCATTTCTAGGATCAAAGGGATGGAGAGGGGCGACAGGAGCTGAAATCCAGATGAGAACAGCAGAAATCCCATCAAGACCGTCCCCCTTGGCCTACGAATAGGAACAAGAGCCCTTTTTTCTGAGGGCGGTCCGGCATAAGTTCGCTTGCTTTTTGATAGAATACCTTTGCTCCGAACGGGAGGACGCCTTCATGACTACTCATACCATTGCCTCTTCCCTCTTTACAAAAAACTATTCGTATTTTCCTCCGCCACGTTTTGCTAGCACTAGTGCTCAGTCACTAAGATTTGCTGTTTCGTTTTGTGGTTTGGTCCTCTTTCTTCCTCTTTTTTCAGGAGATGAGCCGAACGCCGTCGAATAGTTTTTTGATTTCACCACCTAATTGTGACAAAAACCAAACATTCCTCTTGCTATAGTGAGGACATGAATCTAACGGGGTGGTGGGTTGTATGATGAGGAAAGCTGCGAGGCTTTGGGAAGAGCCAATACCGGTAGCGAAAATGCTTGCGCAAGGACAGATGAAGGTAAGCGAAGGGTTTAGCAAGTTGCAGAGAGGGACACGGACCATCTTATACGAGTGGGGGTTGCTTGTGGCCGTTGTCGGTTTCTTACTTGGACGAGCCATGATTTTATCAGAATTGACGCCATTTATCTTACCCTTTCTAGCGGCCATCTTCTTGCTCCGAAGGACTCTCGCGCCTATTGCTGCACTGGCGCTTGTAGCGGGGGCGACGTTTAGCTTCCATGGACAGTTTGTGTTTGCGCTGGCAGGGATTCTCATCTTTCTTCTTCTATATAAAGGGGCGAAGCGCTTTTTAGAACAGCCGCAGAAAGCTCTTCCTTATCTCGTCTTCTCGGCGAGTATGATCACACGGCTTTCTCTTGTGGTGGTAAGTGAAGGAGCTCTTAGTCAATACGCGCTCATGATGGCGACCGTTGAAGCCGGTCTCAGCTTTATTTTAACGATGATCTTTGTGCAGAGTGTGCCGCTTGTGACGGGAAAGCGAGCGGGCCAACCGCTTAGGAATGAAGAAATTGTCTGCTTAATCATTTTGCTTGCTTCTGTGATGACAGGGACGGTTGGCTGGGCGTGGAATGAAATCGTGATGCAGCATTCCTTAGCCAGATACTTAGTGTTAATCTTTGCCTTTGTTGGGGGGGCGGCTATCGGTTCAACGGTAGGAGTGGTTACGGGGTTGATCCTTAGTCTGGCGAGCGTAGCCAGTCTCTATCAGATGAGTCTCCTCGCGTTTGCTGGGTTACTTGGGGGGTTATTAAAAGAGGGCAAGAAGCTTGGCGTTGCGGTTGGTTTGCTTGTCGGTACGATGTTGATTGGCATGTACGGGGAAGGGGCCAGTGGCTTAACGGCGACGCTTTCGGAATCGCTGCTTGCGATAGCTCTTTTCTTTCTAACGCCGAAAAGTTGGCTTGCCCATATTGCGCGCTACATTCCAGGCACCACTGAACATGCGCAAGAGCAGCAGCAGTATTTGCGCAAGGTCCGTGATGCCACGGCAGGCAGGGTGGAACGCTTTTCTACCTTATTTCAAACGCTTTCGAATAGCTTCAAAGTACAGCCAACAAATGAAGAGGATCAGCATGCGCGTGAAGTGGATCTCGTTCTCAGTAATGTGACGGAAAAAACATGCCAGACCTGCTCGCGCAAAGAGAGCTGCTGGGTCCAAAATTTCAATAAAACGTATGGATGCATGCAGCAAATGATGGAGGAAATTGAACAGAGCGGTTCCGTTACCGATGCTCGGATGCAAAGGACGTGGCGAAATCACTGCCGTAAGCCCGACCAGGTGATTCAAGCGATCAGTCAGGAGACCAGCTTTTCCCGCGCCAACAAAGAGCTTAAAAAGCAGGTACTGGAAAGTCAAAAACTGGTGGCCGATCAGCTATTAGGGGTTTCTCGAGTGATGGGGGATTTTGCCAAAGAAATTCAAAAGGAGAAGCAGCCCCATGTGGTGCAAGAAGAATATATGGTGGATGCGCTTAGGAGCGCCGGGCTTGAGGTTGGGCATGTGGATATCTACAACCTTGAAAGTGGAAGTGTCGAGATTGAAATGAGTATTTCCTGTGATCACGGAAGGGGACAGGCGGAAAAAATAATCGCTCCGATGCTGTCGGACCTCGTAAATGAAACGATTGTATTAAAACGAGAGGAGCCGAAGTTTTATTCGAATGGGTACAGCCATGTCTCCTTTGGATCGGCACAGCAGTACGTGGTAGAGACAGGGGTCGCCAAAGTCGCAAAAGGAGGGGAATGGCTTTCTGGAGATAACTATTCGATGATTGAATTAAGCAGCGAAAAATTTGCGGTCGCTATCAGTGATGGGATGGGGAATGGGGAAGCGGCATACTTAGAAAGCAACGAGACCTTACAGCTCTTGCAAAAGGTGCTGCAGTCTGGGATAGAAGAAACCGTGGCGATTAAATCCGTCAACTCGATTCTCTCTTTGCGTAATAACGAGGAAATGTTCTCCACCCTGGATTTGGCGATGATCGACATGCAGGACGCGCAGGCCAAATTTCTGAAGATTGGATCCACGCCGAGCTTTATCAAACGGGGGCACCGGGTCTTGAAAATTGAAGCGGAAAACTTGCCAATGGGAATTATCCAGGAATTTGAAGTCGATGTGGTGAGCGAGCAGTTAAAAGCAGGCGATCTGCTCATTATGGTGAGCGATGGCGTGCTTGACGCGCACCGACATATTGAGAACAAAGAGCTTTGGCTCAGAAGACTCATTTCTGAAATTGAAATCACCGACCCTCAGGAAGTCGCGGACGTCATGCTTGAAAAAGTCATTCGTTCGGAACGAGGGATGCAGATCGAGGATGACATGACCATCGTCGTCACGGAAATTAAGCGAAACACGCCGAAATGGTCGTCAATCCCGATTCACCCACGAGTGTACAAGCCGAAGAGAAGAAAGGCGGAACCGAGAAAAGCAGCAAACGGTTAAACAAGGTATATTTCCCCTTCAAGTGGAAAGGATGGTAACACAATCTTAGCTTGGAGGGGATGAGGATGCAGGGAACGTTAAAGCAAGTTCTGCTCTTGACCGATGGACATTCGAACTACGGCGAGGACCCGATTGCGATTGCCGGTCTTGGCCAAGAGCAGGGAGTGACGATTAATGTTATAGGCATTGTAGACGGTGAGCACGCAAATGAACAGGGCCTTCAAGAAGTTGAAGCGATTGCCATGGCGGGGGGAGGTGTCAGCCAAATCGTTTATGCCCAGCAGTTGTCGAAGACGGTGCAAATGGTGACTCAAAAAGCGATGACGCAAACGCTTCACGGTGTGATTAACAAAGAGCTGAAGCATATTTTGGGAAAAAATGAAGAAATGGAGGACTTGGCACCGGAGAAGCGCGGACAAGTCATGGAAGTTGTGGATGAGTTAGGGGAGACGGTCATGCTGGAGGTGCTCGTTCTCGTTGATACGAGCGCCAGCATGGAAAGCAAGCTTCCAATGGTCCAAGAAGCGCTGACGGATCTTTCCATCAGCCTGACCTCTCGGATTGGACAAAACCGCTTTTCGCTTTATTCATTTCCCGGGAAACGTAAACCCATTGACAGGCTCATTGATTGGACGCCAAAGCTCGAGTCGTTAACGGGCATGTTTCATAAGCTTTCCTCTGGGGGGGATGACCCCAACAGGACCAGCGCTTCAGGCGGCGCTGCAAGTTTTCGGTGAGCGGCGCGGAAAAAGGAGAAGGATGAGCGATGAGTATGAACAACTTCCAGGTGAATCTGGACTATGAACTGGCTTCGGGGCTGACAATCCGCGGAAAGTGGAAGCGCAAGCCGTATAAGCTCATTCGAAAACTTGGAGCAGGGGTCACGGGGGTTGTCTACTTGGCAGAAGGACCCGAAGGAAAGGTAGCCCTTAAGGTTGGAGTGGAGCATATGTCCATTACGTCCGAAGTGAATGTGTTGAAGCAGTTTGGCAAGGTCCAGGGCAAGGCTCTTGGACCTTGCTTGTTTGATGTGGATGACTACGTTTCTCACTCAGCAACGCTCCCTTTTTACACGATGGAGTATATACAGGGGGAGAATTTTGTTTCCTTTATGCGGGACCGTGGAAACGAATGGCTTGGTGTTCTCATGCTTCAATTAACCGCGAATTTGCATGTGCTGCATAAAGAGGGCTGGATCTTCGGGGATTTAAAGCCAGATAATCTGATTGTGACCGATTCACCGGCCCGCGTTCGATTGCTGGATGTAGGCGGTACGACGCGGGTCGGTCGTGCGATTAAAGAGTACACCGAGTATTATGATCGTGGCTACTGGGAACTTGGCACGCGTAAAGCGGCTCCGTCCTATGACATTTTTGCTGCGGCGATGATTATGATTGATTGTGCGTACCCCAAGCAGGCAAACAAAAGGTCAGGTCAGACGGAGGCGCAACTAAAAAAGCTAGTCTATGACGCGAGTATGCTCAAGCCTTACCGGGCGGCCCTACTGAAAGCCATCCAAGGGAAATATGTATCTGCGGAGGCCTTTCGCAATGATTTGCTGCTTACAACGATGCAAAATCAGCCGGACGTCCCCGTAAAACCGCGCGGAAAAAAAGCAAAGAGGAAGACTGTAAAGAAAAAATCCTCCTACGCGATTGAATGGATGTTGCTTTTTTCTTTTGTTCTTTTGGTAACTGTCCTATACTTATTTGGACGAACGTTCTAGACGTTCCGATGGGAGATGGGATGATGAGGGAACGAGTGAAACAATTTATCCTAAAGGAAGAACTACTTCAAAAAGGAGATACGGTCCTTGTCGCCGTGTCTGGAGGTCCTGACTCTATGGCCCTGCTGCACCTCCTTGCAGTTGACCTTAAGGAGGAGTTCGCGCTTACGGTCTATGCTGCACACGCCAATCATCAGCTTAGGGGCGAGGACTCGACAAAAGACGCAGCCCTCGTCCGCGACTTTTGTGAGAGGACGGGGGTTTTGCTCTATGAGGCACAACTAGATGTAGGAGCGTGCAGCAAGGAAGAAAAGGTGGGGACGCAGCCTGCTGCACGAAAGCTGCGTTATCGTTTCTTTGAGGCAACAATGGCGGATGCGTCTGCTGATGTCATCGTGACTGGCCATCACGGCGATGACGAAGCGGAAACCGTATTGATGAAGCTCATCCGTGGAACGACACCCCTTACACGCCTGGGCATTCCGGTCAGGCGGCCGTTTGCCAATGGATACATGAGTCGCCCGCTTTTGGGTGAACGTAAGGAGGCAATTACAGCCTATTGTCAAAAAGAAGGCGTCCCGTTCCGTCTCGACGCGAGCAATACGTCAACGGCCTACACGAGAAACCGAGTTCGCCAGGTCATCCACCCGTTTACAGAAAAGGAAAACCCTCATTTCCACCATCATGCGAGAAGGTATGAGGTTTGGCAAAACGATGATAACGCCTTTTTATTTAAGCAAGCGGAAGAAAAATTACCGGGAGCGACCATTGAAAAAATGAAGAATTCATGGACGGTTTCCTGTGCGCAAATGAAGCGGGTGGACCTCCCTTTACAAAGGCGAATGATTCATCTAATATTAAATTATCTTTACGATTTCAGCACGACGCATACGACGTCCCTACATATTGAGCAAGTGCTTGCATTGATGGCAAGAGAAGGATCGCGTGAGCTCCATTTGCCGAAAGGAGCGAAAGTCTTTCGGTCTTATGATGCGTGTGTATTTACCTCTTGTCTGGAACATGGCGCGGAGAGTTTCCGTAAGGAGTTGCTTGTTCCGGGTTCCGTTGTGACAAGACTTGGCACAATCAGGGCTGATTTTCGAATACATACGAATGAGTTGCGTGGAAGTGCAGCAGTGTCTTTCGATGCGGACGAAGTGGCGTTTCCTTTAGAGGTACGACCGAGGAAAGCAGGAGACCGAATTCGTCCACTTGGGATGAACGGGAGCAAGAAAGTGAACCGTTTGTTTATCGACCACAAACTAGCGCGGCGCTTGCGTGAGGAGTGGCCGCTTGTCGTCGATGCCAACAACGAGATTCTTTGGATCCCTTACATCCATTCGTCCCGTCTTGCTTCTACGCGTCATTCGACGAAGACAACGGTTCATTTGACCTTTGATCCTGCCCCTATGATTCAAGGCATGTATTAACCATTCAGGAGGTACTCATTAGTTCATGAAGAACGACATGAAAGAAATTTTACTCACAGAGGAAGAAATTCAGCAAAAAATTCAAGAGTTAGGGCATCATATTACCGAGGAATACCGGGATGCTTTTCCATTATTTGTTGGGGTCTTAAAAGGGGCGCTTCCCTTTATGGCTGACTTGATTAAACACGTGGATACTCATTTAGAAATTGACTTTATGGACGTATCCAGCTACGGTAAAAACATGGTTTCTTCAGGTGAAGTGAAAATTATTAAAGACCTTGATACAAAAGTGGAAGGCCGAGATGTTTTAATTGTCGAGGATATTATCGACAGCGGGCTAACACTGAGTTATCTCATTGAATTGTTTCATTACCGCAAAGCGAAGTCTGTCAAGGTGGTGACCCTGCTTGATAAGCCGGAAGGACGCAAGGTTGAATTGGTCCCGGATCTAACCGGGTTTACGGTTCCCGATGAGTTCGTGGTAGGGTACGGCCTTGACTTTGCAGAACGGTACCGGAATTTGCCTTACGTCGGAATTTTAAAGCCGGAAGTCTATGAGGGTTAATGCTTGGTCCTATGCCATTTCTTATGGTAAGATTGACGAAGTTTTGTTGGACGCGGGAGGAGGTCAAGAATGAGTCGTATTTTTAGGAATGTCGTCATATTTGGGCTACTATTTCTAGTCATTATTGTAGTCATACAGAGTGTTTCCGGTGACGGCCTGACTACGGACGAAGTTTCGTATGAGAACTTCATGGAAAGACTGGAGCAGGGAGAAGTTGAGAACTTGACGGTCAAACCAGAGCGGCAAGTCTTTCTTGTGACCGGTCAATTCACCGGCATGGAAGAAGATGAACAGTTTGAAACCCATATTTTAAACAATGAAGTATCGGCTGCTTTGCTTGCCGATTTAGAGGCGGCTGAACTGACGGTGGAGCCAGCGGATGAACAAAGCAACTGGCTGTCGTCGTTATTCTTGTTCTTGCCATTTATTATCATCATCCTGATTATTTTCTTCTTGATGAGTTCCGCTCAAGGTGGTGGCGGTGGTGGAAACCGTGTCATGAACTTTGGGAAGAGCAAGGCGAAGATGGTGAGCGATGAGAAGAAGAAAGCGAAATTTAAAGACGTGGCCGGTGCGGATGAAGAGAAGCAAGAACTCGTTGAAGTCGTTGAGTTCTTGAAAGACCCACGTAAATTCGCAGCTATTGGCGCGCGCATCCCCAAAGGGGTTCTATTAGTCGGGCCTCCAGGTACAGGGAAAACGTTGCTTGCTCGTGCAGTCGCCGGAGAAGCAGGCGTACCGTTCTTCTCCATCAGCGGTTCCGACTTTGTGGAAATGTTTGTCGGTGTGGGTGCATCTCGTGTCCGTGACTTATTTGAAAACGCCAAGAAAAACTCTCCGTGTATTATTTTTATTGACGAGATCGATGCTGTCGGTCGTCAGCGTGGAGCGGGGCTCGGCGGTGGACATGATGAACGTGAGCAAACGCTCAACCAACTTCTTGTTGAAATGGATGGCTTTAGTGCCAACGAAGGGATCATTATCATTGCGGCCACTAACCGTGCCGATATTCTTGACCCGGCGCTCCTCCGTCCTGGACGTTTTGACCGTCAGATCCAAGTGAACGCCCCTGATGTGAAAGGGCGTGAAGAAGTGCTGCAAGTGCATGCGCGCAACAAGCCGCTTGGTGAAGATGTGAAGCTTGATTTGATCGCCATTCGTACGCCAGGTTTCTCTGGCGCTGACCTTGAGAACTTACTCAATGAAGCGGCGCTTGTGGCAGCGCGACACAACAAAGAGAAAATTGGAATGGAACATATTGAGGAAGCGATTGACCGAGTCATTGCTGGTCCTGCTAAGAAAAGTCGCGTGATTTCTCCGAAAGAGAAAAACATTGTCGCCTGGCATGAAGCTGGACACACAGTGGTTGGGGTTAAGCTGGAAAACGCCGACGTGGTTCACAAAGTAACGATCGTTCCGCGTGGAATGGCCGGGGGCTACGCGATGATGCTGCCGAAAGAAGATCGCTACTTTATGACAAAGCCGGAGCTCCTAGATAAGATTGTTGGCTTGCTCGGGGGGCGTGTCGCTGAGGAACTTCAGTTTGGAGAAATTTCGACCGGTGCCCATAATGACTTCCAACGTGCAACAAGCATTGCCCGGAAGATGGTCACGGAGTACGGCATGAGTGAAAGACTGGGGCCAATGCAATTTGGGCAAAACTCAGGAGGGCAAGTATTCCTTGGGCGTGACATACAAAACGATCAAAATTACAGTGATGCCATTGCTCATGAGATTGACTTAGAAGTTCAGCGCATCATCAAGGATAGCCATGAGCGTTGTAAGCAGATTCTTACAGCGAACAAAGATAGCTTAGACCTTGTGGCAACTACGCTTAAAGAGCTTGAAACGCTTGATGCGGAACAAATTCAATCGCTTGTGAACGAAGGCAAGCTTCCTGAAAGCCACCATGCAACGAGCAAGAGTGACGACATGAAGGTCAACATCCAATCGAAGGATGAGGAAGAGAAGAAAGAAAAGAGCGAGCTAGAGAAAACAGAGGAACGCATGTCGGGAGGGTACGAGGAGACCACCAACCTCGAAGAGAATCGCCCAGAGTCATCCGAGGGACATTCAAGGGATGATGACGGCGGGAACCGACCGTAACATTAGAGGGGGCCCATGCGGCGCCCTCTTTTCTTAGCTGGGGGCTAGGAGCGTCTTTAAATTCTCGCTTCTGGGCAACCTGCCTGCGTATTTCAATGCTATAGAAAGGGGATGGGACGCATGATCTTAGCGATTGATGTTGGCAATTCCTCGATTGTGCTCGGCATGTACCAGGGGCAGAGGCTGCTCGGGCAGTTTCGCGTGGCGACCAGTCATGAGAAAACAAGCGATGAATATGCGGTACTCCTGCAGTCGTTCCTCGCGCACAAAAGTTTTGCATTTGAGGATGTCGAAGGAGTGATTATCTCCTCGGTCGTGCCGACGATCATGCATCGGCTTGAGACAATGTGTCAAGATTATTTAGAGAAGCAGCCGCTTGTTGTCGGGCCTGGAGTAAAAACAAGCTTAAATATCAAAGTAGAAAATCCGCGTGAGGTGGGTGCCGATCGAATCGCCAACGCTGTTGCTGGCATCGCCGAGTACGGGACCCCCTTGATCATCATTGATTTCGGCACAGCGACAACGTTTTGCTTTATTGACAAGGAGCAGAGTTACCGTGGGGGCGTGATTTCCCCTGGCGCTTCGATTTCAGCCGAAGCGCTCTATACACGGGCTTCCAAATTGCCAAGAGTGGCACTTGGAAGACCGAAAACGGTGCTCGGAAAAAACACGGCCGAGTCGATGAAAGCGGGCACATTTTTTGGGTACAGCAGCCTTGTCGATGGCATCGTAGGGCGCATTAAAGAAGAACAAGATGTCGCTTTTGCTAAGGTGATTGCCACTGGAGGGTTGGCGTCGTTGTTCGAGGATGAATCGAGCAAGATAGACGTGTGGGATCCGCAATTAACGTTAAAAGGGCTACGCCTTATATATGATAAAAATGTAGACAGAATGGAGAGGTAATGTGAGTGATTATGTAGCAAAGGCAACGGCATTCAATGGTCAGGTGCGTGCTCTCGCTTTGGTGGCGACGGATATGGTCGCAGAAGCGTGTCGCAGACAGGATACGTGGCCAACAGCGTCTGCAGCGCTCGGGCGCGCGATGATGGGCGGAACCTTAATGGCTGCGATGCTCAAAGGCGAGGAGAAGCTAACGGTGCGGGTCGAGGGGAACGGTCCAATCGGACAAATTCTTATCGATGCCCATGCCAATGGCACGACTCGTGGGACGGTGACTCATCCCCACGTAAGCCCGGAATTAAACAGCGCTGGCAAATTAGATGTAGCCAGAGTGGTAGGGACAGAAGGAACGCTCTCCGTCGCCAAAGACATCGGCATGAAAGAGCCGTTTACAGGAAGTGTGCCCCTTGTCTCTGGGGAAATCGGCGATGACTTCACGTATTACTTTGCCAACTCAGAACAAACCCCTTCCTCCGTTGGTGTCGGTGTGTTGATCAACCCGAATGAAACCGTGCTCGCTGCGGGTGGATTTGTGATTCAGCTTATGCCTGGTGCAACGGAGACGACGATTTCAGAGATCGAGAAGCGCCTTGGTTCAATTCCCCCTGTATCAAAATTGGTAGAAGCAGGAATGCCTCCAGAGGAAATGCTTCAGGCGCTTCTTGGTGATGAAAACGTCAAGATCTTGGAGACCAAGCCTATCGTCTTTGAATGTACTTGTTCGAAAGAGCGTATTGGCAACGCGATTATCAGTCTGGGGCCGGAGGAAATCAAAGCCATGATTGAGGAAGATGAGGAAGCCGAAACCACCTGCCACTTTTGTAATGAAGTTTATACGTTCAATAAGACGGAACTGAAGGAGCTGCTGCTAGAAGCGTAAGGGCTTAGCTCTCATTTGGGGCAACTCGCCCGTGGTTTGCTGATTTTTTCGTTGACTTATCTGAAAACATCTGTTATCGTTTTATTATTATACCAATGAAATTACTAGGGATTAAGGGGGCACTTCATTTATGACAGTTGTAAACAACATCACGGAATTGATTGGTCGTACGCCACTTGTGAAGCTGAATCGTTTAACAACCGATCAGCATGCAGATGTGTACTTAAAATTGGAATACCAGAACCCGGGAAGCAGTGTAAAGGATCGCATTGCTCTCGCCATGATCGAAGCTGCAGAAGAAGCGGGCCACCTCAAGCCTGGCGTCACCATCGTTGAACCAACGAGTGGAAACACAGGCATTGGGCTCGCGATGGTGGCAGCTGCGAAAGGGTATAAAGCAACGCTTGTCATGCCTGAAACGATGAGTCTTGAACGTCGTAACCTCCTCCGTGCGTATGGCGCTGAACTCGTTTTGACGCCGGGACCCGATGGCATGGGCGGTGCGATTCGGAAAGCGACAGAGCTGGCAGAGCAAGACGGTTACTTCATGCCTCAGCAGTTTGAAAATAAGGCCAATGTCAAGGTTCACCGTGAAACCACAGGGAAAGAACTCCTGGAACAAGCAGACGGACAGCTTGATGGGTTCATCTCAGGAATCGGTACAGGTGGAACCATTACCGGTGCGGGTGGATTGTTGAAAGAGCATTTTCCAAAGCTGCAAATTGTGGCGGTAGAACCAAAGGATTCGCCGATTCTCTCCGGCGGCAAACCAGGGCCGCACAAAATTCAGGGCATTGGCGCAGGCTTTGTTCCCTCTATTTTGGAAACAACTGTGTACGATAAAATCACGCAAGTCACGACAGAAGAGGCATTTGAATATGCACGCCGTGCAGCGCGCGAGGAAGGGATTCTTGGAGGAATTTCCTCTGGTGCAGCGATCTATGCAGCACTTGAACTTGCGAAAGAACTGGGGCCAGGCAAAAAAGTTGTGGCGATCATCCCTTCGAATGGAGAACGCTACCTAAGCACACCGCTTTATCAGTTTGAAGATTAACAAACATTTCTAAAGAAAAGCAGCCTCGCGTGAAGCGAGGCTGCTTTTCTTCTGTTTGGAAGTCATGTAAAATGAGCTCATACTACTTGCGTGATTGGGGGAGACGTATGGGGAAGAAGCAGAAGGAGTGTGAGCGAACAACCGTTACGAGAAACATGCCGCTAGAAGAGGAGAACTGGTACGAGCGTTTTGCTGCACTGGCATCAAAAGAACCTCTTCATATGCTGCTAGAAAGCGGCCGGGACGGACATTACAGCATCATCGGACTTCGCCCTGTCGCTATGATTGAAGGCAAGGATCGCTCATTAATGGTGACCAAAGATGGACACTCTCAGGCAAAGGAAGGTGAACTTCTGCGGTCGCTTGAGGAGGCGCTCGCCCCTTACCGCGTCAACGAGCTGTCGGAAGGCCCGCCGATCCAAGGCGGGGCCCTTGGCTACATCAGCTATGACGTGGTGCGTGAGATTGAGTCTATTGAAGAGAAAACCGTGGACGATTTAGGGTTGCCGGATCTGTATTTTCTCGTATTTGATGACCTTTTTGTTTACGATCACGAGCAGCAAGTGTTGTGGCTTTGTGTGAACGGGGAGCGTGGAAACCTGCCAGAACTTCATGCTAGACTTGATCGCTATGAACATGAATGGAGTCACCCCCCGAACGCGGCTCAAGCAAGCGCGTCTGAAACCGTTCCGCCTGCGGCTGCACCCAAGGCCTCCTTTACAGAAGAAGCCTTTGCGGAAGCGGTGGAGAAGATCAAGGCTTATATTGCTGCAGGGGACGTGTTTCAAGTAAATGTCTCTGTTCGACATACACGAAATCTAGGAGTAACGCCTTCCTCTGTATATGAGGAGCTGCGGACGATGAACCCCTCTCCGTATATGAGCTATTTGCATACGCCCGAGCGTCAGATTGTGAGCGCGTCGCCAGAGCTTCTTGTGCGAAAAAGGGGGCAGGAGCTGAGCACGCGTCCCATTGCCGGCACACGTTCTAGAGGAGCGAACGAAGAAGAGGACCGGAGGCTGGCCAGCGAATTGCTAGAAAATGAGAAAGAGCGGGCCGAGCATGTCATGCTTGTTGATTTGGAACGAAATGACCTGGGCCGGGTGAGTGCCTATGGGTCGGTTGAAGTCGATGAGTTAATGACGATTGAACGCTACTCTCACGTGATGCATCTTGTCTCGAATGTGAAGGGGAAATTGGCGGAAGGGTATTCGCTCTATGACTGCATCCGCGCCGTTTTTCCTGGAGGTACGATTACGGGGGCGCCAAAAGTACGAACCATGGAGATTATTGAAGAACTGGAGCCTGTCCGCAGGGGGTTGTATACGGGTGCGATTGGCTGGATTGGTCACCACGGTGACATGGAGCTTAATATTGTCATTCGGACGATGATTTGTCAGGAAGGGGAAGCTCATGTTCAAGCAGGGGCTGGCATTGTGATCGACTCAAACCCCCACCATGAATATGCGGAATCAGTGAAGAAAGCCAAAGCGTTATGGAGAGCGCTAGAGTTGAGTGAAGAGAAGAGCAAAGAAGCAGTGAACATTTAGGAGAGCAGAGCTTAGGAGGCGTCTACTTATGATTCTAATGATTGATAACTACGATTCGTTTACGTACAACCTCGTTCAGTATCTCGGGGAAATGGGGCATGAACTCGTTGTCAAACGAAATGATGCGGTAACGATTGCGGAAATTGAGGAGCTTGCCCCAGAGTATTTAATGATTTCACCAGGCCCCAAAAGTCCTGATGAAGCAGGGATTAGCATGGAAGCCATTCGCTATTTTGCTGGGAAGGTTCCGATCTTTGGTGTGTGTCTGGGTCACCAGTCTATAGCGCAGGTCTTTGGCGGCGACGTTATTCGCGCCGATCGCTTGATGCATGGCAAGACATCGGAGCTGCTTCACGATGGGAAAACAATTTTTGCAGAGCTTCCTTCTCCGCTTGTGGCCACGCGCTATCATTCGTTAATCGTGTGCCGCGAGACGCTGCCTGAGTGTTTTGAGGTTTCAGCGGAGACGGCAGAGGGAGAAATTATGGCGATTCGGCACAAGACACTCGCTGTAGAAGGCGTGCAGTTTCACCCAGAGTCCATCATGACAGTTGAGGGCAAGCAGCTGCTACAGACATTTATCGAAACGTACGGGCAAGGTGCGGCTTGTACGTCTATGTAAACGGAGAGATTCTGCCGAAGGAACAAGCGACGGTCTCGGTCTTTGATCATGGGTTTATGTATGGGCTCGGCTTATTTGAAACCTTCAGGATGTATAACGGAAAGCCGTTTCTGCTTGCCGAGCATCTAGACAGACTAAGCCACAGCGCGGAGGAGGTTGGTATCTCCTATTCCTTCTCTTTGCATGAAGTGCAAAAAGTACTCGATGAACTTATGATGGCCAATGGTCTTCGTGATGCCTACGTGCGCTGGAATGTTTCTGCCGGTGCGGGCGGTCTCGGACTGCAGAGTGGCGTGTACACCACGCCAACGCTCATCGTCTATATGAAGCCGCTCCCGACAATGCCTTCTTCCAAGAGGGCACACATCCTTTCTCTTCGTCGGAATACGCCAGAGGGAGAGAAGCGGTGGAAGTCCCATCATTTTATGAATAATGCGCTTGCCAAGCAGGAACTTTTCCATGATCCGCAGGCAGAAGGAATCTTTTTGACGAAGGACGGTTACTTGGCCGAAGGGATCGTCTCCAATCTGTTCTGGGTCAAAGAAGGGACAGTCTATACGCCGTCTCTCTCTACGGGGATCTTAAATGGTGTAACGAGGAAATTTGTGATACGGCTCTTGGAGGAGCAGGGCACCCCTGTAGTTGAAGGGTTGTTTACTAGAACTGAGCTTAACGCGGCCGATGAAGTTTTTGTGACCAATTCCATTCAGGAGGTTGTTCCGATAACAGCCGTTCATCACACGATGTATCAAATGTCCACGGTCAGCGATGGTTTGAGACAAGCCTACCGAAAAGCTGTACACGAACTTTAAGAGCGCACTTTAAGGAGACTTTCCGATGAATAAAACAACACGAGCATTTCCTTTACCATTAAAGCAAGGAACACGTACCAAGATCATGGGGATTTTGAATGTAACCCCTGACTCGTTTTCCGATGGAGGGAAATACACCGACGTTGATGCGGCCCTTGCGCATGCCCATCAACTGGTTTCAGACGGGGCCGATATCATCGATATTGGAGGAGAATCAACGAGGCCAGGCTATGAAAAAGTGAGCGAAAAAGAAGAGATTGGGCGTGTGGTTCCAGTCATTTCCGCCATCGCAAGAGAGCTGTCAGTGTCAATTTCCATTGACACGTACAAGGCTTCGGTGGCAGAGGCGGCCCTTGGAGCGGGTGCTTCCATTCTTAATGATGTGTGGGGAGCCAAGGCGGATCCAGAGATGGCCAGTGTAGCGGCTCGTTCCGGTGCTCCGATTTGTTTGATGCACAATCGAAAGGACAAAAATTATCAATCCTTGATGGAGGATGTTGTCAAAGATTTGCAAGAGAGCATCGACCTTTGTCTTGATGCAGGGGTTCAGCACGAGCAAATTTGGCTCGATCCCGGTATCGGTTTTGCCAAATCTTATGAGGACAACTTGGCGGTTATGCGCCAGTTAGAGGTGATCACGGCGCTTGACTACCCGGTTTTGCTCGGAACATCACGAAAATCATTTATCGCCAAAACATTGGATCTTCCTGTCGATGAGCGAGTGGAGGGCACAGGGGCCACGGTTTGTTTAGGGATTGCAAAAGGATGTCAAATAGTTCGTGTGCATGATGTGAAGGAAATATCAAGGATGGCAACGATGATGGACGCGATGCTTGGAAGGAGTGATCAGCATGGATAAGATTTATGTAAACGAACTTTCGTTTTATGGGTACCATGGCGTGTTCCCGGAAGAAACGAAACTGGGGCAGCGTTTTATGGTTGATCTTGTGCTCGAAATGGATCTGTCTGCGGCCGCGAAAAACGACGACCTTAACGCCTCCATAGACTATGGCGACATCCATGAGCGAGTGAAGACGATTGTGGAAGGGAAGCCCTATAAACTTGTAGAAACAATCGCCGAAAAAATTGCGGATGATTTGCTTACTGCTTACAGCAGGCTTGACGTCTGCACGGTGAAGGTCATTAAGCCAGATCCGCCTATTCCTGGCCACTACCGCTCGGTGGCGATTGAACTTGTGAGGGCTCGAGATGAAACATGAAGCACACATTGCATTGGGGTCAAATCTAGGAAATCGAGAAGGTTATTTGCACGAGGCCGTCGGATTTCTGGACGAACACCATCACATCCATGTGTTGCGTGCCTCCTCTATTTATGAAACCGAACCCGTCGGTTTTGTGGATCAGCAGTCCTTTTTGAACATGGTCGTTCGTATTGAGACCGACCTTGAACCATTTGAACTACTTCGTGCGACACAGGCCATTGAGAATAAGCTAGGGAGAATTCGCGCGTTCCGCAATGGTCCCCGCACACTTGATCTTGACATTCTTCTATTTGACCAAGAGAATATGGAATGGAGCAGTCTTTGCATCCCCCATCCTCGGATGTGGGAGCGTGCCTTTGTGCTTGTTCCACTGGCAGAAATATCACCATTGCTCTACAACGACGCCATTAAGCAAACTGTGAAGGAGTTTTGTGAAAACCATCTTGATAAAGAGGGTGTGAAGCGTTGGAAACGATGGACTGGGGTAGGCGAATACGCGCGTTCCGAAAGTTAAAAGGTTATACCCAGCAGGGCTTCTCGCATGAGATTGGTCTTTCCGTGTCCGTTCTTGGTGAGATCGAGCGTGGAACCAGAGAGCCAGATGAAGAGCTACTTACGCGTGTTTGTTCTGTTTTAGGTGTGTCAAAAGAGGATATGATGAACGTATAGAAGACGTAAGCAAAATTGGAGGTGTGCGACGATGCTAAAGATCGGCGACATTGAAATGAAAAACCAAGTCGTGCTTGCGCCAATGGCTGGCGTATGCAACCCGGCTTTTCGCCTAATTGCTAAAGAGTTCGGTGCTGGACTTGTTTGTGCCGAAATGGTTAGTGATAAGGCGATTCTCCATCAAAATGAGAAATCCCTTAGCATGCTCTATGTAGATGAACGGGAAAAGCCGCTAAGCCTACAAATCTTCGGTGGCGAAAAAGAAACGCTCGTAGAAGCAGCGAAATTTGTGGATCAGAATACGAATGCCGACATTATTGATATTAATATGGGGTGTCCTGTGCCAAAAATCACCAAATGTGATGCGGGCGCTCGCTGGTTGCTAGATCCCAATAAGATTTATGAAATGGTGGCAGCGACCGTCGATGCTGTTAACAAACCAGTCACGGTGAAAATGCGCATTGGTTGGGATGAAGATCACATCTTTGCGCTTGAAAATGCGCGTGCAGTCGAGCGCGCAGGGGGCAGTGCAGTTGCTGTACATGGCCGTACCCGTGTACAAATGTATGAAGGTGTAGCCGATTGGAACATTATTCGAGATGTGAAGAATGAAGTGAGCATCCCTGTGATTGGCAATGGCGATGTTTCTACCCCGCAGGAAGCGAAACGCATGCTAGATGAGTTCGGTGTGGACGGCGTGATGATTGGACGTGCTGCACTTGGAAACCCATGGATGCTTTACCGGACGATACAGTATTTGGAGAACGGGTCTTTGCCTGCAGAACCGACGCCGCGTGAGAAAATTAATGTGTGCATTATCCACCTTGATCGCCTGATTGCTTTAAAAGGGGAGAAAGTCGCTGTACGAGAAATGCGCAAGCATACAGCGTGGTACATTAGAGGGCTTCGTGGAAAGGCGCGTATCCGCGATAAAGTCAATCAGTTTGAGACAAGAGATGATGTGGTCCAAGCGCTTCACGAGTATGTTGACTTCCTAGAGGGACGTGAACTAGCGCAGGCCTAAGCATTGTAGTACACTTTTGTTGAAGATGAATGGGACGTGGGGGAGGGTTTGACCGCAATGCAAGCAGGTCTACCCTTTTCGTTGTCTAGCGCAAGCACCTGCTCGCGCTTTTCGTATTGGAATGAAGATGAAGGGATTGAGTGCATGAGTGAAGAAGTAGACTTGCATGATTTGCTTGCAGTGCGAAGGGACAAGCTCCATCAATTGCAGAGGCAAGGAATTGATCCGTTTGGAGGCAAGTTCGAGCGTACGCATACGGCTCAGACGGTAGCCGAACAATTTGATGCGTTCTCAAAAGAAGAACTCGATGAAAAACAAGACCAAGTGATCGTGGCTGGGCGACTAATGACAAAGCGCGGAAAAGGAAAAGCTGGCTTTGCCCATATTCAGGATTTAAGTGGTCAAATTCAACTCTATGTTCGACTAGATGCAGTGGGAGAAACAGAGTATGAACTCTTTAAATCTCTCGACATCGGAGACCTAATAGGAGTCTCTGGCAAACCGTTTAAAACAAAGGTAGGGGAAATGTCTGTAAAGGCGTTCAGTTTAACGCTCCTTGGGAAATCCCTGCGCCCCTTGCCTGATAAATACCACGGGTTGAAAGACGTAGAGCAGCGGTATCGCCAAAGGTATTTGGATTTAATCACAAGTCCGGAATCACGGGAGACGTTTATCGTACGCAGTCGCATTTTGCAGGTGATGCGTCGTTACCTAGACGACCAAGGGTTTCTTGAGGTGGAAACGCCAATGATGCACAGCATCCCTGGCGGAGCTTCTGCACGTCCGTTTGTGACGCATCACAATGCGCTGGATATGGAGCTGTACATGCGGATTGCGATTGAACTTCACCTCAAACGACTGATTGTGGGCGGTCTTGAGAAAGTCTATGAAATCGGTCGTGTTTTTCGTAATGAAGGCGTGTCGACGCGTCATAACCCAGAGTTCACGATGATTGAACTTTACGAAGCCTATGCAGATTTCAAGGATATTATGGAGCTTACTGAGGGCGTCATTGCTCATATTGCAAAAGAAGTTCTTGGGACAACGACGATTGAATATGGGGATCACAAGGTTGATCTTGCACCAGGCTGGACGCGTGTGCATATGGTTGATGCAATTAAAGAAAAAACTGGTGTTGATTTCTGGCAACAGATGAGCGACGAAGAAGCGCGGGCACGGGCAAAAGAGCATGGGGTTGCTGTCAAAGACACGATGTCGTTTGGGCATGTGGTCAATGAATTCTTTGAGCATTTCGTAGAAGAAACGTTGATTCAACCGACGTTTGTTTACGGCCATCCGCTCGCGATCTCACCTTTAGCGAAAAAGAACGATCAGGATGGGCGCTTTACGGACCGATTCGAGCTCTTTATTGTCGGTCGTGAGCATGCAAATGCCTTTTCCGAGCTGAATGACCCGGTGGATCAGCGTCGGCGTTTTGAAGCTCAGCTCGTTGAACGTGAACAGGGTGATGATGAGGCCCACATGATGGACGAAGACTTTGTGGAGGCACTGGAATACGGCATGCCACCAACAGGTGGTCTTGGGGTTGGAATTGACCGCCTTGTGATGCTTTTGACAAATTCGCCTTCGATACGTGATGTATTGCTCTTCCCGCAAATGAGAAAGCAATAAGGGAAGAGAGGGATAAGTGCTGCGTGGAGGAGTGCCTTCTCCTCATGCAGCCTTATTAATGTGGGTATCTGTAAGCATTCGTGGGGCGGCCATATCATTTTTTATAAAAAGATATTGCAAAGTTATTTTGAGAGTGGTATATTATTTCTTGTCGCCGAGGTGGCACAATAAAAAGAGAGNTGACTTTTAATCAGAGGGTCGAAGGTTCGAATCCTTCATGGCTCACCATTTACATGCGGGTGTGGCGGAATCGGCAGACGCGCTAGATTTAGGATCTAGTGTCTTTATGACGTGGGGGTTCAAGTCCCTTCACCCGCATTGTTTGCGGAAGTAGTTCAGTGGTAGAACACCACCTTGCCAAGGTGGGGGTCGCGAGTTCGAATCTCGTCTTCCGCTCCATCTATTCGTTCTGTGCCGGGATGGTGGAATTGGCAGACACACAGGACTTAAAATCCTGCGGTAGGTAACTACCGTGCCGGTTCAAGTCCGGCTCTCGGCACCAAAGTTATTATGCGCCCGTAGCTCAATTGGATAGAGCGTCTGACTACGGATCAGAAGGTTAGGGGTTCGACTCCTCTCGGGCGCGCCATTGTATTTTAGCGGGAAGTAGCTCAGCTTGGCAGAGCACTTGGTTTGGGACCAAGGGGTCGCAGGTTCAAATCCTGTCTTCCCGACCATTATATTTTGGGGCCTTAGCTCAGCTGGGAGAGCGCCTGCTTTGCACGCAGGAGGTCAGCGGTTCGATCCCGCTAGGCTCCACCAAAAAAGTTGTTGACACAGCACGTTGATCCTGTTAAGATGAAAAAGTTGCTGTTAAGCGACCAACGAGTTCTTTGAAAACTGAACAAAAGCCAAGCGTAAAAAA
>NZ_LLYY01000040.1 GCF_001484965.1 Shouchella shacheensis | reverse complement strand
GTATACCGTCTAAAGACGGTGGAGTTAGACCACGCGTTTGGAAATTAAAGGCGGACATTATCGTGCTAGAAAACGAATCTTTATTTGACAGCCGGAAATTCCGTGAAATGGGTGACATGGGTCGTCTAATGGAAGATCAATTTTTATCTTTGCTTTCGTATGTTGCTGATCAAGAACGTAAGAAAATACTTCAAAGGCAAGCTGAAGGCATCGCAGTAGCCAAATCTCAAAGGAAACATTTAGGGCGCCCCTCAAATAAGCCTGTCCAGTCTGAGCAGGAAAGAGCATCAAATAATAGAAGAAAATTATCTAAAATGGAAAAACAGAGACATAACAGGCGTTTTGTTTATGGAGATGTTAGAACTGAAGAAAAACACGTTTTATAAAATTATGAAGGAATATGATGAGGTAAAGAGTATGTAGGTTATTGAAATGTTTTTTCTCTGAAGTCATGCTATTAAAAATAACCAGAAGGGGAAATGGCGGCAAAATCGTCGGATTCTACCTTTACCCCTAGAAAAAACGCAGGCTCCTTTCGTTCACCTGCGTAATTTCACCGCTCGTTCTCTCGCTTCTGTAAACGCTTGAACCACTTCCTCACTGCTTTCATGAAAGACGCTCAGATAGAGAGTGTCGATAATATTTAACTGTGTCATGCGGGAGCTGATCGTGCCGATGCGAAAATCCTCTTCCACACTTGGTGTACAAAGGCGGATACCGGCGAGCTTGTAGAGAGGCGAGCGCTCCATATTGGTAATCGCAATGAGCGTTACCCCCTTGCTTTTCGCAAAGGAAGCCAGCTCCACGACATCCTTCGTTTTTCCAGACAAACTAATCGCTATAAACACATCGCTTGCCTTCATAAAGGGAATGATTGAAAGCATGTAGTGAAAATCATGGTGGCTTGATGCTTGATACCCAATTCTCGTGAACTTATAGCTGCCATCGTAGGCAGCGGCGGCCGATCCCCCTACTCCAAAAAAGATAACTCTCGACGCCTTCGCTAAAACTCCAACGGCCTTCTCCAGCTCTTTTCTATCAAGAGAACCAAGGGTGGACTCGATCGCCGTCTGGTTCGCATACGTCACCTTTTGAAAGAGGTTGTAGGCCGTGTCTTTTTCTTGGAGCGAAGAAAAGTTCGTGATCCTTGGCTTCTTTGCGCTCACATCTTTCATAAGCTCCAGTTTAAACAGTCGAAAGCTCGTTAGCCCAATCGACTTGCAAAAGCGCACAACGCTTGCTTCACTGGCGTCGGCCTGCGCGGAAAGATCCTTCGTCGTCATGCTGGGAACAAGCTCCGGGTGCTTAAGCACATACGTCCCTATCTTACGTTCCGCTTCTGAGAGCCGGGGTAGTTCTTTTTCGATTCGCCTAAGCAGTGAAGGCATAAGGGAATACACCTCCAAGCATCATTCTTCGCTCTCTTCTTTTTTCTCCTGAATAAGGGCATCCTTCATGACACGTAGCTCATCAGACAAGGCGACAGGGTACACTTCCGGAACCTCTAGTCGGAGGTATTCCTCCCAAAAGGACTGCTTCTGACGCAAATGATACTCCCGTACTTCCGGCAGGCTTGGCCGCTCGTACACACACTCGCCGTTCTTGAAAATGGGTTTATGGAGCTCAACGGCTTCAAAATGACGAATTCGTTTGGCTTTCAGCGGGTTGGTTGGATGCCGGAGCACGATCTCGCCTTTGCCATCGAGCTTTTCATGATCGAGGCATATGTAATCCCCTTTGGCCATGCCATCCTCGCCAAACAAACGATACGCCTTCTTGCGCCCTGGATTGAGGATCTTCTCAATGCTCTCGGAAATTTTAATAAGTGCCACCCAATCGTTTTTCGTGTGCAGGCCTTCTTCAACTTCCTTTGCAAACGGGCGGCGGGCGACAATTTTATGAACCCCTCCAAGCGCCGGATTATCGTAGGAGGTGATAAACTTGGTGCCTACGCCCCACACGTCTATTTTCGCGCCTTGTTGCTTTAATGAGGTGATCGTGTATTCGTCCAGGTCATTGGTCGCAGCAATTTGAACAAATTCAAGCCCCTCTTCATCAAGGCGTTTGCGCACGTTTTTAGACAGATAGGCCAAGTCGCCACTATCCAGACGAACGGCCGCCATGTCATAGCCTTTCTCCTGCAGCTTCTTCGCAGTGGTGATCGCGTGAGGCAGGCCGGTGTTCAGCGTGTCCGTCGTATCGAGCAGTGGAATCGTTTTCTGCGGGAACACCTCTGCATAGGCAAGAAACGCTTCTAGCTCCGACGGGTGAAACATAATGTAGACATGGGCCTGCGTCCCCGTAATCGGAATATCAAATTGCTTGCCGGCTTTGACATTGCTTGTCGCTGTGAACCCGGCAATATAGGCCATCTTTGCCCCGTTCACACTAGCATCTCGGCCCTGCGCCCGCCGTTTGCCCATTTCAAGTAGCCCATCTTCTCCAGCGACGGTTTTCATTCTCGATCCTTTCGTAAGCACAAGCGACTGAGCATTGATGGTGTTGAGGAGCATCGCCTCAATCCAAATGCATTCCCATACCGTCGACTCCACGCGAATAAACGGCGTATTTGGAAACACGAGATTTCCCTCTTCTAGCGCATACAGATCCCCACTAAAGCGCATGTCACGTAGCTCCGAAAGAAACGCCTCATCGAAATTCTCAGGCTGCTTTCGTAAATAATCCAAATCGTGTTCGTTAAAATGGAGGTTTCTAATGATGTCAATTAAACTCCCAAGGCCACCAAAGGCCACATAACCGCCGAGATCGCCATTAAAATCGCCGACTTTTTTTACAAACGGGGCTTTGCGGTAAAAGTCATCAAACACCACCTGTGTCTGATGAAGGTTTTCCTTCCAAAGCGCATACATCATTGTGATCGCATAAAAATCCACGTCCAATGCGTAATCTTCGGCTGGATTGTAATAAGGAGCGGTGTAGAAAGAGTGCGAGGCACAGCGAAGACATCCTTCTCCCCGTGCCTCCTCGTTTGAAAGATGCGGTTGATCGCAGCTTTTGCAAATATGTATGTATCGGTATGAAGTTGGGTTTACGTAGTCAAACATTGTCTTATGGGCCGCCATCTGTGCTGTAGCTCCTTCTGTCCTGTTTGCTTAGGGTTGTTATTAGCAAGTATACCGCTGAATATATCGATTGACAAATGAGGAAGCAGTTCGTTACGGGGACTTTTGGGGAGTAAAAATCGTGAGTGCCTAGCTGATGTAGGCGGAGGGGCGGGGCGGAAATTTCTCCATGTCCGCGGACCTCTCCCCCGCATCCGGGCTCTTCTCTCTCACATTCGCGGGCTTCTCCCCCGCATCCGCGCTCTTCTCTCTCACATCCGCGGGCTTCTCCCCCACATCCGGGCTCTTGCTGGTCTGAGCCATCGCTTCCCAAAAATTTCAACAACCGCCTCTGCTTTTTTCCATAAAAAATGATACGATAGCAAAGAAAGTTTTACTTAGGGAGGCGATTTATTTTGACAGCTCAGATTCACAAGCGAGACCATGTGCTGTTTCTAGCTTCCGTCTTTTGCTTTTGGCTTGCAACGTATATTTACGTTCCGATTTTCAGCTTATACCTTGAGCATATTGATTTTCCTTACAGCACGATTGGGGTGATTCTCGGAAGTTATGGTGTCACTCAAGTGCTTCTGCGCTTTCCGCTCGGTGTATTGTCTGACTGGCTTCATAGCCTGCGGAAGATTCTCTATGTCGGCGGCTTTGCCGTTGCCCTAGTGAGTGGGCTCATGCTCGTCTTTTTTGATTCGTATGCCCTTGTCTTAACGGCCCGGCTTTTAGCTGGAGTGACGGCTGCCATGTGGGTAATGGCCACGATTATGTATGCCCAGTATTTCACGAGCGAAAAATCAGGGCGGGCGATGGGCAGCCTGCAGTTTCTGACGGTGATGCCGCAGTTTCTGAGCATGGCTGTTGCCGGCATTCTTGTCGAAGCGTTTGGATGGCTCTTCCCATTCTGGATCGGTGCGGTTGTTTCAGCGATCGGTCTCATTCTTGCATTATTTATTAAAGTCGTTCCCGCACCTGAGGCGAACGCACCGAAACGGTCGGTGGCAGGCTACGTGAAGGGCACCCTTCAAGTGAAGCGGCTGGTTCCTTTGACCCTTGTCTCTCTCTTAACCCACTCACTGATGTTTATGTCCATTTTTGGGTTAACGCCGAATTATGCGGCAACCATGGGCGTTGGAGAAGGGGATCTGATTTGGCTGATGGTTGCTTTTTTCTTGCCACACGCGGCTGCCTCTCTTCTCGTCGCCTTCTTGACGCTGCCAAAACATTTTGAGCTAAACGTGTTGTTTGCGAGTTTCATTGTCTCGGCGGGAACGTTCTTCCTCATTCCTACGGCCACTTCGCTCACAAGTATCAGCGTCTTGCACGCGGTGATTGGGCTTGCACTTGGACTGGCGCTACCGCTTTTGCTTTCGCAAGTCGCCGCGCTCCCGGTCGATGATCTGAAAACGTCCGTGATGGGTTTCTATCAATCGATCTACGCTCTTGGCATCTTTCTAGGCCCCTTGCTTGCGGGGCAGGTAGCCGAGTGGTTTGGACTTGAACATGTGTTTACACTTGCGGGTCTTACAAGCATCGTTGCTCTGGTGATTGTGACGGCAGGCTTGCTAGTACCAGCCAGGCGAAGACAAACCGCTAAAGGCGGCACTAGCCAGGGAGGCGGACGGGCCGTTTGACTAAACAACGGCTGGATTGGGTGGATGTTGGTACAGGGATTGGCTTCATTCTTGTTGTCACGGGGATAGGCCCTTTGAGGGCCTATCCAAAGACAGTATTTTACCCCTGGTGGTCGATTCCCTCTCCATATGTTAGGGTTACGAAACAAACTGGTTAAAAAGGGTGAGTTTCATGGATATTCTTTGGATGCCTGCGTTATTTCAAATATTTTCTTTTGGATTAATAGGTTTGATCGTCTTCGGGTTATTTAAGCTCGCGGGAAAAAAGTAACATCTTTAATAAGCGCTATTTCTAAAAGTCCAAGTACCTCCATAACATTCCTTCCTCCCCCCTCCATCTTGAGCGCACCAAAAAAAGCCGCCCCACCGGACGGCTTTTTCTCTTCTGCTTAATAGGGATCAGAGACGTCTCCCATACGCTCAGCATCATGGACGGCTTCTTCTTGCTTCTCACTAGTACTGGAATGGGCGTTCGCTAAGCCTTCCTTCAAGCGACGGCCATACTCGGCGTCGGCTTGTGTGCAGTGTTCAATCATGGCCTCCTGAATCGCTGGGTTGACGTCGGCCAGAGCACCCACGAGATTTTCAATCAGCTCGTCGCGCTCCCTGTCATTGAAGCGACGGTAGGTTTCCCCTGCTTGTCCGTACACGTTTGGGCGGTCAATCGCTTCTTGTTTGAGTTCCCCGCTTACGTTTGGCGTGTACGGGCTTCCGGTTTTGCCCGCTTCCTTCAAGCCATCAAGTATGGATGGTTCGTAGTTCACATGCGGATTGCTGCCGGGTGGATTGTCAACCTGATACGTCATTTGGCCATCGCGCTGGTTGGTGCCGACCCGCTTCTTCGGAGCGTTAATGGGCAGCTGCAAGTAATTGGCTCCGACGCGGTGGCGCTGGGTATCGGAGTACGAAAACGTCCGACCTTGCAGCATCTTGTCATCGGAGAATTCAAGCCCATCCACTAAGACACCCGTTCCAAAAGCCGCTTGTTCAACTTCGGCAAAATAATTTTCAGGATTTTTGTTCAAGACCATTTTTCCGACCTTGTGCCACGGAAATTGATCTTTGTACCAAAGTTTCGTGTCATCAAGCGGATCGAAGTCGAGCTCCGGATGCTCCCCGTCTTCCATGATTTGTACGTACAGCTCCCATTCCGGGTAGTCGCCTTTTTCAATCGCCTCATACAAGTCCTGGGTCGCATGGTTGAAATTTTCCCCTTGGATCTTTTCAGCTTCTTTTTGTGTTAAGTTCTTGATCCCTTGCACGGGCTCCCAGTGATATTTCACGAGCACTCCTTTTCCTTCATCATTGATCCATTTGTACGTGTTCACGCCGGAACCTTGCATGTTCCGATAGTTCGCCGGAATTCCCCAAGGCGAGAAGACAAACGTAATCATATGCAACGCTTCAGGGCTCTGTGAAACAAAATCAAACATACGCTCCATGTCTTGAAGGTTCGTGATTGGGTCCGGTTTAAAAGCATGGATCATATCGGGAAATTTCACCGCATCGCGAATAAAGAAGATTTTCAAATTGTTCCCGACAAGGTCCCAGTTCCCATCTTCTGTGTAAAACTTAACCGCGAACCCTCGTGGATCACGCAGGGTCTCTGGCGAGTGCGTCCCGTGAATGACCGTGGAGAAGCGAACAAATACCGGCGTCTCAACATCCGAATTCGTAAACACTTTCGCTCTTGTATACTTGGAAATCGGGTCATCGCCGACTTTGCCGTAGGATTGAAAATAGCCATGCGCGCCCGCCCCACGACCATGCACGACCCGCTCTGGGATACGTTCACGATCAAAGTGACTGATTTTCTCAATAAAATTGTAATTCTCAAGTGTAGCCGGTCCACGATTGCCGACGGTACGAAGGTTTTGATTATCCTGTATTGGGTGGCCTTGACGATTCGTGAGCGTCTCCTCGTTTTCATTCGCAGCCTTCCGCTTATCGAGCGCATCCCCTTGTCCCGTTACATTGGTGCCAAAGGACGGAGATTTTTTGTTTTCATCCATGTCAGCCACTCCTTCTTTAAAATGCCAGTCTAGGAATTAGCTTTGCCAATGAAAGAGAAACTATGCATCTAGAAAAGGAACATTTGCTCACAAGCGACATTCGCTGCTGGAGCCGCATTCTGTTTCGGACAGCCTCTCTACAGCTCAGAAAACGCTGGATAGAGTCGTTTAAACCGTTCATAGGATTCCCGGTAAACGGTTTGGTGCGCTGGATTTGGCTTCACAACGAAAGAATCGAGAGCCGTATGCGCACCGGCTTCCCAAGACATGCCCTCTGCCGCCAGATACTCACTGTTCTCTCTCACATGCAGCTCGACGTCGAGCACCTCCGCCAGCACTTGCGTAAACAGGGGACTCCTCCCGCCGCCGCCAAGAACGGGAACGCGTTCTTGAGAGAGGTCGCCTAAGAGCTCCCGCGCTTGGCGAAAGGCAAACGCAACCCCCTCCAATACCGCACGGGCAATCTGCGCTTTCGTTGTGCTGTAGGAGAGCCCGACGAGAAGACCTTTGGCTTCCGGATCGCGCACCGGACAACGCTCGCCTCCTAAGTACGGCAGAAACAAAAGGCCTTCCGCACCAGGGGTGGAAGTTTGTGCTGTTTCATTGAAAGCCTCTACGTCTCCGTCAAAAAATAGGTCCGCCGCCCACTGCACGGCGCTGCCAACATTAAGGAGAGGCGCGACACGAATGTAGCCAGCTTTCGTTGGGTGTGCAAGTGTGAACGTGCCGTCCGCTTTCTTCGGTGCCACGTCTGTGGTATAGCCAATCCATCCTGTTGTGCCGAGGTACATGTACATTTGATCGGTAGCAGTCAACCCGGCAGCAAGGGTCGTTGCTCCTGCATCCCCGGCCCCGACAAATACAGAGATGCCGGGAGGAAGATGCAGCCGTTGGGCGACCTCTTCCCCCAGCTCTCCGGCGACCTCATCCGCTCGCCGCAAGGGAGGGAGCTTACCAGCATCTATACCCACCGCCTGCAGCTCCTCCCGCAACCAGTCGCCTCGTTCCAAGTGATACATTCCTGTTGTGGACGCCGTGGTTACATCGGTTGTCGCACGGCCCGTCATTTGATAGATAAGATAGTCCTTTGCGCTAAAGCCAAACGCTTGGCAGGTGTGGTACAGCGCTGGCTTATGCCGGGCGAGCCAGAGCATTTTCGCAAAAGGAGCGGTTCCATCAAGCTCGTTGCGTATGGATGAAAAAAGCGGGCCACATGTACATTCAATGAAGGCAGCTTCCGCCTCTGCTCGTCCGTCGCTATACAAGATAGCGGGAGGAACAGGGTTCACGCCAAGCATTATGACATCCTGCATTTGTCCGCTAAACGTGATGTTCGCTACTTGCTGGAGCAACGCTGTCTTTTCCGTTTTCCAATGATCGCATATGGCTTGCACAGCCTTCCACCAGTCTTCGGGTTGCTGTGTGACCTCCCCTTTGGTATTTCGCTTTGTGGAAATCTCCACACTTTTTGATGCACAGAGCACCCCTTTTTTCAGAAGAATGCCTTTGACCGATGTTGAACCGACATCAAGAACGAGCGTTACTGACATCGAACTTCCTCCCTCCTTCCTCTATTCTACTTCCTCTCAAGCTGAATGCTGTTTAGCGTTGCAAACACCCCACCTTTTGCCACAAGCTCTTCATACGTTCCTTGCTCGGCAATGCCCTCCTTTGTGACGACGACAATGTAATCGGCGTGACGAATGGTGGCCAGTCGATGAGCAATGACAAGTGTGGTTCGGTTCTCTGCTAGCTCTAGTAGCGACTCTTGAATGAGTGCTTCGGTTTCGGTGTCAAGTGCAGACGTCGCTTCATCCAAAATAAGAATCGGCGGGTTTTTGAGAAAGGTGCGCGCGATTGCAATGCGCTGCTTCTGCCCACCGGAGAGCTTCAGGCCACGCTGGCCAATTTGTGTTTCATAGCCCGCTGGAAGAGAAGCGATCAGCTCTTCTAAGTTTGCCAATTTCACCGCGCGCTGCACGTCCTCATCACTCGCTTGCAAGTTTCCGTATTGGATGTTTTCCTTGAGCGTTCCCCCAAACAAGAAAACATCCTGCTGCACGATGCCAATTTGAGCGCGCAGCGATTGTTTCGTCATGTCGCGAATGTCCATTCCGTTAATAGTGATGCGCCCGCCGTTCACGTCGTAAAAACGGGGAATCAACGAGCTAATCGTCGTTTTCCCGGCACCCGAGGGACCGACAAAGGCAACGGTCTTTCCGGCCGGAAGATGCAGGTCGACCTGTTGCAGCACAGGGCGGTTTTTTTCATAGCCAAACGTCACGTTCTCAAAATCAATCGAACCATCGAGCACGGGTGCTTGTCTAGCCTCTGGCTTATCGACGATATCGACATCCGTGTCAAGAATTTCTGTGAAACGCTTAAATCCTGCCATTCCTTTTGGATAGAGCTCAAGGATGGCGCTGATTTTTTCAATCGGCTTAAATAAGACATTGATATAGAGAATAAAGGCAACGAACTCCCCCACTTCAATCGTGTTATTGAACGTTAACCACGCCCCGTAAATTAATACGGAAAGAATCATAAGTCGGGTGGAAAAGAAAATCCCGGCGGATGTATAGCCCATCACCTTATAGCCACCGACTTTCGCCTTCCGGTAGCGGCGGTTGTTCGTTCTGAATTCGTCTACCTCGAACTCCTCATTGGTAAACGACTGCACGACTCGCACCCCAGAAACGCTGTCTTCAACCTTGGCATTCACATCGGCAATTTCTGTGTACATCTTCGTCCAGGCTTGATTCATTTTGATATTCGTGTATGTAATCAATACAATCAGGACGGGAACAAAGACCAGGGCGACGAGGGCCAGCTGCGGATTCACCGTGAACATAATCGTGAAGGCACCGACGAACGTCATCACAGCAATAAAAAAGTCTTCTGGGCCGTGGTGGGCAAGCTCACCGATATCAAACAAGTCGTTGGTGATGCGGCTAATGATGTGGCCGGTCTTCGTGTTATCGAAATAACGAAAGGACTGCTTTTGCACACTTTCAAACAAATCCTGGCGCATATCGGTTTCGATATTAATGCCTAATTTGTGTCCCAAGAAATTCACATTGTACTGCAAGTAGGAACTGAGAATATAAGTAAAGAGCAGCCCTCCAGAAACCCATGTGATCGTTGCCCAATTTTGCTCAGGCAGGAGCGTATCAATGAACCACTGCACGACAAGCGGAAAGGCGAGGTCCAGAATCGCCACCATAATCGCACTAAAGAAATCAATATAAAACAGTCGCCGGTGCGGGACGTAATAGCGAAAGAATCGTCGTATCATTTGCGTTTCCCTTCCATCTAGCTTAAAGTCTCTCTCATTTAACCACAGTATGTCGATTTGTACCCGTTTTTTTATATAAAGTTCTACCGAAAAGCGCAGGCGGGTTGATCAGAAGCGAGAATTTTGGAGACCTGACATAAGAAATCCCGTTCTTGGATTTCGTTGTCAGGGCGAAAAATCTCGACGCTCCTACCCGCCGCAGCAAGACATGAAAAGCGCAGGCGGGTCGCCTAGAAGCGCGGATTTTGGAAGGCCTGCACTTGAAATCCCGCTCTTGGATTTCAAGGCAGGACTGAAAAATCCCGAGCTTCTACCCGCCGCAGCTAGACACGAAAAGCGCAGGCGGGTTGATCAGGAGCGAGAATTTTGGAGACCTGACATAAGAAATCCCGTTCTTGGATTTCGCTGTCAGGGCGAAAAATCTCGACGCTCCTACCCGCCGGAGCTAGACAAAAAAAGCCTGAGGGGACGCACCCATCAAGCTTCCTCCATTCGATCTTCCCCAATAGTAATAACCTCTGTCTCCAGCTCGACATCAAATTTCTGTTTGACGACCTGTTGCACATGCTTCACCAGATTCATATAATCCGTCGCGGTGGCCCCGTCGACATTGACGATAAAGCCCGCGTGCTTTTTTGAGACTTCCGCTCCTCCGATGCGGGTGCCTTGCAGGTCGCTGTCTTGGATGAGCTTTCCAGCAAACATCCCTGGGGGCCGTTTAAAAACGCTGCCGCAGGACGGATACTCGAGCGGCTGCTTCGTCTCACGAGCAAGTGTCAGTTCATCCATTTTTTCTTTAATCACCGTTCGATCGCCTGGATGCAGATGGAATTCCGCTTCCAAGGCAATGTAGCGCTTTTTGGAAAATACGCTCCTCCTATACTCAAAGAGAAGGTCGTCCTTGTAGAGGGTCTCGAATTCCCCGTCCTCCGTGAGCACGAGTACACGTTCCAAAACGTCCGCAATTTGACCGCCGTAGGCGCCGGCATTCATATAAAGCGCCCCACCGACCGTTCCCGGAATGCCACAAGCAAACTCAAGTCCTGTCAGTTCTGCACCATGCGCGTCCCGAGAGGCTTGAATAATGGCCGCTCCGGTTTGCGCCTTCATGACGTGGCCCGTGACGGAAATCGTATCTAGCTCCTTTAAGCTAAGCACAATCCCCCGGATGCCGCCGTCTTTAACAATCAGATTTGAGCCAAAGCCAAGCAGCGTGATCGGTACCTCATACTCCTTCGCAAACCGAAGCACCTGCTGTGTGGCTTCGTAGGTCTTCGGCGTCACAAACAGATCCGCCTCGCCCCCCATTTGGGTGTACGTATGTCTATGTAGGGGCTCCCGGACATGAACGGTGTCCTTTGGCAATTGTTCCATTAAAGATGCGCAAACATCGACATAATTCTTCATTGTCATCGTCCTCTAATTGCTTCCACGCGCGAGGCACGTTGGAAGGTTGATGTGATATACCTATGTAAGGGCGCTCAAAGATGTGCCTCCCCACATCCCTTCATTATGAAGGATATGCAAGCAAAAAGACAGTCCAAAAAGATGTTCCTCTCTAGTTATCTACGCGTGATGATTACGTTGCGTTTCACGCCGTTGTTTTCCGAATACTCCATCTGTTAAACTAGACGAAAAGGAAAGAAGGAACAACGATGGATTTTGAGAGGCCCACCGTGATTGAACGCCTAGAGACGCCTTATGGGGAGCTTCAACTTCAAAAACGCGGCCCCCATTTTGAAGTCATCAGCAACGGCACATTTTTGATGGCGAGCTACAACGGAGAATCGGAACGACACCTTGTTCGGGCAGCATTCAAAAAAGCCCACCACCCCGCCCATGTCCTGATTGGCGGCCTCGGCGTCGGTTACTCACTTGAGGAAGCACTCATCCATGAAGACGTGGCGAGCGTGACCGTTGTGGAGCGGGAGGAAGCGATCATTCGTTGGAATGCCGAACATTTTCTCTCTCTTACAAACAACGCGGTCCGCCACCCGAAAACAAGAATCGTTCACGACGATATTAGCCAATGGATGAGGTCAACCGAAGCGACCTACGATGTGATTTGTCTCGACACGGATAACGGACCCGATTGGCTCATTCACGACGACAATCGCTACATCTACGCAGAAGCCGGACTGAAACGCTGGCGCGAACTGCTCACTCCTGATGGCTGCGTTGCTTTTTGGAGCGCCAATGCTTCCCGTGATTTCGAGAAGTTGCTCGCCTCGTTCTTTCAAGAGGTGAAAGTGGTGCAAGTTCCAGATCCAACCAAGCGCGGCGAGCCAGATGTCGTGTATTTAGGGAGTCGGAGAGGCAGGCCCCTTCACTTTGGTCGCTCCAATGAAAAAAACTTCCCAAGAGAAGCA
The DNA here is from genome assembly GCF_001484965.1 of Shouchella shacheensis. Lineage (GTDB taxonomy): Bacteria > Bacillota > Bacilli > Bacillales > Bacillaceae_D > Shouchella > Shouchella shacheensis. The sequence continues at coordinate 16,740 of NZ_LLYY01000040.1, read as the reverse complement.
TAGTTTGCCCCTGCCAGCCGCGCCACGGGACGAAGCTTTTCGGTGAGCACGTATTGCTGCTGTTCATCATAGACATCCTCCGCCAAATGAAGGCTCTTCACCCGTGCAATGAGCAAATCAAAGGAATCCTGACCGCTCTCTCCTTTCATAGGGAGGTGGGATTCGAGCGTACATTCAAAGCGGACGAGCGCTTCCTTAATGCTCGGAACGCCCACAGAGGTGCTCTCCACAAGCGTAAAGTTGGTTCTCTTTAGCTCGCTTTCGTTTGGCCCGAGCGTCGCCGCCGTTTCATTCATCCCCTCCACCATGGACTCGCTCACCATATGAATGACGAGCTCCTGGTGATGAACAGCGTTGCGCGACGTATCCTTCATTTCTCCTTCCCGCCGTCCGACAGAAACCGACAAAAGCGGGGGATCCGCCGAAAGCATCGAAAAGAAGCTAAACGGTGCGGCATTGACGATGGTTCCGTCCACTGATGTTGTGGTCACAAACGCAATTGGGCGAGGCGTGATCGCCCCCGTCATCAGCTTATAGCGCTGTTTCGCCGTTAAGTCTTGCGCAAAAAGAGTGTGCATGTGAAAACCTCCGTTTTTTATTGTTCTTTGAAGACGGTTACTGTCTAACTCAACTTTCGGAGTGAAGTCGCTCTTCACTTGAGCGGTATCCTCCTCCACTTGAGCGATATTCTCCTCCGCTTGAGCGGTATCTCCCCTCGCTTGAGCGATATTCTCCTCCGCTTGAGCGGTACCTCCCTCACTTGAGCGGTATTCTCCTCCGCTTGAGCAGTAGTACCTCTGCTTTACTGACCCTCTTTTTGTCTCCGAACGTTGACTACCTAAATTTTAACATAGGACACGTTTTAGTACCTAGTCACAGGACCGCCCATGAAAGCCTCAAGCCTTCATTATTAAGCTTTTTTGAGCCGTCCCCTCCCGTTTACCCCTCCTCTTCCCTGCCTATACTGCTAATGGAGGTGGGCCAAGATGGAGGATTTGTTTCCCATTATTTATCGGACGGGCATCATGTTTGTAACGATTCTTCTCTTTTTTCGAATCACGGGCAAAAAGGACTTGGGGGAAATTAGCGTGCTTGATGTCATCGTTACACTGATGATTGCCGAGCTATCCGCCACCCTTATTGACGACACGGAGCTTCCATTATACGAAGGGTTAACACCGATTGCGCTCCTGACGAGCTTTCAACTGTTGCTCTCAAAAATTCAAGTCAAGAGTCAGCGCTTCCGCGATCTTATCGACGGTCAGCCCACCATTGTCATCAAAGACGGGCAATTCATTCAAGCAAATATGCAAAAGCAAGGCTACAATTTGGATGACATTATGCTTCAGCTGCGCGACAAAAATGTCCCTGATATTCAAGAGGTGAATTACGCCATTCTTGAATCCTCCGGGACACTTTCCGTTTTTCAAAAAAACAGCCAGACCAGCTTCACTCTCCCTTTTATCATGGACGAAACCATTCAACATGCCCACCTACAAATGATGGGCAAAACCGAAGAATGGCTCTATGAGGAGCTTGCGAAACACGGCTATACCCATGAAAAAGGCATTTTCTACTGCAGCTATACCGGGGGACAGTTGTTTGTGCAAGAGAAAGATGGGACGTCAGCGTGACGAGCGACTCACCCGACGTACCTCCTTACCATCCGGTGCGCTTCCTGCACGTAGGGACCGCCGAAGCTAGCCGCATGCATGTAGATGTGGAAAAGCTGGTAGAGCGGCCACAGCTCACGCTTGAGCACTTGTCCCGATGCGGATTCGTAAGCGTCATAGAAACGTTGGGAGTAGCCGCCAAACAGTTGGGTGAGCGCTAGATCCATTTGCCGATCGCCGTAAAGAATCGCCGGGTCAATCAAGAACGGCTCTCCGTTTTCGTCAAAGAGCCTATTGCCGGCCCAGAGATCGCCATGCAACAAGGAAGCCCCCGGGTCTTCTGGCAAAAGCTGGTCGAGCTTGTCTGCGAGTTGACGGTGCGTGGCGGCTTCCCCCTCTGTAAATAGCCCTTTTTGCGTACAGAGGTCAATCAATGGTTGGAGGCGCTTTTCTGCGTAGAAGCGTGGCCAGCTCATGAATTCGCCTTTTTCCTGTTTAATGGTGCCAAGATAATTCTCATACCCGAGGCCGTAGAACGGCTGGATTGGATCGTGCATGGCCGCCAATCCTTCCCCAAGAAGCTCGTCCGAGTTCACTCCTTTCGGTCCAACATTTATATAGGAAAGGACAAGGTGAGGCACATCATCTGCCTGGTCACCGACACCGAGGACAGCCGGGACAGACAGCGTTTTTGTTTTTCTGATCTCCTCTAATCCTTTCGCTTCTTTAAGAAATAAGTCCTTCGCTACCTCGAAATGAGCTTTCACAAAGACCCACTGCTTGTCTGTTTCCACTGCAAAGGCTTCGCTAATATCCCCACCACTGACGCTCTTTACTTGGTAAATGCTCGCATTTGGAACGGCCTTCTTCACCGCCTGTTCAATTCCCTTCTTCATCTGTGAGACTCCTCCTCTCATCAATATTTTTACATGTTATAAACGCCCCTACACGGTATAATAGAAAGAGATACGGAAAGGAATGGATCGATGATGCGATACAAAAACGTCCTTCTTCTCTATAATGGAGCAGCGGGAAATGGAGATATTGCTGAGACGCTTCAGCAAGTCACCCGCCGGCTTGCGCCAGACATCGTCGAATTGACCCTTTATCAAACCCAGAAAGAAGGCGATGCAACGCGCATTAGCACCGAGCGCGGAAAGGAGCTCGACCTTTTAATCATCATGGGCGGGGACGGCACCGTGCATGAGAGCATTAACGGCATTATGCAACTAGAACCCGAATACCGCCCAACCGTAGCGATCCTTCCCACTGGGACATGCAATGATTTTTCTCGCGCGCTCGATAACCACACGATTGAGGAAGCGCTGGAAGCGATTCTTGAGGGAAGAACCATCTCGGTCGATATCGGTCAGATGAACGATCATTATTTTTCGAACTTCGTGGGCCTCGGATTAATTACCGAAGCCTCTAAATCAAAAGAAGGCAACCTGAAAGATCGATTTGGCAAGTTTGGCTATTTGCTTAGCGCCGTTCAATCCCTCAAAAACCCCGAGCCGTTCTCCTACACACTGACAACCGACAAGGAGACGAAATCGGGCGAAGCCATCATGATTCTTGCCATGAACGGACATTATCTTGGAACGGCTGGATTATTTCTCGAAAAAACGTTGCTGACAGACGCCCTGCTCGATCTGTTTATTGTTCAGGAAGCTGGGATGACACTTGTTAAGAACGTCTACAATCAAACATTTGCGGATGAAAACGGGCGGCGAGAGGCGGAGGGACTTGAAGTCTTTCAGGCTGGCCGCTTTACGCTAGAAACCGACCCTTCTCTTGATGTCGACAGCGACGGTGAGATTTATGTAAACACCCCACTCGAAATTACGGTTCATCCCGAAGCGATTGCCTTCATTAAAGGATGGGAAGAGGGATGAATGGGGACCCTCTCTATGGGGGAGGAGCCTGTGCCTAGTGCCTCAGAACTTCCGCTTACGCACATAGACTTATTTTTAAACCCCTTGACTCCCACGTTCCATGGAGAGCCAGGGGGTTCCTTCTGAGAACGTTCTCCCTACCCATCACACGATCCGTCGCTACAGGTTTTCGTGTCCTCACCAACGACGTGAAGCGGCTGCTGGGCGTTCTCTTCTTCCCACACTTTGTTCAACACCTCAAGGAAAGCCTCCGGCGGCTGAGCTCCCGAGACCGCATACTTGCGGTTCAAAACGAAAAATGGCACGCCTTGAACGCCAATCTGTGCCCCTTCCTGCTGATCGCGAAGAACCTCATTGCGGTAATTCTCCCCAGAGAGCACGACAAGTACATTCTGCTTGTCTAGACCGGAATCATTTGCGATTGTTGCCAGCACCTCATGATCACCGACATCAGCACCTTCTGTAAAGTAAGCCTTGAGCAATCGCTCCATCACCCCATCCATTTTCCCGTGTTCAGCCGCGTAATGACTCAGACGATGCGCATCCATCGTATTCGTCATCACAACATCCTCTAACTGAAAGTCAAGCCCGACCTCATTTGCCTGCGCGGCCACCTGCTGATTCATTTCTCTCGCTTTTTCGATTGTCATGTTGTACTTCTCGGCAAGCAACTCCGTCATCGACTCGCCCGTGTTTTTCTTTGCCGCCGGGTCGAGTTGAAAACTTTTAAACGTTTTTTCAACGGCACCCTTGTGTTCAAACGTCTCAAGCGCCTGCTCAAATTTCCGTTTTCCAATATAACAAAACGGGCAAGCAATATCTGACCAAATTTCAACCTTCATCCTTTGACACTTCCTTCTTTCCAGTTTCGATCTTTTAATGAAAATTTTCTGTCAAACAAATAAAATATCACATCATCGGCATTTTTATCAGCAACGATCCCACTATTACTAAGCAAAAATAGGCTCGAGATCCAATTTCAATCCAGACAGAAGCTCAACATCAATCGTATCCTCTTTGGTAAAAACTCCTTGGAACTTGTATAGCCCAGCGACCAATCTGTGTATTTCCACCGATTTGTTCGCAGGGTCAACCAGCCAATACTCTTTCACCCCTGCTTTTTCGTAAAGCAGGTATTTCGTCCAGCGATCCAGCTTGACCGTGGAGGGAGAGAGAACCTCGACAATGATATCAGGTGCCCCGTTGCACCCTTTGTCATCCAGTTTATGCTGATCGCAGACAATGGACAAATCAGGCTGGACCACTTGATCCACCTCATCGTCTCGTTTGTCTTCTGCTAATAGCCGAACATCGAAAGGCGCAATAAAGGCTTTACATGCCTTATCACGCAAACAGACAGAGAGCGCGATAAATAATTCACCAAGAATCTCCTGGTGCCTTCGTGAAGGAGCTGGCGACATACTGATGATATCTCCGTCAATAATCTCCACTCGCTCTCCCTCCTCCCAAGTCAGGTAATCAGCATAAGAGTACTTTTCTTTCTCATTTGGAATGGCCATCTAACTCATTCCTTTCGACTTATTCTTACTCTTATTTTATCACAGGCTAACATGCGTTACACCTCTACTACTAATGATACAGCACATCTTACTCTATTTCGTAGCGTCTTTCTTTACTCTGATTCCCCTTACTTTCACAGCGGTCAGGGGCCTGTTCAGCAAGTCTTGGCAAAAAAGAGCGAAACCATTAGGCTCGCTCTTTCCTCACGCACTTTGCTTCTGCTCTTGTTCTTGCTCTTTCTTCTTGTTCACACTAATGAAATAGTAAAGACCGCCAACGAAAAGCCCGCCGCCAATGATGTTGCCGAGCGTGACAGGAATCATATTGTGAAAGAAGCCAGCAATCGTCACCGTTTCCGTGCCACCGTGGAACAGCGCGACCCCAAGGATCGACATATTGGCGACGCTATGCTCAAAGCTCGGCACTATGAACGCAAAAATTAACATAAAGATAATAATAAGCTTCGCCACGTCATGGTCGGTCCTTAGCGATGTCCAAATCGCCAAGCAAACGATCCAGTTGGCGAGAATTCCCTGAAAAAACAGCTGCATCGTCCCTGCTGTCATTTTCTCCTCCGACATCGTCATCATAAGATGGTCTGAAGCGACATCTCCATAAATGCCTGTCAGTAGCACGAGCGTGCAGAGAGCAAACGCACCGATCAGATTGCCTAAATAGCTCCAAACCCAAACGACGAGTGTCTGCTTCCACGTCGTCACTTTCGAGAGCGAACTGACGGTGAAAATCAGGTTATTGCCTGTAAACAACTCCGCCCCTGCAAAGAGCACGAGCGCTAAGGCTAGTCCAAATGTCGCACCAAGCACAAGATCCGTGGCCGGGGAATCAGCCGCCTCCAGTGGCGCCCCTACCGAAAAAATGACCAGAACGCCCACCCCGACGTAGGCACCGGCTAGCGCTGCAGAGATCAAATAACGCAGGGGACTCGACTGAAGCAGGGCTCTTTTGGTGTGTGCCTGATTGTTTAATGTTTCCAATGTGTCTTTATACATAGGGATCCCCCTTACAATTCCAAGGATTGACTACCCTTTTTTGGAAGGTTTTAAACAATGGGGTTAAGGGAGGTGGGGGAAAGGGATCCCTGGAAAGTAGCATCCTCAAGCCATTTCCTTTTCCCTCCTCCCCCCTGCAAACTGACTCTCATAAAGCTCCACATAAAACCCACCTTTAGCCATAAGCTCCTCATGGCTGCCTTGTTCAACGATTCTCCCCTGTTCCATAACGAGAATGAGATCGGCGTCTCGAATCGTGGAAAGTCTATGGGCAATGATAAAACTAGTTCGTCCCTTCATCAAATGGGATAACGCTTTTTGAATATGACGTTCCGTTCGTGTGTCGACACTCGCCGTTGCTTCATCGAGAACGAGAATGCTCGGGTCAGACAGGATGGCGCGGGCAATCGTCAGAAGCTGTCTCTGTCCCTGGGAAATGTTCGATCCCGCTTCGTTTAGAACAGTGTCATACCCATGAGTGAGTGTTCGAATAAAATGGTCCGCATGGGCGGCTTTGGCGGCTTGAACCACCTCTTCTTCCGTTACATCTTCACGCCCGTAGGCAATCGCGTCCTTAACGCTGCTACTGGAGAGCCAGCTGTCTTGTAGAACCATCCCGAACAGGCTGCGCACATGTTCACGCTGCATGTGCTGGATGTTGACACCGTCAATCGTAATCCGACCGCTATCAATTTCATAGAAACGCAGCAGAAGGTTCATCAGTGTGGTCTTTCCAGCACCGGTCGGACCGACAATCGCCACCTTCTGCCCTTGTTGCACCTCAAAATGAACATCCTCAAGCAATGGCTGGTCTTCCTGGTACCGAAACGACACGTTCTCGAAGCTCACATTCCCTTTCGGATCGGACAAGCGCTTCATGGCTGTCGGTTCTTCCTCTTCCTCTGGTTCATCAAGAATTTCGAAGACGCGCTCGGCTGCGGCCACCGTCGATTGAATTAAGTTCGTGATGTTCGCCACCTGGTTGATCGGTTGGGAAAAGAGCCGTACATACAGGATAAACGCCTGAATATCCCCAATTGGAATTCTTCCCCCAGCGACAAGAATGGCCCCCATCACGCAGACAACCACGTACACGAGATTATTGACGAACCTCAACAGCGGCATGATCAGTCCGGAGACAAACTGTGCGCGCCACCCCGAATCATACAGGGTAGCATTCATCTGCGTAAACTGATCGATCGACTTTTCTTCGCGTCCAAATGCTTTCATCACCTGGTGGCCCGAGTACATTTCTTCCACATGACCGTTCAATACTCCGAGTGCTTGCTGCTGCTTGATAAAATAGTTCTGTGAGCGAGCCACAACTTTTTTCGTGATGAAAAAGCTCAGCGGCAATGTCAGGAGAGCAATGACGGTCATTAACGGACTAATCGTTAGCATCATGATGACGACACCAACCATGGTGATCAAGGACGTGATTAGCTGCGTCAGGCTCTGTTGGAGGGTACTGCTCACTTTCTCTAGGTCGTTCACGGCACGGCTGAGTAGATCCCCGCGGCTTCGTGTATCAAAAAAGCGCAGGGGAAGGCGTCCGAGTTTTTCATTCACTTCCCGACGCAGCACGCGGACAATCTTCTGGGCAACACCCACCATTAAGTATTCTTGCACATAACCAAAATAGGCACTTAACAGATACAAGGCCCCGAGCACAAGCAAGATCTGTACAACGACGAAAAAGTTGATGCCCTCCCCTACGACCCCTTGAAACAGTTCCGTGATTGCCAGCCCCATAATTTTCGGACCAAGAATGGTAAATGCTGTGCCGAGTATTGCTGTGAGGGTCACAACGACCAATCGCCATTTATAGGCACCTACGTAGCCGGTCAGCCTTTGGATGGTGCCTTTCAAATCTTTCGGTTGTTGCGGGTTCTTTTCTTTCTGGGACTCTTTGGCTCCTCCTCTGCCAGGACGCTGCTTTTGCTGTCTCTTACTCATGCAGGTTCCTCCTCTGCCAGCTGCGAAGCTACAATTTCTTGATACACCTTACAGTGTTCCATCAGCTCTTCGTGCTGACCGATTCCCACCATCCTACCTTCGTCCAACACCACAATCTGATCAGCGTTTGCGACCGTTTCTACGCGTTGCGTGACGAACAACACGGTGGAATGGGCCGTCTCTTGCTGAAGGGCACGGTGCAGCTCGGCATTCGTTTTCACATCAAGGGCGGAAAAGCTGTCATCAAATAGATAAAGGCCAGGCTTTCTCACCAGCGCGCGTGCAATCGCCAAACGCTGGCGCTGTCCTCCAGAAACATTGGCACCTTGCTGGGCGATCTTGGAGTCAAACCCTTCCTTCGTCCTGGAAATAAACTCGGTCGCTTGCGCGATGTCGGCTGCCTGTTTCACTTCCTCGTCCGTCGCCGTTTCCTTGCCGTACCGAATGTTCTCGGCAATCGTCCCTTTAAACAGGAAGGACTGTTGTGGAACAAAACCGATTTGAGCTCTCAGGTTCTTTTGCGGGATATCACGTATATCGACACCGTCCAGAAGAATCGCGCCTTCCTCAATCTCGTAGAAACGTGGAATGAGGTTGACTAACGCCGACTTTCCTGCCCCCGTACCACCGATGATGGCCGTCACCTCTCCAGGCTTTGCCGTGAATGAGATATCACGAATCACGGATTTCTCTGCTCCAGGATAACGAAACGCCACCTGTTGAAACTCAAGCAACCCTTTTCCAGGATTGGTGTGCCATTCTTCTTTAGAACCCTGACGATCAGGCACAGCGTTCAACACCTCATTGATTCGGTTCGCAGAAACAGCGGCGCGAGGGATCGCCACAAACATCACCGACGCCATGATGAACGCAAACATGATTTGCATCGCATACTGAATAAAAGCCATCAAATCACCGACTAGTATCGACCCACTGTCAATCCGGAAGGCGCCAAACCAGATAATCGCGATCACGGAAAAATTAAGGACGTACATCATAATCGGCGTTAAGGTGACCATCATCTTATTGACTCTAATTGCGGTATCGGCAAAATCGACATTGACGTCGTTAAAGCGATCCTGCTCGTGGTTCACACGATTGAACGAGCGAATCACACGAATTCCCGTCAACCCTTCTCGCAGAACAAGGTTTAAGCGGTCCGTTTTTTCCTGTAAAGACTTGAACAGCGGAATCGCCTTCTTGGAAATGAGAAAAACAGCCAAAACAATAATCGGGAGCGGAGCGATGATTAACAGGGACAGCATGGGATCCATCATGACCGCCAAGATGACCGCACCGACGAACATCATCGGAGCCATGAGCAACACCCGCAGCATCATCGTCAACACTTGCTGAACTTTCATAATGTCATTCGTCGTTCGGGTGATCAGCGAGGACGTGCCCATTTGATCAAAGCCCTGCAACGAAAAATTCTCCACATGAGCGAAGACCCGGTCGCGGACAATTTTGCCAAACCCAGCAGAAATCTTTGCGGAATAAAAGGCGCCGAGTATCGAAAATACCACACCTACGCCAGCAACAAGCAGCATGAAGCCACCGATTTGCATAATAAAGGGAATGTCGCCGTTCACGATCCCGACATCGACAATCGCTGCCATCAGGGTGGGCAAGACTAATTGCGAAACGGCCTGCAAAAACGTAAGCACCATTACGATCACAATTGCCATGCGATACGGCTTCAATAATGTAAACAATTTCAGCATCTGTTCTCACCTCCGCTCCCTTTTAAGATCAACTCGGGGAGCCTTTCACCTATGTAACGAGCAATAGCCGGAGTAGAAATCACCCCGGCTACTGATTCAACCTGTGTGAAAGGACTGGCTTTCACACAAGTGGATGCTATTTCAATGGGGGTACCCCCGCTTCTACTGCGCCTCTTCCTAGAGGATGTTGCTCACATCGACATCAATGTTCGCAGAGTCATTCCCGCTCTCATTGAGGACATCGCTTAAAATTTGCGTGATATCGGTCATTTCTGGTCACCTCCTAGTAGTTTCAGGCTTCCGCACAAGCCTTCTCTTCTTCTCGGTGTTCCAATGTTAGAGCAAGTCGCTTACATCAATGTTGAGGTTGCCGGACTCATTCCCGCTCTCATTGAGGACATCGCTTAGGATTTGCGTGATATCGGTCATTTCTGGTCACCTCCTAGTAGTTTTCAGGCTTTCGTACAAGCCTTCTCTTCTTTTTCGGTGTTCCAATGTTAGAGCAAGTCGCTTACATCAATGTCGAGGTTGCCGGACTCATTCCCGCTCCCATTGAGGACATCGCTTAAAATTTGCGTGATATCGGTCATTTCTGGTCACCTCCTAGTACTGGTGAAAGTGCTAGCTAAAACCAAAATCCTACCGTTTATAGGAGATTGCTTACATCTACGCTTACGTTAGCAGAATCATTTCCGCTCTCGTTAAGAATGTCGCTTAGAATTTGAGTGACGTCTGTCATTCCTTTCACCTCCTAAGTATGTGAAACCTTCTTTCCTAATTGTGCCCTCTTGCCATTAAAGAAGGTTGCTTACGTCTACGTCCACGTTGCCAGATTCATTGCCACTCTCGTTGAGAATGTCAGTCAAGATTTGCGTTACATCCATCTCGTTTCTCGCCTCCTTCATACCGTTACAATAAGCTAACGGAAGAACTAAGAAATTGGATCACTTTTTCCGCACATTTTTTAGTGAAACGTTCTCTGATAGCCTATAGTAGATTGCTTACATCCACGTCTAGATTGCCAGATTCATTGCCACTCTCATTGAGAATGTCAGTCAAGATTTGCGTTACATCTGTCATGAGTTCTCACCTCCCTTGCATCTTTCATAAAGCTAACGAAACAAACAAGAAACTGGATCACTTTGCAAGGAACTTTTTTTAAAAGAAATTTTCTTTTCTATAAGAAGTCGCTCACGTCGACATCAAGATTCCCGGAGTCATTGCCGCTCTCACTTAGAATATCGCTTAAGACTTGAGTGATGTCAGTCATCTTATGTCACCTCCAATTGGTCTTGGTATGTGCTGTACCTCTTCAACCTTTCTAGTAAACGTATTTTTATTGAAAAATCTATTTCAGAGTTTCTACCTCAAGTGTGCCAATGCGTGTGGGACTAAAAAAGGAGCCCCCCACAGCTGGAAAGAGACTCCCTCTACTCATTCACCGTTTCCGATGGTTCGGATTCCTGCCCCGTCTGATCGACAGCTGTAACATAATAGCTGTGGTTGGCAGCGTCTGGATCGGTATACGTTTTGCGCTCATAGGAGGCTACACTGGCCACATGATTGAAATTTCCTTCCTGATCCCCACGGTACACCAGATAGCCTACGATCTCATCCTCTCTTACCGCGTGCCAGCTTACAAATGTCCCGTTGATCTCCACGTTCGTCGGAGCGTCAGGGCGTCCGGCTTCTTCCTCATTCCCTTGCCGCTCTTCCGCTTCCGATTCCTGAGGAGCCGATTCATCTACGTTCGAAGACCCGTTTTCATCTTCATCCTCATCATCCGTTTCATCGATCGTCGCTTCGCTGTGAACGTGAACGTCCTGTTCGGCTTCGGCGTTTGGGCGGGCGGCTTCCTGGTCATAAAAACCCTTCGCGTATTCAAAAATGAGCAACAGAGAAAGCAAGCCGCTCAAGACGAACAGCGTCATTTTTTTCATCCAACTCACCTCGCTGGGCTAGGTCCGCTTTTCGAGAAAAGAGGGCACCTCAGCCGTCCTTTTCCCTTGTATTAGAGGAAACGAAGAGAGGAACGGTTTGGATCACATGCCACCTCACAAGGGGCAAGTTGAAACTAGAAAGAAATCAAAAGAACCCCCAGAATTGCCATCTCTGCTAGATAGAGACGACTAATAACCTCCTGCGCTTAACTTAGTAACAATAATACCAGGGTTGATCCAAAAATTAGAGGCACCTGGACTAATTTTTAGGGTTAATTGGCTTAGACAAATAAGAAACAAGCATCCGCTTTTTTAGCGGATGCTTGTTTCTTTTAACCCAACTTTCGGACACGTAAAATACAACTCATTCCCTGATACAAAGGAATGAAGGTCGCTGACCCTGTCGGAGGAATCCGAACAAGCAGCGTTAATCCGGACCAGACGAGAGGGTCAACTATGTTTTTAAACTCCAAAAGTTGAATCTTTTAACCAATTCAGCCTTCATATTCACTTAACTGCCTTCTAAGCTGCTCATTCTCCTCTTCTAACCTCTCAATGTATGCACGCTGCTCGTTCGCTTTGGAGGCGTCCTCAGCCCCCACTTTATTTATGAAACCATATATGAGAAAAACAAGCGGAAGCCACGTTAGAACGCTCCATTCAAAGAAAAAAAGATACAGGAAACACAATAACGGCAAGTATATAATAAACCTTGGCCTGATCAATATCGATGGACCAAACGTCTGTATAGGTGTTTCGTTTGTATGCAAAAATGTAGAAAATATGTTTAACAATAGCGATAAACAAAATCATATATGTACTTAGAACAACGAAATGAACCACGGTAGATACCCAGTTTTCTAGCCCGTCGCTAAAAAAATGCAGCGCTCCAATCAGAAGTGGAATGACAAGGACTTGAAATAATAGAGAAACCGGCCGGCGATTTTTGGGCTCCTTAACCTTTCCTCCCTTAAGAGAATAAAAACCGATTTTTTGTAAATACATTGTACAGAGATAGACGATAAATGCGAGGATATAAACCGAAACCATCGTTATCAGCCAACTATCCTGTACAAGATAGACAGAATTCATTTAAAGCCCCTCACTTTCAGTAAGTGTTTGTTTATACCTCCATTTCCAGCGATGCGTCCTCACCAATGGGTTCATCCGTTTCCGGGTCAATCGGCGCTTCAATATGTATCTGCATGGTGACTATGTCTTCGTACGCATTCGATTCGATAAAGTCCGTCACATCAAAATACAAAACGACCTCTTCATTCCCTCTAATGACAGGAATGGAATTGAAACCATCATGGAGAGGATAAGATTCATCATGATTAATCGTAAGCTCAAATTGACCTGACTCAAACTGAATTTCGTTTCCGCTTTCCTCAAAACCTGAAGCGTCTACTTCAAACCCGATAAAATCTACCTCTTCATCTCCTCCGTACAGTTCCCTTTCAAAGTCACTCGTAAAATGCCCATTAACGAATGTAGCTTCACCAAAGTCAAATAAGATTTCTTCAAAACGAAGCTCTTCATCTACTTCAAACCTCGCAAGCTCAATAGGAAATGACAAGTCTGGATCTTCACTCCTAGCTTCTTCAACATCCTTAATATCTAAATCATTCGTTTCGTTCGTTCCTTCATTAATTCCTTCATTTGAGCATCCTGCTGCGCTTAGGACAACAAGACTTACTAAAGTTAGGTAGCTTTTCATAAAATCTAAACCTCCTTACAAAATTTGAAGAACCCTATTCTATCAAAATAAAAACCACTTTAATCGTCAGAGCCTGCACCATGACCTACGTTCTACCATATGTTACACTTGTTTCATCTTTTTCACTCCAGAGGCAGATATGAATACTGATCACTTATCCAAAAGCAGAAAACAAAGTACTGTAACAAAAATGGTGTTAGGTATAGCTGAAGCCATGTTGGGGTTTCCCGTTTATGGCGGAGCGTTCATTCTCGCTCTGTTTTGGAGTCCTCTCTTCGTCATGTTGATATTCCATATTATAGGGTATCGGTTGGCTAAGAAAGCTAAACTACCCACAACAGGTCATACTCTAGGCATCATTACCTCCTCACTAGGTTGGATACCGGTTATAGGAATGATCCTTCATATCATTACAGCATTTTACTTACTTTTTGAAGCGTTTATGGGGCGGTACGCAAAATAAACACTCAACGATCTGAGTGTTTATTTTTTTCTTTTAGATTGTCAATCTCGTTTAAAATTTTGCTCTGTGTTTCCTTTATCTCTTCGATTGCGTTTTGTACGTTCTTTCTTTCTACTTTTGCTTCCTCTAGTGTTCGTCTTCTTTTCTACGAGCCTCATTCTTTTTAATAGTCGCAACTAGGAAGACGATTGCAACAATGACGGCCACCCATAAGATCATTTCCATTTTTGAACTCCTTAACCCGTGATTTCACAGCCACTTATTCTTACATATGGCGTTAGCTCTTCTAGTGGATAAGGCTCAGTACTCCCTCATCTCTTCCTCATCCTGACTTTGCTCCTCCTCAGGTTCGCTAACATCATCCCCAGTCACTGTGACTTCACACACATATTGCCCTAATTCTTCCCAGAGGGAGATGACGACCTCTGCGATCTTGGCTTCATGCCTATCGAACACTCGGTAGCTGATTGTGTGCTTGGGCTTTTCTTCCTCGGTCATCTTTTCGCTTCTATGAACATCTGGCAGCAAATCCACAGCATAATCCCAGGCCATTTGTTTTAGGCCTTCTTGTGTTTCGGTGTTCAGACTGGCGTCGTGGGGGTGCGCTCCTTTTGCGACTTCCACTTCGAATTGTTTGGTCACTGTTGGCATGGGAACCTCCTATGGTTTGTAAGAATGAAGTGCCCCTAGTATAAGGGAATCACCATCGCTGTTCCAATTAGTAAACCAGAAAAAGTAGGACTATCTCCCTTATCTCATTGAGTTTTTGTCTTTGACCTTCCACTACCCAACGCTACTCTTCTATTACTATTCCTTCGCCTGATACACCTTCAACGGCTTCCCTTTGACCGGTGTGTGCGTCATCGCTCTCAGAACGAGAGGGCCTTTGCCGTTCAGAATCTCGACAAAGGAACGTGTCTCCTCAATCGTGATGATCCCAATATCCGTCGCCTCGACCCCGTCAAGCTTAGCGATTGTGCCGACAAAGTCCACCGCTCGCAGCTTCTTGCGTTTGCCCCCGTTAAAATAGAGCTTGGTGATTCCTTCATTTAACGCCTGATGCGTTGCCTCTTTTTCTTGCGGCTGCTCGGCAAGCTTGGCCCGAAACGCTTTTTCCGCCCGCTTTACTGCTTCGCTCGTCGGCGTCTCCCTCCGTGTGATCGTGAAGCCGATATAGTCCTCGATCTCCTTCAGTCTCTCCTCTTCCGCTTCCGTAAAAAAGGCAATTGCTTTTCCGGAGGCACCGGCTCTTCCTGTGCGCCCGGAGCGATGGACGTAGCTCTCGGTTTCATTTGGGAGATCATAGTGAATCACAAGCGGGACATTCTCAATATCGATGCCCCTCGCCGCAACATTGGTGGCGATCAAATAGCGAAAGACCCTGCGCTTAAAGGCATTCATGACGGCGAACCGATCCCTTTGATACAAGCCGCCATGAAGCTTGTTGCACGGATACCCCTCTCGGCGCAGATGCTTAAAAAGCGCATCCACCTTCTCCTGCGTATTGCAAAAAACGATGCAGCTGTCCGGATTTTCCACCGTCGTTATGGCTTGGAACGTCTTTTCCTTTTCCCGTTCCCGTACCGCGATCGCCATGTGTGTGATGGCTTCTGTCATTACTGCGGTTGAGGCGATTTGAATCTGCTTCGCATTTGTCATGTATGTGGCACTTAGTTCGACCACATCTGCTGGAAGCGTCGCCGAAAAAAGCATGGTTATTCGCGGGCTGGGGAGCCGCTTTAAGATCGATTCGACTTGCTTCAGAAACCCCCGGTTCAACATCTCATCGGCTTCGTCAACGACAACGTAGCGAAGCTGTGCAAGAGGAAACGTGCCTTTTTCCAGATGATCGAGGAGACGACCCGGGGTACCAACGACCATGTGATTTTTTTGTTTGAGCTGCTCTTTTTGCTTCGCGAATGGCTGCTTGCCGTAGATCGCTGTCGCCTTGATGCGTTTCAGACGACCAATGTCCGTCGCGTCTTGTTGAATTTGCGCCGCCAATTCGCGCGTCGGCGTTAAAATCAGCGCTTGTGGCTGATTCTCTTCCCACTTCACCGCCTCACAGATGGGAATCACAAAGGCCGCCGTCTTCCCGCTCCCCGTCTCTGCTTGAACGAGAAGGTCCCTCCCTTTTAACGCATAAGGCAGGACCTCGGCTTGGACGTCCGTCGGTTTGGTGAACGTTAAATGAGAGAGCGCTTTTAGGATTTCCGGACTTAAGTCGTAGGGATGGAAACTTGTAGGCATTTTAATCGCACCTTTTCTTTACGTATTGGATCGCTTTCAGTATACTTTAAAGACATTCCGTTTAACAGCTCGGGGGCGACCGTGATGGAAAGCAGAAGGCGTGATTCGAAAACAACAGAACCTCTGAGCGGGCCATTTTTCTTCGTTCTTTTTGGCCTCATTTTAACGAACAATAGTCTCCTTACTGGACCTGATACGGCGAGACATATAGCGCTATCATCTGGCATAGGCTTGCTTCTGTTGCTAGGTGCTTTCTTTGGTGCTGAGAAATGGCTTGACAACTCCCACGCCTAAAGGCGCAAGCGTGATCCCTCTCGGTCTTCATGTGGGATTCTTGAATGATAAAAGAGACGTCCATTTCTGGTATCTCAGTGCTCTTCAAGTTTAGGGACGTGTCATCGCCCCGTCCTGTTTCGTTGTACATCCAAATAATGTACGTACCTTAACAGGCGGTGTCGCTGTTACCACAACACTAGATGAAAAGGGTCGGCTACGTGCCTCGTTTTTTCTTTTCCGCGGGTCCGCTGATCGCTTTCGCAATATTGTACGAGGCGTTCGCGTCCGCATGGGTGGTATAGCCACATGCGGTACAACAAAATAGAAGTCCTCTGCGGTTGGCTTTGGATGCATGGCCACACTTGCACGTTT
>NZ_LLYY01000039.1 GCF_001484965.1 Shouchella shacheensis | reverse complement strand
AGTCTTTTAATACTTTAGAACCCCACTCCTTTAGGTGTGGGAGGTTCAGAGTGCAGTACAAGCGATCCTCCTTTGTTCTGATTGTGGCCAAGCGTTCATACACTGAATCAGGATCAAGGATAGGGGGTCACTATGGAAGCTCTCATACTCTGGGTTATCGAACATTTGCGCTCCTGGTCGTATGTTGGCGTCGTGCTCATGCTTAGTCTAGAAATGGTGCCAGCCGAGCTGGTTCTGCCGCTGGTTGGCTACTGGGTGTATGAAGGGGACATGCTGTTTTTCCTTGCGGTTCTCGCCGGCTCGGTCGGCGGAGTGACAGGACCGCTCACTCTCTATGCCGTCGGTCGTTTCGGGGGGCGGCCGCTTGTGGAGAAGGTCGGAAAGTATTTTCTTATTCGTGAAAAGGAAATCCACGCGGCCGAGCGTTTTTTTGCAAAGTACGGAGCCGGGGTCGCCTTTTTTGCCCGCTTTTTGCCTCTTGTACGCACGGCAATCTCTATTCCCTGTGGCATGGCGAAAATGAATGTTCTCGCCTTCTCCTTGTACACGTTTTTAGCGATGGTCCCTATTACCTACCTATACGTGTATATCGGATTTGCTCTTGGGCCAAGGTGGCGGGAAGCTGCAGGGTATGCCAATGAATTTCTGCTTCCTTTAGTCATGATTATTCTTTCAGGTCTGTTTTTCTATATTGTGGTAAAATGGATCATAAGGAGAAAATGTTGACCGCTTTGCGAGGAGGGAATCGTGTGAAACGAGTGATGGTGATTGGATCATCTGCCGGTGCAGGCAAGTCTATGTTTTCACGAAAGCTATCGGACATTACGGGGCTTCCTGTCCATCATCTGGACACGTTTTTTTGGCAGCCAGGATGGGTCGAGGCTTCTCTTGAAGAGTTTCGGGCCAAGCAAGAGTACGTGGTTTCAGGTTCAGAATGGATCATAGAGGGAAACTATTCGAACAGCTATGACATTCGAGCCGCTAAAGCAGACACGGTGATTTATTTAGAAATGCCGCTGGCTGTCTGTTTGTTCCGAGTGTTGAAACGCCGCGTTCAGTATGCGGGCAGAACCAGGCCCGATCTAACGGAAGGGTGTCCTGAGAAGCTCGATTTCACCTTCCTTTCATTCATTATAAGAACCTATCGACCAAGAAAAAGGAAAATGAGAAAACGAGTGGCGGCGTTTCTGGATCTTGGGACAGGTCGTCAAGCGTATGTTATACGAGGGAGGAAGGAGGCGTCGGCTTTCCTCGAAAAACTCTCAAACAGGGCGGAGTAACGGTTGCCGCCCTTGTGTGGAGCGCCTTCGATCGCATAAAGTGGGAAAGAAACCATAGACGATTTGAAAAAATGTTGAAAAAAGGGGTGAATGGAGAGGCAATAGATAGTACAATGGGGACAGGAGTTGTTCTTCTTAAGATTTTTTCTGAAATCGATTCCATAAAAGGAGGAAATCCATATGAAATTAGGAGTATTTGCTGTACTGTTTGCGGAGAAACCGTTTGAAGAGATGCTCGACCATGTGAAAGCACACGGGCTTGAAACCGTGGAGCTTGGGACAGGTCCCTATCCAGGAACGGCTCATTGTAACCCTGCAGAGTTACTCGAAAATCCGGCGAAATTGAAAGCGTTTAAAAAGGCTGTCGATGACAGAGGGCTGACCATTTCGAGCCTAAGCTGCCACGGCAACGCGCTAACACCGAATAAAGCGTTTGCCGAGCAGTCGCACGATGCATTCGTCAAGACGGTCGAACTGGCGGAAAAGCTTGAAGTGTCGACAGTCACAACGTTTTCCGGAACGCCTGGAGCATACCCAGATGCAAAAGAACCTAGTTGGCCTGTCGCTGCCTGGCCAAACGAGTACGGAGAGATGCTTAAATGGCAGTGGGACGAGAAGCTAATCCCTTACTGGAGCGAATGGGGAAACTATGCAAGTGATCGCAATGTCAAAATTGCGCTTGAACTTCACGGAGGGTTTCTTGTGCATACCCCGGCAACCTTGCTTAAGCTTCGTGAGGCAGCAGGGGAAGTCATTGGTGCAAACGTGGACCCGAGTCACCTATGGTGGCAGGGAATCGATCCTGTGGCGGCCATCAAAATCCTTGGCAAAGAAAAAGCCATTCATTTTTTTCATGCGAAAGATACGTACATTGACCCGGAAAATGTGAATATGCACGGGTTGCTCGATATGCAGTCATACGCCAATATGCAAGACCGGGCTTGGATTTTCAGATCGGTCGGCTATGGTCACGATGTGAAAACATGGGGCGACATCATTAGCACGCTTAGGCTCGTAGGGTATGACGGGGCTGTTAGCATTGAACATGAAGACGGCTTAATGTCGATTGAAGAAGGATTCTCAAAAGCAGTTGCTAACTTAAAACAAGTGATGATCAGTGAACCGGCACCAGACATGTGGTGGGTATAAGAGAGGAGAACGTACGATGCAAACGTTGAAAGTCGCGGTGATTGGGAATGGAAGCATTGCCATTCACCGGCATGTACCGGAGTACGCGGCAAACGAAAATGTGGAACTAGTGGCCTTTTGTGATCTAACCAAAGAGCTTGCTGAAGACATGGTGGCTAAGTATGGCGGCCGCGCTTACACCAACTACAAAGAGCTTCTTGAAAAAGAAGATGTTGACGCGGTAAGCGTTTGTACACAGAATGTTGACCACGCCCAGGTCTCGATTGCAGCTGCAAACGCTGGCGCCCACGTGCTATGCGAAAAGCCCATGGCGACCAGCCTTGAGGAAGCAAAAGAAATGATTCAAGCCGCCAAAGACAATAACGTGAAACTAATGATCGGGCACAATCAACGTCTTATGCCGCCTCATGTGAAGGCGAAGGAGATTCTCGCCTCTGGAAAGCTTGGCAACATTCTCACCTATAAAACCACATTCGGTCATGGGGGCGCGGACTCTTGGAGCATCCAAGGGAAAGACACATGGTTCTTGAAAAAGAACAAAGCGTTTGTAGGGGCTATGGGAGATCTAGGGGTGCATAAGATTGACTTGATGCGCTGGCTCTTGGATGATGAAGTCTCAGAAGTCTCTGCCTTCGTAGAAACGATTCACAAAGAGGCGGACGTTGATGATAACGCGGTCACACTGATGCGTATGAAGGGCGGCGCCATTGGGACGATGACGGCCAGCTGGACGTATTACAAAGGCGAGGACAACACGACGACTATTTACGGAGAGAACGGTGTGCTAGAAATTCACGATAATCCGAATGTACAAGTGGTGGTGAAACTCGTGGATGGCACGGTGGAGAGGTATTCAGTGGGGGAGGTAGCGACAAATGATAAGCAAGTGGCAAGCGGCGTTATTGATGCGTTTGTCAAAAGTGTAGTCGATCAGGAAGATCCAGCGATCACAGGAGAAGAAGGGATGAAATCATTAAACGTGGTCCTTGCTGCACTTGAATCCGCCGAAACGAAACGTTTTGTCTCAGTCGAATCCGTTTGAGAAGGGATGAATAAAAATGGGGAAATTACCAATCGGCCTTCAGCTGTATACGTTGCGAAATGAAACGGAAGAAGATTTTGCCGGAACGCTCCAAAAGGTAAAAGACATCGGCTACGAAGGTGTCGAATTTGCGGGTTTTGGCGGTTACTCTGCTTCTGAATTAAAAGAGTTGCTCGCAAGCATTGGCCTCCAGGCGTTTTCGAGTCATGTGCCACTGCAAACGTTAAGAGATGATCTGGAAGAGACGATTCGCTATCACAAAGAGGCGGGTATTCACTATATTATCTGCCCATTTTTAGACGAGAGCGAGCGCTCTGAATATGAACTCCTTGCCGCCACCTTAGATGAGATTGGTGGGACTTGCAGAGAAGCGGGTCTAACCTTTTGCTACCACAATCACGACTTTGAATTTGAGCGTGTGGATGGGGAGTACGCGCTGGATTTGATTATGAATCACACCATGCCCGCTAACGTAAGTCTTGAGCTTGATACGTATTGGGCTGAGCGTGCAGGCGTGAATGCACCGGGCTATTCGAAATCCTACACTGGTAGATTGCCGCTTGTTCACATTAAAGACCTGAAGTCAAAGGACAACCCGACGTTTGCGGAAGTGGGCGAAGGCATTCTTGATATCAGCGTGATCATTGCTGCCGCTGAAGAAGCGGGCGCGAATTATTTGATCGTTGAACAGGATCTTTGCGAACGGTCGCCTCTTGAATCCATTGAAATTAGCTATAAGAACTTGCAAAGAATATACCCGTAAACAACAACCCCACCCGTGACCTTTTTCCGTCATGGTTGGGGTTTTTCTTAGAAAGTTGGTTAGCGGGGAGGTGGGACAGGAGGGACAGCTGTCTGACTGGCAATTAAAATTCTTTCTTGCCTTCGGGTGCCGTTGTCTGCTATAATCATTTTCATACGATAACAAAAAAGAATATTTTCTTATCACGAGGAGCAGAGGGACTGGCCCGATGACGCTTCAGCAACCCCACATTTGTGTGGAAGGTGCTAATTCCTGCAGGGTAATGCCTGGATGATAAGAGCGTTGAATGGTAACTTTCAGTCCTCTTTTCATTTTTGAAAAGGGGGCTTTTTGTTTGGCTGCGGCGGGTAAGAGCTCGGGATTTTGGGCAACCCACCTGCGCTTTTCGGTTGTTTTCTAGAAATTTATCCCTAGTTCCCCTCTAAATTAAATGGGGGTAGTGAAGAAGGTGGAGAGAACGATGATTGAGTTTAAAAACGTGAGCAAAACGTTTCAAACGGATGGCGGCAAATTAAAGGCCCTTGATAATGTCAGCCTGGAGATTAACAAAGGAGAGGTATATGGAGTCATAGGTTTTAGTGGTGCCGGAAAAAGTACGTTGATTCGCTGTGTGAATCTCCTTGAACGTCCTACTGAGGGAGAGGTTATCGTAAATGGAGAAGTGTTAACCTCTGTAAAGAGTACCAAGCTTCTAGAGGCTAAGCGAAACATCGGCATGATTTTCCAACATTTTAACTTGCTTCACTCGAAAACCGTTTTTGAAAATGTAGCAACGCCGCTCAAACTTGTGAATACGCCAAAATCGAAAGTGACGGAGCGAGTGACGGAGCTACTTACATTTGTTGGACTTACGGATAAAGCCCACAGCTACCCTGAACAGCTTTCGGGCGGTCAGAAACAGCGCATAGGTATTGCCCGTGCACTCGCTTCGAACCCCGCTGTGCTTTTATGTGATGAAGCGACTTCGGCTCTTGACCCAGAAACAACGAGCTCAATCTTACAGCTTCTAAAGAAAATAAACGAGGAGTACAGCATAACGATCTTGATTATCACACATGAGATGGGCGTCATTCGTGAGATTTGTGATCGTGTGGCTGTGATGGAAGCGGGTCAAGTGATTGAAGAAGGCACGGTTCTTGATATCTTTTCAAAGCCGCAGCACCAAACGACCCAAAAATTTGTCCGTTCAGTCGTTCAAGATCAAATTCCAGATAGTGTTCTAAAAACACTTGATCAAAAAGATGGTACATCTGGAATCTACAAAATTGAATTTATTGGAGAGTCATCGGGTCAACCGCTTCTCTCTAGTCTCGTTCGTCAGTTTGATGTTGATGTGAATGTGCTTTATGGAAGCATTATCGAAATTCAAGCAACGCCATTTGGCCACTTAATTGTTGAAATCCAGGGAGATGTTCCTTCAGTACAAAATGCGTTTACTTATATTAAAAGCTTAGGTCTAACCGTCACGGAGGTGAAGCGCGGTGACTGAAACATTGCCAGATTTATTTAGACCAAACATTACAGCCGAGCAGCTATTTGAAGCACTGTACCAAACCCTTTACATGGTCAGCCTTTCTCTTGTCTTTTCTGTTCTTGTCGGAATCCCATTAGGGGTCGTTCTTGTGGTCACTCGAAAAGGACATATCTTAGAGAATGCCGCTATCTTTACTAGTTTGAATCCTATAGTTAATATTTTGCGCTCCATCCCTTTCATTATCTTAATGGTAGCCATCATTCCATTTACTCGCTTGCTTGTGGGTACATCTGTTGGGACCACCGCAGCTGTGGTTCCGCTCGTCGTCTATGCGGCTCCTTACGTTGCGCGCTTAATTGAAAACTCCCTTCTTGAAGTGGACTACGGCATCATTGAAGCGGCGGATTCAATGGGAGCAACCAAACTGCAAATCATTATGCGTTTCCTGCTACCTGAAGCAATGGGGTCGCTTATTCTAAGCATTACAACGGCAACGATAGGCCTTGTTGGGGCAACGGCCATGGCTGGTGCGATTGGTGCTGGAGGGGTTGGTGACGTAGCGATCACCTATGGGTACCAGCGCTTTGACAATGCCACGATGATTATTACCGTCGCTCTACTCGTAATCATTGTCCAAGGTCTTCAATCTCTCGGAAATCTCTTATCTAAACGCGCGCGTCGTCGTTAATTTTAAAAAACTAGGAGTGTTCATCTATGAAAAAACATTTTGCTTTCTTTGTTTCCGCTTTTGTTAGTATCCCTCTTCTCGTCGCATGTGGTTCGAATTCAGACGATCAAGCATCTGGAGACGGTGAATTCAGCCCCGATGATCCTGTTGATGTTACAATTGGTGTCACAGGAACGGATACACCACAATGGGATTACATTTCTGAACTTGCTGCAGAAGAAGGCATCAATATTACCATTCAGCGCTTCAACGACTATGTACAACCAAACCTTGCTTTGGATGAAGGGGAACTTGACGCGAACGCCTTCCAAACGGTTTCTTATTTTGATAACTTTGTAGAAGAACATCATTTATCTGTTGAAGCGATCGGTTCCACAGTGATTGCGCCAATGGGACTCTATTCTGACCGCTATGAATCGGTTGAAGATATTCCAGACGGTGCTGAGATTACCATTGATCAAGAAGTCACCAACCAAGCGCGGAACTTAATGCTTCTTGAACAAGCAGGACTTCTAGAGCTTGACGAAGACTTTGGAGTGACCAGTGGAGTTGATCAAATCACCAACAATCCAAAAAATATTCAGCTTACGCAAATCTCAGCCGGCAATGCACCACGTGTGATGCAGGATGTCGATGCCTCTGTAATCAATAATGGGTTTGCTGTTGATGCGGGGCTTATTCCGGTAGAAGACGCCATTTACCTTGAGGATGAAACGGCTACTCCTTATATCAATATTATTGCCGCTCAATCTGACAACACAGGCAACCCTGCCCTCCAACGGATTGTAGAGATCTACCAATCAGATGAAGTCGCAAGGTTTATTGAAGAGGAGTATCAAGGTGCTCAAATTCCCACTGCTGTCAGCTTGGAGGAGTTAAATAGCTACCCAAGATAACGTTTAAACCAAAGGAGCTGTAAAGACTATGACTCAGACGGGATTCGCGAACCTCACGCAAGCCATTGAAAATTCTATTGAACAAAAGAAATCAACGTATATTCTAGCGAGCCATCGTATTCACGAGAGACCGGAAATCGGGAACGAAGAAGTTTTTGCCTCCGCCGAGCTTACTGGATTGCTGAAGGAAGCCGGCTTCTCAATCGAACGAGGGATTGCTGGACATGCGACAGCTTTTATTGCTCGAAAAGGAACTGCTGGAAGTGGTCCTACGGTCGCGTTTCTTGCAGAATACGACGCCCTGCCAGGACTCGGTCATGCATGTGGTCATAATATAATCGGTACAACAAGCATTGCTGCAGCCATTGCCCTAAGTGAAACGCTCGAAGAAACGGGCGGACAAGTCGTTGTTCTTGGAACACCTGCCGAAGAAGGCGGCGACAACGGGAGCGCGAAAGGAAGTTTTGTCAAAGACAATCGTCTCGAAGGCATTGACGCAGCACTAATCATTCATCCCGGAAATGCCACGCGCGTCTCTGGAAGTTCGCTTGCCGTTGACCCTGTTGACTACATTTATCACGGCAAGCCGGCCCACGCTGCTGGCTCGCCGGAAAAAGGAATCAACGCATTAGATAGCATCATTCAGCTCTTTAACGGCATTAACGCACTTCGTCAGCACGTCACCGATGATGTCCGCATTCATGGGATCATCCCAGACGGCGGCAAAGCGGCAAACATCGTTCCAGATTATGCCCGTGCTCGTTTCTTCATCCGTGCTGCTACGCGACCGAAAACGAATGAGATTCGCGCGAAGATCGATAAAATTGCTGAAGGCGCCGCACTTGCGACAGGCTCGAAACTGGAGATTCACGAATTTCAAAATGCGGTCGATGACCTGTTGCCCAATGACGTGCTAAACAATCTTTTTATTGATACATTCAGGCGGTTTGGTGAAGACGTGCTAGAAACAGAAAAAAGCGGTCTTGGCTCGACGGACACGGGCAACATCAGCCAGGTCGTACCGACGATCCATCCCTACATTCAAATTGGGCCTGATGTGTTAGTGGGCCACACCGTAGCATTCCGTGAGGCTGCTAAGTCTGCAAAAGGAGATGAAGCACTGATCACGGGGGCAAAAGGGCTCGCTCTCATTGGGTTAAAGCTGTTAACGGATACAGAAACATTGCACGCTGCCAAAGCAGAATTAATGGAACGAAAACGGGCTGCTGCGGCTGACGTTGGATAGAACTGGTTTGGCCTTCTCTTCGTTTCGAGAGGGTAAGAGCTGATATCCTTTATAAGGGGATTGGGAGAGGCTAGGCTAGTTTTGATCCCCTGGCTTGAAATCCACTAAATGAACAGTGGCTTACATTCCTGAACTTCTTGAGCACCCAGCCGGCTCCCAAGTCTACGAAAGGCCTTAACGACTCGCTCCTGTCTTTTCTTCGTCCAAACCACGCCCGGCTCAAGCGCGAGTGTTTGCATGGTGAGCACTCCTGACTTGCGATTAAAAAGGGGGTCGATGCGTCCAATGAAGGTGCCGTCTTCCATGATCGGCATGACGTATGCCCCGTATTTTCGCTTGGTTTTTGGCATATAAATTTCCCAGCGGTAATGGAAATCAAAAAGGTCGGAAACACGTTCCCGCCGCCACATTAAATTGTCCAAGGGAGCAAAAAATTGAACAAAGCGTGGGTCAGGCGCATTCTCACAGGAGAGCAACAGGTCAACATCTTCTCGGAGAATCGTATAGTCTCGCTTTACTCCTTCAACTTGTACCGGCACGAAGACGTCAGTGGCTAAAAGACTTTCGTGTCTCGTTCTTCGCTCCTTCGCGTTGTATCGCAGCCACCCATAGCGAGGATCTCCAGAATCAAATAAACGGTACGCACGAGCGTATTTTAGTAAAAGCAATCGCTTGATTTCTTCTTCCTCCATTTTTTCTCCATCTGCGATAAGGGAAGGGGGGATGACATCTTCGGTGCGGGCAAAATAACGAGTAGCTCCAACCCGCTTGGCGACTTGAACGGCCCCTGCTTGAAACAGCAAAGCAATCACATGAGAGGTCTCCTTTGTTGTCGCGCTTCCTGTGTCCCAGCCCCCGCGTACTTTAGAGGTGCTCCGAAAAGCTTGGGAGGGGAGGGGGCCTTCATCGGCAAGGCGAGAGAGAATCGCGTTTTTCGTCTGGTGGTAGCGCTCAAGTTCGGGCGCTAGATGCTGGGCGATTCTTCTTCTAGTCAGTTCAAAAAGTGGGTAGTCCCTCATAGGCAAAAGGCAAGCTGCTTGTGCAATATACTCAAACGCGTCCCCGTCTTCCAGCAAGGCCTCAAGCATTCCGGGCTGGTAAGAGGGAAGGCGGGCTCCCATGACGAGGTGATGATTTCGCTCTACGGAGGCGACAGGGTCAAGTTGAACAGCTTCCAGTTCCTGAAGAAGAGTGGGTGCAGAAACAATGAGCTTCTTGTTATCAATCAGTGTATAAATGAGAAAGTTCCGGGCGGTTCTCTTGCTAATCACGATCGGAGTGTCCATATTAATTTGGGCTGATCCAGCCTGCACTTCCTTTCTGAATTGGAATGGATACGAAGGGAAACAGACGACTGAAGTTCTCTCCTTAATAATCGAAAAGGTCTATCTGCATCAGTTTATCAGGAACCAGATTAAAGAACAATTGTTCCAGAGTGAAGTAGTTCTGGCCTGGTTAGTCAAGGAGGCCTAGAAGAAAGAGGGGAGAAACATGAGGCGAAAGCGCTACGAAAACCTGGATGGGATAAGGAACCATCATTCCGTGCTCGATTTCTTGCGCTGGTTCAACGAGCGCAGAAGGAAGGAAAAAGATTTACGTGCGCGGATCGAGCAGGTCGAATCCCCTGTTATTCATGAACTAAGAGAAAACCGAACAGCGACAAGTATAACCTGGATTGGACATGCGACATTTTTGATTCAGCAAAACGGGTTGAATCTGTTAACAGACCCGGTCTGGGCGAGGAAGATCGCTCGCTATAGACGTGCCACGCCACCTGGTCTGCCTCTTGATGAGCTCCCTGGTATTGATGCTGTGCTACTATCCCATGGTCACTATGACCATCTAGACTTTGCCACGCTTAAACAGCTGAAAGGAAAGCCGATGTTTTACGTACCGGCGGGGATGAAGCGACTCTTTACGAAAAGAGGGTATAAAAACGTGCAAGAACTTCAGTGGTGGAAGGCGACCACAGTGGGAGGATTGACGTTTTCCTTTGTTCCTGCTCAGCATTGGGTACGTCGAGGGGTCTTTGACCAAAATGCCTCTCATTGGGGTGGGTGGATGATCGAGGGCGCACACGAAAGCATTTATTTTGCAGGCGATAGCGGCTACTTCCGAGGTTTTGCGGAAATCGGTCAGCGCTACCAACCGGATATCGCGCTTTTGCCGATTGGCGCGTATGAGCCCGAGTGGTTCATGAAGCTCGACCATATGAATCCGGAAGAAGCGATTTGTGCGTTTCGCGATCTTGGCGCTGATGTATGCATCCCTATGCACTACGGAACGTTTCGCCTTGCGGACGAGACGGGAATCGAGGCAAGAGATCGTTTTCTTCAAGGCTGGGAGAAGCAGCGGCTTGCCAAAGAACGGTTGGCGATGCTTAAGATTGGAGAAACGCTTTGGCTATGAGCCTACAAAAAAGCCAGAGGTCGTTTCCCCTGGCTTTCAGCAAGCCTATGCTATGCGCTCTCGCTTCTCTTCATTGCGAACAAAGCCGCTATGAGAAAACCACATAATGGTCAAAATAGGAACAGAAACCCCGAATACAGGAATAACCCCTGGCAAGAACTGCATCGCATAAAAGAGTGCGCCAACGGTCACAAGCATCCCGATGCTTAAAAATGGTCGAACGAGAACGTGTAGCACAGAATGCTTGAGAACTTGCGGAATGCTAAGTTCATAGTGAGCAAAAACGGAAAACGCATACATGGCAGTGATGGCGAAAACAACGCAAAGCAAAAGCAGGGGAATGAAGAGCATATTTAAGAATGCATTTGAACTTTGAAAAATAAAAAGAATGTCTATATATAAAATAATTGTAATGGCTGTAAGAATGTAGCCGAGAGCTTGTACGCGCCAAAAGTCCTTGAAGAAATATGAACAAAATGTTTTAAATAGTGGAAGATCAGATTCTCCGCGAATCCATTGACGTGTGATGGCGTAAGCCGCAGCTGTTGCCGGAAAAAGTCCGAAAAGCACAAGGCCCGCAAGCGTGAAGCCAATCCATAGTAAGTTTAAAATGGCAAGGCGCATAATCCACTCAGAAAGTTTATACAACCCACCCATGAATCCCCCGGTTTCCATAGCTGTCCCCTCTTTCCGAATGATTTGTTTCCCTCATTTTATCATAAAATCATTAGAAGAGGAGGAATAAACGAAGACCAGTACATTTTCTCTGTACTGGTCTCACACGTTATAGCTGAAGTTCTCCGACTACTCTCTTTGTCTCCACCGTTCCTAAATCATAAATGACTTGATAGAGCTCCTGCAATTCATTCTGGAACACTTCCTTATCCTTATCTGCTTTCCCTTCTTGGAAAGGACGCTGGAGAATTTCTTGTTGCTGAAAGTCCTCGGATTTAATTTGTTCCAACAACGCCTTGATTTTATCGACTTCGTTGTCTGTAGCATAAATTTCGTATTGAATGGTGTTGTCAGGGGTTTTCACGTCTGAAATTCGAAGCATGGACATATCGACGGTAACAAAATAGCGTTCTCTTGACATAGACATATGCGACACTTACACCTCCGTATGTAAAACGTCTTACCGTATGTATACCCACGCTCGGAAATTCCTACACCTATTTCCTTGAAGAGTAGCCCAGCGTTACGGCGCAGGACTTCGTTAGTTTTAAACGGATGTGGAATGAAACGTCATAAAACATATGTGTATGCATAGACTATCCCGTATGAGTGTAGCCCTGGTGTTGGGAAGTCTTCACCATACTGGAACTTCTTTCCCTCAGGAAGATGTGATATAGTGAACAAATAAAATCACGTTAAAGAGGGTTTTTTCTTGCAAAAATCAATGGTTGCATGGTTGACGAGTCTCTTCTTGTTGGCAAGCTGTGGCCCCACCGAAAGTCCCGAATCTGATGGTGGGGATGTGGAAAGGTCTTCCCCGATCAATGAAGATGTAGAGGAAACATTAGTATTAGGAGAAGACTATTTTAATGAAGTGAAAGAAGTGAACGGCGCGTTACAAATTCAAAACCCCGAAAATATAACAGCAAACGTAAACAGGGAATTTCTAATGCCTTCCGATTATGTGCCTGAAGATATGCGGGCTCCTGATGTGTTGTTTTCGTTTGAGGGAGAAGCTGAACGGAGGATGCTTCGGCAAGAGGCGGCCCTGGCACTTGAAGGGTTATTCGCGGCTGCTGAGGACGCGGGTCACACTCTCTATGCGGTCTCAGGGTATCGCTCCTACGATAGACAAGCTGAGTTGTACGAGCAGGAGGTCGCCCAAAGAGGGGAGGAGCAAGAGGTGGTCGCGATGCCCGGTCAGAGCGAGCATCAAACGGGACTAGCCATGGATGTATCAAGTGAAACCGTTCAGTTCGGGCTGACAGAAGCTTTTGGCTCTACACCTGAAGGTGGGTGGCTTGACGAAAACGCGCATCACTTTGGGTTTATTATTCGCTACCCTGAAGGGAAAGAGGGCATTACCGGTTATGATTATGAACCGTGGCATTTACGGTATGTCGGGGAAATTGCCGTAGATGTATATGAAAACTCCTACACATTGGAGGAGTACTTCGAGGTTGTAAAGGAAATATAAAGTGATGATGAAAAACGTGTAAAAATTCGTGATCTGGCGTTTTTTTCACTCCAACACAAAAATTTCTGTTAAACTATTCCCTTGTAGCACTCTGAAGAAACACTGAGGTTGACATCTACAGAGAAAAAGGTAAGATAACGTAGGGTTAAATCTAGTTATAGTTTTTTGGGTTAAGAGGGGAGACTGGTTAGATGACAAAAATAAAGGCTGGTTTAAAAAGACTTCAGTTCTTTTGGTTAGCTGTGTTGTTGCTAACAGTAAAAACGTATATTCTCTATAAAGTGGCTTTTACGATTCCATCAGAAAATATGCTTCAGGAGTTCTTGTTACTGATTAATCCGCTGAGTTCAGCTGTTTTGCTCCTTGGCATTGCCCTGCTTTTCAAAAATAGGACGAGGAACATTATGGTGGTCGTGCTAGCGTTCATCGGTACGTTGGTGCTTTATTTTAATTTGCTTTTTTATCGTTTCTACGCTGATTTCCTGACATGGCCGGTGCTGATGCAAACAAACAATGTGCAGGATCTGTCGGGGAGTGTGTTCGAGCTCACGAATGGTTGGGATGCTCTTCTGTTTGTGGACATTGCTTTGCTTGTTACGCTTGTGGTACGTCACAAAGTGCCAGTTGTTCCGAGGCTTAAGCGCGAACCAGCGATGATCTTTTCTCTGGCTGTCTTGATTTTTCTAGGGAATTTAACACTAGCTCAAGTGGAACGACCACAGCTTCTGACTCGATCGTTTGACCGGGAGCTGCTCGTTAAAAACATTGGGATGTTTAACTTTCATTTATATGACGCCGTTCTTCAGTCTCAATCGCGTGCCCAGCGAGTGCTTGCTGACAGTTCAGACATTGTTGAAGTGAAAAACTATACACGGGCAAACCATAAAGAACCAGATGAGGACATGTTTGGTGTGGCGGAAGGAAAAAATGTGTTCATGATTTCGCTCGAGTCGATTCAATCGTTTGTGATTGAGAACGATGTCTACGGGGAGGAAGTGACACCTTTCTTAAATGAGCTGAAGGATGACAGTTATTATTTTGAGAACTTCTATCACCAAACCGAACAGGGGAAGACCTCCGATTCGGAGTTCCTTGTCAACACATCTATGTTTGGTCGTGACAGCGGAGCGGTATTCTTTACACATGCTGGAAATGAATACAATGCAACACCGGAAATCCTTGGGGAAAACGGCTACCATTCCTCTGTGATGCACGCCAATAACAGCAGTTTTTGGAACCGAGATGTGATGTATGATTCGCTTGGCTACGATGAGTTTTACGACGTTGATTCGTACGAAGTGACGGAAGAGAATTCAGTTGGTTGGGGATTGAAGGACCGAGAGTTCTTTGAGCAGTCCATACCTTTGCTCCAAGAACAGCCACAGCCTTTCTATACGACGTTCATTACGTTGACCAATCACTTCCCGTTTGAACTGGACGAAGAGGATCGAATGATTGAGGAATATGATTCAAACAGCGGTACGCTGAATCGCTTCTTCCCAACCGTTCGTTATATGGATTATGCGGTGGAGGAATTCTTTAATGATATAAAAGAAGCGGGTCTTTACGAAGACAGTATCTTTGTTCTTTATGGGGATCATTACGGCATTTCGGAAAACCATAACCGAGCAATGTCTCAGTACTTAGGCAAGGATGAGATCACGCCGTTTGATACAACACAGCTTCAGCGTGTGCCGCTGTTCATCCACATTCCTGGTCATGAAGGGGAAATCATGGATACGGTTGGTGGGCAAATTGACTTAAAACCAACGATCATGAACTTGTTAGGCCTCTCAACCAAAAATGACATTCAATTTGGATCAGACTTGTTCTCGCCAGAACGAGAATCCTATGCTGTCTTGCGAAACGGAAACTTCATTACAGAAGACCATGTGTTTGCCAACAATACATGCTATGAAAAAGAAACAGGTGAAGAGGCGGAGATCGAGGCTTGTGAGGAGCTTTCTCCTAAGGCGGCCTCTGACCTTGAATACTCCGATCAGATCCTGTACGGCGACTTGCTTCGTTTTTTTGAAGCTGAGAATGAGGGTCTAGCTGAAACCGATGATGAAAATGAATCATAAGAAAAAAAGCGCCCATCATCGGGCGCTTTTTTTCTAAGCTTCGGGTGGGAGGAGGGTGAGATGTTCAGGCCTCCTCTGAGTTGCTAGTGCCACATATGGCACAAATCATCGAACCCGTATGCAAAGGATTGAACAGCGTGAAGGAGTACAGAAAGCGAAGCAAATATGGGGCGACAAGCTTGTCGCCCCGTTCATTGTTCGGTAAACTAGATGAATGGAGTACGAGAGAGAAGGGCAGGAAAAGCGAATGAGAATAAGCAACAAGGCGCTTTTTATCGGAATCGCCGTGGTAGCGCTGATTTATGGCTTTCTTTATTGGGTATTCGCGGGGCATCTCAGATGGCCGTAAGAGTTATTTGCTGATGGGTGGCGGAGGTGAGTGTGAATGTCCGCCCCATGCTGTAATAATCGTTGTCGCTAGGCCAGTGGCGATCACCGCGATGGTTGAAAGAATGATCTCATCATGAGTAACAATTGGAAATCCTGCAACAACGGCCGCCATATCGAAGACAACAATTAACACCCCGACATTCCAAGAGGTTTTGGTGGCGATCATTTGAGCAAGCAGGTCAAATCCACCCTGACTAATGTCTAAAAGAAACATAATCCCGGCACCAATGCCAAGGAGCAGTCCGCCTATAATGGCACTAGGCAACGGAGGGAGAAGGGGAGTTTCTGGGATAAAGATCGCCAACCAGTCAATGAGAAGGGAGGACACGATGACTCCTGCCAGAGAATTGTAGAAGAACGAGCGGAAGTAAAACCAGGCAAGCACGTAGATAGGAATGCTCACGATAATAATCGTTACACCGACGGGTACTTGCCAAACATAATGGGCGATAAGCCCGAATCCAATGATCCCTCCATCGAGCAAATGATAGGAGACAAAAAAGAAGTTAATGCCGACACTAATGAGTGTGCAGCCTGAAAGAAGTACGATTACATACCGAATCATTTTTGACATTTGATCACCCTCACACGTCTCTATGACAAGCTCTTTTCCTTTCATTCTATGCGGACAAACCTCAAGCTATGACAGGCTCCAAGACACGCAAAAATAGCCGCTGACCGATCGGTCAGCGGCTGGCCTGATGAGTGATTACATCATAATGCGGGCAATAAATCCGATAACGAAAAGAACCCCAAGAACAATGAGAATGAGTTTTTGTATCTTTTTGTTGCGTCCTTGGTTCTTCCAGCGGTTTGGGTTAAAGCTCACTTCGTCGTCATCAATATACGTACGTCTTGAAGAGGAGCGCATCGCATAAAAAGGCCTGGCGTTTCGCAAAAACAAAGGCGCAAGCACAGCCCCGCTAGCAAGGCCGAAGACATGAGCGATAATATTGATGCCTGGATTGACAAAAGTCATAATTAAGGAAATAACAACAATCATCATGACGAGCTGAGAGCTCTGCGCGTCAAGAAGGTCTTTGCGGTTAAGCAGCATGTAAACGTAGATGCCGAATAGCCCGAAGATCGCACCGGAGGCACCTAGGTGATAGTAAATAGGTCCTTCCAGGTAAAAGGTTGCTACGTTTGCAAGCACTCCTGCTAGTAGATAGACAGTTGCAAATTTAACCCTTCCAAGCATTTTTTCAAGAGCGGGCGCAAAGATCACAAGAGCGAATGAGTTAAAGAGAAGGTGACCAAGCCCGTTATGCAGGAAGATCGGACTCACCAATCGCCAGTACTCTCCATTTGAAACAGCGAGGTTGAAACCAATTCCCCAGTTTCTAAGCCCATTTCCAAATGGCAAAAACATGCCCCAGATGTGCAGGAAGATATTCAGGGCCAGGATCACGGTGATTACGGGGTATCCTCTTGTAAAAGAGGAGAACGTTTCATTGCGAATAAACATCCGACCACTCCTCGTACGTGAAATCACTTTATTATAGCAGGAATCAGCGATCTCAACACAATGATATGTATGACATGCTTCTAGAAAGGGATGTGTAGAATTTGATCATAGGCACAGGGATTGACATTATTGAGCTCACGCGCATTCAAATGGCGATCGACAGAAACCGGCGCTTTGCCGCTCGTATTTTAACGCAGAAAGAGCTTGATTCGAGTAATGAACTTAAAGACAAGCGCTATATTGAATTTGTTGCCGGGAGGTTCGCGGCAAAGGAAGCCTTTGTTAAAGCGATAGGCACAGGCATTGGCCAAGCGTTTTCCTTTCAGGACATTCATATCTTAAGTGATGAGCACGGCAAGCCCTACATCGTCGCAGCCATTGAAGCAAACACTCACGTATCCATTTCTCACAGCAAGGATTATGCGGTCGCGAGCGTTATTATCGAAAACTGAACGTGTCATGACTTGTCTGCATAATGCTCTAACTTCGCTCATATAGTTTACAGCAACAGGACAATCATGCGTTGTCCAAAGTGAAGCGAAGGGGTGAAGGCATGAAAAACGTTAGGTGGTTGACGGTGCTTGCGGTGATGGCTTTGTTTGTTCTAGCTGCGTGTGGTGAAAAATCACAAGAAGATGTGTTAGGTGATATTGAGGATGCCCTTGAGGAGACCACTAGCTATAAAGCAAAAGCAAAGATGGTGCTTGAGACCGGGCAGGAACCGCAGTCATACGATGTGGAAGTGTGGCAAAAGGATGAGGCGTACTACCGTGTCGTGTTAACGAACGAGGCAAACGACCAGAGTCAAATTATATTAAAGAATGACGAAGGGGTGTTTGTGCTAACGCCAGCGCTTAATAAAACATTCCGTTTCCAAAGCGACTGGCCGAAAACAAATAGCCAGGCGTACTTGTATGAGTCTCTTTTGCACGACATCTTGATTGATGCTGAGACAGCCTTCTCTCAAGACGAAAACCATTATAT
This sequence comes from Shouchella shacheensis, assembly GCF_001484965.1. GTDB lineage: Bacteria > Bacillota > Bacilli > Bacillales > Bacillaceae_D > Shouchella > Shouchella shacheensis. The sequence goes on along the minus strand of NZ_LLYY01000039.1, from coordinate 11,671 downwards.
TTTCCAAACGATGACGAACTATCAAAACAAAAACTTAAACAGCCAGGAAGTTCGCTTAAATAAAAAGGATCTTTCTCCGGCGACCGTGAAAATTCTTAACGCTGATGGAGATGTTCTTGTCGATCTCGTGTTCAGCGAATTTGAAAAGAACGCAACACTCGAACCAGAAGACTTTGCGACAGAGCGCAACGTCACAGGGGCTCAAATTTCTGAACCGGCGCTTGCCGAGCAAGAAGAAGATGGAGAGCTTGATGTCTTGTATCCAATGTATGTTCCAGATGGCACAACAGCAGAAGCCACAGAAATGGTTGAAAATGAAGGAGGAACTTCCTATGTGCAGCAGTACACGGGTGACAAGTCATTCACGCTCATCCAACGCCAAAGCGAAATCGTTCCAGCTTCGACCCCGATGAACATGAACGAAGGCGAGCCAGTGGATCTGGGGTTTGCGATTGGCGTAAGAAGTGAGAATCAAATTATGTGGTCCAATGAAGGAAATGATTTCTCGCTTGTCTCCGAAGAATTGACTGAGGAAGAAATGGTTGAAGTGGCCCGCTCTGTCTATGGCACAACAGAAAAATAGGAAGGGGAACGCCCGTGAACTTGCGGGCGTTTTTTTGTGTTTAGCTCCTGCAGGTAGAAGGTCGGGATTTTTCAGTCCTAGCCTGAAATCCAAAACCGGGATTTCTAGCCCAGGCTTCCAAAATTTGCGCTTCTAAGCGACCCGCCTGCGCTTTTCGGTGTTGTCTAGCTCCTGCGCCCACTCGCTAGAGGTTTCTTCAGACCGCCAGATCAAGCCAAAGGCGGGCTTGATACTGCCGTTCTTCCAGAACTTGTCGCTCGTGAGCAGGGCGCCTGCGCTTTTCGGTAGTGTCTAGCTCCGGCGGGTAGGAGCTTTGAGATTTTTCGCCCCGATAACGAAATCCAAGACCGGGATTTCTTTTATCGAGTCTCCAAAATTCTCGCTCCTGCCAACCCGCCTACGCTTTTTGAGTCGACCCATCGACAAGCACAGTGTCTACCTTTTATAATAGAGAAAAGAGAAGCGTGTTGTGGAGGGTGACTAGTTTGCTGGAAGACATGAACGCATACCATCGCGATACTTGGGTAGAAGTAGACGCAGATGCGATTGCATCAAATGTAAAATCGGCACGGAGCTTATACCAAAAGAAAGGAAAAGAGCTGGAATTAATGGCCGTTGTCAAAGCGGATGGCTACGGGCATGGGGCAACGGAAGTGGCCAAAGTTGCGCTAGCGGCAGGAGCGACGCATCTTGCGGTGGCTTTTTTGGATGAGGCACTTTTGCTTCGGAGAGAAGGCATTTCCGCTCCGATATTGGTGATGGGTTATGTGCCCCCTGAAGATGCCGAATATGCACAAAGAGAGCGCATTGCAGTGACCGTCTTTCAACTGGAGTGGTTAAAACGAGCGACGGCTGTTGTCAAGGCGGAAGCCCCCCCTCTTGCCGTACACATTAAAGTTGATACGGGCATGGGCCGCATTGGGGTAAGAAGTTCAGGAGAAGTTGTAACGGTGGCTTCTTTTGTAAAGGAAGAAGAGCGTTTTTCGTTAGAGGGGTTATTCACACATTTTGCGACGGCGGATGAGAACGATGTAAGTTATTTTAACAGGCAGCATCGTCTCTTCATGGACGTTGTCACGATATTTGAAAAAGAATCCTTAGCCCCGACTCATATACATTGCGGAAATAGCGCGGCTGGCTTGCGTTTTCCTGCAAAAATGTTTACCATGTTTCGCTTTGGCATTTCTATGTATGGACTAACCCCCTCTCCTGAAATAACCGATCAGCTCCCCTTTGGCCTGAAGCCTGCTCTTTCTTTACGAACGAAGCTTGTTCAAGTGAAAAAGATGTCGGCTGGAGAAGGCATAAGTTACGGAGCGACATACACAACAAAGGAAGGGGAATGGATTGGGACGCTTCCGGTTGGTTACGCAGATGGGTGGATTCGTGCAAACAGCACAACAGGCGGCTATGTGCTTGTCAACGGGGAAAAGGCTCCATTTGTAGGTAAAATCTGTATGGATCAGTGTATGATTCGGTTGCCCCGCCAATTGGAAGTAGGGACGACAGTCACGTTGATTGGCGAGGATGCAGGCGCAGAAATTACCATGGGTGCTGTAGCGGCACGGCTCGAGACGATCAACTATGAAGTGCCGTGTTTGCTGTCAAAGCGAATGCCGAGGGTGTATAAAAAGGGCGGGGAGGTCTATCACGTATCCTCGCTTTTGAATCGAAAGTGAAGCATAGAATGATCTATCACGGGAAAGCTGAGGAATAGCTAGCAAAGAAATGAGTCTAAAAAGCTTAAAATGCCTTTGCAAAAGGCACCTAACAATGCTAAGATAAACTTTGAGTAAGTTGTGACGAACGGTAAGAGAACGTGTCCCTTAAAAAAATGCTTCGACATTGAAAAAACGAGGTGGGTGCTGTGCTAGAGCAAGAGAACTGGAACCATCGCAGGGAGCAAGCTTCGCAATCTTTGCGCAATGCGGCTCGTGCTGAGCGGAAAGTTGAAATTCGTGAGTCTATGCAACAAGGCTATATGGAGATGGCGAAAATCAATTTAAACATTGCATCAGAAGCCTTTCTTGCTGAGGAGGAAGCGGATCATACGCTGACACGTCTCGTTAGTGGGGTGTAGCCTTGATAGTCAAACGTGGGGATGTATATTTCGCGGATTTATCACCAGTTGTAGGCTCTGAACAAGGTGGTGTAAGACCTGTCCTTATTATCCAAAATAATATTGGCAATCGTTTTAGCCCCACGGTCATTGTCGCGGCCATTACGGCCCAAATTCAAAAAGCAAAATTACCGACTCATGTTGAGATCAGTGCAAAAAAGTACGGGTTTGACCGTGATTCAGTGATTTTGCTTGAACAAGTTCGAACAATTGATAAGCAGCGCTTAACGGATAAAATTACGCATTTAGATGAACAAATGATGGGTTCCGTTGATAAAGCACTAAATATTAGTCTCGGCCTTATTGAGTTCTAACTTGCAAGAGAAGCCTCCGTCCAGTGCGGGGCTTTTTGTTTACGTCCAGCGGCATGAATCGATTTTCTTTGCAAGAAAGAATCAGTCATGAAATAATAAAGAGAGAGGGTAAACGTGGAAGTGAGCAGTTATCCGAACCAATTGAGAGCAGTGGCAGCCAATTAGGTTGATCGCAGCTATAATGATCATAGCTTGAGGTGAGGTTCGTTTATGATGGTACCTCCCTAAATAAAAATTGCTCTGATAAGTATTTAACTCAAAGAAGGTTCCTGAAAAGGCTTGTTGCAGGGAGATGCTGTAACGGCGCTTGAACGAATGGGGAACATAGCTAGGAGATGAAGAAGATATTGAGAATACCAATATTGAAATTGCATCAGTATTTATTGGTTAGCATTCAAATAGAATTGGATGATGCCACGGCTCTGCAGTTTCAGGAGGATTTGCTGAATAGAATTCATGAAGAAGGCTCAAGTGGAGTGGTGATTGATCTGACGAGCGTTGATATGATCGATTCCTTTATTGCTAAAGTGCTCGGAGACGTCGTAGACATGTCTAACTTAATGGGAGCGCGTGTTGTCTTAACAGGGATTCGTCCGGCCGTCGCGATTACATTAGTTGATATGGGGGTAACGCTTGAAGGCGTTTCTACAGCGCTTGACCTCGAACAAGGGTTGACCAAATTGCAAGAGGAATTGGAGGGTTGATATGGAAACCCAATCCTGCGTTGAAGTGAGCAATGAATGGGGCATCGTTGCCGCGAGGCAGGCAGGTCGTGATCTTGCACGTAAAGTTGGTTTTGGTAGCGTAGATCAGGCTAGAATAACGACCGCCATCTCTGAACTTGCACGCAATATTTATTTATATGCCGAGCGCGGAGAGATTCGATTAGAAGTGGTTGAAACCCCGACAAACCGTGGAATTATAAAAGGAATTCGAATTATTGCCAGTGATGAGGGGCCTGGGATTCCTGACATCCGGCAAGTAATGGTTGATGGCTTCTCGACTTCGAGCGGACTTGGTGCCGGACTGCCGGGAGTCAAACGGCTGATGGATGAGTTCACGATTGATTCGGACGTTGAGGTAGGGACAACGATTATGTCAACAAAGTGGGTTCGGTAAAGGAGGGGCCCTGTGCCAATAGATCAAAAGCTTCAGCGGTCCTACAAAAGAATATTGACCTCATTTTTGGAAAGTCAATCAGAGGAAACGCTTTATGAAGCGCAAAAAATTAGTAAATTTCTTCTTGAACAGCAAGTGTCACCAGAAGTGTTTGTGAGCATTCATTTTAACCTTTTAATGGATTTGATGCCAGAAATGAGCAAAGAAGTCCAAGATTCCTTTGACGTGCTTTTGGAGGTGATGATGGGGTACGGTCTTGCCTATCAGGAACATCAAATCCTTCGAAGTCGTCAGAAAGAGCTTGAATCCGAAATTGAGGTCGCCTCAAGCATGCAACAGACGCTACTGCCGCAAGAGAAACCAACCACGGAGTATTTAGATGTGGGTGTGGTTTGCGTGCCTGCAAAGAAAATGAGTGGTGACTATTATCACTATGTCCATGAAGACGAACAAGGATTAGGAATGGCACTCGCCGATATTATTGGCAAGGGAGTTCCGGCCGCTCTCTGTATGTCGATGATTAAGTATGCAATGGACAGTTTGCCCTCGGAACAGCAGCTGAAGCCGGGGTTGTTGCTAGAAAATCTTAATCGTGTTGTTGAGCAGAACGTGGACGATAGCATGTTTATTACCATGATGTACGGTTACTATAATAGAAATACATCTGACTTTCATTATTCTGGAGCCGGTCATGAACCGGGGTTTTTCTATGACGCGAAAGAGGATCGATTTGAAGAATTGCGTGCAAAGGGGCTTGTGCTCGGGGTTTCTCGTAAGACGACTTATGAAGAATACACCAAGCACTTAAAGAAAAATGATTTTGTTGTTCTTCTCTCTGATGGTGTGACGGAGTGCCGGGTAAACGATGGGTTTATTACCCGAGAGGAGATTAGCTCACTTATTCGAACGTATATCCACCTCAGTGCTCAGGAAATCGTGGACAATGTGTACAATGATTTAATGAAAATGCAGGACTTTATTTTACATGATGATTTTACGTTAATCATTTTACGAAGAAAAGTTTAAGGTTGTATCGTAAAGGGTAGAGCAGAAGAAGGAAAGTTTTGAGGGGGAAGGCATAAATGAACTTAAGTATTCGTTCGGAACAAACAGGCAATGTCCACCACATAGATTTAGCAGGAGAAATTGATGCGTATACAGTCCCTCAGTTAAGGGAAGCGGTCATGCCTCTGGCTAAGGAGGCAGATACTACAATTGTTGTTAACTTTGAAAACGTAGAGTATATAGATAGTACTGGACTTGGAACGTTTGTCGGGATCCTTAAAGCAACGGACGCCCATGGTAGCGAATTAACACTGAAAGGGATGTCTGATCGAATTAAACGCCTATTCTCCATTACAGGACTCGATGAAGTCATCAATATTAAGGAGGGGCAGAGTTAATGGAACAACAAGATCGTATTCAGATGGAACTACCAGCCAAAGCCGAATACGTGGGGATCGCACGGCTGACCGTTTCAGGAATCGCCAATCGCCTGGGTTTCTCTTACGATGACATTGAAGATATAAAGATTGCCGTAGCCGAGGCTTGTACAAATGTCGTAGAGCATGCGTATTCAAAGGATGGGGTAATGTGCTTGACGAGCGTCATACATGAGGATCGTATTCAAGTAATCGTTGCCGATCGAGGGCAGAGCTTTGATTTCGAAGGCGTCGAAAATCGCCTCGGTCCCATTAATGTAGAAAAACCGGTTGGAGAGTTAAAAGAGGGGGGGCTAGGATTGTTCTTAATTAGTACGCTGATGGACAAAGTTGAATTCAATAAAGAGAACGGTGTGATGCTTGTCATGACGAAATACCTTCACGAGAGCGGGGTGGGGCAGGATGCCAACGGAACCTCTTCCTTACAATCAGAACAAGGATAATATTTATGCTTGGATCTCTGAGTATCAAGAAACGGGAGATGAAGTGGTTCAGCTGAAACTGGTGCGTCACTTTGAGGCACTCGTACGTTCGCTCTCGAGGAAGTTCTCAAAAGGTCGAGAATATGACGAGGATCTGTTTCAGGTTGGGATGGTTGGTCTGCTCGCAGCGCTTAACCGCTATAACGATGAGTACGGACGTAGCTTTGAATCTTTTGCTGTCCCAACCATTGTGGGTGAGATCAAGCGCTTTATTCGCGACAAGACATGGAGTGTGCACGTACCGAGACGGATAAAGGAACTTGGTCCTAAGATTAAGAAGGCGGCTGACTCTCTAACAGTTGAACTTCAGCGCTCGCCTCTTGTACATGAAATTGCTGAGTATCTAAATGTTTCTGAAGAAGAAATCCTTGAAACGATGGAAATGAGCAAAAGTTATCAAGCTCTCTCCGTCAACCGTTCACTTGAGGCCGACCAAGAGGGCGGAGAAGTTACACTGCTCGACCTAGTTGGGGATGATGAGGCAGGTTATGAGCAAGCGGATCAGCGAATGCTGCTTGAGAAAGCATTTCAGGTCTTGAATGAGCGGGAAATGGAGATTCTACAATTTACGTACTATGATAACCTTAGCCAAAAAGAAGCGGGTGAGAAGTTAGGGATCTCACAGATGCATGTGTCACGACTTCAACGCCGGGCGCTGCAAAAGCTCCGTGATTCCATACGTGTGGAACCAACGGAGGTTCTGTAAATGGTGACCTACTATAGGGATGAGCATTCAGACATCGCAACCGCACAAAGGATTAAGTCTGGAAATAACAAATGTGGGGATGCGTATGTGGTCTTGCAGAAGGGTACTTATTCTGTTTGTGCGGTCGTGGATGGCCTGGGAAGTGGTGAAGGCGCTCATCTCTCGGCCGAGGCTGCCATTGACGTGATTAAAGAAAATCATCTCAAGGACGTAAAAACGATCTTAGAAGAATGTAATAAAGTGCTTGCGCGCAAAAGGGGCGCCGTGATGACACTGGTTAAGATTGATTACAACAAGGAAGTCATGGCCTATGCCAATTTCGGTAATATTGGCTTTGCGCTCTACAATCCTGACGGGACCACGGTCCAACCGCTTCCGAAACGTGGGTATCTGTGTGGACGAAACACGGAGATTGCAAGCTCTGAGTATGGGTACATGCAAGGAAGTATGTTTCTTCTCTATTCGGATGGAGTGGAGGAAGTCCCGTCCAGGCAACTGCTTTTTACACGATTCCAAGGTCAGGACACGGCGAACCACTCCGTTTTTAATGTAGAGCGCTATAAAGAGAATGATGATGCCACGCTTATGGTGGGTAGGTTAAAATGAACAGTTCACTCACACGATGAGAGAATTGTTCATTTTTGTATGCGTAAAGAAAGGTTCGAAATGGATTTATGCTATGATAAAGTGTACGAAAAAGGAGGGATTCTGTGTCTGATACGATGCTGGAACGCGCAGCAAAAGACGTTGATATAAGCGTAAACAAAGTCAAACAGGTTGTGGAGCTTATTGAGGAAGGCAATACCGTTCCTTTCATTGCCCGTTACCGCAAGGAACAGACGGGCGGGTTAGACGAGGTTCAAATTCGCGACATTGTCGAGCGCTGGGAATACATCACTCAACTTGAAGGACGTAAGCAAGAAGTGACGCGCCTGATTGAAGAGCAGGGGAAATTAACAGACGAGTTGCGCTCCTCCATCTCCGAGGCGGAAAAGTTGCAGCAGGTGGAGGATATCTATCGCCCCTACAAACAGAAGCGGAGAACGAGGGCGACGGTCGCAAAGGAAAAAGGCCTTGAGTCGTTTGCTGAGCGACTGTTTTCCTTGCCTAGAGAGATTGGGGTTGAAAAAGAGGCGGAAGGGTATCTCTCAGAAGAGCTGCCAGATACGGATGCTGTAATTTCGGGAGCTAAAGATATTATCGCGGAATGGGTCTCGGACGATGCAGAGGTGCGTGGACGAATTCGTGAGCGAGCGTTTCGTCAAGCAGTGATTGAATCGGTCAAAAAGCCCAAAGGTGCCGACGATGAAAAGGGTGTCTTTGCGATGTATTACGAATACAGCGAACGCGTCTCCGCAATTGTCCCTCACCGTATTCTTGCGCTGAATCGTGGAGAAAAAGAAGACACCCTACGTATAAGTGTGAAGTTCCCTGTTGAAGCAATGGTCAAGCAAATGAATGCTCATCTTATTCGCCGGCACGGCTCCCCAGCTGTACCCGTTATGGAAGAAGCGATAGAAGACGCGTACCTTCGTTTGATTGAGCCTTCCCTCGAACGAGAGTGCAGGTCCATGCTAACGGAAAAGGCAGAAGAGCAGGCGATTAAAATTTTCGCGGAAAACTTGCAAAGCCTGCTTTTGCAGCCGCCGATCAAAGGACAAATCGTCCTCGGCGTGGACCCCGCCTTTCGCACCGGTTGTAAGCTAGCCGCTGTCGATGAGACCGGAAAAGTGTTAGATACCGGGGTCATTTACCCAACGGCTCCCCACAACAAAGTGGACGAAGCCAAGCGTGTGATAAAGACGTTGATCGCCAAATTCGGGGTGAAAATGGTTGCGATTGGGAACGGGACAGCTTCGCGTGAAACGGAACAATTTATTGCAAATTGTTTGCGGGAGCTAGAGGAAACGATCTATTATGTCATTGTGAACGAAGCAGGAGCGAGCGTATACTCCGCTTCAGAGTTGGCGAGAGAGGAGTTCCCTGATCTTCAAGTGGAGGAACGGAGTGCGGTTTCCATTGCGCGCAGGCTCCAGGACCCGTTGGCAGAATTAGTAAAGATTGATCCGAAGTCTGTCGGCGTCGGCCAATACCAGCATGACGTCGCTCAGAAGCGCTTGAACGAGTCTCTTGATTTTGTTGTGGAAACGGTCGTCAACCGTGTGGGAGTTAATGTGAACACAGCTTCTTCCGCGCTCTTGCAACATGTTGCTGGCCTATCAAAAACACAGGCAAAAAATATTGTAAAGCTGAGAGAAGAGGGGGTGTTCACGTCTAGAACGGCTTTGAAAAAAGTCCCACGTCTAGGAGCGAAAACCTATGAACAGTGCATTGGCTTCCTCAGAATTTCAGAGGGGAAGAACCCGTTGGACGCCACGTCCATTCACCCGGAAAGTTATAAGCCTACAGAAGCATTGCTTGAGGCGGTTGGGTCATCCATCTCGGAAATTGGTACAGAGGCAATCAAAGAAAAAATCGCAAATGTTGACTTTGAGACGATGGTGGACAAGCTTGAGGTCGGTCTTCCCACTCTTCGTGACATTGTAGATGCCCTCGTTCGCCCAGGGCGTGATCCACGCGATGAAGTGGCTGCACCGCTTTTGAAACAGGATGTTTTAAAGCTCGAAGACTTACATACAGGGATGGAACTTCAAGGAACCATCCGCAATGTTGTAGATTTCGGGGCGTTTGTTGATGTAGGTGTCAAGCAGGACGGGCTAGTGCATATTTCCAGACTCACCAAGCGGTTTGTCAAACACCCGATGGACGTGGTCTCTGTCGGTGACATTGTAACTGTGTGGGTGACTTCTATTGACGCGGCGAAAGGAAGGATAGGCTTGTCTATGCTTGCACCTAAGGACGAGCCAGTCCCAGCAACATAAGGCAGAGAAATGGGACGGTGAGACAGCCCGTGTACACGCGTGTGGGCTGTCTCACGTCTGGCTGTAAAGGTGGCAGACCAACACGGATGATTGGGCGGACGCTCGATTAGAGCTGCTCGTGCTTTCGGTACAAGAGGTTTTTTTCATTCGAGTTTTTATAATAGAACCAACACTGATTGAGGACTTTTAGCTGCCGACGGTCTTTTTCAATAAATGCTCTTCGAAGCTGCTTTCTAAGCCAAGTGGGCATCAGGGCCATCTCCTTTTACTCGTCATGTGTTGTAGTATATGTGCCCCTGTTTGTCAGTGTTGATGGAATTTTTGTGTAAGGAGAAGAAAAAATGAAAAATGAGGATGTTCAACGTCTTGTGGAGCGAATTTCCATGCAATACTTCAAGCGACCGTTTTTGCATCAGGCTCGTTTTAATCACCGTCTACGCACGACTGGGGGACGGTACTTGCTCCGGAGTCATGATATCGAATTAAATTACAGGCAATACGAATACTACGGTGAAGAAGAGCTCATTCGTGTAATCAAACACGAGCTGTGTCATTACCATTTGCATTTGGAAGGCCGCGGCTATATGCATAAAGACGCTGAATTTAAAGCGCTGTTAAAAGATGTAGGCGGGTCGCGTTATTGCCGAGCAACCGATGTTCCTGATTTTAAACACCTTTATATTTGTCTTTCTTGTGCGAAACAATTTAAGCGCAGAAGGCGTGTCAATACGGCTAAATATGTGTGTGGCTTCTGCAAAGGAAACCTACGATATTCTCCTTAAAAAAGTATTGCAATCATAAGTTATGCTATGATATATTATAGAAGTCGCCAAGAGAGCGGACAAGAATTACACGCTAAAAAGAGTATTCCACAGTAGCTCAGTGGTAGAGCTATCGGCTGTTAACCGATCGGTCGCAGGTTCGAATCCTGCCTGTGGAGCCACGGAGAAGTACCCAAGTGGCTGAAGGGGCGCCCCTGCTAAGGGTGTAGGTCGCGTGAGCGGCGCGAGGGTTCAAATCCCTCCTTCTCCGCCATGAAATCAGGCCCGTTGGTCAAGTGGTTAAGACACCGCCCTTTCACGGCGGTAACACGGGTTCGAATCCCGTACGGGTCATCAATCATATTGCACGTACGTGCTGCGGAGGATTAGCTCAGCTGGGAGAGCACCTGCCTTACAAGCAGGGGGTCGGCGGTTCGATCCCGTCATCCTCCACCATTTCTCGTAGTGGTCCGGTAGTTCAGTTGGTTAGAATGCCTGCCTGTCACGCAGGAGGTCGCGGGTTCGAGTCCCGTCCGGACCGCCATTTTTTAATAAGTTTGTCTGCAATGCGGTTGTGGCGGAATCGGCAGACGCGCTAGATTTAGGATCTAGTGTCTTTATGACGTGGGGGTTCAAGTCCCTTCACCCGCACCATTTGAATAAGCGGTTGTGGCGGAATGGCAGACGCGCTAGGTTGAGGGCCTAGTGGGAGTTAAATCCCGTGGAGGTTCGAGTCCTCTCAACCGCATCAGTTTTAAATGTAGGCGCCCGTAGCTCAATTGGATAGAGCGTCTGACTACGGATCAGAAGGTTAGGGGTTCGACTCCTCTCGGGCGCGCCATTGTATTTTAGCGGGAAGTAGCTCAGCTTGGCAGAGCACTTGGTTTGGGACCAAGGGGTCGCAGGTTCAAATCCTGTCTTCCCGACCAGATTATATCATAAAGTTCTTAATATATGCGGGTGTAGTTTAGTGGTAAAACCTCAGCCTTCCAAGCTGATGATGTGGGTTCGATTCCCATCACCCGCTCCATTTCAACTAAATGAGCTTTTAAGTACGTGCTTTTTTTATGCCCTTTTTTGGGCCTGTAGCTCAGCTGGTTAGAGCGCACGCCTGATAAGCGTGAGGTCGGTGGTTCGAGTCCACTCAGGCCCACCAGAAAAAACTTGACATAGGTTTTGATAGTCTGTATGATTGAAAGGTCGCTCTATGAGCAACCAACGAGTTCTTTGAAAACTGAACAAAAGCCAAGCGTAAAAAAGAGA
>NZ_LLYY01000038.1 GCF_001484965.1 Shouchella shacheensis | reverse complement strand
GACATAACCTTTCGTACATTTTTTCTTAACGTTTACTCCTCAGAGCTGAAGGGGAAGAGACAGGCTTGAATTAGAGGAACGGTTATGGTAAAGTTACCCTAGCGAAAGTGTGCGTGGAGGTGCAGGAAATGCAAACTCTTTTAATGGTGTTATTAATCATTGTTTCCATCTCATTGATTACGGTCGTTCTTTTGCAGCCGGGGCGAAGTGCTGGGTTGTCGGGAGCCATTTCTGGCGGAGCTGAACAGCTGCTCGGAAAGCAAAAGGCGCGGGGAATTGATGCCGTTCTTCATCGAGCGACGGTTGTACTTGCTGTCCTGTTTTTCGTACTAACGGGGCTTAACGCCTATTATTTGTGAGCACGAGCAACACCTGGTCTATCGCCAGGTGTTTTTTGTGCTAACTAGAGAACCCCCCCTAGCCTCGCTCTTTGTCTTCCCTTCCTTGGCTCCCCAATGAATGAAGATTCCTTTCACTGATTAAAGATCAAGGCGTTTTAAAAGCCTTAAAAAAAGGAACACTCAAGACATAGGGAAAAGTATTTGGATCTAGGTGTCAACGTCTAGCCTCACGGTTTCACTAGGAAGTGGATATAGTAAAGGGAGGAGGGGAGAAAACTGATTGGTTGTCTTTGTATTCATGGATTCACAGGAGATCCTTGGGAAGTGGAGCCGGTAGCGGATGCCCTCGGTCAGAAATATGGATGGCTCGTCTACTCTCCGACCTTACCAGGACACGAAAAAGAAGGAGAATTGAAAAGTGTCACATACAAGGAGTGGGTGTTGAAAGTGGAGGCAGCGACTGAAGAGCTGCTCAAACGCTGTGAGCGAGTGTATGTGATTGGCTTTTCTATGGGAGGGATGCTGGCAAGCTACGTGGCTGCTCGCTATCCGGTGGAAAAGCTCGTGCTCCTGAACGCAGCCGCTTTTTATTTAAACCCGTCCCGGCTCTTACAAGAGATGGTTGATTCGATCCGTTTTCATATCACAGGCGAAGAAGAAGACGGTCAAATGACGATGCTTTATGATCAGAAATTTCGCGAGACGCCCTTTGCAGCTGTGCTACAATTCATGCAGGTCGTGCGAAAGACCCGACCTTATATTAGAAACGTTCATGTTCCAACCTTAATTATACAAGGAGAGCTCGACGGACTTGTTCCCTTGCGTTCTGCCCATTACTTATATGATATCATCCGCACATCCAAGAAAGAAGTAAAAGTGATGAAGCGTTCACGCCATATGATCTGCCATGGATGTGAGAAAGAAGAACTCATCCAAGAAATTGAAGTATTTTTAACAGCAAACACAGCGAGAGAGGAAGAATCATCGTGAAAGTCGTTGCACCAAAACCATTTACATTTAAAGGAGGAGAGCGTGCCGTGCTCCTCCTCCACGGGTTTACCGGCACCACGGCCGATGTGCGCATGCTTGGCCGCTATCTGCAAAAAGAAGGCTATACTTGTCATGCGCCGCTTTACAAAGGGCACGGCGTTCCGCCAGAAGAGCTCGTGCAATCAGGGCCTGAGGACTGGTGGGAAGACGTGCAAAACGCCTATAATGAGTTGAAGAGCGAGGGCCACACAGAAATTGCGGTTTGCGGGCTCTCTCTTGGCGGCGTGTTTTCTTTAAAAGTCGGCTACTCTCTTCCTGTAAAAGGAATTGTCTCCATGTGCGCGCCTGTACGTCCGCGCACAGAAGAAGCGATTTACAAAGGGATGCTTGGGTATGCACGCGAATACAAGCAGCTTGAAAAGAAAGACAAGGAAACCATTGAAATGGAAATGGGAAAGCTAGAAAACACACCGATGGATACGCTCTATAAGCTGCGGGATTTAATGGATGAGGTACAAAGCGAACTGGACATGGTCTATACGCCAACGTTTGTTGTCCAATCCCGTCATGATGAGATGATTGATACGGAAAGTGCCGAGATCATCTACAACCAGGTGGAAACGGATGAAAAGCACTTGAAGTGGTACGAGCATTCCACCCATGTGATTACACTCGGGGAGGAAAAAGAACAGCTCCATCAGGATGTGCTCCAGTTTTTAAATGGCCTTGATTGGTCAAACTAAAAGAGAATGTTCAAAAAGTCCGGGAAAAGTAGCTGTCGATTTCTTTTTGAACACGCACTGATATAGAAAAATCTCGATGAAAGGGGAGAAACGAATGAATCCAGAATTAACAAGTGAACAGCTGCTCACCTATTTCCGTGATGAAGCGCAAAAGCCGCTTTCTGTTGGCGAATTAGAAGAGCTATTTCAAATTGATTCCGGGGATCAATTCAAAGAACTGATTACCCAACTGAATCAGCTAGAAGAGAACGGACAAATTGTTCGGACGAGAACGAATCGCTACGGCGTTCCTGAAAAAATGAATCTTGTACGCGGGCGTGTCCAAGGGCATGCGAAGGGATTTGCCTTTATCATTCCAGACGAAGGAGGCGGCGATGATGTCTATGTTCCCCAGGGTTCTTTAGGTGGGGCTATGAACGGCGATATTGTGCTCGTGCGTATTGACGAGCGCTCTGCCCAAACGCGCCCAGAGGGCAAGGTCATCCGCATTGTGCAACGAAAGGTCACGGAAATCATCGGTGAGTACCAGGATCACTCCTCGTACGGACTTGTGGTTGCCGATGACAAACGAATAAGTGCTGATTTTTTAATTCCAAAGAGCAAGGACAAGGGAGCTATTGATGGCCATAAAGCGATCGTTACGATCACTTCCTATCCTGAAGGACGATTTGGCGGCGAGGGAGAGATCAAGGAAATTCTGGGTCACAAAAACGATCCAGGCATGGACATCCTTTCGATCATTTACAAATACGGGATTCCGCAGGCATTTTCCGAGGAGGCGCTTGCTCAGGCTGAAGCTGTGCCAGAGACGATTGACGAGGCTGACCTTGACGGGAGGCGCGACCTCCGCGGTGAGACAATAGTAACGATTGATGGCGCGGACGCGAAAGACTTGGACGATGCCGTTCAAGTGAAACGATTGGAAAACGGCAACTTCTTGCTCGGCGTCCATATTGCCGATGTCAGCCACTACGTGCAGGAAGGCTCTGCGATCGATGAGGAAGCGTCGGAACGCGCGACTAGCGTCTACCTCGTCGATCGTGTCATTCCAATGATCCCGCACCGGCTTTCTAACGGCATTTGCAGCTTGAACCCACAAGTCGACCGACTCACGCTTAGCTGTGAGATGGAAATCGATCAGAACGGCGGCGTGATTTCGCATGATATCTTCCCCAGTGTCATTAAAACGACGGAGCGAATGACGTATTCTGATGTGAATAAAATTCTTACGGACAAGGATGAAGAGGTGCGTGCGCGTTATGAGATGCTTGTGCCTTTCTTTGAACGGATGGAAGAGCTAGCAGAAATCTTAAGGGCGAAGCGCTTTGGTCGCGGGGCAATCGACTTTAATTTTAAAGAAGCGAAAGTCCTTGTAGATGAAGAGGGAAAACCGAAGGATGTGGTCTTGCGTGAGCGCTCCGTTGCGGAAAAATTGATTGAAGAGTTCATGCTTGTAGCCAATGAAACCGTGGCTGAACATTTTCACTGGCTGAAGCTTCCGTTTGTCTATCGGATTCACGAAGATCCCGATACATCTAAGTTGGAGTCTTTCCTTGAGTTCATCACTGGCTTTGGCTATGTGGTACGTGGGACGGCCAACACCATTCATCCGCAAGCCTTGCAAAAACTTTTAACAGAAATTTCCGGTGAACCTGAAGAAGCGGTCATCAGCAAAGTCATGCTTCGCTCGATGCAGCAAGCCAAATACGACGTGAACTCCGTCGGCCACTTTGGCTTATCGGCTGAATTTTACACGCACTTCACGTCGCCGATCCGGCGCTACCCTGACCTGCTTGTGCACAGATTGATCCGAACGTATTTGATCCAAGAGAGAACGGATGAGAAGACGCGTTCAAAGTGGGAAGAGAAACTCCCATCATTGACGGCCCATGCCTCGGAAATGGAACGTCGAGCCGTTGATGCGGAGCGAGACACCGATAGTGTGAAAAAGGCACAGTATATGGAAGACAAAGTGGGAGAAACATTTTCGGGCATGATCAGCGGTGTAACCAATTTTGGGATGTTT
The DNA here is from genome assembly GCF_001484965.1 of Shouchella shacheensis. Lineage (GTDB taxonomy): Bacteria > Bacillota > Bacilli > Bacillales > Bacillaceae_D > Shouchella > Shouchella shacheensis. Next base: position 27,726 of record NZ_LLYY01000038.1, on the reverse strand, counting down.
GTCGAGCTTGAAAATACCGTTGAAGGGCTTGTCCACGTCAGCTACTTAACGGATGATTACTACCATTACGATCAAAAGCACTATGCCATGATTGGCGAGCGTACCGGCAATGTTTTCCGTATAGGCGATGAAATTGAAGTCCGTGTTGTCAATGTTAACGTTGAGGAAGCGTCGGTCGATTTTGAAATTGTTGGGATGAAGCCGCGCAAGACAAAGAAGGCGGCAGACCGTCCGAAAGTGATTGTTGGTGGCAAACGGCGAAAGCAACCGTCGAGGAAACAAGAAGGTGTCCGTCTTAGCGGTGATCCAAAACGTGACGGCAATCGCAAGAAAAGAGGAAAGAAAAAACCTTTCTACGAAAATGCTCCGAGCGTCAAACGAAAAAAGGGGCGTAGAAAGAAAAAATAACGGCGAGGGGGGAGAAAAAATTCCCCTTTGCCAAGTGTAAGACATCGACCTGGATACTCGTCTAGGTCTTTTTTTAGTAGAAAAGCGAAGGCGGGCCGCCCCGTCTCCTCGTGCTTAATATATCAATCCTTGTGTGAGCGGTAACCGTCTGCGCGTGATCGATATTCTGCTGGCATGAGCGGTATTGCTCCGTGATCGATATTTCTTCTGACATGTGGAGCGGTATCCCTTTTAACTTGATTGATACCACTTCTCATATGGGCGCTACCCGCTTACACATGAGTGAACCTCCCTATCTGCCCCTTCGGCCCAAGAGCATAACTTCAATGAATTTTTCGAACGTATAAGCCCGTCCTTGGAAAATGTGACTGGGTACTAGTTTCTTTGGTGGTTTGAAAAGTGCCTACTTGTTGGATGGCGTCGAAAAACGTAGAATGAACCTGTGCTATTTTTATAAACAATACCAAGGAGGTTACTGTGAATAAAACAGAGGTAGGGTTATTTATTTTACGTGTAGTGTTCGGTCTGACATTTCTGATGCACGGGCTTGATAAATTCAGTTCTGGGATTGACGGAACTGCAGGATTCTTTGAATCCATTGAGGTACCTGGGTTTATGGCAGGCATTGTCGCTCTGATTGAAGTCATTGGCGGTCTTGCAATCTTGCTCGGTTTCGCTACTCGGCTATTCAGTGCCATATTTGCGATCATTATGATGGGGGCTATTTACTTTGCAAAATTACCTGCAGGTTTCCTTGGTGGGTACGAGTTAGATCTCATTCTTCTGGCTACGTCGATTTTGTTTCTTTTAAATGGCAGTCGTTTCCTTGCGATCAGTGCTCTCTTCTCAGGGAAGTTAGGGAAAATTTAGTAGGAAACTGAGGACTCGGAGAAAGCAACCGAGTCCTCTTTTTGCAGCTTCCCTGAAGGCCCGCCTGCGCTTTTCTAGCTTCAAATTGACGAATACACTACTACTTGGTAGGATGAAATGAAGAACGTATGTCGAGGAAAGACGCAGGTGGGAACATGGCTAAAACGGAAGGAAAAGTGGTTGCGCAAAATAAGAAAGCACGGCATGACTATTTTATTGAAGAAACGTACGAAGCTGGGATTGTGCTGACGGGGACAGAAATCAAGTCGATCCGTGCCGGACGTATGAATTTGAAAGAGTCCTTTGCTCGCGTGCGAGACGGTGAAGTTTTTTTGCATAATGCACACATCAGTGAGTACGAGCAAGGCAACCGCTACAATCATGAACCGACACGAGCGCGGAAGCTCCTATTGCATCGGAAGCAAATTAATTCGCTCATTGGTCAAACCCAGCAACAAGGGTACGCGCTTGTTCCTTTAAAAGTGTACATTAAGAACGGCATGGCGAAAGTGTTGATTGGCCTCGCTAAAGGGAAAAAGAACTACGACAAGCGAGAAACACTTAAACGTAAGGATGCCAAACGAGAGATGGAGCGAGCGATTAAGGAGCGAATGAAAGGCTGAGGCTTGACAAAACATCTGAGTATGGTATACTAACTAACCCAGACAAGGGATCTGGGCTTTTAACCAAAACCGGGGGACGTTTTGGATTCGACAGGGATAGGTCGAGCTCACGTTGCGAGCCGAGGGGTCGGCCTCGTAAAAACGCACAAGCCTATAACTGGCAAAGAAAACAACAACTTCGCAGTAGCTGCCTAACAGCACTCTGCGGTTCCGGCTCTCCATTGCCCATGTGGAGTGTTCGGGACTCAACCTTTAGTGGGCTACGCCTCTCTCCCACCGTCTGAGGGAGAAGGAAGAGACCAATCAGACTAGCTACACGGAAGCCTGTTACTGGGCTGAAGTGTTGGCGAAAGGCTAATACAGTGACTACGCTCGTAGAAGCGTAAGTGTCGTTATCTCTGGACGTGGGTTCAATTCCCACCGTCTCCATACAAAAAGCCTGGCTACTGCAGAAGCAGTTAGCTGGGCTTTTTTTATATGCCAAATGGTGCACGAACGGAAGTGGTCACTAGCTGATCGGGTGGCGGGAATGACTTTTAGTAAGGGGGCAGAGCGCGAAAAAACGCTAGCCTGCTCTAAACGTAGACTAACGTTTTGATCGAACGAACCGAGGGAGGTGCGGTCTTCTCAGCGCGCGTCGACTAGCGAAACGAAGCTCTCTGCAACACCCCACCACTAATGACAATCAGGAGAAGCGCGATCGGCAAAAGCCAAAAGACTGTGTAGAGCGCATCTCCAGTAGCGACATCAACCAACCATTCAATTAGGTTCTGATGAGCAGCTGGGGTGAGAAGCGTGACCGCCATGACGGCTAGGATGCCATAGACGGGGAGCTTTCCGAAGCGATAGAGCAAACTGGCTAATAGCACCATTAAGAAAGCAACCGCAAGCCCAAGCAACACATCGATGACGAGCGACATTGTTGCGGAAATGGAGTCACCAAGATCGTCCCAAGTGACGAGCGTGACCGGCACAAGTGCTTGAATTTCTTCGGCAATAAACGTAAAGAACGAAACATGCAGGAAATGGGTTAACGCCATTGTGCCAACGAGAATGGTCACAAAAATGCTTAGGGCAATGGTAAACTGTCGTCTCGTTGCGCCAAGCTGAATGATATAAGGGAAATCATTTTTTATGGCTTGAAAGCTATGGACGGCCACCCAGATGAGTGCAAACGGGATCCCCATTTGGTAAATACCATCAAACGATGTAAGATAGGCAATGGTATAAGAGGCAACCGTAATAAGGGTATAGATCGACCAAAAAATCACATACGACTTAAAAATATCAGTAAATAGAACTTTTAAAAGCGCTTGATACTGCTTCATGCGTGTTCACCTTCTTTTGAAAGATTCGTAAGGCCAACAAAGAATTCTTGCAAGGACAGAGATTCACTTTTGCATGTAGGAGGGATGTCTAAGGCCTCCCCTTCATTAAGCAAAACGCTGATACTTGCTTCGCTCATAAATGTGGATGAACTTAGGAGCGTTGTCGCTTCTTCGGCCAACTTGAAAACGACATCTTTTGGCCCCGTAATTTGCAGCGTCCGTTCGCTTAGCTCGTCGACGTTTGCTTCGAACGACTTGGATCCCTGTTCAATAATACAAACCGATTGAAACAAGTTCTCGGTTTCCTCAATAAAGTGTGTGGAGAAAAGAATGATGCGCGGATATTCTAGAAAGTCATCGAGAATGGCTTGGTACACCGTTTTTCTTGCGCTCGCATCCATCCCGATATAAGGCTCATCAAAAATCGTTAAAGACGCCCGACTAGCCAGCCCGATAATCATATTAAGGGCAGATCCCATTCCTTTCGACAGCTGATCGAGTCGCTTCTTTCGCGGAAGATTGAAGGTGTCCAACAACTCCTGGGCAAGCGAATGATTCCAGTTCCGGTAAAACGGTTGAACGGTGCGTATGACTTGCTCAATCGTAAGTGTAGGTTTGAAATTGTTGCTTTCCTGAACAAAGCCAATCTCGGGTAGGATTCTCCGATTATTGAACGGGCTTTCTCCGTTCACAAGCACCTCGCCGCTGTCGTGCAAGGAAAGCCCGGATAGAATTTGCATCATCGTCGTTTTCCCAGCTCCGTTTGGACCGAGCACAGCGTAAATGCCTGGCTCATCAATCGACCAAGAGAAATTGGTGAGGATTGGCTGTCCTTTAATGGTCTTTGAGACATTCTTTAGCTCAATCTTCATGATTGACCTCCCCGTTCGATCATTGCTTTTAGTTCCTCAATCGTTAGTTCGAGTTGCTTTGCTTCTTCAAGCATCGGTGTAATGTAATCCTCTTGAAACTCTTCGCGACGCTCATGAATGAGTGTGACTCTTGCTCCTTCTGCAACAAACATGCCGATCCCTCGCTTTTTAAAAAGAATGCCTTTATCCACAAGGCGCTTGATGCCTTTTGCGGCGGTTGCTGGATTAATCTGATAGTGCTGAGCAAATTGATTGGTTGACGGAACCTGATCGCCTTCCGCTAGTGAACCGTTGACAATATCGTCGGTGATTCGCTTTGCGACTTGTTGGAAGATCGGGTGACCGTCTGGAAAAGACTGACCCATATCATTAGCCTCCATGGTTCATTACTTATGTAACTAACCATAGAGGTGTGAGGAAGATTTGTCAATACTAGAATGAAAATTTTTCAAGGAGGTAAAAACGCATAGCGGAAAGAGCATGGAGCAAGCAGAATACGATGCACAGGGGCGGAACACGACGCAAGGGACGAAAAAACACGGTGTACAAGGACCAGCATACGAAGCACAAGAAACAGAAAAAGCCCATGAGTGCTTTACTCATGGGCTTCTCGTGTAAATTCTAGTTCATCGTCTTATAAGGAAACTGGCTTTCATACCCTTTATGCTGCTGGTAGCTTTGCTGGAGCTGTTGGGCGTCGGCGGCCTCAACGCTGTACAAGCCATTTTTGAACATGCAGTCGTAAAGCTGGCGCTGCATTTGTGAGGTCTCGTTGTTGACAGAGTGAATTATTTGGTACAGGCTATCGTGACTGGCCTCATGCTCGGCAACGGCGTAGGAAACGCCTAGATACTTCTCTGTTGTGAGCATATCCGTAATATAATCACGGTCCGTCATTTGTGGCGTGTCCGGAATTTGAATGGCCGGGTTTTGGATTTTTTGGGTCATGATAAGGCTCCTTTCTTACTGCATTTGTGTGGGCTGGCTTTGTGATGGCTGCAAACAGGTGAGTAGCTGTTCGTAATGACGTTCATGCATTTGCCCGGCAGACTCAATCGCTTGCTTGATCTCGGTGTCCTGACAGCGAGAGGCGAAGTCGTGCGCTTTTTTCATTGCATTTAAGTTCCAGGCGAGCATGTCATTCACATACAACAAATCTTTTGTGGTCATAATCGCCGGTGGTTCATTCATGACTTGTGACTGTTGCTGCGCTTGAGCTTGGCCAGCTTGGTTCATGGACTGTTGATTCATGTGAGACACTCCTTTGTAAAAAAGTCACATCCGGGTAGACGGACGCCTCTTTAGTTTGCAGGAGATATGATGATTTATACGCAAGTTGCGTTTCGGAAAAAAAGGGAGTGGTTAGAATTTAGTTCTTGCAAACGGTACCGTTTTCCGTTATAGTGAAAAGGAAGCTGAACGTAAGCGCTTTTTTATTTACTCAAAAAATGAATGAGTATTCATTCGGTTTGCTAGCGTGTTTGATTTGAGAGGAGGAACACCATGGCTTGGCATATTCAAAAAGCAGCGGTTGTTGGAGCTGGAGTAATGGGAGCAAGCATTGCTGCTCACTTAGCGAATGCAGGCATTCCTGTATTGCTACTCGATCGAGCTCCAGAGGAATTGACGAAAAAAGAGCAGGCCAAAGGACTATCGCTCACAGATGCCGTTGTGCGTAATCGTATTGTTCAAGAGGCCGTCACAAAGCTAAAGAAGCAAAAGCCAGCTCCCCTTGCCTCAAAGGGAAAAGTAGCTCTTATTGAAACAGGAAATTTGGAGGACGATTTCCATCGTTTAAGCGAGGCTGATTGGATCATTGAAGTCATTGTGGAAAATTTGGAGATTAAACGGAGTTTATTTGAACGCATTGACAACGTTCGCAAGCAGGGCTCGATTGTTTCTTCCAATACATCTGGAATATCTGTGGAAGCGATGTCTGAAGGGCGCAGTGAGGATTTTAAAGCCCATTTTCTTGGCACGCATTTCTTTAACCCTCCGCGTTATCTTAAGCTGCTTGAAGTTATTCCGACAGAGGCAACAGAGAGTGAGGTCACGTCTTTTGTGAAAGCTTTTGCCGAAGAGGCGCTTGGCAAAGGCGTCGTGGAGGCAAAAGATACGCCAAACTTTATTGCTAATCGAATTGGCACATATGGGCTTTTGGTTACGGTTCATGAGCTTGTGGAAAAGGGCTATTCGGTGGGGGAAATTGATTCTGTCACCGGGCCACTCATTGGTCGCCCGAAAAGTGCGACATTCCGCACACTTGACGTCGTTGGCCTCGACACGTTTCTGCATGTGGCTAAAAATGTTTACGACAAAACCGAAGGGGCAGAGAAAGAACATTTCGATCCTCCCGAATTTATGAAAAAAATGGCGGAGAAGGGCTGGATTGGAGCGAAGAGCGGTCAAGGGTTTTATGTGAAAAAAGACGGCGCGATCTATGAGCTCAATCCGCAAACATTTGAATATGAACCACGTAAAAAATTGAAAGCGGTGTCCATTGAGAAGGCAAAATCACTCAAATCTAAGAGTGAAAAATTAAAAACGGTTGTGTTTGCTGAAGATGCAGCTGGAGAACTGCTTTGGTCCTTGATCAAGCCAGCCCTTCTTTACTCAGCCGATAAGGCAGATGAAATTGCCCATGACTTGCTCGCCATTGATGAGGCGATGCGCTGGGGCTTTGGTTGGGAAATGGGACCGTTTGAACTATGGGATGCTCTCGGCGTGGAGACGACAATCGCCAAAATGAAGGACGATGGCGAAGAAATCCCTAGCTGGGTGACAGATATGGTCGCTGGTGGACAAACATCTTTTTATGAAGGCGGAACGTTTTATGATAAAGGACAAAAGACGCCTGTTCGTGCACATGAAAAGGAAATCCCGCTTTCTCATCTAAAAAAGGAAAAGACGATCTTCAAGAATACGGGAGCAAGGTTGATTGACATCGGCGATGATGTGGCGCTGCTCCAGTTCACGTCACCAAATAACTCCATCGGGCTCGACGTCATTCAAATGATCAACAAGTCGATTGATGAGATTGAAAAAAACTTCAAAGGGCTCGTCATCGGTAATGAAGGCAAGAACTTCTGTGTTGGCGCGAACTTAATGATGATGCTGATGGAAGCGCAGGATGACAATTTCTTCGAGCTTGATATGGTCGTTCGTCAATTTCAAAAAGCAACGAAACGGATTCGTTACGCTGCCAGGCCAGTAGTAAGCGCTCCCTTTGGAATGAGTCTTGGGGGAGGTGCGGAAATTTGCTTGCCAGCTGCAAGTGTTCAGGCCACCCATGAAACGTACATGGGTCTTGTGGAAACGGGTGTTGGGCTCATCCCAGGTGGAGGTGGAAACAAGGAGCTTTACAAACGAAACTTGGAACGCTTTGGTTCAGAGAATGCCGTGGACGTCCAAAAAGCAGCGAGAGCGACATTTGAATCCATTGCGATGGCAAGTGTTTCCACGTCAGCAGAAGAAGCGCGAGACCACGGCTTCCTATCTGAGAGAGACGCGATCATTATGAACGATCAGTTTGCCAACCACGAAGCGAAACAAACGGTCCTTCGTTTGGCAGATAGTGGGTATATTGCGCCTGTGGAAACGAAAATACCGGTCACAGGTGAAGCCGGATACGCCACGCTGATGTTAGGCGCTCATTCCTTGAAGTGGGGTCATTATGTATCGGATCACGACTTTAAGATTGCTGAAAAACTGGCGTTTGTTCTCTCTGGTGGCCGTGTCGCAGAAGGGACGCTCGTTGATGAAGATCATTTGCTCGATTTGGAGCGAGAGGCGTTCTTAAGCTTAATTGCAGAACCAAAATCACAGGCGCGTATGCAGCATATGCTGACCAAAGGAAAGCCGCTGCGCAACTAGCGTGAAGGAGGGAAGGGCTATGAAAGAAGCAGTGATCGTATCAGGTGCACGTACACCGATCGGGAAAGCGAAACGAGGCGCGTTTGCAAACGTTCGCTCAGACGACTTAGGAGCCGTTGCGGTTAAGGAAACGCTTAGGCGTGCTGGAAGCGTGGAACCGAGTGAGATTGACGATGTCATCATCGGCTGTGCGATGCCTGAAGCGGAGCAAGGCATGAATATGGCGCGAAACCTAAGCGCGCTTGCAGGTCTCCCGGAGTCCGTGCCAGCAGTGACGATTAATCGTTACTGTGCCTCAGGTCTTCAAACCATTGCCTACGGAGCGGAAAGAATCATGCTGGGTCATTCTAAGGCCATTATAGCGGGCGGCGCTGAATCGATGAGCTTAATTCCAATGGGAGGCCACGTCATCAAGCCGAATCCGGCGCTCATTGATCAAGCACCTGAATACTACATGTCGATGGGCTTTACAGCGGAGGAAGTGGCACGCCAATTTGACATTTCCCGTGCAGACCAGGACGCGTTTGCCGCGGAAAGCCACAAGCGAGCAGCGGCTGCGATCGAAGCGGGAAAGTTTTCGGATGAGATTGTGCCTGTCCCTGTGACGCAGCGCGTTCTTGGTGAAGATGGAAAGGTGTTCGAACAGGAGCACTTAATCCATATGGATGAAGGTGTTCGTGCGGAAACAACCACAGAAACGCTAGCCAAGCTGAAACCGGCGTTTCAACATAAGGGAACGGTTACGGCTGGGAATGCCTCTCAAATGAGCGACGGCGCGGCAGCGGTTCTATTAATGGAAAAAGAAGAAGCCAAGGAGCGCGGGCTAGTGCCATTGGCAACGTTCAGGAGCTTTGCTGTGGCAGGCGTGGCGCCAGAAATTATGGGTGTGGGACCGATTGAAGCGATTCCGAAAGCGGTTCGTCTTGCAGGGCTGGAACTCGAAGACATTGATTTGTTTGAGTTGAACGAAGCGTTTGCTTCCCAGTCTCTGGCGATCGCACGCAAGCTAGGCATTTCACACGACAAGCTCAATGTGAACGGAGGAGCGATTGCTCTAGGCCATCCCCTTGGTTGTACAGGGTCGAAACTTACGCTTACACTCATGCATGAAATGAAGCGTGAAGGCAAGCAGTTTGGTGTGGTCACAATGTGCATTGGGGGCGGCATGGGGGCCGCCGGTGTCTTTGAATTACTCTAATTTTTAAGCAAAGGGAGGATAAACAGATGAGCAGCACAAAGGAAACGTTAATTAAAGGCGGTAGCTTTTTACTTGAGGATATTGAGGCAGAGCGCGTCTTCTCTCCGGAGGATTACACAGATGAGCAACTGATGATTGCCCGCACAACAGAAGAGTTTGCGGTCAAGGATGTTGTCCCGGTTTTGGATGAGATTGAGGGTCATAATTTCGACCATACGGTACGACTGTTGAAAAAAGCGGGCGAACTCGGTCTTCTTGGCGCAGACATACCAGAGGAATACGGTGGGTTAGGCCTCGATAAAATTAGCTCTTCCCTGATCGCAGAGAAATTTAACCGCGCTGGTGCGTTTGGTCTCAGTTATGGCGCCCATGTAGGGATTGGCACGCTACCGATCGTCTTCTTTGGCAGCGAAGAGCAAAAAAAGAGCTATTTACCTGACTTGGCAAGCGGTGCGCGTATTGCTGCCTATGCGTTAACGGAGCCAAGTTCGGGGTCTGATGCACAAGGAGCGAAGACAACGGCCGTATTAAATAATGCAGGCACGCACTATGTGCTGAACGGTGAAAAGCAGTGGATCACGAACTCTGCCTTTGCGGATGTGTTCGTTGTTTATGCGAAAATTGATGGAGAAAAGTTTACCGCCTTTATCGTCGAAAGAGATTATGAGGGCGTAAGTACGGGGCCGGAAGAAAAGAAAATGGGCATTAAAGGCTCATCGACGCGTACACTCATTTTAGAGGACGCTCATGTGCCAAAGGAAAATGTTCTTGGGGAAATTGGGCGCGGGCACATCATTGCCTTTAACATCTTGAACGTGGGGCGCTATAAGCTTGGTGTGGGCGCGATTGGAAGTGCGAAGCGAGCGCTTGAGCTTGCGGCGACGTATGCGAACGAGCGCAAGCAATTTAAAACGGCCATTGGCAACTTCCCGCTAATTCAGGAGAAGCTTGCTTCAATGGCGACAGAAATCTATGCGACCGAAAGCTCAGTGACGCGTACAGGTGGGCTGTTCGAGGAGCGCTTTGCCAGCCTCAGTGACGAGGAGCAAAAAAATGGTCGTGCTGTGGCGGCAGCGATTGCTGAGTACGCCATTGAGTGTTCTTTAAATAAATTTGCTGGGTCAGAAATGCTAGACTTTGTTGCTGATGAAGCGGTGCAAATTCACGGCGGCTACGGCTTCATGGCTGAGTACGAAGTGGAGCGGATTTACCGCGACTCTCGCATCAATCGAATTTTTGAAGGAACGAATGAAATCAACCGCTTGCTTGTTCCGGGCACATTGATGCGAAAAGCGTTAAAAGGCGAGCTACCGTTTTTACAAAAGGCGCAATCTCTGCAAGAAGAGTTGATGATGCTAATGCCACAAGAGATTGGAGACAGTCCGCTCGAGCAGGAGAAATATTTGCTATCGATGGCTAAGAAAGTCTTCTTGATGATCGCTGGTTCTGGCGCCCAAAAGTACGGGGAGAAGCTCGATCAGGAGCAGGAAGTTCTCGCTAAAGTGGCGGATATTGTTAGCGACATTTACTCGCTGGAGTCTGTGATTCTTCGTACAGAAAAGGCGATCGGCAAATCCTCTGCAGAACAAGAAAGCCAAAAGTTGTTGATGACAGAAGTCTTTGCCCAGGAAGCGATCAACCGTATTGAAACCAACGCCAAAGAAGCGCTAGCCTACATGGAAGAAGGCGACACCTTGCGCACCATGCTCTCCATGCTTCGTAAACTTACGCGCCACACTCCTAGTAACGTTGTTGGCCGGAAGCGTGAAATTGCTCAAGGCGTCTTAAAAGAACAGCGCTACGTTGTGTAACCAGTAAACCTTTTTTGGGGAAACCCAAAAAAATAATCATAAGCTCCTCTCGCAAGGAGCGTTCTCCTCTCATGAAGAAGCCTGTATTTGCAGGCTTCTTCTCTGTGTTTTTTAGCGCGTTCCTTCCGGGATTGTCTAGCTGGTGCCCACTCGCTCGAGGTTTCTTCACGCCGCCAGAACTTGTCGCTCGTGATTGGCGCGCCTCCGCTTTTCGGATTGTCTAGCTCCGGCGCGTAGAAGTTCGGATTTTTCACTCCTGTACCGAAATCCAAGATCGGGATTTCTAGTACAGGCCTTCCAAAACCCTCGCTTCTATTCGACCCGCCTCCGCTTTTCGGTATTTAAAGCACGTTTGTTGTATGTTGCTCCTTGTTGCGCAATAATAGTAAGTGAGTTTAATACGTAAGGAGGAACGTACATGGCACTCACCATTTATCAGTATCCCAAATGTGGAACTTGCCGCAAAGCAAAAAAATGGTTGGACGTCCGCAACATGATCGATACGGACATACATATCGTTGAGCACCCGCCTTCTGCAGAGGAAATCAAGCAGCTTCATGAGAAGAGCGGCTTGGCGTTAAAAGCTTTTTTCAACACCAGTGGACAAAAATACCGAGAGCTTGGGCTGAAAGACAAGCTAGCAGAGATGTCGGAAGAGGAGCAGTACCAGCTACTTGCATCAGACGGGATGTTGATTAAGCGCCCGATTGTCACCGACGGAAATCAAGTGACGCTTGGTTTCAAGGAAGACCAATTCGAAAAAACGTGGCAATAAGTATTTTGCTTGCTCGTTTTTTAAGGTATGATTAGACTCAGAAAGTGACTAACTGTTGGAGGGATCGCTATGAGCAACGTGCCAAAGGAATTCAAGTACTCGGAAGAACATGAGTGGGTGAAAGCAGAAGAAGGGAACGTCCGCATCGGGATTACAGATTTTGCACAATCCGAACTTGGGGACATCGTATTCGTCGAACTGCCAGAAGTCGGTGATGAAATTGAAGCAGACGAGCCATTCGGAAGTGTAGAATCCGTAAAAACGGTTTCTGAACTTTATGCTCCGATTAATGGAAAAGTCGTTGAAGTCAACGAGGAGCTTGAAGACTCCCCAGAATTCGTTAACGAGTCCCCGTATGAAAAGGCATGGATGGTTGTGGTTGAGCCAAAAGATGCTGGGGAAGTGGACAAGCTGATGTCTGCAGAAGAATACGGAAACATGATTAGCGGAGAATAGCAAAAAGAAGAGGCTGCAGGGAGGACGTGCGAGCCTCTTTGTCTAGCGCCCACTCGCTCGAGTCTTCACGCCGCCAGATCAAGCCAAGACTGGGCTTGATTCTGCCGTCGTTCCAGAACTTGTCGCTCGTGAGCAGAGCGCCTGCGCTTTTCGGTATTTTTTAGGAAGCAGTCCCCTTTGCTTCCAATTATTCCTCGAATACGATACACACGAGCGGTAACGCTAAGGGTAGACCTTTTAAAGGAGGAGAAACTCTTGGAAAAGGTGAACGTTACACAAAAGGTTGTTGCAAAGTACGAGGAAGGTGTCTTGAAGTTATTTATGGACGGGGCCAAAATCGGCGAAGTTGTTGAAACAGACCATGGGTTGCAACACTCGATGAAGGAAGGGTTTGCCTTTGAAGCAGACGCCATCTACCGATACGAACATGAAAGCCCTGAACAGATTACTTCTTTTATTGAAGACAGCTGGCAATACTGGGATTAGGGGAAGTCCTCACGTTTGATTGGGCGATTATTTCGTATCGTGTGACGAAATAACCGCCTAGTGAGGAAATTGATCAAGCGTTTCTTTGCCGCATCGCTCTTTTAATAGCGATGGGCATTTTCATGGTTCGGCTTTGCAGCATTGGTAAAAGTTAATGATTGACGTTCGATTTTCGTACGTGCTATGATACGTTCACAACATCAACCATATATTCTCTTATCGAGAGAGGTGGAGGGACTGGCCCGATGAAACCCGGCAACCGCAAGTGAACGGCTTGAAGGTGCTAAATCCTGCAAAGTGTCATGCTTTGGTAGATGAGAAGAAGGCGATACATAACCTTTCTGCTCATTTTGGCGGAGAGGTTTTTTCATGAAAGTAGGGTTGTGGAATGATTACATTAAGCGATATTCGAAAAGTGTTCCAGACAAAGAGCGGGGAAGTCACCGCCGTGGATCGCGTCAACTTAACGATTGAAGACGGGCAAATTTTTGGCGTTATCGGCTACAGTGGCGCAGGGAAAAGTACGTTGATTCGCATGTTGAACATGCTTGAGCGCCCGACAAAAGGGGACGTGGTCGTCGCTGGAAAATCGTTATCGACGCTTTCCAATCAGGAACTGCGCAAAGCAAGACAGGAAATTGGGATGATCTTTCAGCATTTCCATCTTCTCTGGTCAAGAACCGTTGAGGACAACATCGCCTTTCCTCTCGAAATAGCCGGTATGGCGGCTGGCGAGAGAAAAAAGCGTGTGGCTGAGCTTATAGAACTCGTGGGCTTAAACGGGCGGGAGAAGAGCTACCCCTCTCAACTGAGTGGTGGACAAAAGCAGCGTGTTGGCATTGCGAGGGCGCTTGCTAATAATCCGAAAGTCCTACTTTGCGACGAAGCCACATCCGCCCTTGACCCGAAAACCACGGATGCCATCCTTGATTTGCTGCTGGATATTAATCAAAAGCTGGGCTTGACGATTGTCTTGATCACGCATGAAATGCATGTCATCCAAAAAATTTGTCATCAAGTGGCTGTAATGGATGATGGGCACGTTGTGGAGCAAGGCGCCGTTCTCGATGTGTTTCGTCATCCGAAGCAAGAAATGACAAGGGAATTTGTCAAGCAGGTGGCGCTGCCAGATGATGGCGAGGACTCGCTCTGGCATTGGTTTGAAGATGAGGCAAGGGGAACAATCGCCCAACTAACGTTTGTAGGCAAGCCAGCGGAGGAGCAGCTTGTCTCTGAACTTATTCGCGCCTATCCAGTCGATGTTTCCATCTTACAAGGAAATATCTCGAAGCTGCAGGACGGCTCTTATGGGAAGCTCTTCTTGCGTATAACGGGAGAGGACGAGGATGTTGAGCGAGCGCTCTCCTACATCGCCGAACAGCAAGTGGAAGTTGAGGTGATGGAGCGTGATTGAGGAACTTTTTCCGAACGTGGACGTTGACGCATTGTGGACGGCTACATGGGAAACGATTTATATGACGGGCGTTGCTGCTCTTGCTTCTCTCGTATTTGGACTCATTCTTGGTGTGCTCTTATTTATGACAGCAAAAGGAAACGCGTGGCAAAACAAAGTTCTATATACAATCATAGGGGCCTACGTCAACATCTTTCGCTCTATTCCTTTTCTTATTTTGATTATATTGCTTATCCCGCTAACAAGCGTAGTGATTGGTACCATTCGCGGCCCATCGGCAGCGTTGCCAGCTCTTATCATTGGGTCGGCTCCTTTCTATGCACGCCTCGTGGAAATTGCCCTGCGTGAAGTCGACAAGGGCGTCATCGAGGCGGCGCAGTCAATGGGCGCTTCTAATATAAGCATTATCGTTAAAGTTTTGATTCCAGAATCAATGCCAGCATTACTTTCTGGAATTACAGTGACCGCTGTGACTCTAGTAGGGTACACCGCAATGGCGGGTGCGATTGGCGCAGGCGGTTTAGGAACACTTGCATTGCAACAAGGCTTTCAACGGACAAACCCGGATGTTACGCTTGTTGCGACCATTGTTGTGCTTATTATTGTGTTTATCATTCAGTGGATCGGTGATCTGCTGACAAGGATTACAGATAAAAGATAGATAGAAGAAGGGAGTTTTACATGATGAAGAAGTTTTTACAAGTAATTGGTGTAGCCGTGGTGTCAACGGCACTTGCTGCATGTGGCGGTGGCGAAGATAACGGTGATAACGGAGGAGCAGCAGAAGAAGGAGACGAAGGAGAAACCACAACGCTCTCCATCATTGCGTCCAATATCCCTCATGCTGAAATTCTCGAGGAAGCCGAACCGCTTTTAGAAGAAGAGGGCATTGAATTAGACCTTGATATTGCTGACGATTACATCTTTCCAAACATCGCCCTTGAGAGCGAGGAAGTTGACGCGAATTACTTCCAACATCGACCTTACTTGGAAGACCAAATGGAAGAGAATGAGGAGTATGACTTTGTTGAAGCAGGAGCTATTCATCTGGAGCCGATGGGGCTTTACTCGCAAGATTACGACAGTCCTGAAGACCTTCCGGATGGAGCTGAGATTCTAATGAGTAATTCTGTGGCCGATCATGGGCGTGCTTTTGCCATCTTAGAAGATGCTGGGTTGATTGAGCTTAGTGAAGACGCAGGCGTCGACGCGACAGAAGATGATATTGTTGATAATCCGAAAAACCTCACGTTCACAGCCAATGTCGAAGCTGAACTCTTGCCCCAAATGTATAACAACAATGAGGCTGAGGCTGTCATGATTAACTCTAACTATGCCCTTGAAGCGGATTTAAACCCAGTTGAAGATTCCATTGCCATTGAAGAAGGCGACGCCGACAATCCGTATGTTAATTTAGTTGTCGTCCGAAACGGTGATGAGAACAACGAAGCCATTCAAACGCTCGTAGAGGTTCTTCAATCAGAAAAGATTCAAACATTTATTGAAGAGGAGTATGACGGAGCCGTCATCCCCGTTACTGAATAAGAATTGCTAACCTGCTTATCCAATGGATAAGCAGGTTTTTGTCTAGCTGCGTCGAGATTTTTCAGTCCTGACAACGAAATCAAAAGTCGGATTTCTTTTGTCAGGCCTTCCAAAATTCGCGCTTCTGCTCGACCCGCCTGCGCTTTTCGGATTGTCTAGCTCCGGGCGGGTAGAAGCGTCGAGATTTCTCGCTTCTGTTCGACCCTCTTCCGCTTTTCTTAGGCTTCAATGAATGAAAACCGCGGCCTGTCTCATACTAAACCTATGTTTAAATAAAGGAGACGAGACAGTATGGAAAAACAAAGGAACCAAACGTCTATTGAGGAGAATATGCATATATTTAAAGAGGGTGTAGGGGCATTCGAAGAAAAACTGCCGGTCTTTGCCGAGAAATACAATGACTTCACAGAACAGTGTTTTCAGGAAGGAGCGATCTCGAAAAAACATAAACATCTGATCGCGCTTGGCATTAGCGTCCAGGCTCAAGATGAGTATTGCATCATTTATCATACCAAGGGCTGTATGGATAATGGCTGTAGCGAGGAGGAAGTGCTCGAGGCAATTTCCGTCACGACTGCTGTGGGCGCCGGAGCTGCACTAAGCCAGGGAGCGACACTTGTTCAAGAAGCGTTTCGCGAGATGGGTGGGCCTGTTCAATAGCGTAAAGTTGAGGAAAATAGAGAAACTGGATGAAAATGTCCGCTTTCTTTTTCTATTGGTGTTTCACCCTTATAGGTAACAGATTTTTAGCATTTTACCGACCCGACACCTTTTGCTGATATTGTCTGACAATGGTATACTATGGTTACTGGTGAAAAGAAGAAAATCCAGTGTCATAAAAAAGAGAGGATGAGGAACGATTCACAACATGCGACTTTCCTACACAAGTGAAATGGAAAAAGGGTTGCAGCAGCGCCACGGCGTGAGCTACGCAGAGTACGGCCGGAACTTAGAAAAACGACTTGAGGTTGAGAAGGAACGTACGAAAGAACACGAGAACTGCAACCAGCTTGTTGGATCAATCCGAACAATTTAAATACGGTTTTGGAAGAGCAGAGTCGTGGGGTATACGCACGGCTCTGTATTTGATTTATTTGAAATTAAATTTGTCGGGGGAGTTCCTTGAAGTGACTCTGGATTTGTTATAAAATTAGAATGAGAATAGAATGATAATGATTCAAGAATACAAGGTTCGCTTTGCGGACAGATCATATGGAGGGAATTTACATGTCAGCACCTAATCTCAAAATCGAAAACGTCCACGTCTCTATTGACGATAAGGAAATATTGAAAGACTTCAACCTTGAAATTAATGGTGGCGAGATTCATGCCATCATGGGACCAAACGGAACAGGGAAATCCACACTTGCTTCGGCCATTATGGGTCACCCAAAATACGAAATCACCAGTGGTTCTGTCACAATGGATGGCGAAGACGTGCTTGAAATGGAAGTGGACGAGCGTGCACAAGCAGGTCTCTTTCTTGCGATGCAGTACCCAAGTGAAATTAGCGGGATCACCAACGCTGACTTCATGCGTTCGGCCATCAATGCCAACCGTGAAGAAGGCGATGAGCTTTCTCTAATGAAGTTTATCCGCAAAATGGATGAGAAAATGGATGTTCTTGATATGGATCAGTCCTTCTCTCAACGTTACTTGAATGAAGGGTTCTCAGGCGGGGAGAAAAAGCGTAATGAAATCCTTCAACTTCTTATGCTTGAGCCGAGAATCGGTATTCTAGATGAAATTGACTCTGGTCTTGACATTGACGCGTTGAAAGTGGTTGCGGAAGGTGTGAACCAATTGCGCAGTGAGGACTTTGGCTGCCTTATTATCACTCACTACCAACGTCTTCTTGACTACATTACCCCTGATCACGTCCACGTGATGATGCAAGGACGCATTGTAAAATCAGGTGGGCCAGAACTTGCGAAACGCCTTGAAGCAGAAGGGTATGACTGGATCAAAGAAGAACTTGGCATCGAAAACGAGCTCGTGGACCAAGGTTAAGAAGCGTAAACGAGCCACAAGTTGATGTACAGTTAAGCAAGAGCAGAACACAGCAAAGGATGGTATGTATGTCAGTTGAGACGAATGAGCTAATCGGACCTGGCGATGTCAAGGCCAAGTCTGAGTTTAATAACGAACCAAAGTGGCTGTTGGACCTACGTCTTGATGCCCTGAACAACACTTCGCGCTTAGAACTTCCTAAGCCAGATAAAACAAAAATTGGCAACTGGAACTTCATGAATTTTGACCCTGATCTAGGAGAAGTTTCCAAAGTGAAAAGCAGGGAAGACCTGCGGGGAGAAATTCTTGAGCTTATTGATAAAGACGCTAGCGGAAACAGCTTTCTTGTGCAAGATAATGCTCAAACGGTGTACCAAGCGACAGCAAGCGAGCTAGCGGAAAAAGGCGTGATTTTTACAGACTTAAAAACGGCTTTCGCTGAGCACGGTGACCTTGTGAAAAACTATTTGTTCACAGAAGCCGCTAAAGCAGATGAGAATAAGCTCATGGCAATGCACGCCGCCTACATGAACGGGGGGACATTTGTCTACGTCCCAGAAGGCGTTCATGTCGAGGTTCCGTTGCAGTCCATTTTCGCCGTATCCAAAGAAAACGGTGGCTTGTTTAACCACGTCCTTCTTGTCGCAGAAGATAATAGCTCTGTAACATACGTGGAAAACTATACAGCGTATGGCAAAGGGGCAAGTGTCGCAAATCTTGTGGCGGAAGTCTATGTGGGGGCAGGCGCACGTGTATTATTTGGAAGTGTGGATACATTAGCGGAGCAGACTACAACCTACGTCGTACGCCGCGGCCATGTGGGGCGCGACGGTCGTCTTGACTGGGCGCTTGGACAAATGAATGACGGCGATACGGTTTCTGAAAACATTACGTATCTCGTTGGTGACGGATCTTTTGCTGATACGAAAACCGTCTCCGTTGGCACTGGTCAGCAGCGTCAAAATTTCACCACGCTGATCCAGCACTATGGCAAGCACTCGGATGGACAAATTTTGAAGCATGGGGTTATGACCGATCGTGCGCTTGGGATCTTCAACGGGATTTCAAAAATTGAGCACGGAGCTACAAAATCTAATGGTGAGCAAACGGAACGCATTTTGATGCTTGGCGAACGTGCCCGCGGAGATGCGAACCCGATTCTTCTTATTGATGAAGATGATGTAACGGCGGGGCACGCAGCATCCGTTGGCCGTATTGATCCGCTGCAAATGTTCTATCTTATGAGCCGTGGAATTCCACGGAAGGAAGCGGAACGTCTCGTGATTCATGGATTTCTAGAGCCAGTTGTTTCACAGCTTCCTGTTGAATCTGTTCGTAAGCAAATGAGAGAAGTGATAGAAAGGAAAGTGAAGCGATGAATGCTACTGAGATAAAGAAGCTGTTTCCGATTCTTGACCAGAACGTGAATGGAAACCCTCTTGTCTATCTCGATAGCTCAGCAACGTCGCAAAAACCGATTTCCGTGATTGAAAAGCTTGATGACTACTATCGCCGCTACAATTCCAACGTTCACCGCGGGGTACACACGCTTGGAACGATCGCGACAGATGAGTACGAAGGCGCACGTGAAAAGGTTCGCTCTTTCTTGCATGCAAGGGACTCTAGTGAGATCATCTTTACACGGGGGACAACGACTTCTCTTAACCTTGTCGCTTCTAGTTACGGAAATGACAATGTTGGTGAAGGGGACGAAATTGTCATCACACCAATGGAGCATCACTCCAATATTATTCCGTGGCAGCAGCTTGCCAAGCGAAAAGGCGCCACGCTCAAGTATATTCCACTTCAGCCCAATGGAACGATTGCGCTTGAAGACGTGAGAGAAGCGATCACAGACAAGACGAAAGTAGTTGCTGTGACACATGTCTCAAACGTTCTTGGAACGATTAATCCAATTAAGGAAATGGCTGAAATTGCCCATCGGCACGGGGCGGTTGTCGTTGTTGACGGGGCCCAAAGTGCTCCGCACATGCACGTCGATGTAGAAGCGCTTGATTGTGACTTTTACGCCTTCTCTGGCCATAAAATGGGCGGCCCGACCGGCGTTGGGGCCCTGTATGGCAAGAAGCATCTGCTTGAAGCGATGGAGCCTGTGGAATTTGGCGGTGAGATGATTGATTTTGTTGGGCTTTATGACTCAACATGGAAAGAGCTCCCTTGGAAGTTTGAAGGCGGGACGCCGATTATTGCCGGAGCCATCGGGCTAGGTGCTGCTATTGATTTTGTAACAGACCTGGGATTCGATGAGATCGAAAAGCATGAAAAAGAACTTGTTGACTATTCGTTTGAGCGCCTTGGAGAACTAAAGGATTTCACGATCTTTGGTCCAAGAGAGAGAGCAGGGTTGATTACTTTTCAGCTAGGCGATGTGCATCCCCATGATGTGGCTACCGTGCTTGACGCTGAAGGAATTGCCGTTCGCGCAGGCCATCATTGTGCTCAACCGCTCATGAAATGGCTAGAGGTAACTGCCACGGCACGGGCTAGCTTTTACGTCTACAATACGAAAGAGGATATCGATGCTCTAACCAACGGATTAGTCAAGGCAAAGGAGTATTTTAGCGATGTCTTCTCGTGATCTCGACACCCTTTATAGACAAGTGATTATGGATCACTACAAAAACCCTCGGAACCGAGGAGAGCTTGACGGAGATACACGAACAGTCAACTTGAACAACCCTACTTGCGGCGATCGTATTCAAGTTCAGATGAAAGTGGAAAATGGCAAAGTGGCAGACGCGGTGTTTACGGGGGAAGGGTGTTCGATCAGCCTTGCCTCCGCATCGATGATGACGCAAGCTATTAAAGGGCTACCTGAAGAAGAAGCACTCGCGCTTTCAGAACTGTTCTCCAATATGATGCAAGGCAAAGAGTACGACGAAAATAAGTTTGACCTAGGCGACATTGAAGCCCTGTCTGGTGTCACAAAGTTTCCTGCGAGGATAAAGTGTGCTACACTAGCGTGGAAGGCGATGGAAAAAGGGATCAACGAAACTCGTTCGTAACACTTAGGGACTGTAAGTAATCTAAGGAGGGATTCCGATGGCGAAAAATATGCCAGAAATCGGTGAATATCAATACGGGTTTTCAGACCGCGACGTGTCCATCTTCCGTTCAGGTCGTGGACTAACCAAAGAAATCGTGGAAGAGATTTCACGTATGAAAGATGAACCACAATGGATGCTTGATTTTCGCTTGAAATCACTCGAGCAATTTTATAAAATGCCAATGCCTCAGTGGGGTGGCGACCTTGCAGAATTAGATTTTGACGACATTACGTACTACGTAAAGGCTTCAGAACAAACAGAGCGTTCTTGGGATGAAGTTCCAGAAGAAATTAAGAACACATTTGATAAACTCGGGATTCCTGAAGCTGAGCAAAAATACCTTGCCGGTGTTTCTGCACAGTATGAATCCGAGGTTGTGTACCACAATATGCAAGAAGACCTTGAGGATTTAGGCGTTGTCTTTAAAGACACAGACACGGCGCTTAAAGAAAATGAAGAAGTCTTCCGTGAGCATTTCGCGAGCGTTATTCCTGCAGCAGATAACAAATTCTCTGCGCTTAACTCAGCGGTTTGGTCAGGCGGGTCGTTCATCTATGTACCAAAAGGGGTAAAAGTGGACACACCGCTTCAGGCATACTTCCGCATTAACTCTGAGAACATGGGTCAATTTGAGCGAACGCTTATCATTGCCGATGAAGATAGCTCGGTTCACTATGTGGAAGGGTGTACGGCTCCTGTTTATACAACCAACTCCTTGCACAGTGCCGTCGTTGAAATCATCGTTAAGGATAACGCATACTGCCGTTACACAACGATCCAAAACTGGGCACCGAATGTCTTTAACCTTGTCACAAAGCGTGCAACTGCTGATAAGGGAGCAACGATGGAATGGGTCGATGGCAACATCGGTTCCAAGCTTACCATGAAATACCCAGCTGTCATCATGAAGGGTGAAGGAGCAAGAGGTACCGTTCTTTCCATCGCGATTGCGGGTAAAGGACAGCATCAGGACGCGGGTGCGAAAGTGACGCATCTTGCGCCAAACTGCTCATCCACAATTGTATCGAAGTCGATTTCGAAACAGGGCGGGAAAGTTTCATACCGCGGCATTTGTCACTTCGGGCGCAAATCAGACGGTTCGAAATCAAAAATCGAGTGTGATACGTTGATCATGGATAACGAGTCTACCTCGGATACGATCCCGTACAACGAAATTTTGAACAACAACATCACGCTTGAGCACGAAGCAACGGTATCGAAAGTTTCTGAGGAGCAACTGTTCTACTTGATGAGCCGTGGAATTTCTGAAGAAGAAGCAACAGAAATGATCGTCATGGGCTTCATTGAGCCATTCACAAAAGAATTGCCGATGGAGTATGCGGTTGAGATGAACCGTTTAATCAAGTTCGAAATGGAAGGTAGTATCGGATAACCCTTGTTCTATAGGGGGTTAAAGCATTGGAGATGACGCTTGCCCGTTTTTTGCCCGGTTTCTAATTCTGGACATATTTTTCGTAACGGGATAACGCGTCATCTTCGATTTTTTTTCGTAATATGCAAATAGGTATCCACTGTTACCCTTATACTTGCGTGTCCGAGTCTTTCGGACACGTAATTTTATTTCTACGCCAGCTTCTAAGAGATGAACTGCATGAGTATGCCGTAACACGTGTGGAGATAATACTGGAAGGTTGGTGCGTTTACATACCTCTTTAATATATTCTCGTACGACATTCGTTCGCAGCCACCTGCCGTCATGTTGATAAAATATGATGTTCTCTTTTGGCTGTTTGTAATTCTTATACTGCAAAACGACTTGTGCCCGGTTTGTTTTTTGTTGCTTAAGCATCTTTATCGTAGGGTTGTCCAGTTTAATGATACGGTCACTTTTTCGTGATTTTGGAGACGAAATGTAAGGGCTTGAGTTAGTTGGATAAACCAATGTTTTATTTACTGTAAGCTTTTTATTGATTTCGTCAAAATCATCCCAAGTCAATGCGAGAGCTTCGCCTATTCGTATTCCCGTCCTAGCCATTAAAGTGAACAGTACGTAATATTGTATTGACCGTTGATATTTGGTTTTCTTTACTGGAGTCTTCACTGCATTTAAAAAGGTATTTAACTGGTCTTTAGTGAAATAATGAACTTTGGTCGATTTCTCCACGTTTTTCTGGATTTTAATTCTTTGAATAGGATTTTCTTTCATGATGTTAAATTCATAAACAGCGTCTGTAAGAGCAGTGTTCATAATGCTGTGTATTCGCCTGACTGTACCTTCGCTATAGCTAACTCGTAGCTCATTAATCCATTTCTGATACTCTGTACGTGAAATGTCTTTGAGACGATAATTTTGCCAACGCGGTAGAATGTTTAGACGAACATTTCTTTCTTGAACTGAATAGGTAATTGGTTTAACATTTGGTTTTTTGTAAGTCTTAAGCCATTCTTTGAAATAATGGTCAATTTTTTCGTTCCCATCTTCGCTGAATCCAAAATAATTAATTTTCGACTCTGCTTCGGCTGCTGCGATTTGTGCTTCCTTTTTAGTCTTAAACCCACCTTTAGAAGTCTCTTTTGTCTTTCCATTTCGGCGATCAACATAACTAATTCGATATTCCCACTTAGAACCCCTTTTTCTATAAGTGGTTTGAAATGTCTTAATGGTGGACTTGTATAATTTTTGAGAAAGGAATAAGTCTTTCGTAAGCCCAGGTGTGTGTACGCTTTTCTTGTTTGCGGTTTGTGATACTATGCTGATCTAAAATATTTCCGCTGGTAGTGTAATAGTGTCCCAACTCTTCAGCTAGAATGCAAGTTTTTTCAACATCAGTTGGGGTTATTTGGTTGATGAATATAAATTTACCGGAATAAAGTCCTTTTATTTTCGGTGTGTTTTTCATAAGTATCTATTTCATGTTGTGCAGTCTCCTTTAAAAGTTTTTCGTAATGCAAAATATCACTCCTTATTTTTTTCCGCGCGCTTTATACGAACAAACTCCTTGAACCTCTCGATTTCATCTAGCTCCTCTTTTGTCCAATTATCACTATCATGGTGAGCAGCGATAGTGTCTTTATCATCTTGTTGATCTCTTCCAAGAATGTAATCAGTTGATACATCAAAAAAGTCAGCCAGCTTCTTGAGTGTAGCATAATCAGGTTCTCGTCTGCTTTTTTCGTAATGCGACAAAGAAGCTCTAGATATACCGATTTTGTCGGCTAGGCCCGCTTGTGTTAAATTTTGTTTATTCCGTAGTTGAGCGATTCTATCTCCGAATTTCATCTAACTAACCACCATTCTGTAGCATTAAAATAATAATACAATACAAAATGTATCAATAAAATAAATGATACAAAAAGTCTCTAAAAGGGGTTGACTAGATACAATATGTCGCTTAAAATGGAAAACGAGTTGATACAAAACGTTTCAAAAAAACGGGGGGGGGGATGGATTGAAAAATAACGTTTAAAAAGCTCAAGGAAGTAAAGTTCTTGGCGTTGAAAAAGGTATAAGTTTTTTTAAAAAGTTTTTTGCGACATAATGGATCATGATAGTGTAGGTGTACCTAAAATTTCGGTTATTAATGGTTCAATATTAGTAACGCTTTGGATCATTAGAACGGCCTACTAAGTAGTCTAGGGAGACATCGAAGTAGTAAGTGTCGTATACAGAAGTATTGAGGGAGATCCTAGGGAAAGCGCAGATGTTACCGTCTGGGATGATGGTCGTTATATCCGCATTGCATTTATTGATGAAGAGGATGGGAGTAAGGTTAGAGAGGAGTATTATGAAGTTATTGGCGATAATATAGAGAGGCTTAAGCAGTACGAGGGAGAAACTTTGTTATCAAAAACGCCAGATTATCAGGAACAAATGGGTGAAGAATTATAGTGAAATTCAGTTTTAGAAATAAGCGTCTATGCGAAGGCGCTTATTTTATTTTATACCTTCACCCCACGCCAACTCGCTCATAAACATTTTTTGAAATCTCCTAATGATACACCCCTGCAAACCAAAAAGGGGACTTCGAGTTTTCTCGGAGTCCCTAAAAGTCAGGAGTACAATTTTAGTATACGTGACACAAAGCAAAATAGAACAAGGATTAGGCACATGCCAAATGAGCTAAAAGAATAGTGAGTGCTGAATCCAGCACTCACTACTTTAATTTAGTATTTCTTCCTCTTATCATCCTCATCTTGTTGTGCTTTTGCACGAGCCCGGGCAAAAGCTTCCGCATCAACGTAAACGTCGACATACGAGTTTCCGCTGTCTTCAACGTTGGCGTAATTGAAATTATAGTTTTTATCCTTTATTTTGTTACGCACATCGTTATCAACGTCAACCGAATTCTCGTTATCCAGGCGAAACTTTTTTTCTTTTTCATGTTTATAATAGCTCATTTTCGTTCCTCCTTTCGTTATGGCTTAATTCAGAATATGTAAAGACTAAAGTAATGTTTGGACAGCAACCCCGGTTAATACAAATTGTGCTCATCTTCTGGTTAATCAGCCTTAACTCGAAACTGAATGGCCTCATTGATGTTGGAACCAGATCCATGAAAATCAAAAGAGCAAAAGAAAGTCAGAACAAAAGAATACGCGGTAACGTGGTCCAAACTAGGTGAGTACCCTAATAAGGAAGGAAAAAGGGAGGTTTCAAATGAACAACAAGAGCAACATACCCATGAATCCTCACCAGGTTCAAGGGGAATACCAGCCCATGGGTGAGGATGTAAAGCAACAATGTCAAAGGTATATGAATTACCATGTTATAGCACAAACCAGCGAAGGGTTACAATTTGATGGCATTATCGACGGTATGGATGAAGAGGGCGTTACTATGTTAGTTCCTGAAGAGGTTATGGAAGAAGGGAACAGACAACAATATGGATATGATGATGACTACGATGAGTACGGGCGTCCTCGCAGAAGAAGATATCGCCGGTACCGCCGCCGACGCTGGCCTTATTATTATTTCAGATATTTTTGGCCTTATCCTTATTACCTTTGGTAGGGGTACGGTGGAGGCTATTAGAGGAATGTTGATGAGCCGCACTTTTCACTGACTTTAGGTTACTTTTATGATCCAGCAGACGAAAACCCCTTTCACCTTATGTGAGAGGGGTTTTCTTGCAAATTACAGCGACGGAAAGAACAATAAGAATCCTGCCAAAAGATAAAAAACCTCTCGACGAAGCGAAAGGTTTTACAATCAATGACGCTGTTTACATCATCCTCCAGTGTCATTATAGCGTAAGGATATCATTTGGGGTTTCCAAATGCAAACTGTAATGAAGCCCTGTGTAGGCGTAAAGCGATTGGCTTGAATTTCGTCCCCGGTTCCTTAAAGAAGCCTTTTGCATTGCCAGACTGCTTATTTTCTATTGATTGTGGACCAGATACTGCTTAGATTCAAGGGAACGTATACTTCATCCCCATGGATTTGCTTATGAATGATCGGGTTGAAAGAACACTCGTCAGATATTTCCAAGTCAATTTTGTGTTTGGTTCTTACATCCACACCTAATATACTTGTTATTGGGTTTTCCGAATTTTTCATACAGCGTAATGCTCCTCTTTCTTTTTAGTTTCCTTATATTATGGACCAAATTATTGGTTATAATGTGCCTTAAATGCTTTTGAATGCTCTAGGCAAAGATGGTGACCCGTGTCCAACTCACGTATGAGCGGAACAACGCTAATAGGGGTACAGCCACATGCGCTAAGACAGTTACTGTGTTCATTACGGTGTCTATAAGAACGTACATGCCATGCTAAATTCCTGTTAATAATTATTATTCTGAAGTAGGCGCGGAATACATAGATAATTAATCAGCCATGTCGTTATATAGAGCTGTTGTAGCCATTAAATGGGAAAACGGCTTATTTGATATAATAAATTTATCTATACAATCTTGATTCGAATTAGTTATGTGGTCTTCTTCTAAAAGCTCAGCAACGATATAAAGATTTCTATTTTGCTGTTTTGCCGTATGCTTAATCGTCGAAGCAATTAAAATGGTCTTTCCATCGCCTGCCATTTTATCGACTACATCATCAGGTGAAAAAATACAAATGGATTTTGCATGTAAAATATTCGCTTTTTGAAGGATATCTGTTTTTGTGGCATTTCCCTGAATATAGTGGATATTATCATGTTTTATAGGAGAGTTATTCATTTGGTCGATTAAAACAATATCGATATTTTGATTAAGACCTAAAATTTCATCGATGGTTATGTTAGTTTTTTGAGACCAATTAATCATAACGATATGATTCTCTTTTGTATAGACCAGTATTTCCGCCTCCTTTAATTCTTCATACTTATTAAGTAAATCTACCCACTTAGCAACAATAATAGCAAAGAATCCAACACCGACAAGGTACAATAAGACGGTGTAAAGTCTACCCATGACTGTTGTAGGTATATAATCGCCGAAACCAACTTGTGAAACGGTTGTCATCACATACCAAAAAGCATTAAAAAGGTTTCTGAATTCTTTTGGTTCTATTAAATAAACGATAAATGAACTTAGGGCTATAAAGAAAACGCTGCCCAGTATTAATTTCCAGTGCTGAATGTTAATTGTCTGCTCAAGTATTTTTTTTATGAAAGTAATGATCATTAAAGTAGCTCCTGATATGTAAAATCAAAAACTTAAAAGCATCACTAATAGTGACTGCCCGATATGAATTCCAAATACTTAACTAAGGGTAAACCGAAGTTAGGTGCTTTACTCAATTTATCCAGCTAGAGCCTAGATTATTCACCAAAATGTTTAAGACTTGTCTAAACGCATATGTACAAGGCGCTCTAACTACTCTATGAAGAGCATTTAATCTAGTAAACCGCGAAACAGGCAAAAGAAAAATCGAGTTTTGTTAAAATAAGGTAATGCCTTTTTGGTAGCTGTGAAAATTTACACATAAGTTTCGATTTGATCTCACGTATAAAATCGATGTGATGAAAAACAATTATAATCCTGGATTCCCGCGTACTCATAACGAGGTGGGCGGGATAACACCCAAGC
>NZ_LLYY01000037.1 GCF_001484965.1 Shouchella shacheensis | reverse complement strand
GCTTGGGTGTTATCCCGCCCACCTCGTTATGAGTACGCGGGAATCCAGGGTAAATGGTCTTACTGCAAATGAGGAAGACCGGCTGAGTGATTCGGATTCCGCTGCGATACAAGACCGTTCTCACGCAAAGATTTGTGGCAGCATCTGGAACATGGTGCGAATGCCTAGGAAAATGGTTAAGACCACTACAATCGCCCCGAAAATTGTCATCCAGAGGGGGTGTTTGTAGTCTCCGACAATGCTGGGACGGTGGGCGGCCAGTAAAATACATCCAAGGGTAATAGGCAAAATCAGTCCGTTAAAGGCTCCGGCAAGGATAAGGAGCATTACGGGCTCACCGATCATCACAAAGATCGCTGTAGAAAGCACGATAAAGCCAATCGTCCAGTAATTTTTATACGGTTCGATGTTTCGGTGGAACGTCGTCAGAAAAGTAACGGACGTATACGCTGCCCCAATGACGGAGGTAACACCTGCGGCAAAAAGAACAAGCCCGAAAATGCGATAGCCAATCTCACCTGCGGCAATCTGGAAAACGGAGGCGGTCGGGTTATCAGGATTAAGGACATGGCCGGCGGAGACAACGCCAAGAACCGCCAAAAACAACACAATCCTCATCACAGAGGCGACCGCAATTCCGGTAATCGACGTATTCGTTACTTGGCGCAAGTTTTCTTTTCCAGTGATGCCTGCATCTAAGAGACGGTGTCCTCCAGCAAAGCTAATATAGCCGCCGACAGTCCCACCGACAACGGTCACGATCGTCAGAACGTCCACTTCAAGCGGAACGACAGAACGCAAAACTGCTTCACCGTAGGGCGGATGGCTGACGACCATCACATACGCGGTGAGCAAAATCATAAGTGCCCCCAGATAGCGGACAATTTTATCCATCGCCACTTGCGCTTCTTTTAAGGAGAAAATGATAACGCCAATGACGCCTGTGAGGAGCGCCCCTGTCGTCGGAGAAAAGCCAATCATGGCGTTGAAGCCGAGTCCTCCACCAGCGACATTTCCAATGTTAAACGCAAGACCCCCTAAAACAATTAAAAAGGCCACGACATAACCAAGTCCAGGCAATACAGTGTTGGCAATTTCTTGCCCCTTCATTTTCGTGACGGCAATGATGCGCCAGATATTTAGCTGCGCACCGATATCAAGAATGATTGATGCGAGAATCACGAACGCAAAACTCGCAAGCAGTTGTTCAGTAAAAACTGCTGTTTGTGTTAAAAAACCGGGGCCAATAGCGGATGTGGCCATTAAAAAAATGGCGCCTACCATGGCCGTCATCCTTCTTTTTTTGAGTTGCTTTGTGTCTTGTACCTGGTCCTGGTCCAATGTTATTCATCCTTTCCAATGTCTATCTATTTTGTGCCCTGAAGAGGGGAGACGCATGCAAAAGGTTTTACCGCTCATCAACCGGCTGTAGGCAGCTCCAACCAGAAGCATGAGCTGTGGCAGGAAAAAGAACGCCAGATATACTATAATCGGCGTTTTGCAAGAGCAAGTGTATGGGAAGGTTCTGCAAGCAAGGGATTATAATAGCAGACGAAAAAGCCTAAGTCACCCCATTTGAGCAAAATGATTTGCGCGAAAATTTACAGTTGAAAAGTCGGGATTTAATAATTTCACGTACTGTATGATAGTTTTTTTAAAAAATATTACCAACATTAACAGCCGCAATCGATGTCTGTTTGTTTTCAACGGAAGTGTTTTTACGAAAAACGACGTCGTTACGGTCAGCATTTTGGATGTTAATCCAAACTGAATAATTTCACTTACTTTATTTCAAACCAAGCAATCTGTTGACTCCAATAATGAATTGTGTAAAATGAAAGTAGATTAGCACTCAGCAAGGAAGAGTGCTAATTAATCTTTGTTCTTACATACAGAAAACGGAAGGGGAAGTATCTTCAATGGTAAAGAAACCGTTTCAAGCGGAGTCAAAACGACTGCTCGAACTGATGATTAACTCGATTTACACACAGAAAGAGATTTTCTTGCGCGAGTTAATTTCAAATGCGAGCGATGCGATTGACAAGATTTATTACCGGGCATTGACGGATGACGCGGTCAGCTTTGAAAAAGACCGATACGCGATTCACATTGCAGCAGATAAAGAAGAGCGAACGCTAACCTTATCGGATACAGGGATTGGCATGACGAAGGAAGAGTTGGAGAACAACCTCGGCACGATCGCGAAGAGCGGTTCGCTTGCTTTTAAAAATGAAACAGAACTGAAAGATGGCCACGACATCATTGGGCAGTTTGGCGTTGGATTCTACGCGGCGTTCATGGTAGCCGATGTCGTGACAGTTGTGAGTAAGACACTAGACGGAGAGCAAGCATTCAAATGGGAATCCAATGGAACGGATGGCTACACGATTGAACCTGTTGAAAAGGAGGCCGTCGGCACCGACATTTTCTTGAAAATCAAAGAAAACACAGAAGACGAATCGTTTGACGAGTATTTAGAGGAATACCGTCTGAAAGCGATTATTAAAAAATACTCCGACTTCATTCGTTATCCCATTAAGATGAATGTCACCGAGCAACGGCCGAAAGAAGACAGTGAAGGAGAATTTGAGGAGTACAAGGAAGAGCAAATCATTAACAGCATGGTGCCGATTTGGCGAAAGAATAAGAGTGAACTTACGAATGAAGATTATGAACAGTTCTACCAAGACAAGCATTATGGCTTTGATCAGCCACTGGAACATATTCATCTGAGCGTCGATGGTGCTGTTCGCTACAATGCGATCTTGTTTATTCCAGAGAATATTCCGTTTGATTACTACTCCAAGGAATTTGAGAAAGGCCTTGAGCTGTATGCCAATGGCGTCTTGATTATGGAGAAATGCGCGGACTTGCTTCCTGATTACTTTAGTTTCGTTAAAGGCATGGTTGATTCAGAAGACCTCTCGCTCAATATCTCGAGAGAAATGCTCCAGCATGACCGTCAACTAAAGCTGATTGCGAAGAACATCAAATCGAAAATCAAGAGCCAGCTCCAGACGCTCATGAAGAATGACCGGGACAAATACGAGAAGTTCTACCAGTCCTTTGGTCGTCAGCTGAAATTTGGTGTTTACAGCGATTTTGGCGCCAGCAAAGACGTCCTGCAAGGTTTGCTGATGTTCTATTCGTCTACCGAGAAAAAGTTGGTCACTCTTAGTGAGTACGTTTCTCGCATGGGTGACGAACAGAAATACATCTACTACGCAACAGGTGAATCCAATGAGCGAATTGAGAAGCTGCCACAAGCAGAACTTGTCGCCGACAAAGGGTATGAAATCCTTTACTTTACCGAAGATATCGATGAATTTGCGATTAAGATGCTCCGCTCCTATCAGGACAAAGAATTCAAATCCGTCTCCAGCGCGGACTTAGGAATTGAGACCGATGAGGAAACTGACACCAAGGCTGAAAATGATGAAAATAAAGAGCTCTTCAATCAAATGAAATCGCTCCTGGTAGGAAAAGTCACGGATGTCCGCGTTTCTAAACGGCTAAAAACCCACCCCGTTTGCCTGGCAGCAGATGGGGAAGTCACAATTGAAATGGAAAAAGTCCTTCAGGCGATGCCGGATAACCAGAATGTCAAAGCGGACAAGGTGCTTGAAATCAACATGAATCACGACGTATTCCGAGCTTTAAAACAAGCAGCTGAACATGACAAAGAAAAGCTAGAGCTTTATACAAATCTGCTCTACAATCAGGCGCTTCTGATCGAAGGCCTGCCGCTGACAGACCCAGTAGGGTTCACGGATGATATGTGCAGAGTGATGGTTTAATTTCATGACGAAACAGGAGCAGAGAATTTGCCTCTGCTCCTGTTTTGCTTTACTAAATTTAAGCTGTTTTTTTCAACCACCGCGATTTTACTTTATCCATCAGGATGGCGATGGCCCCATCGCCCGTAACGTTCGCCGCGGTTCCAAAACTATCCTGTGCCAAGTATAAGGCAATCATCAGTGCTACGGCACCCTCATCAAAGCCAAGCATAGATATTAGAACGCCCGTAGCTGCCATCACAGCTCCTCCTGGAACACCTGGAGCCGCCACCATAATGATGCCAAGCATCAGGATAACCGGAATCATTGCCAAGAACCCTGGAAATTCTAATCCGGGGTACACATACATTACCGCAGTGGCAGCTGTGACAACGGTAATCGTACTTCCAGACAAATGAATGTTAGCACATAGAGGAACGACGAAATTAGCGATGGAGTTGCTGATTTTTGTTTTCTTTACAGACTCCAGTGTGACCGGAATCGTTGCTGCGCTGCTCATCGTCCCAAGAGCCGTGAAATAAGCTGGAAGCATTGTCTTCAAGAGAACAAAAGGATTGCGTTTGCTTGCCGCTCCAGCCACTGTGTACTGCACGAGCAGCCAAGTCAGGTGCATGCCCACCGCCAGTAGGAGGACAATTCCAAAGACACCAAGGGTTTCAAGCACAGTTCCTTCATAACTCATTTCCGTAAAAACACCGGCAATATAAAATGGCAAAAGCGGGATAATAACATGGCGAATCACTAGATCAACAATCTTCTGGCCTTCCATTGCTACGTCCTGAAGCCTTTGCGATCCGCTTGCCGCAATGCCAATCCCGAAGACGAATGCCAGAACGAGCGCTGTTAGCACGCCAAATACCGGTTCAATCGTAAAGTCTAGAAAGCCTTCCATTCCCGATGGTTCCGAAGCGTCCCTTCCAGTAATGCCTAGTGAGGGAATGACAAACATCGCGACACTTACAGCAAACGTTCCTGCCAAAAATGAGGATAGATAGGCAGTCCCAACCGTTGTGCCAAGAATCCTCCCTGCCCCTTTTCCTAAAGAAGCAATGCCTGCGGTAATAAAAAAGAGAATAATCAACGGTACCATGAAAAAGATAAAGCTGCCGATAATGTCACTCACGGTCACCATGAAACGTGCAAGTCCTTCATTCGCTAGAAGCCCAATACCAATACCGGCTACTATTCCCAAGAGTAGCTTAAGAATTAATTTCATACGAGTCCTCCATTCTAGTATAGGTTTAATAGATGTACGAATCCAAAGACAATCATACGGATATTTATGAACAAATGCAAAAAATATTCGTGAAAAATATATTTCCATAATTACGATAGGGTCAGTGACACTCTGGAACCATCAGTAAGGTTCACCGAGATCTGAAACACCTGTAGTTGCACCACTACGTGTTTGATAAGAACTCATATTCTTTCAAACTATTTGGATAGGGGTATTCATAGAAGCATGGTACGCTTAAATTGACAGCATGTCTCTTGGAAACCACCAAACTATTTTAAGGAGAGAATATCCAATGTACTCGAATGAACCCAAGCTGTTCACGGAAGCATTTACGAAAGACCCATACCCTACCTATGCCAGACTTCGAGAGACGGAACCCGTATACCGAACCCTATTTCCAGATGGGCAATATGGGTGGCTCATTACAAGATATGAAGATGCCATTGATGCGTTAAAAGACCTTAGGTTTATCAAAGATTTTTCAAAGCTCGCAGGCGGCAATATGGATCATGAGGGGATTTTCACGCACAATATGCTTTTTGCTGATCCCCCTGATCATAAAAGATTGCGCGGTCTCGTTCAAAAAGCATTTACGCCAAAGATGATTGCCGGAATGAGAGAGCGCATCCAGGCGATTGCTGATGAGTTGCTGGATGAAACCGAAGGGGGCGATCAGCTGAACTTAATCGATAATTTTGCGTTTCCTCTGCCCATCATCGTTATTTCAGAAATGCTCGGCGTTCCGACTGAAGACCGCGACAAGTTTCGCCTCTGGTCCAATTCATTAATCGAAGGTTCCAACGGAGAGCATGCCGCCGATATGGCTTTGCACATGGAGGAGTTTGTCCAGTATCTTGGAAAACGCTTTGCAAGTGTAAGGGAAAATCCAGGCCAAGATCTAATCAGTCAGCTCATCATGGCCGAGGATGAGGGCGACCAATTAACGGAACGTGAACTCTATGGTGTCGTTTCGTTGTTAATTATTGCCGGACATGAAACAACAGTCAATTTAATTGGCAACACCGTTCTCTCACTGCTAGAACACCCGGACGAGCTTAGCCGTTTACAGGAGAACCCCGAATTGATTCACACAGCGATTGAAGAATCTCTTCGATTCAATGGCCCAGTCGAGTTCAGCACATCAAGATGGGCACGCGAAGACCTGGAATTTAAGGGACATACGATGAAAAAAGGAGATTTAGTCATCATCGCCCTTAATTCTGCCAATCACGACCGAGAACAGTTCGACGATCCCGATGTGTTTGATATTGCCCGAGAGAAGAGCCCGCATCTTGCCTTTGGGAAAGGGATTCACTTTTGCCTAGGGGCACCACTTGCTCGCCTAGAAGGTGAAATTGCGATCAACACTCTTTTGCGACGCTATCCGCATATGAAGTTACGTGGTGATAAGGAAGAACTTGAATGGAGGCCCGGTATGGTGGTTAGGGGATTAAAAGAGCTTCCACTTTCGTTGTGAACGGAAAAACTTCAATAGGCAGCACAGCAAAAAAGAAGCGAGGAGCTTCGTCGTCTAAAAACGCCACCCCTTCGCTCAAACAGCCCTGCGCCAAAATTCGGCGCAGGGCTGAAAACATCTCTAGCTTCTTCCCGACGGACTAGACAAAAAGAAACAGAAGGAGCAAGGCGCATGATTCTTCTTGTCTAGTTTGCAGCGGGAAGTCGGCTCGTATTTTTCTAATCGCGCCTTTAAAACCCATTTGACACATAGGGATTATCGAGATATGATGGATCATATTAATCTACATGGATGTTATAGGTTGGTTTGTTCGTTTTTTTACATATCCACATCATTTCTATGTTCACAATACCGCTTATACATGTGGGTGCCCCTTAATTAGGTAAGTATAAAAAAGTATTCCTTGGTGAGGTGATATCATTGCAGCTTCAAGTAACAAACAGTCCTTTTAGTCAAGAGCAAATAGAGCTCCTTAACCGTCTTCTGCCAACACTTGCGGAGTCACAAAAGACTTGGCTGAGCGGGTATCTGGCCGCTCCCCAGGCTCAGGCGATGGTACCAGGAGACGTTCTCCAAGATCACCCGGAGGTGGCAACATCCTCTGAGAACGCTGTGCCAACTCTTACTAAAGAGGTAACGATACTCTTTGGTTCCCACACCGGCAACGGGCAACTGTTATCGGATGAGTACTCCCGAAAGTTAGAAGAGCAAGGATTTCAAGTAACGCTCTCATCCATGGGGGATTTCAAACCGAAGAACTTGAAGAAAGTTGAAAACTTGCTGGTCGTGGTCAGTACACACGGAGAAGGAGACCCGCCAGATGACGCCTTGCCATTTTATGAGTTCTTACATGGTCGAAAAGCACCCAAATTAGAGAACCAGAACTACGCCGTCCTTGCCTTAGGAGACAGCTCCTACGAGTTTTTCTGTCAAACAGGTAAAGATTTCGACAAACGCCTAGAGGAGCTGGGTGGAAAGCGGCTTTATCCGCGCGTTGATTGTGATCTCGACTTTGACGAACCGGCCGAAGAGTGGTTTCAGGGCGTCTTGAGCAGCTTAACGGAGGCTCAGGGGGAGATTTCTGTCAGTACTGGAGCATCCGCACAAGTTCAGGCAGTCGGATTGCCAACTGATGTACCGACTTATTCGCGGACAAATCCTTTTCGTGCCGAAATCTTAGAAAATTTGAATCTTAATGGTCGTGGTTCAAATAAAGAAACTCGCCATCTTGAGTTATCCCTAGAAGGCTCGAATCTTGAGTTTGAGCCCGGCGACAGCTTGGGCATTTATCCTGAAAATGATTCTGCGTTAGTCGATATGCTCATCGACGAAATGAACTGGAACGCTGAAGAGAGTGTCCCAGTGAATAAACAAGGAGAAATTCGCTCCTTGCGTGAGGCATTGAAATCTCATTACGAGATTACGGTGTTGACAAAACCTTTGCTTGAGAAAGCGTCGACGTTCACGTCAAATAGCGCTCTACAAGAGCTTCTGGAAGGGGACGGAGGGAAGCTAAGAGACTACCTTACTGGCCGAGATTTGCTAGATTTCATGCGAGATTTTGCTCCTTGGGAAGGCTCAGTTAGCGAATTCCTTTCGATCCTGCGAAAACTTCCAGCTCGCCTTTACTCGATCGCGAGTTCTTCATCAGCGAATCCAGATGAAGTCCACCTCACAATTGGGGCGGTAAGGTATGATGCACATGGACGTGCCCGAACTGGTGTCTGCTCAGGGCAGTGTGCTGAACGAACAGAGCCGGGCGACTTTCTGCCAATCTACATCCAACGCAACCCGAACTTCAAACTTCCTGCTGAGCCGGACACCCCAATTATCATGATTGGACCAGGCACGGGCATCGCGCCGTTTCGCTCCTTTATGGAAGAAAGGGAGGAAATCGAAGCGGAAGGGAAGTCTTGGCTGTTTTTCGGGGACCAGCACTTTACGACCGACTTTCTTTATCAAGTAGATTGGCAGCGCTGGCTTCAAGAAGGCGTCCTTACCCATATGGATGTCGCCTTTTCCCGTGATACCGAGGAGAAAGTCTACGTCCAGCATCGGATGCTCGAGAAAAGCGAGGAACTTTACCAATGGTTAGAAGAAGGAGCGGTTGTTTACATTTGCGGGGATGAAAAACGCATGGCCCATGATGTTCACACCGCCTTAACCGCCATTCTCGAAAAAGAAGGCGCCATGAGCCAACAAGAAGCCGAAGCATATCTATCACAAATGCAGCAGCAGAAGCGTTATCAACGCGACGTGTATTGAGTGGGAACTGAAAGGAGTTAACCAATGGCAAACAGTAAAATCGTTCCGACCCAGGACGGACCTCCGAGCGACGTGGAGCGCATAAAAAGAGAAAGCAGGTACCTGCGCGGATCATTAAGCGAAACCCTTGAAGATCGGATAAGCGCAGGAATCCCTGATGACGATAATCGATTGATGAAATTCCATGGAAGCTACTTGCAGGATGATCGGGATCTGCGAAATGAACGCAGGCAGCAAAAGCTGGAGCCAGCCTATCAATTCATGGTGCGTGTGCGGGCACCAGGCGGAGTCGCCACGCCTGAGCAATGGTTAACGATGGACGACGTTGCCAATAAATACGGCAACGGCACGTTGAAACTAACGACGCGGCAAGCGTTCCAAATGCACGGAATCCTAAAGTGGAACATGAAGAAAAACATTCGTGAAATCAACGACGCGTTGATGGATACGCTTGCTGCTTGCGGGGACGTGAACCGGAATGTAATGGCCAACCCTAATCCGTACCAATCAGAGGTTCATCTCGAAGTGTACGAATGGGCACGCAAGCTGAGCGATTACCTTTCGCCACGAACCAGAGCGTATCATGAAATCTGGCTCGATGAGGAAAAAGTCGCGGGCACTCCGCAAACAGAAGAAGAGGAGCCAATGTACGGTCCGCTCTATTTGCCACGAAAATTTAAGATCGGGATGGCGGTACCACCTTCCAACGATGTCGATGTTTTTTCTCAAGACATTGGGCTGATCGCGATTTTAGAAGATAACCAGCTGAAAGGTTTCAACGTGGCCGTCGGGGGCGGCATGGGAATGACTCATGGGGATGAGAGCACATACCCTCAACTCGGCCGAGTGATTGGCTTCTGCTCCCCTAATGAGGTTGTCGATGTGTGCGAGAAGCTCATCACGATTCAACGGGATTATGGCAACCGCTCCGTTAGAAAGAATGCTCGGTTCAAGTACACGATTGATGCACGCGGACTTGATTGGGTCAAAGGAGAATTGCATGAGAGGTTAGGCTGGGAACTCGAGGAGGCGCGTTCGTACCATTTCGAGCATAACGGCGACCGCTATGGCTGGGTGAAAGGTAGTAACAACCGTTGGCATTTCACGCTCTTCATTCAGAACGGCCGTATTATAGATTCCGAAGACTACCTGTTGATGACCGGGCTGCGCGAAATCGCGAAGATTCATACGGGCGACTTTCGACTCACCCCCAACCAGAATGTGGTCATCGCCAATGTGACAAGCCATAAAAAACGGAAAATCGTCGAATTGATCGAGAAATACGGACTTACGGATGGCGAGCATTATTCTGCTTTGCGGAGAAATTCCATGGCCTGTGTCGCCTTTCCAACCTGTGGGCTGGCGATGGCAGAAGCGGAACGCTATCTCCCCGCTTTACTGGAGAAACTTGAATCGGTCGTGGATGAAGCTGGGTTGCACGAAGAAGAGATCGTGATTCGCATGTCCGGCTGCCCAAACGGCTGTTCACGCCCGTCTCTGGGCGAAATTGGCTTTATCGGCAAAGCTCCAGGGAAATACAATATGTATTTAGGCGCAGGCTTTTCCGGAGACCGGTTGAACAAGCTTTACCGTGAAAACATCGGAGAAGAAGAGATCTTAGAATCGCTTCGCTCCCTCCTTTTTCAGTATGCAAAAGAACGGCAGGAAAGCGAACATTTTGGCAATTTTGTGATTCGCACTGGTCATGTGAAAGAAGTGCATTCCGGAACCGATTTTCATGAGTGAGGGGATTAGAGGTTTTTATAAGCATGGTGCGGCGCTTATATTAATATAAGGAACCATAATGGCTGTCGGTGTTCAATCACTGACAGTTTTTTTGTCTAGCTCCACAGGATCGAAGCCTGGGAATTTTCAGTCCTGGCAAGCGTTAGCCAAAAATCGGGTTTTTTGTCAGGCCTTCCAAAATCCTTGCTTCGGGGCCACCCGCCTGTGCTTTTCGGATTGATGGAAAGAGTGCTTTTTTGTTGAGCGTAGTCCAAGAGATTTGCAAGGAAAACAGGGGAAGCTCTCTCATCGAGGGCTTTTTCCGATTTTTCAGCCCTCGTTACCTAGGTTTCTTCATTAGCATAGGAGCACATTCTTTCTCAATCGGGGTTGTGGTCCAAACAGTCCTTAAATCCTTACATAGTATGAGTTAAGTTTAAAAAAGGGAGGAGAAAAATAAATGGGTTATTATAAAGATAAAAGAGATAAAAAAGATAAGAAACGCTGCAGGAGGTGTAAGAGGTACTTCAAATATAGAGACGGTTTAAAAAGGCGCAGACGCGTAGACAACGAAACCAAGACTAGAAATGTATGGCTAGATAACGAAAACGAGGTCGAAGTAAATAACGAAGTGAAAAACAAAGTAAAGGATCAAAACTTTAATTTCAACGAAGCCAACGTTGTGGATAGTGGAAACTCCTATGTTGACGTTTACGTTGACGCAGAGGCTTTTGCCCGTACTCTCTCAGAGGCACGTGAGGAAGACGAAAAAGAAAAAGAGAAATAAAGGGATTAAGATAGTGGGTGCTACTCGCACCCACTATCTTTTGTTTCTCGTAGGGGGGTGGATTTGCAACCAGATGGAGAAATTGATGATCGTGGACTGGAAGTAGCGAAAAAAACGAGGCGAATTCACCCTTAGGCAATTCCCCTCGCTCGTTTTATCTCGCGAGATTTTGTCATTTAATTTACATATTTCAGGAAATGTCAACTGCATGCTTGAGCAAAATTGGCTGAACCAGGCATTGATGAACGGCAGGGTTGAGTAAGCCTTCCTGCTATTTTTTCAACATACTAGCCAAGGAGGACAAATCCTTAGGCCCTTTTCCGCTGACAATCGTTTCCACAATTCTGTCTTCCTTTTCTTGCGACACCGGACGGTTGGCTACTCGTGCAACTTCTCTGACAACCTTTCGCACCGTATCACGATCGCGGAAATCTGCATTTTGAAAGGTTCTAGCAAGACCTAAAATGTCTTCCATTTTCACGCCCGTTTTCTTTTTAATTGAGTCAAATAGATGATTGTTATTCATGGGTTCTCTCCCTTCTCAAGATAATTGAGGATGGTCCTCCTCGTCAGAGCAAGTAGAGGATCACTCCGACGATAATCAGCAAGATGAACAACACCAAAATGAGTATGAATTCTTTTAGCTCCATTTCCTTCCTGAACCGCCCTTCCTTTGCCCCTTCTTTGTACATTATGTGTGATACGGTTTATTGGTTCGGACAGACACCCACTGAAGCTGAATTCAACCATTTGTCCCTTAATGCGCTAAGCAAAGGGAAGGTGAGGATTGGATAAAGGTCAAACCGAAAAGCGAAGGCGGGTTGCCTAGAAGCAAGAATTTTGGAGAACCGATAAAAGAAATCCCGTACTTGGATTTCGTTGTCAGGGCGAAAAACCTCGACGCTTCTACCCGCCGGAGCTAGAAAAAAAAGCAACCAGCCCTTAAATGCTGGTTGCTTTCTGGTTTTTCCTTGTAAAAAGCAAAAGCCCGGAAATGATGGCAAGAACGGGCAATTCAATCAATGGGCCAATCACCAACGCTAGGGCGATGAGGGGTTGATCAGGAAAAGCGGTGACCGCTATCGCCAAAGCCACTGGCGAATTTCTAGCTATGATCGTTAAAGTTAAGCTAGCGGTATTTTCATAAGAAAACTTTAGAAATCTCCCAATCAAACGAGCGAGCACATAGTTGATAACAAAATACAACAAGACGGGGATGAGCAAAATATAAAGGACATTAAGGTTTTCTAGTAAGTAAGAACCTTGCGAAGCGAACATCGCCATGATCGCCAGTGCTAGGAAGAACACTTGTCCGCTGCCAAAAAAGGGCGTCCATTTGTTCTTTAAAAACGATTCCTTTTTCTTTAATACATAACGTGAAAGAAGGGCAAGCGCAAAGGGGGCGACAAGGACAAGTATAACGCTCTCCAGAACGGTTGATAGCTCAACCGTTTCAACGGTTCCAGCAAAAATGAGCAGGTACACCGGGAGAAGCAACACTTGCAAAATTACGTTGACTGGTAATAGCGCTGTCGAAAGGGGGACATTCCCTTTAGCGACGCCAGTAAATATCAGATACCAATCCGTACAGGGAGTCACCATCAACATGATAAAACCCATCCATAACGCTGGATGCTCGGACAAGAATAAAAAGCCCAGTCCCCAAGCAAGTAAAGGTGTCCAAATAAAATTAATAATCGTACTCGTACTCAGGAATTTGTAATTCAGAAAGGCTTTTTTCAATGGCTTTAACGGAATGGTTAGAAACAATCCATATAACATGACGAACAAAAAAGGGATAATGAAATAGTCCGCGTATTGCTCGATTATGTGAAGCTGTCCTAAGAGAAGCCCTAGGCTAATAGAAAGCAAGATAACAAGCGTTTGTAGCTTTTCCAATGTCCTCATGAATGGTTACCCTCTTCTTGACTATACGTGATCTACACCCCAGTATACTCTCCTCGGGACGCCCACTTAAAGGAAAATATACCTCATCCATCGATAAAAAAGGGATTGAGGTGGGTTGGAGCATAACCGAGAGACTCTCGGTTACTCCGTTCCTTTTATTCTGATGACGAATTGCGTGGTTGTAAAAGAGCCAATAGAGGTCGTTCAACTTCGCTAACAATCAAAACAGCCTGCCGCTTTCCATTCGCTCCTATAATCACTCCCCTTTGCGACGTTTTAACTCAAGCACGATCGTCGTATACTGCTGATCAAGCCGATACATCCAAAGCAAAATGGTTTGCAGGATGGCCAGAAGTAGCGGGAGATAAATATTCAGAACAATAATCATATCGATGGCCATGGCCGATTGGGCAGGACTTGCCCCGACGTAGCCGCCAAAGGCAAGGAGCCAGCCGATGATCGCTCCTCCAAGACCTGCTCCGACTTTCATGCCAAAGCTGGCGGCACTATTGATCAATCCTTCTGTTCTCACGCCTGACTTCCATTCCCCGTATTCTGCCGTATCATTAATCATGGCATACAATACCATAATAACCGGCAGCAACCCGAACCCCTGGATAATAGTCCCTACTAAAAAGACAGGGAGACTTGATGTTTCTATTAGTTTCACAAGTGGCCCAAACATACCAATAAAAGAGACCGCTAAGGCGATGTTTCGTTTACCGAAACGCTTGACGATCCGGGAAATGAAGAAAAACCCAACGATCGTTGGCACAAATAAAGCGAGGCCAATGATAGAAAAATAGCTTGTATTTCCAAGAATGTACTGTGCGTAATACAGGCCCGCCCCTGCAAGAAGCGCATTAAGCGTGTACGCCACTACACAGTACAGTGTGATAATAACCCAGTATTTATTCGAGAACAACGCTTTGTAGGCTATAAGAAAAGGAATACTATTTTTTTGACGGTTCCTGTGGTTGCCTACTCGTTCGGTAGTCGCACGAAAGGCAATAAAACTAGTGGCAACAATGATCACGCTTATCATTAAAGCAAGAAGAGTCCAGCCCAGCCTACCGCCAATGGCGCTTGCAACCGGCTGAGCAGAGACCGTGATTACGAGCGTTGCAATCATCGTAAAGACGCCCGAGTAAATATTAATTACGGATCGCCCTTGCTGCACTTGAGTCATAAGCCCAAGCAGTGTTTTAAGGGCAATCGAAATGGCTGTATAGGCCAAGATTAGGGAGATATAGGTCACATACGCGTATATAATTTTCCCCGAATCGCTAATGTCAGGGACCGAAAAAACAAGCACTGTGGTAATTCCAAGGGGGATGGCTGTCCAAAGAACCCAGGGGCGTGCTTTCCCATGCTTTGATTTTGTGCGATCGATGAGCGTTCCCATACCAATATCCGTGACCCCATCTAACAAACGAACGACGAGCATCATCGTGCCTACGGCGGCAGCGGAAATGCCGGCAACGTCCGTATAATAAAAGGTTAGAAAGGTGCCGATCAACGTCCATACAGAGATAATTCCTAAGTATCCAAGTCCATAATGCAGCATTTCCTTATGTCCAGGAACCTTTGAATGATCGGGTGTCGTCGCTCGTTGCTCTGCCAGTTTTTTTGCGTCCATGCTTCTCCCTCC
Source organism: Shouchella shacheensis (assembly GCF_001484965.1). GTDB lineage: Bacteria > Bacillota > Bacilli > Bacillales > Bacillaceae_D > Shouchella > Shouchella shacheensis. The sequence goes on along the minus strand of NZ_LLYY01000037.1, from coordinate 20,777 downwards.
TCCGGTGAATGCGTTTACATCTTTTATTCTACTTGATCAAAAACATACTAACTGATTAGTATGTTTCCCATCTTACACTTTTTATCGAAATAATCAAATCATTTTTATGAGTTTTCTTAAACCTTTTAGTTAGAGACGGCTCGGGGAAGATCATCCCTTCTCTAGAAAATTATAAGCCCTGTTGGATATTATTGTTTGAATAATGCCATCAGTCTGGTATACTTTAAACATACCAACTGGTTAGTATTAAAAAGGAGGGGTTGGCTTGGATTTTTCTTATTCATCAAAGGTACAGGAATTGCAAAAAAAGGTGACGGCGTTCATGGAAGCCCATGTGTACCCAAATGAAAGGCTTTATGAAGAACAGCTCAATGAGATGGAAACGCGCTGGACAGCGGTCCCCCCGATGATGGAAGAATTAAAGGCTAAAGCGAAGGAAGAGGGCTTATGGAATTTATTTTTGCCAGACAGCGAACTTGGAGCTGGGCTGACCAATATTGAGTATGCGCCGCTTTGTGAAATCATGGGCCGCTCGCTAATTGCTCCAGAAGTCTTTAATTGCGCTGCCCCCGATACGGGCAATATGGAGGTTCTTGTTCGCTACGGAACCGAGGAACAGAAGAAACGCTGGCTTAAACCGCTTCTGGAAGGAGAGATTCGCTCCTGTTTTGCGATGACGGAGCCAGAGGTCGCTTCCTCAGACGCTACCAATATTGAAGCGAGAATTGAGCGGGATGGGGAAGAGTACGTCATTAACGGGCGAAAATGGTGGACGTCTGGAGCCGGTGATCCACGTTGTGAGATTGCGATTGTGATGGGAAAAACGAATCCTGAGGCCCAGCGCCATGAACAGCAAGCGATGATTCTTGTCCCACTTAAGACCCCGGGCGTGACAGTCGAGCGAACGCTGCCTGTGTTTGGGTATGATCACGCCCCTCATGGTCACGGAGAAGTAACATTTGACAATGTACGTGTGCCGAAAGAAAATATCTTATTAGGTGAAGGCAAAGGATTCGCGATTGCCCAAGGAAGGCTCGGTCCGGGACGCATTCACCACTGCATGCGCTTAATTGGGGCAGCGGAGCGATCGCTTGAGGAAATGTGTAAGCGGATTCAACAAAGGGAAGCTTTTGGTAAGCCTTTATCGAGGCAAGGCGTTGTCGCAGAGTGGGTGGCAGAGTCCCGCATTGATATCGAGCAGGCACGCTTGCTTACACTTCGAGCGGCTTATCGCATGGACACGGTCGGCAACAAGGAAGCGAAGGCAGATATCGCCATGATTAAAGTGGTCGCACCGTCGATGGCGTTACGCGTAATCGATCGGGCGATTCAGGCTTTTGGCGGCGCGGGCGTCTCCAATGACTTCCCAATGGCTGCACAGTGGGCCAATTCACGAACGTTGCGCCTCGCCGATGGCCCCGACGAAGTGCACCGAGCGCAAATCGCCAAGCTTGAGTTAAAAAACCATCAAGAAGCTGGACATACACAAACAGCTAAGGAGGGATCCCGATGAGCGTTATCGACCTCTTTTCAGTCAAAGGGAAAACAGCGATCGTCACGGGCGGCGGTAGAGGGCTCGGGATTCAAATCGCGCAGGGGCTCGCAGAAGCGGGCGCCAATGTCGTCCTCTGCTCAAGAAAGTTGGAGGGGTGCCAGGAAGCGGCCAAGAAAATTGAAGAAACCACAGGCGTCGAAACGCTTGCGCTACCATGTGATGTCGTCAATCAAGAGGACGTGGAAGCCGTTGTTCGGGACACGAAGGAGCGATTTGGAAGCATCGACATTCTTGTCAATAACAGTGGAGCCTCATGGGGCGCTTCGGTGCTTGATATGCCGCTTGAAGCCTGGCACAAGGTGATGAATGTGAACGTCACCGGCACATTTTTGATGAGCCAGTCAGTGGGAAGAGTGATGATCGAGCAGGGCGGCGGCAAAATCATTAACATTGCCTCCGTTACCGGACTCAAGAGTTCTCCTCCAGGCGTGCTGGACACGATTGGCTACAACACGAGCAAAGGAGCGATTATTACCTTTACAAAGGACCTCGCCTCAAAGTGGGGAGAGCATAATATTAACGTCAACGCGATTGCCCCGGGCTTTTTTCCAACAAAAATGTCAAAGGTGGTCATCGAAAAAGGCGGGGACGCAATTCTTGCAGGGACGCCCCTTGCCCGCTTTGGCTCAGACGATGACTTGAAAGGCGTCGCCCTCTTCCTAGCCTCAAAGGCTTCAGACTATATCACCGGCGATGTTGTCGTTGTAGATGGAGGTTCACACGTCAGGTAATCCAAACGGAATGGAGGGTTCCTATGAACCAGGAAAAAGCTTGGCTCAAACAATATCCAGAATTTCTCACAAACGACATTGAAGTGCCCAATCAAACCCTTCCGGAAATGCTAGGGAAGAAAGCGGTTACGTACCCGGATGCTCATGCGACCTCCTTCTATGGACAGAAACTGACGTATAAAGAGCTCGTCGCTGCGATTGATTCGTTCGCTTCAAGCCTGCAAGCGTCTGGGGTGGAAAAAGGGGACCGGGTCGCGATTATGCTGCCGAACTGCCCGCACTACGTGATTGCTTACTACGGGATCTTAAAGGCCGGAGCAGTGGTGACGCAAATCAATCCGATGAGCGTGGACCGGGAAATCACCTACTTCCTGAATGATTCCGGAGCGAAAGCGGTCGTTGTGTTCGAAGCTCTTTATGAGCGAGTGAAAAAAAGCGAGAGCGAGACGGTTGAGACGATCATTGTCGTTAGCTTCGAGTCATCAGCTGTGCCAGGCCCAGATCCAAGCTTTGATGCGTTTCTTGCAAATGGGAAGGAAGAACCGAAAGCGGTGGAAACAAACATCGAGGATGTGGCGGTTCTGCAGTATACAGGGGGGACGACGAGTCTGTCCAAGGGGGCGATGCTGACTCATCGCAACCTGATGGCGAACGTGATTCAAAATTACTTATTTTTTCAAGAAGAGATTGAGATTGGTCAAGATAAAACATTAGCTGTAATCCCGCTCTTTCACGTCTTCGGCATGACCGTCTGCATGAATTTGGGTCTCTATACCGCTTCGGAAGTTATCCTCCTCCCCCGTTTTGATCCAGAGGAGGTACTGAAAACGATCGGGGAACAGCGCCCCGGAGCGTTTCCAGCGGTTCCAACCATGTATGTGGCGTTAAACAGTCACCCACTGGCTACCAAAACGGACATAAGCAGCATCAAAATTTGCAACAGTGGCAGCGCACCGATGCCTGTAGAAGTAATGCGCTCGTTTGAGGAAAAGAGTGGGGCCAAGATTCTAGAAGGCTACGGGCTATCGGAGGCATCGCCGACGACGCACTGCAACCCTGCCTTTGCTAAGAAAAAACCAGGCAGTGTAGGTATCGGACTCCCTGGCACCGACTACAAGGTTGTCGATCTCGCTTCCGGGGAGAACGAAATGAAGAATGGCGATCTCGGCGAAATTATCATCCGTGGACCGCAAGTGATGAAGGGCTACTGGAACAAACCAGAAGAGACCGCGAATGCCCTTAGGGATGGTTGGCTTTACACAGGGGATATCGGTCGAATCGACGACGAGGGCTACCTTTATATTGTTGACCGCAAAAAAGACATGATCATCGCAAGTGGGGAAAACATTTATCCCCGTGACGTGGAGGAAGTGCTGTATGAACATCCGGCGATCAAAGAAGCCGTGGTCATTGGTGTGCCCGACGCCTACAGAGGCGAAACTGTCAAAGCCTATCTTGTCCTGCATGAAGGGCAAACGCTTGAACCGAAAGAAGTGGAAACATACTGTCGTGCCCATATGGCTGCTTACAAAATCCCTAGGATCGTTGAATTCCGAGAAGAGCTTCCGAAGACCAATGTAGGGAAGATCTTACGAAAAGCGTTACGAGAAGAAGCAACAACCAATCAGGAGTGAGGATGTACAAAGGCCCACATGGTATCATGAAACCATACAATCAAAAGAATGTGGGGAGTCAACCATGAGAGATGCCATTAAAGCGAAAGCTATTACATTATTTGAAGAAAAGGGATTTTCAGAGACGTCCATTCAGGATATTGTCGAGGCGATGGAGGTCACGAAAGGAACGTTTTATTACTATTTTTCAAGCAAAGAATCGCTGCTGATGGAAATTCATCTGGAATACATTGAAGGCATTTTAAACGAGCAGGCAGCGATTTATGAAGCGCCGGCGAAGTCCAGTAAAGAAAAGCTAATCGATACGGTTTTTCTTCTCGTTACGAAAATCAAAACCCAAGGGCCAAGCGCGAAAATTTTTTACCGTGAAATGCGCCATTTGAATCAGGAAAGTTATGAGAACATTGCCGGGAAACGCAATGAATTCAGGTGGAATTTGCAGCGTGTTATTGAAGACGGGGTAAGAGACGGTGAATTTCAAAAAGGGTTGCGCCCCTCCATTACAGCTCTTGCCGTATTAGGCATTACCAACTGGAGCTATCAGTGGTTTGATCCTAATGGAGAACTGTTGGACGAAGAGGTCGCGCAACATTTTGTGGAACTGATTTTGCAAGGCATTCAAATCAAGGAGTGATGAGTGTTATGGCTCAAATTGAACGGATCACAGTCATTGGTGCAGGACAAATGGGGCATCAAATTGCGATGCTATCAGCCTTAGGGGGCTTTACAACAACAATTCAGGATGTGAAAGAAGAAGCACTCGCAGGGGCGAAAGCAAAGCTCGAGGGGATCATGGGCGATTGGGTGAAAAAAAGCAAGATCACAGAAGAAGAAAAGGAAGCAGCTTTTGCTCGCTTGCAGTTTACGACCAGTATGGAAGAAGCAGCGGGAAATGCTGACTTTATCATTGAAGCCGCTGTCGAAAAACTAGAGGTGAAGCAGCAGATTTTTACGCAGTTAGACATCATCGCTCCTGGTCATACGATCCTCGCCACCAACAGCTCCACGATCGTTAATAGCTTGCTGGAAACCAATCGTGCAGACAAAGTCGTCAATATGCACTTCTTCTTCCCGCCGCTTGTGATGGACTGCGTCGAAGTCGTAATGAGTGACGTCACCTCAGAGGAAACGGCAGAAGTGACCATGAAGGTGAGTGAGACGATGAACCGGACAGCGGTGCTTCTCCGAAAAGAAATTTCCGGCTTCGTCGCCAATCGCATTCTCGGTGCCTTGCAGCGCGAAGCGGTTTACCTCTATGAGGAAGGAATTGCTGACTTTAAAGACATTGACACGATTTGTCGCAAGGCGCTTCGTCATCCGATCGGTCCTTTTGAGTTAATGGATTTATCGGGCATTGATGTTGGCTATTATGTGATGCAGCAACGCTACCAGGAGACCGGCGACCCTGCTGATCAACCGGCAGCCTGCATTGAAGAGAAAGTGAAGGAGGGAAATCTCGGGCGCAAAACCGGCAAAGGCTGGTACGACTATACGAAAAAAGGAGTGACCCAGTAATGGCCGCGTACCTAAGCGTTGAACGTGCAGATGGTCTAGCCACAATCACGATCCAGAACCCGCCGCTCAATGTGCTCAGTCACGCGGTGTTCCAGGAGTTGGATGAGACATTCCAAGAGCTTGCGGACGATCAAAAAGTCATCGCCGTTCTGATCACCGGGGGAGGAGAAAAAGCCTTCGTTGCTGGGGCAGACATCAAAGAGTTCCCGCAGATGATGGGAAGCCCGTCGATGAAAGAACAAGTGATGGAGACACACGCCGTTTTAAGTCGAATTGAGCAGTTTCCCAAACCAACCATCGCCGTATTGAATGGCTTAACGCTTGGAGGCGGATGTGAGCTTGCGCTCTGCTGTGACATTCGTGTAGCCGAAGCGCATGTTAAAGTCGGCCTGCCAGAAATCGCTCTTGGGCTCTTTCCTGGAGGCGGCGGGACACAGCGTTTGCCTCGACTGATTGGAACGGCCAAAGCGAAGGAGCTGATGTTCACAGGAGAGCCGGTGCAGGCCGAGGAAGCCCGTGAGCTTGGACTTGTTAACCACGTAGTTCCTAGTGGGGAAGGCCTAAAGCAGGCGAAGGCACTCGCCACTAAAATGACAACGCATTCACTTGTCTCACTCTCACGCATTAAGCAAGCCGTAAATGATGGCATGGATAAAGACATCCAGGCTGCGCTTGAATGGGAAGCGGATCTATTTGCCGAAGTGTTTCAATCCGAGGACATTAAAGAAGGCGTACAGGCGTTCATCGAAAAACGCAAGCCATCATTTGTACACCGTTAAGGGGGAAGCAAAATGGATACGATCCCGATACGAGAAGGGGAAGAGCTGGACAAAAACCGGTTGCTTGCTTTTTTAAAAAAAGAGAGAACGCATCTGCCAGACGGGGAGCTTGAAGTCACACAATTTTCGGGGGGGCACTCCAACTTAACCTACCAGCTGAGGATAGGCGAGTGGGAAGCTGTTTTACGGAGGCCTCCTCTTGGCCCCGTTGCTCCTAAAGCTCACGATATGGGGCGTGAATACCAATTTTTAAAGGCGGTTCATCCTCTTTTCGATGTGGCTCCAGAGCCCCTGCTGTATTCCGATGATAAAGAAGTGGTCGGGGCCCCGTTTTGGGTGATGGAGCGAAAGCGTGGCCACGTGATTGATACGCATTTTCCAGACGGGATTCAGGTAACCGAATCGCTTTGTCACCAATTATCGCAAACGATGGTCGATCAATTGGTGAAGCTTCACTCAATTGATTACACGCAAACCGCGCTGACCGAGATGACAAAACCTGAAGGATTTATGGAGCGACAAGTCCATGGCTGGATTTCACGCTATGCGCGCGCCAAAACCGATGAGATCAAAGAAGCAGAACCGTTAATGAAGTGGCTCGTCGACCACTTGCCAAAAGAGGGAGAGGCGAGCATCATTCACTACGACTACAAAATGAATAATGCCATGTTTAACGACGACTTGAGCCAAATGGTCGGTTTGTTTGACTGGGAAATGGCGACGGTTGGTGATCCCCTTGCGGATCTTGGCGTAACGCTTAGTTACTGGATTCAAGCCGATGATCGAGAAATGTTAAAAACAGGACTTGGAAAAACACCTGTCACTACTCAACCTGGCTTTTTTAGTCGAGAGGAATTTATTCAGCAGTACAGCCAAAAAAGCGGGCGCGACGTCTCAAACATTCATTATTACGTAACGTTTGCCTACTTTAAGCTGGCCGTCATTATTCAGCAAATCTACTACCGCTACCGAAAAGGGCAGACGACGGACGCTCGCTTTGCCCATTTTGACCGCATGGTTCACGCGCTGTTTTTAACCGGTAGCGAAGAAATGCTGATGCGGAGGTGAACCTGTGAATATTCATGTTCTCATTCAAAAAGAAGCGGTCGATGAAGAGAAAGTACAAGAGGGAGATAAAGTCGCGGTGGTGCTGGATATCTTGCTTGCGACAACGACAATTACCTCCGCTCTTCACCACGGCGCGAAAGAGGTTCGAGCTGTTGCCAGTCCCGACGAAGGAAGAAAGGTAGCGGAAAGTTATGCGGAAGGAACGTACGTCCTTGCCGGCGAAGAGAAGGCGAGACCGATCGAAGGCTTCAGCTACCCGAGCCCAACGGAAATCGCCTCCGTGATAAAAGGAAAAACCTTGATTTTGTCCACGACCAACGGAACCGTTGCCTTGCGAAAAGTGGCGAAGGCGAAAAGCGTATACGTCGCTTCTCTTCTAAACATGCCCGCGGTTGCTAGGCAGTTGAAAAAGGAGCAACGCGAGGCGACCTTGCTGATTGTTTGCGCTGGCAATTCAGGCGAGCTGAGTTTGGAGGATTTCTACGGAGCGGGCTGTTTGATTCATCTATTAGCGGAAGTGACAGAGACGATGAACGACACCGCCAAAGCCGCCCACGAGCTGTATTTGCAAACAAAGGAGAGCGCTTACGATCTGTTAGCCTCAGCACATATAGGGCAATTTCTAACGAAACATGGGCTTTATGAGGACCTCGCCTTTTCCTCGAGGTTTGGCGTCATTGATGACGTGTATCAGCTGCACGAAGAGTGTGTAACGGTTTTAGAAAAGGAGAGGTAACGGATGGCACAGACAGACACACGGAGAGCGGGAGGGCTCTTTTTTACAGAGTCGCCCGAGCTAGGGCGTGTATTTACACCGGAAGCGTTTACCGAAGAACATCAGATGATCGCTGAAACGGCAAGACAATTTGTCCATCGTGATGTTCAGCCTTATCAGGAGAGCATTGAAAAGCAAGATTTCGAAAAAACCGTCTCCCTGCTGCAAAAAGCAGGAGGACTCGGACTTCTTGGACATAGCATCCCTGAAGCCTATGGGGGACTTGGGCTTGATAAGATTAGCAAAGCGGTCGTCGGCGAGGTGCTTGGCGGGACAGGAAGTTACGGGGTGGCCCACTCCAACCATACGTGCATTGCGACGCTTCCAATCACGTATTACGGAACGGCCGAGCAAAAAAGTGCCTATCTGCCAAAGCTTGCTTCAGGCGAATTTCTCGGTGCGTATTGTTTAACCGAGCCCAATGCCGGTTCGGATGCTTTGGCAGCCCAAACAACCGCGAAGTTATCCGCTGACAAGAAACATTACGTTTTAAATGGATCGAAAATTTACATTACAAACGCTGTCTTTGCCGATACGTTTATTGTCTACGCCAAAGTTGACGGCGAACATTTTACTGCGTTCATTGTTGAAAAAGACTACCCGCGTCTTTCCCTGGGGCCGGAAGAGAAAAAAATGGGGATCAAAGGGTCTTCAACGAGAACCGTGGTGATGGAAGACTGCCTCGTTCCCGTTGAAAACGTGTTAGGGGAAGTAGGCAGAGGGCATATCATTGCCTTTAACGTCTTAAATCTGGGGCGCTTTAATTTAGGCTCGGCCTGCATGGGCGGTGCCAAAGGGGGATTCGGTCGGACGCTTTCCTTTATCCAAGAGCGTAAGCAGTTTAAAACACGGATTGCCGATTTTTCCGCAACGAAAGAGAAGGTCGGACGGATGGCGGCACGATTGTATGCGGCGGAGTCGATTCAATACCGGGTGGCTGGACAGCTGGAGGAGGTACTTGGCGAGCTTTATGATGAACGTGATTTCCAAACAGTGAGCAAGGGCCTAGCCGAGTACGCGATTGAGTGTGCGATTTGCAAAGTGTTTGGTTCGGAGACGCTCGATGAAGTCGCGGATGAATCGCTGCAGCTTCATGGCGGCGCCGGATTCATTGAAGAATACGGCATGGAACGGATGTACCGTGATTCGCGGATCAACCGTATCTTTGAAGGGACGAATGAAATTAATCGTCTTTTGATTCCGACGCATTTATTCCGCAAGGCGGCGAAAAACGAAATTGACTTAAAGGCAGTGGCCGAAGACGCAGTTGCGGAGCTAGCGAACCCGGCAAGAAAGGAAGGACTCCTTTCCGAAGAACGGGCCGCGGTCGAAGTCATCAGAAAGCTTTTTTTGGCTTGCGCAGGTCTCGCTTACAAAGCGTACGGGACCAAGCTGAAAGGTGAGCAAGAGGTGCTCATACGACTTGCGGATTTGGCGATTGAACTCTTTGCGGTGGAGTCCGTGGTGCTACGTACCTACAAGGCCGCACTTGCTGACGGAGAAGAGGCCCATGCACTAAAACTAGACCTCACTCGTTCGTATCTGGAGAGGGCCATATGGAGAACCGAACAACTGGCTCGTTCGCTTGTTCTCGCAGTAGCGAACGAAGAAGAGAAACGCGCATTTTCCCAGGTAATCATCAGGGCATGCAGTGCGCCGCTCGCTTGGAGTGCCGGCTTTGAGAGAAACCGTTCGATTGCTGAAGCACAATACAAAGCCGAACGCTATCAATGTTAAGGAGAGTGGAAAATGAGATTTAATGATACGGTGGCCCTGATTACAGGTGCAGGAAGTGGCATTGGGGAAGAAACGGCGAAACGATTAGCAAGCGAGGGAGCAACAGTGATTCTTGTCGGCCGCACGAAGCAAAAGCTTGAGTCGGTAGCCGAAGCGATCCCCGGCGCTCACGTCATTCCAGCGGACGTCACGGTAAAAGCAGACGTGGCCCGGCTCGCAGACTATGTGGCAAACACGTTTGGCACATTGGATGTTCTCATCAACGGAGCCGGGGGTTCTAAAAGCTCCTTTATCATGGACACCAGCGAGGAAGACTGGGACGCCATGCAGAACGTCAATTTAAAAAGCGTGTTTCTCGTTTCGCAGCTACTTGGAGGAGTGATGAAAAAGCAAGCGGAGGGGGAGCAAGAGAAGCGAAAACGTTCGATTGTGAACATCACCTCCCTTTCCGGGCATCAAGCGGGTGCCCACATCCCCCACTATAGCTCGGCCAAAGCGGGAGCGATCAATTTTACGAAAGCGCTCGCCCTTGAACTTGCGCCTCACGGCATTCGCGTGAACTCTGTCTCCCCAGGGTTTATTGACACCCCATTGACAGAGGGGAGCTTACAAAATGAAAAATTCGCAAAAACGATTGAAAGAAACACCGCGCTTATGCGCGTTGGAGAGTCCGAAGAGATCGCCAATGTGGTTGCCTTTGTCGCATCAAATGAAGCTTCTTATATGACAGGGTCAGATGTGCTCGTCGATGGGGGATGGCTGATTAAATAACCTGCGGCGCAATCATCCAGATGAGACAGGCGAGAATTCCGACAGAAAGCGCAAAAAGAGCAGTGGACGTCAAAGACGCTGGTCGGCGTGCAGATATGAAATACGTACGCCAACCCCCGTTTGAATGTTCTACCACTCAGCGAGTGAAAGAAAGCTTGGGAGGAGGATTTCCTATGAACAAAAGGCATTACGAGGCATGGCCTCCCGGATTAACAAAGACGTTAACGATTCCTGAAACAACGGTCTACGATAATTTGCTTGTGGCTACGAAGCGATACCCAACAAAAACGGCGATTCATTACTACGGAAACGCTCTTACGTACGAAGAATTGCTCGAACAGGTCGAACATCTTGCCGGTTTTTTGCAAAGACGTCTGCACATCAAGGTTGGCGATCGCGTCCTTCTTTACATGCAAAATTCGCCGCAGTACGTGATCGCCACCTATGCGATTTTAAGAATCGGGGCGGTGGTTGTGCCAAGCAACCCGATGAACAAAGAAGCGGAACTGGAGTTTCACCTAAACGACTGTGAAGTGGAAGTGGCGATTGCCGGACAAGAGCTATACGAAAATCTCGCCTCTCTTCAAGGCAGAACAACACTTCGTGAGATCATCGTTACTTCATATGCAACGTATTTGCCGAAAGAAAGTGAAATTGTAGGTTTGCCAGACGAAGTCACAACGCCAGAGAAAGAGGACCTGGGAATTTCCTGGTCTCACGTGTTAAATGAGAAGGTGGAGCCGAGCACCTACGTTGGTTCAAACAAGGATCTTGCTGCGCTTCCTTATACTTCTGGCACCACTGGGCTTCCGAAGGGCTGCAAGCACACCCATCGCTCCTTCCAGGCGAATATGTTTGGAGCGGCCCATTGGATGAATGCCACAAGCGATTCTGTTCATTTAGCCACGTTGCCCTTTTTCCACGTCACTGGCATGCTTCATAGCATGCACTTGCCGCTACTGGTCGGTTCATCCATCGTGATCTTAACGAGATGGAACCGAACGCATGCGGCGGAAATGATCGAGCGCCATAAAATCACGAACTGGGTCAATATTAGCACGATGGTCGTCGACTTTCTTGGACATCCGCAGCTGCAAGAGTATGACCTGTCTTCGTTACAAAGAGTGGCTGGAGGGGGCGCTCCTCTTCCCGAAGCCGTCGGCGAAAAATTGTATACGTATCTTGGCTTGCGTTATATCGAAGCCTACGGACTGTCGGAGACGATTTCGCATACGCATTTCAATCCGCCTGATGCTCCAAAACTGCAATGCTTGGGCGTTCCCTCCTTTGACGTGGACGCGCGCGTGGTGGACCCGACCTCGCTTAAGGAGCTAGGCACGGACGAAGTCGGTGAAATTGTCATTAACGGGCCACAGCTTTTTGAAGGGTATTACCATCGACCAGAAGAAACAGCAAAGGCGTTTATAGAACTCAATGGGAAACGTTTCTTTCGAACAGGAGACATGGCAAAATTCGACGAAGAAGGCTATTTCTTTATGGTTGATCGGGTCAAGCGAATGATTAACGCTTCCGGCTATAAAGTCTGGCCATCCGAAGTCGAATCCTTGCTCTACAAACATCCAGCCATCGAGCAGGCCTGTGTTATTGGCGTCCCCGATCCTGTGCGCGGGGAGTCGGTGAAGGCGTTAGTGATCCTGCATTCTGATTCCGTAGGCACGGTGACAGAAAATGAGATCATTGAGTGGTCCAAAGAGGAAATGGCGGCCTACAAGTACCCGCGCGCCATTGAATTTCGCACATCGTTTCCAACTACCGCCAGCGGAAAGATCTTATGGAGGCAATTGCAGGAGGAAGCGGCTAGAGAGCAAGTGAAGTAACAAGGAGAGTTTCAATATAAAAAAAATGGAGGAATCGCTATGTCCAATCGAGATGCAGTCATTGTATCTGCAGTGAGAACACCTATTGGCAAACAAGGGGGAGCTCTATCGAATCTTCAGGCCCATGAATACGGAGCCGCTGTTTTAAAGGAAGCGATCCAAAGAGCCTCCGTCCAAGCAGAGGAAATTGATGATGTGATCATGGGAAACGTGTTAAGTGGGGGTGGCAATATTGCCCGTTTAACGGCGCTGCAAACGGGACTGTCACTTGATATTCCCGGCTTAACGGTGGACCGCCAGTGTGGCTCGGGCATCAATGCGATCAATTTAGCCGCTCAAGCGATTAAAGCCGGAGACGGAGACGTTTTCGTTGCCGGCGGGGTTGAAAGCATGAGCCGCGCGCCTTATTTAATGGACCGGCCCACAAAGGCGTATAGCCCGATGCCTCCTGCTTTCCGTTCTTCACGGCTCTCCCCAAAAGAAATCGGCGATCCGCCAATGGGCATTACCGCAGAGAATCTCGTGAAAAAATATGGGATCTCACGAGAAAAGCAGGATGACTATTCGCTTCGAAGCCAGCAGCGAATGGGCTCTGCCATGGAAGCAGGCTACTTTGACGAACAAATTGTCCCGATTGAGGTTCCGCAAAGACGAGGAGAAGCGATTTCGTTTCACAAAGATGAGCATCCGCGACCGTCCACAACACGTGAAGCGTTAGCAAAGCTGCCTCCTGCGTTTCTAGAAGGCGGCACGGTAACCGCGGGGAGCAGTTCCGGCTTGAATGATGCGGCAAGCGCTGTGGTTGTGATGTCCAGAGAGAAGGCGAAAGAACATGGCTTAGTACCGCTGGCAGTGATTCGCGGCTATGCTGTGAGCGGGGTCGACCCGAACATTATGGGCATTGGACCTGTCCCTGCCACTCGAAAACTACTGGAACGCACAGGGGTAACCCTAAACGAAATTGACCTCATCGAACTGAATGAAGCGTTCGCCGGCCAGGTGATTGCCTGCGACCGAGAACTGGAGTTTGACCCTGAGAAATTAAATGTAAATGGTGGCGCGATCGCTCACGGACACCCGCTAGGCGCAACAGGCGCGATCTTAATGACAAAAGCCATTTATGAATTGCGCAGAAGGAACCAATCCACAGCTTTAATTACTGCTTGTATTGGAGGCGGGCAAGGGATCGCGACATTGATTGAACGTGAGGGCTAACGGAGGAGCGAAGCGAGATTCATCAACGAAGGAGGCACTCCTTGCAAAATTCCACATGCAAAGGCGTCTAATGGAAGGAGAGGGAGCTATACGCCCTCTCTTCAGAAAGATCTGCGAAGGAGAAGGCAGAAAATAAAGAAGAACCTCTACAGCCTTGCCTCAATGAGTAAAAATGAGGCAAGGCTGTTTGCTTTTATACGCGTAAGTCCTCCTCTCTCACTTGTCCTTTCAAAACAAGGTAAGCTATACTGAGAGCACACTTACGCTTACATAACGGGAGTGGTCGATCTCGTGAAACTGAAGGTTAATTTTCAGCGTTGGTCGAGGGGATGTTCCTCGGCAACTAGTGAGGAGGGAATTTATTTGTTAAGTGAAAGTCCGCTTGCTTGAAAAGGAGTCGTAACAAAAGCCAATTTTTTCAAAAAGTGATCTAATCCTCGTTTTTGTTCGTTTACTTTATAATCATAGCTGAAAAAAGGAGTACACCAATGCCACCTAAAGATGAAGAATTATACCAGCGCATTCTGAATCAGAATCGGCAGGCGCTGGAACAATTATACGAGCGCTATGAGAAGATTTTGTTTTCCTTTATTTTCCGATTTACGAAAGACAAGGGACTGGCCGAAGAAGTAATGCAAGATGTGTTTATCAAGCTTTGGAAGGGCCAGACTTCTTATGATCCGAGTCGAGGGAAGTTTTCCTCCTGGCTGTTAACCATCGCCAGGAATAAAGCGATCGATGCGATCCGTAAGGCTAAACGAACGGAGACCGCACCGCTTTATGAACAGGATACAGACCGGGTGGATACGGAGACGGTTGAGGGAACCATCGAGCAGAAGGAAGAACAAGACACCGTTCGCACAGCGGTGCGCGAACTTCCAGCAGAGCAGCAGTATGTGGTGAAGCTATTTTACTTTGAAGGTCAGTCGCAAACGAAAATTGCCCAGCAGAGTGACCTCCCACTTGGGACCGTGAAAGGAAGGTTGAGGCTAGCGTTGAAACGACTGAGAAAACAGCTAGGTTCACTAGATGGAAGAGGCGATGTACATGAGTAAAGACAACCAATGTGAACGCTTGTTTGATTATTTTAATGATGAGCTCTCGCCGCGCGATCAAGAAGCTTTTGAAAACCATTTGCTTGACTGCGAAGAATGTCAGGAGCAATTGGCAGAGCTTTATTTGCTAAATGAAGACATTTCAGCCCATACAGCGGACATCGAGCCTCCAGAAAACATGAAAGAGCGCGTTCTTGGGGCTGTGTTTGCAGAGGAAGAGAGTACAAATGGGGACGAGGGTGAAACTAACAAGGTCGTTCCAATGACACCGGGGCGAAAGCGTCGTGTATGGCCGATGGTGGCAGCGGCAGCACTGCTCTTTTCTGTAGGCGCCAATGTCTTGTTCCAGATGCAAATGAGTGGGCTGCAAAACGATGTGGCAGAGCTTGAGGAGCAAAACAATGATTTGCTGGCGCAAATTCCGGCAGATGAGCCAGCCAGTGAAGGAAGCGAGTTTGGCGCTATTGTCAATGCGGTACAGTTAAACGATGCGGAAGAAAACAGTGTCGGACAATTATCGATTGTCGAAGGGGATGAAGGGCAGCTACAGCTTGTGATTCAAGCGGAACTACCAGAGCTTGAAGGGTCCAATGTCTACCAGGTTTGGGGATTTGAAGGGGAAACGCCCTACCCTTCTGGTTCCTTTGTTACCAATGAAAAAGGGCAAGGAGCTCTTGTTTTTGATTTAGAGGAGGGCGTTGAATTCTTGAACGAGGCGGTGGCGATTTCCATTGAAGAACAGCCGAACAACGAAGCGCCAAGCGAAGACATTGTCGTACCGCCTACAGAACTATAGAGCCATTAGAAGCACTCGCGCGTTTTGCGCGGGTGTTTGTTTTTCTTTATCCTTAAGGACACGAAACTGTTGAAACGTGGAGGGGTTGAAAGTGAACAAATGGCTAGTGTTACTTGTACACCATTGTTGGAAACCTAAAGCTGATTCGATTCGCTGTTTTTGAGCGAACTTTTCCGGTATACTGTGATGTAAGGTTTTCATGCTTCTCGTTCCGCGGTGAGATGAACGTTACTAGGAGCCAGTGCTACAGAGAGAAATGAGGGTTTAGTAAATGAAGAATACCGAGCAGCCCAAAGCCGTGCTCGTCCTTTTTGGTTCAACCGGAGACTTAGCCAAGCGCAAACTGTTTCCATCTATCTATAACTTGTACCAAAAAAGAAACCTATCTGAGCAGTTTGCCGTTGTAGGGTTAGGGCGTAGAGAGTGGACAGATGACATATTGCAAGAGCATGTACGTGCTTCGATTCATGAAGAGGTGAACGATGCTACAGCAGACATTGAAACGTTTGTTTCTCATTTTACATACATGCCGTTTGACGTGACCAACAAGGAGTCTTACACCCGTCTTAAAAATAAATTAGCAGGACTTGATGACGAGTATCATATCCCGGGAAATCGAATTTTCTATATGGCGATGGCTCCAGAGTTTTTCGGGACCATTGCAGAGTCGCTGAAATCAGAAGGGGTCACCAATACGAAGGGCTGGTCACGGCTTGTAATTGAAAAGCCATTTGGTCATGATTTGTCTTCAGCGAAAAAGCTGAACGGTGAGATTCGTCAGGCGTTTGCAGAGGATGAAATTTACCGCATTGATCACTACTTAGGGAAAGAAATGGTTCAAAACATCCAAGTGATTCGCTTTGCAAATGCCATGTTTGAGCCTCTCTGGAACAACCGCAACATTTCAAACATCCAGGTTACCTCCAGTGAGAAGTTGGGAGTCGAAGGTCGCGGGGGGTATTATGAAAAGTCGGGCGCACTCAGAGACATGGTGCAAAACCATATGCTACAAATGGTCTCGTTGCTCGCCATGGACATTCCGCTGCGATTAACAACAGATGACATTCGCGCAGAAAAAATTAAAGTCTTGCGTGCGCTGCGTTCAGTAGAAGGAGAGCGTGCGAGCACTGACGCGGTTCGAGCCCAATATGGCAAAGGCCAATTGGACGGGAAGGAAGTGCCAGGCTATTTAAGTGAAGAGAACGTCGACCCTCACTCCAAAACGGAAACGTACGTTGCCGCAAAACTAATGATTGATAATCACACTTGGGCCGGTGTCCCGTTTTTTATCCGCACAGGAAAACGAATGGGCGTGAAATCAACGAAGATTGTGGTCCAGTTCAAAGAGCTCCCTCTAAATTTATATGCGAAGGAAGGGGCCACAAGTGGTCCAAACCTACTGATTATCCATATCCAGCCAGATGAGGGAATAACGATCGTTCTTAACGGCAAGAAAATTGGCTCCGCTGAGACGACGCCCGTTGACCTTGAATACCGTCACGGCACAACCGATCGTGTCAACACCCCTGAGGCGTACGAACGCTTGCTTTATGACTGCATGGTCGGGGACGCGACAAACTTTGCGCACTGGGATGAAGTCAGTCTTTCTTGGGCTTTCGTTGATGCGCTCTCGGAAGCGTGGGAACATAGCGACAAACCACTGGCAAGCTACGAATCCGGCTCTATGGGTCCAAGGGAAGCCGATCAGCTTCTGGACAAGGACGGCTTTCACTGGTGGCCCGTAGAAGACGTTTAACATCAACCCAGTTCAGGAAATCCTCCCGAGCTGGGTTGATGTTGTTCAGAATCATCGATCCCCTGAAATCGACGGCAAGAACGAAGCGATTAGGTACGCTAGAGAAGGAACTGTATGATGAAGCACTAGCCCACAAAGCCCAATAACTAAAACAGGTAGTGCAGTCCAGCTGCGGTGGGTAGAAGCTCGAGATTTTTTCAGTCCTGACACGAGATCCAAAACCGGGGTTTCTTTTTCCAAAACTCTCACTTCTGACCAACCCACTTTCGCCTTTCTACCAAAAAAAGCGCTCAAATTTGAGCGCTCTCTACACGTCCTCTGTTAATCCTCCAGCCAATTGGTATGGAAGATTCCTTCTTTATCTATGCGCTTATAGGTATGTGCTCCAAAGTAGTCACGCTGTGCTTGTAGCAAATTCGCCGGCAAGCGTTCGCTGCGGTAGCTATCGTAGTAGGAAAGTGCACTTGCGAACCCTGGTACCGCAAGGCCACGCTGCATGGCAACGCCAAGAACATCCCGCAAGGATTGCTGGTATTTATCCGCAATCTCTTTGAAATATGGATCCAGTAGCAAGTTGTCCAAGTCCGCTTCACGCGCATAGGCATCGGTAATGTTCTGCAAGAAGGCGGCGCGGATAATGCAGCCTCCGCGAAAGATTTTCGCAATCTCTCCGTACTGCAAGTCCCAGCTGTATTCTTCGGAGGCTGCCTTTAGTTGAGCAAACCCTTGCGCATAGGAAAGCACCTTGCTAAAGTACAACGCCTGGCGAATGCTCTCTATGAGTTCTTTCTTGTCGCCGTCAAAGGTAGCAGCTTTAGGTCCGGGTAAAAGCTGGCTTGCACGTGTGCGCTCTTCCTTCATCGCCGAAAGAAAACGGGCGAACACCGACTCGGTCACCACCGGGAGAGGCACGCCTAGGTCAAGCGAGCTTTTGCTTGTCCATTTGCCTGTGCCTTTTTGAGCGGCCGAATCGAGAATCACATCAACCAAAGGCGTTCCTGTTTCTTCATCTTTTTTCGTGAAAATATCGGCCGTAATTTCAATCAGATAGCTGTCCAGCTCTCCTTCATTCCAATCGGCAAAAACGCGATGCAGTTCCTCAGCCTCCAAGCCTAATACCTCTTTTAATAGAAGATACGCTTCACAAATGAGCTGCATGTCCCCGTATTCAATCCCGTTGTGGACCATTTTCACATAGTGGCCGGCTCCATCTGGCCCAATGTATGTCGTACACGCGTCAACGCCAACTTTGGCGGCAATCTTTTCAAAAAGCGGACGAACGAGCTCGTAGGCTTCCTTTTGACCTCCGGGCATAATGGACGGCCCTTTGAGCGCGCCTTCTTCTCCTCCAGACACCCCGGTTCCAATAAAATGAATTCCGTGAGGTTCAACAAGCTTGGACCTGCGAATTGTATCCGTGTAGTACGTGTTTCCGCCGTCAATGAGGACGTCTTTCTCATCAAGCAGCGGAAGTAGAGAATCAATGACGCTATCGGTGACTTGTCCTGCTTGAACCATGAGCATAATCTTGCGCGGCTTTTCAAGCGAAGCCACAAACGCTTCCAATGAATATGTACCGACGAGGCGCCTGTGTTTTTCCAGATCCAAAATTTGATTGATGCGTTCTTCAGAAACGTCGTAGAGAGAAACGGAGTAGCCTTTATCCTCGAAGTTCAAGGCGAGGCTACGTCCCATCACGCCAACACCGACAACTCCAATATGTTGTTTGGTCATTCTGTTCTTCCTTTCCTTGTTGAAGCGCTTAGATTTACGATCAAAAAGAACATATCATATGGAAGCGTTACACAGCAAGTTGCAAGAAAGCAGGCTCTAAGCGACTTTTCCAAGGAAAAACAACTTAGAGCTCCGCTTACTTTTTGGCCAGAAAGAGCCCATGACCGATCTTATCTTTGTACTTGACGGAGAGCTGCTGATGCTGATTCATTATAGCGAGATGGCTCGGCGGAATGATCTCTGAAGGGGTCATGTCGCCTCCCTTATCTTCGAGGTCTTGCTGAAGCTCAGCGGCACTCATGGAGGAATCGAGCGTCACCTCTTGGAAACGAGACGCTTGAAGCACCTTGACCCATTCCGTATCTCCCAGGAGTCGAGAGAATCCATACGCCTGGCGAAGCTCCTGCTCCTCTGAAGGACGTAGTGGCGTCCAGGCCATGATTTCATTCATGCAGAGAATTCCTCCTGGTTTTAAAACACGCCAGTATTCATTTAGACTCTTCTCTATACTTGTAAAAGACGTCACCGATTCGGACAGCAAGAGGTGAAAGCAATCATCCTCGTACGGAAGGTTTTCTGCACGAGCCTCAAGCAAAGCGATGTCCAAGTTTTCCTTCTCAAACCGAGCCTTCGCCTTATCAAGCATGACAGGATGAAGATCACACGCATCGACCTTGCAAGCAAACTGTTTTTTTACATAGGCGGCCGTTTGCCCGGTGCCACAGCCACAATCCAGCACACGAGAATTCGAATGTAGATGGAGGGAGTGAAGCAACGTTTTGCTTTTTATAAACCCTCCAGGATGAGCACTTCCAATGCCGTATTGAGCAATCATATCAGTATAAGACATCGTGAATTCCTCCTTGTTTAAGACCCTCTACTAACGTATGCGAGTGCCTTTAACCTGTGCTATATGACGATTTGATTGCAGATGTGACATCGAAAAATGCAAAATAACGCCTTATATTGACGAAAGAAGCGGATAAATCCAATTAATATCCATTATATAGCAATAACAAGCGATAAATGTAGATAAAATACGCAAATCATGTGTAAATATGTGATTTAACCTCAATGTTGCTAGACCAAACCCGCACTATATTGCGTATTGATAACGATTGTTACAATTTGATTGCAAACAATTTAAGAAGTGCTAGATTCAATTGCTAGATTCCCATGGTACTGGTAGTATCCTAATCAGTGAGAAACTTAAAGGAGGCAATACATTGAAACGAAACGTACCATTTAAAGTGTTCCGTAACATCGGACTTCCAGTTGTGGCGGCAGGTGCTGTGCTTTTTACTGCACCAACATTCTCAGAAGCGGCTGCCAATCCTCTATATAAAGGCGATAACGGAGAAAAGGTTGAGCACCTACAGGAGCTGCTTGCTCAGCAAGGATACTTAAAGACAGATAAAGTCACAGGCACATACAAAGGCTCTACTAAAGAAGCGGTCACCACTTATCAACAAAAACATGACCTTGCAGTCGATGGAATTGCCGGTGTGCAAACGGTCGGAGCGTTAACAGAGCTTTCCTACGGAGATGAAGGAGCGCTTGTCAAAGATCTCCAGAAACAGTTGAATGATCTTCAATTTTACAAGGGTGAACTAGACGGAGCGTTTGGCCCTCTTACAGATGAAGCGGTTCGCAACTTTCAAGCAAGTGTCGGGATTGCCGTAGACGGCTATGCCGGACCAGAAACCTATCGCGAGCTTTACTATCGCCAACCAGCACAAGCCCCTGTAACAGAAGAACAACCAAAGCAGGAGCAAGCTGAGCAGGAACAAGCTGCTCAAGAGCAAGCTGAGCAGGAAC
>NZ_LLYY01000036.1 GCF_001484965.1 Shouchella shacheensis | reverse complement strand
TAAGTAATTCCCGTCCTTTTATCGGTTTGATATACAATTGCAGGCATGTATAGATAACGGCGATCATGATTGTAGGTGTCGGTCTACTCGTTGTCTGGTTCTACGTCAAACTAGGGCTGATGTTTCCCGGTAAGACGTTTGTCGGAATGAATGAAACTTTATTTGGAAAATGGTTCGGCAAAATGATTTCTGTTGGCTTTGTTTACATGATGCTGCACTCTGCGGCTTCTCTGTTGTTCTACTCAGGGAATTTTATGGCACTCCATCTCTTGCCGGAAACGCCGATGGAAGCGATTGAGGTTGTCATGGCGATGGTGATGGTGATAGGTGCACGTCTTGGAATTGAGACGTTCAGCGGTACCGCTGAAATTTTCATTTTCTTTTTTTCGATTCTTTTTATCCTCTTGACCGTATTTCTTCTTCCTGAAATAAAGATTGAAAATCTCCAGCCCATCTTTGAAACGGACATGAAAGCGATGCTAAGAGCAACCTTTATCTCTGCAGAAAGTATTATATTTCCTGTGGTGGCGTTATTCATGATTTTCCCTGCGTTTGTGAACCAAACGAAAACCGTAGGAAAGCATTTTCTCACTGGGTATTTGATCGGGGGGCTTGCGATCATCGTCATTATCTTATTAAGCGTACCCGTACTTGGCGCTGATGTCACGGCCAGGCAACAATATCCAAGCTATGTATTGGCACGGAAAATCAATGTCGGCAACTTTTTTCAACGGGTTGAAGCGTTTTTAGCGCTCACGTGGTTTATCTTGGTCTATTTTAAAATGCTTCTTTACTTTTATGCAGGGGCATTAGGTCTCTCGCAAATCTTGAATTTAAAAGGGTATCGTCCTCTGACGTTCCCTTTAGGGATGATTGTCGTTGTTCTATCAACCATCATCTATCCTACTGTCACATATCAACAGAATTGGGATCGGGATATTTCAACGATGATTTGGTTTCTACTTGGGATAATATTGCCCCTTATTATGTTGACAGTGGGAATCGTTAAAAAGAAGAATAAACGCCCATAAATTGAAGAAGATCTTCAAGAAAGAGGTTTATTTATGAAGATAATCATGGGCGGAATGATGTAAATTGGCTAACAGCAGAAGCCTATTAATTCAACTAAAAGCAATTGAAAACCTTTATCGCACAAAAGGGTGCTAGGTAGGAAAAGATTATCTTCAATTATGAGAGCAGTCAGTTATGGCTGTTGCACAGTATGGTAGGACTATTTATTTTCATATTTGTGAAAAATCAAGAAGTAAAGCAAGCTTCGTACGCTGGTTCGAATGTTATTTTTATAAATAATTCGCTTATAAGTAAAATGGAAAGTAAGTTCTTTAAATATCTTTTCGAAGTGGAATTCTTAGGGGGAACCTTAGTAGAGGTTTCTAACAGTGTGTCTGTAAGCAGAAATTAGATATTAAAGAGAAGTTCGAGGGAATGATGGATTACCTTTTTGCCTTTTTCTAAAAAAAATATCGAACATTAATGTTTTTGTTAGTGTTCGTTTCAGATAATAACCGAGGGCTTAGTGGGAGTTAAATCCCGTAGAGGTTCGAGTCCTTTCAATAGCACCAACCCCAAATATAACAATACCAAGGGTTTCACGACCTTTGGTTTTTTTTTATGCGTTCAGATGGTTATGATGATGATAATGTGGTATTGTCAAAAGAGCCGGATTATCAGGAGCATAAGGGCGAGGAAATATAACTAAGCAACTTTAGTGGATGCCTAGTTATACATTTACCATACCTTGCGTAACTGAAGGGCCGTATTGTAGAACAACGATTAGATTTGTTATTAATTGTAAACGTCGCACAAGCTCGATATACGAAATGGCTCTGCAAAATAATAAGACTTGTCTAAACTATGGACGGCATGATATAAATCATTTATTAGTAAAAGAGAACCGAAAAATCATTAGTAAAACAGCTCCATATCGTTTTATTTAGGGAGGTGCCTGTTGTAGTGACACCTCATTTTTATCCTTATATCCACCGTGTTTAACTTGTCCGTTTTTTGCCCGGTTTGATTTGAATTTTTTTGATACGTTCTGATAAACTGATCTCTGAAACCCTCATTTTAATAAGGATTTGAGTCGTGCTTGATGTTCTTTGAATACTATATTTAAGTTTTGAAATGGAAGGTTCAATCGGTTAAAGTGGGGAAAGCGAGCCTTTATGAGGTTCGCTTTTTCTCTTTAAAAGGGAATCATGAGGATGTAGAGCGTAAACTAGCCCCTGGCGGATGGTGTAGATGGAGAATGTTTGTTACCAGAGGGAAGGGCTCTCGCTTTTCTCTACATAAAATTAAAAGGTTTTGCAAGAGAGGTGATCGCAGATGATCTCCATTGGGTTGACTGGATGGGGAGATCATGATTCGCTGTATGAGAGTGCTGGGTCGTCTGAGAAGCTGCAGACATATGCTGGACATTTTCCAATTGTCGAGCTGGATTCTTCGTTCTATGCAGTGCAGCCCCTCTCCAATATGAGAAAGTGGGTGCGGGAAACGCCGGCCTCGTTTCAATTTATTGTCAAGGCGTATCAAGGGATGACAGGGCACCAGCGCGGGGAGCCAACCTTTGAAACAAAGGAAGAGATGTTCACGGTATTTAAGGAATCGCTTAAGCCACTCATAGAGGCAGGGAAGCTAGCAATGGTCTTATGTCAATTTCCTCCCTGGTTTGATCTGCAAAAGAACCATGTGCAGGCCGTTCGCTATGTGCGCGAGCAGCTTAAAGGCTTCCCATGCGCGCTGGAATTTCGGCATCAGTCTTGGTTTTCGCCGCAGTTCAAGGAGCGAACGCTACAGTACATGCGTGAAGACAACTGGATTCACAGCGTTTGCGATGAGCCTCAAGCTGGAGCTGGCTCAGTGCCAACGGTGCTTGAGCCTACGTGTGTGGAGAAGACGCTTGTCCGTTTTCACGGGCGCAATGTACACGGCTGGAGTGGTCCAAGGAATGGCGAGAATTGGCGGGAAGTGCGGTATTTGTATCAGTACAATAAGCTTGAGCTCGAAGAATGGAAGGAAAAGATAGCGTATCTTAATGAACGCAGCAAGCATATTTATGTCGTTTTTAACAACAACTCCGGTGGACATGCGGCAGGAAACGCCCGACAGTTTATTGAGATGCTCGGCATCGAATATACGGATCTCGCGCCTCGGCAGCTCGACTTGTTCTAGAGAAAGGAACGACGGCATGGAATGGATACTGCTTGTTATTATGGGGCTCGTTGCTGGTACATTTGGCAGTTTGCTCGGACTTGGAGGGGGACTTATTGTTGTCCCTGCGCTCATTATGCTTGGCAGTCAATTTGATAGCCTGGCGTATACCCCTCCACAAGTGGCAGCGGGTACCTCTCTTTTTGTAATGATATTTACAGGGATCTCCTCAACGCTTTCTTATTTGAAGCAAAAAACGGTGGACTATAAAAGTGCCTTTCTCTTCTTTGTCGGCATCGCTCCAGGCACAGTGCTTGGCGTCATCGCCAGTCGCTTTGTGGATACGGAGCTTTTCTTTTTATACTTTGGGCTTTTCATGCTGGTGGTCGTCGGAAGTTTGTTTTTGCGCGGAAACCTTCGGCAGGGGAGCGGGATGAGCAAAGGGGTCACACGCAGCTACATTGATGAAACGGGCGAGAGACAAACGTATGGTTACCGTCCAAGCGTCGCCATTAGTCTCTCGGTTTTTATTGGCTTTGTTTCCAGTCTTTTCGGTGTCGGTGGTGGGGCGTTGGTCGTGCCTGTGATGATCGTATTATTCGGGTTTCCGGCCCGAACGGCAGTGGCTACCTCCATGCTCGTTATTTTCCTTTCGGCTGTATCAGGGTCCGTGAGTCATTTGGTTGCTGGTCATATCGCGTGGCTGTATGCACTCGCGCTCATTCCCGGTGCTTGGTTCGGAGGCCAGCTTGGTGCGTGGATGAACCGAAAACTATCAAGTGCCATGCTTGTTCATGTTTTGCGCGTCATGTTTTTATTACTGGCACTCAGGTTTGTGTATCAGGGAATCACAGGGAGCGGACTTTGACGAGTTGAGATGGTATCATTAATGGTAGAGAGATTTTTGGAGGGAGTCACACATGTCAAAGCGGCTGAAATTGTATTACAGTAACGATATTCACAGTGGCTTTGACTACTGGCCGAATATTGTCGGGCATGTGAGAAAAAACCGAGATGCTCTAACGCGTTTTCTCGATTTGGGTGACCATGCGGATCGCGTCAACCCGATGACTGAGGCGACGGCTGGGCTCGGGAACATTCGTCTTCTCAATGCGGCAGGTGTTGACTATGCGACGCTTGGCAACAACGAGGGCGTAACGTTCTCGAAGGAAATGACCCACGCGATGTATGAAGCTGCCAATTTTCCTGTCCTCGTTGCGAACATGATTGATACGAAGACGGGAGCTAGGCCTTCGTGGATGGAACCTTTTGCGACAGAGACGATGCCAAACGGAATAAAGGTAGGGTATATTGGCTACACCGCGCCAATGGTCGATTTCTACAATGAGATCGGCTGGACATTGGAGGCTAGCTTTGAGATTTTGGAGCGTCTTGTGGCAAAGTTGCGTCCCGAGGTCGACGCGTTGATTATGCTCTCCCATCTCGGTCTATTTCGCGATGAGGAGATCGCCAAGACGATCCCGGAGATTGATATCATTATAGGAGCCCACACGCACCATGTGTTAGAGAGAGGAAAGCGGGTGGGCCATACACTCATTACGCAGGCTGGTAAACACGGACGTTACTTAGGAGAGCTCAACCTTTTCTTCTCCGAGACCTCCCATAAACTGCAGCGAGCGGAAACGGAGCTCTTAGAAACGTCCGTGCTAGCACCTGATGAAGCAACGGCAGCCCTTTTGGCAGAGTTGACGGAGGAAGCGATGATGGCGCTCAATCAGCCAGCAGCAGAGCTCGCACGGCCGCTTCCTGTTTCCTGGCAAGAGGTATCGGAAGGGGGACAACTCCTCTGTGATGAGCTTGTGAACTGGTGTGAGTGCCAGCTTGGCATGATGAGTTCGGGCGTATTGCTTGAAACGTTGCATGCAGGAGAACTCACATATGGGGATTTGCACCGAATTTGCCCGCATCCCATTAACCCATGTGTCGTTGAACTGACAGGTGCTGAGCTAAAGTCGACAATTGAGCGCGCTCATACCGATGAAATACGAGAGCTCGAGCTTAAAGGCTTTGGTTTTCGCGGAAAAGTTCTTGGGGTCACGCTCTTTACAGGATTTGATATCGAACTCTCGCCGAGTGGGAACGTGATGGACATTCGCGTTTTTGGAGAGCCGTTGAAAAAGGAAAAGACCTATTTGCTTGCGACCCTTGACATGTACACCTTTGGTTTTTTGTTCCCGGATATTGCTGCTGCGAAAAAGAAGGAATACTTTCTCCCTGAGTTTCTTCGCGATGTTCTTCTTTCGATGGTAAAAAAACAAGCAATGTGATGCACGCATGCGCCCATTGCATCATAGTCTGTGAGGAATCAGATGAAAAGGAGTGGTCGTAATGGTGGAAATGTCGCCAATCGTCGTCAATGGAGAGCAGTTTGTAGCCATAACCGTGAAACTTCCAAAGACAAACTTCATGGCGGTTACGTGCGAAGCAGGCTACATTATGTGTGGGGCGCTTGATGTCGGCCTTTTAAATGAAAAGTTAGCGGATCGCGGAATTATGGCGGGGAGGGCCGTAGGCGTTCGTACCATCGAGCAGCTTCTTGACGCTCCATTAGAATCGGTGACATATGCGTGTGAAGACATTGGCATCAGCGCCGGGACAATGGGAAGAGACGCGCTTGTGAAAATGGCAAAGTCGCAGTAAGATGACTGTCCAAATATGAACTAGAAAAGGTGAAAGTAGAGATGAAGCAGTATTTGCAACTATGCGAGCACGTGCTAAAGGCCGGCTCGCAAAAATCTGATCGGACAGGCACTGGCACAGTGAGCACATTTGGCTATCAAATGCGCGTTGATTTGCAAGAAGGGTTTCCTCTTGTGACAACAAAAAAACTGCATTTACGCTCGATCATTCATGAACTTCTTTGGTTTCTGAAGGGAGACACGAACGTTCGTTATTTGCAGGAAAACGGTGTGCGCATTTGGAATGAATGGGCGGACGAAGACGGGGAATTGGGGCCTGTCTACGGAAAGCAGTGGCGCTCGTGGGAAGGGGCAAACGGGGAGGTTGTCGACCAAATTTCGGACGTGCTCCGACAAATTAAGACCAACCCTGATTCGAGGCGCCTGATTGTCAGCGCATGGAATCCGGCAGAAGTGGACCAAATGGCACTCGCCCCTTGTCACTGCCTGTTTCAGTTCTACGTGAATGATGGCAAGCTTTCCTGCCAGCTTTACCAGCGCAGTGCCGACATCTTTCTTGGTGTGCCTTTTAACATTGCTTCGTATGCCTTGCTGACGATGATGATGGCGCAAGCTTGCGATCTTGAGCCTGGCGATTTCGTTCATACGCTTGGAGACGCGCACTTGTATTCCAACCACTTGGAGCAAGCGAAGCTTCAGCTAACGAGAGAGCCGCGGCCACTGCCGAAAATGGTCCTCAATCCGGAAGTGAAGGACCTATTCGCGTTCACATTCGATGATTTCAAACTCGAAGGCTACGATCCCCATCCGCATATTAAGGCACAGGTGTCAGTATGATTTCTTTTGTGTATGCGATGGATCAGGAAAGGGCAATTGGCAAGAATAATGAGTTGCCCTGGTATTTGCCTGCGGACTTGCGCCATTTCAAGCAAGTCACGACCGGGCACACCATTGTGATGGGAAGGAAAACCTATCAATCGATTGGCAAACCGTTGCCAAACAGAAAAAACGTGGTTCTCACCCGCGATGCTAATTTTACAGCGGAGGGCGTGAAAGTGATCCATAGTAAAAAAGAGCTGCTGGATCTTGCCTCCAGTGAGGAAGAGACGTTTGTCATTGGTGGGGCTGAACTTTTTAAACTGCTTTGGGATGTAAGTGACAAGCAATATGTGACCGTGATTGAACATGTGTTTGACGGTGATACATTTGCTCCAGGAATCGATGAACGTAAATGGGAACTTGTCGAATCCGTGCGTGGGACGATGGATGAGAAAAATCGCTATCCTCACGAGTTTCGGACATATATAAGGCATTAGCTCGTGTAATTTTTTGGTCAAACTCCCAGCGCCACTGCATAAGAATTGTAGTGGAGGTGGTGGAAGTGAAAAAGTGGAAGACACAGCCAATCAAGCAGCAGCGACAAAGAGGGCCGCTTCCTTTTCGCTATGTGCTCCTCATTTCCTTGCTCGTTTTTGCCATACTTACAGTTCTAGGGCTTCGGTACGTCGACCAACAACTTCGTCCAGTTCTAACAGAAATTGCTAGTGTGGAAATCGACCGAATTGCTAACCATGCCATTCATGAAGCGCTCTCCCATCAGTTGGGGGACTATGATATGTCTGAAATGATTCTAATTGACGAAAACGGTACCTTCCAGGCTGACTCTCGTATGTACAATGAAGTTATGGGCAACGCGATTGGAGAAGTTCACAGTGTGTTGAATCAAATTCAAGCTGGAGAGATGAATAGCGAGGGGGGCGAAGGGGATATCGTCTATAGCATCCCGCTTGGCCGTGCGCTAAATAATGCGCTCTTAAACGATCTTGGTCCACCGATTCCGATTCGCTTTCAGACGGTTAGTGATGCGAAAGTTGATATGGTGGACGAAATAGAACGAGTCGGGATTAATAATACGAGAGTATCGTTAAGTATGGAAGTGGATGTAAGGGTGCAAGTGATTCTTCCTTTTAGCGTGGCAACAGAAAACGTAAGCGTCACGCTCCCTGCGGGTCTTGCGGTTATCCCAGGGGAGGTACCGAACTATTACATGGAAGGAGGGCAGGGCGGATCGATTCTCCCGCCCGCTCCAGCCATTCCTGCAGAAGAAATAGAACAGGAAGAAAATAACGGCCCGTAATCCATTGATGCTTGCCTAGATCTGTGGTAGGATCAGTTTGAAAAATGAATAGAACGCCTTGTCTAGATGATGAGGTAGAGGTGCAAAAATGAAGAGTATGCTTTCGGAGCCAGGCAGCGACGAGGGAAGCAGAAAGGCATTTTTGCCGAAGCAGGAAAGGG
Organism: Shouchella shacheensis; assembly: GCF_001484965.1. Lineage (GTDB taxonomy): Bacteria > Bacillota > Bacilli > Bacillales > Bacillaceae_D > Shouchella > Shouchella shacheensis. The sequence continues at coordinate 36,168 of NZ_LLYY01000036.1, read as the reverse complement.
GCCACTCTTTTCTCAGCTGGGACGGCATTCAACAGGTGCCGGACTGCCACAAATAGTTGTGGAGAACTACAAGCGACGGGGCTGTTTGTTGCATGACAATGACAGAGTTCTTCTGTGATTGTCTTTTTTTTGTCTAGCTATGGCGAGTGATCGACCCGCCTGAACTTTTGTGACAACCTCTCTTGAAAGGAGAAACTATGACTGAAACGATCTATTCACTTATTCCACCAGTGCTTGCGCTGCTGCTAGTCATTGTAACGAGGCGTGTCTTTCTATCACTTGGCATCGCGATTCTCGTCGGGGCGCTAATGGCCTTTGACTTTCAGCCGTTCAAGGCGCTTGCAGGCATTTTTCAAACCATTGCCGGATTTATCTTTTCGTTTGAAGCCGTAGACGCACCGAGGTTTGGGGGTGTGGTGTCGGCAATCGCTGAAAGTGGATTTGCGCTCAACGACTGGGAGCTCTTGATTATGCTCTTCCTGCTTTTTCTCGGAATGCTTGCAAGCCTCGTCACCTTTTCGGGCGGCAGCAAGGCGTTTGCGGACTGGGCTGCAAAGCGGATGCAGACGCGTAAAAGCTCGCTTTTTCTACCGGTGATTTTAGGAATCGTTATTTTTATTGATGATTATTTTAACAGCTTGACGGTAGGAAACATCAGCCGTCCGGTGACTGACCGCTTTCGCGTGTCGCGGGCGAAACTTGCTTACATTGTCGACTCCACAGCGGCGCCTGTATGCGTCATAATGCCGCTCTCAAGCTGGGGGGCTTTTATCATCGGAACGATGGCTTCCATTCTCGCCACATATGGCATTACCGATTATAGCGGGTTCCAGGCCTTCCTTTATACGATCCCGATGAATTTGTATGCCATTGTCGCTCTTTCGCTTGTTGTCCTTGTGATCGTGTTTAATTTGGACGTAGGGCTAATGCGAACGCATGAGGAAAGAGCGCAGTCGACGGGGGCGTTAACCGATCCGAAAAAAGGTAGGCCTGCGGGGGATGTTGGCGAAACGGAGACACTCAAAGGCGGGCGCATTGGCCATTTGTTTTACCCGATTCTCGCCCTCGTTATCTCTACTGTTTCGCTGTTATTCTATACGGGAGCAGTGGGGGCTCGAGGAGATGGTGTGACTGTATCGCTCCTCTCGATGCTTGAGTATACAGACATCGGGCTTTCCCTTGTGATGGGAGGAATCATTGGTTTTGTGGTAGCCTTGCTTTCTATCCTGTTTGCTAAGCCAACAACCTCTAAGTTGAACGCTGCGCTCTTGGCTGGTCTGAAGTCGATGATGCCTGCCATTGGGATTTTGCTCCTTGCCTGGACAACGATTGAGATGATTGACCGTCTTGGGACAGGCGCGTACCTTGCTTCATTAGTGGATGGCAGCGTCGATGTACGCTTGCTTCCGGCAATGATTTTCGTTGTTGCTGGAGTCACGGCAGTTGCAACAGGAACCTCGTGGGGAACGTTTGGGATTTTGCTCCCCATTGCGGGAGAGATGGCGAACACCCTTGATGTAACGATGATCATTCCAATGTTTGCAGCGGTTCTCGCAGGCTCGATCTTTGGTGATCATATTTCTCCGATATCGGATACGACGATTTTATCCTCAGCCGGATCCGGGAGCGATCATATGGATCACGTTATGACACAGCTGCCGTACGCGATTCTAGCTGCTGTGATCTCCTTTTTCGCCTTTATTGGCCTGGGCTATGGTAATGTCTGGACAGGTCTTGCGACGGCATTCGTTTTGCTGCTAGTAGCGATTCTAATTCTTCTTGGCATCAACAAACAAGCAAAGAAAAGCGTTCCTTTTTAGGGCGCTTTTTTGTCTAGCTTCGGTGCCGACTCCGTTTCTTCACCAAGACCGGGCTTAATCCTGCCGTCGCTCCAGAACTTGTCGCTCGTGTGCAGGGCGCCTGCGCCTTTCTTGATCCAGCTGCGGCGGGTAGGAGCTCGAGATTTTTCAGTCCTGACACGAAATTCTCGCTCCTGCCCAACCCGCCTGCGCTTTTTCTTCTTTTTATTTTTTGACAAATAGGACGGGATTAATTATAATCAAGAGAATGTTCGACAATTCTCTACAATTTAATCACTTGAATGTTCAAATAGTTTTGATTCATTCGAGATAAAGTGTGGAATAATTCGAACTACATAGCACTATTATAGTAGCAAAGGAGTGATGAGACATGGCTCAAAGGGAACAATGGGGGACGCGTGCAGGGTTTATTTTAGCTGCGGTCGGTTCTGCCGTCGGACTTGGAAACATCTGGCGTTTTCCCTATGTTGCGTATGAAAACGGAGGAGGTGCCTTTTTAATTCCGTATTTGTTTGCCGTTCTTACAGCAGGAATTCCACTTCTGTTAATGGAGTTCTCAATCGGGCAAAAATACAGAGGCTCCGCACCGCTTTCCTATGCACGTTTGAACAAGAAGGCTGAGTGGATTGGCTGGTGGCAAGTCGCCATTTCGTTTGTCGTTTCAACGTACTATGCTGTTATTGTTGCGTGGGCGCTATCCTATGCAGTCTTTGCTTTTAATCAAAGCTGGGGGAGCGACACCGAGGCGCACTTTTTTGGTAATTATTTGAGCGCCACGGATGCTGGTGTTCTTGGAAGTTTAAATCCAAACGTTCTTATTCCATTAGTAATTGTCTGGGGAGCCGTTTTTGCCATTATGCTTGCTGGCGTGAAGAAAGGGATTGAGTGGGCAAATCGTATTTTCATCCCGTTGCTAGTTATTATGTTTTTAATTATTGTTATTCGCGCTCTCACACTTGACGGGGCCCTTGACGGGTTAAACGCTTTTTTTGAACCGAATTGGGAAGCGATGGCCGCTCCGGGGGTTTGGATCGCTGCCTACGGTCACATTTTCTTTAGCTTATCGATTGGGTTTGCGATCATGATCACGTATTCGAGCTATTTGCCGAAGAAAACAGATCTGAATAACAGTGGGTTTATTATGGCTTTTAGTAATTCAAGCTTTGAACTTCTCGCCGGGATTGGGGTCTTTGCCGCTCTCGGGTTCATGGCGGCGACTGCAGGAGTCGCCGTTGATGAAGTGGTGGCGAGCGGAATTGGGCTCGCGTTCATTGTTTTTCCGGAAATCGTAAACAACATGCCTGGGTTCGGCAGTGCCTTTGGCGTCCTGTTCTTTAGCTGTTTGGCCCTAGCAGGAATCTCGTCACTCATTTCGATTTCCGAAACGTATGTTTCCGGCGTGAAGGACAAATTTAACGTCTCCCGAACCACATCCGTCTTGATGGGCGTTGGTCTTGCGGCTCTTATATCGCTTGTCTACGCCACGCAAGGAGGGATCAATGTCCTTGATGCAGTTGATTACTTCATCAACCAATTCGGAATTGCTTTTGCAGGACTTATCTCTGTTGTCGTGGTCGCGTGGTTCTTGCGTAAGCTGCCAACGTTACAAAACCATATGAATGAGGTTTCTGATTTTAAAGTTGGGTCTTGGTGGAAAATTTGCTTGTTGTTCGTCACACCAATCGTTCTTGGGGTTATCTTTACGCTTAATTTGGTCGAAAACCTTCAGTCTAACTACGGTGATATGCCGACATGGTTCTTATTAGTAAGCGGCTGGGGTGTAGCTAGTGCAGCACTAATCGTCGGTCTCGTTTTCTCGGCGATCAAATGGCCAACAAGGACGCTTACGCCTAACCAAGATGAAGAGGAGGGCTAAAAATGAGCGCAAGTGCGATAGTGATGATGATTGTTGGGGTTGGCATTCTATGGGGGGGTCTGGTTGCAAGCATGCTCTATGCACACAAAGTCGGAAAACAAAAAAAACAACAACAGTAAAACGAGAAAGAACCGATGAACATGATGTTCGTCGGTTCTTTCTGAATTCGAGGGCTGCTCGCCGTCTCGTTTTTCCTGGTTATTTTTCCGCTTTTGCTGCGCGCTCCCACTGTTTTAGTGATGAATACGGGTCAAACGACCATTCGGTCACCCCGTTATCACGATACATGCCGTAGTGGAGGTGAGGTGGGAATTTCCCTTGTGTGCCAGGTTTCCCATAGCCGGAGCTTCCGCAATAGCCAATGACTTGTCCGGCTTCGACAATGGAGCCTTCTTCGAGTCCATCTTCAAAGCCACTCAAATGGGCGTAATAGTGATAAACATTGTCTAAATCGCGAATGCCGACGCGCCAGCCACCATAGGGGTTCCAGCCCATTGTCTCCACAATCCCGTAAGAAGAAGATTGAATGGGAACGTTGTAATTGGCAAAAATGTCTGTACCTTCATGGATTCGGCGCCCGCCCCAGCCACGACGATCGCCCCATGTGCTTCTGTAGCTGTAATTATGGTGCAAAGGCATGACAAACGAATGCTCATGCAAGTTAAGATGCTTATATTTTTTAAAGACCTCAGCATGTCCGGAGATAATGTTAACGGATTGCTCTCGCTCGTAAAAGTGCCAAAGCGCAATGCGAAAATCTTCCTTTGAATAGCCGTACGATTCTAAGAAACGGGCGAATGTGTAGAGAACGTCCTCATCATCCTCAAGGCTTGCAGTGCCGTCCCCATTCCCGTCTAGCCCAATGCCGTCAAAGAGACTTATCGAAATGGGATCTTCGTCATTTGGGTTTGGATTGATGGCCCCGACCCAATGCTCAGGCTCGTAATAAATCGATATGAGCCCCTCTGCCTCCGGGCGGTCGCGTAGTGCCTTCCGCAGTCCACGCTCATACGTATCAACGGCCGCTAGAAAATACCAGGGGACGCTCGTAATGGTTTCCATTTTTTGATACAGCGCCATGCGTTCACTGTCGAGTTGCTCCTGGTCCTGCTCCGAAGAAGCGCGGGCTTCGGGGATAAGAGATAGGAAAAGCAGAAGGAAGGCGAGGAAGGCCAAGCAAAAGCGTTTTAACACGGAATACCCCTTCCTTTCTTATTGATTGTGCTGTTAGTGTTGACTTCAGATAGTGGAAATACAACTGAAAATCGTTGGCAAGTTTATGAAAAAGGATGCAAATAGGGAGAGCGGAGTCATAGGCCTCTCTGGTCAGTGCCCCTGCGCCCTGAGTCTTATGAGAAATATGAGCTCGTACCTCTCTAAGAAGAAAAACTTGAGCATGGGCTTGGTCAATAGCTATTATTCGTGGTACGATTTATAGGAAGTAGAGCGATACTTTTTTGTGGAAAGGATGGGAAAGGCGAATGGCAAGCAATAGCAAAGAAACGAAAGAAGAACACCAACGCAAGCCAGAATGGTTGAAAATTAAGCTAAACACGAATGAATCGTATACAGGTTTAAAGAAAATGATGCGCGAAAAGAAACTACATACCGTGTGTGAAGAAGCGCGCTGTCCAAATATACACGAGTGTTGGGCTGTACGAAAAACGGCTACATTTATGATTTTGGGAGACATCTGCACCCGGGGCTGTCGTTTCTGTGCTGTTAAAACCGGATTGCCAACGGAACTCGACCTCGAAGAACCAGAACGTGTAGCCGATTCTGTTGAGCAAATGGGCTTAAAGCATGTCGTGATCACAGCTGTAGCACGTGACGATCTGAAAGACGACGGCGCCAGTGTCTTTGCAGAAACCGTGCGCGCGGTTAGACGAAGAAACCCGTTTTGCACGATTGAAGTGCTGCCGTCCGACATGTCTGGAAATGAAACCAGTCTACAAATATTGATGGACGCGCGTCCGAACATTATGAATCACAATATCGAGACCGTACGCCGTCTAACACCGAAAGTACGTGCTCGGGCAAAATATGACCGCACGCTTGAATTTTTGCGTCGTGCCAAAGAAATGCACGCAGACATTCCAACGAAATCTAGTCTTATGATCGGGCTTGGAGAGACAAAAGAAGAAATCATCGAAACCATGGATGATCTTCGGGCGAACGATGTCGATATTATGACCATCGGCCAATATTTACAGCCGACGAAAAAACACCTAAAAGTTGTTAAATACTACCACCCTGACGAATTCGCTGAACTAAAGGAAATCGCATTAAGCAAAGGCTTCAGTCACTGTGAGGCTGGACCACTTGTACGTTCCTCCTATCACGCCGACGAGCAAGTCAATCAAGCACAAGTAAATGAAGAAGCCAAAAAAGTCCAAAGCGAACACGTGTGATACGAAAAGCGAAGGCGGGTTGGGCAGGAGCGAGAATTTTGGAGGCCTGACAAAAGAAATCCCGGTATTGGATTTCGTTTTCAGGGCGAAAAATCTCGAAGCTCCCTACCCGCCGCAGCTGGATCAAGAAAAGCGAAGGCGCCCTGCACACGAGCGACAAGTTCTGGAGCGACGGCAGGATCAAGCCTGGTTTTGGCTTGATCTGGCGGTGTGAAGAAACCTCGAGCGAGTGGGCGCCGCAGCTGGACAAAGAAAAGCGAAGGCGGGCAAAATAAAGCAGAGAAGCGACAGCAATCGCTTCTCTGTTTTTTAATTGTTCTCCAATTCTTGATGTTTTTTCCTCATGATGTTCATATCGCGGTCTTTGTCTTCCTCGACGTTGCCTTGAGGGTGCTGTTTCATCTCCTCAATCGTTTCTTCAATCATGTTGGCGTAGTCGTTGTTATTAGAGGAGAGGGTTTGGTAGCGTTCAATATCATCGACCATTTCATGATCATCGGCAACATACACTTGGTAATAGCTGGGCAAGGCCGATAATGCCGTTCGCTTTACTTGGTCGGCAGCAAGTTCCTCTGATTTTTCCTCGTGGTCGGCGCTGTAAACGACGAGTGCGTATTTGTCCGTAATTAATGTAGCGGCTTGTTCAATTTCTTCGTTCGTAAGGACAAGACGTGAAATGCCATCAGCCAACATATCGCGGTCAAACGCCATGGCAAGTCCGTGTTCGTTATCCTCTTCGACTTCTGAACGATCATAGCGAGCGAAGCCGAAACTGTCGTTCATATGGTCGGTGTCGTAGGCAGTACCTCTTGCTGTTTGTCTAGGGTGATTGGTTTGAGTGATGGACTGACTGCTTGTGTTCCCGTCTTGTCCACATCCTGCTAAGAGGAGGAGAACGCTTAAAACGACGAACAGTGGTTTTTGAACAACTTTCATGTATGTGTAACCTCCTTTTACGATGTAGGGTGACCGAAATAATTGAGGCTTACCCGTGTAATAAATGGGAGAAGGAAAACAGGCGTAATCTATGATAAACTGGGGAAAAGCACGCTGAATCTGGGGTGAAAACATGGTAACGATTTATGGCGCTGAATTCGAGGTCCTTCAGAACGAGCGAAATGGCTGGGATGAGGAAGCTTTCAAAGAACGATATAGTGATATATTGAATAAATACGACTATATCGTTGGCGATTGGGGGTATAATCAACTGCGGCTGCGCGGGTTCTTCGATGACAAAAATAAAAAGTCGACCTTTGATAAAAAAATCAGCACATTGCCCGATTACTTATACGAGTACTGCAATTTTGGTTGCGCTTATTTTGTTGTGAAACGAATGAAGAAGCAGGACGGGAAAAAATAAGAAGCGGAGCGAGAGGGCTCCACTTCTGGTGAGATGCCCTTATTTGGGCGGGTGATGGTTTGGAAACTTTCTCGGGCGTCCTTCGTGAAACGCTTTGTCTTCGTAGTTGAAGGCACTGTAGCTACGCTGACCAGGCTCCCAGGGCGTTTGTTTGCTCTTAACAGGAGTGTCTTTTTTAATCGGAGACCCGTAAGGACCTTCGGGCGTATGTTGAGCGCTGACGTAATCATGCATGACTTCAACATTCGAAAAATCATGGTACGTATCGTCTTTGGATTTCTTCTCCATTAGCGAACACCTCCTGTATTTAGGTTTCTCAAGGGCAGAGTAGAAATGCGTTTTAAACATTTCCAACCAGCATGCCTGAATTTTAATAAAGAGGGAGAATGTGGATGTACTTTGTAGATCGCAAAAAGATGGAAGCGACGCTTTTGTATATGGAAAAGCTGACACCACTTATGGGCACTATGGACGACGATCAAACGATGAAGAATGCCCTTGCGTCTGAACGACTGGCGATGGTGATGATTGAGTCCGTCATCGATGTTGGCAATCAAATGATTGATGGCTTTATTATGCGAGACCCTGGCGGCTATGAGGATATTGTTGACATTTTGCATGATGAGTCGGTGATAGAAAAAAATCAGGCCGAGGAGTTAAAAACGCTGATTCGCTTTCGCAAAAAGCTCACGTATGAGTTTGTCGATCTAAAGCCAAGTGAAGTTGTCGCTGTGCTAAAGGAGAGTGCGTCAGGAATACAAGACTTTCCAGAGGCTATTCGTGCTTATCTGCGCAATGAGCTTGGCCCTGTCTCCGCTTTTTTGCCTTCGGAAGAAGAAGTCTAGACGCTCCTTTGGCTATCCTTTAAAATGGAGGGCAAGGATGGTGATTAGGGTGGCTGACACAACGCTCGTTTCTACGCGGGGCGTCATTTTAAACATGTTGAAGCGGAACCGTGAACAAACCGTTGCGGAGTTAGCAGTAGGCCTGAACGTTACCGAAATGGCTGTAAGGCGTCATCTGGGGGGACTTGAACAAGAAGGACTCATAGCCGGGGTGACCATACGTCAGGCGATAGGGCGTCCCAAGCAAAAATATAGCCTGACGTTTAAGGGAGAAGAGCAGTTTCCAAGGAAGTACGGAGACCTCTCTCTTGGGTTGCTGCAAGACCTTGAAGAAATGAGTGGAACAGACGTTGTAAACCAGCTTTTTGAGCGCAGAAAAGAAAAGCTGTACGAGCAGTACAAAGGGTTGATGAAAGGCTCGTTTGAAGAACGCGTGGCCGCCCTTGCGGCAATTCAAGATGAGAATGGGTACATGGTGGAATGGGAGCAGGCCGAGGGTACCATTACCTTTGTGGAGCGCAACTGTCCCATTGCCGTTATTGCCAAAGAGTTCCCGATCGCCTGTGTGTGTGAACGCAAGCTCTTTGAGGAGCTTTTAGATACGGAGCATGTCAAGAGAATTTCGTGCATTGCAGAAGACAATGGCGATACGCGCTGCGAGTACATTGTGAAACGCGCATAAGAAAGGCTCCTGCATGAAAAACGCCCTTGATCCTGCTATCACTCAAGGGCGTTCATTTTTCCCAAGAACAGGGGGAGACAGAATGTCAACCTATAAAGGCTATATGTTTGATCTGGATGGAACGGTCTATCATGGGAATAAAGCAATTGAGAGTGCCATCTCGTTCATTCAAGATCTTGCAAGAATGGAGATTCCCTACTTATTTGTCACCAATAACTCGACGAGACGTCCAGAAGACGTTGCTGTCAAGCTGAGGGAAATGGGCGTCTGGGCTCAAGCGAATCATGTGTACACCTCAAGCATGGCGACAGCCGCATTGCTTGCTCGGACCCATTCGAGTGCACGCGTCTTTGCCGTTGGTGAAGAAGGGCTCCTGCATGCTTTGCAGGGAGCAGGCATGAAGCTTGTAGAGGATCAACCAGATGTGGTTGTGATGGGGCTTGACCGCGACTTTACTTATGAGAAGCTAAGCCGTGCTGTTCGTTTTGTGCATCAGGGCGCTCGCTTTTATGCGACGAATCAAGACACCATGCTTACTACGGAGGCGGGGCGTGTGGCGGGCAACGGGGCGCTCGCGGCGGCGGTCGCCTTTGCAACGCAAACAGAGCCTACAGTGGTTGGCAAGCCACAAGCGCATATTATGGACGGGGCACTGGAAGTGCTCCATCTTTCCAAAAAGGAAGTGGTGATGGTTGGCGACAATTATGCCACGGACATTTTGGCAGGCATTCGAGCGGGCATTGACACGATTCATGTACAAACCGGAATCTCACCGAAAGAAGAGGTTGCCCTCATGCCAGAGCAGCCCACGTTCTCGATTCGCTCGCTTGGCGACTGGATTCTGTAACTGCTATTCTGTTTTTGCTTCGCTGTGAGCGAGGCGGCTAGAAGCGGCAGCGGCGATGGCACCAACAATATCGTCCAAAAACGTATGACAAGAGCCTTGAGATTTGTCGTTTAGTTTCTGCAGAATCCCTGGTTTTAATTTGTCGATATACCCATAGTTCGTAAAGCCAATCGACCCGTACACATTGACAATGGAAAGTGCAACAATTTCATCCACCCCGTACAATCCCTCGTCCCGCTCTAAGATACCAAGAAGCGGAGCATCCATTTTTTTCTCCTCGGTCAGAACATCCAATTGAATTCCCGTCAAAATTGCGTTCTGTACTTCGCGTTTGGACAGGACACGGTCAACGTTATGTTCACATACCTCCATAGTTAAGCCGGGGTGGTACTTTTCCTGCAAGAAAAAGACGAGCTCGGCTAGATCTTTCATCGTCACGCCTCGCTCGACCAGTCGTTCACGTGCTCGTTTCTCGACCTCTCGTTGCAGCTGCTCTTCGTTCATGTGAACACTCTCCTTAAAAGAAAACGTCCTCCTGAGTGTTAGGACAACCATTCGATCAGACATTTCGCTCTGGCTCAGGGTTCTTGTTCGTTTTCTTTCTAGTCTACGAGCTGGATACACATTTTATGCGGCTGGGTCATAGACTAGAAAACAAAGTCCCCGAGAAGGAGGAGAGGACGTGCTTGAACGGAATGTGTATGACCACTATCTTTTGTACTGTGAAGAACGGTTCGCTGTAGGCCCCTATGAAGGATTTCAAAGCGGTGGGCAGTCCTACTTACTTATCCCGAAAGAAGAGTGTGCAACAGAAGAAAACGAAATGGTCGCCTTTTCCTCTTATATGCGCGAATCTGGCGACGATTCCGTACTGGAACTTGTGCCAACACGACACAATCAGAGATCCGCTTTTCTTGATGGTCAGGAGATGTATGTATTTGCGCTTCCGCAGCCGGAAAGAGGAGGTTTAAGGACACCGCGTATCGAGTCACCACGGGATCTAGGCGGACAGCTACACTCTTGGCATAGCTCAGGTCAGCAAGGGAAGATGAAGTGGAAGAAGGCCGCGGTGAGTCGCTGGCCGGATTTGTGGGAGAGGCGCTTAGAGCAGCTGGAAGAATGGTATGGAGCCATACTTAATCAGGGACCAGAGACGGAAGTAGATGAAGCGTTTTTGCTCACGTATCCATACTTCATGGGAATGGCGGAGAATGCCATACAGTATGCGGTCGACACAGAGCTGGACGTTCGCATGACCGATCAGGACGCGGCAACCATCTGTCATCGGCGTTTTTCTGAGGCAACCTGGCTTTATGTAGACGAACGGGGGCATATTGTCAAACCACCGACCGCATTCATTTACGATCACCCGGCGAGAGATATCGCTGAGTGGCTCCGCGAGCAGCGCACTCTTGAAGGGCGTTCCGAAAAATGGCAAAATATCACCACTTTTTTGGCTGGCTACGAAGAGACACAGGACATTACGCCTTTTACCTGGCAGCTTACCTATGCTCGCCTTGTTTTACCGCTACCTTATTTCGAGATCATCGAGGATTACTACCGTTCTCAGCTTCCGAATGAAAAACGGGAAATCGCTGAAAAATTTACAATGCTTCTAAACGGCGAAAAGGAAAATGAACAGTTTCTTGGGGAACTGGCAGAGGAAGGGAAAATCAGACGTACGGCGGGAATGCCGTACTTGAACTGGACGCCGACAACACGAGCAATAGAGTAAAGCCACCTGCCTTTATGGGCCAGGTGGTTTTTTTAGACTCTTCATTGCAAGGGAAGTGGCGCCTTGGGCGACCAAATTTTTTGCTTTTCCCGTTGCCTAATTTTTAAGATTCTCTTGTTTTTGCTGACGGTGAGGCTTATAATGTCCTTTATAAGAATACATTTGTATATCTAAAAGAGACAAAACTATTCATTAGGAGTGGAGAGTATGGAGCAGCCCGTTCGCGTTGGGCTTTTAGGACTTGGTACAGTGGGAACAGGAGTTGTTTCCATTATCACACGGCATCAACATGAACTCAGTCACCAAGTAGGTAGACCAGTGGAGATTACGAAAGTACTTGTTAGGGATTTGGAAAGAAACCGGGGCGCCAACCTTCCGAAAGACTTGCTCACTGAGCATGCGGAGGAAGTCGTGACAAGTGAAGACGTCGATGTTGTCATTGAAGTGATGGGTGGGATCGAGTACACAAAGGGACTGATGGAACAGGCCCTTAAAAATAAGAAGCATGTGGTGACAGCCAACAAGGATTTGATGGCAGAACACGGGGCTGATCTGCTTGCGCTGGCCGCGAGGGAAGGCTGTGACCTATACTACGAAGCGAGCGTCGCCGGGGGAATCCCCATTCTCCGTAGTCTGACAGAAGGCCTGTCGGCGGATCGTATTACGAAAATGATGGGTATTGTCAATGGCACAACCAACTACATTTTAACGAAAATGAGCGGGGAAGGCCGTGCGTATGAAGACGTTCTTCAAGAGGCCAAGCAGCTTGGGTTTGCCGAAGCCGATCCCACCGCCGATGTGGAGGGGCTGGATGCGGCAAGGAAAATGGCGATTTTAGCGACGCTTGGATTCTCTGCCCCAGTTCAGCTAGAGGACGTGACCGTTAAAGGGATCTCCGCTGTGACCAAAACCGATCTTTATTATAGCAACCAGCTTGGGTACACGATGAAGTTGATTGGCATTGCAAAACGAGATGAAGGGCGACTTGAAGTGAGCGTAGAACCTACCTTGCTGCCAAAGGAGCATCCGCTTGCAAGCGTGCAAAACGAATACAACGCGGTTTACGTCTACGGAGAAGCGGTAGGGGAGACGATGTTCTACGGCCCTGGCGCTGGTTCTTTGCCGACGGCGACAGCAGTTGTTAGTGACCTTGTATCGGTGATGAAGAACATGCGCTTTAGAGTGAACGGACATTCTGGAACGAAACCGCTGTACGAAGCAGACTTAAAGGCAGAGAAAGAAAAACAGTCACAGTTCTTTATCAGGCTTTATGTTGCAGATCAAACAGGAACATTCAAAACGATCACATCCTTATTTGCAGACTACGATGTAAGCTTTGAGAAATTGCTGCAGCTCCCGGTGGAAGGTGAGGAGCTGGCTGAGATTATCATCATTACGCATCAAACCAATCGTGAAGCTTACGGAGAATTACTTGAGCGACTAGCAAGCCTAGAAGTTGTCAGGAATGTAGCCAGTTGCTACCGAGTTGAAGGAGGGAATTAATCGTGGCACAGTGGAAGGGACTTTTGCACGAATACCAATCATATTTACCTGTGAGTGAAAAAACACCGAAACTTTCGCTTTGTGAGGGGAACACACCACTCATCCCGCTTGAGCGTCTTTCCGAAGAGTGGGGCGTGGAGCTCCATGTTAAATACGACGGTGCCAATCCTACCGGTTCCTTCAAGGACCGTGGGATGGTGCTAGCTGTTGCGAAAGCGAAGGAAGAAGGATCGAAGGCGATTATTTGTGCGTCCACAGGCAATACGTCCGCTGCGGCCGCAGCGTATGGGACGCGCGCAGGTTTGAAAACCATTGTCGTCATTCCAAAAGGGAAAATTGCCCTCGGAAAGTTAGCGCAGGCGGCCATGTACGGCGCCGAGATCATTGAAATCGACGGCAATTTCGATGAGGCGCTCAAGCTGGTGCGTGAGCTGAGCGAGACGGAGCCGATTACGCTTGTGAACTCGGTTAACCCGTATAGGCTTGAAGGACAGAAAACAGCGGCTTTTGAAGTTTGTGACGCCCTTGGTCAAGCACCGGATGTGCTTTGCATTCCGGTCGGAAACGCTGGCAATATTTCGGCCTACTGGAAGGGCTTTAAAGAATACAACGACAAGAAGGGCACAGGATTGCCAGAAATGCGAGGTTTTGAAGCTGAGGGAGCGGCGGCGATCGTCAAGGGTGAGGTCATTAAAGAACCGGAAACGATTGCGACGGCGATCCGCATTGGAAATCCAGCAAGCTGGAGCCTGGCTGTTAACGCCGCAAGTGAATCCAAAGGCGGGATTGACTTTGTGACCGATGACGAAATTGTTGACGCGTACAAAAAAATGGCCAGCACGGAAGGCGTCTTTGCTGAACCGGGCTCGTGTGCATCGCTTGCTGGCCTGAAAAAAGCGATAGATGCAGGGGCGATTGCGAAAGGTTCAAAGGTGGTGTGCGTGCTGACAGGCAATGGACTCAAAGACCCGACTACAGCGATCGATGTTAAAAACGTTGAGCCAACGACGATTGAGGCAAGCAAGGAATCCTTGCGAAACTATTTGCTTTCTGGTGAGGCGGTACGATGATGTTTTTTATTCGCGTTCCCGCTAGTTCAGCAAACCTTGGACCCGGTTTTGATTCCATAGGCTTGGCCGTGAACCGCTACTTGCACTTGGAGGTGGAGGTTGCCGATAAGTGGCAATTTCATAGCACGTCTCCGGGACTTGAGAACATCGGAGACGACAACCTAATTACGGATGTGGTCCATTTTGTGGAAGTAAAGTATGGATTTTCTGTTCCTCCGTGCCGAGTGAAGATGGAAAGCGACATCCCACTTGCAAGAGGACTCGGCAGCAGTGCTGCGGCAACGGTGGCTGGCATTGACCTCGCGCTTTATTTTTATGATCAACCGGTCTCAAAACAAGAAAAAGCAAGGCTTGCAAGTGTGTGGGAAGGCCACCCTGACAATGTTTCCGCATCGGTATACGGAGGGCTAGTCATTGGGACTCACGCTGAGACCGAAACCCATGTTCTTTCCGTTGGAGCCCCAGATGTGGAGCTCGTTTGTCTTGTGCCGGGAGAGGAATTGAAAACACGGCAGGCCCGCTCCGTGCTTCCTGACGTTCTTGCCTACAAACATGCGGTACGCGCTAGCAGTGTCGCCAACGTCTTAACAGCGGCCATTTTGCAGGGAAACTGGGAGCTTGCCGGAGAAATGATGATGCGTGATGAGTTCCATCAGCCACATCGCGCCGCTCTCGTGCCGATGCTATCCGATGTATTTCAATTCGTCGAAGGAGATCAAGATGCCTACGGAGCAGCGCTCAGCGGCGCTGGCCCTGCCATTTTATGCTTTGCGAGAAAGGGAAGTGGAGCGAGACTCGCTCGTCGTCTGAAGAAAGCATTTGCCGTTGAAACGGTTGATGTTCTTAAACCCGCCTCCGTTGGCTCTGCTGTCACGGTCGCCCAGGGGATAGGAAAAACGTAGGGGGGCTGGTCAGTCTTGAAGGTTTGACAAAAGAAATTCTGACCTTGGATCTCGTTGTCTAAGCGAAGGAACCTCGGACAGTCGCGCTGCATCTACATCACGATTTAACGACAATCACATCAAAAAAGCGCCCCACTGATACCAGCGGGGCGCTTTGTATTAAAAGACTTGTTCGATCTCCGTTATTCCTGGCACCTCTTCGAGAAGAGCGCGCTCAATTCCTGCTTTTAATGTGATTGTGGAGCTTGGGCAAGAACCGCATGCGCCGAGTAGACGTACTCTGACAATGCCGTCTTCCACTTCAACAAGTTCTACGTCTCCGCCATCACGCAGCAAGAAAGGACGAAGCTTATCCAACACTTCTTGTACTTGCTCAAATTCTGTTGTTGTTTCCATCACTAACACTCCTTTCTTCCTTTCCTCTTATTATAATAGCCTTTGCAGAAAAAATCCATGCCTGTGCTCAATTCTTTTTACGAAACGTATCATTGTCAAGGCGATCAATTGTAAGGTAAGATTTCTATAAATGTTCTGGAGGTGCAAACATGAGTCCTATCCAATTAACGGTCTACGGCGCAGAACAAAAATGCGCAAGCTGTGTGCATTTGCCAAGTGCACTTGAAACAAAGGAGTGGCTGGAAGCGGCCTTGCAAAGAAAGTTCCCAGTCAAGGGTTTGCACGTAACCTATGTAGATATCGAAAAGCCTGAAGGGGAAGAGCAAACGCGTTTTTCAAAGGCCATTTTAGATGAAGAGTATTTTTACCCGCTTGTTGTTTTAAATGGCGAGGTGATCGCTGAAGGGAATCCAAGTTTGAAAGTGGTGTCTGGAAAAGTCGAAGCGATTGAGGCTTAAAACGACGAGACGGACACGCCTCGTCGTTTTTCCTTTTATACAGTCCTTGCTCGCTTCTGCCCCCCGTCTCCGCCTTTCTTGATCCAGCTGCGGCGGGTAGAAGCTCGAGATTTTTCAGTCCTGACAACGAAATCCAAGTTCGGGATTTCTCAGTCAGGCCTTCCAAAATTCTCGCTTCTCCCAACCCGCCTCCGCCTTTCTTGATCTAGCTACGGCGGGTAGGAGCTCGAGATTTTTCAGTTCTGACACGAAATCCAAGGTCGGGATTTCTTAGTCAGACCTTCCAAAATTCTCGCTTCTGCCCAACCCGCCTCCGCCTTTCTATCAACCTGAGTAATATTTATACATCCACAGCACGCCGCTTTTGAGAATCCGTGCAACTCTGCCGGTGAGCGGACGTTCGCCCATCATGCCAAATCCGTGCTTTTTGCCGAGGGAGCCGAGAACGCCTTTTAGTTTAATGCGCGGCATTTCTTCCGGTAGAGCATCGCCTTTCCACTGAGCCTTGAGAATGGTGACGATTTGCTCTGCTTGCCCTTCGGCGAGCTGTGCACTGGGCGCTTGGCTCAAGCTGGCGCAGTCACCAACAACAAAAACGTCAGGGTAGTTAGGAATAAAGTGTTGAGGCGTTAGCTTGATGCGGCCGCCTTGGCCTTTTTCCACATCGAGCGCCCGTACGACGTTAACGGGCTGGACGCCAGCGGTCCAAATGACGGCGTCAGTTTCAATGCGTTCGTCGTGATTGTAGATCGCGCCTGGTTCGACTTTTGTTATATTGGACTTGCTTGAGACGTCAACGCCGTGATCGATGAACCAATTTTGCACATACGTGCTAAGCTTTTTGGGAAACTGGGAAAGAATAATCTCGCCTCGATCAAACAGTCGAATGCTCAGGTCCGGGCGGCTTTCTCTCAGTTCACTGGCAAGCTCTACGCCGCTTAGGCCAGCGCCGACGATTGAAACAGTGCCTTCCGGTCGTACGTTATTTAACGTCTCATACGTCCGCCGCGTAGCGCCCATGGTCTGAATGCTATGGGTATACGTGTCTGCGCCAGGCACGCCGTGGTACTTATCTGTACAGCCGAGGCCGATGATCAATTTGTCAAACTCCACCGCTTCTCCTGTCTCTAGGGAAACTTTATTTTCATCAATATCAATTTCACTTATTGTCGCATATTTCACTTTCAGTCTGGCATCTTCAGGAAACGAAACACGAAGATGGTGGTCCGAAGCTGTTCCTGCCGCAAGTGCATAATACTCCGTTTTTAAGCAGTGGTAGGGCAACTGGTCAATGAGAATGATTTCCCAGTCTTTCGGTAGATCATTCGGTAGAAGGCGCTGCATGATGCGCATTCCTCCGTATCCAGCTCCTAGTACGACGAGTTTCTTCATATGAGAAGGTCTCCTTTTTTGTAAAATGGATTCAAAGCTTGCTTCAACGAGCGTCATGACTTTATTAACAAGCGCGATTCGCGTTGGTTCGTTTCCGTAGGCGTGCAACCCATAAGAGAAATGGCTATTTAAAATATGGACCCACGTATCCAGTGACAGCGCCTCCTTTAACTCATCTTTTGCATCCGAAAGAAGCGTATACCAATGTATAAAAAGCAACTGGTCATTCTCGGCCGCATGCTTCCAAATATGAATGGTTAGTTTCGGGTGAACATCGTAGTCGCTTAGAAAATAAAGGAGACTGGCGCGCACACGAGGAAGCAAGGCGAGCGAATCGAGAGGAGGGGCTGCTATGTAGGATTTCACCCCTTCAAGACGTTCCTCTGCGAGCGCATGCATAATCGATTCCTTCGTTGGAAAGTGGTTAAAGAATGTGCCTTTGGCAACGTTTGCAGTTTGGGTGATTTCTTGAACGGTAGTACTTTGAAAGCCTTGATCGTGAAACAAGGACTCGGCCGCTTGTAAAATAGTCTTCCTCGTCTTTAACTTTTTGCCTCGTTCACTCATAGTTATGCCACGTTAGCGTGAGGTGGCAATCTCACCTCATTCCTAGCCAAAAAAATGACCCTGGTCAGTTTTGATTATAACGAGGATTTGTGATTTCGACAACCGGTAGTGACGTTTTGTTACAAAAAACAGCGCGATTAGTAGACTATTCCGCAGTAAGCGAGATATGAAACATTGCTGATGCCGTATTTTTCTTGATGCCGAAGCAGTGCTTGTCATTGACAAAAGCTCTTCGGTCAGAGTAGCATATGGCTTATGAGGTGAGGCCATGTGAGACCCATTATTGAGTTTTGCTTAAGCAATTTGGCAAGTGGTTCACATGAGGCGATGGAAGAGCTTGAAAAGGACCCGAACCTTGATATTATCGAGTACGGATGCTTGAATCATTGCGGAACATGTGCCCTTGATCACTTTGCTCTTGTAAATGGTGACTATGTTTCGGGCGAGACTCCAGAGGAGCTCGTCACGAACATTTATCAATATTTAGAAGAAAATCCGATGTTCTAATCGGGTGCGAGGCTGCCAAAAAGGCTCGGGTTCTTAGCGTTCACCCGCCCTTTGTGGTGGCTTTTTTTCTAGCTCTGACGCCCCCTTCGCTCGAGGTTTCTTCACGCCGCCAAATCAAGCCAAAACCGGGATTGATCCTGCTGTGGTTCCAGAAGTTGTCGCTCGTGAGCAGGGCGCTACGCTTTTCGGATGATTACTCTAGAAGGAGTTGAGTAAGTGGACGTTCTTCCGTTTTCTCATACATGGCCATATGATGTGCAAGGCAAAGATATTTATTTTGAATCCTGTCCGTTCTGTGGAACAGACCATGTGTTAACGCACATGAAAATGCGTGATTTAAAGCTCGCTAAAGAGCATCGAAAAGTCAATCTCGTCATGCCTTGCTGCCATGAGGTGATGACGATTCTTGAAG
Organism: Shouchella shacheensis; assembly: GCF_001484965.1. GTDB lineage: Bacteria > Bacillota > Bacilli > Bacillales > Bacillaceae_D > Shouchella > Shouchella shacheensis. Next base: position 17,385 of record NZ_LLYY01000036.1, on the reverse strand, counting down.
CGGACAATGATTACATGTGGGCCAATCGGCCACTAAGAAGGTGAGAGGAAGGAAACGGTGAAATTTACAAAAATGCATGGGCTCGGCAATAGCTACATTTATGTTGATTTGTTCCAGGAGACAGTGCAGGAGGAGAGCTTAAGTGAACTAGCCATAGCCGTTGCCGATAAAAACCGTGGCATTGGCGGAGATGGAATGATTTTGATTGGTCCTTCTATGCAGGCGGCTGTGAAAATGCGCGTGTTCAATAACGATGGGTCGGAAGCAAAGAACTGCGGGAACGGCCTGCGCTGTGTGGCGAAGTATGCCTACGAGAAGGGTTACGTCAACAAAAAAACGTTCCAGATTGAGACGCTCGGTGGGCTTGTGGAAGCAACGGTTCACCCTACGGAAGAACAAGTGCCGATGGTGACCATCAACATGGGTCAGCCGGTGCTCGCGCGCCAGGAGATTCCAATGACGGGGGAGAACTTAAGCCATGTGATTGGTGAGCATGTGAGTTTGCCAGGTGGAAACGTTGCGCTCACCGCGTTGTCCATGGGGAACCCCCATGCGGTGATGTTTGTCGACGATATCGAGAAAGCGCCTGTTGAGACGATCGGGCCGGAATTGGAAAAGCATGAACGGTTTCCTGAATGGGTAAATGTGGAATTCGTCGAGGTCGTGAGCCGTGATGAGATGCATTTCCGCGTGTGGGAACGCGGCTCTGGCATCACACAGGCTTGCGGGACAGGGGCCTGTGCGGCCGTTGTGGCAGGAGTGCTAAATGGATACGTTGACCGCGATAAGCCTGTCGTTGTTCATCTGCTCGGCGGCGATTTAACGATTGCTTGGCAGGAAAATGGCGATGTGCTTATGAGCGGTGCGGCAGAGACCATTTGCACAGGAGATTATCTGTAAGAAATCGAGCAAGCAATGGTCCCTAGAGGGGACGATTGCTTTTTTTTGGGTGCTAAAAAAGAACGACAGACATCTGTCGTTCTTGAATCAATGTTAATACTCTTTGATGATGTTATAAAATGTATCGCGTTCAACGGGTGTTTTGCCAGCGCTTTTGATCATGTGAATCAGTTCCTTCCGCGTAATCCCGGCGGAAGTGAGGGCGCCAACTGAGTGGGAAATGCGCTCTTCAATTAACGTGCCGTGGATGTCGCTTGAACCAAAGGTAAGCGCCATTTGCGTCAGCTGCACGCCGATGTTAATCCAGTACGCTTTAATGTGATCAAAATTGTCAAGCATCAAACGGCTAACAGCGATCGTGCGCATGTCATCATACGCGGACGTGCGGCGATTGAGTCCGGCTTTAACATTTTTTGGCTGCATCGCAAGCGGGATGAAGACCATAAAGCCATTGGTACGATCTTGCAGTTCACGAACACGTTCCATATGAATGAGTCGTTCTTCTTTAGACTCAACAGAACCATAGAGCATGGTAGAGTGTGTACGGAGCCCAAGGTTATGAGCGGTCTCATGCGCCTCAAGCCACTCATATGTCGAAGCCTTCTCAGGGCTCATAATCGCACGGTAACGCTCCGTTAAAATTTCGGCACCTCCACCGGTTAAGGTGGAAAGTCCAGCCTCCATCAATGTTTGAATGACTTCTTTCATTGAAATGCCAGCAAGGCGAGAAAAGAATTCAATTTCCGCGCCCGTGTATGCTTTCACTGTTACTTGTGGGTAATGTTTTTTCAACGTTTTGACGGTGTTGACGTAATAGTCAAAACCGACTTCGTTGTTGTGGCCCCCAACGATGTGAAATTCACGAATATTGTCGTTCCACCGTTCAGCGACATAGTTTAAAAGTGCTTCCTCATCCATTGTGTACGCGCCTTCGTCACCAGGCTTGCGTTTAAATCCGCAAAATCCACAGTTGGCTTCGCAGACGTTTGTAGGGTTAATGTATAAGTTTTCAATAAAATACACGTTATGTCCGTTTTTTCGTTCGTTCACTACGTTCGCTAACTGGGCGACGCCAAGTAAGTCGGGGGTTTCATAGAGCTTCAACCCATCTTCAACCGTCAAGCGCTCACCGTTTAGTACCTTAACTTTAATGTCTTCAAGCTTCGTGTCCGCAAGTAATACACTCATCTTCATGCTCCTTCCTTGTTGCTGATTCAAATCATTCATCTATTTGCTGTACGTATGTTATTAGCCTATACGCTATTATACTACTAGAAAAACATGTTGCATAGGAGAGTGTCAAAGGAATTTCGTTTGACGAAAAATAAGGCAATGTTTCAAGTGGAAAACAAAGCAATTAAAGTTTCGTGACAGTTGTACATACAGGTTGCAACCAATTCCCCATATTTATAAACTGGAGGACATGCTGGAAATGAGCGAAAGGGAGCGGTAAGGATGAGCAAAGCGTACCAGGCGTGTAAACAAAAGATGGAGCGGGTACGTGAACAGATGGTACAAGCAGCCTCTCTCCATGGACTCAATCATCCCCTTGTACAAACATACAGCGAAGAACTAGATCGTCTGCACAACTGTCTGCTTGCGATGGAATGGGAAAAAGACCGATTGAAGCAGGGTACTTGAGTCCTGGTTAGAATGAGCGTATACTGTAAGCAAACCATATGCTAGGAGGAATTGCCATGATTACTTTAACAGATGCAGCAGTCAGCCAGATTAAAGACATGGAGGCTGAGGAAGGCGAAGAAGGCCTTAAGCTTCGAGTTGGTGTCAAAGGTGGCGGATGCTCAGGTCTCTCCTATGGGATGGGGTTTGACACGGAAAAGAACGAAGACGACCTTGAAATTGAAGTCAACGGTTTAAATGTGCTCATAGATGGAGAAAGTCAGCCGATTGTTAAAGGACTGGTCATTGATTATAAGCAAAACATGATGGGTGGCGGGTTTACCATCGACAACCCAAACGCCATCGCTTCTTGTGGCTGTGGAACGTCCTTCCGTACGGCGGCAAACGTGGGCACGCCGGAGGATTGCTAACGGGTAGGCAGTGATGTTGAACGCGGATAGAGTTAATAACGGACCTTCTTGACGTAAAACCAACGTTAAGAGGGTCTTTTTTATGTAGAGAGTGGATAGGCTGCTTTAATTTTGTCGCAAAGACCATGACGAAAATGCATTTTCCTTTCATTGCCGGGCAAACTAGCAGCGCCTTAAGATAGACATACACACATTTTATCAAAAGGAGCTGTTTGGCTGATGGCCAAAGAAAAGAAGAGCATTCGCTCTCGCGTGCAGAAGTTTGGAAGTCATTTAAGCGGGATGATTATGCCGAACATTGGTGCATTCATTGCCTGGGGAATGCTTACAGCGATTGCTGTGCCTTCAGAGATAGAGCTATTTACTGCATTTGTTGATCCAATGGTTCTGTATTTACTGCCGTTGCTCATTGCCTTTTCGGGTGGGCGGATGATTCACGATTTTCGTGGCGGGGTCGTTGGGGCTACTGCTGCCATGGGCGTGATCGTTGCCGCGGATATTCCAATGTTTATTGGCGCGATGATTATGGGCCCTTTAGGCGGTTGGTTGATTAAGAAATTCGACCAAGCTGTGGAGGGGAAGGTGAAACAAGGATTTGAGATGCTCGTCAACAATTTCTCCGCGGGAATTTTAGGAGCCCTTTTAGCGTTGTTTGGTTCCCTTGCGATTGGCCCTCTCGTGACTGTGTTTACGGAGATTCTCGAAGCAGGTGTACAACTGATGGTGAACTGGGGGGCGCTCCCGCTTGTCAGCATTTTTATAGAACCAGGAAAAGTCTTGTTCCTAAACAATGCCATTAACCATGGAATTATTAGTCCCATTGCTAGTGGTCAGATTGCAGAACAAGGGAAGTCCATTCTGTTCCTTCTTGAAGCCAATCCTGGTCCAGGGTTTGGAATTCTATTAGCCTATATGGTTTTTGGAAAAGGGGCATCGAGAGCTTCCTCTTACGGGGCGGGTTTGATTCACTTTGTAGGAGGGATCCATGAGATCTACTTCCCTTATGTTCTAATGAAACCAATGCTAATTATCGCAGCGATTCTCGGCGGGATGAGCGGGATCTTCACACTTGCGCTATTTGATGCAGGTCTTGTCAGCGTGCCCTCTCCTGGAAGTATTATATCGATCTTGCTTCTAACAGCTACAGATAGTTATCTCGGTGTCATTCTTAGTGTGCTGATGGCAACGACGGTGTCCTTCATTGTTGCTTCCCTCATTATGAAGCTAGATCGTAGGGGAGATAGTGAAGACATCGCCGAGGCTACCGAAAAAATGCAGTCGATGAAAGGCAAGAGGACCAGCGTTGCCTCGAATTCTGCTGGCGCTACGGAGAAAACGTCAAGCTATGCCGACGTTTCCAAGATCATCTTTGCTTGTGATGCGGGAATGGGCTCCAGTGCGATGGGTGCTTCAATCATGAAAGACCGTGTGAAGAAAGCAGAGATTCACGATGTTAATGTCTCGAACACGTCTATCAGCAATATCCCTGATGATACTGACTTGATTATTACCCATAAAGATTTAACGGATCGTGCCAAGCAGAAGAAACCAGAGGCGATTCATGTCTCCGTTGACAATTTTATGAACAGCCCCCGTTATAACGAGATTATTGAAGGACTAAAGGGGAATGAAGAGAAAGCAGGGGCCGTGACAGAAGCGAGACCCGAGAATATCGATACGATTGTTTTCGCTTGTGACGCAGGAATGGGTTCCAGTGCAATGGGGGCCTCTCTGTTAAAAGACAAGTTGAAGAAAGCGGAAATTGCGGACATTCACGTTTCGAACACAGCGATTAACAGCTTGCCTGAGGGTGCGGACATCATCATTACGCACAAGGACTTAACAGACCGTGCGAAAGAAAAGCGGCCGGATGCAGAACACATTTCGGTGGAAAACTTCTTAAACAGTCCTAAGTATAATGAACTAATCAATCGCTTGAAGTAAACGGAGGGAGGGGTGACGGTGCACATCTCAGCGAGAGAGCGTCTCATTCTACTTGCGCTCTTTGAGAGTGATGAAGGCCTGACGCTTTCGGAGCTGGCAACATCGGTTGCTGTCAGCCCCCGCACCATTCAGCGAGACTTGAAAGGTTTGAAAAAAATCGCAGCAAGCTACGGTTTGATGTTGAAACGAGATCAACGAGATCAATGGCGGGTAAACGGCCCCTTGCATAAACAGGATCAACTGGAGAATGTGTTGCGTTATGCGCATCCGGCTGATTTTACACCGGAGGAGCGTCAGAGCTTGTTAATTGCGACGTTGTTGGATAACCGTGAACCGATAAAGCTATTTGCGTTAGCCAAAGAGTTGAACGTGACCCAGGCTACAGTAAGCAATGATCTTAGCAAAGTGGTGGAGTGGCTCGAGCTGTTCGGCTTGCAGCTTGTACGCAAGCGCGGATACGGGGTTAAGATCGTTGGCTCAGAAACGAATCTACGCCGAGCAATGAGCAGGATCATCGCCGATAACGTAAATGAGGGGACCTTTTACCAAACGGTCTACGCCTCGACTGAAAAAGAGCTGGAACATGAGATCGCCAGTCGTCTATTACACTTCGTTGACATCCACACGATTCGCCTTGTGGTGAAAACGGTCGAGCCGTTGAAGCCACAAATGCTTGGACCAATGGCCGATCAGTCTTATATTGGCCTGATTGTACACCTTACGTTAGCAATTGAGCGGATTCGGCAAGGGGAACGGATCCAAATGGACACCAGCCAGTTGGAAGCTCTGGAGCATGAAGAGGCCTATCCAGTAGCGGTAGAGCTAGGCAAGAAGCTAGAGCGGGTGTTTGCCATTTCCATCCCACCTGCGGAGATCGGCTACATTGTCATGCATCTTCGCGGAGCCAAGAGCGCAGAGGCGAGACCTTTGCACTTTGAGGAATCAAATGCGGAACTCGTCGGCCGAATTAAGAAGATGATCGCCGGCGTTGAGGAAGAGCTGGAAGTAGTCCTGGATGACCCGACGCTGTTGCAAGGGTTGCTTGCCCATTTAAAGCCTGCGCTCTATCGACTTCGTCAGGAAATGAAAATCACCAATCCATTACTGGACAGAATCCGAAAGGACTACCAGTCATTGTTTGCAAGTGTTGGGAAACAAGTTCAAAAAGCCTTTGCCCCTCTCCTTGTTCCAGATGAGGAGGTGGCCTATATTGCCCTGCACTTTGGAGCCGTGTTGGAACGACGCAGGGAGTCCGGCTCTTTCTCTGCGCTTGTTGTTTGCTCGAGCGGGATAGGGTCGGCGAGAATGCTCGCGAGTCGGATAGAACAGGAGTTTCCGGAAATTACTAAGGTTACGAACGTGTCACTGTTTGAAATGGATCGCTATCGGCTTGAGGATTACGATTTATTGCTCTCAACCGTTCGGCTTGAACAAAACAAGCAGGCTCTCCATGTAAGTCCAGTGTTAACGACAGAGGAAGTGAGTCGAGTTCGCACTTTTATTGATTCGCTCAAGCCGAGAGAAAAAGGGAGTCGAGCGTACAATTCGGAGATAAAACGGACGGGTCCTTCTACCTTCGTACATGTAACTTCGGTCAGCAAAGCGATCTACGACGTACTCACCTCGTTCATGATAGAAGAAGCAGCAACCGTGCGCGAGGGTGTACAGAAATGTTTGGCGGATCTAGAAAAAAGAGGTCACATTCTGCAAGCGGAAGCTGTGTATCAGGCGCTTCTAAAGCGGGAGACACTAGGAGGACTGGCAATCCCCGAAACCGAGCTCGCCCTTTTTCATACACGCACGACTGATGTGCAAACGCCTGTAATTCGCATCATAAATCTCAATCAATGGGAATTCGTCTCCTCGATGGGCTCTGAGGAGGAGAGGGTGCGGCGGATCATTGTGATGCTCGCTCCAGAGGAAACAGGGGAGCAAGCACTTGCGTTTATGAGTTATGTGAGCATGCTGCTCGTCGGCTCAAGGGAACAAACATCTCTTTTTGAAACCGGCTCAGAGCAAGAGGTCTACGGATTTTTAGAACAGAAATGCCGCGACTATATCGTCGCGCTTATACAAGAAGGAGTGGAATCTATATGAGTTCAATTTTAAAAGCAGCCAATATTCGACTATCGGCAACAGCATCTTCGAAGAAAGAAGCCATAACAGAAGCAGGCGAACTACTCGCGGAACAAGGCTATATTACCGAAACCTACATTGACAAAATGCACGCCCGTGAAGAGGTGACGTCCACGTACATGGGCAATCTCCTCGCCATTCCGCACGGGACAGAGGATGCGCGCGAAGAGGTGCTAGAGTCTGGATTGTCTGTACTTTTATATGACCATCTAATCGATTGGGGCGGAGAAGAGGTTCGCCTTGTGATCGGAATCGCCGGAAAAGGAGACGAGCACCTCGCTATTCTTTCCAAGATTGCGATCGCCTGCTCAGAACAGGAAAACGTTGAAAAGCTCCTGCGAGCGAAATCAGAAGATGAGGTTCTTGACTTCTTCTCAGAGGTGAACGCGTAATGAAGGCTGTTCATTTTGGGGCTGGGAATATCGGACGCGGGTTCATCGGTGCCCTTCTTTCGGAGGCCGGTTATTCGGTGACTTTTGTCGATATCAAAGCGGACGTGATTGATGCGCTGAACGAACGAGGAAAATACGAAGTCACAGTCGCTGGGGAAAAGAAAAAGACGAAGAAGGTAAAAAATGTGCGAGGTCTCAACAGCGCTGAGGACGAAGAAGGTGTTCTCGCCGCACTGAAGGAGGCAGACATTGTCACAACAGCCGTTGGTCCGACCCTTCTAAAGGGGATCGCCCCAACGATTGCCAAAGGCTTGGCTGAGCGTACAGGGAGCAAGGAAGTGAATGTCATCGCCTGTGAAAATGCGATCCGCGCGACTTCAGGTTTAAAAAAAGAGATTCTAGCTGCTCTTTCTGATGAAGAAGCGAGCCGTTTAGAACCATTTGTTGGATTCGCCGATGCCGCTGTGGATCGAATTGTACCCAATGTCGCTTCAAGCGATATCCTAGCAGTCACCGTCGAACCGTTCTTTGAGTGGGTGGTCGAAGGACCTGCACTTAAAGGAGAGCTAAGGGTGAAAGAAGCGCTAGTGGTGGATGATCTCGATCCGTACATCGCACGAAAGTTGTTCACCGTGAACACTGGACATGCTGTGGTTGCCTATGCCGGCCATCATGCTGGGTATAGAACGATTAGAGAAGCACTGCATGATGATGAGATCAAGCATCTGATGCGCGGAAGCTTAACGGAAACAAAAGCAATGCTTGTTGATGAATACGGAATCGACGGCGATGAGCACGAATCGTATATCGACAAAACGATCACTCGGTTTCAAAATCCACATGTAGAGGATTTAATTGATCGTGTCGGGCGCGGTCCGATCCGCAAACTCGGCGCTAATGAGCGACTCGTTAAGCCTGCGCGCGTACTCTGTGAAAAAGACGAGTATCCGCAAGCGCTTGTACAGTCGATCTACAATGCCCTTGATTTTGCCGTTGAAGGGGACGAAGAAAGTGAGAAGCTCCAAGAAATGGTGCGTGATCGTGGATACGGACCAACACTTGCTTCAATTGCGGATCTAGATGAGGATCATCGGTTAGTGGTGAAAGTTGAAGAGCTAGCAAAGAGGTTTGCATAGAGGGGTGGCGATCGGCCATTCCTTTTTTTATTGTCTAGCTCCGGCGGGTAGAAAGCACCAAGATTTTTCGCCCTGACAACATAATCCAAGTGCGGGATTTCTTTTGTCAGGTCTCCAAAATTCGGTATGCACAAAAAAACCGCGCACTCTTCGTACGCGGCCAAAATTAAAATAGACTTGTACTATGTCCCGGGAAGACGCGGGCTTTAGGGTCAACATATACCTTCGAATTGTTAACGGCGGTTGGGGCTTCCCCAAAACCGGTAGCGATCAATTTGACTTTACCTTCATAGGTGCTGACATCGCCGGCGGCATAGACGCCCGGAATATTCGTCTCCATCTTAGAATTAACGGTAATGGCATTCTTGTGAATGTCGAGCCCCCATTCCTTGATGGGACCTAGGGAGGAAACGAACCCGAAATTGACGACGACTTCATCAACGTCGAGCTTCTTGGTCGTCTCGCCCTTGACTTCTTGGAACGTTACGGAGGAAATCGCATCGCCGTCTCCTTCAAGCTCTACAGTTTGATAAGGCGTCAGTGTTTGCACGCTTGATTTCTTCAAAAGTTCAACGCTGTGTTCATGGGCACGAAACTGGTCGCGGCGGTGAACGAGCGTTACCTCTTTGGCAATTGGCTCAAGCATAAGCGCCCAGTCGACAGCTGAGTCGCCGCCGCCAATGACCGCTACTCGTTTGCCGGTGAAGGCTGTTAAATCTCGAATGAAGTAATGCAAGTTCTTCTCTTCATACTCTGCTGCGTTATCAAGCTGAAGCTTCCTTGGCGCAAAAGCTCCTGCTCCTGCTGTAATAAGAACGGCTTTTGTTGTGTGCGTGGCTTTGTCCGATGCCAAAGTGATGGTGCCATCGTCTGCTTTTTCTAGCAACTGAACCGCTTCTTCCAGCACAATTTCAGGGTTAAATTGCTGGGCTTGTACAGTAAGTTGATCGACGAGGTCCTGGGCCTTCACTTTCGGAAAGCCTGCGACGTCGTAAATGTATTTATCAGGGTAAAGCGCAGAAAGCTGCCCCCCAAGCTGTGGCATGCTTTCAATGACTTTCACCTTCATTTGCCGCATGCCTGCATAAAAGGCTGCGAACAACCCTGCAGGTCCGCCGCCAATAATCGTTAAATCAAATGGCTCTGTTGTTTCAGGCAAAGTTCCTGCACCTCCGTGTCGAAATTGAGATTCTTTCTCATTATACATGTCACGCCCTAGAAACACAAAGTTTGTATGAAAAAGGTGATCTTTTGTTGCTGAAAGAGTTGATCTTTGTTTGAAAAACGAATATCATGGAATAGGTGAGATTGTGTCGTTTTTTCGAATAATAACGTGTAAGATTTTTTTACAATTAAACGTGAAAAAGATCACAAAGAATCGTTAGTGTAAAATTACAAGATGGAAGTGATAAGGATGAACAAAGCGAAAATTGTCATTGCCGGCGCTGGGTACGGGGGCATGAACGCCGCAGTTACTCTTTCTAAGAAGCTAGGCGCAAATGATGCTAGCATCACGCTCGTGAATAAACATGATTACCATTACCAAACCACATGGTTGCACGAGCCAGCGGCTGGGTCCATGGAGCCCGACCGTGCGCGCGTGAAAATCTCAAGTCTTCTTAATACAAACCGCGTCAACTTTGTAGAAGACGAGGTTGTGGAAGTGAAGAAAGAGGACAAGAAGATAATTCTGAAAAACGGTGAGTTGGACTATGACTATCTTGTCGTTGCTTTGGGTGCGACTGCTGAAACGTTTGGCATTCCTGGGGTCCACGAACACGCATTTACCAAGTGGACACTTGATGGCGCGCGCCAAGTGAAGGAACATATTGAACTGAAATTTGCTGATTATAATAACGTTCTGGACAGGACGGAAGGAGTGCTCACGTTTGTTGTTGCAGGGGCTGGGTTCACGGGCATTGAATTCATTGGCGAATTGTCGGAGCGCGCTCCCGAGCTCTGCAAGCGTTATGACGTCCCGCGTGAGGCCGTGCGTATGTATGTGGTTGAAGCGGCACCAAGTGCACTTCCTGGTTTTGACCCCGAACTTGTGGAGTATGGCATGAACCTCCTTGAAAGCCGTGGGGTTGAGTTCAAAATCAATACACCGATTAAAGAAGTTACAGCTTCTGGTGTGATTGTCGGCGAAGGCGAAGAAATTAATGCGGACACGATTGTTTGGGCTACAGGCGTGCGCGGAAATCCAGTGATTGAGAAGTCTGGGTTTGAAGCGAACCGTGGTCGGGTGAAAGTCGAGCCTGATTTGCGAGCACCTGGTCATGATGACGTCTTTATTATCGGTGACTGTGCGTTGATCATTAATGAAGAAGCGAACCGCCCGTACCCGCCGACCGCACAAATAGCGACACAAATGGCGAAGACGACAGCGAAAAATATTGAGTCACTTCTTAAAGGCTCAAGCAATCTTGAAGCATTTAAGTTTAATAATCAAGGAACAGTTGCTTCGCTTGGAGGCAAGGAAGCCATCGGCGTGGTCGGTTCGAGGAAAATCTACGGTGGGACAGCAAGCTTTATGAAGAAAATGATTGATAACAAAGCGTTACTCACGGTTGGCGGGCCTATGCTTGCCTTGAAAAAAGGAAAGTTTCCTCTATAAAACAAGCTATGAGCAGCGGTCGCTAAGCGGCCGCTGCTTTCTCTAGCTCCGGCGGGGAGAAGCTCGAGATTTTCAGCCCTGCACCGACACACAAAAACTAGGATTGCTAGTGAAGGCCTTCCAACATCTGTGCTTTTATTCGACCCGCCTCCGCTTTTCAAGATCCAGCTGCGGCGCCCACTCGCTCGAGGTTTCTTCACGCCGCCAGATCAAGCCAAGACCGGGCTTGATCCTGCCGTCGTTCCAGAACTTGTCGCTCGTGAGCAGGGCTCCTCCGCTTTTTAGGTTTCTTTGACGAAAAACGCACACTGTTTTAAAGGAGTTGACGGGGAAAGCGCTTTTTCGTACAATAACGGTTGATAGAAGGAGCGTGTAACATGAATATCGTTCAGTTTGTTATCTCAATCTTGCTGTTTCTCGTTTTGTTTTTTGGGATTGGCTTCTTATTAAATATGGTTTTGCGTGCCACGTGGGTGATGGCTTTTATTTATCCGATTATTATTCTGTTCATTGTGAATGACGTGCCTTACGGTGAGTTTTTCACAAATCCGGGGCCTGCGTTCTCAAGCCTTGGCGAAAGTCTCCGCTCGCTTCATCCTGTAGATGTCGTGGTGCTCCTGAGTGGATTTACTGGAGCAATTGTTTCCGGCGTCGTGATGAAGATGCTGCGCAGGGCAGGGTATCAAATGTTTTAACAGACGTGCCAGACCTTTGAGGAGGTCTGGTTTTTAACATAGGGGCAAAATCATCCGCCTCCGCTTTTCAAGATCCAGCTGCGGCGGGTAAAAGCTCGAGATTTTTCAGTCCTGACGCGAAATCCAAACCCGGGATTTCTTTGTCAGGACTTCCAAAATTCTCGCTTCTGTTCGACCCGCCTCCGCTTTTCCTGATCCAGCTGCGGCGCCCACTCGCTCGAGGTTTCTTCACGCCGCCAGATCAAGCCAAGACCGGGCTTGATTCTGCCGTCGCTCCAGAACTTGTCGCTCGTGAGCAGGGCGCCTCCGCTTTTCACTCTTTAATGAATAAACCTTCCAGGACTGGAGATGCTCTAGGTAGAGGAGTGTGGTCCTGTGAAAGGAAATCTAGACATGCGGGTGTTGGCTCGTCGCTCGTTTATGACAGTCTTGGTGATTGTCGCTCTTGTCGCAACACTGCATGTGTTTACCAACATTGGCTTGAAAGAGCTCGATCTTGCTAGCGATCCACCAAAGTATGTGGAGAAGGCTAAAAAGGAAACCAATTTAACACAAAAAGAAATTCCGGCAACTCCTTTAGACATGGGAGGTACAGAGGTGGATCAATCCCCCAACCTTGAGGAGGCCATCGATGTAACGAGGTATCCAGCAGAAACGGTTGTGGCCACTGGTTATACAGCCGGAGCGGAGTCGACAGGTAAAGTGCCTGGAGACGAAGCGTATGGCATTACATACTCTGGGTTAGAGGTAAGACGAGACCTCTATTCAACGATTGCCGCTGATCCCTCTGTTTACCCAATCGGAACCGTTCTTTTTGTGCCAGGTTACGGATACGGCGTCGTTGCCGATACGGGTTCTGCCATTAAAGGAAATAAAATTGATTTGTTCTATGATACGGTGGATGACGTCTATGAGCACTGGGGCATACAGGAGTTGGATGTGTATGTCATCAAGCGTGGCGATGGGCATATTACGAAGGAAGAGCTCGATGCTCTTAATGAAGATGAGGCACAGCAAGTCTTTCGTCAGCAAATTTTAGATTAAGAGCGCGGGACATCAAAAGAAGTCCTGCAATAAAAACACTCCCCTCTGCAAACTGGAGGGGAGTGTTTGGCTATGCAACGATCGCGTGGAACGCAAGCGCCAGGACAATGCCAAGCAAGGCGCCGAAAAAGACTTCAATGGGCTGGTGCCCAAGGAGCTCCTTTAGCTTTTGTTCGTTCTCTTTTTTTGGCCATGTTTTGACTTCATCGACAAGGCGGTTAAAATCCGTTACAAGCTGATTCAAGACGGTGGCATGGTACCCTGCGTGGCGACGAACGCCCGTAGCGTCAAACATGACAATTACACCAAGAACAGCGGAGACGGCGAAGATGGAAGAATCCAGTCCGTGCTCAAGCGCCACGCCGGTGGAGACAGCCGTCACCGCGGCGGAATGAGAGCTTGGCATCCCTCCTGTGCTCGTGAAGAGCGACCAGTTGAGTTTACGAGTCGCAAAGAAAGCGAGCGGAATTTTAATAAATTGAGCAACCAATATGGCGAGGAGTGCCGACCATAGAGGGAAGTTATAAAGGATGTCCATGTTCTCGCCTTCTTCCTAAAAGTATAGCAATAAGGGAAGCATACGCTTACCGATCACGTGTGGAATGAATGTATAGTATATCATACGTCCAGAAAACATTCATTTCTTGACGGGTGGAAAGGTACGAATCACTGAAGAGAAAGATCGTATGATATACTTAAAGAAAAGGAAGGAGTTGGAATCATGTTTAAGTGGAGCAAAGAGTGGCAGGCATCAGCGGAGAATGACGCGCTGATTGTCGGTCTTTGGAAAAAACAGTCGTTTGAAGGCTTATCGAACGCGCTTGATGAAGCACTTGCAGGAGGGCTGTCTACGCTTAAGGAAAATCAGCAGTTGCCAACCAAAGAAGGGGAATGGACCTCTTTCTTTTCCCTCGGACACGTGAACACGAGCGAAATTTATGTGGTGTATCTTGGTGATGGGAAGGAATTCGATGTCCACGAGCTGCGCGAGGCTGCTGGGAAACTAGGCCTTGCCCTGAAAGGTAAGAAAGTGAGAAGCGTTGGAATTTTCCTTGATAGCTTCACAGGGGATGAGGTCGACCTTTCGGAAGCGGCGTTTACATGGGGCGAAGCGATCGCGATGACTACGTATGAAAAGCTTGATTACAAGGAAAAAAAGAACGAAACTAGAAAATCATTACAAGAGGTCCATTTTTACGCAGAGGAAGGGGCGGAGTCACTCACATCGGATGCAGGAAGTGGATATACATATGGAAAAGGGACAAACGCGGCTCGCCGTCTCGTCAACATCCCTGGCAATATGATGACGCCAACGGATCTCGCTCATGAGGCGAGTGAGCTTGCTGCCACGTACAACTTTGAGTTAGACATCCTTGAGCGCGCCGATATGGAACGTCTTGGGATGGGCGCGCTTCTTGGCGTGGCCGAGGGCAGTGACCAACCTCCGAAGATGATCGTTCTTCGCTATCAAGGCAAGAAAACGTGGGAGGATGTAACCGCGCTTGTTGGGAAAGGACTTACGTTTGACTCGGGCGGCTATTCGCTGAAACCAGGAGCAAATATGCACGAGATGAAAGGGGATATGGGTGGATCGGCAGCCGTGCTTGGCGCAATGGCGATCATTGGTGAAGAAAAGCCGGCAGCCAATGTGCTTGCTGTGATCCCATCCAGTGAGAACCTCATTAACGGTTCCGCGATGAAGCCCGGCGATGTGCTCCGTTCGCTAAGTGGCAAGACCATCGAAGTCCGTAACACTGATGCGGAAGGGCGTCTGATTCTTGCGGATGGAATTACGTACGCAAAGCAGCTGGGCGCAGAACGCATCATTGATGTCGCCACGCTGACAGGGGCTTGTGTAGTGGCCCTCGGTCACGAGACGACCGGGGCAGTGAGCAACAATGATGCCCTCATGGCAGACGTGAGTGTGGCGAGTGAAAAAACAGGAGAACCGGTATGGCGCTTCCCTACAGGAAAGGCATACGAAAAGCTTGTGAGATCAAGCGATGTCGCGGATTTGAACAACGCCCCTGGCCGTCCAGCTGGAAGCATTACCGCTGGATTATTCCTAGCCGCTTTTGCTGAAGATACGCCATGGGTTCATCTTGACATTGCTGGTACATCCTGGTTGAACAAAAGCACCAATCTAGGACCGGCTGGCGCGACAGGCGTCATGGCCCGTACGCTCGCTCGCTACGCTTGTGGGCTCGAGAAGTAAATTCTTTTTTTGCGTGGTGGTCCCTTGTTGTGCGTTGCTTCTCATTATATAATAGCGATACACATGTCCTCCCGAGAGTCTGTTAATCGTAAACCCAATAGACATATGTACCATAAATAATGGGGAAGGAGAACGAAATGATTGATACTGCCTATGTGGAGATAAAGTGCGCAAGAGAAATTTATGCACTTACCCGCAAGTACCGTGTTTTTATCAACGATCATTTTGTAGGAGCGCTTAAACGCAGGCAAGTGATGACGATTGAAGTACCCGCAGGAACGCACACTCTTTTTGCGACCAATGACGGCATCAACACAGAACCGCTTGAGCTTTGTGTGAAATCGGGCGAAAAACTGACGTACTTGCTAAAGGGATCACGGAAGAAATCGATAACGTTTACGGAAATACCAGCAATGTGAAGTGTCCGCTACGAGGTGTGGTACCTTGTGGCGGCTTTTTAATGGACGGGCACTTAATACGCCAAAAGCTCTGGATTTAAGGGGTAGGTTGGATCTAGGGTTGATGAAGACTGAACCTTTTAAGGTAGCGGGTCTGCGTCAAAGCGCGCAAAAAGCCGGTGCAAAGAATAATTTTACACCGGCTTTCCAGGTTAAGAAAAACGCTGGATTGCCTGTTATTATTTAACGGCATCTTTTAATTGTTTGCCCGCTTTAAACGCAGGGGTTTTCGTTGCAGCTATGTCGATCTCTTCACCTGTCTGCGGATTACGGCCTTTACGTGCCGCACGCTCACGAACTTCAAAATTGCCAAACCCGATGAGTTGCACGGTTTCGCCTTTTTCTAGCGATTCAGTAATGAGGTCAAACATCGTATTCACGGCTTGCGTCGCATCTTTTTTGGAGAGTTGCGTACGCTCGGCCAGTGCATTGATCAATTCCGTTTTGTTCATCGTCTGTGTCACTCCTCTAGTAAGCGTTAAGTAAGTTCTGATACCATCATGCCCATTGGATGTGGTTTTATACCTTTTTCTTTTCTGTTTTTCTCATATGCCGCAGCGTCGCGTTGATTTCGGCCCCAACAATGAGGATGATGCCTGTAATAAAGAACCAAAGCATGAGAATGATGACACCGGCAATACTTCCGTATGTACTTGCATAGTTGCCATAGTTGCTAACGTACAGCGAAAACAAAAAAGAGATGGCCAGCCAGCCAAATGTTGCGAATAAGGCTCCGACAAACCCGTCCTTAAACTGCACCTTCTTGTTCGGTGAAATCCAGTATAAAAACATGAGTGTGACAATCATAATCGCTGCTCCGATCACCCAACGGAGATTGTTTAATAAGCCGCCAAGCTCCGGCGGGATAAACAAGTACTCTTCCAGAAATGAGAGAATCACTTGTCCAAAAACAGGAAGGACGAGTGTGATTACGACTAAAAGTACCATGCCAATCGTTAAAATGATGGACGTTCCTCTTAGTTTAAGAAAGTGACGGGTTTCCTCAATATTATAGGCACGGTTCACGGCGCGAATGAAGGCATTGATGCCGTTGGAAGCGGACCAGAGCGTGCCGAGAATGCCAATGGTAAAAAGAGCGCCTTGAGGTTCGCCAACGGTATCGAGGACGATCTGAGTAAAGGTTTCCCCAACCTCGCCAGGGAAGTAGTCATTAATCAGCACATAGACTTCGTCGTAGTCAATATCGACAAAGGAGACAATCGCAAGAACGAAAATCATCAGTGGAAAGATGGCAAGCATAAAGTAATAGGCGAGCGTTGCAGCTAGGTCTGGGATTGGGTCTGTTTTCAGTTGATGAAACAATTTCTTAAAGAAATCTGTGTTGAACATAGTTATCCGTTGCCAAAAACTTATAAAAATCTATAAGCATTGTTTCGTTCCTGTTTCTCCGTGTCCGATTTCGCTGGATTGCTACTCTCGTTTGCTATAACACTCCACAGGCGTAAATTCGGGTACAACGAACCCTACATAGGAGTAGTGTCTTGGTAGTGACTAGGCTGCTCCTGTTCCAAACGTAGCTAAATTTAAAGCCGCGTTCATATCTCGGTCTATTTTTAGCCCACACTCGCAGTTGTAGATTCTGTCGGATAACTTCAAGTTCTTGTTGATCTCTCCGCACGAACTACATGTTTTCGAGGATGGATAAAACCGATCCACTTTAACGAACTCAATTCCAGTCTTCTCACACTTGTATTCCATCTGTCTGAGAAATTCGTTGAACTTTTGCCGGGATATCGCTTTAGCTAAGTGACGATTCTTCATCATTCCGCTCACATT
>NZ_KQ947399.1 GCF_001484965.1 Shouchella shacheensis | reverse complement strand
ATGCCAAAGAAATCAGCAGAAACAATATTCACCAAGTTACTAACAATCAAAGGCAGTGATGTGGTGTCTGCAATAAACCCACTGGCAATAATAAACGGAAAAACCATTTTTTCATCAAAATTCAATGAACGAACCATTGCCAGAACGATGGGTGTTAAAATCAAAGCTGCCCCGTCATTTGCAAAGAATGCGGCGACAATCGAACCTAACACACATACATAGACAAACATGAGGACTGCGTTCCCTTTGGCTGCTCTTGTCATATGTAGAGCGGACCATTCAAAGAAACCAATTTCGTCCAAGATAAGCGATATTATAATGACCGCGATAAACGTTAATGTTGCGTTCCACACAATGCCTGTGACTTCTATAACGTCTGCAAAATTAACGACACCTAGAAGCAAGGCAAGGATAGCTCCTCCGCATGCTGACCAGCCGATGTTTAAATTTCTAGGCTGCCAGATGACAAGGACAAGTGTTAAGACAAAAATCGTCGATGCCAAAATGACTGAAGTCAACAAGGTCCCCCCTTAATTACAAATTACAGGTGTTTCTTTCATCAATAACTCTTTTAGTTGCTCATCATCACCATCAATGTAATTAAGTACATCCACAACGACCTGATAGTGCTTAGATGAAGGATCAAGAGAGTAAAATCTCCACTGTCCTCTTCTTACTTCTTTTAATAACTCTGTTTGCTTCAACTTCCGAATGTGTTGACTAACCGCCGGTTGACTAATTTCGAACATCTCTACAAATTGACATACACAGTATTCTTTTTTTTGTACAAGTTTCAAAATCAACAGCCGTGTAGGGTCACTGAGTACTTTTAAACACTGAGCAACCTCCGCTGAAGTTAGATTTGCTGTAGCTACCACTAGTATCATCTCCTTCACACTCATTATATTACCTGCCTTTTATATAAGTCAATAATTATGTTTAATATAACTTATTCTGTCTAGTAAATGATGTGCCTGTATATTGACACCTCGTTATATAAATGGTACTTTATATACATATTTTATTACATTGTTGTTGTGTTATATACAGAGAGGAAGGAGCCGTCAATATGTATACCATTATCCTTCTTAGTGATGACTCTTCGATAAACTCTAAGACCACTGAACAACTTTCGAACCCTCTATTTTCAATAAACATCGCACATACTTTCCAGCACTTATTCGAAAGGAATAGGAATGACATTGATTGCATTCTTGCAACACCAGAGATTTTAGGTCATAACGAGGTAAACTCTATCCAAAAAATAAAACGTCATTTCCCTACGATCCCCTTAGTCATTGTTTCAAATTTATACGATGATATTCATGCTGTGCTGTTTATTGAAGCAGGCGCAGATGAGTTTTTAATTCTTACTAACGAAAATAAAAGGGAACTTGTCTCACGAATAAAACGTGTTATTCGCATTTACCATTGCGTTTGTTCACCTTCAACTAGTAGTGATACAAGTAATCATGTTGTCTCCTTTGGAGACTTATCGATGTACCTAGACGAATATAACGTTTTTTATAAAGGACAACAAATCTTCTTTACCGTTCGTGAATTTCAGTTGCTTAACATATTACAAAAACACCGCAATGAGATCGTAAGCCGCCCTCAAATCAACACTATATGGAACAAAACGACGGATACTAATAGTGATAATGACCGAGCGATTGATGCCTATATATACAATATAAGAAAAAAGCTTACTAGTAATAATGTCACAGATATCTCAATTGCTTCTTATAGAGGCAAAGGATACATGTTAATAATTGAAGAGAACCACTCCAAATGAAGTGGTTCTTAGCTTAATCATTTAAATCCATTTTCGTTCCGTTGACCAAGTACAAAATATTCTCTGCAATATTTGTGATGTGGTCTCCTGCTCTCTCAAGATACTTACAAACTAATAATAGCTGCATGATCCCCTCAGAATCGTTTTGGTTCATAGCCGAAACGCGCATTAACTTGCCAACTGACTGTCTGTATAATTGATCAATATCATTGTCTTTTTGCGCGCTCTCTAAAGCGCGATTAACATCTTCTTTTACATAGGCCTCCATCGTGTTTTCAAGCATCTCGCGAACAACACCATTCATTTTGCTAATTGGCAGTAACACATCATTAAATGAATCGTAGTTATAACGTTGGGCAGTTTTGGCAATATTCACTGCATAGTCCGCAATCCTTTCGATATCATTCGAGACTTTTAAAGCAACGATAATTCTTCTTAAATCCGAGGCAATTGGTTGTTCCCTCGTTATTAATAGGATTGCCTTTTCATTAATTGTTTCTTCTTTTTGATTAATTGTTTTATCTTCACGGATAACTTCATTTCCCAATACATTATTGTGTTCAGTCAGACACCGATTTGCTTTTTGGTGTGCTTTGATGGTCATTTGGGAAATGGTGTGAACGTCTTCTTTTAGGGAATCTAACTGAAGGTGGAAATTTTCTCTCATCGTATATACCTCCTTATCCAAAACGCCCAGTAATATAATCATCTGTTCTGCTATCTAAAGGGGTAGAGAATAGTTTATCCGTTTTATCCATTTCAATCAGCTCACCATGTAAGAAAAATGCAGTAAAATCAGAGACTCTCGCCGCCTGTTGCATATTGTGAGTGACGATAATAATGCTGTATTTCTGCTTCAGATCTTGGATGAGCTCCTCTACTTTTAGAGTAGATATGGGATCCAATGCGGAAGTAGGCTCATCCATTAGGATAACATCAGGCTCAATGGCGAGACATCTGGCTATACAAATTCTTTGTTGTTGTCCTCCTGACAAACCATAGGCATTGTCGTGCAACCGGTCTTTAACTTCCTCCCAGATCGCTGCCCCTTTTAAACTTTTTTCCACAATCTGTTCAAGCGTTTTCTTGTCTTTAATCCCGTGAATTCTCGGTCCATAAGCCACATTTTCAAATATCGACTTAGAAAAAGGGTTCGGTTTTTGAAAAACCATCCCTACCCGAGTGCGTAATTCTTCGACTTTATATTTCGTATCAAAGATATTCTGCTCCCGGTAGTGAATATCGCCAGTGGTTCGAACTATCGGCGTCATTTCAACCATACGATTAAGTGTTTTTAGAAAGGTGGACTTTCCACAGCCAGATGGTCCAATAATGGCTGTAACCGTCTTCTCGGGAATGTTCATATCAACACTTTTTAAAGCATGGTTATCCCCGTACCAAAGGTTTAGATCTTTGACGTTATACACGGATGATGTATCCTTTACGCTTGGTCTTGTATTCGAATTCACCGTTTCACGTACTTCCTCTACCACTTTTTCCATTTTGCTCACTCCCTTAATGACGATTGGAAAACTTATTCCGAATTAGTACTGCAACAGTGTTCATAGAGATTAACATAATAAGTAGTACTAAGATGCCTGCAGCTGCAACGTATTGAAATTCTTCTTGCGGCCTACTAGTCCAATTAAAGATTTGAATGGGCATAGTCGTGAATTGCGAGAAAATCCCTTCTGGCAGAAAAGCAACGTACGTCAATGCACCAATGACAATTAGTGGGGCGGTTTCGCCAATCGCTCTTGATAGGGCAAGAATGTTACCAGTAATGATACCGGGCATTGCTGAAGGCAAAACAATTCTTAGAGTCGTTTGCCACTTGCTTGCGCCCATTGCAAAAGAAGCTTCTCTTAGGTCACTAGGGACGGAACGAATAGCCTCTTGGGAAGCAACAACGATTATTGGCAAAATCAGCAACGCCATTGTCATGCCACCTGCGAGAATACTTCTTCCTAAGGCCATCTCACGAACGAATATCGTTAGCCCTAGCAGACCAAATACAATTGATGGAACTCCTGCAAGGTTGGAAATGTTCATTTGGACAAAGCTTGTGAACTTTCCTTTTTTGGCGTATTCCTCTAGGTATACTGCCGTGCCAACCCCAAGGACAAATGCCAAAGGAGCCGTCACACACATAATCCATATTGAGCCAATAATTGCCGCTTTAATACCTGACTCCTCGGCTCTTCTTGAAGCAAAACTGTTGAGAAAGTCCCAATTTATATAACCAATGCCATCAGCAATAATCCTAAACAATAAAATGGCCAATACGATTAGACCGAAGCTTGTTGCGCCAATGAACAAAGAATTCATTGCTCTGTTTTTAATCGCTCGGGTTTTTATTTTTTTCACCGCTTTTTCATGATTCATGTCTTAGTACACCTCCCGAAATCGGCGAGAAATGACATAAGCAGTCAAGTTCATGAGCAGTGTAAACAAGAATAGTGTCATCCCCACTGCATAAATACTGTAATACTCTGTTGTCGCGTATCCAGCATCTCCAAGACTGATCTGTACTATATACGCTGTCATCGTTTGGACTGCATTCGTGATATCAATCGTAGACGTCGGATTGGATCCACCTGCAACTGTGACAATCATTGTTTCTCCTATCGCTCTTGAAATTGCGAGTACAAAAGAGGCAACAACCCCAGATAAGGCAGCAGGAAGAACTACTTTTATGGCAACTTCAAACTTTGTCGCTCCCATTGCAAATGCCCCTTCACGCATTGAGTTTGGAACAGCACTCATTGCATCTTCGGACAATGAAGCGATCATTGGGATAATCATTATCCCCACAACGATTCCAGGGCTTAACGCGTTATATATTGCTAGACCGGGTATGATTTCTTGAAGTATAGGCGTAACGAATGTTAGGGCAAAGAACCCGTACACGATGGTTGGTACCCCTGCTAAGACCTCAAGTATCGGTTTAATAATTTTTCTACTTCTTTCTGATGCATATTCGCTTAAATAGATGGCGGAAGCGAGACCGATCGGAATGGCTATACACATGGCAATAACTGCAATTGTTAAAGTCCCCACGATTAATGGACGAATCCCAAAACTAGGGTCATTGTGCATTGGGTACCATTCAGCGCTAGTAATGAACTCAATAATGGAAACTTGGCTAAAGAATTGGCCGGTCTCAAATACAAGAGTGAAAATGATTCCGAAAGTTGTAAGGATCGAGACAACTGCGCACAACAAAAAGAAAGCTGGCATTCCCTTTTCCGCAATTTGACTAATCCCACGCTTCTTTTTCTTTTTCTTATCAATCAAATCTCGAACCGAGCTTCGTTCAAGATCATTCATCATGCTTCCCCCTAGCTGTAACATGTTTATAGGAAAGAACCGGTCGGTTCTTTCCTATAATTTCTACTAATTATTTGTCGCCTCATCTATTTTCTCTTGGTTGCTTTCATAAGATTCCGCTGGAGAATTAATATACCCAACTTCAAGAGCTAGCTCTCCAACTACTTCGTTTAAATAGTTTACATAAGCAAGTACTTCAGGTCTTTGCAAAGACTCTGTATTAACGTACGTATAGACAGGCCTAGACAATGGTGCATATTCTCCCGAGTTGATCGTTTCTTCTGTCGGCTCTACAACACCATTCTCTCCTTCTATTGGAACAATTTTGAGCTTGTCTGTATTCTCAATATAATAAGCATAGCCGAAGTAGCCAAACCCATTTCTGCTACCTGCCACCCCGTTTACAAGGACGTTGTCATCCTCTGAGAGTTGAGCATCTCTTCGCATGTTTGAATCTTCAAGGATGACTTCTGACCAGTAATCATACGTTCCAGAATCAGTCCCTGGGCTAAAAAACTCAATTTCTTCCTCAGGCCACTCATCTCTAATGTCTGCCCAAGTTTCAACGTCCTCATCTGTCCATATCTTCTGGAGTTCCTCTACGGTTAAATAGTCAACCCAGTCGTTTTCAGGATTAACGACGACAGACAATCCATCGTAGGCCAGCTCTAGCTCAATAAATTCAACGCCGTTTTCCTCGGCTTCTTGCTTTTCCTCTTCTAGCATTTCCCTTGATGCATTACTCAAATCGGTTTCTCCTGCTACAAATCGATTCATCCCACCGCCAGTGCCGGACACACCCACAGGGGCTTGAATATCTGGCTGTTCAGCTATAAACTCTTCCGAAACAGCTTCAATGATTGGAAATACAGTCGATGATCCATCAATGGATACTTGACCAGAGAGTTGTTCTTCGCCCCCGGCCTGACTATCTTCACTTTCCCCACCCTCAGCTTGACTATCTTCACTTCCTCCGCCACAAGCCGCTAACACAACTGAAGCCGTTGCAATCGGAAGAATCTTTTTCACTAGATCACGCATTTGTAATCCCCCTTAGTTGATGTCCGTTCAGTAACAGGATAAATACTTCATGTAAATCCCCATTGGATAAAATGTTAAGAGTATGTAAACCGTTCAATTCATCTATTCACAAAACCGCTATTAACTGGTCATTTCAATTTACATGTACTCCATTTACATCAAGAGAAGCACAAAAAACCAAAGTGATCGTGGTGTCGAACAGACCGGTCACTATTGGTAGAATTTAGAGTATTTTTCTTGTGCTGTGCGGCCCACCGACAAAAATGACACGAAAGACACCACGGTCATCGCAAAAGCAGTGAAAGAACGGCGCTATATGATGCCGGACTGCGAGAAGGGATCATAACGAGAGACCTGCTTATCCAAGCAAAAGGACGCGTGCCATTCCGCCAATGATGGAAAGAGGGAAGGCAAACTTCTTGATTCCAAAATCGTTGTGGTGAGAGCGTCGCCGTATGGGGGGAAGAATTCTGAAATAACGGCTAATCAGCAGAATAGAATCGGAATGGTGTGATAGCTTTTTCAAAAGCGTTCAGTTCAACTCCCCCACTAGCTACTGCTAAAGTGGGGGAGACTTTTTGGTTCCATTTGTTAAAAAATAACATTGTACGGTTCTTAACTGCCTGCCAAGCTAGCCTTCATTTCTTCTACCGACTCAACTTCAAACCCTAGGTCAAGCAACATTTTGTGATCGTTCGTCTCTTCTTGCCCTGCCGTTGTGAGGTAATCGCCAACGAAGATGGAATTGGCTGCATATAACCCTAATGGCTGCAGTGAACGAAGGTTAACTTCTCGCCCGCCCGAAATTCGAATTTCTTTTGCTGGATTGATAAACCGAAATAACGCCAGAACTTTCAAGCAGTAAAGAGGATTGAGTTCGTCTACTCCTTCGAGGGGAGTCCCATCTATAGCATGTAGAAAATTAACCGGAATTGAATCAGCATCAAGGAGCTTTAAACTGTTGGCCATATCGACCACGTCTTGCTTTGTTTCTTTCATCCCTACAATGACACCCGAACATGGAGACATCCCAGCTCCTTTCGCCACTTCCACCGTATGGACTCTGTCGTCATACGTATGTGAAGTTGTAATGGTTGGGTGGTGGCTCTTGGATGTATTGAGATTATGATTATATCGATGGACTCCGGCTTCTTTTAGCCGCTCCGCTTGCTCAGGCTTTAACAGCCCAAGACATGCACAAATTTTCAACCCATATTGGTCTTTAATTTCTTTTACAGCATCAACGACTTGATCCACTTCTCTCTTTGATGGTCCTCTCCCGCTAGCAACGATACAGTACGTCCCTATATTTAACTCATACGCACGTCTCGCACCTTCTACAAGGGAGTCCTTGCTTATAAATCGGTAGGAGTCAATGGATGCTTTTGAAATGGCAGATTGAGAACAATAGCCGCAGTTTTCAGGACATAGTCCCGATTTCGCATTCATAATCATGTTCAGTTTTACTTTTTTTCCATAGTAGTGCTTTCTAATTTGAAAAGCAGCATGCATGAGTACTAAAACATCTTCATCTGGACATTCTAAAATCGAACATGCCTCTTGATTTGTGACTTCCACACCATCTAGTACTCGCTCAGCAAGTCCCATCCATTGATTCATTTTCCTACCTCCATTTGATTGATTCGCGACGTCACATTCATACGATCGATGCCATTTTTTCGACCCTTGAACGTAAGGAGGGGAACACGATCGTCCGTTTCCCCTTGCATTCTTGTTAATCTCCTCGTCTATACGTAAACTAATACTATAATAAGGTTAACATTAGGGTACGATTCTTCTCCGATTCTGTCAATATTGTTGTTGAAAATTCTTTTGGCTTCGCTTCTGTTTTTCCTTCCTTTGCTGTTCTGTTACCAATCTCCTTCTTTTCGTTCCGTTTTCTAATCGTCTGGAGATAACAAAAAGAAACAAGCGGGAAATCCCCCACTTGTTTGAACGCTCACTGTCTATTCACTCTTTCACTCGCAACAACCGCAGACCATTCGCAGTCACAAGGAGGGTTGCCCCGACATCCGCAAGTATG
Organism: Shouchella shacheensis; assembly: GCF_001484965.1. GTDB lineage: Bacteria > Bacillota > Bacilli > Bacillales > Bacillaceae_D > Shouchella > Shouchella shacheensis. The sequence goes on along the minus strand of NZ_KQ947399.1, from coordinate 36,432 downwards.
GCAATCCAAAGCGTTAACCATCCTGGAACGACGAGTAAGAGAGCGGCTATTTTAATTCCTAATGAGAAGCTAATGTTTTGTTTAATAATCGTCAGGGCTCGACGGCTCAATTTAACGGTATACGGAAGTTTTTTTAAATCATCTCCCATCAACGCGACGTCGGCCGTTTCGAGAGCGGTGTCTGTGCCAGCTCCTCCCATAGCGATGCCAACGGTCGAAGCGGCAAGAGCAGGGGCATCATTCACGCCGTCCCCAATCATGGCTACTTTCCCAAATTTCTCTCTAGCTTCTTTGATGGAGGTCAGTTTATCCTCCGGCATTAACTCTGCTTGAACCTTCGTTACGCCGATTTGATCCCCAATGGCGCGAGCGGTTTCCTTGTTATCCCCCGTTAACATAATGGTGTTTTCAATCCCCATATCGTGTAATTTAGAGATCACTTCCTTACTCGAACTCCTCACTTCATCTGCAACCGCAATAACCGCTAGAACAGCTTGATTTGTACCCACCATCATCGCCGTCTTCCCTTGTTGTTGAAGGGTTTGAACCTTTCCTGATGCTTCGACAGGGAGGCCCCCTGCTAACCATTCTTCAAAAAGCTTCGGGCTTCCGATGTAATAGGTGGTGTCGTTAATAACCCCCTTAATGCCTTTCCCGGTTATCGAGGAAAAGTCAGTAACCTCTATGGCTTTGTATGGTGCTTTTTCTTGCTCTGCTTTCTGAACAATAGCAGAAGCTAATGGGTGCTGAGAACGCGATTCTAAGGCTGTAACGATGGAGAGTAGTCCTTGTTCATCCGTATCGTTTAGTACAGAAAAGTCAGTGACAACCGGAACTCCTTTGGTCAATGTTCCTGTTTTATCGAAGGCAATCGCTTTTAAGGTCCCTGCCTCCTCTAGATAAACGCCTCCCTTGATTAACACACCATTCTTCGCAGCATTTCCAATTGCGGTGATGATGGAAACGGGGGTAGAGATGACAAGCGCACAGGGACAACCTACCACGAGAACAGCAAGACCTTGGTAAATCCATGTTTCCCAAGAGGCTCCTGCCAGTAGCGGGGGAAGAACAGCTACTAACGCTGCCACTACGATAATGGCCGGTGTATAATATTTCGCAAAACGGTCCACAAAAGCCTGTGAAGGTGCCCGTTCGGCTTGTGCGTCTTCTACTAATTGGATGACTTTCGAAATCGTTGTGTCCTCGACGTGTTTGGTCACGCGAACTTCCAGTAAACCTTCTTCGTTTAGTGTTCCAGCAAAAACTTCGTCATCGACATGTTTTTCTACAGGAATCGATTCCCCTGTGATGGCCGCTTGATTAATCGAAGAGTTCCCATTTACCACCACCCCGTCCATGGCGAGTTTTTGCCCCGGCTTAACAATCATGATATCGCCGATCTCAATATCATCCACACGAACCGTCATTTCTTGCCCATTTCTTTTTATCAGCGCTTCGCTCGGGGCAATATCCATGAGTGAACGAATGGACTGCCTGGCCTGGTCCATCGAAAAGCGTTCGAGCGCTTCACTAATAGCAAAAAGAATGACTACAATCGCCCCTTCCGTCCACTCGCCAATGATGGCTGCCCCGATCACCGCCACGGTCATGAGGGTTTTCATATCAAATTGGAGGCGAATTAAATTCATCAAACCAACTTTAAAGAGAGAGTATCCCCCTATCGCCATTGAGGAAGCAAAGGCTAAAACGGTTACAAGGTTCTCTTCGCCATTGATAAATTGTGACAGCAACCCAAACGCTAGAAAAAGAAGTGCGCCCATAATGGTCATATGTTTTTGCAGAAAAGGGACTTTTTCTTGAGTGTTGTCTTTTGATTTTTCTTTTTCTGGTCGTACTTTTAAATTTTCAAAGGCCCCTGCTTTTTCAAGGTCTTCGATGGAAGTATTTCCGTGAACGGTTACTTTTGAGGCGCCGAAGTTTACTTTTGCATCCACTACTCCCTCTAGGTTTTTAACGTTCTTTTCAAACGTTCCTGCACAATGGGCGCATGTAAAGCCTTCTATCCGGTACACGTGTTTGTCATTCTCGCTCGACACGACTTTGTACCTCCCTGCTATGAACGACGGCCGTCGTCACAAGTTGCCGCACGTGGTCATCATCTAAAGAGTAAAACACAAGCTTTCCTTCTTTACGGCTTTTGGCGATGCCAAGATTACGCAAATGCCGTAAATGATGAGAGGCGGTCGCGGTTGTTGATCCGATAATATTGGCTACATCACAGACACATAGTTCGTTTTCTTGCAGCAATGAATAAGCAATTTTTAAACGAGTCTCATCGGATAACGCTTTAAATAGATCCGCAACGGGGACAAAATGTTCCTCGCTAACAAGAGCGGAAATCCGATTTACCTTTTCCTCGTCATAACAAAAAATTTCACAGGCATCTTTATTTTCTTTAACTGCTTTCATTACACCCACCTCATTCAAACGATCAATTGAATATTAGTTTATGCTCCAATCAGGAATATGTCAATATGATAATCAAATGTTCATTTTATTATTCAAATGAACGAAAAAACTCGTACCAGAATGATCACTCTGGTACGAGTATCTCCTTTTTCTGACATTCACAAAATTCCGCTACACCTTTCCCCCTTCCCGTCTATTCAATTTGCTTTCTGCTTCTTACCTCATCCATTAAATAGCTGACAAATATATCATCTCTTACAAGCCAGGCTGCATCATACCTTTTTAAGAAATTTTCCCCTTCAAGAAAACTTGTAAAGGTCTTATCCATTTTTGTTTTATTTTGTTCAATGACCCAATCACAATCGTTGACCGGGTAAAGAAGAAAGCGATCTTCTTTTTGATTTGTATACAGGGAGCCGAATGAGGAGTTTCAAATTATACCTGTTTCTCTTCGCATCTTCATGTAGAGGTTTCAGGTGGAACGTTTCCGCGACAAACTGCTTGTATGCTTCCTCGGTTAAAGAACAGCCGGATGCTTTTGCATGCCCGCCTCCACCGAAACGACCGGCCACTTCAGACACATCAATATGATCGTGAACCGTTCGGAACCCTACTCGTTTTCCTCCCATATTTAATATCGCGATATAATCAAGATGCGAGTAGTCTTTTCCGAGTTCATTTCCAAGCTCGGAGTGATAGGACTCCGCATAAACGATACTCGCAAAATGGTCACCTACTTGAGTCTGAACGAGTTCTCGCCTTTTTCGACGGATGTAGCGCTCTTTCTTAACTTCTTCCATATCCAGTAATTTCGTTTCAAACTCATCAAATTGGAAGTGGTCGCTTGTTTTCAACCGATGGAGCATTTTTTCCTCAAATTCGTCAATCAAAACTAGAAAAAAGAGAGCGTTGAGCCTCCTGGCTTGATCGTTGTCGTTTTTTTCCCACTCCCATGTATCGTACTGTCTCACGAGCTCTACAAACTCGGCTACTGCCCCCTGATGGCTTTAGTTGTTGCTGAGTGACAAGGTATTCAAGAAATAAGGACGTCGCTGAAGCTAACTTCCCTTCCTCATTCTCAACAACGACGTGCCCCATTCATAATCATTCAGATGCATGGCAGACTTATGGTGATAAAGCAACTGGACATTTCCCATGGATGATAAAAGGTCTCAAGTCTTTTTAGTCTTTTTTCATTCTCTTCATTTACGTACAAATCGGTAATAAACAAAAATGTATTCTTGTTGTCGTTTCCCAAAAACCATTCAACTTCACAATCGAGACTTGAAACAGAATTGTACCGCACCTTCACCTGTTCCCAAAATCGAGTTTCGCCAAAATCCCGCACGCGACCCCATCCAAATCATTATGCGACAACATTTTGTACATGTTATTCACCCCAAAACGTAGTATGGGATGAAATGGTGAAAATTATTGATCCTATGGTTGGAAGTTTATTTTACGTTTAATTTTAGTCGTTAAGTAAATCTTAAACGTAAACGCTATGAGGAGGCATGCTATGGAACAAGAAGAAAAATTGAAAACGGTTGGGATTTCAATGGCAAGCGACCTAAAGGTACAGACTGTGGGTGGCGCTGAGAAAACGACTGATACTGTGGTGGATATGGACAACGTTCAAGCGATTACTAATGATTGGAATGCCATGTCCAAGAAAGCAGCTAATCTTACAATTGAACAATACGGTCCACCAAACGAAGCGATTTCCAGCAGATTAATTTGGTATAACAATGGCCCGTGGAAACGGACGATTGTTTACCGGGATGAAATTCCACATGATTTCCCACAACCGCATACTGATGTGATCGAAAATTATATTAACTATTCAGTACCACCAGAAATGTTTAGCGAGCTTGCAAAATTTGATGGCAGCGTAATCGTTGAAAGGACAAGAGGAGAAGTATCTTCTCGATGTGATATGGAAGCAGCCAATATTCTTGCTCTTAACTTAATGAATGATATTGTTACAGGTAAGTTAAGCGCTAAAAAAGCTCGTGAAGTCTATTGTGAAGTGACCTCGGCTTTTATGATGAATAGGCCAGCACCTTATGCAGAAAAACTTCAATTTGATGTCCCAACAAAAGAAAATTACGATACGGACATAGTGATGATTGCTGATGAGATGGTGCATGAAGCCATTGAAAAAGTTAACGATGCAATAGAGAAAGATGAAAGCAATCGTGGTGGCATGTATCATTAGCCCATTGCTTAGTTTAATAAGCTGCCTGAAGGGTCTCAGCAGCTTTCTATTTTAGATTAACGTCCATGTCTCGTTATACTCTAAATGAGAACATAGGGTTATTAGTCTGAAGGTGGAACACTCTGCAAAGCGAACTGAGCCCATTGAAAAACCATCATTTTTTCAACTAGAGAAATTACAAACAAAAAAACGGACCCTTCAATTCCAGTTTTAGGAATTATGGGTCCGTTTTTTTGAATGACGGAGGGGATGTTGGGGGATTATTCCCCCATTAATTTGAGAATTGGTTTGATGTCACCTTCTCTGAGATGGCACGGGTTCCCGTGAAACGATTATGTCTTGACAGCCTTCGTCATTTCTTATGATTATTGCTCTCGTAATGCTTTTGCCTTCCCTCATTTCCAGTTCGCGCAGCACTGATCACACCCAACGCAGGCAACCCTGAATTCAGCCTTTCTATTCATGTACCGTTATGATCGGCTTCGAGATAACATACCCACCTTACCTTCTATCCCAAAAGCGATGCTGACCGATCGCAGCGACAAATTCATCTGCGAAGGTAGGATTATCTGCCGCAAAGACAACGCCAGGCGAAGCATGTTGAAAATACGATTGTGCCGTTGTTGCCACGCCAATTGGTTTGTAGTGTTCGTACGCTTCCCTTATGAACATCGTGAGATCTTGATTGAATTTCACTTCATTGTTAGAATGCCCGCCAACCACATAAAGGGCATCAAGCATAAAAGGACTTGATGTAAGAAATGATTGATCCACTTTGATTTCTGTACCATCGGAACCTGTGACAGTGCCAAGCTGGTCACTCACGACTTCTACAAAAACCCCCTGTTGTTTTAGGGTATTGAGAACACTTGTTACCTCATCGCGATTGAATCCGTCACCAATCAGTACACCGACTTTTTGCGTGTAGGCGTATGTTGGTTGATTGGCCTGGCTCAGAGAAGGGTAACTTGTGGAAACGGGAACATGGGACCCACTTGGACGATCGACACCGACATTATCTGCAATGATGGATGCCATCTCCTTGTCAACGTTCACGTACATATCAACGACTTGCTGACGAACAGATGCACTTTGTACATTTCCAAGCTGATAGCTGAACGCTTCGATAATGTGCTGCTTTTCAACGGGTGTCATGCTATTCCAAAAGATCCTTGCTTGAGAAAAGAAATCGTTGAACGATTCGCTTCGGCCTCGTGTGACATAGCCTTCCACTTTTCTAGGGTAATGAGCGTAGCCGCCTTCTTGCGGTGGTGTGGTGTATGGGGTGTTTCCTGCGAGCGAATTTTTATGATAGCTTACTTGATCCACATCAATTCGATGTCTCATAGCCCCGCGTCGCTGGTTATTATGAAAAGGGCAGATGGGCCGATTAATGGGGAGTTCCTCATAATTGGCGCTGCCAAGTCGATGATGTTGGGTATCTTTATACACAAACAACCTGCCCTGCAGGACGGGATCATTGGAAAAGTCAATGCCAGGAACGACATTTGCAGGGTTAAAGGCCGATTGTTCTGTTTCTGCAAAATGATTATCGACATTTTTATTTAATGTCAGTTTACCAATGCAGTGAACAGGGATCACTTCTTCCGGCCAAAACTTGGAAGGATCGAGAACATCAAAGTCGAAGTTAAATTCATCCTCCATTGCTACCAGCTGGACGCCTAATTCATATTCAGGATAAGCACCGCGGTCAATGGCTTCCTTGAGATCCCGCCGGTGGAAATCCGGATCGAGCCCGCCTAATGCCAAAGCCTCATCTTGAAGGAATGAATGGGCACCGAGTACAGGTTTCCACACAAACCGGACAAAGGTGGCTTTTCCCTGCTCGTTGACAAATAGATACGTATTAATCGCCCACGATTCGAACATCCGATAACTTCTTAGAATCCCCCGATCCGACATCACCCACAGAACCATATGAGCCGTTTCCTGATTACTGGCTACAAAATCCCAAAAATTGTCGTGTGCGCCAGCGGCAGTAGGAATGTCCGTACGAGGTTCGGGTTGATACGCATGCATGATATCGACAAACTTCATCACGTCCTGCACAGCGAATGCAGGGAATGAGAGCGATGTAAGGTCGTAATTCCCTTCCTCCGTATAAAACTTTGTGCCCCAGCAGCGGATATCCCTAGCCGTATCATACGATCCTTTATCGCCTTGTACGGTGGAAAATCGGACAAACACCGGGGTCTTTTTTCCAGGTTCCTGCAAAAACCCCGCTTTTGTCAGATGACTCATCGACTCATAACATTCGAATACCCCATGGGCGCCGTATCCTCTTGCATGGACCACTCGTTCCGGAATCTCTTCACGAGCAAACTGTGCCATCTTCTCTTGAAAGTGAAAATCTTCTTGTAATGAAGGACCGCGTTCACCGGCTTTTAAAACTTGCTCATCATTGGAAATTTTGACTCCTTGTTTGGTCGTCAGTGGCTTTCCGGTATTTTGCACACGATGCTGATCGAGTTGCTCCTGTTTGCTCGTTCCGTCCACCGGTTTCTTGTTTTTTGACGATGGTTTATTTTCCATGTCATCACCCATCTTTACGTAAGAATTTGCTGTCCCTATTTAGATACGTATGCATGGCTTGTTGAGATTAGAATATTCCCATGGAAGCTTAAAAAGAAACGTGCCCAAAACAAAACCCGGTGGCCACCGGGTTAGTAGTAAGAGGAATCGACCTTTCCATTCATGTTCGATTCCAAAAGCGCTTCTGAGCGATGGCAGAGACAAATTCATTGCCGAAGTCAGGATGGTTTGCAGCAACAATCACGCCGGGTGAGGCATGCTGAAAATAAGACTGGGCCGTTGTGGCCACACCAATTGGTTTGTAGTGTTTGTATGCGACATCGATATAGTTCATAATCTCGGAGATAAACAAGGCTTCATTTTTGCTATGGCCTCCAACAACATAGAGCGAATCTAACAGGTAAGGACTTGATGTGAGAAAGGTCTTATTGGCTTCAAGGGTTGTGCCATTCGCTCCTGTGACCGTCCCAAGTTGATCACTGACGATGTCGATAAAAACGCCATTTTGTTGAAGGTAGTTAAGAACGCTGATGACCTCGTCACCATCAAAACCATCGCCAATCAGTACCCCTACTTTCTGCGTATAAGCGTAATTGGGCGTATTCGCTTGGCTCAGAGAAGGGTAACTTGTGGAAACGTTAACATGGGTTCCACTTGGACGATTGACACCAATGTTATCAGCTACGATACATGCCAACTCTTGATCAACGTTGACAAGTAAGTCAACAACTTGCTGACGAACAGACTTGCTGTTTACGCTTCCAACCTGATAGCTGAATGCTTCAATCATGTGCTGCTTTTCAACGGAACTTAAACTATTCCAAAAGATTCTCGGTTGCGAAAAGTAATCCTTGAACGTGTCGCTCCGTTTTCGAGTAAGGTGTCCTTCCACCCATTTTGGATAATGTTTATAGCCACCTTCTTCTGGAGGCGTCTCATGTGGTGTGTTATTTGCCAGCGAATTTCTATGATAGCTTACCTCATCAACATCGATGCGTTCCCTCATTTGGCCTCGTCGAATATTATTAAAGACCGGGCAAATCGGTTGATTAATTGGTAGGTGTTGGAAATTTGCTCCAAGTCGATAATATTGTGCGCTTTGATAAGCAATCAACCTGCCCTGTAGGACGGGATCATTGGAAAAATCAATACCCGGAACGACATTTGCAGGATTAAAGGCGACTTGTTCCGATTCTGCAAATTCATTATCAACATTTCTGTTTAAAGTCATCTTACCGATCATGTGAACAGGGACGACTTCTTCCGGCCAAAATTTAGAAGAATCGATGACGTCGAAATCGTAGTTGAATTCATCTTCTTCCGGTATCAACTGGACGCCTAGTTCATATTCCACATAAGCCCCGCGATCAATCGCCTCCCGCAAATCCCTACGGTGGTAGTCTGGATCGATGCCGCCGATTTTCTGTGCCTCATCCATTGTCAGGGAATGGGTGCCAAGGACAGGTTTCCACGTAAACCTCACAAAGGTGGCTTTCTCTTGTTCATTGACAAAGAGGTACGTATTAACCGAAAACGATTCCATCATCCGATAGCTTCTGACAATGCCTCGATCCGACATGACCCACATGATCATATGAAGTGAATCCGGATTGTTCGCAATATAGTCCCAGAAAGTATCATGGGCACCGGAAGCTGTAGGATAACCAGTACGTGGATTTGGGAAGTATGCATGCATCAAATCAGGAAACTGCATCGGATCTTGATTTTCTTTTACAGGCATACTAAGCATTGTAAGATCGTAATTTCCTTCCTCCGTATAAAACTTTGTGCCCCAGCAGCGTAAATCCCTTGCGGTATCCTTGGACCCTCTGCTCCCTTGTACGGTAGAGAACCGTACAAATAAAGGCGTCTTTTTTCCGGCTTCCTGCAAAAATCCTGCTTTTGTAAACTGTTTCATCGACTCATAACATTCAAATTCCCCATGGGCTGCGTACCCTCTTGCATGAACCACTCGTTCCGGTATCTCTTCATGAACAAAGCGTGTCATTTTTTCAAAATAGTCATAGTCTTGACGCGCGGCAGGACCGCGCTCACCGGCTTTTAACTGATCCGTATCGTTTGATATTTTTCTCCCTTGATTGGTCGTTAATGGTTTTCCTGTGTTTGATACACGATACTTATTCAGCTGCCGATTTTTAGCATTTTCTACGCCCGATTTTTTATTGTTGGATGATGATTTATCCATCGAATCACCTAACCTACTTTTAAATTTTAACCCCATTCACAACGTATGTACTTGGTCCGAACTTATTCCTTATTTTACCTCCCACTGCATTTTTATTAGGGAAAGGTATTGAAAAAACCGCACCATCTTCACATGGTGCGGCTCCTCTTTCACAGCTCTACTTTCTCTTTCAACGGCACATCCAATCGGACAAGATCCTCATACGTTTCTCGCTTCACAACGAGCTGAGACTTGCCGTTTTCCACAAAAACGACGGCCGGACGCGGGATGCGGTTGTAATTATTGGCCATGGAATACCCATAGGCGCCCGTACAGAACATGGCAAGCACATCTTCGTGCTGCACTTCGGGGAGCGGCAAATCCCACACGAGCATATCGCCGCTTTCACAGCACTTCCCAGCGACTGAGTAGACTTCCGTGGTTGGCTCACTCGCGCGATTGGCAAGCACGCCTTCGTATTTGGCATCATATAAAGCCGGACGGAGGTTATCACTCATGCCGCCATCAACGGACAGGTAACGGCGCACATTCGGGATATCTTTCGTTGACCCAATCGTATACAGCGTTGTACCCGCATCACCGACGAGAGAGCGGCCTGGCTCTATCCAGATCTCCGGTACATCGATGCCTTGCTGCTGCGTGAGTGTTTTTACCGTTTGAACCAACTTTGAAACATAGGCACTCGGAGGAAGTGGCGTGTCCCCTTCGACATACCGGATGCCAAAGCCGCCTCCGAAGTTTAGCACCGAAGGAACAAACCCTTCTTCTGCCCGCCACTGCCCAAGATGTTCAAATACCTTTTCTACAGCAAGGACAAAGCCATCGGTCTCAAAAATTTGCGAGCCGATGTGGCTATGGATGCCGAGCAATGTTAAGTGGGCGCTCGCCATGGAGAGTCGAATTGCTTCGCTTACCTGGTTGCTCTCAAGATCAAAGCCGAATTTGGAATCTTCCTGCCCCGTGGAGATAAACTCATGGGTGTGAGCCTCAACCCCGGGCGTGATGCGCAGCAAGATGTCCATTCCTCTCCTCTGTGCCGCACAAAGAGCTTCCAGCTCCCTCAGTTCGTAAAAGTTGTCAACAACCACGCAGCCGATGTCAGCGTCAATGGCCATTTGCAGTTCATCGCGGCTTTTGTTGTTGCCATGAAAGTGGATGCGTCCAGGGTCAACGCCGGCCGCTAGGGCCGTATACAGCTCTCCCCCAGAAACGACGTCAATGCTTACATCCAGTTCGCTGGCCAGTTCGTACATGGCAAGACAGCTGAAGGCCTTGCTAGCGTAGGCCACTTGGTAAGCAACGCCTTCGTTTTCAAAAGCTTGTTTAAAGCCCTCCGCCCGCTGGCGAATGAGCGCTACATCATAGACAAAAAGTGGCGTCCCGTATTCAACCGCCAATTCAGTGGTATCCACGCCGCCAATTTCCAAGCGATTGGCTACATTTATTTTGCTTGTTCCGTGTAAATACATAGGTGGTTCTCTCCTTTTTCTTACCCACCGGAACTAGACAATACCGAAAAGCGTAGGCGCCCTGCTCACGAGCGACAAGTTCTGGAAGAACGGCAGCATCAAGCCCGCCATTGGCTTGATCTGGCGGTCTGAAGAAACCTCGAGCGAGTGGGTGCCGGAGCTAGACAAAAAGTAGCTACAGGGATGTGTACAGTAGCTACTTTGCCCGTTCACGATTTTAACCCCAGTGTACCAAAGTTCTCTCTTTTTGGCTATACGCATTGCGCCCTTATTTGGTTGGCGCTTGCTTGATTTTATCCTGTGGGTGAACAATGCTTGGGCGCCAGCGAACGGAAGGCACCGCTGTTCGGAACATGATTTGATAGAGAGCCGGTGGATCGAAGGGCAGGAACGGCCACAAATACGGTTTGCTGAAGGGTTTCATCGCTACCATCGCGATAAAAAACAGAAACATGGAAAGCACGAAGCCCATCGGACCAAACAAGGCGACAGCAAGAATTAGCACATAACGCCCGATCCTTAGCGCTACGCTAAGCTCATAACTTGGGGTCGCAAACATCCCAATCGCCCCTAGTGCAACGTAAAGGATGACCTCCGCCGTAAAATACCCCACCTCAATCGCCATATCGCCAATGAGTAGGGCCGCCACAAGCCCAAGAGCTGTGGCAAGCGGAGAAGGCGTATGGATCGCGGCCATCCTGAGCAGTTCAATGCCTGCTTCAGCGAGAACAACCTGCACGGCGATTGGAACATTATTATTCTCCTCCACCCCAACAAAATCAAGAGCTGGAGGAAGCAGTTCTTGATTCTGAGCGAGCAATAACCAAAACGGAACAATCATAAGCGAAAAGAGAATCCCAGCAAATCGCATCCAGCGGAGGAAGCTTCCTACTGCAGCGGATTGGCGATACTCCTCCGCATGCTGTACATGATGAAAGAGCGTCGTGGGCGTAATAATGACAGAAGGAGACGTATCGACAATCATGACCACATGCCCTTCTAAGATATGCGTTGCCGCGACGTCTGGCCTCTCTGTGTAACGGACCAGTGGCAATGGATTGGCCCCTTGCTTCACGATGTATTCTTCAACCACTTTATCCGCCATGGTCAATCCATCAATATCAATCCCGTCCAGCTCTTTTTTCACAAGCTTGATCATTTTCGGGTCGACCACCCCGTCAAGATAACAAAGACAAATGTCGGACTTCGAACGTACCCCGACTTGCAAAATCTCCATGCGCAATCGCTCATCTCGAATGCGCCGCCGTGTCATCCCTGTGTTCAAAATGATGTTTTCCGTATACCCATCACGAGCCCCACGCACCACACGTTCCGTGTCTGGCTCTTCTGGAGAACGTCCAGGGTATTCACGAACATCGACAATGAATGCTTTTTCTTCCCCGTCAACGAGAATAAAGACAAGTCCTGAAAGCATTTGCGTAATCGCGTTGTCCATCGAGTCCGTTTCTTCAACTTGCACATGGGTGAGATGGTTTTTAACTGCAGAAAAGACGTGTGTTGTCTTTCGGCCCCTCGCCTCCAGGTCCATCAATTCTTTTAAAATTTCAATAAGATAGTTGTTATCAACTAAACCCGTCACATAGTAAATGTAGACGTCTCGATCCAAAACATGTAGCTTTCGTACGCCTACGTCAAAAGACGTGCCGAGACCGAGCCGTTCTTTGAGTCGCGCTTCGTTTTTCTTCAGATCGGAAGAAAACAATTCAGGCTTATGCTCCTGTTTATCTGTCACGATACCCGCTCCTTTCAAATATTAACTCAATCGCTTGTTTGGTGATCGGAGCCCCTCTTTTAATGTCGTCAAATCGAGCCATTTTGCCAATGTCTCCAATGCCAACCACGATAGGAAGATCCAGTTCATCCAAGACATAGACGGTATCTCCATTAATACGCCCAATCTCCATATCGCTAAGCCCTTCTTTGTCCACGCCGTACGCCGTCAGCTCCCCGAAACGGTCGATCGATACATCCACATGCGCCCACTCTTTGGCGTGGGTTGCGGAGGCGACCGCGACGGCCCCGAGCACGTGAATATCCGGATGGTGAGCGAGGGCACGCATCCCTTTTTCACCTGGGCCGTTCTCTCTATATCCACAGTCGTCAAACATGACGAAGATAGGACGATCGGGCGCTTGCAAGACGAGCGAACAGAGTTCTTTCTCCGTTAGCATCGAGGGGTTGCCCGCTGAGGCACTGATGCAAAAGCAGCCAAGCTCTTCGGCTATATGTTCAATCGCATGACGGGCGGCCAAATCGCCATCCGTCACGAAAATTACCTGTTTCATGGTTCATTCCTACCCTCTTGGCTTGAAAATGAGTGCAGTCAAAAAACTAAAAACGACCGAGAACGTCAGCACCGTAGAAGCCAGTTCAAAGACTCCGTCGCCGATGGCAAATAACCCAAAGCGCGCTCCCTCGCTCATCGCGCCGTGAATGAGCGAGTAGCCAAGCCCGGTAATCGGAACGGTTGCGCCCGCTCCGGCGAATGCAACAAGCCTTTCATACAAGTGAAAGCCATCCAATATCACGCCAATGACCACGAGGACCACAAGCATGTGAACCGGGGGGAGCTTGGCTTGATCGAGTAGGACTTGCCCGACAAAACAAATTGTCCCTCCAACAAGAAACGCCCAGACATATTCCATCACGCATCCTCCGCTTCAAACGTCACCGCATGAGCAATCGCGGGAATCGATTGCTTTTGCTGGATCATGAGCGGACTCAGGAGTGCCCCCGTGGCGACCACGAGCACACGCTTAAGCCGCCCTGATTGAATTTCTTGTAACACATGTCCAAACACAACGGCAGAAGAACAGCCTGCCCCACTTCCCCCGGCGTACAGGCTTGGGTCCGTGTTGTAAATCATCACGCCGCAGTCTTCGTATGTATGGGTTACTACGATTCCTTTCTCTCGCAGCAGCTTCCTGAAAATCTCACTCCCGACACGCGCAAGATCTCCTGTCACCACGAGGTCGTAATCGGAAATCGAGCGCTTTGTTTCCGCCAGATGAGCGAGTGTGGTTTCCGCCGCCGCAGGTGCCATTGCCGACCCTAAATCGAGCGGGTTGCCAACGCCTAAGTCCTGAACAGCCCCGATGGTCGCTTCACACACACGAATCTTTGTTTTCTTATTATGGAGTAGAATCGCCCCGGCAGCAGTCACCGTGGTTTGTGCACTGTCAGGCTTTTGGACCGCAAACTCCGTTGGGTAGCGAAACTGCTTCTCAGCCGCTCCGTAGTGACTGCTTGCTGCAGCCATGACTCGTCTAGTGAATCCTCCGTCGATAAAGATCGAAGCGATCGCCACCGATTCCATCGAGGTCGCGCAGGCCGAATACGAACCCAAATACGGAATGCCAAGATCACGGGCCACAAAGCTTGACGTGACCGTTTGATTGGACAGGTCGCCAGCTATCAAAAGATTGACGCGATCCGGCGTTAAGGATTTCTTTTCAAGACAAGTATCGATTGCCTTTTGCATCAGCGTTCGTTCCGCCTGCTCCCAGCTTTTTTCTCCACAATCCATACGGGAAAAGGCGTAATCAAAACTTTCCCTTAAGGGGCCCTCGCCTTCCCGCGGCCCGACGGCTGTGCCTGTTGCCTCCACATAGACACCACTTTTGAATACATACGTTTGTCTTCCTAGACGCTTCATCAATGGTTCTCGCCTCTCTTATCTAACTAAATGACCGTCCATTCTTTATTCCGAGGTTTATTGAATAATCGTGCGAATGATCAGTCGCGAAAAACTGACCACATACGCAGAGACAATCCCAAAAACGATAATCGGACCTACAAGCTTAAGCATCTGCGCTCCGATGCCCGAAATAAGCCCTTCGGATCGATGCTCCAGAGCCGCGCTCGTCATCGCGTTCGCAAACCCTGTCATTGGCACAAGCAGTCCTGCCCCAAGTTCCTGCGCCCATTTGTTGTACCATCCCATTCCAGTTGCAAGAGACGCACAAGCAATCAGCGTAACCAGCATATAACCCGTTGCCTCCATTTCACTAACGCTTAGAAGCTGTTCATAAAGGCGCAGAAGGGCTTGGCCGAGTACACAAAAAAGGCCGCCTGAAACAAAGGCCAGAACCGAGTGTTTGAGAAAATGGGGCTTGGGAAGATACAGGGCGATGTTCTTTTTGTACTGTTCCTGCTTTGCTTTATCTAGCATATACAAGCCCCCTTTTCGAACGTTTTCTTAGTTGTAGTATGACTAGAATCAAAAACTTCATTCACTTTCCTTGCGAAAAGGAAAGGAGGTCGAACTCGTGCAAGCGCGAAAATAGCGCAATAGGAAAAAAGCACGAACTTTTGTGCATTTTGTCAAAAAAACGTTTGACATAATCTTTATGCCTAGTCTATACTATTCATACACCTTCTGTATCCGCATCCTCAGGTGGATCATTCTTTCCTCGGTTTCACTTCAGGCTTTTGTTTATCCGGCCTACTACTCCACCTGTTAGATCTGTCCACTGTTTCGTACTGTTCCGTTCTACCCTACGTATCCTTCAGATTCCTCTTCCTTAGCCCCTTTCACACAAAAGAAGCAAGCCTGCTTCTCCTCAAAGCAGGCTTGCTTCTTACTCATTAATCGTCCGTCATTTCTTCTTTCATTTGTTCAAGTATTTTCTTCTCAAGTCTAGATACTTGTACTTGAGAGATGCCGAGGCGCGTAGCCACCTCTGACTGGGTTTGGTCTTTGTAATACCGCAAGTAAACAATCAACCGCTCTCGCTCATTCAAATCACGAATGGCCTCTTTTAATGCAATTTTATCAAACCAGCGCACTTGGGTGTGATCCGCAATTTGATCAAGGAGCATAATCGGATCGCCATCGTTTTCATAGACGGTCTCGTGAATGGAGGAAAGCGTTCGGTTCGCGTCTCCAGCAAAGACAACCTCCTCTGGCGTCACCCCCAAATACTCGGCAAGTTCATTCACCGTCGGCGTTCGTTTGAGAGACTTGGTCAGCTCATCTTTAGCCTTGCGAATCTTGTTGCTAAGCTCCTTGATCGATCGACTCACTTTCACCGTGCCATCGTCGCGCAAGAAACGCTGAATTTCACCAATAATCATCGGTACCGCATAGGTGGAGAACTTCACGTCGTAGGAGAGGTCAAATTTGTCCACCGATTTAATCAGGCCGATACAGCCAATTTGAAAAAGATCATCCGCTTCATACCCTCTGTTCATGAAGCGTTGCACCACGGACCAGACGAGTCGAGTATTGCGGTTCACAATCGCGTCCCGCGCCTCTGTATCCCCCTCCTGGCTTCTTGCGATCAGATCTTTTACTTCGTTGTCCGTGAAATGGGCTTCTTTTTTTCTGCTTGTGTGTTTCACCTCAACGTCCATAGGCAAAACTCCTCAACTGCAGATTGCCTTGGTAACAGACAACTGCTTTTTAAGATAGATGGTCGTTCCAATCAACGGCTCCGAGATGACTTTTACACTGTCACAGAAGTTCTCCATAATGGTAAAACCCATGCCTGAACGCTCGAGCTCTGGCTTCGTTGTATAGAGAGGCTGTCTCGCTTCTTCCAAATCCGAAATGCCAAGCCCTTCATCGCGAATGATGAGTTCAATTTCGCGCTCCACCATCGTTGCTGAAATATAGACCATCCCTTCCGCGTTGTTGTCATAGCCGTGGATGATGGCGTTCGTGACCGCTTCAGATACGACCGTTTTGATTTCTGTTAACTCGTCCATGGTGGGATCAAGCTGTGCCAAAAACGCGCCTACTGTGACTCTGGCAAACGCCTCATTCTCACTGATCGCCGAAAAGACTAAATCCATTTTGTTTTCCATTCTCACGCCACCCCCAATTTTTGCAGTGCGAACGTTTCGTTCTCTTCAAGGCGAATAATCTTGAAGAGACCAGACATCTCAAACAATCGCTTCACGGCCGGTGAAATGGCACACACGACCATCTCCCCTCCTTGGGCCCTCACCTGTTTGTAGCGGCCCAGAATGACGCCAAGCCCAGAACTGTCCATAAATGTCAGTTCAGCTAGATTCAAAACGATGTGCTTCGTCTCATCCAGTCTTTCTTCAATATCGGCGCGCAGTTTCTTTGCGGCGTGATGATCCAACTCGCCCTCTAAGCGAACGAGCAACACATCGTTTTTTTGTTCAAGATCGATGATCAAGCTCATGTTTCTGACACCTCCACTAGCACACATTGATGCTTTGTTACACACACTATTCGCTTAAGAAGGGGGGGAATCCTTGTGTGTGACAAAACTAGTGTGAAAGACGGATAAGTCGAGGCTAGCCTCCAAATTTCGTCATCATACGCTTAACCAACGTCCACCAGGAAGCTTCTCCCACATCTTCGCCTGCAACTAGATCTGTTTCCGACAAAACGTCGCCGTCGTTTTCAACCACAAGCTTACCGATGACCTCATTTTGTTTAACCGGCGCTTGGAGTTGTTCGTTTACGTCTGCCTTGACAGTGGCGTCATCGACCTTCATCCCTTTTTTGGTGAGAATTGATACTTTTTCGGAGACAACGGCTTGGACATGATCCTTCTCCCCTTTGGCTACATTGACGTCCTGAATCACTTCTCCGCGCTCATGCATTTGTGTGGTCGAATATTGACTAAAGGAATAATCCAGCATCGCCGTGATTTGTGCATTGCGCTCCTTCGGCGTAGGAGCACCCATAACCACAGCAATCACTCTCATGCCGTCTTTCTCAGCCGTTGCCGTCAGCCCGTACTTCGCTTCACTTGTATAACCGGTTTTTAAACCGTCGACCCCCGGATAGAATTTCACGAGCTTGTTCGTATTGACGAGCCAGAATTCGTTATCGGTGCCTTTTCGCAAATAATCTTCATAAATCCCTGTATACTGTGTAATTTCTTCGTATTTTAAAAGCTCTTTGCTCATGACCGCTAAGTCGTGGGCAGACGTGTAGTGATCGGCCACCGGTAATCCGTTCGAGTTATGAAACTCCGTATGCTCAAGACCGAGTTCTTTTGCTTTTTCATTCATCCTATTGATGAACTCGTCTTCCGAGCCAGCAATATGCTCAGCCATCGCAACAGCCGCATCATTTCCGGAAGCCACCGCAATCGCTTTAAGCATATCCTCCACGGTCATTTCTTCTCCCGGCTCCAGGAACACTTGGGAACCTCCCATAGACGCAGCGCGTTCACTGACACGAACCATATCATCATAGGCCAATCGCTCTTCATCAATCGCTTCCATAATAAGAAGCATCGTCATAATCTTCGTCATGCTCGCAGGTGGAAACGATTTGTCGCTATCCTTTTCAAACAGCACTTCCCCGGTATCGCGCTCAATCACAATTGCAGACGACGCTTTTTCTGCCAAATTCAGCGCATCCCCAGGCTTTTTCTCTTCTTCCGCAAATGCATGTGGCGTCACACTTGCGAAAAACAGTAGAAACACCCAAAACCCAATCCATATCTTCTTCATCTTTCGACCTCCGTCTCAATGGCATACAAAACTATTCGCTAGTTTTCCCATTCTCGCGGCTTTTATACGTGGGGAGGGGTGGAAAAAGTGAAGGGTGTATGAGTGGGAAACCTCTTGCCGGGAGTGCCACTACTATGGGGAGGAATGGAGAGGAAAACCACCCTGCCACCATGTCGAAACTGAACTCGCTAAGAAGGGACAGGATCTCACTCAGGTCATTTTTAATACGGTCGCACTCTCTACATTACCGCTCACGTCGGCTTCGGTATCACTGACACCAACATGGGGCTAGCCTAGCCGCTCAAAAAAACAACACCGAAAAGCGCAGGCGGGTTGCTCAGAAGCGCAAATTTTGGAGACCCGATAAAAGAAATCTAGTACTTGGATTTCGTTATCGGGGCGAAAAATCTTGACGCTTCTACCCGCCGGAGCTAGACACAAAAAGACGTACGCCATTTACGCGTACGCCCTTCTTTAGTTCATTCCCGGAATATCGAGCAGCTCAGGGACTGTGACAAACGAATACCCCTCTGCTTTCAGTTGTTGAATTTCTTGCTCCACGGCTTCAAGCATTGTCGAAAGGTTGCCCGCTCCGTCGTGATGAAGAACAATTCCTCCAGGGCTTGCTTGCCCCATTACATTTTCAACCAACTCTTCCACGGGCGGCTCTTGCCAGTCGAGAGAGTCGATGCTCCAGCCGATGACGGAAACGTTACGCTCATGAAGCGAGTCCATCACTTCTTCATTAAGAAATCCGTGAGGCGCCCTAAGCATCCTCGGCTTACGGCCAATGACATCGCTAATCACCTTTTCAGCAAGCTCTATCTCCTCGGCAAGCTCCTGTTCGTCTAATTCAACGAGCTTTTTATGCGTGTAGGTGTGGTTGCCGATGCTGTGGCCACGAGCGGCCACCTGCCGTAGCAGTTCCGGATGATCGTGCACCCGCGACCCCAAGACAAAAAAAGTCGCCTTCACTCCTTCTTTTTTCAAAAGATCGAGAAGCGGCAGCGTGTATGTGGGATCGGGTCCGTCATCAAAGGTCAGCGCGATGACATTCTCATCTCCCGGACCGTGCAAAGCCAAAACGTTTGGATACAATTTCTGCAACGTCACGTTATCCACTACATTTGACTGGGTGCGTCCTTCCCCCTCCGTATCCCCTACTTCTTGCGGCTCGCCCTCATCGTCTCCTTGGTGAACGACATGTCCTCGGGAAATGTCCTCCCTGCGGTGCAGGCGCTCGCTCGTCTCCCCTGATTGGTTGAACGAACAACCAACAAGCAACGCGAAAAGAATCGCCAAAAGCACTAGTTGCCTCCACACATCATTCCATCTCCTTAGCTTTATTTGAAGTTAGTATGAGTGGTATGATGTCATCTTATGCCACGGCACCTACTAGCAGATGGATGAAGTCTCCCCACCACTGCCAGGCAAGAAAAAGAACGCCAAGTCCAAGAACCACGCTTTCCCCCCAGCCGCCCGTACGAATGAATAGAGGAAAGCGAATTCGCAAGTCGAGCGGGTAGAGAAGACGAACGCCTCTGGCCGTCCAGGCATCCAGAATGACATGACTGATAACGCCTGTCAGGATGCCTAGCTGCACCATCGTTGCATCCGGCATTAGGAGATTCAAAAGAAACGAAACAAGCACCAGAAACAGAAGACTGTGCGTAAATGTACGATGACCGAAAACAGCAGCGATCACGCGCGACACGATAGGCAAGCGCCTTCCGATTTTTGAATGAGCGTGGCAGATATCTGGAAGCAAAGCCCCGCCCACGCCGCTTATGTAAAAAAGAGGCGTGCCTGCTTGTGTCAGTACGTAGCTATCAAGCGCTTGACACAGAACCAGACCGCCGACCATATGTGTTTTTCCCGTCACGGTATGTTGCTCCTAACTGTCGAACGATCGTTTGTTTGCTTATCTAAAATAGCATAACATACGTTCGATAGAGGAGAAAGGAAAATTTTACGAAGAAGAGGCCATGCTCCCTTTTATAACCGAAAAGCGCAGGCTTCCACCTGCGCTTCGCGATTAAAACGTTTTGATTTCTTGTTTTTCATGGTTTTCATCAAAAATAATCAGCTTGCTCGGTTTGTGCACTTCCGCTAGACGCGTTCCCTCTTCCACGGCTTCTGTTTGCCGATCATATTCTTCAATGGGAGCGACATCCTCCGCTTTTACATACCATGTGGTGGCGTCTTTGTTTGGTACAACCGTATATTCCTTCATTGTCTATCTCTCCTTCTATCTGCTTCTACAAATAAAATACCCTGTTCAACGGAGAGGCAAACTTCTTTTTCCCTTAACTTTCAGTGACTGGCTTTTGATTGTAGCCTTGTGTCTCTTGTTCCTGTTCCTGCGATCCATCGTTACGTTCGTTACGCTTAATGAAAAACGCTAGAACTAAGCTAATGAAGGCGATAGCCGTAGCGACCATAAAGGCATGGTTGAATCCGTCAACCATCGCGTTCTCATCCCCCGGACTGGCGGCAGCCGAAGAGGTCATAACGGTCACCAGGATCGCTGTCCCAATTGAACCCGAGACTTGGCGCAATGTATTGTTGACCGCCGTTCCATGCGGAATTAACTCCCTCGGCAACACGTTAATTCCAGCGGTAGTGACGGGCATCATGACAAGCGAAACGCCAAACATGCGAATGGCATAGACGATGGTTAAATAGGTCAAGGGGGTTGTTGTCGATAAATTGGTGTACATGGCTGACGTTATAAACACGAGCGCAAGTCCGACAATCGAAAGAGTTCGAGCCCCGACTTTATCAAAAATGCGACCAGTGATTGGAGACATGATCCCCATCAAAATGGCTCCAGGCATAATCGTTAATCCTGTTTCCAGCGCACTGAACCCCTGGGTATTTTGCATAAAGATCGGCAGTAAGGTGGCCGGTCCGACAAGAGCCACAAAGACAAGCATCCCGATGACCGTCGTCAATGTAAACACTTTGTACCGAAGAACGCGAAACTCAAGAACAGGCGTTTGAAGATGAAGCTGTCTATAAATGAACATCATCAGCGTGATGACGCCGATAATTATCGGGAGGACAACAAGCATACTTCCCCAGCTGTATTGTCCGGCATTGCTAAACCCATAGAGCAAGCCACCGAACCCGAGCGTCGACAGGACAATGGAACTAATATCCAGTCTTGGATTCCGAAGCGTTGTTACGTTTTTCATTAGGAAGATGGCAGCAATGATATCTATGATGACTATCGGAAGAATAATCCAAAAGAGAATCGTCCAATGATAGGAGCCGACAAGCCACCCGGACAGCGTCGGGCCAATGGCAGGGGCAAAAGAAATGACAAGTCCAACCATCCCCATCGCTGCACCCCGACGTTCGATTGGAAAAATAAGAAGAAAGACGGTTTGCATGAGCGGCATCATCACCCCAGCGCCCGCAGCCTGTACAATCCGACCTACCATTAAAATGGGGAACGTCGGCGACAGCGCACAGAGAAGCGTTCCAGCGGCAAACAAAGTCATTGCGAATAAGAAAAGCGAACGTGATGAAAATTTTTCAATTAAAAAAGCCGTAATCGGGATCATAATCCCATTCACCAGCATGAAACTCGTCGTGACCCATTGGGCCTGATTCTCGTTAATGGCCAAATCGTCCATTAAATGAGGCAAGGCGGTCGTTAAAAGGGTTTGGTTGAGAATCGCCACAAAGGCGCCCACGAGCAAGACCGCAACGATTGGTTTCTTGTTAAACGAAGCTGGTTCAGTTGGTTTTCGGTTATTCATACATTTGTACCTTCTTTATTTACGGGGAGGCGTTTAAAAGCGCCTGCACCGTTTCGATTTCATCCTTAATATCTACATGCGTCAGGATATATAGAGCAAGAGCTTCCACCAAGTAAGGTTTCGGTTCTTCTCTTTCTAGTTGCTCTTGCAGCTCATAGGCTGCCTTATGGACATTGGAACCTTGGGGAAGAGAGCAAGTGGCTTCTACCTTTTGAACCATCCGCCTGGCGAGTTCTTGCAGGCGTTCTTCGTTGCTAATATGAAGCTTATGGTTTTGCTCTTTGACATCACTCATCGCAGATTCCGTCAGAACCTCAGGCCAGCTCTTGGTATGCTCTACAAGCGTCTGAAGCATCTTCACGATTTGCTCTGCGATCAGTGGCGGCGAGAGCTTCTTTTTATCGTCAACCACGAGTGTCACGTACTCACGAAGGGTTCCTTGGAACACGAGCACCAGGTCCCAGACATTCGAACCAATTTCCTCTCCAAAAGCCTCAAGCAGGGAGTCTCGGTGCCAGTTGAGCAGAGCGGATCGTGTTCGTTTCATCAATCCAATGACTTCTTTATTATGCTCCTTGGGCAAGCTGCGCACAATCATTTGAATGAACGCTCGCTGCTCTTTATTGACTTCGAGCTCAAGCACAATTTTTTGTTCGAGTTGTTCCATTTTGGATAGGGACGAATCGAGATTAATGCTCATCGCCCGGTGAAACATTTGCTTTAAACTATACTCAAACGCTTGGATCAACAAATCTTCTTTGGATTCAAACTGCTTATATAATGACGCTTTTGAAATGCCACATTGCTGGGCAATTTTTTGCATCGGCGTCGAAAAATATCCCTCATTGGAAAAGAGTTTCAACGCTTGCTGTAGAATCTTCTCTTTCATCAGGAGAACCCTCCCCTTTCATGGCCCACTAAACCAGTGAGTCACTCAAAAACCCATTGGTTTTCTCTACGTGACGATTATAATGAACCGTTGGGGACCTGTCAACAGATTTGATTCGACAGCCGAACTATTTAGTTTTCTGACACACACAAATAAGCCTTGCCAACGTCTATCGAGACTTTGGCAAGGCTTTTGATTTATTAAGCACTCGGCTCAAATACTTCATCCACGATCTGATGGGATCTGAGCTTCGCTAAATTCTTCTTCACGACAACCACCTCTTTAAACGTCAGCTGCCGCTCAAATTCAGTTGTTTGGTCCGGTGACCCAACGAGATGGACGGAGTTCCACCCGCGGTCTTTCGCTCGCTTATCGATCTTTGCAGCTAGCTGCTTGAACCAGCGCTGTTGATTCGCATCAAAGCGATCGTCGAACTGGTCACGATGGAGTGCAGCCCCGACATTTTCACTTGAGCCGGAGCCCACATACTCCTTCCAGTCCTCTGTTTCAATATCCCAGGAATACGTTCTCTCTTCCTCTACTTCTCCAAGGCTTGTCTCAACAGCGATCACGTCTGTTTTTTGGATAAGGAGAATGCCAGAGCGTGGATAGGTGGCTTGCAGTGTCTCTAATTGGTCAACAACAGGCTGTCTCTCCCAGCGGAACTCGTTTTCCACAGGCACTTGAAGTTTCGTCAACTGCACCTCTCCCGTAGCAGAGCCGATAAAAACGACAGCTTTTGGCATCGCCGGTTGCAAATCCGTAATTTGTGCTTCCGCTTGTTTCTTCAGTTTTTGGAACGCCTTGAGTTCTGTATCATTGTCACTTGCCTGCAAATATTCTTCTAGCTTTTTCAGCCCATTCTTCAATCGAATTTTCCATTCGCCTTTTTGCTGGTCCGTGCTTGCCTGATTGGTACGTAAATAAATACTTAAGCAACCGTCCTCGCAATGAATTTGCCTTAAATGCTTGAGGTTCTTTGCTAGTGACAAACGATCATCCCCCTTATTATTCCGCTTTAGCTGTTAGCTTCACTTGAATGTTCCCACGCGTTGCTTTTGAGTATGGGCAGAAGTTATGCGCTTTTTCCACGAGGTCCTGCGCCTCATCTTGGGAAACGCCTTTGATGGAGACTTCTAACTCAGCCCCAATTTGAAATCCGTCATCGCTAGGATCTTTAACAAGGGAAACATGGGCAGTCGTTGTAGACTCAATCTCTTTGTTTGCATTCGATGCCATGAGATTCAATGCACCGTCAAAGCAAGAAGCATACCCAGCGGCAAACAGCTGCTCTGGATTCGTGCCTTCCTGTTTTGACCCTGGTTTCACAAGATCAATGTCAATGTTTTTGTCATCGGAGGCCACATGCCCTTCACGGCCACCCTGTGCTGTCGCTTTTGATGTGTATACGATATCTGCCATCAGAAAAACACTCCTTTTATCACTCATTGGATTCATTAAATCGTTCACTTACTGTATACACGTTAGGGAGAAAGTTTAAACATGCGTTTTGAGGTTTTATTTTGCTGTGAACAGGAATACTACGACTAGTTTAAGAAAGGAAAGGAGATTTCTATCATGAATAAACTAGATGCTAAAGAGCGAGCCTTAGCGATTATGGACGATTACAAGGTTGGTTCGCTTGCAACAGTGAAAAACGGAAAGCCGCACTCCCGCTATATGACGTTCTTCCATGAAAAATTTACCCTCTTTACCCCGACGAGTAAGGAAACGTATAAGACAGAAGAAGTGGAGGAAAATCCAGCCATCCATGTCCTCCTCGGCTATGACGGGGAGGGGTTTGGTGATGAGTTCATTGAATTTCAAGGCAAAGCGGTCATCCGAGAAGGCAAAGAGTGGCGCGAGCGTTTTTGGAATGACACGATGGGGCTCTATTTTGACGGGCCGGAGGATGAGAGCATGATCATTTTAGAACTTCAGCCAGAGACGATTCGCTTAATGAACAGCAAGGACGACACCCCCGAAACGGTTTCATTTACGTAGCGAAAACGACAAGCGCAGGCGGGTTGGGCAGGAGCGACAATGTTGGAGACCTGACAAAGAACTCCTGGTTTTGGCTAAGGCTTGCCAGGGCGAAAAACCTCGAAGCTCTTACCCGCTGGAGCTAGACAAAAGGCACCGGACTTGGTCCGGCGCCTTTTTCACATTTGTTTATAGATAAGCGTTGGTTTGTCTATGGTTTCCTTGCTGAACTCATAGGCGCTCATAACCACCTCGACAACATCATCTACCACTTCTTGATTGGCATGGAGGGTGACAAGCGATTCTCCTGCTTCCACATAATCCCCGATTTTTTTGTTCATCACAAGCCCCACGGCAAGATCAATCGTATCTTCTTTCGTTGCGCGTCCTGCTCCAAGCTGCATCGCTGCCACACCGACTTTATTTGCGGCAATAACTTTAACATAACCTGTTTCATTGGCCTTAATTTCATGTGTATACGTCGCCTGCGGCAGCTTCTTTGGATCGTCCACGACGCTGTCGTCCCCGTTTTGAGCGGCGATAAATGTTTTTAATGTCTTCGCCGCTGCCCCAGAGGCCATGGCTTCTTTAAGCATGCTTCTCGCCTCTTCCACCGAGTTCGCTTTCTCTGCCAAGTAGACCATTTGACTGCCAAGGGTGAGACAGAGCTCGCGAACGTCCTCGGGCCCGCCTCCTTTGACGACGTCAATCGCTTCCTGGATTTCAAGCGCGTTTCCGACCGTCCGACCGAGCGGCTGGTTCATGTCAGAAATGATGGCCACCGTTTTACGGCCAATGTCATTGCCGATATCAACCATCGCTTTTGCAAGCTCTTTCGCGTCCTCAAGGCTGTTCATAAAAGCACCTGACCCGGTTTTCACATCAAGTACGATCGCATCTGCCCCTGAAGCGATTTTCTTGCTCATGATGGAGCTGGCGATTAAGCCAAGAGCGTTCACCGTTCCTGTGACATCGCGGAGACCGTAAAGTTTTTTATCTGCAGGGGTAAGGTTGCCCGTTTGCCCGACGACGGCGAGCTTATTCTCATTGACGAGGGAAAGGAACTGCTCCGTATCGATTTCACAAGTGAAATTCGGAATCGCTTCCAATTTGTCAATCGTTCCTCCCGTGTGCCCGAGGCCACGCCCCGACATTTTAGCGACGGGGACGCCAAGCGAGGCGACAAGTGGTGCGAGAGCAATGGTGGTTTTGTCGCCAACCCCACCGGTCGAGTGTTTGTCGACTTTGATACCGTCAATTCCTGACAGGTCAATCGTATCCCCGGAATTCGCCATCGCAATCGTAAGCTCCGCCCGTTCCTTTGGGGTCATGTTTTGAAAATAGATCGCCATGGAAAGTGCCGCCATTTGGTAATCAGGAATTTCATCGTTCGTGTATCCTGCAACCATCCATTCGATTTCTTCTTTTGTTAACGCCTCTCCGTCCCGCTTTTTCTCAATCAGGTCTACCATCCTCATTGTCCGCTCCCCTTTCTTTATTCTCTTCGCTTCGGCGCCCACTCGCTCGAAGTCCTTCACGCCGCCAGATCAAGCCAAGGCCGGGCCTTCTGTGACCCGCCTCCGCTTCTTTGTCTAGCTGCGGCGGGTAGGAGCGTCGAGATTTTTCGCCCTGGCAAGCGTTAGCCAAAACCGGGATTTCTGTTGTCAGGCCTCCAACATTCTCGCTCCTGACCAACCCGCCTTCGCTTTTCTTTGTCTAGCTACGGCGGGTAGGAGCGTCGAGATTTTTCGCCCTGGCAAGCGTTAGCCAAAACCGGGATTTCTGTTGTCAGGTCTCCAACATTCTCGCTCCTGACCAACCCGCCTTCGCTTTTCTTTGTCTAGCTACGGCGGGTAGGAGCGTCGAGATTTTTCGCCCNCGGCGGGTAGGAGCGTCGAGATTTTTCGCCCTGGCAAGCGTTAGCCAAAACCGGGATTTCTGTTGTCAGGTCTCCAACATTCTCGCTCCTGACCAACCCGCCTTCGCTTTTCTTTGTCTAGCTACGGCGGGTAGGAGCGTCGAGATTTTTCGCCCTGACAACGAAATCCAAAGGCGGGATTTCTTTTGTCAGGCCTCCAAAATTCTCGCTCCTGACCAACCCGCCTTCGCTTTTCTTATTATGCGTCTTTTACGAGCGCTTTGACATATTGAATGAACACCGGCTTGGTACGGTTGGCCACTTCGACCACTTCCTCGTGGGTGATGCCTTCGATGGTTTCGCCAATCGCCATATCGGTGATACAGGAAAGACCCAAAACTTCAAGTCCCGCATGCGCAGCCACGATGACTTCCGGAATGGTGGACATGCCAACGACATCCCCGCCTAGCTCACGCAGCATGATGAGCTCCGCGCCGGTCATGTATGTAGGACCCGTAACCCCAGCATAGACGCCTTGCTGCACGTCGAGCGAGAGTTCTTTGGCCACCTTCAGCGCGTACGCCACACGCTGTGAGGAATAGGCTTGGCTCATGTCCGGAAAGCGGGGGCCAAGCTCTGCCACATTCTCTCCAATCAACGGGTTGTCTCCAGTCATATTGAGATGATCGGTAATGACCATCAGATCGCCAGGTTTAAAGGTTTTGTTCATGCCCCCGCAAGCATTGGTCACAAGCAAAAGGCTTGCGCCAAGCGCCTTCATGACGCGAACCGGAAAGGTCACTTCCTGCATAGAATAGCCTTCATAATAATGAAAGCGTCCCTGCATGGCAATCACAGGTTTCCCCTCTAGCTCACCAAGCACAAGCTGACCGGCGTGGCCTTCAACCGTAGAGACTGGGAAATGCGGAATGTCTTCGTAAGCAATGTTCGTTGGATTCTTGATTTCATCGGCAAGCTCGCCAAGGCCTGAACCGAGAATGAGGCCTATCTCCGGCTTCAGAGCTCCCTTTTCTTGAATAAATGTGACCGATTCTTTGATTTTGTCTAGCAAACTCATCGCTTCTCGTCTCCTTTAGTTCATATCGTGCACAATCGCTTTGATCAGTGCGAGAAAATCGCTCTTTACTCGTTCCGTTGTTTCCATTACTTCGGCGTGCGTTAACGGTTGGGGCAGAATCCCTGCAGCCATATTGGAAATACAGGAAATGCCAAGCACTTCCAGTTGGGCATGGCGGCAGACAATGACCTCGGGCACCGTGGACATCCCGACCGCGTCCCCACCAACCTTTCGCGCCATACGAACTTCGGCGGGCGTTTCATAGGTGGGACCGCTGTTTCCGAGGTACACCCCTTCTTGCAAGCGAAGCCCTAGTTCTCCTGCCTTTTTCCGAGCTAGAGCGCGGAGCTTCTCGCTGTAAGCATTCGACATGTCCGGGAAACGTGGGCCAAGCGCCTCTTCATTTTTTCCAATGAGCGGGTTTGCGCCCATATGGTTAATATGATCCGTAATGAGCATCAAGTCTCCCGCGTCGAAGGCTTCGTTCACGCCGCCAGCAGCGTTAGTGACAATCACCTGCGTGACACCAAGTTCTTTCATCACGCGCACAGGAAACGTGACATCTTGCATGGAATACCCTTCATAGAAGTGAAATCGTCCCTGCATGGCGATCACCGCTTGTCCTTCTAGCTTCCCTGCGACCAGCTGGCCAGCGTGACCTTCGACCGTTGACACCGGAAAGTGAGGCAGCTGTTCATACGGCAGCTTCACGGCTTCGCTAATTTCATCAGCGAGCACCCCTAGGCCTGAACCGAGAATTAATCCGATCGTTGGAGCAACGGCGATGTTTTCCTTCACCGCCTGCGCCGCCTCTTGCACATGCTTGATCTCTGTCATTGTTGTCTCTCCTCTACGTCGATCCTTAATGGTTGCGTTTTAGTGATGGTAAAAAACTTTGCCCGTAGGCAGGCTTTTCGACTTGGAAATTTTCCGCAATTGTCGCCCCAATATCGGCAAACGTCTGCCTTTTTCCTAGATCAGACGCCGGGCTGTTTTTGGCGTAGACGAGCAAAGGGACGAGCTCTCGTGTATGATCGGTGCCCGTGTGCGTCGGATCGTTTCCATGATCGGCTGTAATTATCAATACATCGTCGTCACGAAGAGTGGTGATGACTTCATCCAGGCGTTCGTCAAACTCGATAAGCGCCTTTCCGTAGCCTTCAACGTCCCGTCGGTGACCATAAAGCGCATCGAAATCTACGAGGTTCAAAAAGCACAGCCCGGTAAAATCCTTGTCGATTGTAGCGATCAGCTTGTCCATCCCGTCGTCGTTGGAAACCGTGCGAATCGCCTCGGTTACCCCCTCACCATCGTAAATGTCCGAAATTTTCCCAAGGGCAATGGAATCATAGCCGCCATCTTCTAGCTCATTCATGACGGTTTTGCCAAATGGCTTCAATGCGTAATCGTGACGATTGGCCGTCCGCTTCCAGCCACTCTCATCGCCAACAAATGGTCTGGCGATCACGCGACCAATCATATATTCCGGTTTTAACGTGAGCTCTCGCGCTTTTTCACAGATCGCGTAAAGTTCCTCAACCGGGACAACGGCCTCATGAGCTGCAATCTGCAAAACGGAGTCGGCGGATGTGTAGACGATGAGGTCGCCCGTCTGCACATGCTCGGCTCCTAGCTCGTCTAGGATTTCCGTGCCCGAGGCGACTTTGTTTCCGAGAATGCCTCGCCCTGTCGCTTCTGTTAGTTCGTCCAGCAATGCCGTTGGAAACCCTTTCGGAAAGACGCGGAAGGGCTCTTTGATGTTCAAACCCATAATCTCCCAATGGCCGGTCATGGTATCTTTTCCGACCGATGCTTCCTGCATAATGCCATAGCTCGCAAGTGGGGTTTCCACAGGGGCTATTCCATTGACCGTGCGAATTCGACCCAACCCTAGTTTCTCCAGATTCGGGACGTTTAGGCCGTTCAAATGGTTCGCAATCGAACCAAGCGTGTGCGTTCCTACGTCACCAAATGCTTCCGCGTCCGGAGCGGCTCCAATCCCCACCGAATCCATCACAATCAGAAAGACGCGTTTAAACGACTTGTATTTCATTCCATTTCCTCCCTAGTTCCACTATACCCGCTTTCTGAAGCCGCATACAATCCAATTGTTTTATGTATCTTGTCAGAGGTCTGACAAGTAAAGCTAGCGAGCACTTACGCTCGCGGATGGTACTGTGAATACACATCCTTCATACGCGTCTTCGTCACATGCGCATAAATTTGCGTTGTCGAGATATCCACATGCCCAAGCATTTCTTGTACGGCACGCAAATCTGCGCCGTTCTCAAGCAGATGGGTCGCAAACGAATGCCTGAGTGTGTGAGGGCTAAACTCTTTTTCAATATGGGCACCTTTTGCAAGTTGCTTTAATATTTTCCAGAACCCTTGCCGGCTAAGCGGGTTCCCGTGATGATTTACGAACAGCGTATCATGACGTTTGGCTTTGAGCAACTCAGGTCGTCCACGTTCTAAATAATCGCCTAACGCCTCGGTTGCTTTCCCCCCAAGCGGAACAATTCGCTCTTTGTCGCCTTTGCCTACGATTCGCACAAACCCTAAAGACAAGTGGACGTCTGCGGTTTTTACGGTAATCAGCTCCGTCACGCGAATCCCTGTCGCATAAATGACTTCTAGCATCGCGCGATTTCGAATCTCGAAAGCAGAGCTCGTGCCTGGAAACGCGAGAAGCGCCTCGACTTCTTCTAAGGAAAGTACTTGCGGGAGCTTTTTTTCCGCTCGTGGCGTTTCCAGAAGCGCGGTCGGGTCAGAATCTGAGAAACCCTCTCTTTGCAAAAATTGGTGCAACGCCCGGATGGAAGCTACAGAGCGAGCAGCCGTTCTCGCTGACTTCCCGGCTTCCCTTAACTCATAAAGATAATTGACAATCGCTGGACGCTCAATCGCGCCAAATGACGTGATTTGCTCCACTCGTTCCATATACTTCGCGTAGTGTTCAATGTCACGCCGATAGGAAACAACCGTGTTCACCGATAACCCACGCTCGACTTGAATAAAATGAATAAACTCCTGAATGTCATGCTTCATCGCCGAAAGCCTCCTGCTACTCCCCCATTCGATAAAAAAGAGCCAGGCGCTCCTGTACCGTTAAAGGACGCTCCCCCTCTTCCATCTTAAACACTTTCATCGCCTTTCCACTTGGCTCATCATAGCGATGAAAGCTAGAGTATTCTTCATTTATCCATAGAATACCATAATAGAAGAGCAGCGTGCACCCGACAAATAGAATCATCGTCTTCCCCGTCTGGAGAACCACTTGAAAGCCTGTCTTCATTTAAAATTCCTCACCTCTCATCCCTTTGGTACAATCTATGCCAGATGAGAGGCGTTTTATACCCTTGCATTTGGTTGTAGACATTGGATTGGTTGATGCAAGCCCAGATGTTGCTATGCGTTTTTTATTTTCCGGATTCTTCCTTTCACATTAGGGGCTCTTCCCCACATTCGCGTGCTTCTCACCCACATCCGCGCCCTTCTCCCGCACATCCAGCGCTTCTCTCTCACATCCGAGCCCTCTCCCCCACATCCGCGTGCCTCTCCCCTACATCCGCATGCTTCTCACCCACATTCGCGCCCTTCTCTCTCACATCCATGTGCTTCTCACCCACATCCGCGTGCTTCTCTCTCACATCCGAGCCCTTCTCCCGCACATCCAGCGCTTCTCGCTCACATTTTGCCTACCCCTTCACTCGGTCATCGCCTCCCTCGCCATACAAAAAAAGAACCGCCTCCACCGACGATTCCCTCTAATCATTTTTATACTTGTTCGTTTAACTGCTTTTCCACTGGTTGATTCTCATTGTCATCAGAAGTTTCCGCGACTTGGCATCGATGGCACACGCCATGAAAGGTTAAACGGTGATCCTTAATTTTAAATAAGAAATCACGTTCGACGACAGCTTCCACATCTCCAAGCAAGTCCTCTTGAATTTCGTCAACGGCCCCACACTCAATGCAAACCAGATGATGGTGAAAGTGCTGGGCTCCTTCACGGCGAAGATCGAACCTGGAAACACCGTCCCCGAAGTTAATTTTATCAACGACTTTCAATTCTGTTAGCAGCTCAAGCGTGCGGTACACGGTGGCGAGTCCAATTTCTGGGGCCTTTTCCTTGACGAGGAGGTACACGTCTTCCGCACTCAAGTGATCCTCTTCGTGCTCAAGTAAAACCATGACCGTCGCTTCACGCTGAGGCGTGAGCTTGTAACTTTGAGCATGCAACTGCTTTTTAATGCGCTCTAAACGGTTTTCCATCTTGAGTCCCCCTCCTAACAAGTGAAGCTGATTCTCATTATAGACGGAAGAAGAAACAGTGTCAATTGATAATGATTATTAAGTAAAATTTTTATAATGATTATCAAGTAACATTCAGTTTAAAAAGATCCTACAATCATTCTCATTAACACCGGTGAAATATACGCTTCAAAAAAGGAGGCGATTGTTACAAACGCTCCTACACAGAGCACCAAGAGCGAATAACGCAGGAACTGCGGAAAAATCGGCTCGTTCATTCCTTTCGCAAACGTTTGCTTGATCATCTTCAAGCAGAAGGCGACGCTTGCGGTTCCAACGATAATAAAGGCTGGGACAAGAATAATGTTTTGTGGCAGAACAGCGACAAAAGCTAAAAGAAACCCCTGGGCCCCCATTTGGTTAACAAGAAACCCGACCGTAAATCCAACAACAAGGCCCTTGATAAATAGCAATACAAAAATCACGGGCAAACCGATAATCGAGATGCCAAGAATCCACATGAAACCAAAATACTTCCCGTAGTGCAAGAAGCTATGTACAAACAGCTCGCTTGATGAGGCCACAAAGCCGTTGTCCATCTCCGAAAAAAACTGGCTCACATACGTAAACAGGTCGTGGCGCTGTGTCACATTCAAGCTGTTCACAACAATGGCACCAAAGACAACGCCGATGAGAAACAAGATGGATGTAAAAATGTAGACGGTCCGGTGCTCGGCCACATGAGCATGTATCGCTTCATAGATTCGATTCGACTTCACGGCCTGTCCCTCCTCTGCTTATTCATAAGTCTATGAACAAGCGAGGGGATTATGACAGCTTAAAAGCGTATTTGCGAGAAACCGAGTCAGCTCCTCTTTTGCGCGAGCCGCAGATACTGGATCGCATAGCATGTTTTCGCGTCATGAATCCGCTCTTCGGCCACGAGCTGTTCCGCTTCCTCTAACGTGACTTCTAGCAGGTCCACAAATTCGTCCTCATCAAGGCTCACGCGCCCTGCCTTCAGCCCCTTTGCCTCATAGATGTACACGAGCTCATCGGCAAACCCTGGTGAGGTATAGAAGGAAGCGATGAAGTCAAGCTGACTTGCGAGGTAGCCCGTCTCCTCTTCCAATTCGCGCCCTGCCGTCTTCTTCGGTTCTTCTCCCGGTTCAAGCTTGCCGGCTGGAATCTCAATGATGGCCTTCTCAAGCGCTTTGCGGTACTGCTCAACGAGCACGAGCTTTCCTTCGCTCGTTAGTGCAACAACTGCTACAGCGCCAGGGTGTCTGATGATTTCCCGTTTCGACTGCTTGCCATTCGGCAGCTCGACATCCTCGAGGTACACATCAATCATTTTTCCTTTGTATAGGGTCTTTCTGGCAAGCGTCTTCTCTATTAAATGATCCACCATTCACTCTCTCCTCACATGTTTTACGTATGTCTTTCATATGAGTGTATCACACTACGAAAAAAAGGAGGGTCGAAATGCGCATCTACGTCCACGCCTCTAGCGTTGTCTTAACCGGAAAAAAATGGGAAGTGCTCGCAAAATTAAAAGAAATGGCTCATACTTTTGATACCGTTCGAGACTGGCAAGTAGCGGTCTATGAAAGTCCCCTCAAACAAAAGCGTGTCGCCTCGGTCACGCCGATCAAAAACGCTCGATCCAAAGAAACCGATCGCCCCATTGTTTGAACATCTGTCTTAAGATGGGAGAGAACATTCAGGAGGAACTCCTCGCCGCGACCATCACTCATGTAGACGACCCCATGTCGATTAAGCGCCCCTCGGCTTGCGTAGGTCAGTTGTTGATCCAGAAGATGGCGCTCCTCGAAAGAAAGCTTGGGAAGCGGCAGAAGCGACAACGCATAGGTGAAGGAAAACAGCGGCGTGATCGTGTGGTGACTCAGCCCGAAATGCCGCGAACGCTGTTCGAGAAAGGAAAGGCGCGGGACCCAAACGGGCCTTCCTTGAAGCGCGCCAACCGTGTTCGCCCAGCTGGCGCTTACCATCCCAGAAAACCCATATGTCGTGCCCGTGCCCACAACGCCCGGACCCACCGAGATAACTAGCAGACGCGCGCCCAAAATTTCTTTAGCGAATTGCAAGGCAGAGACAAGTGTGACGGCTTCAAAGTCGCCGCCCGTCGCCTGACCAATCGTCACCGTTTTCACATTCGGCTGCTTCTTTAAATGCTGGAGGTGACGGCTAAAGGAAAGGGATAAAGAGGCCTGATCATCAAAAATAAAAGCGATGAGACCGTCTTCTATAAACTCTCTAGCGGCAGTGTGAATAATGGGAACCATACTGTGCAGTTCAGCCAGCAGCACCGGGGCCCCGTACAGCGAAAAGGAGTCCCTAAATTGAGAGTGGTAGGCGGACTCCTGTGCTTCCACTGCTTCCACGGCATGCTGATTTGGCGTGTAGCGCCACTTAAGGATGTGTCCATCTACGGGGGTAGGAGATTCCCCAGAGGTAGAGGTCACAAAATCGACGCCTCCTGTACCAAGACCTAAGGTTTTCGCGGCCGTGTTGACCGTGAGTTCCTCTCCTACTTGGGCAGGGCGAAAAAGGGCTTTGTAAAGAATCGCCTCGCCTGCACCAGCGGATGTTTGCAACAGCTGGACGTCAGAGGTTTCCTTCAGTATCTCGGTTACACGTACATGAGCTCTTGTCACGTTTCAACCTCCTTCATTTAAAGGAGCGGGTGCACGCGTTCTTCCATCATCTCGTAGTGAACCTCTCCTTCAATGATGTCTTCGATTACAAAGTCTCGATTGATAATATACGTCGTTGGCATGGAGCGTATGCCGTACTGCTCGCTAAACGCTCCTTCTGCATCGAAAAATACGGGGAGGGTAATGTCTTGCTCTTCAATAAAATCGACACTATTGCTCGGCTGCACTTCCGAGGTTTGCCAATTCACCGTCACCACGGAGACGCCTTGGTTCTCATACGCGTCCGCAAGTTCCATTAACGCCGGCATCTCTCGCACGCACGGTGTGCACCATGAGGCCCATACATTCAAAACGATGACATCGCCTTCATAGTCAGACAAAGAGCCTTCAGTGGCTTCGTGCATGCCAAGTGTAAAATCTTCGGCAATATTGCCTTCATGAACGCCAACTTGCTTGGAGTCAAATTGAAACACTAACAGGAAAATCGCAACCGCCGCGAGAATCAGTACGGCGAATGTCACGACACGTTTTGTTCTCATTTAGGTCATCCTCTCTAAAGTAAACAATCTCCTCTTTTCGATTGCTTTAAAGTTTGCTAGAATGAAAAAGTTACTTCTACTTATTGGAATAGAAAGGAACCATCACTCATGGATTTATTTGAAGCAATTGTGCTCGGGCTTGTGCAAGGCATTAGTGAATTTCTACCAATTTCAAGCACCGCCCATCTGATTCTCGTACAGAGCCTATTTAACACTTCTTTTGAAGGACTAAGTTTTGAAATTTTGCTTCACCTGGCCTCCGTTCTCGCTGTCATTCTCTTTTACCGAAAGGATTTAATCGAGATTATTCGCGGGTTTTTTGCCTATTTTACAGACCGTTCTGCCCAGAACAAAACGATGTTCTTTTTTGGTCTCTATATTATCATCGCAACAGGGATTACAGGGGTCGCAGGCATCCTTTTCGAAGATTATATAAGCGAAACGTTTAAAGCTCCTGTTTTCATTGCCCTTGCGCTTGCGGTTACTGGGTTGTTCCTTATCATTATAGAACGTTTTATCAGACATGGAAACCGTACAGAAAAAGAGATGACGTTTCTTGATTCCATTGTCGTCGGTCTTGGTCAAACCCTGGCGCTGATTCCCGGTCTTTCTCGCTCCGGGACCACATTAATTGCCGGGATGTTTGCCGGGCTATCAAAAGAAACGGCGGTCCGTTATTCTTTCCTGCTCTCGATTCCGGTAATTCTTGGCTCATCCGTGCTGGCCATCGGCGATCTGTCTTCCGGTGCGCTTCTTGCGAGCACAGGTGTTCTGGAACTAAGCGCGGCATTTGTGGTAGCATTTGTTTCTTCCTGGCTAGGGATTGTCTGGTTGATTAGCCTTTTGAGAAAAAGCAAATTAATGTACTTCGCGGTCTATTGCTTTGCCGTGGCGATTCTTGTCTTGATTTTTAGAGACGCATTGGTCGTTGAAGAGCTATAGAGCTATTAGTATAGAAATGACTTCCTTCTAAACAAAAGAAACGCCGGCGATGAGACGAGGCCACTGAAAAACCATCATTTTTTCAGCTAGAGAATTTTCAAACA
>NZ_LLYY01000033.1 GCF_001484965.1 Shouchella shacheensis | reverse complement strand
TATCTCTTTTTTTACGCTTGGCTTTTGTTCAGTTTTCAAAGAACTCGTTTGACGCTTCCGTTTCAGCGACTCAATTAATGTATCACAGATGAACGTTCAGGTCAAATATCTTTTCGCTTGCGGCGCGTTTTTGCATTGCCGCGGCGACAAGGAATAATATATCACACACTTAAAAAGGACGTCAACACTTTAACCAAAAAAATTCTTAACCCGTTCTTTAACCCGTATAAATAGCGCAAAGTCCTCTCCCTTATTGAATCATAAAGATTACTCTAAAACAAGAAAGCGTTCTATGATATACTAACACTACCAACTAAATTAGGTTAGAAAGAATGTACAGGAGGTTACATACATGAGTTTAAAATATTCTAATAAAATAAACAGGATTCGTACATTTGCCCTCGTCCTTGTTTTTGCCGGAATTCTAATCATGTACGTCGGCATCTTTTTTCGGGACTATACATTTGTCATGGTCACAACGATGATTCTAGGGTTGCTTGCCGTGATCGCAAGTACAGTGGTCTACTTCTTCATCGGCCTCCTCTCTACCAGGGCAGTACCGATCGTTTGTCCGAACTGCGAAAAAGCAACGAAGGTCCTCGGTCGTGTTGACGCCTGCATGCACTGTGATCAGCCCCTGACAATGGACAAGTCTCTTGAAGGCAAGGAATTCGATGAGTCCTACAACTCTCCAAAAACCACGACAAAAGCATAAACCTCAACCGAAAAGCGGAGGCGGGTCTCCTCGCCGAAGCTAGAAAAATCCGAAAAGCTCCGGCGCCCTGCTCACGAGCGACAAGTTCTGCAAGAACGGCAGTATCATTTCCGCCCTTTGACTTGATCCGGCGGTCTGAAGAAACCTCGAGCGAGCGGGCGCCGGAGCTCGATAAAAAGAGACATCTGAGCGTATATCAGATGTCTCTTCACTAGTTTCACTCATTAATGCGCTTTTGACAGGATGGACACGTGCCGTAGATCTCCATACGATGGGTATCCACGGAAAAACCAGTCACATGCTCAGCGAGCGTCTCCACCTCATCCAAACCCGGATAGTGGAAATCGACAATTTTCCCGCAGGAATTACAGATGATGTGATAATGGTTGCTTGTCACACAATCAAAACGGCTCGAAGAATCGCCGTACGTTAGCTCCTTAACAATCCCCACTTCTTTAAAAACCCGCAAATTATTATAAACGGTTGCAACACTCATATTCGGGAAACGTCCTTCAAGGGCCTTGTAAATTTCATCAGCCGTTGGATGTGACATCGATTCATATAGGAATTCTAAAATAGCATGACGTTGAGGCGTCATACGTACACGTGTGCTTTTTAGCGCATCAATCGCTTCTGTTAAGCCGTGGTTTGACATAAGAATGCGCCCCATTTCTAATAAAACTATTCTTTCTTTATAGTAATTATAAGCTAGCAATGGCCATAACGCAACTGCCAGCGCCAAACTTTTTCTGCTCAAATTCAAGCATAACATCGTATTCGGAGGCAAAGAAGAAGCGAGCGCCACGGGGCACTCGCTTCGTATTATTTTGGGTCTGTGGTAAGCAGCAGGGGGGTAGCGTTGGCAGCAGAAACAAGAAAAGACGTATACCGATGTGTTTTTTTATCCTTCGGTCTTTTCTTTTTTTCGACGTCTAAGCAGGCCTCATTCAAAGCTGCCTTCAGACCAGGAAGATCTGTTTCGTGAACGCCAAAGAGAAATGTTGTACTGCCCTTACGAAGAAAACCTCCAGAACTAGCCAATTCAGTCATTCTATACCCGTGTTCCCGCAACTGTCGTTCCACCTCACCTGAATAAAAATCATCAATAATGCATATGAGCAGCTTCATGTGCCGACCCTCCTGATAGCGTTAATATCCCTTCGTTAACATAACTCGATTCACATAGTCTGTGCGTCCTTCAGAAAAGACACGAAAGTTCGTTTTAAATACCTCTAGAGCCCGCGGCTGGTAATTCGATGTTGCCCCGGAAACATGGGGCGAGAGGGTCACCGACGGCATCTTCCAAAGAGGAGAGCCTTCTGGCAATGGCTCCGTCTCAAATACATCGAGCACTGCATGCGCAAATGCTTCCTTCTCAAGTGCCACCATCAACTCTTCTTCAATGACCGTTCTCCCGCGACCAACATTAATAAAAACTGCTTCTTTCTTTAAAAGGGCAAATTCGGCTTCACCGAGTAATCGATCGGTTTTTGCCGTATATGGCAAGATATTCACTAGGTAATCGGCTTCCTTAATCGCCTCGGCCATCTTTTCGATGGAAAACACGGCATCAAAATGTTCAACACTGCGACCATTTGTGTTAACTCCAACGGTCTTCATACGAAATGCCTTTGCTAGTCGCGCCGTTTCTGTGCCAATCGCACCTGTGCCAAGAATGACAACCGTCTGACTGACTAACTCTTTTGTAAGGAGGTCCCCCTCCCATTTCAAATCTGACTTTGCCGCCTCAAATCGTTCGCGGCACTTCGCTTGATCGAGTATCGCCCAAAGCACGTACTCGGCCATTGGTGTGGCGTGAATTCCTCTGCTGTTTGTCATCAGAATACCGGCTGATTCTATGGCATCAAAGGGCATTTCTTCAACACCTGCCGATAAAACATTGATCCACTTTAAAGAGGGAGCTTGTTGGATGTGCTTCGCCTCTACATCCTCTCCGTATGTTAATAAAATGTCTGTTTCGGATAATTTGCTCTCGGCCTCTTCCATCGACGTAAAAAAGTGAAAATCCGCTTCGGGAAAGTTTGACGTTAAATCTTCACGCAAGTCTCTGCGAATTTTTGCTGAAGTTGCAACTTGCCACTTTTTCTCCCTCTTCACAGTAAATTCTCCTCGATGTAGGAGCGTACCTCGTCCACATGATTTTTAACGCGAACGTTGCGCCATTCCTTCACAACGTTGAAGTCTTTGTTAATAATAAACGTTGAGCGGACAATGCCCATATACTCTTTTCCAAAATTCTTCTTCAATTGCCATACCCCGTACCTCTTCGCCGCTTCCAAATCCTCGTCAGCCAAAAGAGGAAAGGAAAGCCCATGCTTTGCAACAAATTTATCGTGTCTCTCGGCAGAGTCCGGACTAACGCCAAGAACAGCCGTATTCAACTCTTCGAACAAACGTGATTGATCTCTAAAATCACACGCTTCTGTCGTACACCCTGGTGTCATATCTTTCGGATAAAAGTAAAGCACAATGTTCTTCCCTTTGTAATCCGAAAGCGAAATTTCTCTATCCCCATCGGCATGTAATGTAAAGTCAGGTGCTTGTTCTCCTATTTCAACCATATTTGCTCACAACCTCTCTATTAACTTTCCTCCACTTTAGATTAGCTTAATCCGGGCACTCAAGCAATAGCTTACGTTTCTCTATCCTGTGACGCTTGCTGTTTTCACGTTGCTATGGTTGAATGTGTTGAAGATAGTTTCTGATACATGGAGGGCATTATGAATAGACAAACATCAGAGCAGCATTATAACGAAGCCAAGAGCCTTATTGTTGGGGGCGTCAACAGTCCTTCCCGTGCCTATAAAGGAGTTGGGGGCGGGACACCGGTTTTTATGGAACGGGGGGAAGGTGCCCACTTTTTTGATGTCGATGGCAATCGTTATATTGATTATTTAGCGGCGTATGGACCGATTATTACCGGCCACGCTCACCCAACGATTACAAAGGCTATTGCTGATCAGGCCGCCAAGGGCGTGCTTTACGGTGCTCCCACCAGACTTGAAAATGAGTTTGCCTCCCTTTTAAAAGGAGCAATACCCTCGCTTGAAAAAGTACGCTTTGTTAATTCAGGAACAGAAGCGGTGATGACAACCATACGCGTCGCGAGAGCCTATACCGGTCGTGAAAAAATTATGAAGTTCGCCGGCTGCTATCATGGACATTCCGACCTGGTCCTCGTTGCAGCGGGCTCTGGACCATCAACGCTTGGTACCCCTGACTCTGCCGGGGTGACGAGAGCAACAGCTGAAGAAGTCATCACCATTCCTTTTAACAACGTCGAAGCCTTTAGAAGCGCATTGGAAAAATGGGGAGATGAAACAGCTGCGGTCCTCGTTGAACCGATCGTCGGCAATTTCGGCATCGTCGAACCAGCGCCAGGATTCCTAGAAGCCGTGAACGAACTCGCTCATGCCCACGGGGCGCTTGTCATTTACGATGAAGTCATTACCGCCTTCCGCTTTATGTATGGCGGGGCACAGAATCTGCTCGGAGTTGAACCTGATATGACCGCGCTCGGGAAAATCATCGGCGGCGGACTGCCGATCGGTGCCTACGGCGGGCGAATGGACATTATGGAACAGGTCGCTCCTCTTGGACCTGCCTATCAAGCCGGAACAATGGCCGGAAACCCAGCTTCCATGAGCGCTGGTATTGCCTGTTTGCATGTTTTACAGGAGGAAGGAGTATACGATCGGCTCGATACCCTTGGTGCCAAACTTGAAAAAGG
Source organism: Shouchella shacheensis (assembly GCF_001484965.1). GTDB lineage: Bacteria > Bacillota > Bacilli > Bacillales > Bacillaceae_D > Shouchella > Shouchella shacheensis. The sequence continues at coordinate 42,528 of NZ_LLYY01000033.1, read as the reverse complement.
CCTGTTAGAAGCGGCCGAAGAGGCCCGTGTTCCAATCACGGTGAACCGCTTAAAAGGAGCGCTAACCGTCTTTTTCACAAAGGAAGTTATTTCGGATTACGACGGAGCGACACGAACGAATGGAAACCAATTTTCGATCTTTTTTAAAGCGATGCTCGATGAGGGAGTTCATCTCGCTCCGTCTAAATATGAAGCCTGGTTTCTCACGACTGCTCATCGGGAAAAGGACATCAAAAAAACGATTGAGGCTGCGCGAAAAGCATTCATAGAAGTTGCAACTCACTCATAGATTAGCGGTTATGGGGCTTGCTTTTGAAAAAAAGTAGCGCCTTGCGTATAATGAAAACGGGTCAAAAACGACTCGACTCGAACCTGAGAAAGGATTCATTTCATGAGACTAGGAGCTCGTATTTTAAAAACAGGGCTTGCTGTCGTACTGGCTCTTTACCTTGCGAATTGGCTTAACTTTGACCAACCGCCAACATTTGCAGCAATTGCCGCAGCATTCGCCATTCAACCATCATTGTTTCGCACGTTTCGTACATTTAGCCATCAAGTACAAGCCAACTTAATCGGGGCGATTATCGGTGTGGCGTTCGTGATGACGTTTGGACATGAACCGTTTGTGGTCGGGGTTGTGGTCATGCTGTCTATTGGCATTTTCATTAAATTGAAACTTGAGTCCGCTATTATTCCAACGGCTATCGTGACGATTATCATTATTATGGAGAGCCCGTCAGACGCTTTTCTGGAGTTTGCTTCTCAGCGATTTCTTTTCGTGTTAATTGGGATCACCTCTGCCTTTTTAGTGAATTTGGTGTTTATCCCCCCGCGCTATGAAAAGAAAGTCTATACTCAAATGGAGAGCACGACAGATACGCTGATTCAATGGTTGCATCTTCTTATTCGCCATGACGCGGATCCCTCAACGCTTCGTGAAGACCTCCAAGAGATGCGAAAAGGACTGGATAAATGCGAAGAGCTCTTTAAGCTGTACCGTGAGGAACGCAACTACTTCCGTAAAAAAACGTTCTTCCAGCAACGAAGGGTCGTCGTCTTTAGACAGATGATTACTGCTAGTGAAAGAGCGTACACCGTTCTGGAAGGTCTTGAGAAGCGTTCGGACGAGTATTTTCAGCTTCCTGAGCGCGTTCAGACACGAATTGAAGAACATATTTTCCAGTTAACGGATTACCACCACCGTATCTTGCTTCGCTACAACGGCAAGGTGAGTGCGCACGCACCAGAAGATTATATCTCTGAACTAGATGAAGGGCAGGCATCGATGACGAACCTCTTCGTCACGCTGTATGAAGAGGAGGCCTTTGACTTATCCCAGTGGCACTCCTTCCTACCAGCGATTTCAGCGATCATTGAATATCAGGAAGAGCTTGACCACTTGGATTCGCTTGTCGAGAACTTCCATACTCACCAAGAGGAATAATCATAGAAAAAAGGGGGCAGACTGGAGTTTCTGCCCGGACAAAAAGCTTTACGCCTCAAATAGGCGTAAAGCTTTTTTCGTACTATTCCTCAAACTGCTGTACACTGTACAGTTTATGATAAGTGCCATGCATGCTCATTAACTCTTTGTGTGTTCCCGCTTCTACGACACGACCACTGTCAATAACGACAATCTTATCTGCACTCGTAATGGTTGAGAGACGGTGAGCAACGATAAAAGTGGTGCGGTCTCTTGCCAACACATCCAATGCCTCTTGAATGTACTGTTCACTCTCAAGGTCAAGTGCAGATGTTGCTTCATCAAAAACAAGGATCGGTGGGTTCTTTAAAAAGACGCGGGCAATGGCAATCCGTTGCTTCTGACCTCCAGAAAGCTTCACGCCCCTCTCGCCGACTTCGGTGTCATACCCTGTCTCCAGCTCTGTGATGAACTCATGCGCGTTGGCAGCCCTCGCTGCTTGAATGACTTCTTCATCAGTAGCCTCAGGTTTGCCCATTTTAATATTCATTTTTACACTATCGCTAAAGAGAATATTGTCTTGCAACACCATGCCAATTTTATCGCGTAGGCTGCGGACGGCCAGGTTGCGAATATCCATTCCATCGATGGAAATCTCCCCCGAAGTAACATCATAAAACCTAGGAATTAAACTAATGAGGGTACTTTTTCCGCCTCCGCTCATCCCCACAAAGGCAACAGTCTCGCCTGCAGGAACATGCAATGAGACGTCAGCGAGAATCGGCTTATCATCGTTATTGTAAGTGAAAGAGACTTCTTTGAACTCAACCTCACCGCGGACATTTTTTAATTCCTTCGCCCCTTTAGCATCCTGAATATCATACGATTCATCCATAAACTCAAACACACGGTCCATGGACGCAACCGACTGCGTAAGGACGGTCGATGAATTCACAAGGCGGCGCAGTGGTCCGTACAACCTCTCCATATAAAGAACAAATGCCGTCATTACACCGATTTCTAGGTTGCCCTGTATCGCAAAGTACGCAGCCACAAACAAAACAAGCAGCGGCGCGATATCAGTCACCGTATTGACAACGGCAAAGGTTTTAGCGTTCCAGCGCGTATGATCCAGTGCTCTCGTCAGAAAGTTGCCGTTCCGTTTTGCAAATTGACCTTGTTCATAATCTTCATTCGCGAAGCTACGAATCACGCTCATTCCTTGCACACGTTCATGAAGGTGGCCTTGTACATCGGCAAGCGCCTGTGAACGCACACGTGTTAATTCTCTTAACTTCTGATAGAAAAACTTGATTGAGAAGCCGTAAAATGGAAACATTGAAATCGCCACAAGCGTGAGCCATACATTCAAATTGAGCATGATAATAATCGCAATGACGATTGTTGCTAAATCCAGCCAAATATTCATGAGCCCTGTAATAACAAAGTTCTTCGTTTGTTCTACATCATGAATCACGCGAGAAATAATCTCCCCAACTTTACGGTTGGAATAAAACCGGAGGCTCAGCTTCTGAATATGGGTAAATAATTGATCACGAATGTCAAAAAGCACTTTGTTTCCAATCCACTGCGCAAAATACTGCCGGTAGTATTCAACAGGCGGACGAAGAACAATAAACAAAACCGCCATTCCTCCGACGATCCAGTAAAGCTGAGACAACTGTTCGTCTGAACTCATATCTGTATTAATAATGTCATCAATAACATACATCAAGACCAACGGAAACAAGAGTGGTATTCCAAATTTCAACAATCCAATTAGAATCGTTCCAACAATCTCTTTGCTGTACGGCTTAACAAATTGTAAATATCGTCTGATTGTACCCAAAAAAGTAACTCCTTTATAAGAAAAGCGCAGGCGGGTTGGTCAGGAGCGAGGATTTTGGAGCCCTGACAAAAGAAATCCCGATCTTGGATTTCGGGGCAGGACTGAAAAATCCCGAGCTCCTACCCGCCGGAGCTGGATCAGAAGAAAAGCGCAGGCGGGTTGATCGTACCCGCCGGAGCTAGACACAAAAGAGAGCCTGGTCACAGGACTCCTATCGGTGTTGCAAGTAACGTTCGTACCAACTCTCAACAAACTGCGGTGCAAACGGGCCCTTTCGCTGGTGAATCCAAGCAATTAGCTCGTCTACACTCCTCTTCAAAATTCCGTCAAGTTCAGGCGGATATTTCATAAGCTTACTATGCAATTCGTACTCATCTTCATCCAGCAGCTTCATGGTCATATCCGGATACACCTTAATATCCAAGTCATAATCAATATACTTTAATGCCTCTTCATCCCACGTAAAAGGCGTGCCAATGTTGCAGTAATAGTAAATGCCGTCCGCTCGAATCATTCCAATGGTATTGAACCACTGGTCGGCATCAAAGTAACAGATGGCCGGTTCACGTGTCCGCCAGTTCCGCCCATCTGATTCACGCACAATGATTCGGTCATTGCCCGCTACTACGACTTTTGACGTTCCTTTTAAAACGGTTGTATCTTCCCAAATACGATGAAGCGTACCATTATGCTTGTAGCTTTGTATCTGGATCGTGCTGCCTTCCTTAGGAAAGCTCATAGCCTGCTCCTTTCATTAAACTAAAACCTTTCAAGTAATTTTCACATATCCCTATCTCCATGTTTCATTATACTAGGTTCTCCGCGGTTTTGAAATGCCTACCACTTATAGCAGCAAAGACGTTCATTTGCACAGAAAAAAGCACCCTCAAAACCGTAGAAGGCTGAGGATGCTTTTTTTAGCGCAAATGCGCGTTTAAAACCTATTATTGGTTTTTCTTTTGCTCTGATCTTGCGTTTTGCTCTTTTACATGCTGTGCATCTGTTTCGCTTGCGAACTCAGTGTTATACCCTTGCCCTTGTGCAGAAGCTTGGTTTTGCTTCTTTACTTGGTTTTTGTTCGTTTTCGAGTCAACATTTTTTGGGTTGTTAGCCATGTGTATCACCTCCACGCTATATATGGTGACCATGGCCCTTTGCTTTTATGCGAAAAAAATTAAGTTAGAAGTGAAATTCCTCCATCAACGATAATCGTCTGCCCTCGAATCATGTTCGCCTTATTCGAAAGCAAAAACAGAACGGCATTCGCTAAGTCTTCTGTCTCAACCATTCGCCCTGCAGGAGTACGCTCCGCTGATTCTTGCAACAGCTCTTCGCGGTTTGGGAAATGCTTCAGCGCATCGGTGTCTACTGCACCCCCGGAAACCGCATTAACGACAATATTCTTTTCTGCTAGTTCCACTGCCAAATAGCGTGTAAGCGACTCTACTGCTGCTTTTGAAACGCCAACCGTCGTGTAATTGTCAAGGACACGGATCGACCCCAGAGAGCTTAAACTAACGATTTTCCCACCTCCGCTCCTCTCCATCCTTTTGGCGGCTTCTTGCGCACAAAAAAGAAGGGCTTTAGCATTAATGTCCATCGTCCAGTTCCAGTGACTTTCTTCCAACTCCATTAATGGGCGCATCACTCCGGAGGCCGCGTTGTTAACAAATACATCAAGTCTCCCGTACTCTTCATCAATTTGAGCAAAGAGCTCTTTAATTTTTTCTTGCTTTCCAATATTCGCCTTTACCACAAGAGCTTTTGCCCCCAGTGCCTTAATTTCCTCGGCGGTTTCAAGTGCTGCCGATTTGCTTCGGGCGTAATTAATGACAAGGTCATAGCCTTGCTCGGCAAGTGCTACCGCTATTTTTTTGCCGATTCCACGGCTACTTCCCGTAACGAGCGCAACTTTTCTTTCCATATGTAATCGCCCTTTCCTTGTTATGGTTCTCCTTATTATAACGCATAGAGCTAGCCCGCGACAGGCAAGCTACACACACATGGTCTTTTTAGGAGGAGAATGATTTATGTATGTAGGACGAAGCCTCGATGAGCTTGAGGGCGTTGCACCTGAAGATTGGAGCGATAAAGAACTAGCGTTTTTCCACCATGGGATGAGTCAGCTGACTGCGTATTTAAATGAGCAAGGCAATGCCAAGCACAACCTGATTATTAAAGAGATTGAGGAGAGAGGCGGGCTTCATCAAGAAGCAACATGGACGCAAGGAACTGAAGTGCATTTTGATTAAAGGGGAGATTTCCTTGGATAAACAGCGTTATTACGTTAATTTAAACCCGATTAGCATGGATGAAATTAGCGCAACTCGCGTTGGTGACGGAGAGATGATTGAATACGAAATCGACGCGACACCAGAGGAAAAAAAAGAATTTGAAACACTGTTAAGACAGGTCAACAGACACGATGTCGAGCTTGGCAACTTGTTTTCTTTTCGTCATTTCGATGATATTGCTGGCGATACCGATAAAAACGAATACCAAGTAGGGATGAATGATGTGTACGAGAAAATTTATCAGCTAGGAACAGCGAAAACAAAGCAAATCATTTCCGAAATTCACCTTACGAACGAAGATGATCATGAGCCAGGGATATGAAAGGGAGGGGTTTCACAAAAGACCCTGAGCCTTCGTAGCTCAGGGTCTTCCCATTGGCATAGACGTGCGTTTACTAGGCATTAGACCTAGATTGCCCACCATCAACGTTCAGCGTCGCTCCTTGGACCCAACTAGCTTTATCTGAGGCCATAAACAGCGCAACATTGGCAATTTCCTCGGGCCTTCCAAACCTCCCGGCAGGAATTTGTTCATCAACGAAGTGTTCGATTTTCTCTGGGTTTTCTTCCAGTCTCCGCTGCCAATTGCCGGTCGGATGTAGAATGGACCCCGGGGCAATGCCGTTAACCTGGATGCCGTCACGAGCCACTTCATCTGCAAGTGCTTTTGTAAAGCTAATCATTGCCGCTTTTGCGCTATTATACGTCGCCTTTCCTCCTGACTCCCGCCCAAAAACAGAAGAAATCATGAGAATGGCGCCTTTTTGGCTTGCTTGCATGGCCGGCAGTACAAGCTTTGAAAAATGAACAGCGGAAAAGTAATTAAGCTCAAACGCCTCGTAGAACTGATCTAGAGAGGTCGCAGTAATGGTCGTGCCACTGCTTCCACCCACATTATTAATAAGTACATCGATAGGCCCTAGCGTTCCTGTGACTTCAGTGAAGACGCGTTCGCGCTCCTCTTTCATTAGTAAATCGCCATTGATGACCTTTATTTGTGGGTTCCAGTTCTCATCTACTTTAGACCGTGCTGCTACAGCAACGTCCGCCCCCTCTTTCACAAACGCTTCAGCAATCGCACGGCCAATGCCCTTCGTTCCTCCTGTCACGAGCACCGTCTTGTCTTTTAGTCCTAAGTTCATAATAACCCCTCCTCATAGCATTGGTTTATCAGCTTTTGCTGGAATACTGGAAAAGCGTACGCTTCAAGCTCATGTACATCGACCCACCGTAAGTGAACATGTTTGTGTAAATCTTGATCTTTTACTCGCCCGTAGTACAGCTGAATATGCCACACTAAATGACTAAACACATGCGTGATGTCAGCGTTGCTGCTTTCCAGAGAAGTTTGCGGCCCGTATGTGTCCTTTAACAGCTGCTTGCGCTCCACTTCATTTGACGGGTCGGCTACTTCCACCTGAGGAAACTGCCAAAGACCAGCCAAAAGGCCAGTAGACGGACGCTTTTCAATGAGTACTTTGCCTTCCTTTGATCTTAGAAGAAATGAAGCAAGCTCCTTTTCTTTCGCCTTTTTCTTTTTACTCTTCACAGGAAGCTCCTCTTGCACGCCCTGCTCGTACGCCCTGCATTGCTCGCGCACGGGGCATAGCAAACAGCCTGGAGACGTCGGCGTACATACAAGTGCTCCCAATTCCATTAATCCTTGATTAAAGCTGGAGGGATCTCGTGGATCAATCATTTCGTAAAGTGCTTGTTCAAATTGTTTGCGTGTTTTCTGCTTACTAATGTCATCACTTATGAGCAGCACACGCGAGAGAACTCGCATCACATTGCCATCAACCGCTGGCTCGGGCTTCCCGTAAGCAATGCTTAATATCGCTCCGGCCGTATAAGGACCTACCCCCTTTAACGATTCTACAGCTTCACGGGAATCAGGAACCTCTCCCCCGTACTCTTCCACGACCTCACGTACGGCTGATTGCAGATTACGAACACGAGAATAATACCCAAGCCCTTCCCACGTTTTTAAAAGCGTATCTTCATCTGCCTCTGCTAAGTCCGTCATTGTAGGGAACGTACGCATAAATTGTTCATAGTACGGAATGACGGTGTCTACCCGCGTCTGCTGAAGCATGATTTCTGAAACCCACACGCGGTAAGGCGTACTTTCTTCGCGCCACGGAAGCTCACGCTTATGTATAGCAAACCAACTCGTTAAATTTTTTCTAAACGCATTCGTTTCAAATGTATCGGCTACTGCATTTGTCATAATATCATCACCTGCTTAATTGGGGTAAGACTTGACGTTCCTTCTTGTTACGTTAATAATGGGTGACACTATCGATGCTTGAAGCGTATGATTTCTGGGTATAACTATAGCATACCATGAACTGCGGATGTATCATGTTGTCACAAAGGAGGGAATTCTGCCCGAGATGGACACAACTACACATATCGTAATGGGCGTTGGCCTTGGGGGATTAGCTTCACTAGATCCAAGTGTGGCCGCTTCTCCTTACATGCAGACCGCTGTTCTTACGGCAACATTGGTTGGGTCGAACGCTCCTGATTTTGATACCATCTTAAAACTTAGAAATAATGCGGTGTATATTCGGCACCACCGAGGCGTTACTCATTCCCTTCCAGCAGTGCTAACTTGGCCTTTCCTCGTCTCGGGAGCACTTATGCTGTTTTTCCCAAATGCTGTTTGGCTAACTCTCCTTTTATGGTCGTTTATTTCCGTGGTGCTCCATGTGTTCGTCGATATCTTCAATGCTTACGGCACACAGGCACTCAGACCAATTTCCAACAGATGGGTGGCTCTGGGAATCATTAATATTTTTGATCCAGTCATTTTCCTTACTCACGCGGTAGGAATTATTCTCTGGGTTGTTGGCGTTCCGCCTGGTCCTACGTTTTTGGCTGTCTATCTAGGTTTGATCTTTTATTATGTATGGCGAATTCACGAGAAAAGGAAAGTCGTTCAAGCGGCACGCTCGATTCACCCGACGGCTTCCCATATATTTGTCTCGCCAACGATTCGCTGGAACAAATGGCATCTGGTCATTCGAACGCCAGAAATGCTTTATGTGGCTCAGTCCAAGGACAAGGAAATACATTTTTTCGAAAGCTATACGTTTGATCCAATTCCTACGGACCCCATCATGCTTGCTGCTCGAGAAGACAAAAATCTTTCGGCGTTTCTGTCGTTCTCGCCCACGTACCGTTGGGAAATAGAGGCAAACACAGATGGCGGATACGAAGTCCGCTTTATTGACCTGCGCTACAGAAGCAAAGGCCACTATCCGTTTGTAGCGATTGTACAAATGAACGAATCCCTTAAGATCCTCTCTTCTTATACTGGTTGGGTCTATAGTGAAGAGACGCTGCAGAAAAAGCTGAAGGTCCTTACCTAGAACGATTCGATTGGGACGGATTCCCTTCATAAGCTTTGTGCCTCTCGTTCATACTAGAGGTAAGCCGATATGGCGAGGGGGGCTCACGAGTGCGAAACAAAGCAAAAAATTTTCCAAACCGAATTTCGTTTAATGGCAACAAAGTGGACAATGCCGATGAGCATGCTTCTAGGCGCGCAAATGGCACCATTAATGATCGCCCGCAAGAACGAATGAGTTCGTCCGACCATTTTAGAACGCACTAATATGGAGGGAAATCGAATGGGGAAGGAAAACAAGCATCTGAAAAATGGTTCGTATCGTGATCCGTTCATGTCACCGCGTGCAAACCCAAAGCACGCCTTCCACCAAGTGAATGGTGAAACCCAACAAACTCAGCGAGATATCGTGCTTGAAGCGCAGACGCGCAAATTACGCACGTAAAAAGTCGTGCGAATGACAAAGGAAGCCATGTTGGCTTCCTTTGTTTTTTCATCTATCGCTCGTGAGCAGAGCGCCTCCGCTTTTCTTCGCTACTCTGTCACCTTATCCCCTAAAAGCGAGATCGGCACGGCTGATAGGTCTTTTTCTTTCCCCCGGTGTCCCCAGGCGAATCGTCCATTCATGTAAGAAATCGTAAAGAGGTCCATCCCCTCCGTTAATCGGTACGTATGTCCTGGCACAAATTGGTCTGGATCAAGCAAATAAGCTTGTGCTAAAATTTTTCTTCTTTCATGTACAGCGAATTCATTCCCCATTCCAAGCTGCTCAGCTTTCTTTGCTTTCTCATTAAGAGTGGCAATTTCTTGTCGAAGTTCATACTCACTCATTTCGCTAAATCGTCTCTCCAAACTAATCGCCCTCCTTCGGGTATTCATCTAAATACCTCTCAATTACATTTAAAGCGAACCCTTTTCTGTAAAGTGCCTGCTTCAGCTTCCACTTCACTTCTCTTTCTTCATACTTCTTTCTGTAGGAAAAAGCCAGCTTGTCCGCCTGATAAACTAAGGCCTTCCATTCAACTTCTTCGTCTTTTCCTTTGATCATGGAGAGCGCCTCTCTGATCGGCTCATGCTCGAACCCTTTCGAAACGAGACGGTTCATCCACTTTAGCTTTTGCTTCTCCCAAGACTCCTTTTGCTTTCTCTGCTTGGATAATTGTTTCTCGAGCCAACCATAGGCGCTCTCCACTTGCCATTCGAAGGTTAAAGGCATGAGCGCTTGCGCGATAATTGAGGACGAAATTCCTTTTTGTACAAGCTCCTGGCTAAGCTTGCGCGGGCCAACTACATGCTGCCTTGTCTTTGTGCGGATATAGGCTCCAGCAAATTCTTCGTCATTGAGAAGCTTCTCCCTAAAGAGAAAGGCCATCGTTTGCTCAATATGAGCTGGCTCCCTCTCCTTTTTTTGCAGATACGTTCTCAATTCATGGGCAGAACGAATGCGGTACGAGAGATAATGAATCGCTAAGTGCTGCGTTTTTTTCGCTTCATCAGCATCGATGAGTGCGCGCATCTCCTCTTCCTCAAGCGCTTGTCCTTTTCGCAGATTGTATTTGATGAGGATGTCTTCATCCACACTAAAAGCGTATCGTTCGCTTTCCGCTTCTTTAAGAAAGATATTGTAGCGCTGCCTTGCTTTTTTTTGCACAGTGATCTTTGAAATCGTCGTCAAATTTCTCTCCCCCTTTCTGACCATGTGTGGCCGTATCGTTTTTGGGGTATAGCTCCGTAAGTAAAGACACGAAGGAGAATGAATCATGAAAATTGCAATCACGGGTGGAACAGGTCTTATCGGCTCTAAGCTAAGTCAACAACTTGTAAACCAGCATCATGATGTCCTTATTTTAACGCGTGATGCTAGCAATAAGCAAAACACCGACCACCTCACCTATGTAGAATGGCTTAGTGATCATTCTACTCCGGAAAAAGAGCTTGAAGGCACGGATGTTTTTGTTAATTTTGCTGGAGAATCTTTGATGGGACGCTGGACGAAAAGCAAGAAAAAAGCCATTCTGGATAGTCGAGTTACCGCAACACGTGAACTCCTCTCCATCATTCATAAGCTCGAAAAAAAACCCGAGGCGCTCATTAACGCATCGGCCATCGGCTACTACGGAAATTCACAGACGGAGGAATTTACGGAGGAATCGGAACCGATCGAAGAAAACTTTCTTTCTTACGTCACTCAGAAATGGGAACAAGAAGCAGCCAGTCTGATGGAGCTAGGTGTTCGAATCGTCTACGGGCGTATCGGCATTGTTCTCGACTCCAAAGAAGGCGCATTGCCAAAGATGACCCTACCTTACCGCCTCTTTGTCGGGGGAACCGTTGCCTCAGGAAAGCAGTGGATGTCGTGGATTCACATAGACGACGTCGTTGGGCTTTTTCAGCACGCGGTTGAGAACAAAGAAATCACGGGACCTTTAAATATCACAGCCCCAAAACCAGTGAGAATGAAGGAGCTTAATCAAGAGATTGGCGAAGAACTTGGGAGACCTCATTGGATGCCCGCGCCTCAATTTGCGATTAAGTTAGCGCTTGGAGAAATGAGCACACTCGTCGTAGATGGCGCTTATGTCTCGCCAAGAAAAGCCTTCGATAGTGACTACTCTTATCATTATACAGAGATCAAACCGGCGCTGCATCAGCTTTTAACCTAGCCTTGCGACCCGATCGCAAGGTTTTTTTATCTTTTTTCATGAAAAAGGGTTTCATTTCCTGAAAACGGGTAACTAATTTGTAGCAAATAAAAAGCACTCCAATGTCAGGTCCGCTTTTTATGAGCTCACGGCGACTCAGCCGTATATATCGTTGTTTATCCACGTTGCGCTCACTTCAGAGATTACCTATCATTAAACATGGCTAGCACAACGATACTCTATTTTCTAAGGAGGAAACCATTGAGTACACAAACAGCTGTACTAATTCAAAAAGAGACCATTACCTTCTCAAAACCTGGAACAGACGACGGGGCGTCCATGTGGGAGCTCGTCAACCAATCAACACTTGATAAGAACTCTGCCTACAAGTATGTGATGATGAGCGAATTTTTCAGCGATACATGTGTTGTCGCTAAACGCAAAGGCAAAGTGATTGGCTTTGTCACAGGCTTCATCCAACCAGAACGACCTGATACGATTTTTGTCTGGCAAATTGGCATCGACTCAGAAGCACGAGGAGAAGGGCTTGCGTCACGCCTGCTCGCTGAACTTCTCAGCCAAAATGAAGAGAAGGAGATTCGCTATGTGGAAGCGACCGTTACCCCTTCCAACACAGCTTCACGTTCTCTCTTTCAGAGCTTTGCTCGCAAGCAAAAGACAAAATGCCGCATTCGTGATTGCTTTGAAACGTCTCACTTTCCTGAATCCGGTGATGACCACGAAGCAGAAGAACTATTTCGTATCGGCCCATTTAAGTAAATCGGTTCGCTTTACAAAATGTACATCTGGAGAAGGAGAGGATCTTTTTTGAGTCAAGAAACAAACATGTCCATCTTTGAAACATTAGAATCGGAAGTACGTAGCTATTGCCGAAGCTTTCCAACGGTTTTCCATAAAGCGAGAGGCTCTTATATGTGGAACACGGAAGACAAACAATACATCGACTTTTTCTCTGGTGCCGGAGCGCTTAACTACGGGCATAATGACCCTGTTATGAAAAAAGCGCTGATTGACTATATCAGTGAAGACGGCATCACTCATTCTCTTGATATGGCGACGAAGCAAAAGGCCGAATTCCTTGAAGAATTCTACAATGTGATCTTGAAACCTCGTAATCTTGACTACAAAGTCATGTTTCCTGGTCCAACAGGAGCGAACACGGTTGAGAGTGCACTGAAGCTTGCCCGTAAAGTAACCGGACGTACAAACGTCATTAGCTTCACAAACGGATTTCACGGAATGACGATTGGTGCCTTATCCGTAACAGGAAATTCCATGAAACGCAAAGGCGCTGGCATTCCACTAAACCACACGGTGACAATGCCTTATGACAATTTTGTCAATGACAACCTCGACACTCTGGAGTATCTCGAGCGTTTTCTTGAAGGTGGCGGAAGCGGTGTCGACATGCCTGCTGCGATTATTCTCGAGACAGTCCAAGGTGAAGGCGGTATTAATGCTGCTAGATTCGAGTGGCTTAAAAAAGTTGAAGAAATTTGCAGGCGCTTTGACATTCTGCTTATCATTGATGATGTTCAAGCAGGAATCGGCCGCACAGGTACATTCTTCAGCTTTGAAAAAGCCGGAATAGAACCGGACATTGTGTGCTTATCGAAATCCATTGGCGGTTACGGGTCCCCATTTGCCCTCACGCTCATCAAACCAGAGCATGACATTTGGCTACCAGGTGAGCATAACGGGACATTCCGTGGCAACAACCATGCATTTGTGACAGCTAAAGCAGCGCTTTCGTATTGGAAGGATGAAGCCTTTGAAGCGAAAATTGCAAAGCAATCTAAGACGATCTACAGCTTTTTAGAAAGCATCGTTGAGCGCTTTCCGGAGCTTGAAGGAAAAGTTCGCGGACGCGGCTTTATGGTGGGGATTGCCTCGCCGAAGGAAGGACTTGCAGAAAAAGTAGCGGCAGAGGCCTTTAAGCGCGGCTTAATTATGGAAACAGCTGGTCCAGATGATGAAGTCTTTAAATTGTTCCCTGCGTTAACAATTGAAGACGCCGTATTAAATAAGGGGCTTGAGATCCTTGAAGATGCGGTTCGTGCCGCAACAAGACCAACAGAAGAATTAGTGAACGCATAAAACGAATGAGAGTCGGAGGGAACACACCATGAAAGTAGTCAACCTTGAAAAAGATGTACTAGGAACAGAGCGAGAAGTAGAAGCAGAGAACGGCAATTGGGTTAGCCGTCGCTTGCTTCTAAAGAAAGATGGTATGGGCTACTCCGTCAACGATACGATTATTAAGGCCGGCACAGAGACACATATTTGGTACCAAAACCATCTAGAAGCCGTCTACTGCATTGAAGGCGAAGGAGAAGTCGAAACCATCGCTGATGGCAAAGTATGGCCGATCAAAGCGGGCGACATTTACGCGCTCGACAAGCACGATGAGCATTTACTTCGTGCACATGCGGGTGGCGACATGCGCATGGTATGCGTCTTTAACCCTCCCCTCTCCGGCAAGGAACACCATGATGAAAACGGCGTTTATCCTGCCGATCTTGACTAAGGATGAGTAACTCAGCTAAAACCAGTTCGCATCGTGCGAGCTGGTTTTTTGAAGCCTTGAGTGAAGTGAACAGGCTGGGGGATTCGGCGGATCATAGGCCCTTCTCTCTCTCATCCGTGCCCTTCTTGCTCACATCCGTGCCCTTCTTGCTCACATCCACGCCCTTCTCTCTCTCATCCGTGCCCTTCTCGTTCACATCCGTGCCCTTCTTGCTCACATCCGCGCCCTTCTTGCTCACATCCGCGCCCTTCTTGCTCACATCCGCGCCTTCTTGCTCACATCCGCTCCCTTCTCTCTCACATCCACGCCTTTCTTGCCCACATCCGCGCCCTTCTTGCCCACATCCGAGCTCTTCTCACTCGCATCCGAGCCTTCTTGCTCACATCCACGCCTTTCTCTCTCACGTCCTAAGCTTTGGAAGGCCTGCACTAGAAACCCCGATCTTGGGTTTCAGGCCAGGACTGAAAAATCCCGAGCTTCTACACGCCGGAGCTAGACAAAAAAAGCAAATCACAAATGATTCGCTCTTTCCGTCTAGTGCACATACACTTGCTCAAACTGAATGCTTTTTTCATCGATCCCTAATTTACGCAAAAACTTCTTTGCTTCTTTCAGCGTTCCCAACGGGTACTGAGATTGGCAAAGTTCATCTGCTCGCCTTAAGCTTTCTTGAAATGTTTGATTTAGCGCAAGATCAGCTTTAACGTTATATATTGCTTTTAATACACGTTCATCGCGTTCAAAGCTGACAAAGCCCCTCGTTTGGTTGAAATAAACAATAAGCGGAACATGTGTGGTCGGATGAATGATGTGCGTCTTATATAGCTGCATGACAGCCCCTCCTTTATCCCTTTCTTTATCGTATGGAATAAAAGAGCAAACGGTCAATTATGAACTTCTCTTAACTCGGCAGTACTAATTCTGTTACAGACTCCACCTGCGCCGTCCACGGGAACATGTCGACTGGCTGCACCGATTTCACCTTATACCCACGTTTTGTAAGCGTATGAACGTCTTTTGCGAGGGTCGAAGGGTTACAGGAGACATAGACCACTCGTTTTGGTTGAACCGACGTGATTGTCTTCAGAAGCTTATCATCACAACCACTACGGGGAGGATCTACGAGAACAACATCTGGTTTCCACCCTTCCTTAGCCCAACGAGGAAGCCAGTGTTCAGCTGTCCCAACTTCATACGTAGCTTTTGTTAGCCCCCGATTCTGCGCGTTTATTCTTGCGTCATCGATCGCCTCTTTCGTGGTGTCCATTCCACGGATTTCCGCGGCGTCCTTCGCTACCCATAACCCGATGGTTCCGACCCCGCAGTACGCATCTACCACTTTTTCCTTGCCTGTAAGCTCCGCCGCCTTTTTTGCCTCATTATATAAGGGCACTGTTTGTTCAGGGTTAAGCTGAAAAAAAGCTCGAGCCGACAACGAAAACGCGACGTCTCCCAGGCGTTCCTGAATGGTTTTCTCTCCGTCCACGTGCACGGTCTCTTCACCAAAAACAAGCGACGTCTTCTCCCCATTTACATTTTGCATAAACGAGGTGACTTCAGGCAGTCGCTTCCGTACTTCTTCAATCAAAGCCTCTCTTTTTGGAAGCTTTCTGGTGCGAGTAACGAGTACCAGCTGAACGTGGTTCGTCTCAAAGCCGACACGTGTGACGATCGTTCGCACGTCTCCGGAATGTTTCTTTTCGTCATAGATCCCAATAGTAAGGTCTGCCAAAATTTCTTTTACGACTTGGGTAACATGGTTAACCGTCTTGTTCTGCACCATGCATTCGCTTAAATCAATCAAGTCATGGGTATTCTCTTTATAGAGACCAGCGAGAACTTTTCCACCCTTTTTACGTGCTTGAAGCTGACCTTTATTTCGGTAATACCACGGGTGGTCCATCCCGATTGTTTTCTTGATAGGAAGACCTTTTCCTAGCCCAGTATGACGCTCGAACGCCTGAGCCACCATGTCTTTTTTCTCCCGAAGCGTTGCGGCGTAGCTCATATGCTGCAACTGACACCCCCCGCAGGCTTCATAGATTGGACAGGGCGGGTCTACTCGTTCGGGGGAACGCTTACGGATCTTCTTTACTTTGGCTTGCGAGAAGCGCGGCCCTGGTTTCACAACTTCCGCCACTACTTCCTCACCAGGAATGGCCCCTGGAACAAACACCACATGGCGCTTAAAGTAGCCGACACCTTCCCCGTTAATCCCTAGTCGCTTAATCGTGAGCGGGAATTGCTGCCCTTTTTCAACCGAGGACTTAGGTTTTGTGCTATTTTTGTATGAGTCGTTTCTCATCCCATTCAACTCCAACTTTTTGCTTTGATGCTATTGTACCAAAATTAATCCCCTTCCTAAACTTACTAACCCTATAAGCGTTTATCTTTGCTAAAATAGGGGAGTCATTCGCTTTTTAAAGGAGAGATTAAGTTGTCCATACCTACAGACGTTGCGTCTTTAAAAATCATGGCTCATGTGTATAAACAAAAGGAAACACAGTCCGTTTTTGTGAAAACTGTAGAGAGTTTGGTGGATACGGTTCCCTACATTGACTGGGTAGGTATTTATGTGTATGAAAATGTTGACCACAAACTCGTCGCCGCTTCCTGTTTTCAAGACGACTTGCGGTGGGAGTGCAATAGTGAGTTAAAGTTCCCGGTGACAGATTCGTCCAATTCCGAGATTGGTATGATGATTGTTCGTACGCGTGAATCGATTGCCTTTGATGTGACCGACGTGTCCACTCTTGAAACGATTGCCACCGCTATTGGGCAGGACTGCTTGGTGAATTAAAATAGGAATGGGAGAGAGGCCTGCGTTTGGGAAAACGCAGGCCTCTCTGGATGGCGCGTAGGCCGTAGGAGAGCTTCAGATGACTCCAGTTTAGAACAATGGCTGACTCAACCCAAGCTCGTCTAGACTTCTAAATGTATAGCCAAGCTTTTCACATTCATCGATGATTTTCGCCAGGGCTTCGGCGTTGTCCGGAGAAACAGAGTGCATAAGAATGATCGCCCCGGGGTGGATTCGTCTCATGACCTTTTCATACGCATAGTCTCCGCCCTTCTGCTTGTCCACCTCCCAATCTACATAGGCAAGTGACCAGAAGACATTTGTGTAGCCGAGCTCTTTTGATTTCATTAGCGTACGCTCACTGAACTCTCCGCGTGGGGGACGTAAGTAGCGCATGTAAGGGCCTCCAGTGATTTGCGTATACCTCTCTTCCACTTTTGTTAACTCTTCTTCTAGCCCAGCATCATCTTTTGCTGGCAGGCTAGGATGGTGGAAGGAATGATTGCCGACAATATGACCTTCTTCGACCATTCGTTTAACGTAATCGGCGGCTGAGTGCAAGTAATGACCCGTGACAAAAAAGGCAGCGGGCACTTCCTTTTCTTTCAGTACATCCAGCACTTTTTCTGTATAGCCGTTCTCGTAGCCATTATCAAAGGTTAAGTACAGCGTCTTTTGGTTCGGATGACCGATATAGTACCCATCTGACTGCTCTAACAGTTCTACGTAATACGGTTCTGTCCCCGACGGTGTATGTTGTGGGGCAGGCTTGTAACTCCAGTTATGCGTTTTGTTTTCGTAGGCGAGTACTTGGTCTGATAATGTGGCAATGCTTATTGCTATTAGTAAAACAATGGTTATGAAACGAGCGGCAGTTCCTTGCATCTTCTGTGCTCACCTTCCTGTATTGGCGTTCGTATAGGCTATAGTATGTCTCCGTCGTATCCCGACTATGAATGGAGGCACCTGCCAATTAGATCTCTTGCAACTTTTGATGACCTGTGGTTTGATTAAACATGTGTGAAACCAACGGGAGGATTACAGATGCTTGAATGGAAAAACATCTTTAGAGGCATGGTGATGGGGCTTACAGAGCTCATTCCTGGAGTAAGCTCAAGTACGCTTGCGATGTTAATGGGCTTTTATGAGCGCCTGTTAGGGTCGATCAATGACCTCACCAACGGTCATTGGAGGAGAGCTTTTCGCTTTTTAATTCCTCTTGGGATTGGAATGGTACTGGCCTTATTATCCTTAGCCAAATTGCTAAACTTTTTAACACAAAACCACCCCGAGCCAACTTTCTTTTTATTTATGGGGTTGATTCTTGGCGTGCTTCCTTTTTTATGGCGGTCAGCGCATCGTGCGTCAGGAGAAAGCTTTCGCGGCTTTCATTATATGATCATCTGTATTGCTTTCGTTCTTGTGGCTCTGATGAGTTTTGTAGGCGAAAACGAAGCGGTCATGACTGACTTAACAACAGGGGACTATATTTATTTATTCGTATGTGGCTGGATCGCAAGCACTGCCTTAATTTTACCTGGAATTAGCGGATCGATGATGTTTCTTTTGCTCGGCGCTTACGGAACAGCCATCAATGCTTTAGATACATTCAACCTTCCCGTCATGGCCGCTGTTGGTTTAGGCGTCTTAGTAGGGGTATTGATCACAAGCAAGGTTGTGCGTTATTTTCTCAAGGTTCATACTCAAGCCACTTATGCGGTGATGATCGGCCTTGTAGCAGGTTCCTTGCCTGTCGTATTTCCCGGGGTTCCAGCCCCCTTCCTATACGGACTGCTATGTCTTTTAACATTCATTATTGGGTTTATCGTTGCACTCGCTCTCGGCCGCGCTGGTCGTGCTTAATGAATCACATTCCTTCAAAGGAATGCGATTCTTTTTGAATTATAGATCAATTTTAAAAATATTTGACGTTCCTGTCATATTCACATAAAATAAGATTACATTTACTAAAGAAAGCGGGGTGATTCGATGGTGGAGAGTATACAGTAGATAGACAAACGGTTATTTGCGTACGTGCCGTTTGGAACTTCTTGATGCGCTCTGCATCGAGTCGGGCTTCCGCTTTTATTCTTGCGTAACCATCTACCTTACTACTTGTTCTCGTACGTGTCTTCTGGTTTAAGTGCCGGATTATTGCTTTTCATTTTAAGAACAAGCGGGCCTTCAAGTTCCAAACTAGGAAAACTTCCCCCTATTTTTGAACGTTCACTTTCAGGAGGTGACTCCCTCGACTTGAGGGGACTATTTGGACATATCGACCATAATTAACTTACTCGGAGTAACTCTACTGATTGCTCTGACCGCCTTTTTTGTAGCTTCTGAATTTGCCATCGTGAAAGTCCGGAGCACACAGCTTGAACCCCATATAGAAAACGGACGAAAGTCGGCCATCTATGCGAAGAAAGTGGTTTCTCACCTTGATGAATACCTTTCTGCTTGTCAACTGGGGATCACCATCACTGCCCTCGGTATTGGGCGTTTAGCAGAGCCAACGTTTGAACGGCTGCTTCACCCCATTATTGGTGAGTTTGCCATTAGTGAAGCGTTGGTTACAACGTTCGCTATTGTGATCAGCTTTGGGTTTGCGACTTTTTTACATGTCGTTATCGGAGAGCTAGCGCCAAAGACATTAGCGATTCAAAAGGCAGAACAGGTGACTTTGGTCGTGGCAAGACCTCTTATGTGGTTTTATCGTCTGCTCTATCCATTCATCTGGTTCTTAAATGGCTCGGCCCGTCTTTTAACACGTGCGTTCGGGTTAAAACCGGTGTCGGCACACGGGGTCACGCATAGTGAAGAAGACTTGCGTCTCATCCTATCGGAGAGCTACAAAGGTGGAGAAATCAACCAGTCTGAGTTTAAATACGTGAGTAAGATTTTTGATTTTGACGATCGCGTTGCCAAAGAAATCATGGTCCCGCGTACAGAGATTTCTGCGATCTCAATCGAAGATAGCTTAGATGAAAACCTCGAAATTATGCGGCAAGAGAAGTTCACTCGCTATCCCGTTGTTAACGGGGATAAGGACCATGTTCTTGGAATTGTCAACGTGCGCGAAGTACTTACTGATATTGTTGCCCCAGATGTTACGGAGGAGATCAAGCTTGAAAATTATATTCGTCCCGTTATTTCCGTCATTGAATCGATTCCTGTGAATGATTTGCTTATTGAAATGCAAAGGAAACAGACGCATATGGCGATTTTATTCGATGAATACGGCGGGACGGCAGGCCTCATCACAGCGGAAGATATTATCGAGGAAATTGTCGGAGAAATCCGCGACGAGTTTGACGTCGAAGAAGATCCTCTCGTTCGTAAAATTGATGAGGGCCATTATTTACTCGACGGCAAAACACTGATTACAGACGTAAATAAGCTGCTTCATGTCAATATTGATGAGGATGATGTGGATACCATCGGCGGCTGGGCCTTGACCGAGAAGTATGACGTGACGGTCGGTGAAGAAATGTACGTTGGCCATTTTCGCTTTACGGTGAAAGCATTCGACGGCCATCAAATTAAGTTGATTGAAGTGTTGAAACAAGAGGAAGAGCTCAGCGACGAGAGTCAATGGCTCACGTCACGCCCTTCATAGCCAAAAAGCACAGGCGGGTTGGTCAGGAGCGAGAATTTTGGAGCCCTGACAAAAGGAATCCCGGTTTTGGATTACATTGTCAGGGCGAAAAATCTCGAAGCTCCTACCCGCCGGAGCTAGACAAGAAAAGCGCAGGCGGGTTGATTAGGAGCGAGAATTTTGCAGCCCTGACAAAAGGAGTCCCGGTTTTGGATTACGTTGTCAGGGCGAAAAATCTCGAAGCTCCTACCCGCCGGAGCTAGACAAGAAAAGCGGAGGCGGGTTGATCAGGAGCGAGACAATACCGAAAAGCGCAGGCGTCCTGCTCACGAGTGACAAGTTCTGGAAGAACAGCAGGATCAAGCCTGCCCTTTGGCTTGATCTGGCGGTCTGAAGAAACCTCGAGGAGTGGGCGCCGGAGCTAGAAAAAAGAACCAGAGCATAAGCTCCGGTTCTTTTTGTCCTATCCATTTACAGCAGTCCATGCTTGACATTAATCTCAGTCCGAATCGAGTCTAAATGCGCCGTGCGGTTTGTATAATGAAGCAGATAGCGGTCCTCTCTTTTCCTCCACTCAAGATGAGTCACACTCGTATTGCCAATCATAAACGGCCGCTCATAGCTTGCCCAGTTTTCGCCAACGAGAATATACATGAGCAAACAACTAATGAATCCGCCATGCGAAACGATTGCGACATTGTCATGGGCATGTGCCTTTTTCAACTGTCTAAGCACGCTGTGTGAGCGCTCTGTTAGCGCTTCGTTCGTTTCCGTCCCTGGTAGCCCTGAAGTAATCAGTGGCTTTTCCTTCGTTTCCGGAAACTTCTCGGCAATTTCCTCACGTGTCAGTCCTTGCATCGGACCAAGATGAACTTCCCTGAGGGCTTCCCACCGGTGTACCCGCTGCCCAAACTCCTTGGCAATCGCTTCAGCAGTTGTAGACGCTCTTTTCAAATCGCTGCTATAAACATACTCGATATCCAGCTCCTGACAGAAGCTTGCTACTGCCCCAGCCTGCTCATGCCCAAGATCTGTTAAGGGAAAATCCATTGTTCCTTGAATCTTTTTAGAGCGGTTTCCTTCCGACTCCCCGTGCCGTACAATGTATAAATTCATAGAATGCCCCCTACTCTGGCCAGTCTTTGCGAAATTGTTTGCATTTTACTTCGATATCATCAATCATGGAAAGCAAGCGATCCAATTCTTCAACGGAGGCCGTGTCAGCGTTCATTCCTTCCACAACATTTGCGAGAAGTTCGAAGCGTCTCTGCAAATAGGCAAGCTGACGGTCTTTTGACTCAATTTTTCCACCCAAATGTACCTCTCCTTTTCTTTTCACCGTTCTTAGTTTAACAGAGGAACGACTTTCGCTCAATTCTTGCTCCGTATCTTTTGTTTCCAGCTCAAATACGCTAAGATGGAAGGATGGCTGGTAAAGGAGTTTGATAGTATGATGGGACTGACCAAAAATCGCATCACCCCTGTAAATGATCCGTGGGAGGCTTATCGTGATGTAGAGGAATTTGGGCGTGTAACGCTTTCCAACATCGAGGTGACAACCACAACGCTTTGCAATATGCGCTGTGAGCACTGTGCGGTTGGCTATACGCTTCGCCCAAAAGATCCGGATGCCCTGCCACTTGAGGTGTTGCTTCATCGTTTAGAAGCACTTCCACACCTCCGTGCCTTCAGCATAACCGGCGGAGAACCGATGATGTCGCAAAAATCCGTGCGCGACTATGTCCTCCCTCTTCTGCGCTATGCACATGGACGGGGGGCGCGAACACAAATAAACTCCAATCTCACGATGCCACTGGAGCGCTATGAAGCCATTCTTCCGTATCTCGATGTCTTACATATCTCACACAATTACGGGAGCGTTGAAGATTTTTCGGACATTGGCTTTGCTATGGCCGAACGCAAACCTGGCGAGAAGCAGCGACAGGCGATGTTTGCACGCATGATTGACAACGCCAAAGCACTCACGAGTCGCGGCGTGATGGTTTCAGCAGAAACGATGCTCAATAAGCGCACCTTGCCTCACCTAGAGCAAATTCATGAGCAAATTGTTGAAATGGGCTGTCAGCGCCATGAAGTCCACCCCATGTACCCAAGTGACTTCGCCAGCGCTCTTGAGGTGACATCTCTCCCTACTATTCGCGAAGGCATCCACCGATTGTTAGACTGTCGGTCTCCCGAGATTTGGATGCTTTTTGGAACGCTGCCTTTTTATCCTTGCAGCACTAATGAAGAAGACCTCCGCCTGCAGAAACGCTTGTACAATGAGAAAAACGTCACCGTGCGCAATGATCCGGACGGTCGTTCAAGGCTTAACGTGAACATCTTTACAGGTGACATCATTGTCACCGACTTTGGTGACACGCCAGAGCTCGGAAATATCCAATCCACAAGCTTTGAAGAAGCGTATGAGAAGTGGAAGGCATCGGCGATAAATGATTCGCTTTCCTGTCACTGCCCAGAAGTGAAATGTTTGGGGCCTAACGTGCTTGTGAAGGACACCTATTACAAGGCTGTCGATTTTCGCAAACGATCGTCTAACCTCTAAAGAAAATGGACACCTTACGCAAACGAGCCCTTGAACAGTCAAGGGCTTCTTTTCTCTCGTCTATTGCGGCTGTTTGGCTGCAACAAAGCTAAAGGACACATTGTCTTGAACAGGAATCCAGGCACCAATTCCTTGTTCGGTCACATTTTTAACTTCAAGTTTTGGCTTCCCTGCTTTTAGCGTTAAATAGACTTCTCCGTAAGTAACGCTGCCTTTTTCAAGCACGGCTGGCACATGACCGTGCAAGTAACCGACTTGCTTTGTTGGAACATTGTACGTTTGGTTCTTTTTTGTGCCTTGACCGATGACCGTGTCAAAGGAAAGGGGCAGACTCGTCTTTTCTGCTGCATGAATCATCATCATCTTCTCAACTGCTTCTGCGTTTGGAATCTTTGCTGTAAGCCCACCGGATACTTTCTTCTGCTGTTCTTGGGTGTAGGTGAGTGTTTTGGAATCTTTCCCGCCGCGGTTGTCACTATAGTTCGTATTCACTTTTTCGTACTCCCAATTAACCTCTGTTTCCTTCGAATCGTACGCAAGCGGCCATTCCCCTAAGTAAATGGACGCCTTCATGACGAAACCGAGCTTCGGATAGTGAATGCTTGATTCGTTCATGATGCGGATTAAGTCTGGATTCTCGATTTTTTCAGAAGTAGAGTCAAGCAATTTTTCGGCAAGTGAACTTGGCTGCAGGTAAGGCAAATCCTGCGTCGGATTTTTGTAGGTGTTTTCCTTTGAAATAGACAGGACGGAACTCGGAATCGCAAAGCTTTTTTCTTCCCTTGGTTCATCTGCCTCTTCAGCCAGCGTATCCAGACTCATTCCCATGCTAAGAATCAGTGCCAGCAATGCAAGTAGCGCTATTTTCTTCATTTTTTCATGCCTCCTTTTTCAATTTGTACGTTTATGTTTGTTAGTTTTTTACCGATCGCTGCTTTTTATCCGTTACTCGATAACAAAAAAGAGGCAACAGCGGAACGCTGCTACCTCTTTTTCCCTAAGACATGCATTTATTCACTTTACAATCTGGGGTCGAAACGATGTTTGTCTTTTGGAAACACCTCTTCATTCAAGTATGGTCGTACATGCTTGAACTGCTATCTCCTCGCTCAATGCAACCACCTCATTCATAATTGAATAAGCTGTAAGACGCACATTTCTTACCTATTGCTAACTGAACGACAGTGCCTGTAGGGAAGAACAATGACGTTTGTCATCGTCCTTACATTTAAGTATGAGCAGGTTCGTTGTCCCTTATTCATCGCCTCTCGAATTTTTTAACTGCTTCATTTCATCGGCAGTTTCCCTTGCCGTATTCAAAGCCTCTTCTGATGTCTCCTTAATATGTACCGCTGTTTTGGACAATTGCTTAATATCGCCGGAGATGTCCTGCCAAAGAGTGCTTACCTCTTGGCTTGCCTCTTTAATTTGTTCCACCATCTCTTCTCGGTTATCACGAACAAATACAAAGGCGTCCGCTACATTTCCTTTTAGTTCCTGTGCTTCCTCAAATACCCGCTGACGCCATTCCTTTTTTATAAGAACCGCTGCCAAAATAATCGAACCACCAATTAGCAAACGTTTTCGATTTCTTTTCACCTTTAACATCCTCCTTTTGTTATGTACGTCCCTTTTCATCATTGTAGCATTTTACCACGAAATCGAAAAATTATAAGCCAAAAAGCGGAAGCGGGTTGCTCAGAAGCGCGAATTTTGGAGACCCGATATAAGATATCCCGACCTTGGATTTCGTTATCGGGGCGAAAAATCTCGACGCTTCTACCCGCCGGAGCTAGACAAGAAAAGCGCAGGCGCCCTGCTCACGAGCGACAAGTTCTGGAAGAACGGCAGAATCAAGCCCGCTATTTGGCTTGATCTGGCGGTCTGAAGAGACCTCGAGCGAGTGGGCGCCGGAGCTAGGAAAAAGAAAAAGGCCTCCAAAGAGACCTTCCTTATTAATTATACGTTTGCATCAAGTATTCATCTGTTTCCAAAGGCTCGAACGCCGATTCTTTTTTCTCTTTCAGCGTCGAAATTTCAGCGGTTAGCCGATCCAACTTCTTTTGCATGGACAGCATCATCTTTTTCTCTTCTTGTGTCATTTTATCCCCTCCGTTCTAGGTTGTCTGAACAAACGCTCACTCATTCGTTACAGGACGCCAAATAAGAAAAAAGTTAATTTAGAAATATTCTATCAATGTCCGCTCGAGATGTAAAGATGTCTTTTTTATTGAAATCGCTTACACTTATATTATTTTTCGACACGGTTCTCGATTATCAAAAATTTGTAACAAATTTGTCATTGTATATTTCCTGCCACATGTTATACTATAATTAATAAAAATTCAGAAAAGGGGTTTTAATAAAAATGAGGAAAAACCATCTTGTGCGTCTTGATGACTTAATCGCTCAAAACCGTGACGAGTTATTGAATGACCCTGAAGCTTTAACAAAGATTGAAGATAAAATGGATGAGCGCACAATGAAGAAAAACGTTTCACAGAAAAGCAAATCTTTGAGAACGAACCACTATTAATGGTTCGTTTTTTTTGTGCTAAACCATGTTTTACAACCAAAGGATAGGAAAGACTTCGCTCTACCTTGGGAAGACACACGATCGTATGTCTTCCCTTTATCTGCATACAACCACTTCCTTTAGTACATAGTAAGGGCAACAATGTGTATGGAAAGTGAGGCCTTTCATCTATGGATAACGTCATGCTCTCTCGCATGCTATTTGGTTCCTCGATGGCATTTCATATTATTTTTGCTACATTAACTGTGGGTGTCTCTCTCATGATCTTCTTTGCTGAGGTTATGCGTACCATACGTAAAGATCATGATTATGCCATTCTTGCGAAGCGGTGGACGAAAGGACTGGCGATTTTACTTGGAGTCGCGATCCCCACAGGGACGATTGTTGCGATCATGCTCTCCCTTCTTTGGCCAGGTTTCATGGAAATTGTTGGCCAAGTCATTGCCCTTCCTTTTCAGATTGAGATTTTCGCTTTCTTTCTAGAATCTCTCTTTCTGGCCATTTACGTGTACGCGGCTGACCGACTCAGTCCACCCATGAGGCTCGTTAGTTCGTTTTTAATTGCGCTTGGTGCGGTTGCTTCTGCTGTTCTCATCACAAGTGCTCATGCCTGGATGAATACGCCGCGAGGGTTCGAAATGGCGAGTGATGGCACCATCTCGAATGTTAACCCTCTTGCCGCAGCTCTCTCTCCTAGCTTTTTTCCTTCATCTCTTCACGTCGTTAGCACCGCTTATATGGCAGGTACATTCGTTCTTATTGCTGTGGCCGCTTATAAACTAATGAATCCGAAGCTAACAGGGCGAGAGCGACAATACCACTACAAAGGAATGACGCTTATTCTGCCAATTGCTTTTCTTATGTCTATCTGGACAGCCTCCACCGGTCATGACACGACCGTCATGCTTTATGAGGAACTTCCTATAAAACTTGCGGCTGCTGAAGGGTTGTTTGAAACACAGACAAACGCCCCACTAACCATCTTTGGCACCCCGAGCCCAGAAGCAAATGGGGTCATTGGTGGTATCGAAATTCCAAACATGCTAAGCTGGCTTGCCACTTATGATTCCAGTTCGGTCATTCAAGGCTTAAATGATTTCCCTCAAGAGGAGTGGCCTCCACTCTTTGTCCATACGCTCTTTAACGTCATGGTCGCCATCGGTTTTTCTTTGCTAGGGGTTGCAGGTATTGGCCTTTTGCTATTATTTCTGCGACGCGGCTCCACTCACGTTTTCCCAAAATGGTTGCTTGTTTCGCTTGTGGCGGCAGGCCCCCTTGCGATTGTGGGAATCGAAACGGGGTGGATTTTCAGCTGCACCGGGAGGCAGCCGTGGACCATTTTCCAAGTGCAAACAACGGCAGAAGCAGCAACCACGTCGGGGAATCTAGGGATGATTTTTTTCTTCTTCGTTATGCTGTACTTGCTCTTAGCCGTGTTGACTGGCTTCGTGCTGTACTTTTACTTTAAACGCAACCCGCTCAAGCAAGACATCTCTGTGTACGAATCGGTTTAATACACTTTACAACGGAAAGGAAGATTGCTTTGGAACCTGTTTATATCGCCGTACTCATTTTGTGGCTGTTTCTGTTCATCTACGCCATTGCTGGATCGATTGATTTTGGCACGGGGTTTTGGGCGATGTATTATCAACGCAAAGCCAACGAGGAGGCAGAGACGATTGCCAATAATTATCTTTCCCCTGCCTGGAAGGTCACCAATGTTTTTCTTGTTCTCCTTGTGGTCTCCTTTGTCGGCTTTTTTCCAGGCGCTGCGCCCACGCTGGGGACGCTTATGATCGTTCCCTTCTGCCTGGTTTTGTTGCTGCTTACCATTCGCAGCGCTTTTATGGTGTACGCTTACAGTACAGAGAAGTATTCGCGGCTTCTCACGCTCGTCTCCGGCATAAGCGGCTTGCTCATTCCGGCAATTCTCGTCAGTATTCTCCCCGCGGCGATCGGTGGCTTTTTTGCCTATGCAGGCGAGCAACAGTACATCTTGATTAATAGGCTGTTCAGCAGTCCAACCTTTTACACGCACGTCGCGTTCGGCCTCGTCACAGAGCTTTTTTTATCCTCGCTGTTTCTAAGCGATTACGCGAGAGAAGGCGGTCATCTTAAAACATACCGAACGTACCGGAAGAACGCGATTTTTCTCGGGCCGCTTACGCTCGTATTCGCGGTGGCTACGATTTTTACCTTGATTCCGGAAGCACGCTGGATGTTTAACAACTTTTTAGATCTTTGGTGGCTCTACACGCTTTCCCTATTTGCCTTTGCGATCGGCTATAGTGCGCTTTGGTGGCCTTCGAAAAAAGCGGGGAGAGGGCAATCACGCGTTGCGTTCCTCTTAATTGTTCTTCAATTCGGAATTGCGAGCATCGCCTACGGGGCGGCGCTCATGCCGTACTTTTTGTATCCGGATCTTACCGTCTTCGATGCCTTTACGAACGAGGTGATGTTTCAATCGCTCCTTGTCGGCTATATCATTGGGATGGCGATCCTCATCCCTGCGTTTGTCTGGTTCTGGCGCCTTTTTCTTAAGGATAAGAGCTATTTGACGGGCGAGGGAGATTAAAACTCACGTTAATCGATGAACGCGGCAAAGCCCTCGATCTCTCGAGGGCTTTGCGTCTTATTTCTTCACGAATTCCTCAGCATCGCCAAGCACCACATCAATCGCTTCCTGCCAAAAATCGGGCTTCGTTAAGTCCACATCCAAATGCTTCATCGCGAGTGCTTCAGCCGTCATACTGCCGCTATCTTCAAGCAAGGCAATGTAGGCTTCCTCAAACGACTGCTCGGATTTAAGCGCGCGCCCGTAGATGCCGAGGCTGAACAAGTAGCCAAAGGTATACGGAAAGTTATAAAACGGCTGTCCGGTGATGTGGAAATGCAGCTTCGATGCCCAGAAGTTCGGGTCGTACGAAGCAATTTTTTCTTCGTAGGCTTCTCGCTGCGCTTCCTCCATCAACTCATTTAAGCGCTCTTGGGGCACCATACCATTCTTACGCTCCTCATAGAAGCGCGTTTCAAATAAAAAGCGGGCATGGATGTTCATAAAGAACGCAAGCGAACGAGAAAGCTTGTTTTCAAGCAACATCGTCTTCATGCTGTTTGAATCGGCTTCTTCTACAAGGGCATCGGCGACAATCATCTCCGCAAAAGTGGAAGCCGTCTCGGCGATGCTCATCGGGTACTGCTTCTGCGACTGGACGTTTTGGTCTTTTAAGCACCAGCTATGATACGCATGTCCGAGCTCATGAGCAAGCGTCGCTACATTGGACATAGACCCGTCATAAGTCATGAAAATGCGCGATTCACCCGCAAGTGGGAAGTTTGTGCAAAAGCCGCCTGGACGTTTGCCTGGACGGTTTTCCGCCTCTACCCAACCGTCGCGCAAGGCCATTTCTGCAAAGTCCGCCATTTTCGGGCTAAACTTTTTGAAATGTGTAATGATCAATTCGCACGCTTCCTCATAAGGCACCGTGCTCCTCTCTCCGTCTTTCACTGGAAGGGGGGCGGCAACATCAAAGAAATCAAGAGTGTCCAGCCCAAATAGTTCCGCTTTTTTCTCCATATACGGCATTAGCTTCGGCTTGTTCTTTGTAATCGTTTCCCACATCGTATTCAATGTCGCCTCGGTGATCAAGTTCGAGTCAAGCGGCTCCTTTAAAACATTTTCCCAGCCCCTTGCTTCGTACAACTTCAATCGAAACCCTGCTAAATGATTGAGCGTCTGCGCAAAGAGAGGTCCCTCCGAGCTCCACGCCGCTTTTGATGCTTCGAAGGCCCGCTTACGTACATCGCGTTCCGTACTTGAGAGTCGGTTGTGCAGCTGCCCTGCGGATAACCGCTTGGTTTCGCCGTCCTCTTCAAATGGAATTTCCATTCGCCCGACCGCTTCGTTATACACGGTGCCCCAGGCGTGGTATCCATCTTTGGCGAGAGCGGTTGCCAAATTTTCCTTCTCCACATCGAGCTTATCCTGAGCCCTGCTTCTCGACGTCTCCAGCATAAACGCAGACGGCTTAAGCTCCTCCGTCTCAAGCAGCGCTTGGAATTCCTCATCACTTAGCTGGCGGAGCTTGTCCTCAAGCGAAAGTTGAAGCACCTGCGCCTGGACGCTTTGTTCCTGAATTCTTTCATTAAGTAGCGCCGCCTGTTTGTCTTTCACATTCTGGGCCACAAGGCAGGAAACAAAAGCTCCCGCATGACGCTGGCGCGCACGCAGTGTCTCTAGCACCGGCACAAGCGCCTGAACGCTTAATCCCGATTGATCTCGTTCGATCCATTTTTGTATGTACGCATCCGTTTCTCCTAAAAATTGCTTGAATTCACTAGATTCACTTCCCCCACGAAAGAGCGCGTCTAAATCCCATCTCATTGGATAACTCATCCATCTACCTCCTGCCGTTTATTTCGAAATCCGTAACACTTTTGATTGTATCAAAGATTAGTCAATTGTGCACGAATTCTTATTTTAAAAACAGCCAGGGTATTCAGATTCCGTACAGCAAGCTGGAAAAAATCAGCGCGACGGTTGCCAGTCCCATAGCGATTAGTACCTTTTCCTGTGCTTGATAGCTCTTCCATTTTTGCTTCATAGAGATAAACATCCGCCTCAGCTCCTTTTACCTCCAGCTTATGAGCAAAAACAAGAAATAGACCACACTCCGCAAAATCGTGCGGCCCTCCTAAAGTGCCTCCAGATTCGCAACACAGACTACGAAAGAGCCTCAACTGCACTAGAACATACAAGAATGACCATCATGCTCTGACTAATTGGAGTAACATGGCGTTCAATACAGTAAGCGGCTTTTACATTAACGGTAACCAAAAAGATGACCATCTACTCTTTGAAGAGTAAAAATGGTCATCTTTTTTCATATGTTATAATATAACTCAACTTTCGGAGTTGAGAGTCGAACCCTTATTAGGCTGGTCTTTTCTATAAAAGCGGCCTGTCAACATCGGAGAAGTACAGAAACTCATTCGTGTCGGAATGAAGCTCGCCCCCCCTGCCGAGAAGAGCTGCACGTATTCTCTTAGGTCTGTAGATGAGGGGCACTTTTTTTGTCCGAAAGATGAATAATATAAGATGAAAATAATGCATCTAGGGAGGAGTTAACTATGACTACTGGTAGAAAGGGCATTCTTATTTTTTCAATAATTGTTTATTACTTTTGCTTTGGAGCAGGATTTTTGTTTCTTATAATCAATAATAACGCTTTGCAAGAATACAATGTAAGTCCTGGGCTCATACCATTTATAACCTTCTTTAGTCTTTTTGCCGCTATTTTTTTTACTTTTAGATACAAAAAACTTGTTAACCGCTATGACAATAATGAATAATTTTATAGTCAAAAGAGATAGGTGCATGACCGCGGGTACACGAAAAAAAGGCCGCAAGAAGCGGCCAACTCCAATAAATCATCATCCATCAACAGAGCCTATTTCATCAACCCCTCAAGTTTCGGAAACACACGAAGCGCTGTTTCATAGAAGAATTTCTCGTGATAGCGCTCCGGGATAATGCCAGCCAGCCACTCCATGTACGGGCGAACTTGCACAAGCGGCCAGTCCGTCCCGAACATATAGCGATCATAGCTATCTCCAAACACAAGCGCGTGCCTAAAATGGTCAAAGTACGGGTTGCTTGTGTCCATGTGAGGTTCCACACGATTTCTTGTACCGACGATCAACCCTGATAGATCCGCAAACACATTGTGGTTCTTATACATGACTTCTGCCGCCGTCAGGCACCAGGGGTCCCCAAGGTGAGCCATCACAAAGCGCACGTTTCGATGCTTGACTGCCACCTCGTCAATCGTCAGTGGGTGCGCGTATTTAATTAGCGCGTCGGCCGAGTACGTGTCCCCTGTATGAAAAACGACGGGCACATCATGCTTCTCGGCCAGCTCATAGACCAGTGTGTAGATGGAGTCGTAGGCGTAATATGGATAGTAGCCTAAGTAGATTTTAACCCCGACCACCGTTGGATCTTCTAGCTTTGCGTCAAGCCTCTCGAGCTCAGAAGCTGTGAGCGCAAACGGATTGATGCCGATGCAAACGCCGATTTGTGACGGGCGGTTTTTCAAATTAAGCCCCATAAGCGCTGGCGCTTCCTCATCAGGAAACGCACCTACGCGGCTCTCTTCCAAGCCCATACCAACAGCGGCAACGACGCCCAACTGTTCATATTCAGCGAGCAACCCTCCCTCATTGTATTCAACATCCGCCAATTTATGGGCCGTCTCAACAAACGTCTGGATGCTTGAGAAATGCACATGCGCATCAATGATCTTCAAAAAATGTCTCCCTCCTTTAGGTCCACGTTTTGAGTCCATGTCCAGCCTTCACTGCTCGGAAGCTGGTCCGTCCAAACAAACGCCTGTGTTCCCGTTTGAATGGAGGGGACATCGGGCCTCTTCTCTAGGCGTTCCTGATTCATATACGTGAACACTTCTTTGTTTTCATAGAACTCCCGCTTTTTTGCAGCGGTTTGCGGCACGACGACAAGCGACTCGCCACTCCTTTCCTCCTGTAACCGAACGACCTCAGCTAACTCTCTTCCGGCAAGCGAAAAATGCCCAGCGCTCGGCGTGAAGAACTGCTCATCGTTCTCTGTTGCATAGACGCGCAGTGCTTCCTGCTTGTTGAAAAAAGCGCCTGTGAGTAGGTTTTGCTCGTGTAAAAGCACCCCTGTCTGCTTGAATACAGTTGTATGCAAAAGGACGCTTGACTTTGGCAGCGTAACAAAAAATTGTTCAAGAACCGCGCCTTCCCAGTCGCTGTGCTCCAATTTAATCGTCAGCTTGAGACCCGTCCATGTTTGCTGCCACTGATCGTTCATTGTGACAAATTCCGTGCGCCGCTTTTGTTTCTGAACACTTAACAAGTTGAGGCCTCCAGGAATCGTCATGATCCCACCCCCCCACGGGTTCCACCAGCTTTTCGGACCTGCTTTTGGAAACGCATGGTCCAGCCATTCCCGCTCTCTCGTTTTCAACGAGTAAATCGCAGGCGAGAATTCATTCGCAGCCTTAAACGTGAGAATGCCATTCGAGACTTCATGGACTTCTAGCCCCTCCTCTTCGTTCGTCTGGCAGCGAACCGTTTCGTTGCCGTGAGCAATTGCCTGAAGGGAATAGTTTTTTTGAAAGGTCGCTCCTTCGTACTTGATTGTCAAGGCGCTCGTCTTCCCTTTTGGTGGATACATATCTGTCAGCAAAATCGAATCTGGCCCATGGATGTCAAACGAGCGGATGCTCCGCTTCTCCCCATCGATATCAAGATGAACCTGCGCTGTGTCCGCCTGTTTTTTTCCTACGTCCAGTCTCCAAGATCCTTCCTCCCCGTGTGCAAAAAATCCATGCTGTTCATGAACAACCTCGGTGAACGCCCGTTTTTCTCTGAAAGAACCCATATGCTCTGTGAATGCATCTGCGGTTTGAAAGACATCGCTCTGCAGTGAAATCGGACACGTCTCAAACGAATCATTTGGCTTGAGGCTCGGGATGGCTTGCTGAAAAGCGAGAGCATGTTCCACCAGCAACCACTTTAACGACTTTGTTGTTGAGACGGCAAGGGAGTGTTTCTCCCAAGAGAAATACATCCACGTATCATTCATATCGGCAAGTGGCAAATCGTCAAGCTCCACCTCTTCAATGCCGCCTGCATACAGATGCTTCGAAAATGCAGGCATCAGCAACTGATCAACGTCGAGACGCATCCCTAACGTGACATATCCAACATCAAGCATATCCGTGGAAAGATTTTTGATTTTTGCCGAGCAGCAAAGCGTTTTGTTTCGGTTCCAATCATAGATGACACTCAGTGACCCCGCACCATCCTGAATCTCATAATCTAGCGTGAGCTCAATCCCAGTACATGTTTTTCGAAAGGAATAACCAGACCAGCCTTTGCTTGCAAGCTCGTGGTTGAGTGGTTCTCCAAACACAGGGTAGGCGTGGAACCATGGCTTCGCCTCCTCCGTTTGTGCATTCATTTGTCGTGCGAACCCTGTCTCTTTATCAAAAACCAGCGTCTCCCAGCCATTGATGAGGTAGAGGCTTCCCTCTCTCTCGTAACTTGTGATTAGGTGCTCATCCGGTACCACAAGCATGTGCGGATCACTATATAGAAAGCGCTCCCCGTCCCCGGCAATATCTAGCTCTAAAGCGAGTTGTTCGATCCCAGCCACAACTTCTTTCACTGGCAGTGGAAGCGTTTGTTTCTCACCTGTTGCAAGAGAACAAGTGACAGACTTGGTTTCCGGCCGAAATAAACGGGCAGACGATATTGATAGCGTTAGCGTTATCTCCTCTTTTAACTCGTTTTTCACCTCAAAGAAGACCTCACCGCCACGCTCGTCTACAAGCTGCCTTGGCTTTACAATCAACGGCTTGACTGCCACCGGCTTTTTTATCGTGTAGCCACATCCTAAGGCACAAGGCTTGCCGTCAACGGTTAGCTGTAAATCAAAGCTTGGATGGGTTTTCCAGCGCGACTGATGGCCTCCATTCTCTTCGTTAACGGAGAAAGGAATGGTAATCTCAGCCTCTCCCTCTACGTTGTGCTCAATGGTTGTCGTTGTATGTAGGGATGAGGGAGGCAGAGCCTCTCCTTTAATATGAAGTGGTTTATTGGTTTTATTGATCACGCGAAGCGTCGCCTCGTATTCCTTTGCCACAAAGAGAACATGCGCGGGCAGCGTCCACTCTAGTTTAAATTGCTCGGTTTCGAGAGCACAGAGCGTTCGACTGCTATGCTCCACGGTTGCGCTGACATTTCCTTTGTCCGTTTCAAAATGGTAGGTAAACGTGGTGAACCCACTTTGTGTTTCTCCATCTGGCTCTAGCTTAACCTCTCGCTTCAGTGTGTGGTACCAGTTTTCATTGGTTACATACGTAGATAGAATGCCGTGACGTAGAAGCAAAGGAATGAAATTCATTAAATGCGTGCGGTCCTCCCTGTCTTCCCAAAAAAACCCACAACGCTTGTAGAGAGGTACTGCCTGTGTGTTTCCCGGCCATGTATATAAATCCACGCGTGGCCAGCCCGCCTCCACCGTTCGCTGAACTGCTTCGAGTACAAGCCGCTTGCCAATCCCTTTCCCAATGTACTCAGGATGGACATTTAATAGGGGAATATAAAGAGCCCCTGTGTCCTGCTTATACGTAGCCAACCCACAATAGCCTACGACCTTCTTATCCTCCATCGCCAGCATCGTCACAAGATTGCCACTCGTCTGCTCCTTAACTGCTCGATCTCGAGCCGTCTCAAACTCATGACCGCCACCAAAATTGCCACGACTCTCGTTCCACATATCCGCAACCGCCTGAGCATGATCGCGTGTATACTCGACAATAGTAACCATTCAACTCCTCCTCACTGTGCTCATTGTACCTAGTAGTCTATCAGCTCCGCAATAGGTAGCCTAGCGGTTTCTCTTACTTTGTGGCGTGCTTTTGCGTTAAAGGTGACGGACGCTCATAGCCGGGGTATTTTGTTCTCTTTCGAATCGGGCCCCGTACTAAAAAACCGATGCGGAGGTTTCCTCCACACCGGTGATCTAGTCAATTATTTAGCTTTGCTTGGCGGCTTCTACATACTCAGAGATATCTACATTGAGCTCATCAGCAAGACGCTGACCGAGGGTTTCGTCCGCACGATAAAAGTTGCATACGGCGCGGAGAACCGTCTCATGCGTGACGTCGGAAAGATCGGCGACTAGGTTTTTCACTAGCGTGTCCTGGACCTCTTTCGTATAGCTTCGGTAGATTCTTCCCGCTTGACCGAAGTGGTCCGTTTTCTCAATCGCCTGACGACCTGTTGGCCCCGTAACAGGAGCACGGTAGTCCTCGTGGATCGTATCTTCCTTCGGCGTCTCCTCATAGCGGTTTGGCTCGTAATTGATTTGATTGGTTTGCTGTCCAACCGGCATGACACCATCGCGTGTGTTATTCGCTTTTTGCGCGAATGGGCAGTTGATGGGAAGATCAAGGTAGTTGGCTCCTACACGATAGCGCTGCGTATCCGAGTAAGAGAAGATTCGTCCTTGAAGCATTTTGTCTTCCGATGCTTCAAAACCAGGTACAAGATTCCCTGGATTAAAGCCAACTTGCTCTGTTTCAGCAAAGACATTGTCCGGGTTACGGTTCAGCGTCATTGTCCCAACCAGCTGCATTGGAATGTCTTCTTCTAACCAATCCTTGGTTGCATCAAGCGGGTGGAAATCAAAGCTATCCAAATCCGCAGGGTCAAGAACTTGAACGTAGAGATCCCACTCTGGGTAGTCTCCGTCCTCAATGGCTTGATACAAATCATTCGTCGCATGGTTGAAATCTTTCCCTTGGATCTCTTCTGCTTCTTCCATGGAAAGGTTGCGCATTCCTTGTTTCGGTAGCCACTTCAATTTGATATACACCATATTTCCATGCTCATTCACCCATTTAAAGGCATGCACGCTTGACCCTCGCATTTCGCGGTACGAAGCCGGGATGCCTTCATCGGTAAATAAGTGAATCATCATGTTTGTCGTTTCAGGGGAAAGAGACATGAAATCCCAGTAACGATCCGGGCTTTGCACGTTTGTACGTGGGTCCGGTTTTAAAGAGTGAATCACGTCAGGGAACTTAATCGCGTCACGAATAAAGAAGATCGGCAGTGTATTGCCAACAAAATCATAGTTTCCTTCCTCCGTATAGAACTTTACAGAGAATCCGCGGGGATCGCGCAGTGTTTCCGGAGACGTTCCGCCGTGAATAACCGTTGAAAAACGTACAAACAATGGAGTTTCTTTGCCGTCTTCAGCGAGAAAGGCCGCTTTTGTGAATCGCTTCATGTTGTTTTTGACTTTAAATACACCGTACGCCCCTGCGCCGCGTGCGTGAACCACTCGCTCTGGAATGCGTTCACGGTCAAAGTGAGCAAGTTTTTCGACAAGATGATAGTCTTCAAGTAGTGTAGGACCATGTTGACCAGCCGTACGTGAATTCTGGTTATCGTAAATCGGGTGCCCTTGGTTGTCTGTAAGCTTTTTCATCTCAATTGCTCCTCCCTATGTACTGTATCTTTGATTCACGCTCTTTCAAAACTATTTATAATAGACAAATAGAAAGAGTGATTACTTATTTGTAATCATTATCGTAAATTCATTGTATAAAAGAGTAGGACGAAAGTCAATACTAATTATAACAATTTTAATGTAGAATTACGTCTAAATTTCGTCCTTTCCCGCGATGAAGAGGAACTACGAAGGGAAATGCCTGCATCTCTTCTCACTTTCAGCACTAAATGACAACCCCCCTCGACTGATTTAATCGAGGGAGAGAGGCATCTATTCTGCAGAAAACTGCTGAAAGACGCCACTTTTCTTCGTTTCATACACATTCTCTCCAGCTAGCTCATTGACAATGCGCATATTGCGCTGAACAGAAAGCGCTAAATTCGTCGCACTGGTGCCGTGGCTGTGGTCAAGATTGGTAAGTGAATAAACCTGACCCGCTCGTTTCTTTTTAAAAACAA
The DNA here is from genome assembly GCF_001484965.1 of Shouchella shacheensis. GTDB lineage: Bacteria > Bacillota > Bacilli > Bacillales > Bacillaceae_D > Shouchella > Shouchella shacheensis. The sequence goes on along the minus strand of NZ_LLYY01000033.1, from coordinate 5,391 downwards.
GGGCGGCATTCCGGTTAACGGCGAATTCTTTTTCTGACTCCATCACAAGCTCGCTTTCCATTGCCTGAAGCCATTTGGGGACATTCGGTTTGTACCCTGTAGAAAAAATCACCTTTTCGCTTTTGTGGACAAACGCCCTCTCTTCTTGCCATTGCCAGCAGTCCAGCTCATACGTTCCCTCTCCTGCTTTCTTTACCCCATTGACCTCCACCAAGGCCTGTATTCGCACAGCCGCTTTTGTCTGATGAACCGTCTGATGATAGAGGCGGTCGTAAATTTTATGAAGCGTCTTTTGCTGCACGCCGTTTCTTAGGCTCCCAAGCAATGGCAATGCGTCTTGTCGTGTGTCATAAGGAAGTTTATGAAAATAATCGACGTACTCCGGTGAAAACACCTCCTGGCCAAGCTTCGATTCTTCCAACTGAAAGAAACCGGGCGATCGTGTGAACCACGACAGCTTATAGCCATGCTCGGGCTGGTCTGTAAGAAGAGTGTAGAAAATTTCCGCCGCGCTTTGACCAGAGCCCACCACTGTTACCGCGTTTGCCTGCTTGATTTCTTCCTGATGAAAGGCGTATGTACTGGAGTGAATGACATCATCATTTACGACTTCTTCAACCCCAGGTGGCACGAGCGGTGTATTTCCCGTTCCGACAACGAGGTGCTTCGCGTAGAATATCTCTCCTTCGCTAGAGTCAGGGTAATGAACCGTCAATTTATAGCGCCCTTCTTCTTCCACATAAATGGCATTGGTTACTCTGCGGCCAAAATGACAGCTCCCCACTTGATTTGCGACCCATTGACAGTAAGCATTGTACTCCCTTCGTGGGATATCAAACCGATTGAAAAAATAAAAGGGCAACATCCGCCCATTTTCATGAATATAGTTTAAAAACGTGTACCGGCTTTGGGGGTTAGCCATCGTCACCAGATCGGCGAGAAACGGAACTTGCAAATCCGTTCCTTCCAGAAGCATCCCTGGGTGCCACTCAAAGGACGTATTCTCATCAAAGAAAGCAGCGCTTAACTCGGTGCGCTCCTCAAGTAAGGCGGCGAGCCCTAAATTAAAGGGCCCGATGCCGATGCCAATTACATCATATGTCATAGCGTCCTCCTATTTAAACAACTTGCGAATCAATTTGTAGCTAAGTGTTCCCAGGCTGTAGCGGATGGGAAAATCAAACTTGGTCGTCTGCTTCAGCAACCCTTTCTGGTGAGAAAACGTCCGGAAGCTCTCGTAGCCGTGATACGCACCGGTACCACTTGCCCCCTTCCCACCAAACGGCAAGTGCGGATTGGCCACATGCATCAGCGTGTCATTGATACACCCTCCGCCAAAGGAGAGCTGCTCCGTGAAGAGCTGCTGCACACGTTCGTCTTCCGAAAAAACATAGAGAGCGAGCGGGTTTGGTAGCGACCGCACCCGGGCAAGCACCTCACTTGCCTCCTTATACGTAAAAATCGGCAAGATCGGACCAAAGATTTCCTCCTGCATTACCGGGGCTTCCCAACTCACATTCGTTAAGATTGTCGGTGCAATCAGTCGATCTTCAGGGCTGAACTGGCCGCCAAGCACAACCTCCCCATCATTCAAAAAGTTCTTTACACGTTTATAGTGTCGGTCATTCACGATCTGGGTATACTTTCCTTTTTTTGTTTTTTCCGCAAAGAGCTCGTGTGCTTGATCTCTTAGCTTCTCCACAAACTCGTGGTAGACCGCCTCGTGAACAAGTACATAATCCGGGGCAATGCACGTCTGGCCTGCATTTGTGAATTTCCCCCAAGCAATTCGTTTTGCCGCCAGCTCAAGTTTGGCACTCTTATCAACGATCGCCGGGCTCTTTCCGCCAAGCTCAAGCGTGTGTGGCGTCAGATGCTTCGCCGCCTTCTCCATGACCTTTTTTCCCACGGCGACGCTGCCCGTAAAAAAAATGTAGTCAAACGGCTCTTCAAGAAGGGCTTCTGCGGTCTTCGCGTCCCCTTCGACCACCGCAACCACTTCTTTCGCAAATGTTGCTCGAACCGCAGCCGCAATCGCACTTGACGTGTGCGGCGTTAGCTCCGAAGGCTTAATGACAGCACAGTTCCCCGCCGCGAGCGCTCCTACAAGCGGTGAGAAGGTAAGCTGGATCGGATAGTTCCATGGGGCAATAATCAGAACACTGCCGTAAGGTTCATGATGAACCCAGCTTTTTGAGCCTGCATGGGAAGGCGGGTTCTTCACCTTCATTGGCCGCATCCAGTTCTCAAGAGAATCGAGCGCGTGCGTAATTTCCTGGTAGACAGAACCAAGCTCCATCAGGAAGGCTTCTTCCTCCTGCTTGTTTAAGTCTTTTTTTACTGCTTTTAACAGCTCGCCTTCATGTCGTTTCAACATTGTTCGCAACCTCTCAAGCTGTTGTTTACGAAACGACAAGGGCTTTGTTGCTCCTGAAAAGAGATAATCTTGCTGGGCAACTCGAAGCGAATCAACCATCGTGCTCCTCCCTTTCTACCGTACGAAATGTCTTCCTTAGAGACTTATACCCTGAATTGGGTCTGGCCAACCCTTTGGGGCAGAATTCATCACCCACTCGTTGAACGCCGGGAGCTTGGAAGAAATAGAGAGACTAGCTTAGGCCACTTTCTGCCAAAAGTGCTCGTTTCCTGCACGTCTACGACAATCACCAGAAGCTACCCTTTCCTCCCGTAATCAGCCTTAATCTCGCCCCACAGTTCCGTTTCCCATTTCAACACCGGATTGTGATTAGGGTTGTCTTTTAGCCATGCTTCTGCTTGCTTCACAAGCGACCAGATTTCTTCGGTTTGCGCATTGCGAATAAGTGTAGAGTTGGCTTTCTTCTTCTTAACCCAACCGATCGCCGTTTTCGAATCGGAATAGACGGGGCGCTCGCTTCCATGCTGTTTTAAGTAAGCTAAGCCATGGACAATCGCCAGAAACTCCCCCATATTATTTGTGCCCATCTCAATCGGTTCCCGCGAAAAAATGACGTCCCCCGATTTCGTGTCGACGCCTTTATATTCAACTTTACCCGGGTTGCCATGACTGCCAACATCGACGCTTATGCTGTCCCATATCACGTCCGTCGCTGACGGCGATCCCGTTTTTTCCGGCGGTTTTGTAGACGTGCGTGTACGTGTCTTTCCTCCTTTGAGAGCCGCCTCTGCTTCTCCCTTTGTCGCAAACGACTTAAAGGCGGCCCCCGGAAAACCCTTCACTTGCGCCTCACACTCCGCCCAGGTGGAAAAAATTCCGGTCTTGCGTCCTTTCCAGACAACATAGAACTTCTTTTTGGCCATGCGATGGACATCCTTTCACGCTAATTCTAGATTTATATATGCGTTGTTACTATACCACACATCTTGTGAAAGGCGGTCTGGTGTACTTCGATCATCACAGCAAAAAAGTGTTAAGCCCTTATCGATGGCTTAACACTCTCTAGGTTTCTTGCTTTCACTTTTCCCTAAATAAATCAAAATCGCGTCGCGCAAGAATGCTGTACCCCCTCTCGCGACGTTGTCATAGTAGCTAGTAAACCGCTCATCTGCGACGTACATTTCCGCAATTCCGGCGTGGGCGTCTTTCGAGTAGCTGGACCAAGAATACAGGAGCCACTGCTTATGCACCTCAGCTGCTTTCTGTCCCAGTGAAGAGGCTGGATCTCCCGTCTCATACGCTTGTTCAAGCAAGGTGAACAGTTCCTTCTCAAGAGCTTTCATCGCCGCATACTCGTCTTCAGACATGCCTTTTAGCTTCATATTGGCGTTGTCTATCGTCTCGTCCCCGTACTTCTCACGGATTTCGTTCCCGTATTTTGCTTCATTTTCACTGATCAGCCCTTCTTTGAAGCCTGCAAACTTTTCGTTGTCCGTCATGTGTTGACCTCCTTCCTTGGTGGCCATCGTCTTTTCAACGATTGCAATCAACTGGTCGAGGCGTGTTCGCTTTTCGATCAGCTTCTGGTAGTGCTTCTTCAAGGCTGCTTGTTCATCAAAGGAAGGCTTGTTCACGATGGAGCGAATCGTTTCTAAGCTCACGTCCAATTCACGATAGAACAAAATTTGCTGAAGAAGGTTGACTTGCTGCTGCCCATAGATGCGATAGCCAGAAGCATTGATTCTTGCTGGCTTAAGGAGCCCGATTTCATCATAGTAGCGAAGTGTTCGTGCACTCACACCCGCTAGCCCAGCCAGTTTTTTAACAGTGTATTCCAACTCTACTCCCTCCCCTTTGAGCATAAACCTTAACGTTACGTGAAGGTCAATCACTTTTAGCCCAAAGATTGAGACTTTTCACCTCAAGTTTGTCGACTTTTTCGCCTTGTTTCAGATCAATTCTGTCAACTAAAGCAACCGAACAAACACCACGCCTCCATACGAGAGCTGGGAGTGGGGTTCAAGCTGATTCCCTGCTGCTATTTATCAGCCCTCGCTATTATACGCGGGGAACACTCTATTATCATCTAAATCCGCTCCAGCTTCCATCTTTGCATCATTAACCGCCAATGGACCTATCAGGGATGAATCCAAGAATGTTTTTCAATACAAAAAAGCCGGAAATCCCTGCGCTTAGGAATTTCCGGCATGACTCAATGCCGTCTGTTTTAGTTAAAAAGAAATGATGTGAAGCTGGTCCATAAGTTTGTAAACCAACCTTCATTGCTGGCGCCACCCAAGCCTGTTTGTGGCATTTCATCCGGCATCATCGCCGCTTCCTCCGCATTTTCATCTAATTGTCCGCGAATTTCACCATCTGGAAATTGCTCTGTGTGGAGGTTCGCATAGACTTCGCCAGCTACGAGTGCCATCGAAAATTCTTCCCAGCTTAAATCTCCTACCAGATCCTCTTCTGTCAATGTACCGGTGGCTACTTCGCCGTTATAATCCATCGCTTCCTCGTTTTCAAAGAGGAACAATTCTACCGGTCCGTCTTCCCCTATAGCTCCGCTATGCAAATGTCCAGCCACTGCGTTCTCCAAATTCTCGGCATGAATCGAATAGTCGAGTGATTCACCGTCTTCACTCACTTCGAAATGGGCCTCTCCAGTGGCGTAGCTTTCTACGTCCATGGTTTCTTGCTCAGGAGTCAATTCAACCCAAAACTCTCGCTCTTCGTGATCGGCAGAGGCTGTTCCTGCAAAGGCCGTTAAAGCAAGCGCAGCAGCCAGCGGTGCAACAAAAAATTTCTTCATATAAACAATCTCCTCCCTTAAGATCGGGACCCATACCCATAAGAATGTTGGGAGGTGTCCCTTACACAGGAATGATTTTTTTCCTGTTACTAAGGGTACGTCCAAAGAATCAAAATGGATCAGCCTATTTAAAAAAATTCTTAAATACTTTTGACAACTCCCACGCCTAAAGGCGCAAGCGTGATCCCTCTCGGTCTTC
>NZ_LLYY01000032.1 GCF_001484965.1 Shouchella shacheensis | reverse complement strand
ACTTCTTCTTTCCCTTCCCTTCGAGCTTTCCCCAACGCCGAACGTTCATAATTAACATATTTTGACGAAGACTTTTTTCAAAATAACTATTTCCACACAGACGCATATTTCTTTTTGTACTTTTTATCTTTTTCTTTTTCAATTAAATCCAATGCAAGTTGCTTAACTTGCTCATCCTTTATTTCATCATAAAGCTTCCTGAGGCTTTCAATAATATCATAGCGAATCAACGTGTAGTTTTTTTCATCGGTTCCAGTTAAGAATCTGTCGGCAAGGTTATTTAAAACCAACTCTTTTTGCTCAGGACCAGCCAGGGCAACTTTCCAAATGGACTTCAGACTATGTCTTGCAGTGACAAATTTTTTGTCTTTTGTCACTGCCCAAACCATTGGGAAATCCTTCAGAATTCTATTTTCCGGATCACTTTTCGCCAAATTGCAGAGGAGTTGTGCAGCTCTTGATCTTTGGTGGTTATCACCTTCAGTTAAGTCCTTCAGCAACTGGTCCCAAACTTGATACGCCCAATCTACCTCCTCTTCCGTACTATCAAACAATTTCATAAGGGCTTCGTATTGTATATTCTTATCTTCATTCCTCAGGTTTTCAAAATGTGTTTTTATTGTACTATCCATTGAGCTGCCTCCTTTTTAATGACTCAACTTCTGGAGTTCGGTACCGCCGCCGGAAAGAAGACGTGCAGAAAGGGACTGAACCCTGTTCACCCTGTTGGATGACATCAATCCGGTGAAGCTTGGCGTTAAAACGTTGCTTTTCGATAGCTGGGTTGCGTATCCTTCGATTATCAAACGATGAGTACAAATTAATTTTATCTTATTCCGCAAAGCATCCGTTTCTTGAATAATTGTCATTAAGGCACGCCCCAAAAAATAACTAGTCAATTATGGTAATAAAACACAAAAGTATCCTTTGATATGTTTTAATTGTCTGTGCGAGAAACAAAAAAACAAAACAAAGGATACAGATACCATGATACCGAACATCTTCAAGAATTACAAAGAAATCATCGTCGAAACCATTCACAAGTTAACAGGTTCAGATAAGCGCATCGCTCTAGCCAAGACAGTAGAAGCCGTTGGAAAAGGCGGGAAACCTCTCGTTGCGAATACCCTGATCCTCAATGCGGACAACGGTCCGGAGAATCATAGTCGCAGAACTCAATTCATGAAACGAATGATCGAATTTGCGGTGAACTATGACGTAAAGGTTCTATTAGCCTATTATCCTTCCTATCATAGTAAATACAATCCAATAGAACGGGTTTGGGGACGACTAGAGCAACATTGGAATGGAGCTATTCTGGATACAATGGAAGCGGTCGTAGGATTCGCGGAGAGTATGACCTGGAAGGGCGAGAACCCTTGTGTATCTCTTTGCAAAGAACGTCTATTGAAACAGGGAAAAAGGTCGAAAAAAAGATCATGGCCGAATATGAAGAGGTCATTGAGCGAGCAAAGGGAATTGAAAAGTGGTTTGTCAAAATCAGCCCTCATCAATGTAAGGGCGTCGTGCAGCGGGAATAAAAGGATTCCACATAGGGAAGAACCGAATGTTAAAATGCCTAAGTGAACCCTAGGACACGTTTGTCCTTTTTCCGAAAAAAACACGAACGAAACTGGACAGTACCTATTTTTCGTTCGATTTAGCTATCATTAGGTATTCCACTCTATTTTTGTGCTAAGTCCAGAGAAAGTCACAGCAAAAAAGCTCCCGCCTTAGTGGAAATTGACTTGTTATTTATTTTAATGTCCCTTATCTAAATATTATCCATCCAACGGGCGATATCTGCTGACTGTGTATTTATATAACGATTTGGTTGGTCAGTAATGTTTACTAAAAAATAACTATCTTTCTCGTCAAAGCATGAAGCCAAATATTTGGTTAGAATACTAATATCATCATCTGTTTTTATTAGAAAAACAGCATTGTGGATATGTTTTATGTCATGTAGCTTTAAAAGCCTCTCATCAATACATATTTCTCTCCGTTCAGTTATACTAGCATTGTAAGAAAATAAGTATATTCTCGCAGCCACTAATACCAACTCCTTAGAAATAATAACCTTACTATTGTTACCCTAAAACTTACATTTCTCTTATTCACTCCGTTGTTTCTCATCTTTGTAAATAGCTACTAGAACTAATAGAAAAGCCAATGTTAAAGCAATATCAGCAATATTAAAGATTGGAAAGTTATACGTAAAAATATATACATCCAAGAAATCAACCACTTCACCAAACAGGATTCGGTCAATAAAGTTACCAATAGCCCCTCCCAAAACTAACGTTAATCCCCATGCCATTATAGGATTCTTATGCATTGTTCTATGTAAATAAAAAATACTTACTCCTACCACTATGAGCGTAATGAGAACAAACAGCCACAAGTGTCCTTGTAAAATCCCAAAAGCAGCACCTGCATTACGATGTGATGTTATGTGAAAAACATTCTCAATTACTGGGATACTCTCACGATTCTCCATTCTTTTGGAAACAACCCACTTAGTGAATTGGTCAAGCAATATAATAATAAAAGCAAAAAAATAGGAGCGAAACATAACCACCGAATATTATCCTTTCTTAGAACCACATGATATTTCTACTCATTTTTTATTCTAACATTTTAAATTTAACTAAACTACTCGTTAATTAAAGAAAAAGTGGTAATCCTATTATTGGAGGATTCTCCACGATCACCTACCTAAGACAGTAAAGAACTTTTTTGTTCAGAAAGCTGGGGACTAAATCTTTCCCCCTTCCTTCCCCTCGCCAACCTAGCGAGAGTCGGAACCGGAGCTCGACCCAAAAGAGCCAGCTCCCCTCGCTGGCTCTTCTTCTTATCTAGCTATTTTCATCGCCCAGCCCTTCAAAAAACAAATCCGCTTCTTCAAGCCCTGTTTCTTCATTCAAATCTAGCTCTTCTAAAGGAGGCAAGTCTTCGATCGACTCGAGCCCGAAGTGATCCAGAAAGAAAGGCGTCGTTCCATATAATTTGGCACGCCCCGTCCCACTTGCACGCCCCTGGTCTTCCACGAGCAATTTGGAAGTCAGTGACTGAATCGCTTTCTCCGACTTCACCCCACGAATCTCATCCACCTCTAGCCGAGTGATCGGCTGTTTGTAGGCAATAATAGCTAGCGTTTCAAGCGCCGCCCGCGAGAGCCCTCCATGCACGGGGGAAGCGGCCAGTTTTTTGTAAAGCGGGGCGTGGACGGCTTTCGTTGTCAGGCGGTAGCGCTCCCCTAGTTTCGCTAGCTGAATGCCGCGATCATGCTCCTCCATCCGCTGTTTTAATTGCACAAGTCCTGTCTCTATTTCCTGCTCTGAAACGTCTAAGAGTGGGACCAACTCTACGACCGAAAGACCCTCGTCCCCAGCGACAAAGAGGAGGCCTTCCATTGCCGCAAGCAAAGATGTTTCGCTCATTCTACTCCTCCATCTGCTCGGTGAATCATGATTTCTGAAAAACTCTCCTCTTGCAGACAATGCACTGCTCGCGTTTTCATCAGCTCAAGAATGGCCAGGAAGGTCACCACAATATGCCCACGGTCATGGTTGTTAGCAACCAACGTTTGAAACGACAGCTGCCCTTTTCCTGCTGCAAGCTGATCCAGCAAATCATTCATTTTTGTTTCAATCGAAAATTCCTCGGCCTGTACCTTTTTTGTTTTCGGGGCGTTCCAAGCCTGTCGCTGCATTAATTTTTGGTAAGCGCCTAGCATGTCAAACAGAGAGACATCGCGAATCGCGAGCTCTCGATGCTCCTCTGCGCTTAAATGTCCATCAAGGTCAGCGGGCGGTCGTGTATGCAACAGACTGCGGTCCGTTTCCTTCTCCCTGAGTTTCTCGGCCGCTTGCTTCATTGTCCGGTATTCAACAAGCTGTTCAACGAGCTCATCCCTTGGGTCATCGTCCTCCAGCCAGTTTTCCTCTTCCTCAAAGAGCTCCTCCTGCTTCGGCAGCAGCATTTGGCTTTTGATTTGCAAAAGCGTTGCCGCCATGACTAAATATTCACTGGCGAGGTCAAGCTCAAGCTCCTGCATCGTGTGTATGTACTGTAAATACTGATCGCTAATGAGGGCAACGGGAATATCATAGATGTCTACCTCCGCTTGCTGAATCAAGTGCAGCAGCAAATCAAGAGGACCCTCGAAGGAATCGATTTTTACACTGTATGTATTCATTCTATCAACCTCATCCTGAGTGCTAGCTGGATTATACCATACTCGCGTTCACGGTAGGGTTTTTGTATAATGAAACCATACGAAAGCAGGTGATGGCCATCTACCCTGAAGCTTATATCAAGTACTTGCTTTATTTCCACGCGGACCGAGACTATTTTGAATGCCATGAAGTGCTTGAGGATCACTGGAAACGCGTGCCAAAGCCGGAGCGGGAATCGCACTGGGTGACCTTAATTCAAATCGCTGTTGCGCTCTATCATGAACGACGAGGAAATCTTAAAGGGGCGGAAATTTTATATAGACGACTCGAGAAGCGCATCGACAAGGACCAAGAGGCGCTGCATGCTCTTGGGCTTGATCAAAGGCAGCTTCACAAAGACATCATGGAACGGAAGCGATTTCTGGGCAAACAGCCATTTGTCGATTACAACCTGCCGCTAAACGACCAAGCGCTGATTGATGAGTGCCGAGAACGTTCGGCCAAAGAGGTGAAGGAGTGGCAAAAAGCGAGCCAACTAGAAGATCATGCGCTCGTTCATAAGCACCGTGAACGCTGGAAAGAAGGGTAGCGTGTGGTTCTGCTGTTGGAAATAACAGAACGAATAAGCGCCGTATCACAACAATGTGATACGGCGCTTTTTGGGATTGGCTCTTAGTCAAACGAGCGAGAGAAATTCGCCATCTCAATTGCTGACGTCGCTGCATCCCAGCCTTTATTTCCGGCCTTTGTCCCTGCACGCTCAACGGCTTGCTCTATGGTATTCGTCGTCAGCACACCGAATATCACAGGCGTTCCTGTTGTAAGCGAAAGCGAGGAAACACCTTTCGCGACTTCGCTGCAAACATAATCAAAATGCGGCGTTGATCCGCGAATCACTGTTCCGAGCGTGATGACGGCGTCATACTTGCCACTATCGGCCATTTTCTTCGCAGCAAATGGAATTTCAAAGGCGCCCGGGACCCAAGCAACATCGACATCCTCCGCGCGCGCTCCGTGTCGCACCATCGCATCTTCCGCCCCTGCAAGCAGCTTGCTTGTGATAAAATCATTAAAACGGCCGACAACAATGCCTACCTTCAACCCTGTTGCGACCAGATTCCCTTCAAATGTTTGCCCCATCTGTAATTTCCTCCTAAAACTTAAGCATATGGCCCAGTTTTTCTGTTTTTGTTTTTAAATAGGCTTCGTTGTCTTCAACAAGCGGCATTTGCAACGGCACTCGCTCTTCTACTTTTAAATCATAGCCTTCAAGCCCGGTAATTTTACGAGGATTATTCGTCAACAAACGCATCGACTGCACCCCTAAGTCACGCAAGATTTGTGCGCCGATTCCGTAATCCCGCAAATCGGCCGGAAATCCAAGCATTTCATTCGCTTCGACCGTGTCATAGCCTTCTTCTTGCAGCTTATAGGCGCGGAGCTTGTTCATGAGCCCAATCCCCCGGCCCTCTTGACGCATGTAAAGGAGAACGCCTCTCTCTTCGGCGGAAATTTGCGAGAGCGCAGCGTGGAGCTGCGGTCCGCAGTCGCAGCGGTGGGAGCCAAACACATCTCCTGTTAAGCACTCCGAATGAACACGAACAAGCACAGGCTCTCCATTCGCAATATCTCCTTTAACAAGGGCAATGCTTTCTTTATCATCCGCGGCATTGGAGTAGCCAATCGCCTGAAAGGTGCCAAATTCGGTCGGTAGCGTCGTCTCTACTTCGCGCTCGATTAGCTTATCCTTGCGCCGACGGTAACGAATTAAGTCTTTAATGGTAATCATTAGCAAGCCATGCTGATCAGCAAGCTGACGAAGCTCTGGCACCCGTGCCATGGAACCGTTCTCGTTCATCACTTCACAGATCACGCCAGCAGGGGCTGCGCCAGCGAGCTTCGCGAGATCAACCGCAGCCTCCGTATGGCCGGCACGTCTGAGCACGCCTCCTTCTTTGGCGACAAGCGGAAAAATATGACCCGGACGTTTAAAATCGGTGGCAATAGCGTCCTCGCTTACAAGCGCCTGCACCGTCACCGCCCGTTCGTGGGCAGAAATGCCCGTCGTTGATGTATGATGATCGACGCTCACCGTAAAGGCCGTCCCGTGTGGATCGGTGTTGCGGTTGACCATTTGTTCCAGCTCAAGCTGATCGGCACGCCCTTTCGTCATCGGGGTACAAATGAGCCCGCGTCCATGGGTGGCCATAAAATTAATCGTCTCCGCTGTTGTGAATTCAGCCAGAGCGAGCAGATCTCCTTCATTTTCTCGGTCCTCATCGTCACACACAATGACAGTTCCGCCTGATTTCAATACGTCCAGCGCACGCTCAATCGAATCAAACATCGTCACCCCTCCTTTTTAGTAAAAACCATTGTTTTCAAGAAGCTCTTGAAACTCCTCTTCTTTTGCTTTTGATTCTTTCGGCTTCAGCATTTTTTCTACGTATTTGCCGATCATGTCGCATTCCACATTCACCGCGTCGCCTTCTTGCTTTTCTCCGATCGTCGTCTCCTCCAGCGTATGAGGAATGATCGAGATCGTAAAGCTATCCTCAGTGACGTCAAATACGGTTAAACTTGTTCCCTCTACGGCTACGGACCCTTTTTGCACCACATAGCGCAGCACGTCCGGACTTGCCTGAATTTCAAAATAGACGGCATTGTGAGAAGGCGTTCGCTTCACGACGCGCCCAACTCCGTCCACATGCCCTGAGACCATATGCCCTCCAAAACGCCCTCCCGCTGCCATCGCTCGCTCTAAATTGACACTGGAACCGCTCTTCAGATTCGAAAACGTAGAAGCCTTCACGGTTTCTGGCATCACATCGCAGGCAAAACGATCTGTCTCAAACAACGTCACCGTTAAGCAGACGCCGTTGACCGAAATGCTGTCGCCAGTGGCCACATCGGTAAGAACATGCGAAGCACCAATCGTTACACGCATCGCTTGTCCGGTTTGCTCGATATTTTGCACCGTTCCTTTTTCTTCTATGATTCCCGTGAACATTAGTGTTCCTCCCTTTTCCTGCGCGCAATCAGGCGAACATCCGCCCCGACCATACGCACATCCTCGACTTCGAATTGACGCGCTTCGTTCAAGGAAGCAATCCCGCTTCCACCCACCGTCGTCGGTGCGGCGCTTCCTCCTACTAATTTAGGGGCTGTGTAGGCAATGTAGCGATCGACCGCGTCCGCCTCCACAAACGCGCCGCTTACGGTGGCCCCTCCTTCCACATACAACGTCATGATGTCGGCGCGGCCAAGTTCGGCGAGTACTGCCTCAATCGTTAGCTGTTCAAGGGGGACGACGCGAACATTTTTGCTTCCAAGCACACGCGCTTTCTCTGAATCAGCGCTTGCTTCGGTAAACACCCATGTCTCCGCCTCTTGGTCCGTCACTAGCTTGGCATCCTCAGGCAGACGCAAGCGACGGTCCAACACAACTCGAACTGGATTCCGCCCTCCTTGAGGAAGTCTAGTCGTTAACGATGGATGATCCGCAAGCACTGTTCCGATACCAACGAGAATCGCATCATGAAGATGTCTCGACTCATGCACATCTTCCCGAGCCGCATTCCCGGTAATCCACTGGCTTTCGCCGCTGATGGTTGCTGTTTTTCCGTCAAGCGTCGAAGCGGTTTTCAGCGTTACGTAAGGTCTCTTGGTTTCCACAAAATGAAAGAAGGCTTCGTTTAATTTGGCGGCTTCTTTCTTGCACACACCGAGCTCGACCAAAATCCCTGCTCTCTCTATTTTAGCGATCCCCGCCCCAGCGACTTTCGGGTTGGGATCGGTGGTGGCGACTACCACACGGGCGAGTTCCGCGTCAACAATGGCATCCGCACAGGGCGGGGTTTTGCCGTAATGACTGCATGGCTCGAGCGTGACATACATCGTCGCCCCCTTCGCATCAGCACCAGCCATACGGAGCGCATGCACTTCCGCGTGTGCAGTCCCAGCTTTTAAATGAGCCCCCGTCCCAACAATGCGTCCATCTTTCACAATGACCGCTCCTACCATCGGGTTCGGCGACGTTTGCCCCCGCATCGCAGCAGCATGCTGTAGCGCCTGTTCCATATACCAACGGTCATTCATAAAGAACGCTCCTTTTCACGCAAAAAACCCTCGAAGCATTCACACTTCGAGGGGTTGTAATCAAATAGGAAATAAACGCAGCACCTAAACGTGATACGATATGAAAGCATAGCACGGCAAATAAACCAGACCAACATGGTCTTTTCGCGCAGCTCTCACTCTAACTTCTCCCATCCAGACTATCACTGTCGGCTCTGGAGTTGCACCAGATCCACCGCTTTGCAAAAAGCAAACCGGGTCACGGACTAAGAGGCCTTGCCTCATCACCGCCGGTGGGGATTTTCGCCCCGCCCCGAAGTTAAAAACGCTTATGAAGTTGTGGTACTGAATTGTATCAAGTGTATAAGGGATTGCTAAGTTGTTAGAAGCATATCACTGCGAATTTAAAAAAGCAAGAGATTTGTTCTCCTGCTCTCCAACGAACCAGATAAGAAAAGTCTTTTTGGGAGAACTTGATTCGAGGGCTTAGGAGTATGATCCAGCCTCCCTACGAAAAGATTGGATCTAGGGGTACTTCCATGTACACATCGCCTCTGGAACGGACAACAAACACTCCTTAAGCTAATTATAGCCAACCAAATGCTTGGCGTACTCCCAAGGAGCCTACTTAAGGAGGTTATTTGGAGGCTACGCGCAGCAGCGGAGGCTTGAGCATCTATTAAAAACCTAAGCGTTCAAACGAAGCACAATAATCCCCAGGAACGCTAATGCAAGGCCCATCACTTCGTTTTTGGCTAATTCCTCTTTTAAGAAAAAGCGCGCATACAAAATGATAATCACAACATTCATCGCGCTGATTGCTGAAACAATTCCTGTAGTGCCTTCTCGAAAGGCCGGAAGTACAAACATCATTCCAGCTACATTGGTGATCCCTACGATCATTCCCCATCCAAAAGTTCTTTGCAGCGACCAGTTGGGGTCCGTATGACAAACGTGGCCATCTTCGGCAGCAGCCTGTTCTCCATGAGCTGTTCTAACCGCCCGCTTTTTGTTTAGATTGCTAAGCATCCATGCAAATCCAAAACACAAACTTCCTGTAGCAAACATGACAATAAGGGCCGGCAAAGTTGCTGCTCCGGCAAGAGTGGACTGTTTCACAGAGACATCGGTCAAACCAAAAAAGAGCATGGTCATGATTCCCCACTGAATCCCTTTTAATCCGCCCGTTTTTAAATCATGTGAATACTTTATACATAGTAGCCCCAAAATCATGATCAAAAACGCAAATAATTGCCAGGTTGTTAATACCTCTCCCCAAGCAATATAGGCGACAACAACAACGACAAAAGGGGGAAGTCCTGAAAATAAAGCGATAACGGAAGGTCTTCCAACCGCATACCCTCTATACATCGACGCATTGGCGAGAAAAGAGAATATACCCATTAAGATCCCGTACCATGCCCCATCGGACCACTGTTGTTGAGCAAATAAGTTCCCAGTTATCGCTATTGTCGTTCCCGAAACGTACACTCCAAAAAGCAAAAGATTTCGATCAATGGGCTTTTGAGATGTCCATTGATACAAAATTCCTCTTAACCCAAAACAGCAAGCAGCTGCTAAAGCAAAAACAAACCACATTGTTCCCTCTCACATCCCTGGATTACATTCATGATCCTCATCAACTGAAAAACCCACAGTCAATTGGACGCAGACTGCGGGTTTTTCTGTCAGAAGGCTGTAACAATGGCAACCAAATAAAGGTTAACCGGTTACCTTTCAAGTGTAACCGTTCTCTCCTATTTAATCAACTGTGAACGTCTATAAATTTGGCCCAACTTACACCTGAATCAATACGCTCCTTAACTAACTCTCCTTCCCCTAGTTTTTAAGCACTTTCAATGACTAGATACCCTAGAATTCGAATTGGCAGTGAAGGTAACGATTCGTAGGAACCCCGTGACAAATGATTCGACATCAAACGTGGCCGGGGACAACACTTTTTCGTTATGCTGAATCAGACCTCTCATTCAACCATATTTTCTCTAATTCTTCCAAAGACTTATTTTTAGTTTCAGGAACAAACTTCCAAATGAAGAAAAAGGCAAGGACGCTAATCGTTCCATAAATAAGAAATGTCCCGGCTCCGAATGCTTCATTTAAAGGCGGGAACGTGGAAGACGCTGTTAAATTCGCTCCCCAGTGCAGCGTAAGAGCAATAGAAATGGCTTGGCCTCTGATTTTATTAGGAAACATTTCTGAGAGCATGACCCACGCCACAGGCCCCCAGGTCATTTGGAATATCGCAACAAATCCTAAAATGAAAATTAATGTGCTGATGCCATAAATGCCTGCAAAGAAAAGCATAGCTACTGCGAGTAGACAAATCGCACAACCTGCAGAACCTAAAAGCAATAAAAATTTTCTGCCAGACCTATCTACTAGACGTATAGCCATCAATGAAACCGTAACGCCTATGACACCCACAAGTACCGTTTGAAGCATAGAGGCTGATTGGCCTGCACCAAGACTTTCAAAAATACGTGGAGCATAGTAGAGTATAATATTGATTCCAATAAATTGCTGGAGCACAGCAATCATTATCCCTACAATTAACACCTTTTTGCCGTAATAGAAGATATTAAACTTTTCATCTTGAATACGCAACGTGTATTTGATATCTTCTAGCGTTTTGGTTGCAATTTGTTTGGAGCCGTGCAATTTTTCCAGCACCTTAAATGCTTTGGTTTCATCATTTTTAATGGCTAAATACCTTGGCGTTTCAGGAATGAAGAACAGCAACAGGAAAAATAAGACTGCTGGGATAAGTTCGGAAGCAAACATATATCTCCATCCAATTTCATTGATCCATGCACTAGGTCGATCTAAGGCTATTAACCAATTGACAATGTATACGACTGTTTGCCCAAATACGACGGCCATGTTATACAGCACCACTAGTCTTCCTCTAATATGTTGAGGGCTCATTTCACTAATATATATCGGTGCTATGGCTGAAGCCAAACCAACGCCAATCCCTCCTAAAATTCGATAAAGATTAAAGGTAATTAATAAAGATAACGTCGGTTCACCAGCAGTAAAGAAAAACATCTCCGGATAAGCAGAACCTACTGCTGAAACAGCAAATAATATAGCTGCAATGATGAGTGTATTACGACGCCCTATATTATTGGATAGAAAACCGGAAAATAGAGCCCCTATAATACATCCGACTAACGCGCTGGACACCGTCAGTCCATGAACAAGAGAACCTAGGCCCAAGCTATCAACAAGATACAATTGGACAGATTGTTCAGCACCTGCTATAACCGCAGTATCATAACCAAAAAGAAGACCACCCAATGAGGCTACTAAAGCTACAGAAATAATATAAGAATGCTTATGGTTTTGCATTTCATACCCTCCTATTTCCTTTTAAGGTAACCGGTTGATTTTTAACAAAAGATAAGGTAATCTCAGGCGCGAAACCCCGAATTTGCTAAATCCTCAGTGAGCTTTTTAGAATGGCAAAGTCCTTTTTTGCAAGCTCAAGAGGATCCTCTCCTGTTTGCGATAGTGGTTTTTGATCATAATAGTTCTCCACGTTAATCCACCCTGTATAGCCTACTTTTCGAAAAGCATCCATGGTTTCGTTAAACCCTGAATCTCCTTCTCCAAGGAGAGCACCACTCATATGACCATCTTTCCCATCTTTTACGTGAAATTCGCATATATGCGGCGCTAAAGCTTCAACCATTTCAGCCGCATTATAGTCTTTTCTTAAGGGATAGTTTTGAGTGTCAAAATACAGCTTTAAATTTTCGCGGCCCACAACTTCATGCAACCGTTTCATTTCCTGAATCGATAATAGATTTTCTGTGGCGATCGTTGTGTTTGAGGGTAACGCTAGATCGCAAGCGTAGCGCAAGCAATCCGCCACATTTTGAAAATCTTCCTCGGTTTTAATGGTCCCATCCTCAAAACTTGGCAGCATGATGATAGGAATATTCATAGCTACTGCGATAGATACGGCTTTCTCAATTGCCCCAAAAACGATTTGCTTTTCTACGGTTCCGTTTTTTCGTGTCATTCCATAATGATCAAATTCTCTTACCGCGATGGAGGGGAATTCAATTCCCGCTTGTTTAGCATAGTTCCTGTACATTTCTTGGACATAGGGCAAAGCTAAAGGGAACCCTTTTTCAGCCTGACCAATATCCAATTGTATCCCTTCAAACCCTAGCTCAGCTGCTAATTCACAAGCAGCAGGTCCTTCTACAGGTAAAGACCAGTGGCAAATTCCGATTCTCACCTTACCAAACATAGCAATCACTCCCACTTTTTAGATACAATCCAATCCAAGACATCTCATCGATCATGCGTCTTATCCTTTATAAAGTCTGGTAAACTGGCAGCCCACCTTGCATAGGAACGCTGTTTTCTCCTTGTATCAATGGCAAGCCATACGATTGAAAGGGCTCCCTCATATCGCAACGGTCGTAGTCATACCACTCAACAGGAACCGCCTTTTCTCCTCCGGCTACATCCCTTAAAGGAACACTGCTGTACGTAACCTCATAAGGCCGATCGTTCTTTCGTAAGAGCGTTGTCATTATTCCGTTCTTTCCTTCGACTGCTTGTCGAACGGCATGCTTTCCAACGCCCAAGGCTTCTTTTGTGTCTGTGTCAGAAGAGATCCCCATGCTGCTTCTTTGCCAGATACTTGGGACGACGTACCTTGCCTTTAGGTTGGTTTCCTTCTCAATCAGCTCGCTTAAATACGAAGAAACCCCGCCTAATTGAGGACGACCCACTGAGTCGCCTTTCGCCCTATTTTCCGATAGCAAATGTCCGGATGAATCTTTAATGCCTTCTGAAATCACCGCAATGCAGTATCCATTGTCGTCATATGCCTCTTTGACTTTCTTTAAAAAATGCTCTCTGGAAAAAGCTGCTTCCGGGATGAATACAAGGGTCGGTAAACCCTGATTCACATTTTTAACCAGCGAGCAGGAAGCTGCCAACCATCCGGTATCACGCCCCATGGTTTCAAGAAGCGTAATGCGATTGCTATTCGCCATGCTGCGTACATCCATATGCATGTCTACAACTGAGGTCGCCAGAAATTTCGCCGCACTGCCAAATCCGGGGCAATGGTCTGTATGCATGACATCATTATCGATCGATTTAGGCACGCCAATGACCGTCAAATCATAGCCCCGCCTTAACGATTCTTCGTAAATGCAATTCGCCACAAACATAGATCCGTTCCCGCCTATGTAGAAAAAGTATCGAATTTCATTTTCCATCATGTTTGAGACCATTGTTGAAATATCTTGGTCTCTTACTTTATATCGCCATGTTCCTAACGCTGCCCCCGGCGCATAACGAAGGGCATTCCGTTTCTCTTTTGATAGAGTATGGAGGGGAACGTACTCGTTTTGGAGCAATCCCTGAATCCCGTACACTGCTCCAAAAACGCTCTTGATCGATTTGGTATAGATCGCTTCCTCAATGATGCCGTAGAGCGAATTATTAATCACAGCCGTAGGACCTCCGGATTGAGCAATGAGACAATGTCCGTCGCGCATAGTAAACACCTCGATTTCGCTTTGAGTCGATGAGAGAAGAGGGAGACTCCCTCCTTATTCATCCATTACAAACCGATGGAAATGTATTTGATCTCAAGATATTCTTCGATGCCCTGGTGCCCACCTTCGCGTCCAAGACCGCTCTCTTTGACTCCTCCAAACGGCGCTTGGGCAGCGGATGGTACGCCATCGTTCCAACCGATAATGCCATACTCTAATCCTTCAGCGACTTGAACGCCGTTGGAAAGGTTTTCTGTATACACATACGCGGCAAGACCTAGTTCTATATCATTGGCCAAATGTACAGCTTCTTCGACAGAATGAAAACGTTGGACGGGAGCCACTGGGCCAAAGGTTTCGTCCTTCATAATGACCATATTGTTTTGCACATCTTTCAGAACGGTTGGTTTGTAGTAATGACCTTGTTGAATGTCTCCCTCCCCTCCGGTTGCGATCCTCGCCCCCTTCGAGAGAGCATCCGCGACATGCTCTTCCACTTTCTTGTAGCCCTCTTCGTTAATGAGAGGCCCAATGTCCGTGTCCTCAGTTAATCCATTGCCGACTTTTAATTTGGAAGCGGCTTCAGCGAACTTTTCGACAAATGGCTCATAGATCTCATTCTGTACATAAAATCGGTTCGCACAGATACATGTTTGACCCGCGTTTCGAAATTTGGAGGCGATCGCTCCTTGTACGGCCTTATCGACGTCTGCATCATTTAACACGATAAACGGTGCATGTCCCCCAAGTTCAAGGGAAAGCTTTGTCACATTTTGTGCAGCCTGCTCCATTAACTGTTTTCCAACTTCAGTGGAACCTGTAAACGTCACTTTCTTGACCAAAGGATTCCGCATGACCTCTGCACTAATCTCAGATGCCTTTCCGGTCACGAGGTTGACGACTCCTTTAGGAATCCCTGCTCCTTCACACAACTCGACAATCTTAATAGCCGTTAAAGGCGTCGCACTCGCTGGTTTAATCACAATCGTACATCCCGATGCTAACGCAGGTCCTAGCTTTCTTGTGATCATAGCGGCTGGGAAATTCCATGGCGTAATGGCAGCTACCACGCCGATTGGCTGTTTGAGGACCATCATTCTTTGGTTCGAACGAGCGGCAGGAATGGTCTGGCCATAAATCCGCTTTCCTTCTTCTGCATACCACTCAATGAATGAAGCTGCGTAACGAATTTCACCTATTGCCTCATTCAACGGTTTTCCCATTTCTAACGTCATCGTTTTCGCTAGCTCTTCCTCATTCCTTTGCATAAGCTCAAACAGTTTATGCAAATAGTGCGCGCGTTCAGCAGCTGTTAACGCGGCCCAAGAACGAAAAGCTTCGGAGGCTGCTTCAATGGCTTTGCTTGTTTCTTTTGTTCCTGCTTTGGGAACCGTCGCAATCTCTTCAAGAGTCGCCGGATTTTTTACCACAATCCCTTCAAGTTCGCTACCTGTCCATGTCCCATTGATATAGATACGTTGCGTATTTTCTTGTTTTAACATTCCCATCACTCCTTATGAATGCGCCATCACTTGTTGAACGGTTTTTTCAATAAACGCTTTTGATTTTCTAGCATAGTTGTAAGGGTGGTGAATGGCAGGATCTTGCTCTCCCTCAATTAACATCCACCCCTCATACCCACGTTCGGCAAGCTCTTTAAAGATGGGTTCAAATTCTAGATTGCCATCACCAGGAACCGTAAACATCCCCCTTCGAATCGAGTCTCTGATCCCCACATTTCCTTTTACTTGCCTGAGAATATCCAGACGAACATCTTTCAGATGGATATACTTCACACGGTTGTAATACGTTTGCAACAAGTCAAGCGGATTGATGCCTCCATACACATTATGGCCGGTATCAAACAATAAAGAGACTACGGAAGCATCGGTCATCTCCATTAAACGATCGACTTCTTCACGATTTTCAATGACTGTACCCGCGTGAGGATGGTACACAAGGTCTAACCCTCGAACTTTCGCAATATGCCCTGCTTCATTAAGGCCCTCGCTTACATATTTCCACCCCTCATCGTCGAGGCGTATGACGTTCACTTCATCCTCTCCGCGCGTAGGGTCTTGGTTTAAAATCGAACCGCCAATTTCGGCCGTACTCACTACATTACAGCCAAATTCAGCTAAAAAATCACAATGTGCTCGATACGCTTCTAGTTGCTGCTTGAGGTTCTCTGGTTTGGAAAAATGAACGGATTTCCATTGCGTCGTAAGCGACATATGATAGTGATTAAGTAATTCCTTTAATGGACGTACCTCCTTAGGGAACTTTCTACTAACCTCTGTTCCTCTAAATCCTAAAGTAGAAATGTCGTGTAAGACTTCTTCTGCTGTATAATGATCCCCATGTTCAAAAACGTCTTCTCCCACCCAATTGATGGGATGTATGCCCAACTTAAACGGGAAAGATTGTTCACTCATTGTCTCACCTCAACTAATCGTTTATCTTGATACACCCTTAGCCGTTGTTTCGGGTATTTATACCATTTCGTTCATACCTGCGCCTGAGTGGACGTCAACAGTTCAGACAGTTTAACTGGACGTTTTTCTGTTAACGATAACTTCGCTGCATGGGCTAGGAGCTCTGCTTGTAAGCCATCATAGCCAGTAACCGGCGGCTCGGTGTTATTTATGATGCTATGAACAAATTGAAGACTCTCATCGACATAGGTTTCTTTATAGCGTTCTAAAAAGAAATACTTTGGTTTCTCCTGCGAGACACCATCAACCGTAGAGATCTTCAAGGTACTATTTGCATCGTTTTCTGTGGTCATTCCCCCTCGCTCGCCAAAGACTTCTAGGCGCTGGTCATAACCGTAAACCGCCTTCCTACTGTTATCCACCGTAGCGATGACGCCGTTCTTAAATGTAATAAGAGACATTGCCGTATCCACGTCTCCGCACTCACCAATTTCAGGATCAATGCGGCACGCACCCTGTACGTAAATCTCTTCGGCCTCACTGTCGACGATATAGCGAAGCATGTCATAATCGTGAATGGCCATATCAACGAAAAGGCCGCCCGAACTCTTCACGTATGAAATCGGGGGTGGAGCTGGATCACGCGATGTAATTTTGACACTGTGAAGTTCACCGATCGCATCTGAGAGAAGCGCATCTTTCACGGCTTTGAAGTTGTGATCAAAGCGTCGATTAAACCCTACTTGAAACGTAACACCACTGTCTTTTACTTGCTTCAAAACATGTTGCGTATCCTCTATGGAGAAGCTCACTGGTTTTTCACAAAACACATGCTTTTTCGCTTTCGCAGCCGCAGTAATAATCTCGGGATGTGTATCTGTTGGAGAACAGACAAAAACAGCATCCACCTCCGGATTATGAAGCACTTCCATATAATCTGTCGTCACTTGTTTAAACCCAAGCTCATTCGCCCAAGGCCGAATCGTATCTGCATATAAGTCTGAGATCGCCACCAATTTAATCTGTCGAATTACATTCAAGTTTTCCGCGTGTAATTTCCCAATACGTCCAGCTCCAATAATGCCTACGTTAACGGTATCCATAAGCCGCTCACCTCCATTTTTTAAAACGCTTACATAGGGTGGAAAGCTCCCAAAAGGAGCTTCTCACCTTACCCTAGATTAAAACTTTGTCTTGATTGCCGCTGAGGAGCTTAATCGTTTGCCCTGTATGAAAGGATTTCGTCGCCGCCGTCGCTACTTCTAACGCAATCTTTCCGTCCACGGCGTTGCAATTTGGTGTTTGATTGTTTCTCAAACTATCAATGAAGTGTTCCATTTCTAAGAAGTACGCATCGCGAAACTTCGTTGGAAAGTCTGGAACGATATCATGGGTGCTACCGTTTTTGTTCAGAATGTGGACTTGATTTTGTTGCATCGTTCCAATCTGGATCGTTCCTTCACTTCCGACGACTTCTCCTCGAATGTCATATCCGTAAGGAGCAATCCAACTGGCTTCAATGTCTCCTGAAGCTCCTGAATCAAATGTGAGATACGAATTTGCATGATCTGCATCATTCAACTCTGCCATAAACTCATGGAGAAGTATGCTGCCGACTGATTTCACTTCTGTAATCTCTGCACTCATTAAGTAACGCGCAATGTCAAACTCATGAATGGCTAGATCAAGAAAAATACCGCCACTGTTTTTAATGAATTCCACAGGTGGAATGTTTCCATCTCGGCTCATCCCTTTAAAATACAACGGCTTTCCAATATCACCAGTGGCAATGCGTTTTTTGGCTTCCGCATAAGCCGGATCAAAACGGCGCATAAACCCGACCTGGCAGAACACACCGTTTTCGTCAATCGTTTGAATGACTTCATCCGCATCTTCAACGTATTCTGTTAACGGCTTTTCCACAAAAATATGTTTTTGTGCCTTTGCTACTTTCTTAATCAGCTCTGCGTGTGTGCTCGTTGGCGTAACGATGACGATCGCATCTACTTGATCATCTTGCAAGACCTCGTCGATGTTTTGCGTCCATTTGGGCACGGAAAGTTCTCCCGCCACCTGCTCCGCACGACCAGGGATTGGGTCGACCACATACTCTAATTTTGCACCTTTAATTCTTGTTGAAAGATTTTCCGCATGCCAGTACCCAAGTCTTCCTAAGCCTAAAACGGCGACACGAATCGATTCTCTCATCTCCATTCCCCTCCTGTTCATTCCCTCATTATTTCTTTAGCCACTCGTGATCCTTATCATCTGTAAACTGCCACTTACGAACGGGGCCTGCCATGACATTCATATAGTACAGATTGTAGCCGGGTGGTGCTGAAACGGGATGATACCCTTTTGGCACGATGACCACTTCGCTGTCTTTGACGGTCAAATTTTCATTTAGCGAAAGGTCATCTGTGTACAATCGTTGAATCGCAAACCCATTTTCCGGCTTATCGTTTTTGTGGTAATACGTCTCTTCTAAATACGTTTCCTGCGGAAGGTTATTCTCATCATGTTTATGAGGAGGGTAGCTGGACCAGTTGCCTTCAGGTGTAAACACTTCAATGACAAACAAGCTATCCGCCGGTTTCTCTTCTGGCAAGATATTATGAATCTCCCGTTGCATGCTGCCAGAACCACGCTTCGCCACGTCTACATCATCTGGCCCGATCAAGCGAGCCTCGTATGTTCCCTTGCCTGGAGCCTTACATACAGCGATTTCCGCTTCGGTTGTTGCCTCCACGTGAAATGAATCATGCGGAGGCAAATAAACAGAGTACGCTGGCTTTTTTTCGAAAACACTCATTCGATCGCCAATGTCGTTCCATTCTTTGTGATCTGTCTTTACATTGGCTTTTCCTGAGACAAGAACGACGACTACCTCTTGGTCTTCTGTTTTCTGATGAATGGTTTGGCCTGGTTGCAGCTGGAAAACTTCAAAGCCAATGTATTCCCAGCCCGCTGATTCAGGGGTGAGCTGGAGAACACGGCCGTTTTCATCAGGTTGAGTTTGGGAGACGATATATTGAGACATTATTAGCCTTCTTTCTTTTTGTATTGGTTTCTCTTATCCTCTCTTGCGTGCGATAAATTCCTTCACGGTTTCAACCATAGAATCCGGGTCTAACTTATGCTTTTTCAACAGTGCGTCATTGGCAGCTGATTCCGAATTTCGGTCTTCTACACCCATCCGTTTAACCGGGACAGGGTGATGCTCGCTAACAACCTCTGTAACGGCACTTCCGAGACCGCCATATATCGAATGCTCTTCAGAAGTAATGAGCAAACCGGTTTCCCTTGCAGCTTTAAGAATCGCTTCTTCATCGATCGGTTTAATCGAAGGCAAGTGCAGGACCCCTACATTGAGTCCCTCTTTTTCTAGCTTTTCAGCTGTCTCAAGAGAGCGACCCGTTTGTGTCCCTGTTGAGATAATGGTGGCGTCTTTTCCTTCTCTCACCCTCACACTTTGACCTAATTTGAACTCGTATGTGCTGTCGTCAAATAGTACGGGCATGGGGTCTCGTGCTAAACGAATGTAGACAGGGCCTTTATACTGATGTGCAAATTTCATGGCATGCTTCACTTCAACAGCGTCAGCAGGAGCGAGAACAACCATGTGGACAAGCGTACGCATAATCGCTAGGTCCTCAAGTCCTTGGTGGGTTTTCCCTGTTAGACCTGTAAGCAGCCCACTGTAAGAGCCAATCATCTTGACATTCAAATTTGGTTGCGCGACTGTTACAGCAATTTGGTCGATGGAACGTTTACAGATAAACGCCGCAAACGAACATGTCCACGGTTGGAAGCCGGCGGTAGCCATGCCCGCCGCAACGCCCATCATATTTTGTTCCGCAATCCCCATTTGCAGAAATTTGTCCGGATTTTTATCAGCAATCACATTTAATTTGGTGGAGTTTCCTAAATCCCCATCCAAGGCATAGACTTTGGGGTCTACTTGGCTTAGGCTGAGCAATGTTTCCGCAAACGCATCTCTCATTCCGATTTTTTCATCCAATTTCACGCTCATTTTAACGCCTCCTCCAGTTCTTTGATCCCGTTATCAAGCTCCTCATCCGTCGGTACACGTGAATGCCAGAGATAGTCGTTCTCCATGAACGTAATGCCTTTTCCTTTGACCGTGTGAGCGACAATAATGGATGGCTTTCCTTTTACTTCTTTTGCCTCGGAACAGGCCGTCACTAATGCGTCATGATCGTGCCCGTCTACTTCAATGACATTCCAACCAAAGGAATCAAATCTGGTTTGAGGGGAAGTAACCGGTATTTCTCTCGAATTATCCGGCGAAGCCCAGCCATATTGCTGGAGCTTATTGTAATCTAAGATGACGATCAGATTATCTAAATCGTATTTAGAGGCAATATCGGCTGCTTCCCACACTTGACCTTCTTGAGACTCTCCATCACCGATCATGCAATACGTATAGAAGTCTTTCCCCGCTAGCTTTGCGGCTAACGCCATACCGACAGCTGTCGATATTCCCTGGCCAAGGGAGCCCGTAGACATATCAAGCCCAGGAAGAATCGCCATATCAGGATGTCCTTGTAGCCTTGAATCAATGGAATCAAATGTTTTCATTTCTTCAACCGGGAAATAGCCACGTAATGCGAGTACCGCATACAAACCAATCGCTGAGTGACCTTTCGAAAGAACAAAACGGTCGCGGTCTTCCCAATTTGGCTCCTCTTCGCGAATGTTCATGACCTCAAAATATAAACTAACGAGCGCATCGGTTGCGGACATCGGTCCCCCAACATGACCAGCCCCTGCATGATGAACCGTTTCCAGAATGAGACGCCGAGCTTCCATCGACGTGGTCTCTAAACGTTTCTTTGTTTCTACGTTGATCGCCATTTGCTTCACTCCCTTTAAAATTTTCGTGCTCCCGCTAATTTGGTATTCCTAGTTTCATAGGCATTTTGTACTTTTTCACTGTTTGACACTTCTGCAACACCGAGATGCCACCATGAATCTTCGACACCAACGGACGATGTACCAGGAAGAACTTTAATATCAATCAATGTGGAAACCGTCTCTTTTTTTGCTTCAATCAACGCTTTTTTCAATTCTTCCACGGTGTGCACGGTATACGTCTTCGCGCCTAAGCTGGCTGCATTTGCAGCAAAGTCGATTTCTAGATAATTCCCTGATAATCGATGGCTTTGATCGTCGCGGTATCTAAACTCATTTCCAAAACCTTCACTCCCTTGTCCTCGTTGTAAGTCGTGAATGCACTGGAAGCCATGGTTATCGAACAAAACAATATTAATCTTTTTTCTCTCCTGGATACTTGTCACGAGCTCCGAGTGCAACATTAAATAACTTCCATCGCCTACAAGCGAGTACACTTCATCATCCGGCTGTGCGAGCTTAATCCCAAGAGCACCCGCGACTTCATACCCCATACAAGAAAATCCATATTCTAGGTGATATGTCTTCGGATTTTCGTTTCTCCACAGGCGATGAAGATCTCCTGGCAAACTCCCTGCGGCGCAGATAATCGTATCGTTTTTTTCGACAAACGCATTTAATTCGCCTAATACTTGCGTTTGTGAGAGTCCTTCGGGTCGTTTATCGGCATAATAAGCATCCACCTGCTGTGTCCATTCTTCTTTTAGGCGATACAAGTCTTCGTCTTTATGGTCGCTTTGATAGTTGGCGGCTTGCAACGCACTGGTTAATTCCCTTAATGCTTCTTTCGCATCGGCCACAACGAGGCGCCCATTAAGCTTCATCGCATCCCTATTGCTGACATTAATATTGAGAAATTCAACGTCTGGATGTTGAAAGGCCGTCTTTGATGAAGTTGAAAAATCGGTTAATCTAGTCCCTACCCCAATCACCAGATCGGCTTCTTTGGCCAAATGATTGGAAGCGGACGAACCTGTCGAACCAATACTGCCCATATTGAGTCGGTAATCCCAAGGCAATGAACTTTTTCCTGCCTGCGTTTCTCCCACCGGAATAGTAAAAGCTTCCGCAAACGCTTTTAATTCTTCTATAGCCTCTGAGTAAAGAACCCCTCCCCCAGCGATAATAACTGGATGTTTCTTACGTTTGATCAGATTCATCGCTTTTTCAATCGACACATCCGACGGTTTGCGCCGTTCAATAAGATGAACTCGTTTTTCAAAAAACTCTTCTGGATAGTCGTAGGCTTCACTTTGGACATCCTGTGGAAGAGAAACGGTTACCGCCCCCGTCTCAACTGGGTCTGTTAAAACCCTCATGGCATTAATCATCGCTGTCATTAATTGTTCAGGACGTGACACACGATCCCAGTACTTGCTCACCGGTTTAAAGGCATCGCTTGCACTCATGGTGTAATCTCTTGGGTCTTCCACTTGTTGCAAGACAGGATCAGGCTGACGTGTAGCAAAAATATCTCCCGGAAGCAGTAGAACCGGAATTCGATTGACCGTGGCCGTTCCAGCTGCCGGAACCATGTTTAAGGCTCCTGGCCCTATAGAAGAAGTACATGCGTAAATTTCTTGTCGGTTTTTTTGCTTGGCAAACGCTGTCGCCGCATGCACCATTCCTTGTTCATTTTTCCCCTGGATGTATGGCAAAGTGCTTGCTTCTTGCTCCAATGCTTCCCCCATGCCTGTGACATTTCCGTGTCCAAAAATGCCCATAACCCCTTTAATAAATTTCTTTTCTTCCCCATCCACCTCCACATACTGATTATCAAGAAAACGCAATAACGCTTGGGACATCGTTAAACGAATGGTGGACGTGGACGTTGATGATTTAATCAATGTGCTCACAGCTATCTCTCCTTTTAAGCAATCGTGATTTTGGATTTTTGCAGAAACGCTTCTGTGGCGGCCGCTGCTACTTGCAGCGAAGCTAAGCCATCCACTTCATTCACTAACGGTTTTTCATTATTTTGAATGCATTTAATAAAATGGTTCATCTCTATCAGAAAAGCCTCTTGGAATTTCGATTGGAATACTGGAATGTTTTCATACGTGCTTCCTTTAGCGTTTAAAAGAGTTACATTCTCTTTTCGAATCGTTCCTATTTGCATAGCGCCATCCGTACCAACGACTTCTCCACGAATATCATATCCATAAGTAGAATTGCGGCTGCCTTCGATATCAGCGGCAGCACCGCTCTCAAATTCTAGAAAACTAATCGCCTGGTCCACATCCTGATACGTATGCATAAATGGATGTACTTGAACGGAGCCAAGGGACGTGACGCTTTTCACCTCTGAGCCCATAAGAAATCTGGCAATATCAAAGTCATGAATGCATAAGTCAAGGAAAATACCGCCACTGTTCTTAATCACTGCTTCAGGGGGAGAGCCAGGGTCTCGACTCATTCCCTTAAAGTAGAGAGGTTTGCCAATATCCCCTGCCTCAATTCTTTTTTTCGCTTCAAGATAGGCAGGGTCAAATCTGCGCATAAAGCCAACCATGCAATGAACACCCGTCTCGTTGATAAGGGCACTCACTTCTTTCGCCTGCTCTACGGTTTCCGTTATCGGTTTATCGACAAAAATTTGCTTATTGTGCTTGGCCGCTTTCTTTATTAAGTCATAGTGAGTGCTCGTAGGGGTAACCAGGATCACCGCATCAATGGAGTCGTCTTCAAAAACAACGTCCGGATCCGTCGTCCATTTTTTGGCCCCTAACTCATCAGCTGCTTTTTTTGCACGTTCCGGCCTTGAAGCGACCACGTAGACTAGTTCCGCCCCTTGAATTTTTTGAGCGATGTTTTCAGCGTGAACCATCCCTAGTCTCCCTACTCCAAAAACTGCACATCGAATGGTTGTATTCAAATTGGAATCCCTCCTTAACCAAATGAGGTAACCGGTTAACTTTTTTAATAAAAAACAAGGGCTATATTTTCCGCCAATTACCTACTAATCCTAGGTTAACACTGCAAAATATCTGTATTTATCGTAGGTTCCATTCCTTGTTTTTAATTTAACCGGTTTCCTTGTATGACACGATTGTATAATAACGCTTTCAAGCAAGTCAACCTTAAATTTTATTTTTTGTAACAAGTGCAGATAAGAAACACTTGCTACACATTTACAATACTCGGTTTGGCTGTTGTATTTCTGATAATAAGTTCCGGAACAAGCATATAGGTTTGTTTGGTCGTTATCTCCCCTTGGATTTCTTGAACCAATAAATCGACCACTTGCTTCCCCATTTCATCAAATGGTTGTGCCATCGTTGTTAGAGCTGGAACACTGCTTAAGGCCAGGACTGTGTTATCGAATCCAATTATGGATAACTCTTGCGGAATTTGAATATTATATTCTTGAGCTACTTGCATCACACCCATTGCGAGTAAATCGTTGCACGCAAAAATAGCCGTGGGGTGTTGATCCGACTTTAATAATTTCCTCGTCTCCTCCATTGCTCCTTCGACACTAGAAAATCCATGACGAATAAACTCTTTATTGAATGGCACCCCTGCATCTTCATGAGCCACTTCAAACCCTTTGATACGGTCGGAAGAACTGCGTAAATCTTCCGCAATCACCGCAATATTCGTATGGTTAAGCGATAGCAAATAATTCGTCGCCTGATAGCCACCCTTAAAATCGTTCACCGTCACTGTGTTTAAAGACAGTGCTGGGATGTCCTGTGACACAACGGCTACAGGAATATTGTCATTGAACAATTGATCTAAGACAGTGAGATTGCTAAAAGCAGAAGCAACAATAATACCATCCACACTATGTCGCCTTAACAAAGACACATACTTCGCTTCTTTTTCTTCGTTATTATCCGTGTTGCACATAAAAATGTTATACCCTCGCTCATGGGCACGGTCTTCAATCTTACGAGCGATTTCCGCAAAGAATGGATTGGCTAAGTTCGGCAAGAGCAACCCAATCGTATAAGATCGCTTGACGGTTAACGCTGCCGCAAACATACTCGGCTCAAAATTGAGCTCTTCCATAACCTTTAATACTTTCGCCTTGGTTTTCGCGCTAATTTTCCCTCGGTTGTTAATTACTTTGGAAACGGTTGCCGTGGATACGCCAGCTCTTTTGGCTACATCATAGATCGTAACTTTCATCACTTCACCTTTTCTGTTAGCTCTTTCTGTCCTTAGTTTAACATGCTTGCTTGACTCTCACACCATTATTCCATCTGTCTCTCTTTATGATATATGAGCGTAAAGATTGTTACCATAGAAAATCTCCAGCCTTACGCTCGTTTATGATTATGATAGACAAAATCAAAAAACCGCCCAGTTTTCACCGGACGGCTATCTTCTTATTCTTTTCATTTGCAAATAGTGGGGTAATCTTCTTATCCATTCGTGTTCCAATCGAAGGATCGTCTGAAAGCAAACACTATGGAATTTCTTGAAAACAAGACAACGAAAGCCCTACCTCTCAATCGTCCTTACGGCTCCGAAGCCGCGCCAGTGTGAATTGCCTGTCAAAAAGTCTTTTTTCCTATCTTCCTCGTTAGGGCGAATTAATGGAGAAGGAAAAGAATAAGCATCCGCAGTTCTTTGCGGGAGGAGGAAGTCATTAGCTTCCCATGGGAATAGAAAAAAGGAGTTTGCTTTCTTTATTTGCTTAAGGACTAATCATACCAGAACACCGTACATAAAGCAACCCTCATTTTTTGTTTTGCAATTTTCCGGGGTTTCCTGCAAAATAGAAAGCATAGAAAGCGGTTACGCAGACTTGAATGAGGTGAAGACAATGACAAAGGAAGTACAATCAACGTTGCTTGATAACGGACTTGGTATCATCACACTTTCAAGGGAAAAAGCTCTAAATTCCCTCTCGTACGGCATGGTTACACGTATTCGTGACCAGCTGAAGGCGTGGAAGGACGACGAAAGCGTACACGTGGTCTTGTTGGAAGGCGCTGGCGAAAAGGCTTTTTGTGCGGGTGGCGACATCAAAACTCTCACTCAAGCACGCGACACAGAGGGCGGATTTGAGCAAGCGAAATCCTTTTTTGACACGGAGTACGAACTTGATTTGCTTGTCGCTGAATTCCCAAAGCCCATCGTTGCTTTTCTTGATGGCATCGTTATGGGCGGAGGCGTCGGCCTTTCCTACGGAACCAGCCACCGAATTGTGACTGAGCGAACGAAATGGGCGATGCCAGAGATGAACATCAGCTTTTTTCCAGACGTTGGTGCGTGCTACTTTTTAAACCAAGCCCCGGGCTCTACTGGTCGGTACGCGGCGCTGACGGCTTCCGTTTTCAAGGGAGAAGACGCGCTCTTTCTTGGTGCTGCCGATTCCTACGTCTCTTCTGACCAGCTCCCTTCCCTTCGGAGTGAGCTAACACAAATTTCTTGGTCCGAAGATGAGGACGGCTACAAAGCGGTGGCGAAGTGCATTGCCGACTACACTACCCAGCCTCCTGAAAGTGTGCTCGCGCGGGAACAGCCGCTAATCGATGAGTTTTTTTCTCAGCAAACGGTGGAAGCGATTGTTCATTCGCTTGAGGAAGATCAACGCGAATTCTCTCGTACTACGAGCCAGCTGCTACGGACAAAGTCCCCACTCTCTCTTAAGGTCACACTTGCTCATCTAAAACAATCGAGGAACTCGACACTAGCGGAGACGCTTGAAACCGATAAAACGTTGGCCTGGCACTTCCTTCACTGTGACGACTTCTATGAGGGGGTTCGTTCCGTGCTTATCGACAAAAAAAGGAAACCCGCCTACCAGTATGAGAAAATTGAAGACGTGCCCGATGAACTGGCGCTGTCATTTTTCCGAAAATAAAAAGAGAATATTCATAAACAAGCAGGGATATCAATCAACTTTTTTTACTTGTGATCGCGGTCTCACTCACGGTGAGCGCCGCGGACTACATAACTGACTCTAAGCTAGGCCTCGGATCAACAGTTGCCGAGGCTTTTCGTATGATGGGACCGCTCGCCCTCGTGATCGTCGGCATCGTCGCTCTCGCCCCTGTGATGGCACGCGGTTTTCTTTCTATTGCCGAGCCTATCTATCGGGCTTTCTCGATTGACCCTGCCGCCCTCGTCAACACCATCCTTGCCCTTGACATGGGAGGATACGCACTTGCTGAAGAGCTGGCTTTAAGCGAAGAAGCTTCCGTGTTCTCATGGGCGCTCATCGGAACGACTTATGGCCCAACGGTGGCCTTCACCGTACCGTTAGCCTCCTTTCCAAGTCAGACGTGCCATTTTTTACAAAAGGGATATTGCTCGGTCTCATTACGCCCCCCTCGGCTGTTTGCTTGGCGGGGCTGTTGCTTGGATTTCCCCTAGCGATGATGGCTCTCAATTTAGTGCCAGCGCTTTTGTTGTCTGTTCTGATCGCCGCAGGGCTGTGGTTTCATCCCGCAGTCACAATCACATGAATGGGCTGGCAAAGGAATTACTTTACTCGCGACACTCGGCATCGTTTTGCTTGGTTTGGACTCGCTCCTTGGCTTTACGCCCATTGCCGGCCTTGCGCCACTTAGCGAGGGGATGACGATTGTCGAGCAAATCGTACTCGTCCTTGCCGGAGCCGTGCCACTCGTTCATCTACTAAGGGGGTCCTTGCCACTCAACTCAATCGCATCGGCAAGGCATATAGGCATGAACGAGCAAGCGAGTGCCGGCCTTCTCGCTTCTCTCGCTCACGCCGTTCCAGCTTTTGCCCTCTTTCCTGAGATGAATGAGCGTGGCAAAGTTCTTGTCCCCGCCTCCTGCGTAAGCGGCGCCTTTGTATTCGGAGGACATCTTGGGTTTGTTGCAGGCGTTGATGCTAATTTTGTTGCTGCGATGATTGTTGGGAAGCTGACTGGAGGGATTAGTGCGGTTGTGCTTGCCTGGGTGATGACAAGAAAGTAAGTTTGTCATGGGATGCTGCGTTTCCCTCAAGAAATCAGTTTACTCAATGTTTAGTGCGAACCGTTTTTTTGGTAGAGTAAGCTCGATCCTCTCTGCCCAGCTACCTCTAGCAAAGTCCAGCCACTAAAAAGGGCAATCTATTACATGAGTTCCACGGCCAAAATTTTATACCATCCTAGCTTTTTATAAAAGCTCAACTCGGATCAGCATTTTTTTGGCTCCACTCTTCTTAGGTAGCATAATTTATGAATGATTTTTTAGCTCGAACATATCTGAAGTCAGCCTTGAAACAAAGTTCCTTATAATGGTTGTATTATGTTTTGTTTTTGACCAAACCAAAGCCATTCCTGGATAATCCTGCTCAAGATTAGAAATTTCGACCGGAACAACTTTTCCAGTTACAACATTGGGATCACTTATAACGGTATAATCAGGGGCTATTGTTATAGCCAAATTTTCTATGACAGCATTACGAATTGCATCTAGGTTGTTTGTTGAAAACAAAACATCTACTGGGCCAAATCGAGCCGTAAGATTGTTAACAAACTCCCACATCCGATCATCATTATATAAAACAATTGGGTACTTACGAATTTCCTCCGGTGAAACAGCGTCTGCAAAAGCTAAAGGTGAATGTATACTTGCAGCTACAATCATTTTTCCACGAAGTACTACCTCAAACGCAATATTTTGGTCTTTCGCTTCCTCTCCTTCCATGCTTAGACCAATAAGTCCAATGTCGAGCTGGTCTTGTTTAATATTATCCACAATATCCTGGGATGATTTTTCTGAAATCTCAATGCGAATATTTGGATACTCTTTTTTAAACGCGGTTAAGGTTTTAGGCAGGTACATCAATGGACTCGGAATTGTTCCTATTCTTAATTTACCATCCACTAACTTAAGATTCATATCGGTCTCATTTTTTAGTTCTTCTAGCTTTTCCAATGTTTCTACCGCCTTCTTGATAATCTTGTTACCCATATCTGTAGGAGTAGTACCAAGTCGTGAACGTTTAAATATTTTCACACCCAATTCAGCCTCTAGACTCGTAATCGATTGACTTATAGCTGACTGTGTAATATGTAGCTTCCGAGAAGTAAGTGAAAGTGAACCCAATTTTGCTACCGCAACGATGTACTCCAACTGTTCAATTTTCATACAGACACCTTCTTTCTTCCATTAATAATACTTAATGAAGTATTATTATAATTAAATATACATGAAACAAAATAGTTTGTATAATGTGATTAGAAACTTCTGAATAAATCCATTTATATATACCATCATCAATAAAGGGAGGCGTATACAATCATGAAAATAAAGGAAAGCCTTGAAACGCAAACTAATTTTCAGCAAATTCCGCATTTTGAAGAAGCCCAGCAAGATCAAAATCCAGGGAGACAATTGCAAAAAATTAGAGAAGTTGTACCAGGTTTTAAAGAATGGTTTAAGGCAACTGGTAAAGTGTCGGCATTTCAATCATTTGACTTGATTAAGATACCTTACCCTAAAAAATACGGGCTTTGGCGCGCGGGAAGGAGTCCGGTACCATTTATATGGTTCACTAATAGAATGTTTATTGTGCAATGGGAAGCACAGGGACGTACTTGGACATTATTGAATGAACCATCTGAAACGGAATTAGATGCAGGAACTCCTTACTATTCCGCATTAATTGAAAAGTATGGCGATTTTTTGAGTAAAACCGTCTTAACCAAAAGATATGGAACGGTGGAGGGGTATTTAGATGAAGTTGGGCTTAAACCAGGAGACGTAGATTTTATCACATTCGATCATCTACACACACAGGATGTCCGTCGTTGGTTAGGCACGAACAAAGCCCAGCAGGATTTGAGTCCAAATAAGCCCCTTGAAGCTTATTTTCCGAACGCAAAGCTTATCGTCCAACAAAAAGAATGGGAAATACTTCCATATCTCCATCCATTACAAAAAATATGGTATCAGCCCAAGACATATGAAGATATCCCAATGGATCGCATTTTGTTTACGAATGGGGATGTACTGTTAGGTCCTGGTGTGGCTCTCATGTTTACACCGGGACATACACAAGGTAATCATTCACTCGTAGTCAACACGGATACAGGCATATGGGTGAGCAGTGAAAATGCGATTGCAGCCGAATGTCTTGTACCGGAAGAAAGTGGAATACCCGGTTTAAAGCAATACGCAAAACATACTAAATTTGATATTGTTATAAACGGCAACACACTTGAGAACACCTCACGTCAATACAATTCCTTAGTGCAAGAAAAACTAATGGCTGACCCAAGCCGGAAAGACCCGAAGATTCCACAATTTTTTCCGAGCTCAGAACTTACACCGAGTTTTTTTTCAATTGGAACCAGACCCTCTTTTATGCACAAGAAGGTTGCATTTGGCACCATTAAAAGACCGGACAGTGAACAAGCATGAAGGCAATAGTTTATGATTTTACCATACCAAAATATTTGGCAGCAAAAGCGCTTGGAAAACACTTTCCCTCGATGTATTATGGGAAACCGTCTGCATTATCATTAAAAAATGTTGAAGAGCCAAAGCTGCCAAATGAAAGCTGGGTAAAGGTAAAGCCAGTATTATCGGGTGTATGTGGATCAGATATAGGTGCAATATTCTATAAAACTTCTCCCTCCCTCACCCCATTTAATTCATTTCCGTCCGTTTTAGGACATGAATTAGTCGGCGTGGTTACTGAAGTTGGGGGCAATGTTAAAAAGGTAGAGGTAGGACAAAGGATTACGGTTGATCCCTATATCAACTGTGAAGTTCGCGAACGAAAAAACCTTTGTCCAGCATGCAGGCAGGGAATGCATTGTTTATGTCGATATAAAGCTGGTTCAGATAAATTCGGGCCCGGGATGATTCTTGGATTTTGTAAAGACTTCCCCGGCGGATGGGGCGAGTCGCTAGTTATTCACGAATCCATGGCCATTCCTATTTCGGATACGGTATCCAACACAGTGGCAGCCATGTCCGAACCGTTAAGCGTTGGCTTGCATGCAGTACTTCGCCAGCCACCAAAAAGGGGGCAGCATGTGCTGGTAATAGGTGGCGGCATGATTGCTTATGCTGTCATTGCGGCCATCCGCCTACTTGAAATTGACTGTCATGTTACACAATTGAGTCTGTTGCCCTATCAAAAAGAGATGGGAATAAAAATGGGTGTCAATGAAGGGTTGATCAGCCGAAAAGATCTTGAGGATACAATCTTAAACATGCCCGAAACATCAAAACAAAAACCACTGCTTGGAAGAGATGTTTTTATTGGGGGATTTGACAGCATATATGATTGTATTGGCAGTAAAGAAAGCCTTGGTGATAGCCTTATAATGGCACGCGAACGCGGAAAAGTGACGCTGGTGGGCTGTGCAGGAGAAATTAAAAGTTTGGATTGGTCCTTTGTTTGGGCAAACGAGCTTTCAATATTGGGTACACATGCATATTCCAAAAAGGAGTATTGGCAGGGAGAAACAATATCCACACAAGAACTGCTATTAGATCTAATCCAACAGCATCAGGATTATCCACTTGAACAGTTAGTTACTCACGAATATTCGTTACAGCAGTATCGGGAAGCAATAGTAGCCAACGTAGATCGTGCAAATTATAGA
The DNA here is from genome assembly GCF_001484965.1 of Shouchella shacheensis. Classification (GTDB taxonomy): domain Bacteria; phylum Bacillota; class Bacilli; order Bacillales; family Bacillaceae_D; genus Shouchella; species Shouchella shacheensis. Next base: position 18,484 of record NZ_LLYY01000032.1, on the reverse strand, counting down.
TCGATTAAGACGCTATTTCATATTTAACTGCAGGTGTAGAACATTTGTGGTGGTAAGTCAGTGTCACAGTCTTGGGTTTGGCGCAGGCTGATGCTAATTTTGTTGCTGCGATGATTGTTGGGAAGCTGATTGGAGGGATTAGTGCGGTTGTGCTTACCTGGGTAGTGACAAGAAAATAAGGTCGTCCTGGGAGCTGCGTACCTCTTCAAGAAATCAGTTAGTGCCTCCTATCGAATAGCCCCTGACGTAATTACGCAGGGGCCGTTTCACTGGAAACTCCTAACAGGAGAAATGAAGATGTCTTCCTCTAATATACAAATGACCTCACCGCGTCCATATAAATATGTCGAAGTTCTTCGTAGTCCTCGAAATCTTTTGGGAGATTGAAATCAACATGGAACACCGTGTCTTCGGTTTCTGTTGAGAAATAGTATTCCTCGTAGTCTTCGAAAATAACATGTCGGCCGGTCGTAAATCGTCCAATGTCACTTTTTTCGTCTTCGTGAAGCTCTTTGATCTCAAGAACTGGATCGTTTTGTGCAATCATCAAGTCATCGGATTTAAGGTCACGAATGTCAGCCTCTCGCTGCCCAGCGTCTTCAATCGCTTCTGCTTTAACTGTCAATTCAGAAAGAAATTTTCCGTTATCTGAAATTCCAGGACCGTTCTCTCGTTCAATTAGCGTAGAAAATTGAAAAGAACGATTCAGAAGAAAAGGCGAAATGCTTTCCCGATCATAACCATCGTTTTTCAGTGTGAATGAAAAGCCTGTTTCTGGAATCGGCACTTCACTTTCTTCTGACGGTGTGTAGTTATACGTTTATTTGCCTTCCTGCTGCCCATTGGTTTCTTCAACAAGAGCTTCATCTTTCACGATATATTCTTATGGCCCCATGTCTGTATCTACCTCAACCTCTTCTCTGCTCCATTCATCTTCCCCTAGAAATGGGGCCTGCGGACCTCCCTCTAGGCTTTCCTCTTTAAATGCTTCCTCCTGCGCCTCTGAATCATTTTCAGCCGCTTGTCTCGCCTCTTCGGGCAAAGCATCTAGTTCTTCTTCTGTCGGCTCTTCGACAAAACTTAGATCTGGATGTTGAAAGAGATGATAAAAGAATTTCTTCTGTGGCTCCACGACCAACGTCGCTTGATCTTCTCGAATCGTTCGGAAGTCTTGTTCATCATAAACAAATGGCATGTCTTCAGGCTCGCGTAGAAAAAGCATCTGCTCAGGCATCATCATCTCAATGTCTTTAGCTCTTTCAAAAGTTGGAGGGACAGAGAGCTGATAACAGGATGGGACAATTTCCTCGCCTTCGTACGATGTGTTTGTTTCTTCTTGATAGGTATGTACCGTTTGCGTTGTTTCCGGGATGGGTTCCTGACCACCTGAACAGCTAGTGACCCCGAGCAGCACAAACAGACTTGTGCGATATTTCATGCCTTCTTCCTCCTCAATTAACCTCGCCATTGTAACAAATGCTGGAGGGAGATTCTAGTGTTTTTGCTTTCAAGTAAATGGACAAAGTCACGTACAAAAGACGCAATTCCCTACTATGCTAATGCTTTATAGCGGTGGGAACCAGCACCACTTTGCACCAATCGATAGTTGAAGAATGAAATTAAAGCCTTTTTCTAGATGATCCATTCTCAGCTTCTAATATAGCTGTCTGTGCAAAATTTAGACCCTTAGCGAGCCACGGAATCCTCTGACACTATAGTAAGAGGACGCACCATTGTGATAAACGAAGACATGCCCGTAGCGATAATCACAAAAAAGGGCACCGCCGAGTTTTCTAATATCAGAGGGTGTTTGCACCCAACTTGACGTTTTCATGTCGACATTTTCTATCTTCTGCAACGCTCGATATTGTTCTTCCGTTAAAAGTTCAATGCCCATAGCGGTTGCCATATCAATAGCGTTATTTTCTGGTTGATGTTTTTTCCTTGACTCCAACCCTTCCCGGTCGTAACAAACACTTCTGCGACCTTTAGGGCTTTCGGCTGAGCAATCATAAAGGATGTATTCGTCCTTCTTTTCATCATAACCAACAACATCCGGTTCTCCGCCGGTTCTTTCCATTTCATTGAGCGACCACAGTTTTTCAGTATTAGCATCCAGCTTTGCTTGAACATTCTCCCATTCAAGACCTTGATGGCGGTTCACATTTTTCTCAAAACGGGCTTTCAATGCGCTGAGTAATCCTTCAAGTTGTTCTAGTGACAGATCGTTTTTATTGCTGATTTTATTTCTCTTTGTCATGTTAGTTCTCCCTTATCGTTTTTACTCATAATGGTTTAGGTCGTATGAATGGATTTCCAGTACAATTATCTCATGATTTAGGAGCCAACCCTCAGCAGCTGAAGAAAGGGGGCATTCGCTCTGCATTATGTAATATCTTTGCCCCTTTTTTATGTCACTTCATTGCCCTGAACGTAAATCACCCTCAATTCGCAACATTCCCTGAATATATATGATAAGGCTAGGTAGCGCCAAGAGCTCTATTCAACTGCGTTTGCTCGTTCCATGATTTCCTGGACTATTGAGTTTTTTGCATCCGCGTAGTGTTGCACGTGGCGCCATTCACGCTGAGCCAAGTTACGCTTGACGTCTGCATACTCTTCCCGGTCAAATTGATTGGTTCGTAGCCAATTACGAAAGCGTAACATTCGGTCGACTTCAGACGCCCCTTTGCTCAATACATGCAAATTGAGATCTGTATCGGGGCCTTTGAACATTCGGTGCTCAAACCACTCCGGTTCCCGAATACGTAGCGTGTATCCGAATCTCTCCAAGTCCGGAACATAGGTCATCTCGTCTGCAGAATCTGTTACAACTAGAAGAATATCAATGATCGGCTTAGCACACAGTCCCGGCACCGAGGTTGATTCAACGTGCTCGACTTGCAATACGTTGTTTCCAAGTACGGAACGTATCCGCTTAGCCTCGCGGGCAAAAAGCTCAGGCCAGCGTGGATCATACTCTAGGAGAGTGATGGACGCAGTGTGAGGTTTATGCTCTCCAACCGTGACCTTTTGAAGGTCTTCATCACTTTTAGGTGTTGAATTTGAACGGTCTTGCATGGATGACAATTCATCCACCTCCATCATTATCAGTTTTCATTTTCCAGCATTTACTATTCTATTTTATTGAAATTTTATGCTTTTATTCCCTGTAACCGATTCAGCAAATCCGTAATTTTTTCTTTTAATGGTGGAATCTCAATTTCAACTACATTCCAAACAATCCCGTTATCCACTCCGAAATAATCGTGAATTAACACGTCTCTGAGTCCTGCCATTTCGCTCACGGCACATGTGAATGCTGCTCTCGAAAATCTTTGAAACACGCTTTATAGCTTCTCCAATAATTTCTAAATTGCGGATGACCGCATCTTGAATTATTTTTGAACCAAAAAAATCTTCCTCTCCATTTGGGAGATATGATTCAATCGTATACATTCTAGAATATGAGTCAAATAGAGGCTGTCATTTTTCATAATTGGATCGCTCCATTTAACACGTCTTCTTTGATACGCCAATGAATCGAGTTTTCTGTCACGACATCGACGTTTATTTTGAGTAAATCTTCAACTTCTTGTTTAAACCGTATTAAATCAAACAAACTTCTTCCTTCTTCGAAATCCACAAGCAAATTCAGGTCACTTGCAGAGCCGTCTTCAGATCTTGCAACCGAACCAAAAACTCGCACATTATAAATACCGTGTTCCTTTGCTACTTTTAAAATTATGTGCCGCTTTTCTTGCAGAACAACGTAAAGCACAACACATCCCTCGCAACCTTCATCCCTTTTGGCTCATTATATCATCAAGGCTGTTGTTGAACCAGAATGAGACAGGCTTTTCCGCTGTCCTTTTCAAAAAAGGGCCGCTCCCCAATACAGCCCTTAAAGTCCATTGAGAATGATGAAAAAGCAACCACCCCGGAACGGAACCTTGATCCAATGTGGGTGATTACTGCCTTCTGAACTCTTCACTCTCTGATGGATTGCCTTAAGTGGTACCAGCACTCAGGTTCAGGGGTCGTTCTCACAACTACCCTCTACACCTCCCCCTCCCTCGCTCTCACCTCAAACGCAACGGTTCCATTGTTCTTATCCACACTGCCTTGAATGAGCACAGGCACATCCAATGTGTTTTTAAAACGAAAATCGGCCCAGCCCCAGCTGACCATCGCATCGGAGCCTTCCGGTACATAGCCAACCGGCAAGGAGTGAGGATGTCTTTCTACGACTTCTAGCCCTGCCTCCATGACGGCATTATACAAAGTCGTCGAGGTTTGGCAAATGCCGCCGCCAAGACCGTCGGTAAATTCCCCATCAATAATGACACTTGCTTCCTTGTAGCCTCTCTCTGCTGTCGCTTGCCCGACTGTTTGATGAAAGGAAAACGTGTCTCCTGGCCCTAAAACGGTTTGATGAATCGAATCCGTCGATAGCTGGATATTTTCGGCTCTGCCTTTGATGCCCGTATTAAACGCTGTCTGAAACGCGCCAATGGTCTCATTCTCCACCCCTTCCAGCGATTCTACGGAAACATTCGGCTCTGTCGTGTCGAGCGGCAGCGGCACATGACGATTCCAATAGGTTGTATTTAAAACATTATCCACCAATTCTTCTTCGTTCAAAATCACTTGCTTGGACCCACCCTCAAGGCTCCCATTCACATATTTGGGCGCTTTCATCTCCTGATCGTAGCCATTTTCGCCACGGGCCAATTCTTTTGCCCATTCTTGTAAGTAGTCTTCGTTTATCTGTTCAAGCGGAATTTCTTCATAGAAATCCTCGTTCCCTTCTTCACTAACAGCTACTCGATAATCCGGCACGGTCCGCTCCTCGGCCCCTACCGCTTTTGACCCTAACTGAGCGGTTGTCTTCTCCTCTTTCTCTCCACAGCCAGACAAAACGACCAACAGCAACGCAAAAGACAGACCCGTTAATTTTTTCATCTTTGCCCCCTTGGTGAACACTATTCACCACTTTATCCTCTCTCTAGTAGTTGGTCTCTATTAATCTACGAAACGGGAACCAAAAAGTTCCCCCTTTTTTGACAATTATTGTTGGATATTGGATTAGAAAGGATTTTCTTTATTATACTTTATTTCTCAAAAAATGGAAACCATATATCACCTAAACGCAGGTGGGTTGCCTAGAAGCGCGTTGTCAGGTCTGAACAATCTCGGCGCTTCAACCCGCCGGAGCTAGACATAAAAAAGACAGCCACAAAGGGCTGCCTGTTTTCACATCTATTACATTAATTAAACCACCGCTCCGTCACAACCTTCTTCCTCGTATAAAACTGAACCCCATCGCGTCCGTTCGTACCGAGATCGCCAAAAAAGGACGCTTTGTTTCCCGCAAAGGAGAAAAAGGCCATCGGCGCAGGGACGTTGACGTTGACACCGACCATTCCAGCGTCAATGCTGTTGCGGAAATACTGCACAGTTTGCCCGCTCGACGTGTAAATCACGGCTCCGTTAGCAAAGCGGGAGCGATTGGTGAGAGCGATGCCTTCATCCAAATCTTTTACGCGGACGACGCTCAGCACCGGGGCGAAGAGCTCTTCCTTCCAAATGTCCATCTCGGATGTGACCTCATCAAAAATCGTCGCGCCAAGGTAGTAGCCATCTTTCGCTTCTTCCGGAAGATCCCGGCCATCGACAACAAGCGTGGCGCCTTGCTCAACGCCTTTGTCAATAAAATGCAACACCCGGTCCTTGTGGGACTGCCTAATCAGCGGACCGACAAAGTGCTCGTCATTGGCTCCGTCTCCAACCGTGAGCTTCTCCGTCTCCCGTTTCAACACATCCATGAATTCATCAGCAACGCTATCGACGACGGCGACCACCGAGCAGGCCATACAACGCTCGCCGCTTGAAGCAAAAGCTGCACCAATGACCCCCTGGACCGTCTTTTCGATATGGCAGTCGGGCATGACGACCGCATGATTTTTCGCACCGGCCAGTGCCTGCACTCGCTTGCCGTTTGCGGTGCCCGTTTGGTAGACGTGGCGGGCGACAGGTTCAGAGCCGACAAAGGAAATCGCTTCCACACCCTCATGTTCAAGCAGGCCGTTGACAACATCCTTGCCTCCATTAACCAAATTCAAGACGCCTGACGGGAGCCCGGTCTCATGCATCAGTTCAACGAGTCGCTCAGCAAGCAGCGGCGTACGCTCCGATGTCTTTAAGACGAAGGTGTTGCCTGTAGCGATCGCTAGCGGGAACATCCAGAGCGGCACCATCATTGGAAAGTTGAACGGGGTTATTCCGGCGACGACACCAAGCGGATAGCGCCAGATTGAGCCATCGATTCCCCCAGCAATGCTAGGCAAAGCGTCGCCCATCATCATCGTCGGGGCCGACGTCGCTAGCTCAACGCATTCAATTCCTCGCTGCACTTCCCCACGCGCATCCTTGATCGTTTTCCCGTTCTCTTTCGTAATTAACTGGGCAAGTTCTTCCTTGTGCTCGTTTAAAAGTTGAAGGTATTTGAACATGTAGCGGGCTCGATCGGGCACGGGGACCGTTTTCCACGTCTCATAGGCTCTTCTTGCGACGCGGACGGCGCTGTCAACATCGTCCTTGCCTGAAAGCGGGACGAGGGCAATCGTTTCGCCTGTCGCAGGGTTTGGGACCGTTTCTGTCGCACTTGTGCTTGCATCGATCCATTTGCCATCAATCCAGTTGCGTACCGTCTTAACCTCTGTTGTCGTCATGTTAACCGCTCCTTTTCCGCTTTGAATGAGATCGATTGATTCCCGACACGTTCGTACATCACGGACATGTCCTTATCGCCAAGACCCGCATCCTCTGCATCCTGGTACAAATCCACAAGCGCTTGGCTCATCGGCAAGTCTACCCCGCGCTGCTTGGCAAGGTCCATAGCAAAACGAAGGTCTTTGTTCAACAGCTTCAGCGTAAACCCAGGGTCGTAGTCATCGTTTGCAATGAATGTCTTATAATTGCGCTCGTAAATTCGGCTTTGTCCGTAGCTCACGTTTAAAACGTTGAAGAGAAACTCTAAGTTCAAGCCGCTTTCTCTTGCTAGATTGAGAGCCTCTGCCACCCCGGCTGTGTAAAAGCCGATGAGAAGATTGTTGATCAACTTAGCGTTCGTGCCACTATCGTACGACTCGCTGATGTGAAAGACGTTGGACCCGAGGGTGCTTAGATGAGACTGCACGCCCTCTAGTACTGCTTTCGGTCCGCCCACCATGAACGTGAGCGTGCGGTTTTCAGCACCGACGACGCCACCGCTAACCGGAGCGGCAAGAAAGGAAACGCCTTTCGCATCCGCCTGTTTTCCAATTTCAAGCTCCATTTCTGGTGCAATCGTACTTGTGTCCACGAGCACAACGCTTGTCGGGCAAAGTGCGAGAAGGCCGTCTTTTCCAAGATAGACGCTCTCGGCCGCTTCCGTTGAAGGCAAGCTCGTTAAAATCAACTCACAATTTTCAACCAGCTCTTCCATCGTCCCTGCTGCCTCTCCTCCAGCTGCGGCAAACGTTTCAAGCGCTTGTTTGTTCAAATCAAAGCCGCGCACCGAATACCCGGAGGAAAGCAGATTCTTTGACATCGGCATTCCCATATTTCCAAGTCCAATCAAGCCAATTTGCATGACCCACGCCTCCCTATCTGGCAGCCCGGCCTACGCTTGCAAGCGTAGGCCGCACCCTTATTGGTCGTTTGACAAAACGGTTTTTGCAATCGATGTATCCAGCGCTTCATACTCATCGTAGGAAATCGTCTCATACAGCTCGCTGCGCTTTTGCATCTCGTCTAAACTTGCTTTTTGTGTGCCATTCTCCTGAATATCAGCGAAGACACGCTCATACGCCTTGGCCGCTACACGAAGCGATGTGACGGGATAAATGACCATCTCAAAGCCCATCCGCTCAAATTCATCGGCGCGGTAGTACGGCGTCTTGCCAAATTCAGTCATATTGGCAAGGAGCGGCGCATCCACCTCCTTGGCGACCTTCATAAATTCCTCTTCCCCTTGCAGCGCTTCAGGAAAAATCGCGTCTGCGCCCGCGGCGACGTACGCATTCGCTCTCTCAATCGCCGCCTCAAGCCCTTCGACCCCACGGGCATCGGTTCGTGCAACGACAATGAGCGTTGGCGCTGCTTTTTTAAGAGCCGCGATTTTCTGCTCCATTTCCTCTTTCGCCACAAGCTTCTTCCCGTTCAAATGGCCGCATTTCTTCGGAAGATCTTGGTCCTCAATTTGCACGGCCGCTACGCGCGCTTCCACCATCTCCACAGCCGTGCGAGCGACGCTAAGCACCCCACCAAAGCCGGTATCAATATCGACGAGTAGCGGTAGGTTTGTGGCACGAACGATCTCCCTTGCACGAGAGGCGACTTCATTGGACGTGACAACACCGAGATCCGGGAGCCCTAGGCTTGCTGTGTAGGCAGCCCCTGATAGATAAAGCGAACGAAAACCGGTTTGTTTCGCTACGAGTCCAGCCATGGCATCGTGGGCGCCGGGAATTTGCAGGATTCCCTTCGCCGTCATCTGCTTATGAAACGATTCGGCCAGCTCTTTTTGTGATACAGGTTCATCGACGATCCAAGGCATAACATTCTCCCTCCCTTACTGCGCAAACAAGTCAATAAACGCCGTCACGCTCATTTTGCTAAGTACTGCTTGATCGCTAACCGCGTCTAAGATGTCGTTTTGCTGTTTTCCTGCAAAGTGCGTGGCAACGTTTGCCGCAAACTTGTCTTGAATATGTGGAATCGCCTCCGCGCGCCGGAAGCGATGCCCAAGCGGATACTCCACTGCAATTTTGTCCGTGGCGCTTCCATCTTTGAAAAAGACTTGGACGGCATTTGCGATTGAGCGCTTGTTCGGGTCAAGATAATCCTTCGTGTAGTCTTTGTTTTCCGTAACGATCATCTGCTCGCGCAAGCGGTCAACACGTGGATCATTCGCCATTTCGTCTTCATAGTCGTCAGCGACGATATTGCCTTTGAGCAAGGCGATCGCTGTGATGTATTGCAAGCAATGGTCACGATCGGCTGGGTTGTAAAGCGGTCCCGTTTTATCAATGATGCGAATCGCCGACTCATGGGTGGTTAGTTCAACACGATCAATTTCATCTAGACGTCCCTTTACGGATTCGTGCAACTCGACTGCTGCCTCGGCCGCGGTTTGCGCATGGAATTCGGCCGGGAATGAGACCTTAAATAAAATGTTTTCCATTACATAGGCATCCAGCTCTCGGGCAAGGGTGACTTCCTTTTTATTGAACAGAACATCCTGGAAACCCCAGCCTGGTGCGGAAAGCGCCGTTTGATAGCCCATTTCTCCTTTAAGAGCCGTCATCGCGAGAAAGACACCGCGGCTTGTCGCATCTCCTGCGGCCCAGGACTTTCTGGAGCCTGCATTCGGAAAATGCCGATACGTACGCAAAGAAGAATTGTCGATCCATGCTTGCGACACCGCGTTAATGATTTCTTGGCGCGTCCCACCGAGCATCCCAGCAACCACCGCTGTTGTCGCTACTTTAACGAGCAGGACGTGATCAAGACCGACACGGTTAAAGCTGTTTTCCAGTGCAATCACACCTTGAATTTCATGCGCTTTCACCATCGCTACAAGCACATCTTGAATGGTTAGTGGTTCTTTCCCCTCAGCGAGATTGGTACGGCTGATGTATTCGGCCACCGCCAGTATGCCGCCTAAGTTATCTGATGGGTGTCCCCACTCCGCCGCAAGCCAGGTGTCGTTGTAATCGAGCCAGCGGATCATCGTGCCGATGTTGAACGCCGCGCGAATAGGATCAAGCACATGGGAGGTCCCCGGTACTTGAACGCCGTTTGGCACAACCGTTCCTGGCACGACAGGCCCGAGCATTTTCACGCATTCAGGGTAGCGCAAGGCAAGGATGCCGCAGCCAAGTGTATCCACAAGCACATGAGAAGCGGTCGAGAGCGCTTCCTCGCTTGTAATCTCCTTATCTAGCACGTAATCAGCAATTTCTTCGAGCAGCTTATCAGTGGTCTTTGTTTCCATTTGTGTTGTCATTGGATTTCCTCCGTCTCCATCGATTGAGTTAGGTCGTATAGCGTGGGCCCGTATACTTCACGCGCGGGCGAAACAGTTTGTTGTGGTTGTGCTGCTCGATCACATGCGCACTCAGTCCAACGGTACGCGAAGCAAAGAAAATCGGTGTATACAGTCCGATCGGAATGCCGAGCATCCAGTACACTGGTGCCGCATAGTAATCCAAATTCGGATACAGCCCTTTCTCTTTTTCCATCAACGCTTCCCCTGCCTCGCACATTCTCAGCAAGCGGTCGTCACCAGCCGCGTCAGAAAGCTTGGCAAGCGCCTCTTTCATCATCAGCGCACGTGGATCCATCTTCTTCATGTACACACGGTGGCCAAAGCCCATAATTTTTTCCTTTTGTGCTAACTTATTCGCTAGCAGCGTTTCAAATTCTTCAGGTGTGTTCGCATCAAGCAACATATACATCACGGCTTCATTCGCCCCACCATGCAAATGCCCCTTAAGCGATGCCACCGCCCCTGTTAGCGCTCCGTACATATCGGAAAGGGTCGAGGCTATCACTCTAGCTGTAAACGTTGAGTTCGGCATTTCGTGCTCAGAATAAAGCAACAGTGACTGGTCAAACACTTCTTCCTCCAGCTCCCGAGGTTCATTTCCCGTGATCATGTACAAAAAGTTGGAGCTGTAGGAGAGCGCTTCCTTCGGCTGCAAGGTTTCTTTGCCATCAAGAATACGGTAGCTGTTGGCGACAATCGTCGGCAGCTTCGCAAGCAAACTGTAAGCCCGCTCCGTGTTCACTTCCGCATCGCGGTTCTCGAGCTGGCGATCAAAACCACCGAGTACAGAGAGACCGGTTCTTAGCGCATCCATTGGATGGGTGGAAGCTGGAAGGAGCTTTAATACGTCAATGACTTCCTCCGGCACGTCGTACGATTGACTGAGCCGGTGGGCAAGCTTGCTTCGCTCGTCGTCGTCTGGAAGCGCTCCATTTAAAAGTAGGTGGACAATATCCAAATACCCATTCGTTTTGGACAACTGAATTAGATCGTAGCCATGAATAACAATTTCACCTTGCTCTGTGTCAAGAAACGACAGGTTTGTTTCTGTTGCAATAACACCATCAAGTCCAGGGTGATACGTTTGTTCCACTGCCATGGTTATCCCTCCGTTGTGATTGTTCAGTCCAGAAAACGACACATTCACTTAAGCGCTTACAAATTTCGACGTATGTACACCTCCTGCTCCACCCTCCTATAATCTCTACCTTAGACGGAAAATGACTTCCATTTTTAATGTACCATAGTTTAAAAACAAACGGCAAGGGAGAACGAGCAATTCCCTCGTGGTTTCGGCGGTTGGGAACGGCGGGGGGACTCTCTTACACTTTCATTGAAAACGTTATATACTAATAGAAAATGGTTAGGGAATCGAATAAGAAACGTTTACCAAAAGGGAGGGCGAGTTTTTATGAAAATCGACGAAGACCAGCTGCTCGCCACGTTAAAACAGGCCGGCACAATACGCGGGGCCGCCAAGCGGCTCTACATATCGCAACCTGCGATTAGCCAACGTCTAAAACAAGTGGAAGAGAAATGGGGGGAGCCGCTATTCATTCGCACACATAAGCAACTGCTGCTGACTCCTGCAGGTGAAGAAGTGGTTCGTTTTGCCGAACAGCGCCTCGCAGAGGAAAAACGACTGCAAGAGCGCCTCTCACAGTTAACAGGAACGATTCGCGGCACGCTTTCACTTGGCGTCTCTTCGGTGTTCGGTCAGTACGTGTTGCCAAACGTGCTCCACGTATATATGCAGAAGTACCCCGAAGTGAAGATTGACTTGCAAACAGGCTTAAGCTCGTTCATTTCTTCTTCCAAGGAAAATTTCCACATTTCTATCACTAGAGGAGAACCGGCCCTTCCCCATTCCAGTGAACGACTATTACGTGAGCGTTTGTATCTCGTGGAAAAAGCCTCCTCCTTGGCCCCGCCAAAAAAACAAGTATTCATTGAATTTCAAAGTGACGCCGGCATGGAGTCGATGATTAATGAATGGTTTGTTCAAGAAGGTGGGCGGAAACCGGATCAAGTCATTAAGGTCGACCAAATCGAGACGTGCAAACAGCTAATGGCCTGCGGCATTGGCATGGCCGTTTTGCCGGAGATGGCAACGCAGAACTTACCGGAGGATGACTATCAATTCGAACCTTTGATTTTGAAGGGAGAGACACTGATGAGACACACGTATAGTTCCTGTTCCGATTATCACCGAACGCTCCCCCAGGTGAATGCTTTTTTAGAGGTGTTGGGGCAGCAAGTGAGAGGATCGAAAGAAGCTTTATAAACAATGCGTGTAGATGTGAGCGCACATAGGAAAAGCGCAGCCTCGGTGGGCTGCGCTTTTGCGATCTCGAAAATGAGCGAAGCCTAGAGGCCTATTCTTTCCAAACTCTCCTCTCTTTTGTTATTTAATTTATACAGGCTCTAGCGCTTCCCCAGTCCTCATCCCAGTAAATTTCCAGCATGTCAATTGGGACAAGAAAATGCCATTCATGACGATTTTCATTCAACGTGAGTTACCACATAAGAAAAATCTTGCTTTTAAAAACGTTGAAAGCAAAAAAAGACCACACCCTATAATCAGAATGTGGCCCGAGTACCAACCTACTCTTCCCAAACCTTCACTTCTTGCATCACGTCGCCTTGCTTTATGCGTGTGATCAAATCTTCCCCTTCGACGACTTGTCCAAAAACCGTGTGAACGCCGTCGAGATGAGGTTGAGGCTCATGCACGACGAAGAACTGGCTGCCGCCTGTATCTTTTCCGGCATGGGCCATGGAAAGCGAACCTTTGACATGTTTGTGCGGGTTGCCTTCGGTTTCACATTTGATCGTGTAGCCAGGTCCGCCTGTGCCGTTTCCATTTGGGTCTCCGCCTTGGGCGACAAAGCCAGGGATCACGCGGTGGAAGGTCAGCCCGTCGTAGAATCCTTTGTTGGCGAGCGATTCAAAGTTTTCGACGTGACCAGATGCGGCTTCAGGGTAAAATTCAATGACGAGTTTTTCGCCATTTTCAAACGCGATGCTTCCTTTTTTCATATCAGTTAGATCCTCTTTTCTGCTAAGTAATATGCGTCGAACGCTTTTCCCATTGTACACATATTCCACTTTATGTACAAACGGGAACGCGCGGGGGTAAGGATCCCCCCTTCGTTATATACTTTGATAGAGAATAGGTCATCATTGGATGTATAGCCAGACGTCCTGTTACGATTCGCTTTTTCCGTGTGGGCATGTTTGCGATGTGTATGTAGGATCTACAGCGATCACTTTCGATTGATACATTAGGGACTTGTATTCTAGCTTTTGTCGCAAGTCAAAGAAAGACCACGATACCGTTTGATAACGATCGTTGACGCGTACGTTTTCCGTCGCTTGACGAATGCCTGTTAGGTTTTCGAGCGTACAACGTATTCTCTCCGTATTGGTCAACAAGTGCCTTACTGATATAATGATTTATGTCTTGCATCCAACGGTTTTCTCGTTGGCCTATTTGCAGAAGGCGTTTGTTTTTGTTGTATTCTTTCCGGGTTTGTTTGGATTTCGCTTTAGCTGTATTAGTCAGTTTCACACCGCCTTCTCCCTCCTTCACTAAGGTATTTCCATTATACCACTCCGTGAGTCATTTCGTAGTTAGAAAGGCGTAGAAAGGTTTTTGATCATCAATAATCAACTATTGGCCCACCCAGGCTTTGATGGTATACTTGAAGCAAACAATACGTATACTGAAAAAACCGCCTAGTGGTTGCACACTAGACGGTTGCTGAATCCCATACGGGCTTAGGCACAGTCTTTCAGGGATAGCCCCTTCCATGTCGGCTAAGACTCATGAGGGGCTATTTTCTTTGCTTTGTCAGCAGAAGCACCAGTGACAATAACGCGATCGTAAACATGTTTGTTGCGATCGCTAAAGATAGCGCTTCGAATACTGACATATGGCAACACTCCCCTTCTCATAAGGGGATGCGCCAAGCGCGCACATGAGTTATTCAGCTACTTCTATTTTAACATACAGCAGGAGTCTTCTCGCCTTCTAAGATAGATTTAAAAATCTATTTCTAGAAGGTATTAAAATCTCATCTAGGAAGAGGAGCAGCAATGGTTTGGACGGCTCAACAACAAGCGCAAGTTATTTTGAGGAAAAATTGGTTGAAATCCATTTTTTTCGTTTTCATTTGTTACGTGGTCATCGTTTTATTTGGGAATACGCTGGTCGATGTCCGTTCCAATGACGGGGGATTTTCGGTTAGTCTGTTTTCAGTTGCAACTTCGATGAGGTTACTTTCTGTGATAGGTCCGCTCGGCGCACTTGTGACAAGCATCATGCATTTTGCAATTCTCGATTATTATTTCGGGCTTCAAGATCGCAAAAAACGATTTTTCTCATCGTTCTTGTATAGTTTCAAAAACCCCCGTTTGCTTTACAAAGGCGTTGTTATAACCATCATGAATTTGGTTTTACTTGCTTCCACGTTAATGATCATTGCCTTTATGCTGCTTGGTTTACTAGGAGCAGGAGCGTTTCTTAATATTGGGTTTCTCCTTATGACAGCCATAGGGGTAGTGCTCTTGTATCTATACTTAGGATTGGCCCACGTGATTTACATCCTTTATGAGAATCCGAAAAAAGGGTAATCTCAGCCATCGTACATAGTTTTAAAATGATTAAAGGGAATCGGCTTTCATTCAGCGGTTTGTTATTGCTATCCGGTGTTTTGATAAGTCTCGGCTTGGTTGCTTTATTCGTTGGCGTCTTTGTGAGCCTAGCGTATTATCATAGCATACGCATTCAATACTACAAGCTGTTACAAAGCAGAACCCCCATGGAAACTGAAACACAAATCAATTTTAAAAAAGCTATGCAACAGTAAGCAATGCAGGTGGACGTGACGTTCATCTGCTTGTTTTTGCCAGTAGAGTAGATGCTTAAATCGCAAAAAGGCCTAAAAACGCTTCGTTTCTTCCTTCCACTCATCCTGTGCTAGTATAATCCGTTCCTTTTTTCACGGCTGGTGCTAAAAAGCATGAACCCTGTTCAGTAACCGCAGCGGGAACGTGATTACCAGCGTGTGCATTTCTGCACCTCCTACCCTTCCTCTTTTCTAGCCATTAATTGATAACAAAGCGTTTTTAGTTTGAAGAACTTCATGACATTTCATATAATAGTTGTAATGAATACCATCAATGTTCAGCACGGTTTGAATCCTGTTTTAAGACGGGTTGAAGAACACAACACAGGGTGAAAAGCATTCACGACCAGCCACTACTGGCACTGCACAGTTCTGTATTGTAAAAAGTAGACTACTTTCACTTAGAGAAAGGGGCAATGTTGTGGTTTTTGACACTTCTCGCTTCAAAAAAGTCATTCAAATGACTGGAGAGCGCGCCATGTTAGATGCAAAAATGAACAATAGCTATATTGTCTATTATAAAGACAACCATCTAGTGCGAGAATATCCCGATGGACGGATCGAAAAAGAACGGAACGAGGGCTCATGAAGCAGAAACCCGTCATGTATGTTTTTTCAGGAAACAACGGCTCAGGAAAAAGCACCATTCGTGGAATGTTTTATGATGATCTTGGATCGGCGATTAACGTAGACCCTGACGCTTTGGTTCGTAAGCACAAAAACCGAACTTCGAAAAACCCTACATTAAGTGCTGGCAAAGAATCACTTCGAATTATCAGCGAATGCATCGATTCCTTACATGACTTTTCCATTGAGACTACGCTTGACAGTAAAATTTCCATTCGCCAAATGCAGCTAGCGAAAAAAATAAAGGATATGAAATTTTTGTAATTTATGTCGGTACGGATGATGTAACGGTGAATTTAAAAAGAATTGCCAAACGTGTCGAAAATGGCGGTCATGATATTCCAAAAGAAGATGTGCTACGTAGACACTCCATTAGCAGAGAAAACTTGCTCACCCATCTGTTTTTGATGGATACAGTAATTCTCGTGGATAATACCGGAAAAGAAGGTCAGATGTTTGCAACCATTGAAAACGGCTTTATAAAGGAGGAATTAATTCCCATTCCTAGATGGGGAGAAGATTTGCTACAACTGATTAAAGAGGAAATTAACTAGGCGCTGCTGAATAACTAAGAATTCCTTTTTGCAACAGGTCCCAAGCTGGGTCGCCCTCCTAAACAAGAATCCAAAGAGCAAAAAAAGATCGAGAAACAGGATGCCGCCGAACGAAATGCCCTCGAAGGGAAATTCGGTGAAGGCAAACGCACCTATGGCCTCCGTCTTATTCGAGCATGCCTTCGAAACACCAGTGAAACGGTGATTGCTCTTCAAGTGCTCGTCATGAATCTCTCGAAGTCTCTTCGGGGGTATTCTTTTTTTATTTTTTTCACGTGTCTGGGCAAAGGCGTTCACTATTCAAAAGACAGGCCCAAGATGGCTTGAATGATTGGAAGGTTATTCAGCAACCCTAAATTCGTTATCAAGACCTAAATCGTAAAAAGTCATAAAAAATAAAGGGTGATACATATTAGTCATGATCTGTATCACCCTTTTATATAGTTTCGTATAATTTCTTCCGTCACATTTCCAACTGTAACACAGAAGTACCCTCTCGCCCATAAGTGCTGACCCCACTACGTTTTCTTGAGCTCAGAAAACTCGTCTTGTAACAGTCTGGACGACCGTCCCTTTAGATATTGCATGATTTTGCTCGGTGCCAAGCTTGGTGGGCATGATACTAGCAAATGAATATGGAACTTAAGTTTGGAATGAAATATTGATGAAGCTTAGTGATTCAGCTATACTGATTGAGCTTCCACTTATTCTTTCAACACTTGTTTATAAAAGGTGGTTATATATGAATATTACAACCTACCGGGACCGTTATTATCTGTTTCTACTGTTGGCGGCTGTAATGGTAATAGCTGCAACTCTTCGTTCCCCCCTTACTTCAGTCGGGCCTCTAATACCCATATTAAGGAAAGAGCTAGAAGTATCCAATGCCTTGATAGGGATGGTCAACACATTACCTCTTATTGCATTTGGTTTGTTTTCACCCTTTGTTCCGATTTTTTCCATAAAGTTAGGAATGGAGAAAACGCTATTAATCTCTATGTTTATCTTATCTATTGGAACTTTTATACGTTCACTTGGTGGAATTTCTATGCTTTTGTTTGGTACGTTACTTGTTGGAATAGCTATAGCGGTAGGGAATGTTCTTATGCCGGGGTTAATAAAATTGAGTTTTCCTTATCGGATCGGGCTAATGACCGGTCTTTATTCGGTATCTATGAATGTATTTGGAGCACTTGCTTCAGGAATATCCGTTCCCCTAGCCAATGTAGAATTCTTAGACTGGCGAAATTCCATGCAAATATGGAGTGTTCTGTCATTTTTAGCCATTATCATACTCCTTTTGCGACTACCTGCCATTCTATCTGGCAATAAAAAAGTCCCTGGACAAGTAAAGTCTCAGCCACCAAACCATCTGTTTAAATCCAAAATTGCATGGGCTGTTACCATTTATATGGGTTTGCAATCTATGATTCCTTATAGCCTTTTCACATGGCTCCCGGATATTCTACTTGAAAAAGGGTTTAATCAAGAAGACGCTGGTTGGCTGATTGCACTCTTTCAAGTGGGTTTAATTCCAACAACGTTTGTTGTCCCTATTATTGCTTCTAAATTAAGTCATCAGCGTGTTCTTGCTTTTGTATCTGGTTTATTTTTCTTTTTTGGATTATTAGGGATTGCCCTCATATCCTCACAACTGATTATTGTATTTTTATTATTAACGGGCATTGGGGCAGGAACAACTTTTAGTTTGGCCATGATGTTTTTCGTGCTTCGTACGAGTACTGTGACTGAATCCTCTCAACTGTCAAGCATGGCTCAATCTATTGGCTATGCACTAGCTGCACTTGGACCAATTTTCCTAGGAGTCATCGCAGAACAATTTCATGGATGGACCGTCTCTCTCGTCATTCTAATGTTCGTCTCCCTTTTAATTGCTTTCTTTGGAACTATAGCTGGGAGAAACGAAACCGTTTCAGTTAAAGTAAGAGGAACGTAACGCTCATCCATTATTCTTTCCCATTCAAATTAACAGGCGCAATCAGTATTCCTGATTTGCGCCCTTTTCCGGAACTCATATTAGCTGGTATGGCTGAAGAATAATTGAGGCGATTGAAAACAGTGTCTCGTCATAACAACAACTCTTTAAAATCTGAGTTGCGCTCAAGGAGGATTGTTGCCTCCTTGCCACTAAGGAAATAACAACCTTAGTGTTTTCTTATCACTCATAACTTTTCATCCTCATTTCTGATCAAGCTTATTGATTTTTCAATTTTTCAACTTCCACCTTCGATAGTCCTGTCAATTCTGCAACCTTCGTTACGCTCATGCCGTCTGCT
>NZ_LLYY01000031.1 GCF_001484965.1 Shouchella shacheensis | reverse complement strand
AAGCTGAGCGGGAACAGGCTGCTCAAGCTCAAGCTGAGCGGGAACAAGCCGCTCAAGCTCAAGCTGAGCAGGAACAGGCTGCTCAAGCTCCTGCCGCTGATGAAGGACAGGCAACTTATCAAATGGAAGCAACAGCTTATACAGCCAATTGTGAAGGATGCACTGGCGTAACGGCTACAGGCATTGATTTGAATGCCAACCCGAACCAAAAAGTCGTAGCTGTTGACCCGGACGTCATTCCACTTGGGAGCCGCGTCCATGTTGAAGGCTACGGTGAAGCCATCGCCGGTGATACTGGCGGCGCCATTAATGGTCAAAAAATTGATTTATATGTTCAATCAAGAGGCGAAGCGTTAAACTTTGGTCGTCAAACAGTGAACGTAACTGTACTTGATTAATCGGTAAAAAAAGGATCCGCCATTGAGCGGGTTCTTTTTTGTCTAGCTCCTGCAGGTAGAAGCGACCTGTCGGAGCTTTTCGGTATTGGCAAAAGCTTTCTGTCATCTCCCTCAACATGTTTACAAAATCCCTTCTTGCCCCACTCAGGTGCCCATTTTTCTTCTTGTCTTCCTCTTCAAAAACATTACAAAAAGGTTACAAAAACATTAAACTCTTTGTAACTTGGCTTATTTGTAGAACAGGCTGAGTAGGTATCATAGCAGATTGAACGTTGACCACCATGGTTCAGCTTTCATCTCTGCGGCATCTGTCGCAAGAACTTTTTGTAAGGAGGAAACAAAGAATGAAAAGATGGTTGAGAACTTTTTTGGCTACGGTTAGCGCGGCGGTTATCATTATAGTAGCTCCAGGTGAAGCGAATGCTGAAGGAGAGGGTTTTAATCCTATACATAAAGGGGCACAAGGGGAAGAAGTGCAAGCTTTGCAAGAAAAACTTGCGGATAGAGGCTACTTAGGTACGGAACAAATCACAGGTGTGTTTGAGTCAGGAACGAAAGAAGCAGTGGTTTCCTATCAAGAAAGCCAAGGACTTATAGTTGATGGAGTGGCAGGCGTGCAAACCCTCGGGGCGATGAGCGTATTGCAACAGGGAGAAGTTGGAGTGCTCGTCTCAAGCCTTCAATCAAGACTTCAAAGCCTTGGTTATTATCCAGCCGACATTGATGGTCACTACGGACCGATCACCAAGCAAGCGGTCCTAGATTTCCAAGCGAGGGCGAACATCCAAGTAGACGGCGTTGCTGGTCCCGAAACACACAAACAGTTGTATTACGGAAACATCCCAACAGCGACAGCAGAAGAAACAGCCCCATCCGAGCACACTTCTGATTCTAGCGAAAGCACTGCTAACAACGAGAATGGCGAAGAATCAACAGCGGTGGCAGACACAGAAGTCCCTTCTGAAAATAGTGAGGCTCAGACTCAAGCCCCGTCCTCTGAACCGAGTGCAGAAAGCACAGAGCAGGCCGTGAGTTCAGAAGATTCTTCCGGAGATTCTGAGAATCAAAGCCCATCTGAGGCAACTTCCCAACCAAGCGAAAATGCATCCACTAGTCAGGGCTCGGAGGAGTCAGCAGAGGTGGCAAGTTCAGAAGCCTCTGCCGAGAATGCAGAGACTGAAAGCAGCAGCGACGTTTCTGGTGCCACCTACCAAATGGAAGCCACAGCCTACACGGCTTACTGCAACGGCTGCTCGGGAACAACGGCAACCGGCATTGACCTTAGAAGCAATCCAAATCAAAAAGTCGTCGCTGTAGACCCGAACGTGATTCCGCTTGGAAGTCGTGTGTATGTGGAAGGCTATGGTGAAGCGATTGCTGGTGATACGGGAGGGGCCATTAAAGGGCAAAAAATTGATTTGTTTGTAGAAACCAAGGATGAAGCATTTTCCTTTGGGCGTCAGCAAGTGAACGTCACCGTTATTGATTAATTCCTATCGAAAAAGCGGAGGTTTCCCTGCTCAGGGCCTTGGAAACCGTCCCACCCTATGTTTCAGATGACCTCCACCAGCCGGAGCTAGAAACACCGAGACGCGAAGGCGGATTGCTCAGGAGCGAGAAGTTTGGAGACCCGATAAAAGAAATCCCGGTTCTGGATGTCGGTATCGGGGGCGAAAAATCTCGGCGCTCCTACCCGCCGGAGCTAGAAAAACGCCGAACCTACTCGTTAGGTTCGGCGTTTTTTTCTTGCTGCTCCCGTGGTTCAATATGGACTTGCGTATGAGCAATATTGTGCGTCTCTCGCAATTTCACTTCCACACTATCGGCGATTTCATGGCTATCTTTCACGGTAAGGTTCGGTTTCACTTCAATAATAACATCGGCATAAATGGAGCTTCCGACTTGACGGGCTTTGATCGTTTTTAGCGCATGCACAGAGTCCAGCTGCTCCACCGTCTTTCTATAGGAAGAAAGAGAGCGTTCATCAAAGCCGTCTGTTAAGGAATGGGTCGCGTCTCGAAAGATCGTCCACGCCGTGTGACAAATAAGCACTCCAATGAGAAAAGCCGCCAGCGTATCGACCCAGCCCAAACCAAATTGAGCAGCCACAATCCCGACAAATGCCCCGATGCTGACGATGGCATCCACTTTATTGTCCTGTGCCGCTGCCATTAATGCCTGACTGTCGATTCGCTGAGCGAGCCGTCGATTGTACGCATAGACCGCAAACATCACGGCCGCACCGCCGATGGCCACCCAGGCGGTAAGCATATGCGGCGCCTCTGTGCGAGCATCACCAAGTAACGACGTTCCCGCGCCCCAAATCACCTGAAGTCCAACCACCATCATGACAAATGCAGCAAGGAGGGCCGCAATGTTTTCAGCACGGAAATGACCGTACGGATGATCATGGTCCGGCGGCTTTTGAGAGATACGAAGTCCGACGAGAACGGCCACCGACACAATGATATCGGTGGCATTATTTAAGCCATCTGCAATCAATGCTTGTGATAAGAACAAATATCCAACAATCAATTTAATAGCGGCTAATACAACATAGGCGCAAATGCTCAACCAGGCACCTGACTCCCCTTGTTTCAACTCATCATAACGTTTCATAAAAGTAGCACCTCAGCCCTTTAAATCTGTCTACGTATTTTAGCAAACGACTGTTGTGTGGGTCTATAGCAACAAGTTTCTCTCCCTTCAGAACTATAGCTCCCGCGGAATTCTTTTGTATAAGGGAAACAAAAACAGTTTCGGCATGAATTCGAAACTCCATTCATCTATTTTAAAATTTAAGCGCTCAAACGAAATTTTCATCAGGAGAGAAATGAAGGAAACTTGCCTAAAATTACTGTCTAATTGACCATTTCGTGCTATAGTTGAAAAATACGTAGGCGAACCTTTCTAGAGAAGGGGACATCAACCGTACGTGGAGAAGACAAAACCAGACTCTCAGAGATAAAAGAGAAAGGGGCGCTAATTCATGACACAGAATAAGCTAGAGATTATGAAATGTACACATGGTAAGCCAAAACCGGATGTTGATTCTCTTGCTTTTGGCAAGCACTTTACGGATCATATGTTCATTATGGACTATTCTGAAGAGAAAGGCTGGCACGGCGCACGCATCATTCCTTACCAACCTCTGACGCTAGACCCCGCAGCTATGGTTTTTCATTACGGGCAGACGGTATTTGAAGGCTTGAAGGCTTACCGCTCAGAGGAAGGAGACATTCGTTTGTTTCGTCCAGAGGAAAACTTTGCCCGACTCAATCGCTCAAGCGATCGCCTGAGCATTCCACCTGTGGATGAGAGCCTTATGCTTAATTACTTAAAAGAATTGATTTTACTCGATAGAGACTGGATTCCAACAGCGGAAGGAACGTCTCTCTACATTCGACCATTTATTATCGCGACCGAACCGAATTTAAGCGTGGCTCCTTCTCGAACCTACAAATTGATGATGATTTTATCACCGGTTGGCGCGTACTATGAAGAAGGAATGAACCCTGTAGGCATTTTTGTCGAGGATCACTATACACGGGCCGCTCCTGGAGGAACGGGGACGGCAAAAACCGCAGGGAACTACTGTGCCGCTTATAAGGCACAAGACCGGGCGACAGCCAACCAGAAATCACAGGTTTTGTGGCTGGACGGGGTGGAGAAAAAGTATATCGAGGAAGTTGGGAGCATGAATGTCTTCTTTAAAATTGATGGCGAAATCCACACCCCGGAACTCTCTGGCAGCATCTTAGAAGGGGTCACTCGAAAGAGCGTGATAGAGCTTCTACATAGTTGGGGGATGAACGTGCGTGAGCGGAGAATTTCCATGGAAGAAGTGATCGCCGCTAGCAAAGCAGGGACACTTGAAGAGGTTTTCGGCACAGGAACAGCTGCAGTGATTTCGCCCGTAGGGGAGCTGCAGTGGAAGGATCATTCCATGCTCATTAACAACCGCAACACCGGAGCGCTCGCCAAGCGTCTCTATGACAGTCTCACCGGGATTCAGACGGGGGAGCAAGAAGATCCGTTTGGCTGGAGCGTTCAAATTAATGACAACTGAAGCAGGGGGGAATGGAATGAAAGCGGTTCTGTTTGATTTAGACGACACTTTGCTATGGGACGAGCGCAGCATTGCTGAAGCGTTTAAAGTTACCTGCGAATATGCCAGGAAGAAAAATCAACGGGTGGTTCCTGCCGAACTTGAAGCTGCCGTAAGGAAAGAGGCTCGGGCGCTCTACGAGACGCTTCCCACTTATGAATTTACGCAAAACATTGGCATTAATCCATTTGAAGGCCTCTGGGGGCAGTTTCAAGATGAACACGAATCATTTGCCGCTCTGCGTGAGGCTGCTCCCGGCTATCAGAAAGCTGCATGGGCCAGAGGACTAGAGGCCATTGGAGTTGACGACGTTGACTTAGCGAGTGCTCTCGCCGAGCAGTTCCCGCTTGCGCGCAGGCGGCATCCTTATGTCTACGACGAGTCCTTTCGAATTCTTGAGAAACTGCGTGAGCGTTACAGCCTTTTGCTGATCACGAATGGTTCCCCAGACTTGCAAAACACTAAGCTTGAGATCACGCCGCAGTTGGTTCCTTACTTTGATCATATCGTAATCTCAGGGGCGTACGGAAAAGGGAAGCCGGATAAAGGCATCTTCGAACACGCGCTTGGATTGTTAAATGTGGCCAACGACGAGGCGTTAATGGTCGGTGATAATTTGTGGACGGATATTCTCGGAGCGAATCGCGCGGGCATTCGTACTGCTTGGATTAACCGTACCAACAAAGAGCCAGCAGAAGAAATCACACCGACCTATGAAATTTCTGCTTTGGAGGAGTTGTATCCGATTTTAGAGAAACTGGAAAAATAGTTTGTCTTTTTCTTGAGATTATGGTTAAATAAAAAGCAATCACATAGATGATTCCACTAGGGGTGCCGAAGCGCTGAGAGAGACGGATGTCTTAACCCTTAACCTGATCTAGGTAATGCTAGCGAAGGGAAGTGGAGTTGACGTACATACGCACGCGAGCAGTGTATTTCTGCACGTGCCCTCTGTAAGTCGCTCTCTTCGTTTCGGGAGCGGCTTTTTGGCTTGTCCAGAGCTCCCACTCGGCGATCCTTTTTGTTTTGTCTGTGCACGAGGAGAGGATTTGAAAATGAAAAGAAACCGTTTAACCTTAACCGATGTCATGGTCACCATTATGATTGCCGTTGTTTTTGCCATTGTCTACAGACTATGGACGCCGGTCATGGACATCTTTAGCCTTGTCGGCTTACAAGGGGAGCAGCTTCTATATGGCATGTGGTTCATCGCCGCTACCATTGCGATGCTTATTATTCGTAAACCAGGCGTGGCCATTCTCGCCGAGACAGCAGCAGCCTCCGGAGAATTTTTCGCAGGCGCTCCGTACGGGCCGATGCTTCTGCTGTACGGATTAGCGCAAGGACTAGGCACGGAAGCTGCCTTTGCTTTGTTTCGCTACCAACGTTTCACGGTTACTGTCGCGATTCTTGGAGCGATCGGAGCCTCTGTCGCCTCCCTTGGGCTGGACTATTACTACGCCTACTTAGGAGATCTATCCACATGGAATCTAACACTCCGTATTGTTTTCCGAACCGTTGGATCCATCGCGATTGCAGGAATATTCGCTTACCTGCTTGTTCGTGCGTTAGAGAAAACCGGAGTCACAACCATGATCAGGCCGGCCTCGAAAAACGATTATGATCTGTTGGATAAGAAAGCGGGGACCAAAAGATGATCGCTGCCTCCGTACACGATTTGCGCCTTGCTTTCCCTAAAAGCGAAACACTGCTTTTTGACGGGCTGGATCTAACGATTGAAAAAGGGGAGAAAGTGCTCTTTCTCGGACCTAGCGGCTGTGGAAAATCGACGCTGTTACAGGTTCTTTCGGGGTTGTTTCCAGAAGTGATAGACATCCCGATGCGCACGTCCCATGCCACCGTCCCCCAGAGAAGCGGATTTGTATTTCAAGATCCCGACACACAGTTCTGTATGCCTTTCGTTGATGAAGAGCTTGGGTTTGTTCTGGAAAACCTGCAAGTTCCACGGAAGCAAATGAACGATCGGATCGCCTCTCTCTTGAAGAAAGTAGGGATAAAGCTTGAAACGCTTCATACCCCAATCCAACATCTTTCTCAGGGGATGAAACAACGGCTAGCCATCGCTTCTATGCATGCCCTGGAAGCAGACACCCTATTTTTAGACGAACCAACCTCTCTCCTTGATCCCGAAGGCACCGCTAAGGTATGGGCAACCATCAAAGAAATGAGCGTTGAAAAAACCGTCATTATTGTCGAGCATAAAATCGATCACATTCTTGATTACGTTGACCGGATTGTACTTTTTTCGGACAACGGGATGATTCTTGCAGATGGAAAACCTGCAGATATCTGGCGAAACCACCAAAGAGAGATTGACACGTACGGCATTTGGCATCCTTCCTCTTGGAGCAGGCATTTACAAGAAGCGACGTTTTCCCCCGTCAACAAGCAAGGACCCCTTCATCTCTCACTAAAGGAATGGAAGGCTTGGCGAGGAAAGAAGAAAGTGGCTTCGGTCGAGCAAGCCCATGTTCAAGGCGGGGAGTGGGTCACCATCGTAGGCGAGAACGGAGCGGGGAAATCGACACTTTTGTATGCGCTGATGAATCTTCTACCGACTACGGGCACCTATAAGGTTAATGAGCGAAGCATTCACGGAAAGTCACCTCTCGCGGGTGAGATTGGCTTTGTCTTTCAAAATCCTGAATTTCAGTTTGTCACCGACCGCGTGATGGATGAGTTGATGTTTTTAAAAGACCCTTCAAAAGAAGAAAGGGCGCTTGCATTACTGGATCGATTTGATCTCCTTGATAAAAAAGACGTTCATCCTTACCAGCTTTCGACCGGGCAAAAGCGGCGCTTGAGTGTTTGCACAGCTCTTGTCGGTGCTCACTCGATCCTGATGCTCGATGAACCGACATTTGGTCAGGATGCCAAAAACACGTTCTCGCTTTTGCAGCTGCTCGAGACGTGCCGGGCCGAGGAGACAACGATTGTCATGGTGACACACGACGAGGAGATTGTGAAGCAGTATGCCACGAGTGTATGGACGATAAAAGGCGGCAAACAAACCAGGATCGAGGCTGGTGAACGAGTGGATACAATGAAGAGAGGAGTGGTGGGAGAATGAATGGTTACGAATGGAGGACCACATGGTTGACTCGCATTAACCCAAGCCTTAAGCTGATCCTCACCCTTGCTCTTTTTATCGTTCTTGTATTCATTCACAACCCCAATGTGCTGGTACTCTTTTTTGCAGGAAGCACGGTGCTGCTTTTTGCTTTTTCCGGACACCCGATTCGCTATGTGCTGCTCTATACCGCCCCGTTCATTCTCATCTTCGTCTCCTCGGCAAGTGCGATGACATTCTTTGGCCAGGGGGAGACGACCTGGTTTGAGTGGGGGCTTGTTCATATTACAGAGGAAAGTTTTTACCGCGGCATGCATCTGGGCGTAAGGGCGTTAAGCTTTGCTGTTCTCGGGCTTCTCTTTGCCTTAACGACGAAACCTGTGCTCTTATTTTACTCGCTCATGCAACAGCTAAAGCTGCCTTCGCGCTATGCCTACGCGTTCATGGCTTCCATTCGAATGCTTCCCATTATGGTGACGGAGTTTCAAACGCTGCGTCACGCGCTTGCCATTCGCGGGTTGCAATTCCGGGGAATGAGAGGCCTTTATCAAAAGCTTAAATTCTTCACCATTCCCTTGCTTGCCCAGGCGATTCGCCGTTCTCAGCGTATTGCGGTCGCTATGGAAGCGAAGCACTTTACGAGCCAAAGCAAACGCACTTATTTCTACCACACCGGTTTTTCGATGTACGACGTCGCCTTTGTGAGCATTATGAGTCTACTTTTAGCTGGAAGTCTTTCTCTTGGTCAGTATCAGTGGTTTGTGGGGGTTCACGATGTCCGGCATTATCAATAATACGTACATGTAGTCGCTCTCAGGTGCGGAGCGGTTTTTCGTTTAGCCACCTCCAAGCATTCCACTTTTGTTTTTTGGCGTGATCGGACAAACTAAGGAGTGGAAAGAAGCTGAGGAGGAATGCAGATTCCCATACGGCAGCTTAGAAAGGAAGGATGGTCCGTTGCAAACCGAAGCAAAGCCGAAACTGGAGGCATTGCCTGATCTCTTTTATTCACAATCCACACTGGCGATCGCCAAGGGGCTGATCGGCCAGTGGCTTGTGCACGAGGTGGGTGAAGAGACACTTGTAGCAAAAATTACGGAAACAGAAGCCTATCTTGGCACCCTCGACCGAGCTTGCCATAGTTACGGAAGGAGACGAACCAACCGCACCCGCGTTCTCTACGGCGAACCTGGACATGCCTACACTTATGTTATGCATACCCACTGCCTGCTTAACGTTGTTTGTGAGCCAAAAGGACAAGCGGAAGCCGTTCTCATCCGCGCGGTAGAACCACTTCATGGCATCGAGGCAATGGAGAGGTTGCGAGGACTGCCAGCTCACGTGCGTCACTTTTCCGATGGGCCAGGTAAGCTTACGAAAGCCATGGGGATTACCATGCAGCATTACGACCTTTCGCTGCAAGAGCGCCCGCTTTATATCGCCAGAGGGGAAGAAAACTTGACGGTGAACTCCAGCCCCCGTATCGGGATTGGAGGTGCAGGGGAGTCCAAGCACTACCCGTGGCGATTCTTTGAGGCCAACAGCCGCTATGTTTCGAAATTCAGGGCTTAAGTTCGGTGGTTTATTGCTTATGTAAGGGGGGCTTGCCCGTGCAAGTGCCATTGCTCTTGCAAACAAATCCCATAAAAACCCTATCTTTAAGATTCAAGAGAGGATTTTGGCGTTCCGAGGCTCTCTCTCGACGTTCCGAGGCTCTCTCTCGGCGTTCGAGGGCTCTCTCGGCGTTCTCCGCGAAAAAATTTCATTCTTAAAAGTCCTTTGGAGATTCACCAAATTACATCAACCTTTATCCACCCGCGTACCCTGTAAATAACCCGCCACTGTCGTCTGTTCTCTGGTATCCTAATAGGGTACAGAGAAAAGGAGAGGGGAGCATTGATGATGAGTAAACTAGACTCAGTAGCCGTTTTTTGCGGCTCAAGCGAAGGGAATCATCCATTGTATGTAAAAGAGGCCCAGAGGCTAGGGGCCTATCTAGCAGAGATGAACATCACGCTTGTTTATGGCGGCGCTCAAGTAGGGTGTATGGGAGCGATTGCGGATGCTTGCCTGCGAGCCGGAGGGCGCGTGATTGGCGTCATCCCAGAGAAACTGAGGAACGTAGAGATTGCCCACCATCAAGTAAGCGAGCTTCACGTCGTCAAAACGATGCATGAGCGAAAGGCGATGATGGCCGACCTCTCGGATGCCTTTATTGCCCTTCCCGGGGGAGCAGGAACGCTTGAAGAGTGGTTCGAAGTCTTCACGTGGGCGCAGATTGGCTATCATGAAAAGCCATGCAGTTTTTTGAACATCAATGACTTTTACAATCCACTGCTTGCGATGCTTGACCACACGATTAACGAAGGCTTCATGCGTTCGACTTATCGCGACTTCATTATCACGGAAAAAACTCCAGAGACGCTCATCGCAAAGCTCGAAGCGCACCAACCAAGGAACGTTTCAAAATGGAGTTAATTCCTAGTTCCACTAGTACAAAACGTCATGATCGGTTTTTTTGTGAAGTATAGTGGGAGCTAGCAGGAATACGCAATCTCTAGCTTATAACGCACCAACTGCAGCTGGTAAATCAGGGGGGCATGTATCCGAGGGAAGTGGCAGGTATTATTTGAAATCAGCATGTAATTTTACGATATTAGCAGGTGTAACTTCGAATCGGCAGGCAAACGCGCTTTTTCCCGAAAAATAAAACTTAATAGCACGCCAACAGCAGCAAAGACAATCATTACAAGTGCGTTGAGGAACTTTTTTCGTTGTCAAATATGAGCGTTCATGTACGAGAACGCCCATGCAAAAGCCCAATTTCTCCATAAGAAAAATTGGGCTTTTGTTCATCGCTTTGCTTACAACACAAACTGCAAAATAAAAACAAGGCCGATCGTTAGTGGAACGAGCGTTTGCATTAATCGATGCCAAAGCGTATACGTTGAGGTGCTCCATCTGCCGGTAGAGAGGAGATATTGCTCATGGATAAGCTCTCTGTTCATCTTAAAGCCGACAAAAAGGGCAATCGCAAAGCAGCCAATCGGCAGCATCAAGTTGGAGACCACAAAGTCCGTCAAGTCAAAAATCGAACGGTCGAACCACTGAATATGAGCCAGAACCCCTGAGGAAAGAGCGGCAGGCGTGCCGGCAATCAGCAGCGCGAAACCAGCAACCATGGAGACATTGCGCCTCTTATAGGGTTTTGCCTGCGTGAACGCAGAAACGATAATTTCCAGCAGGCTAAAGGAGGACGTCAGCGTCGCAAACAAAAAGAGCAACAAGAACAGGCTTAAAAACAAGCCACCCAGCGGCATTTGTGAGAACACCGTCGGAAGGGCAATAAAGAGAAGTCCTGGCCCGCTCTCTGGTTCTAGGCCGAACGCAAACACAATCGGGAAGATCGCAAGCCCCGCAAGCAAAGAAATGACAATATTCATTCCCGCAATAAAGGAGGCCGATTGTGGCAAGTTCTGCGCCTTCCCAAGATAGGAACTGTAGGTCACCATGCAGGAAAAACCGACGGCTAGCGAAAAGAACGAGTGCCCCAGCGCCTCGAGTAAACCACTTGTGGTGATCTGTGAGAAATCCGGATAGAGGAGAAATCGTACACCCTCCATGGCACCTTCAAGCGTCAGTGCCCGACCAATTAAAATAATTAAAAAGAAGAAGAGCAGAGGCATGAGGTACTTGTTGGCACGCTCAATTCCTTTTTGAATGCCGAAAGAAAGGACCACAACGTTTAGAGCAATGAACAAGGCAAAACCGAGAAGCGTCAGCCACGGATCCGCTGTAATCATCCCGAACAATTCCCCGTAATCCCCGCCATTCTGTAAAATGAAACCGGCGATTGAGAGAATCGTATAGATCATGATCCAACCACCGACCACAGCATAAAACGTCAGCAACAAAAAGGAGCCGAGCACGCCGAAGCGTCCAATCCATCGCCAGAGGCCACGAGGGACCAGCGCTTTATAAGCGGAGGCCGCCTCTTTTTTGGAGCCTCTTCCAATGACGAATTCGCTGATCAACATCGGCAAGCCAATGAGCAGTGTAAAAACAATAAAAAGAAAAAAGAACGCCCCGCCACCGTTGGTTCCCGTTAGGTAAGGAAAGCGCCAGAGCGCACCAAGTCCAACTGCCGCGCCAGCCGAGGCGAGAATAAAACCGAGCTTTGAAGACCATTGTTCTTTCATGGTCAAATGCCTCCTATATTTGATTTACGACCTTTTTGATTAAAGGGTTGTCCGCACATCCCATAACTCTGGGAAGAAGCGGTCTTTGAGCACATGCTGCAAGTAACCGACCCCGCTCGAACCGCCCGTGCCCTTTTTATGGCCAATAATGCGCTCCACCGTTTTCATGTGTCGAAAACGCCACTGCTGGTGCCAGTCTTCTAGGTCCACGAGCTTTTCTGCAAGTTGATACAAATTCCAGTAGCGGTTCACGTCACTATAAACCGTTTCCCACGCGTGCTGAACAGACTCGTTCGCTTCATGTGTAATGGTAACATCTCGGTGCAGCACGGCTTTATCAATGGGAAGCCCGCGTTTAGCGAGAGCTTGGATCGTCGCGTCATAAAGGCTCGGGGCATGATAAGCCTCATGCAGAACCTGGTGCAACTCCTTGTTATGCTCATAGATGCGCAGAATATGTGGGGTCTTCTTGCCAAGCGCGAATTCGAGCTGCCGGTGCTGGTACGACTGGAAGCCGGACGCCTGCCCAAGGGAGTCGCGAAACTCTGCGTATTCCGCAGGCGTCATCGTCGCGAGCACATCCCAGGCTTGAATGATTTGCGCTTGCACCTTCGAGACCCGGGCGAGCTGCTTAAAGGCTGGCTGGAAGTCTTCCTTTTTGATGGAGGATATAGCCCCGTTGATTTCATGAAGCATCAGCTTCATCCAGAGTTCACTCACCTGATGAATCACAATAAAGAGCATCTCATCATGATGGCCAGAGAGGCGGCGCTGACTTTGCAAAATGGAGTCAAGCTGTAAGTAATCGCCATAGCTCATTGCCTCGGAAAAATCGGTATAGACATTTTCGGTCAAATCGTCCGGGTTATTCGCCATGCTCATTACCTCCGCCCGCCGACTTCAGTACCGCACGCACGGGAGAACCATCAGCTCCTTCAATCAAAAGCGGCAAAGCAATAAGCTCGTAGTCTCCAGGTTCTACATGCTCAAGACGAGCGTTTTCGAGTATTGCCACCCCGGCACGACCCAACGCGTGATGCCCATCCAACGTCTTGCTCTCGGGCTCATCCACACTCGGCACGTCCACGCCGAGCAAACAGACCCCGAGCGTAGAAAGATAGCGAGCGCCGTCTTCTGTCACAGGCGGAAGCACCTTCGGAAACAGATGCGCGTTTGCTTGCCGCTTCGTTTTCACTAGCAAGCGCTTGACGCCTGAGAGGGAGTAGCGTCTGAAAAGGTCTTCGTTTAAGACTTTGGCATCAAGCGCTTCAATCACACGGGCAGGACCAATGTACGTCTTAAGCGAAAGTTCATGGACTTGTGTTCCGTCACTATTAAAATGAAACGGAGCATCGATATGTGTCCCTGTATGCAGGCTCATGGAAACCGACCCAATGTTGACCGATCCTGTTTCCTCCTTGCTTGCTTCAAGCGTGTAAGAAAATGCCCGGTCCCCAGGCCAATGGGCAATCGTTTCATTTAACGGTTGGGTAATATCGATCCAGGCCATTTACGCGATCACTCCTCGTTCATTATCAAAGTTCTTATAGGTTTCCTCGCGCATAATCCAAGCAAGCGTACGGACGCATGCCCAAACATCTACAAAGCTATTGTAGAGAGCCACTGGTGCCATTCGTATGCCGCTTGGGGCGCGGAAATCAGGAATAACGTGCTGAGCTTTAAGCGCTTTGCAGATTCGAGCCGCTTCCGGATGCTCCAAGTACACATGAGCCCCTCTTTCCCGGTGGGAACGCGGGTTCATCACTTTGAACTGGCGAGTTTCTGGAAACTCCGACAGCAAGGTCAGCATATAGTCGGTCAGCTGCAAGGATTTTCTGCGAATGTTTTCAATGCCCACTTCTGAGAACAGTTCAAGCGAGCCGATGAGCGGCGCAAGAGAGAGCACATGTGGTGTCCCCATTTGATAGGCGCCTGCACCCGCGGCCTTTGTAAAGCTTGTGGCCAAATCAAACTGCTTCTCTTTATCGGAGCCAAACCAGCCCGCAAGGCCCGGTCGCTCGCTGTGAAAGCGTCTGTTTACGAATAACCCCCCAACGCTTCCAGGCCCGCCATTTAAGTGTTTGTAGGAACACCAGAACGCGAAATCGACATCATCTTTGGATAGCGAGTGGGGAAGAGAACCGATCGAGTGACAGAGGTCAAAGCCAATCAAAATGCCGCGCTCATGCGCCGCTTTCGTTAAACGTGCCATGTCAAGCACCTGACCACTTCGGTAAAGCACGGAGGAGAGAATAACAACCGCCACATCGTCTGTCATCGCAGCGAGAATGTCCTCTTCTGCAAGTGTGTGCCCGTCCCGGCTTTTTATAAGCTGTAAATGGTCTTGCGGATCAAGCTGGTGCAAGCGAACCTGCGCATCCAGGGCGTAAAGGTCGGTCGGGAAATTTAATTCATCGGCAACGATTTTGGTGCGAGTGCTATCAGGCTTATAAAATGTCGCCAGTAGCTGGTGCAAATTAGAGGTCGTCGAGCCGGTGACCATCACTTCGTCGCGATGAGCGCCGAGGAGTGGCGCCATTTGCGATGCAAGGCTTTCGGATAGAGTAAACCACGGATGCTCGCCTTCCGTCCAGCCGTCAATGCCATAGCGTTTCCACGACTCGAGAATTGCAAGCGTTGCTTCCTCTGCAAGCGTGCTTAGAAGTCCAAGGGAATTGCCGTCAACATAAACCGTTTGCTTCTCTTTATAGAAAAGAGAGGCGTAAGCGTTCAGTGGGTCGTTCTCATCTAATTTTTCCGCGTACACACGCGTGGCTGCATCGGTGAGCATGTCGTCGTCCTCCTTCTATTTCATTCCTACTTAACGTACCAAGAAAGGCAGTCGTTGGCAATCGCTATTTTCGTCATCGGAAGAAGTGAGGTTTTAACTATTTCAGAAGGGGTAAAACAAAAGGTGGAGGACTGTTATAAAGGGGGAGTGAACCAATGAGTTTTAAAGCGTATGTGATTCGTAAGGAAGAAGAAACCATAAAATCGGCAGTCGAAACGTGGGAGCCTCAACAGCTTTCAGAGGGAGAGGTTACCATCGCCGTTTCCTATTCAAGCGTGAACTACAAGGACGCCTTAGTCGCAACACAAGGAAAGCTGGCTGACTTCTTTCCGCTCATCCCAGGTATCGACTTGGCCGGGACGGTCGTCAAATCTGAGGACGAACGCTTCAAAGAAGGAGAGGCCGTCATTGCGACAAGCTACCGCATCGGCACCGGCCATCACGGGGGCTATAGCGAAATGGCCAGCATACCTGGAGACTGGGTCGTTCCACTTCCAGACGGGTTGACCTTACAAGAAGCGATGGCCCTCGGAACCGCAGGCCTCACTGCTGCGCTTTCGATTCAGCGCCTGGGAGACAACGGGCTGACACCAGAAGCGGGGCCCGTCGTTGTTCCTGGAGCCACCGGAGGCGTAGGCAGCCTAGCCGTTCATATGCTCGCTGGCCTTGGCTATGAAGTTACGGCCGGAACCGGCAAGAAAGAGGAGCATGATTATCTATATGGACTTGGAGCCACACATGTCGTCGATCGAAGCGAGCTTGAAGACGACGGTGAACAAACCGTGCGCACAGCCAAATGGGCGGGAGCCGTCGATCCTGTGGGCGGGAAGACGCTTTCCTATATCCTAAGCACCCTAAAACGGGGCGGCTCGGTAGCGACCAGCGGGTTTACAGCTGGGGCCGATGTGCAAACCACCGTCTTCCCGTTTATTGGCCGCGGCGTGAACTGGCTGGGCATCGATTCCGTTACATGCCCAATGAAGGAGAGAACTCGAGCGTGGAAACGACTTGGCGATGACCTCAAGCCTACAGCGCTGGAACCTGTCGTGCAGGAAGTGGAGCTTGAAGAGTTGGATCAAGTCTTTGCGCAAATTCTGCAAGGGGAGGTACGGGGAAGAACCGTCGTCAGGTTTTAAAAAAGCGAGACCCACCGATGGCGGAAGACATCCGTCGGTGGTTTTTTGAAGTGGTCAAGAATGTCCGACAAGATGCTGTGACGCAGGGGGCAAAGGAGACAGGTCTCATTACATGTCTGTCTGCGAAATATAATCACCCAGCGCCATCAAAGCAAACACCTCCTGCAAGTCCGCTTCCAGTCCTTCAAATACATCGGAGCGGGCTGTTTGGCGGGCATGTTTTGAATAGGTTTTGTTGTTGATGATGTCATTGTCCTCCAGCAAATAGATCAACATATGTTCATTGATTGGATCGACAATCCAGTATTCTTTGACACCGCATTGTTGATATAACTCAAGCTTTTTCAACATGTCTTTGCTTCTCGTGGAAGAGGATAACACTTCGACCACAAGGGTCGGCGTTCCCCTATACTTGTCTCGCTCGTCTACATTGTCTTTGTCGCAGATAACCACAATATCTGGTTGGACCACACAGATGTTGTTCTCCTTCTTAAAGAAAGTCACATCAAACGGAGATGTCAGCGGCATACATGGTGTTCCTTTAAACCAGTTGTAAAAAGGTCCGTGGAGTTCGCTAACCGCATGTTGATGTTTGTAGGAAGGGGAGGCCAGATTGTAGGTGACACCGTCAATTAATTCAAATCTCTGTTCCGATTCCTCTGTTAATTCCATAAATTCTTCATAAGTCACCCAACCGATTGAAGAACGATATTCAGGTTGCTCTTCTGTGACAGAATTTTCGCCATCACAGGGCAAGATTTCGGCCGCGTATTTTCCATTTTTTTGTTATAATAATTTCTTCGTTGGCTTCCACGTACTTCAAGTATTTTCCGAAATTATTTTGCACTTTGGTGAAGACACTCTCATTTTTTAACGCATCTCCTCATTAGCTAACTTACTTAAATCATACGTCATTTTAGCTAATAAAGTCAGTTTGAAGTCATGACATAAAAAGAGACAACGCGAGAAGTCGCGTTGTCTCTTACCGTTACCGACCTTATACGTTTTTCACAACAAGGGCATCGTCAATCAATTCGACGGAAACATGAGCCACCGTTTCCTCGTTGATGATCAAGTCCGTGATGTCGTCCTCGATCGTGTCTTGAATGACACGGCGGAGAGGGCGGGCACCGAAGGATGGGTGATAGCCAAGGGCAGCGAGTTTTTTCTTCGCGTCTTCCGCTACATCCATTTCAATGCCTTGGGCACCCAGGCGAATGTGAAGTTCATCGAGCATCACATTAACGATTTCGACAAGATTGTCTTCAGACAGCTGGTTGAATTCAATCAATGCATCAAAACGGTTCAAAAATTCTGGCTTGAAGTAGTCTTGTAAGTTGTCGAGAATGCCAAGCGTTTTGCTTTGTTCGGTTGTAAAGCCGACAGATGCTTTTTGGATGCCAACTCCTGCGTTGGACGTCATGATGATGATCGTGTCTTTAAAGCTAACGACACGTCCTTGACTATCGGTAAGACGACCGTCTTCCATGATCTGCAAGAACATATGCTGCACATCTGGGTGCGCTTTTTCCACTTCATCGAGTAAGACAATGCTGTAAGGATTACGGCGCACGCGCTCCGTTAGCTGACCGCCTTCTTCATGACCGACATAGCCCGGAGGGGAACCAATCAGTTTGGACACGGAATGTTGTTCCATAAACTCAC
This sequence comes from Shouchella shacheensis, assembly GCF_001484965.1. Classification (GTDB taxonomy): domain Bacteria; phylum Bacillota; class Bacilli; order Bacillales; family Bacillaceae_D; genus Shouchella; species Shouchella shacheensis. Next base: position 35,625 of record NZ_LLYY01000031.1, on the reverse strand, counting down.
TCATGTCGAGGCGAATCATCGACTCCGCGTCGCCAAAAACTTCTGCGGCGAGCTGCTTCGTCAGTTCCGTTTTCCCGACGCCGGTCGGACCGACGAATAGGAAGCTGATCGGACGATTGCCTGCTTTAAGGCCAGCACGGCTCCGTTTCACGGCCTTGGCCACTTTGTCTACAGCCTCTTCTTGTCCGATGACATGCTCGGAAAGAGTGGAGGACAGATCTTTCATTTTCTCCTGTTCGGCTTTTTGCAGTTTTTGAACCGGAATACCGGTTTGCTTCTCGATGAGCGCCTGAATATCTTCCACCTTCACAATTGTACGTTCTACTTGTGAAGCGGCTTCTTCGAGCTTTGCCTTCAAGGTATTTTCCTCGTCGCGGAGGGAAGCGGCATCTTCATAGCGCTCTTGCTGTGTCGCTTCTTGTTTTCGTCTGCTCACGTCACGCACGCGCGTTTCAATCGACGCTTTGTCTTCATGATCTTCTGCAAGTGAATGGCGAGAACCGACTTCATCCAGAAGATCAATCGCCTTATCCGGCAAGAAACGATCTTGAATATAGCGGTCGGATAGATTCACGCACGCTTCTAGGACTTCGTCTGGGTAGCTCACGTTGTGATACTCTTCGTATACAGAACGAAGGCCTTTCAAAATTTCCACGGCTTGATCCTGCGATGGCTCCTTCACCGTTACCGGCTGGAAGCGGCGTTCAAGCGCAGCGTCTTTCTCAATCTTCCGGTACTCGCTAAGCGTCGTCGCACCGATCAGCTGCATGTCGCCTCTTGCAAGAGCCGGCTTCAAAATATTGCTAGCATCCATGGAGCCATCAGAGGTCGCTCCAGCACCAACCATCATGTGCAGCTCATCGACAAAAAGGATGACGTCGTCGCGTTCGCTTACTTCCTTGACAAGCTCCTGCATTTTTTCTTCAAACTGTCCGCGGTAGCTTGTACCGGCCACAAGGGACGAGAAATCAACCGCATAGACTTGCTTGCCTGTTAATTTAGCAGGAACGTTGCCTTCCGCGATGCGGCGGGCGAGACCTTCCGCAATCGCCGTTTTTCCGACACCGGCTTCACCAATAAGGACCGGATTGTTTTTTGTTCGACGACTAAGCACTTGAATCACACGTTCCACTTCCTCATCGCGACCAATGACAGGATCAATCTCACCAGCCTCGGCATCGCGTGTTAAGTTGTGGCCGTTCTGATCAAGAAATCCGTCTTGCTTTTGCGGCGGCTGTTGCTGCGTCTGTGCTTGATTCATAGAGTGGGGCTGCTGCCCGGCAAACATTTGCTTAATCAAATCATCAAAGTTCCCAAAGCCAGAAGAATTGCCCGGTTGCTGCACGAGCTCGTAACATTCCTTACAGAGCTTCACTTTTTTGCTTTGATTGTTAAGTACGATATTTAAGGAAACGACAGCCTCACGAGTTTGACAATGTTGACATTTCATTGATTTATTCCTCCTCGGTTTCGACTATGGTCTTTTGACTAACTCTGACCAATAGAATTTTGATAAAGCGGCTATCCTCAAGGCTTTGCCGCTTTTGACTTTGACTATCTTTGACTAATAGTTTAATGAAAAATCAGCGTTTCGTCAAGCACTATGACTCGTTCGCTGATGTTTATAACCCCATTATACCTGACCTTCCTTGACTTTTCAAGCGGGCTGTTTACGCCCTGTCTAAGAAGCAGGAGATATACTCTAGCATCAGGGGAGGAGGGATGTCAACCCTCCATTAGAAATAATCCGAGAACCACGGCTGATTGTTTGGAATGATCGAATCGATATAGTGTACGGCCTCATCAGTTGCCTTCAGGCGACCAATCTCCTTTAAGTCGGAGGCATGCTTGTAGTTAAGCAGCAGTGTTACAAGTGTCTGCACATCAAGTTCAACTACATGAATCTGCTCATCCTCTGTGGGCTGCGCTTGATGGTTCTCGTTAAATTGAAACGAGAACGTCCCCGTATTCCATTCAAGCATTGGGTCCGTCACGCGGAGGGTCAATCCTTCGTTTGCTTGTTTCGTGAAGGGAAAGGCTTTGAGAAACTCCTCAACATCCACAATACGCGCCATATAGTAAGGCGAGATTTTCTCCTCAATTTCCCCGTCCTCAAGAAAGAAGGAGAGAGGCTCATTGGCAAAAATTTTGCCTTTCACATGGTAGACCATAGAGAAGTGCGCGCCAATAAAGTTCCAAATGCCGCGCCTGGCTTCTTCATTGTTAAAGATCATTTCCTTCACATAGAAGGTCTCGTTTTCAACTTTGTAAAACATATAGCCCGTTGGCGCGCCGGATTCATCGTAATAGACGCACGCCGTCAAATCGTCTTTTTCCCATTTAAAATGCTCTTCCCATGCGAGGTCGCCTCGAATCATGGCGGCATTCACTTTCTTAGAAAAGGCTTGGTACGCTTTTTTAATGTCGGCATCGTCATTTGCGACCCGCTCCATATGACCAGGGAGCTCATACGGCTTAGGAAGCTGGGTGTCACGGACCGTGTAGGTGATGACATCCGAGATGATCTCCCAACCCTTTTTCCTGTAATACGGAATCGAGTAAGGGAAGAGGTAGGAAATCGTTTGACCCCGTTTTCTCATATGAAGGAGACTCGTCTTCATCAGATCGTTCATTAACCCGTATCCTGCGTATTCCGGGTACGTACCAACGCCTGTAACGCCCCCCATCTTAAAGGGTTTGCCATGAATATTGACGTTAAACGGATAGACGACCATTTGTGAGATTAGCTTTTCACCAGAAAACCAGCCAATAATGTCGCATGATTCCATGATTGGCTTTTTCCAGCGATTCATTTGCCCTTCGCCAACCTTGGATAGGTCCTGGTTGGTGACTTGAAAAACGTAGTTTAACAGGTCGATTGAATCTTGTGTATGACTAGAGGTGACGTTTCGTATCTCAAGCTCTTGCTTTTCCTTCTCTTTTCCCATGTTTTCACGTTCCTTTAACTGAGTATTGTTTATCACTGTAGAAGCAACCATAGACAAATCATGCGCGACTAGCCAAGGCGTGCCTTAAAAAATCAAGCACCTCTTGTTTTTGGGTGCTCGCGCATGTGTCTGTACTGTCATACAAATACACTTGCTCGGCAGCCGACTCAATCAAGCCGATGATCAGCTTCCCCGTCCGCTCGCTGTTCACGGAAGGACGAATCACGCCCTCGCTTTTTCCGTTCTCAAGAAAGGCCGTCATCCACGCGTAGTACGGGGCATAGATGGCTTCCCACTCCTTCAGATATTCGGTTGAGGCAAGTCCTGCATAAATCAAAGCAAAAATATCACGATAGCCCCTTGTTAATGTAAAAATAACATCGACCAACTCCTCAAGCTGTTGGTAGAAGGAAGGATGCTTAACAGAAGCCTCAATTTCATGAATCATCTTGTCCACCATCACTTCCGCAATTGCTGGCATGACCGCTAGCTTTGAAGGGAAATATAAGTAAAAGGTTCCCTGGGCAACCCCGGCCCGCTTGACAATATCCGATACTTTTGCCTTTTCAATACCTAGCTCCGAGAAGACGGCAATCGCTGCCTCAATCATCCGCTGATTCTTGTCCATCAATCCCCCTCCGTTCATTATGACTGACTATCAGTCATTTTAAGGGATCGACACCCTGATTGTCAAATCGTCTGAGTTGATTGCACCACACGCGCTCGGTAAAATAAAAGCACGCACATGACTCACGTGCAGAGAGGGAGACTGAATCTATGACAACTTTTCATAAAAACCCACGTCTTTCCGTTTTAAACCTGGCACCCGTTCGCCAGGGAGCGACGGTGAAAGACGCATTAGAGCAATCGTTGGCGCTTGCTCGTCACGTTGAACAACTCGGCTACAACCGCTTTTGGGTGGCCGAGCATCATAATATGGAAGGCATCGCGAGCTCAGCCACGTCTGTTTTGATTGGCCACATCGCTGAGAACACATCAAGCATTCGTGTGGGGTCGGGGGGCATCATGCTGCCAAACCACCCGCCGCTTGCGATTGCCGAGCAATTCGGCACACTGTCGACCCTTTTTCCTGACCGCATTGATCTCGGGCTTGGGCGGGCGCCGGGCACCGACCAACTAACAGCACAGGCGTTGCGCCGTCATGGCCAGGATGGCAACGACTTTCCAGAGCTTGTGAATGAGTTGCAGCAGTATTTTCACCCTACAGCCACGGGCCCGCGCGTGAAAGCTGTGCCCGGAGAGGGAGAGGACGTGCCGATTTGGCTTCTTGGCTCCAGCGGCTTTAGCGCTCAGCTTGCTGGTCAGCTCGGCTTGCCGTTTGCCTTTGCCGGACATTTTTCTCCAAAGAACACGATCCCGGCGTTAAACGTGTACTACGACTCCTTCCGCCCGTCCAATGTGTTGGACGACCCGTACGCGATGGTCGCGATTAATGCCATTGCAGGAGAAACCAACGAAGAGGCTCAGTATTTGGCTTCTTCCCTTTATCAGCAATTTCTCTCGATGATCCGCAACCGTCGCGGCAAACTTGCGCCTCCTGTGGAAGACATGGACCAGCTTTGGAGCCCGCACGAGAAAGAAATGGTCATGGAGCAGCTTGGCGGTTCATTCATAGGAGACGCGGCGACACTCAAGGAGGAGCTGCTTGCTTTTGCTGAGAAGACGGGAGTGAATGAACTCATGCTTCATACCAATCTATATGATCCAGAAAAGCAAAAACAGTCTTTTGATTCGATCGCAAAAGCCTTTCAACTAACCCGAGAGTAGGTGCGTCATGTCATTCAAACGCGAAGCCTTTAACCTTGATGCCAAAAAAACACCCACGAGGCAAGGGATCAAGCCAAATGTCCTCGCTGCCCGGCTCACCGCGCTTTCTCAAATTGGACGCACAGAAGATGACGGCGTGACTCGCTTTGTGTATACCGAGGAAGAGAAACAAGCGAAAGCCCTCATTAAAAAATGGGCGGAAAAGGCAGGCCTTACCCTCCGTGAAGACGCTGCAGGCAACATCATCGGCCGGGTGGAGGGCAGCGACCCGACACTTCCTGCTGTCGCGACAGGCTCCCATATCGATTCCGTGAAAAACGGCGGTGCCTTTGATGGCGCGCTTGGGGTTCTTGCTTCCTTGCAAGCGATCGAGTCGATCATTGAAGAAGGCCATAGCCATAAGCGTGCACTTGAATGGCTCGTTTTCGTAAACGAGGAAGGCTCGCGCTTTCCCACCGGCATCTTCGGCAGCCAGACGATGATGGGGGAAGTCGATCCCTCGTCGCTTGAGCGCTTTGTCGATGACGATGGCGTCAACTTAGCCGAAGGCATGAAAGCCAGTGGTCTTGATCCTCTTCAAATCAAGGATGCCAAGCGCGATCCGGCGGAACTTCACGCCTTTTTGGAGTTGCACATTGAACAAGGAACCGAGCTGGAAGAGACCGGGACGCAGATAGGCGTTATCAAAGGCATTGCTGGGCCGGTCTGGCTCTTCTGTGCGTTTACAGGCGCGAGCGATCATGCAGGCAACACACCGATGGGAAAGCGCCGGGACGCCGGAGCGGCAGCCGCCGCGCTCACCCTTGCGACCGAGGAGCTGCCCGAGCGCTTTAGCGATACGGCTGTGGCGACGGTGGGCACGCACGCACTTACGCCAAATTCCACAAATGTCGTGCCCGGGAAAGCCGAGCTCACGATCGATATTCGCGATATTCAAAAAGCGTCAAGAGACGCTTTGGTTGCGGCCATTATCCAAGAGGGAGAGGCCATCGCCACACAGCGAAACCTGTCTTTCTCCCACCAGGAGCTGACAAGCATTGACCCCGTCCCTGTGGCCCCTGCGATGCAGCAATTGCTCACGGATACGGCTGAGGCTTGTGGTTATTCAAGCCAATCGCTCGTCAGCGGGGCTGGACACGACGCGATGATTATCGGCCGCTATGTAGAGAAAACGGCAATGCTCTTTGTGCAAAGTGTAAAAGGCATTAGTCATTCCCCAGAGGAATTCACATCGGTTGAAGACTGTGTGGCAGGAACAGCCGTGCTCAAAGAAGCACTGCTGCGACTGGCCAACGAATAGCTGAAAGGAACAAGGCGAGCACCTACCAATTAGGTGCTCGCCTTTTTTAAGAACAGACCCACCCTTTTGCAGCAGCAGAGTGCGTTTCTTCAATCGTTCTTGGCATTTCTGTTCTCGTCTCTCCCTTTCACGACATTTAATGACCAAGCTCGACCATGTACGTCCTAAGAAACGTAATCTACTTTTGCACCTTCCCTCATATACTGTAGCAAGCATTGTATGAGGAGGCCATTTGTATGCTGCTGACTTTTCAGGTGCTCGTATGGGTTGTGCTCCTAGCTCTGGCCTGTTTTGTGTTCGCTTATTGGAAGCAAGAGGAGATGGTGCGACGCAAAATCAGGGCGATCCGCAAAATCTGGTACACGCTTTTTGCCGCAGGCGCCGGTTTGACATGGACTGTGTATCCAGAAAGTTTGTTTGAACGATGGCATCACTATTTAATTGTTGCCGTTCTGTTTGTGATCGTGGACGCGTTCGTATTTTTAAGTGCCTACGTAAAACGAATCGGCTCAGACATTTTTTCTGTGGATACGGGACATCTCCTGGAGCAAAACAATCAGTTGCTAGACACCCACCAAGACAAGCTCAAAGCCTTTTATCGATTGTTGAAAGATGACCCCATTAACGTCTATTATGGGGGGCATCGTGCATATATTACGGGAGTAAAAGAAATTATCACCCAGTTTGCAGAGAAAACCGATACGGAGGCAAGGGTGTTTCCATTTTCCAGTTCGGAGGAGAAAGCGCAGCTCGTTGAACACTATGATGACCGTGCCACAATGAACACAACGCTTGAACGACAGGAAATCTACTATGCAGATAATGAAAAGGTTGCCTTCATCCCCATCATTCTCGCGGGGGAACGGCACGTCTTGAAGCTCACGGCCGACGAACGTCTAACAGAATTTGATACCCTCTTGTTTGCTTCGCTCGTAGCGATTTACGACTTGCTTTCTGTTTCTGGTGGCGAAAAAGAGGAAGAGGAGTAGTCTTTCACACAGCAAATAGGTGCACCGCATGACTTACCGGGACATACACTAGGGGTAACAAAGACCAAAGAGCGGGTGTGAGAATCGTGAAAAAGAAAACGAAAAAAGTAAAAAACGCCGTGCTTCCAGCTTTCGTCACTTCGCCTTTTACATCGAAACTACAGAAAAAGAACAAAGAGGCGATTTCATTGCTCAAAAAGCAGGAAGGGGCCAACAAGAAAATGTTGTAGCGTCACGAGACTGTCCCCAAAGCCCCTGCATAATTGCAGGGGCTCGCTCTTTTTACTGTTGGAGCTAACTTAAAAACCTAGGGGATCGCCTCCTCTATATCCTAACGTTCCTGCACCGTATCACATTCGTTATGAGACGGCGCTCGTTTGGATTGGCTGCCTTGTTGCATCAACAAGAATCGTGCAAAAACGTTGCGAAACAGCGCGAAAAGCGGTACCTTTATTCTAAAGTGTTCAACAGAAAGAAGGTTACCGATGAGGCTAAGTATTTTAGATCAAATCCCACGTTCAACGCACACCACGAATGAAGTTGCCTTGAGTGAAAGCGGGGAGCTTGCTCAGGCAGCTGAAAGTTTTGGGTACCATCGCTACTGGATTGCTGAGCATCACGACCTTTCTGGCCTACTCTGCCCGGCTCCTGAAGTGTTGCTTGCCTACATCGGTGCGAAGACCCATTCGATTCGTCTCGGCGCCGGCGCGATTTTGCTTCCTCATTATGCCCCGTATAAAGTAGCGGAGACGTTTAATATGCTTGCGAATTTGTTCCCGAACCGCATCGACCTTGGACTTGGCCGCTCCCCCGGTGGCTCCGCGGAAGCATCCATCGCACTCTCTGGCAATTTTGTCGAGCGTGTACACACGATGGGCGCCCGAGTCGAAGAGCTGATGCACTTCTTCCGTCAAGATTTCCCGGAAGGCCATACGTATTCTGGCTTGCAGGCGAGTCCGGTGCCCTTCCAATCGCCAAGTGTATGGATGCTTGGCACGAGCAAGAAAAGCGCTACACTCGCGGCAAAAACGGCAACAAACTATGCGTACGGTCACTTCATGAAGGCTGAGAATGGACCAGACGTCGTCGCCAGGTACAGAGAACAAAGGGAAAGTGCCCCGCGTGACACCATGGTTGCCGTCAGTGCCCTTTGCGCCGATACGCGTGATCGTGCGCACGCTCTCTATCGTAGCGTGCAAGTCTGGCAAGCGTGTGTGAATAAAGGAAAGCAGCTTCAATCGATTCCAACAGAGCAGGAGGCAGAAGATTATTTGATGGCGCTGCCAGAGACGGAGCGAGAAACGATTCTAGAAGAGAAGTCCGCTGCAATTGTCGGGGATCAGGATGACGTTAAAACTGAACTAGAGAGAATTGCCTTACTCTACGAAGCGGACGAGCTCATGATTCTTACCCACGCGCCAACCTTTCAGGACCGGTTGCACTCCTACCGCCTAATTGCTGAAGCGATTCCTCAACTGACTTCGTTCTAATTGACGACAAGGGGAGGAGCACAACGCCTCAAAAAGGCATTGCGCTCCTTATTTGCGCTCAGTAACTAGCGCAGCGTACAATGAATCCATAGGGTAAAGGGGGAATACGATTTATGAAACTGGTTTCATGGAATGTTAACGGCATCCGCGCCTGTGTAAAAAAAGGATTTCTCGATTATTTTCACGAAGTCGACGCGGACATTTTTTGCCTGCAGGAAACGAAGCTGCAGGAAGGGCAAATCGAGCTTGAATTGCCTGGGTACGAACAATATTGGAATTATGCGGAGAGAAAAGGCTATTCAGGCACCGCCATCTTTACCAAGCAGTCACCGATCTCCGTTCAACACGGACTAGGAGAGGCGTTTCCTGATGACGAGGGACGGGTGATTACGCTCGAGTTCGAGGAGATGTATGTGGTAACGATGTACACGCCCAACGCCAAGCGGGATCTCACGCGCCTTGAGTACCGAATGGAATGGGAGGAAGCCGCGCGCCGTTACTTGCTTGCCCTGCAAGAGGACAAGCCCGTTGTTTTCTGCGGTGATTTGAACGTCGCTCACCGAGAAATCGATGTTCGCAATGACCGGACCAACATCGGAAATGCCGGGTTCACCGACCAAGAGCGGGGCAAATTCAAACAGTTGCTTGACGGTGGCTTCGTGGACACATTTCGCCACTTTTATCCAGAAAAGGACGATGCCTTTACATGGTGGTCTTACATGGCGAAAGTGAGGGAGCGCAACATCGGCTGGCGCATTGATTACTTCCTCGTATCCAACCAACTCAAGGACGCTCTCCAGGACGCAAGCATTCACGCTGACACCCTTGGGAGTGATCATTGTCCGGTTGTCGTAGAGCTTGAGTTAACGACCGTACACCAAGCTGTCTGAATGAAGCACTCATCGCAATTCTCTCTTCCTTTTTTCGATCTCCTCGCTGACAACAAAGGCTAAATCACTATTCCCAAATAGAGAAAGTACCCCAAGCAATGTCTCATCGGGAACCTCCCCAGCCTCTTCTTTCGAAACGGTGACGTCCATTGTTTTCTCAAGCTCCGGGTTCACCGATTGGTCAGGGTGAGCTCGTTTGTATAGTGCTTTGGCCTCCAACTGGTGATTCACGCACCACTGGGCAAACACAAGAATCATCATATTTTCATCACGCTGATAATTTTCAATCACTTGTTTTTCGATATCGTTTTGATTCATGCCTCATCACCCCTCTATACTGTTACTCCATTATAGTAGTGAGGGCGAGGTGGGGGCAATACGGGAGAGCGATCTCCTGTCAAAGGTGGTGCCTTGAAAGGAAGTGAAATTTCGAAGTCCCTCACACCCTGAAAATTTCCTCCACCTCCACCTCAAATCCCTTGACGACGTCCGATTGAGCGGTCCCTTTTTCCACCACTTGATAGGTCTTGTCTGAACGGTAAACTAAAATGGTGTTCGTCAAAGGGTCAACAATCCAATATTCTTTAACTCCATATGTTTGGTATAGTCTCAATTTAAGCACAAGGTCATGAGACTGGTTTGAGGGACTGAGAATTTCAATAATCATTTCAGGTACGCCAACGTAGTTCTTCTCATTTAGCCCGCCGTCGTCACAGATCACCGTTAGATCAGGAATCACTATTTGATTCCCTTCCACGCCTTCCTTTTTCAAAACAATATCAAAAGGAGCGGCCAGTGCTTCGCATGGCTTGCCATTTAAAGCATTGAATAAACGAACATGCAGCTTTGCTGATATTCGTTGATGCTCAGTAGAAGGGGAGGGAGACGTGTAGACGACACCATCCACATATTCAAGCAAATCGTTGGATTGTTCTCTCATCTCATTGTATTCCTCAAGAGTGTATAAACTTTGTTTAGGCACGCTCACAACGAACACCTTCCTTCAAAAGATGGATGAAGTCTCTTCTTATTATAACGCTTTTCCCTGTTCGTTGCGAACAACGTAAAGACAACGCTCTCCACTTGTGTGCTACAATATAGCCGAGGAGTGATACGATGGTAAAATCCGTAGACCGAGCGTTACAGATTATTGCCCATGTGAGCAAGTACAAACAAGGGGTGGGCGTAACTGAGCTCGCCACTAAGCTTGAGTTAACGAAAAGTTCCACCCATAAGCTACTGGCCACTCTTGCGGAACACGGTTACATCGAGCAAGAGAGGGAATCAAAGAAATATCGACTCGGCTATAAGTTTCTTGAATTAAGTTCGATTTTGTTGGATTCTATTGACCTTAGAGGAGAGGCCAGACCTTTTTTAGAAGAACTTGAAGCCACGACGAATGAAGTCGTCCATCTTGTTGTCTACGACCAGGGGGATATGATTTACATAGAAAAGCTAGAGGGAAACGAAACGCTACGAACACATTCTAAAATTGGTCGGAAGGCCCCGATTCATTGTACGAGTGTCGGGAAAGTGATTTCCGCGTATTTGCCAACCGATACACGAGCGAAGTTAATTGATAAGGAGGGGCTCCCAAGGCATACGGAGCGAACGATTGTGGAAAAAGAAGCGTTTGAGCAGGAGATAGAGAACGTACGTTTGCATGGCTATGGGTATGAGATGGAAGAAAATGAGCAAGGCATCACCTGCATTGCGGCTCCCATATTTGACCATCAAGGCGACATCACGGCAGCCGTTAGTATTTCAGGACCATCCATTCGTATGACGAGAGAGCGTTTGCAAAATCTGAGTCCGCTGATTATCTCTGTAGGGGAGAAAATCTCGCAACGGATCGGTTACCGGGGAGCGACGACGGCCAACAGTCATTAGGAACCTATTCACCATTTTCAAAAAATCGAAAAATTGTATTGAAAAAGTCTAGACAACATGGTTTAATGTTAGACAGAAACAAAAAATAGCTCTTTTTTGAAAAGAGTTTTATTTTTTCATCATGATTGGAAATACTGTTCGTTATTAGGAAACAAAGTGAGGTGGTGATGAAATGGTCGTTACTGAGCTTTACTCGGAATTATCGTCAGCGCTCCCCGCTAGCTATGTAGGGGTAGCCGAAGAGCGAGGCGATGCACTCGGAAATGAGGGGCAGGTGCTCGTGCGCCCCTCCACAGAAGAGGAGATTTGCCGCACGCTGTCTTTTGCGACAAAGCAAAAGCAGCACGTCACCGTCGAAGGGGCAGGGACAAAAAGAGGGTTCGGGGGCACGTCCAAGTCTACGGATTTGCTGCTGTCTCTCAGGGACTATCATGGGATTGTCGAGCATACCGTTGGCGATATGACCGTCACAGTGAAGGCTGGAACCAACGTTCACGAATTACAAGCGTACCTGGCAGAACACCAACAAAAATTTGCCTTTGACCTCCCGGCAGACGAGGAGGCCACGATTGGGGGGATCATTGCCAGCAATGAGAGCGGTCCCAAACGGCTTGGTTATGGCTCAGCTAGGGATCAGGTGATCGGCTTGAGAGTTATTTATCCAGATGGGCGACTCATTCGAACGGGGGGCAAGGTCGTCAAAAATGTGGCCGGCTATGATATGAATAAGCTTTTTATTGGAGCCATGGGCACACTTGGGGTGATATCGGAAGTCACGATGAAGCTACGACCTCTACCGAAGCATGAACGGCTCCTTCTTATCCCGTTTGCGAATGAAAAGATGGAAGACGTTCGGTCCTTTGCTGTGTCATTGCTCGATTCCATGCTGGAACCAGTGGCTCTGGAAATCATGAACGCCACGATCATGGAAAAACTGACAGGAATACGAACCTTGGGTCTTGCCCTTTCCTTTGAAGACGTCGAGCCTTCTGTAGACTACCAAGAAAAATTCGTTCGCCGCATGTTGCCAGCCCAGACGAACATTCTCGTGAAAGAAGGCAAAGATGCGCACTCATTTTGGGAGAATGTTGCGCGCATGGGTTCGTCCAAACGGTTAGTGCAAAGCTCATCTGCCGTTTCTGTCAAGCTTAAAATCGGCGTCAAAAATTTGCGCGTGTTCGATGTCCTAAAAGAAGCTGAGCTCCTAGAAGAGGCGCACGGGCTTACGGTACAATCGCAAGGCGGACTAGGGCACGGCCTTTGCATCGTTTGCCTAAGTGGGGCTAAGGAAGATGTCATCGCCTCCATCAATAGCCTCCGTTCTCAAGTGGAGGCTATTGGAGGCTATGTTGTTGTTACGCATGCTCCTCTAGCCGTTCGCGAAACCGTTCAGGTTTGGGGGAAGCCGCCGACCTATTTCCCGTTGCTCGAAGGCATCAAACGAGCAATTGATCCCAACCGTCTCCTCAACCAATCTCGTTTCGTGGGAGGGATATAAGCGATGAGTCAAACAGAACAGCTTCCTTGTGAGAGTAAGACCCTCACGAATTACTTATGGAGTGACCATCCGGATGAAAACAAATGGGCCGATTGCGTGCATTGCGGCATGTGCCTTGAAGCTTGTCCTACATATGAAGAAACGGGGCAGGAACAGCACTCCCCACGGGGCCGTGTGCATCTAATCAAGTCGGTAGCCGAAGGGAAACTGGAGGTCAACGAAGCGTTTAGCGATCCCGTCTTTGCCTGTCTTGATTGTCGCGCATGTGAAACCGCTTGCCCGGCAGATGTAGAGGTGGGCGGGTTAATTGAAGAAGCGAGAGGGCAAATTCGTCAAGCCATGCCACTCACAGGGTGGAAAAAGGTAGTCAGTGGCTTTTTCTTAAGAGGATTATTTCCGTACTACAACCGCTTGCATGCCCTTGGTGGTTTGCTGAAGGTCTACCAAAAGAGCGGTGCGCAAGCCCTTGTGCGCAAGACGGGGCTACTGAATGTCATGCCGCCTCATTTAGCGGCGATGGAAGCCGTAATGCCTGCAGTGCAAACACCCGTTCGAAAAAAGTACAAAAACAAAGCGGTGATTAAGGCCGAACCGGAAACAAAGCATACGGTCTCCTTTCTAACAGGGTGCGTGATGGATGTGATGTTTAGCGACATTAACGATGCCACGATTCGGGTTTTAGCACGAAACGGGAACGACGTCACGATTCCTGATAAGCAAACATGCTGCGGAGCACTGCACGTCCATGCAGGGGATCGAGAGATGGGTCGAAAGCTGGCGAAAGAGAATATTGAAGCCTTTGAAGAAACGGACACAATCATTGTGAACGCAGCTGGCTGTGGGTGTATGCTGAAGGAATACACGGAGCTGTTCCGGGAAGTCGACACCGAATGGAAAGAACGAGCAGAAGCCTTTGCCGAAAAAGTGGAGGACGTTTCGAAGTACCTCTATGACACAGGCTATGAAAAGCCAAAGGCAGCGCTTAACACTAGAATTACGTATCATGATGCCTGTCACCTTGCCCACGGTCAAGGAGTCACCAAGGAGCCAAGGGATCTTCTCCTTGACATTCCCGGTGTCGAAATGATTCGCATGCCCAATGCCGACCGCTGCTGTGGGAGCGCAGGAATCTATAACATCACCAATCCGGAAATGGCGGATGCCGTCCTAAAGAGCAAAATGGAGCATGTCCCCGAAGATGTGGAGATGATTTCGATGGGGAACCCGGGGTGCATGCTACAAATGGCGATGGGGGTAGAAAAATACGGACGGAGCCAACAGATTGTTCATACCGTTCAACTTCTTGATTGGGCCTATCAAAAGGAAGACAGCGGAAAGGGGGGCGCTGATGAGGCGCGTTAAGTTAAAAACTAAGGACCCTCACATTCAGAGTCTCGCCAAACTCGTTGAGGGCCCCAACCCTATTCTCTATCAAAAGGAAGATCTACTCGCCTATGACTGTGATGGCTTCACGATTCATAAACATCTTCCAAAGGCTGTGGTCTTTCCGAAGAATTCAGAGGAAGTCGCGAAGGTCGTTCAATACTGTAGTGAACACGACCTCCCCTTCCTGGCAAGAGGAGCAGGCACGGGCTTGAGTGGTGGGGCGATTCCAGTCAATGGCGAAGTGATCATCAGCCTCGTGCGAATGAAACGACTCCTTCGTGTCGACCTTGAGAATAGGCAAGCGGTAGTCGAACCTGGCTATGTGAATTTGAAACTAACCCATTCCATTTCTGACAAAGGCTATTACTATGCGCCTGATCCCTCTAGTCAGTACTGCTGCACGATCGGGGGCAACGTCGCCGAAAATGCTGGCGGCGCCCATTGTTTAAAATACGGCGTCACGACGAACCACATCCTTGGCATGGAAGTGGTCCTACCAAATGGGGAAATCGTTGACATTGGTCAGGAAGGCGTTCCAGATGCGCCTGGCTATGATCTTCTAGGACTGTTGACAGGGTCAGAAGGAACGCTTGGGATCGTTACAAAAATTACCGTACGCATTTTGAAAAACCCGCAAGAGAAACAAACCGTCCTTGCGTATTTTGATCGGGTTGTTGATGGCAGTCAAGCGGTTTCTGATATCATCTCAGCCGGCATTGTTCCAGCGGCTCTTGAGATGATGGACAAAATTGCCATTGAAGGAGTTGAAGCGGCCGCTTTTCCGGTCGGACACCCAAAGGATATCGAAGCGGTCTTATTGATCGAAGTGGACGGCATTGCGGCAGGCATCGATGAGCAAATTGAACAAATTCTCGACGTTTGTCGCACGCGTCATGTCCGCGAAGTCAAAGTGGCGCAAAGTGAAGAAGAACGACAGAAATGGTGGGCGAATCGAAAGACAGGGTTCGGAGCGATGGGGGCGATTTCCCCTGATTACCTCGTCCAAGACGGCGTCATCCCGAGAAGCAAGCTCCCGACCGTGCTGGAACAGATTGGCCAAATCAGCGAGACTTATCAACTGCGCATTGCCAACATCTTTCATGCAGGGGATGGGAACTTGCATCCGCTCGTCCTGTTTGACTCCAGAGTCCCTGGGGAAACCGAGCGCGCCTTAGAAGCTGGGAGTGAATGCTTGAAGGTGTGCGCGGATGTCGGAGGCTCGATTACAGGCGAACACGGCGTCGGAATTGAGAAACGAGAAGAAATGCGCTTTGTCTTCACAGAAGAAGAAATCGAGGCGCAGACGGAAATCCGGGAAGTGTTCAACCCTAGCAATCTTTTAAATGCGGGAAAACTGTTCCCTTCCCCGAGCCGCTGTGCCGAAGTCAAACAAGAATTAAAGAGTGTCTAAGGAGGCATTGGAGATGAATCAATACGTACACGTAGGAAGCGTACAAGTAGCCAAACAGCTAAAGGAGTTTATTGATCGAAAGGCACTGCCTGGGACCGGCGTTGACACGGACCAATTTTGGGCTGGGTTTGAATCCCTTTACACCGATTTTGCAGGAGAGAATCAACAGCTGCTTGAAAGGAGAGAAACCATTCAAAAGCAGCTGAATGAATGGCATCAAGAAAACCAAAACACTGGCAATCAAGAGACGTATCAATCGTTCCTTGAAGACATCGGCTACCTAGAAGAAGAACCCGAAAATGTGACGATTACGACAGAGAACGTGGACGATGAAGTGGCCCTACAAGCAGGCCCGCAGCTTGTCGTCCCTGTGAACAATGCCCGTTATGCGATCAATGCCGCGAACGCTCGGTGGGGGAGCTTGTATGATGCGCTCTACGGAACGGACGCCATTTCTGAAGAAGACGGAACGGAACGTGCTGGAGACTATAACCCGAAACGCGGAGAAAAAGTCATTGCCTATGCGAAACAGTTTCTGGATGACTCCTTCGCTTTAAAGGAAGGGTCTCATCAGCAAGCGACAGGATACGCCATTGATGGCGGGGAGCTCACCGTTTCACTAAGCAATGATCAGAACACGAGCTTGGAAGACGGCGCCCAGCTTCTAGGGTACCAAGGGGCACCCGCTGCACCGACGGCGATTTTACTGCAAAACAACGGCTTGCATGTGGAGGTTCAAATCGATCCCAACCATCCGATTGGCCAGACGGACGCTGCACATGTGAAGGATGTGCTGATGGAGTCCGCTGTAACGACGATTATGGACTGTGAGGATTCAGTGGCTGCGGTTGATGCAGAGGATAAAGTGCTCGTCTACGAAAATTGGCTCGGTCTTATGAAGGGCGATTTGAGCGTCTCTTTCCAAAAAGGCGGCAAAACCATGCAACGCGCCTTGCATCCCGACCGCCGTTATACCGGCCTAGATGGTTCAGAATGGACATTACCGGGACGCTCGCTCATGTTCGTACGAAATGTTGGTCATTTGATGACGACACCGGCGGTTTTAACAACGGATGGAAACGAGTTGCCTGAAGGAATTTTAGATACAATCGTCACGAGCCTCATTGCCAAGCATGACGTACAAAAGAGTGGCGGGAATCAAAATTCCAGAAAAGGGTCCGTTTATATTGTCAAACCGAAAATGCATGGACCCGCTGAGGTTGCCTTTGCCAATCGTCTGTTTAACCGGGTAGAGGAGATTCTCGGCCTTCCCCGTCACACGTTAAAGATCGGCGTCATGGATGAGGAACGGCGCACGACGCTAAACTTAAACGCCTGCATTCAAGAGGTCAAAGACCGAGTGGCGTTTATCAATACAGGGTTCCTTGACCGAACAGGGGATGAAATTCATACGTCTATGGAAGCGGGGGCGATGATTCGCAAGCATGAAATGAAAGCGTCCACTTGGCTGAATGCGTATGAGCAATCGAATGTGGTGGCGGGTCTATCTTCAGGATTCCAAGGCCGTGCCCAAATTGGAAAAGGCATGTGGGCCATGCCAGACTTAATGAACGACATGCTTGAGCAAAAAGGCGGTCAGCTTAAGGCGGGGGCAAATACAGCCTGGGTCCCATCCCCTACGGCGGCGACGTTGCATGCGTTGCATTACCACCAAAACAGCGTGCCCGTCATCCAAGAGCAACTAGCAAAGGAAACGAAATCGTACCGTAAAGAAATCCTTCATGTCCCAGTCGCTAAAGCGACCGACTGGAGTTCAGATGAGGTGCAGCAGGAGCTAGACAACAATGCACAAGGAATTTTAGGCTACGTCGTTCGCTGGGTGGAGCAAGGCGTGGGGTGCTCAAAGGTTCCTGATATTAATAATGTGGCGCTGATGGAGGACCGGGCGACCTTACGTATTTCCAGCCAACATATGAGCAACTGGCTTCGCCATGGCATTGTCACCGACGAGCAAGTGGCCGAAACGATGCGCCGGATGGCCAAAGTGGTCGATGACCAAAATGCCGGGGATGCCGCCTACCGTCCAATGGCCGAAAACTATGATGCATCCGTGGCCTTCCAAGCCGCCCTTGAGCTCGTTTTTAAAGGAACTGAGCAACCGAGCGGGTACACAGAGCCAATCTTACACCGCCGTCGTTTAGAATTTAAACAGAAGCTTGGGAAAGAACTTGTGAACTAAGAGGAGAAGCGGCCGATCCTTCCGCGTGCAGCGGGAGGGTTCTACATAGCCAACAAATTCACCAAAGAGCTGAGGAGAAGAAGAATGAAATTTATTCGTTTTAGATCGAAAGAAACCATTTACCAAGGAGTCCTAACAGAAGAGGAAATCAGAGGAATTGAAGGAGATCTCTTTTCCAACTGGTCCTATACGGGGAAGACATTCTCCATCAAGGACGTGACCTTGCTGGCACCACTTGAACCCAATCAAGTCATAGGGATTGGGGCCAATTTTATCGCCACAGAAGCGGATCGACCGGCCGAAGTGCCAACCATGCCTGTGTTCTTTTTCAAGGCGACGTCTTCCGTCATCGGCCCAGAGGCGGATATCGTGATTCCAAGCGGCGTCGAACAAGTCAAATTTGAATCCGAACTCGCCGTGGTGATTGGGAAAACCGCGAAAAACATCGCTGAAGAGGACGTATTCGATTATGTGTTCGGCTATACAGTTGGAAATGATGTCACCTGTCCCGACTACTTTCATGAAAATGGCCACTGGACGCTCGGGAAGTCTTTTGACACCTTCACACCGCTGGGGCCTTTGATTGAGACAGATGTGGACCCGTTAAATGTGTCGGTGAAAGCGACGTTAAACGGCGAAGAGAAACAAAACAGCCACGTTCAGCTCATGATTGTCTCGACCCAGCGAATGATTTCGTACTTGTCCCATGTGATGACGCTTACGCCAGGAGACGTCATTCTAACTGGCAGTCCGGTTGGAGCGGAAATGATTCAGACGAATGATGACATCGCGTGCACCATAGACGAAATTGGAACGTTACAAAATCGCTTTGTGAGCGCTAGTAAGTAACTAGGTCCGCATGGTAGGCTCGAGGTTCCGAGCCTACCATCCTTTACGACCACAGTTTTTTTGGAATTCACTCATTGAAACACTTGCTTATTCAACCAATCGAACCCGTTTTTTAACAATAAAATGTACATGGGCACCTCTGCATTTTATTGTTTTATATAAATGTAACAACAAACAACAAATTGGTTTGGCCTTGCAAAAGGTAGAAAGGGGATAGGTTGATGAGTACTGGAATGCTTGCTTTGTTGTCGCTGTTGCCTATCGTCGTAGTCGCTATTTTGCTTGTTGGCTTAAAGTTGCCAGCAAGTCGGGCAATGCCGGTATCTTACCTTGTCGCGGTCGGCTTAGCGTTATTTGTTTGGCAAGTCCCTGGGGCCAATGTCGCAGCCGCTTCGGTGAACGGATTGATCACTGCTGCGACGTTATTGTACATTATCTTTGGGGCGATCCTGCTCCTAAACACATTGCAGGAGAGTGGAGCCATCAAAACGATACGACAAGGCTTCACCGACATCTCAGCAGACCGACGCGTTCAAGTCATTATCGTCGCCTGGTTGTTTGGTTCCTTTATCGAAGGTTCGGCTGGGTTTGGTACCCCTGCAGCTGTTGCAGTCCCACTCCTCGTCGGCTTAGGATTTCCAGCTATGGCAGCCGTCGTTGCGGGGATGGTGATTCAAAGTACACCCGTATCGTTTGGTGCCGTCGGTACACCGATGCTTGTGGGCGTCCAATCAGGGCTCGCTGCCGATGCGTCGATTTCTGATAATTTTCTCGCCCTGACTACACTGATTGGCGGACAGGCAGCGATTCTTCATGCGATCGCCGGGACGCTCATACCGTTATTTGTGGTTGCGCTAATGACCCGATTTTTCGGCAAAAACAAGTCCTTTTCGGAAGGGTTAAAGGTTTGGAAATTCGCTCTCTTTGCTTCTTTTGCCATGACCATTCCGTATGTAATTGTTGCAAACACGCTCGGCCCTGAATTTCCAGCGATGTTCGGTGGGCTAGTGGGACTTGTCATCGTTGTTGTTGCCGCAAAAAAAGGATTTCTGATGCCAAAAGAGGACGAGACTTGGGATTTTGAAGAAAAGTCGAAATGGAATCCAGAGTGGATTGGTAGCGTAGAAATCAAAGATATTACGCATAAAAGTGGAAATATGAGTATGCTGCGTGCCTGGTTTCCGTATGTGTTAATTGGGGTCTTTCTTATTATCACAAGACTGGAAGTATTGCCTTTTCGGGGATGGGTCCAAGCGTGGAATCTTGAACTTAACAATATATTCGGAACGGACATTTCTGCGAGCTTTCAGCCGCTATTCTCCCCGGGCTCCATCTTCATCCTAGTAACACTGATTACATTTTTTATTCACGGGATGAATGCAAGCGCATACAAAAAGGCGTGGGCTCATTCTGGAAAAACCATGCTTGCTGCATCCACCGCACTGATCTTCACGGTGCCGATGGTGCAAGTGTTTCTCAACAGTGGCGGAGGAGCGGCTGGATTTGAGCGAATGCCGATTGAACTCGCGAATGGCGTTGTCGCTGCAACCGGAGATTTGTTCCCGCTCTTCGCCCCTCTGATCGGCGGTTTGGGCGCTTTCATTGCAGGGAGTAATACGGTTAGTAATATGATGTTCGCACTGTTCCAATACGATGCTGGTGCGCAAATTGGTGTGAACCCAACGTGGATTGTCGCTCTTCAGGCTGTGGGGGGAGCGGCCGGAAACATGATTTGCGTGCACAATGTCGTGGCTGCCTTGGCGGTTGTCGGCCTTGTTGGCAAAGAAGGAGCAATTATTCGAAAAACCATCGTCCCCTTCTCTTACTACGCCATTCTTTCTGGCGCTGTTGGTTACTCAATTGTCTGGTACAGTGAAAAAGGTCTTTTCCACATTGGAAGCTTGATCATTGCCTTGATTGCCATCACAGCCGGCTACTTGATTGCCACCAACAACAAACGTTTGAATTCGACGCTTAGCCAGGGTGGACGTGGAATAAATCAGTAGATAAACTCAAAGATTGAAAGCCATAAGAAAAATCCTTCCCCAGCCTTAGCGGCTGGGGAAGGATTTTTCAATTTTCTCGCCCAAAGTCTTTATACTCAGAAGCTGGCGACCGATTCATCCCCGCAAAAAAATACATAAGAAACATAGGTGATGCCCGAAGAGGATCTATGTATGAATAAAACCCTTCGACCAGTTTCATCAGTTTCATGAAGAGTTCGCCAGATTTGGGACCCAATTTTTTTGCATTGGGGATTGTATTCTGCTCCCATTTATCCATTCATCTATCTGTTTTGTGACTGGCTAACAAAGAGAGAGTCGTTTGAGGAAGGTCATTCGAACTGATTCTTCTTTGAGACACACCGTTGTTGCATTGTATAAAAAACAAGTGGCGATATATATTAAGGGAAACAAGTCAGTACCAAGTCGGGAGGACGATTGGATGGAAGAGACGATCCACACAAGGCTAACCTCTGCTGAGATGAGTTTGATCTGGAGCCAATATATCAATGACTCAGCAACAAAGCAACTCATCACGTATTTTTTAACCCATGTGGACGATCAGGGCGTCCGTGAAATTCTTGAGACGGCTCTACAAGCGACTGAGGAACACCTTGATTTTCTTGTAGCGCTGTTTACAAAAGAATCGTTTCCTATTCCGACGGGGTTTACAGAAGAGGATGTCAACGCAGGAGCCCCACGCTTGTTTTCGGACACTTATGATTTGATGTTCATCAGCCACATGACCATCGTTGGGATGACGGCCGGCGCTCTCGCAGTGAGTCTTTCAACAAGAGCTGATATTGTCCAGTTTTTCAGAAAAACGCTCTCGGATGGGGTGAAATTGAACGGTGCGGTGAAGGAACTCCAGTTAGAAAGAGGCGTTTATGTTCGGCCTCCTTACATTCCAACGCCGCAAGACGTAACATTTGCGAGTACGCAACATTATTTAGGAAGCCTATTTGGAAAGCAGCGTTCTCTTAACAGCATTGAAATGATGCATCTCTATATCAATACTCAAACAAATGTTGTCGGAAAAAGTTTGATCTTGGCATTTGCCCAAGTCACAAGATCGGAGGAGTTGCGCCAGTATTTTCTACGAGGAAAGAAGATCGCACAAAAACACATCGATCTTTTCAGCGACATTCTCGTGGCAGATGATATTCCAGTCCTACAAACAGCGGATACAGCAGTGATGGATTCTAAAGTCGCTCCTTTCTCCGATAAGCTCATGCTATTCCTAGTGTCTGGAATGACGGCGGCTGGGATTGGCAATTACGGCACGGCGATGGCGGCCAATCCAAGAAAAGATGTGGGCTTAAAGTATGCGAGATTACTCGCGGAGATTGCCTTATACGCAGAAGATGGCGCTAATTTGCTTATAAAAAACGAATGGTTAGAGGAACCGCCGCAGGCACCTGACCGTGACCAACTAACAAAGTAAAGTAGTGAAACGATGGAAAAAAAAGTAGAAGCCCTCTTGTGGAGCATCGCTCTGCCCGGATTTGCACAACTGTTAAGCCGTTCCTATGTAAAAGGCGTCCTATTTATTGGGTTAGAAATCCTTATTAATGTCCAAGCCAACCTTAACACCGCCATTGTCCTAAGTTTTCAAGGGCTTACACGGGAAGCCGTTCAGCAAACGAATTATTTATGGCTGATGTTTTACCCTTGTTTGTACCTCTTTGTCATATGGGATGCCTATAAAGATGCTTCCGATCCGCCAAAAGCCTATATGTTTCTTCCGTTTGTCTGTTCCGCTTACATCACTACCGTCGGCGTTACTTATTCATCAAAGGCGATGATGGGTGTCGTGCTCGGCCCGATTTGGCTGCCCATTCTTAGTATCTTCCTAGGGTTGGCGGTCGGGTTTGCCATTAGGAGAATGGTCATTGCGAAGGGAGGAGAGAATTTGTAAGACACACCTGAGGAGTTCACACCATGAGGAATTTTTCACCAACCAACCAAGAACGTCGCTTCAAAGCGTTTGTGAGTTCTATAGGTACTACACAATTGCATTTACGCAATCCTTACATTGTTGCTTGGTGGTCTGCTGCCTTTCCAGGTTTTGGGCATCTCCTATTATCTAAATACCTGAGAGGTTTCATACTATCGGCGTTGGAAATTGTCATTAACGTTATGACAAACCTAAATCTGGCCATCGTTTACTCGTACACAGGTCAGTTTGAGATGGCAAAGGATGTCCTTGAACCTAAATTGTTGCTTTTGTATTTGCCGTTCTATATTTTTGGCATTTGGGATAGTTATCGATCGACAGTCGACATGAATAAAGTGTTTTTGCTGGCTGAACACGAAAATGCTGCTTTCCCCACTTATAGTATAGGGGCCTTGGAAATCAATTACTTAGACAAAAGGAGACCGGTGATGGCGGTCATTTGGTCTCTGCTAACACCAGGATTGGGGCATCTTTACATTCACCGAGTACTGAGTGCATTTTTTGTTACATTTTGGTTTATCTTATTCGTATACTTATCAGGGCTTCTGGTTGCCGTTCATCATCTTTTTTTAGGGCAAGCCCCTCAAGCGACGCAAGCACTACACCCTCAATGGTTGCTCTTCTTACCCTCTCTATGTGGCTTTTCTGTGTATGATTCTTACGTCAATACCGTGGAAAATAACAAACTCTTTGAGAGCGAGCAGCGAAAATTCTTGAACCATCATTATCAAGAACATCGTGTGACCATCCCTGCTCGAGAGGAGTGGAGATAACGTGCAAATCTTTGCTACTTTCGAGCATTCCATTTTTTTAGAGTTGGCGTTATCGGACTTAGAAAAAAAAGGGATTACAAAGAACAACATTTTGGCTGTATCGCTTGACAATCGGCTAGAGGAGCGAAGATTGTTTGATACGCTCCACCAAGCGGACGGAGTGAGTTTGTTTGATAAGGGAGCGGCTCTGGCAGTGGTTTTTTCCGTTATCGGCACAAGTATCGGGTTCGTGTTGAGATGGGGACCCATATGGTGGGGGCTTATTGGCGCTACATTTGGGTTCTTGCTAGGTTTTAGCATTGACGTATTGATCCTCAAGATGGTGCATAAAAGAAAAAGAGTATCAAAAGGAAAACAATCAGAAGTGATCCTAGTGATTAACTGTCGCCCGGAACAAGTGGAAACGGTTGAACACATCCTGTGGGAACATCTTGCTTTGGGTGTTGCGAAACTAGAGGGGTAAGTGAAGGGAGGTACCTCATTTTGGAACGATTCATATTACGAGCCGTTTTAGTGATTGGTTTGGCCTGTCTGCCTTTCACCTTTCGCAAGAAGCGTGTCAAAGACTGGGGCCTGGTTTTCTTTGCGACGGGATACGTTGTTA
Source organism: Shouchella shacheensis (assembly GCF_001484965.1). Classification (GTDB taxonomy): domain Bacteria; phylum Bacillota; class Bacilli; order Bacillales; family Bacillaceae_D; genus Shouchella; species Shouchella shacheensis. Next base: position 11,649 of record NZ_LLYY01000031.1, on the reverse strand, counting down.
CCTTTTTGGCTCAGATGGTTGTTAAAGGAAAAAAGTTAAAGTATACAGTCCGTTTCTTTCCCAAATACTTTGAAACCAATATCGTTTATGAACATCTCATTCTCCCCCTTTTTTGTGTGTGGTTTAACCAAACGACGTCACGCTCCAAACTACCGGGGATCATCGGACAAGCCCTTTTGTATAGCGGCATTCACACCTTGATTGAATACTTTATTGAAAAAAAGACGCAATTAGTCAAATGGAAAAAATGGACATGTTTAGAGAATGTAAGTTCTCTCACGATTGTTTTTCTAGGAAGTCGAGGGGTACAATCCTTATTTAAATGGTTATCAAAGAAGTATGATTAACGACATTTAGGAGTGAATTAAATGAGCAAAACGAATGATTTGTACACCGAAGCGATGGAAATGTTAAAAGCGACCAGTCGCACGTTCTTCATTCCGATCAGCTATCTGCCCCCGGCTTTGAAAGAAGGGGTCGCTGGTGCTTATTTAGCCATGAGAGCGATCGATGAAATTGAGGATCACCCTGAGCTTCCGTCCGCGGATAAGATTCATTTGCTAAGATCCATCCGTGACATCCTGAAAACCGATGGCGATCACGGCAAATTGCACGCCTTGTTTCAGCCCTTTCGTGCCAAGCTGCCAGAAGTCACGTTGCGTCTTAGTGATTGGAGCCGACTTTCTCCCGATGCGGTCACCGCGAAGGTATTGCAGTCCACTTCCGATATGGCGGACGGGATGGCCGACTGGGTGGAAAACGAGTGGCAGATCGAAAGCAAAGAGGATCTGGATGCTTATACATACTATGTGGCTGGGCTGGTCGGTCTCATGCTCTCCGACCTATGGGAATGGTACGAGGATATCAAGACAGACAAAGACTTGGCCGTTGCCTTTGGCCGTGGCTTACAAGCCGTCAATATGATTCGAAACCGTTCGGACGATTTAAGCCGGGGGGTTGATTTCTTTCCAGATGAATGGGGATCGGACGAGATGTTGGCCTACGCAAGAACGAATCTGGCCTCCGCAGATGCTTACCTGGAGAGTCTTCCTCCTGGGCCGATTCGTGTCTTTTGCCAAATTCCACTAACGTTAGCGCACGGGACGCTCGATGCCATTGCCAAGAATGAAGAAAAATTGAGTCGCGCAGAGGTCTCGCGGCTGGTCTCGCAAGTGCTGGATGAAGCGGGTGCTTCATAATTTTCCTTTGTTGGTTGTCTCAGAGTCCCTGTTGCTTGGCAGGGGCTATTTTTCATCATTTCTATATTCGCCAAAAGAATATCTATCTGAATTAGGTAAAGACTACCACTATAAACCTTAACACAGAGGTGATAAACGTTGAAAACGAACCAGCACGCACAGTTAACGTCATCAGAAATTGGCGTTCTGTGGGGTTTCTATATGAAAAATAGCCTTGCTGTCTGTATGTTGACATACTTTCTTGAGAAAGTGGAAGACCCGGACATCCGCAAAGTGATTCAATTAGCGCTGAAGCAAAACCAAAACGATGTGGCTATGGTAGAGAACGTATGCCAGCGTGAACAAATGGCGATACCCGTTGGCTTCACGCAAGAAGATGTGCAGCCTTCCGCCCCACGTCTGTTTAGCGATGCGTTCATGTTGGAGTATGTCCGGCAACTGGGCGTCATTGCGATGGCAGCCTCTGCGGCTGCCATCCCCGTCGTGACACGCCCCGATATGACGAAGGTCTGTCAAACGGTTCTTGGCCGAGCGACAGAGCTTCATGATGTAGCCAAAGAGACACTTCTCTCCAAAGGGCTCTATAGTCGACCGCCTGCCATCCTGACACCGAAACACGTCGACTTTGTCGAAAAACAAAGCTTTCTGAGAGGATTTTTGGGAGAACGCAGACCACTGAGTGCCGTTGAAATTACGCATATTTTTATGAATGCTCAAACAAATGGGTTAGGAGAAGCACTTATGATGGGCTTTGCGCAAGTGGCCAGGGACCCGAAAGTGAAGAAATTTTTTGTCCAGGGAAAACAAATCGCAAATAAACATGTGGAGATTTTCAGCTCGCTTTTACTAAAAGAAGATCTTCCTGCTCCAATGTCTTGGAATGACAATGTCATCGTTTCGACCATTTCTCCGTTTTCCGATAAGCTGATGGCCTTCCATACGACGTTATTGATCGATAGCGGAGTCGGCAATTACGGGTTATCGACTGCGGCTAGCCCCCGGCGTGACCTAGGACTCACGTATGCCCGCTTAATGGTAGAGGTGGCTCAAATGGCGAAGGAGGGGGCAAATCTCATGATTGACAATGGGTGGCTGGAACAACCGCCGCCTGCCCCGGACCGAGAGGCACTGGAAAAATCCTAACGATCCTATGTACAAACAAAACGAGTGACCCCTCACATCAACAATGACTTCTCAAGGATGGTGGAATCGTGTCTAAGAAAAAAAAATCAAACAACACTAGCCAGGGCAAAGACCTCATTCCACACCAAGTGCTGGAGGAGCAAGATGAGAAAGTACTATCTGGCAACCTGGAGGAGACCATTCGGTTTATAGAGGATTTACTCAGTCAGAATGACGATTTCGTCACTCGTCGTTTCCATATCTTCGGAAATTTTTCTGCGGCGATGTTTTATTTCTCAAACTTGGTCGATCCATCCGTGATTAACACCGATATTTTAAAACCGTTAATGTATGTACCGCCCCATTTGGCTGGTAGGGAAGTAAAACAAGAGCAATTGCTCAATGTATTACTGAAGGAAACCATCTATCAGAGTGAGACCGAACTGGAAGACCACTTATCACCTCTTGTTCAGGTACTTTTACGTGGCAAAACCGTGCTCATCATCGAAGGTCTCGATCAAGCGCTTCATATCGGAACACGTACGATAGCGAAAAGGGCCGTCGACGAACCAAAGACAGAGCAGGTGATTCTCGGGCCAAGGGAAGGGTTCATTGAGCAACTAGAAACCAATCTTGGCTTGCTGCGCTATCGCCTGCAAACGGCTGATTTACAAATAAAAACGCTAAAACTTGGCCGCCTTTCCAAAACAAAAGTGGCGATTTGTTATATAGAAGGGATTACCAATGCAGAGGTTATAAAAGAAGTGGAAAACCGTCTATCCAAGATTGATATTGATATCATCCCCGATATCGGCTACATTGAACAATTCATTGAAGATCATAAATTTTCCCCTTTTCCCCAAATGATGAGCACCGAACGACCAGATAAAACGGTTTCCAATTTGGCGGAAGGAAGAGTAGCCGTTTTGGTCGATGGTTCCCCATTTTCCTTACTGTTGCCAGTTGTCTTCAATCAGTTTTATCAAACAGCCGAAGATTACACGAATCGTTTTTTAATGGGGAACTTTGTCCGAATCTCAAGAATTCTAGCACTGGTGTTTTCACTCATTTTCCCCTCTCTGTATGTATCGCTCATTTCCTTCCACCCGGAATTGTTGCCTACGGAATTTGCCGTTGCGGTATCCGGGGGGAGAGCCGGTGTTCCTTATCCAGCCGTAGTGGAAGTGTTGTTCATTGAAGTAGCGATGGAAATATTACGGGAAGCGACGGTTCGGCTGCCGACGCAAGTAGGGGGGGCGCTGTCGATCGTAGGGGTGCTTATCGTCGGAGAAGCAGCCGTCTCAGCTGGATTTGCCAGTCCGATTACAGTAGTTATCATCGCCTTAACCACCATCGGTTCGTTTGCAACGCCGTCCTATACCGCCTCGTTTGCTCTGCGAATGCTGCGCTTCCCATTAATTCTTCTTGCTGGGATTTTTGGGCTTTACGGGGTCGTGATTGGGATCATCCTTATTTTTAACCATATGCTCTCGTTAAAATCGTTCGGGGTTCCGTATATGAGTCCGGTTTCGCCGGGAAATGCTCAAGGTTGGAAAGATGTTGTGTTTCGCAGCTCGTTATGGAGGTTGTCCAAGCGGCCAGCCTTTCTCCATGCATCAAATCGCAAACGAGTTGGGAAGGAAGCAGAGGAGCAGTCAAACGAAACAAACCATACACGCGGCTAACGACAAGTCGGAGATGATCAATGGGAGGATGAAAAGCATGGAGTTTCCAAGACAACTATCCGTCTATCAAGCAACGGCGATACTCATTAGTACGATCATTGGTGTTGGCGTACTTCCTCTGCCGTTATTTGCGGTGAGAGCTGCCGACACAGGGGCTCCCTTGGTCACATTTATAGGAATAATGGTGGCTTTTTTCGGACTTGCGGTTGTGACCAAACTGGGAATGCGATTTCCAGAGAAGTCCATCATTGGCTATAGCGAGGATGTCTTAGGAAAGTGGCTCGGGAGAATCGGCAGTCTCGTTCTCATTGCTTTTTTCGCAGTGTTGACCGGTCTTGCTGCGCGCGAATTTGGTCAAGTCGTGATTACAACCATCCTACCTGAAACACCTCTGGAAATATCAGTAATTGTCATGCTTTTACTAGCTTCCGTCTCTTCTCGAAACGATATCAATACCTTTGCCTATATTCACGTTTTCTATCTCCCGGCCCTCATAGCACCTGTTTTAATTATCATCATCCTGTCCTTAGGGAATGCTTCTAACAGTCTCTACCTGCAACCGTTATGGGGAAACGATCCAAGCGGAATGATCACAGGTGGTTTAACCGTCGCTGCCTTGCTTCAAGGCTCGTTTATCATTACTATGATTATTCCCTTCATGCGCTTCCCACAAAAAGCAATGAAGGCCACGATTTGGGGCGTTATCACCGCAGGTGGGGTCTATGTACTCATTGTAGCCGCAACACTTGCCATGTTTGGACCGGAAGAATTGAAGAATTTGCTTTGGCCGTCACTAGAGTTAGCAAGAGCGACCTCCTTGCCCGGAGAATTCTTGCAACGATTAGATGTGATTTTTTTAGTTGTGTGGGTAACCGCTGTGTATACCACGATTTATGCCAGTTATATGTTTACCGCTCATTCCTTAAGTCAGCTCTTCCGGTTACGCGACCATAAGATGTTTTCGTTTTGTATTCTTCCGCTTATTTTTATCATTGCAATGATTCCTCAAAACACGCTTCACATGTATGAAATCGTTCAAATGGTTGGACGATTAGGGCTGATTCTGACCATTCTGTATCCCATTCTTTTATACGTGATCGCCCTGTTACGTAAGAAAAAAGGGAGGAAGAGATCAGAGTGAAACGGATAGGTGGGCTAGGTCTCCTCTTTCTCCTTCTTTCCCCGCTGCTATCAGGCTGCTGGGACAGTGTCGACATTGAAAATCGGGCCACGGTGCTAGGTCTTGCCATTGACGAAGCAGAACCCAGTACTGAACAAGAGGAAGACAAGAATATTAGTCATCTGGAAGGGGTTTCTAGCGAGCCGAAAGGAGAACTAATTCGCTTGACGGCTCAAATCGCTGTACCGGGAAGGATCCCCTTGGGTCCAGGAACAGGAGAGGGAGAGGGAGAGGGCGGTGCTGGAGGGTCCGAACCGGTATGGGTGCTTAGCGTCGTCGGGCATACTCTGGACGATGCGTTCAACAATCTACAACAAGAGGTGGCAGAAGAGCTGTTTTTAGGGCATTTACGTGTCATTGTGATCAATGAAGAATTGGCCAAAAAAGGCGTCAATCGCTTCAATGATTCCCTGCGGCGCAACCCGGAAGTGAGGAGAACCGCCTGGATGGCGATTTCAAAAGAGGAGGCGGGAACGTATATGAATATTGCTCCACAGTTGGAGCCAGTGCCGACCTTATACCTTGCCAATATGGTGGATAACTCAGTGGAGCTAGGGAAGTTTCCGGAGAATTTCATTGGTTTGTTCTGGCGAAGATTATCAAGCAAAGGCCAAGATGCCTTTCTGCCTTACCTCGAGATCCAGTCAGATGAAAATGTTCAGATAGATGGCCTTGCCTATTTTAAAGGAGATCAAATGGTCGGGACGATCGATCCGATCGAAATTGGCGTGTATATGGCATTAACGGATTATCCGGAAGGCGGGTACGGTTCAATCGTAACCATCCCTGGAACGGATACAGAAGTTCTAGACCGCAGTCTTACACGTCAAACCAAAGTAAAGACCACGATAGACGGAGGAAAGCCGCATATTCGGGTAGCGATTCGATACGAGTTTGAGATCGAAGAAATAGGCCATGGCACTGCCAACCTAAGTGATGCGCAAGTCATTAAGAAAATAGAAGAGAAACAGGAAGAGGCCATTGTCCAGGCGGCCCAAGGTCTAATTAAAAAAACACAGGAAACAGGATCGGATATTTTTGGGTTCGGCGAGCATATTCGAGCCAAGCACCCTGGCTACTGGAATCAAGAAATCGAGACCAAAGAGAGGTGGCAGGAAATGTATAAAGATGTCGAAGTTGACGTCGAATGTATGTATCATATTCGCCGTGTGGGCATGAAAGCAAAATAATGAGAAAAGCGAAAGCCCCCCGTTTACCGGGCATCAACTGGCAATATGCCCCCTCGTTTGGACTCCGTTTAGAAAGTAGGTTGCTTTGTTACAAAAAAAAGGGAGGAGGAGATCCGGAAATGAACGGTGGAGCGAATCGGACAGGTCTGCTCAGTCTACTCATTCTTCTTTTTCCATTGCTATCAGGTTGCTGGGACAGTGTCGACATTGAAAATCGAGCCACGGTGCTTGGTCTCGCCATTGACGAAGCAGAACCCGGTGCTGAACAAGAGGAAGACAAGAATATTAGTCATCTGGAAGGGGTTTCTAGCGAGCCGAAAGGGGAACTAATTCGCTTGACGGCTCAAGTCGCTGTACCGGGAAGGATCCCCTTGGGTCCAGGAACAGGAGGGGGAGAGGGCGGTGGTGAAGAGTCCGAACCGGTATGGGTGCTTAGTGTCGTCGGGCATACACTGGACGATGCGTTCAACAATTTACAACAAGAGGTGGCAGAAGAGCTATTTTTAGGGCAGTTGCGTGTCATTGTGATTAGTGAAGAAGTGGCCCAAAAAGGCGTCAATCGCTTCAACGATTCCCTGCGGCGCAATCCCAAAGTGAGGAGAACCGCCTGGATGGTCGTTTCAAAAGAGAAGGCGGGCACCTATATGAACATTGCTCCGCAACTGGAGCCAGTGCCGACCTTATATCTTTCAAATATGGTTGAAAATTCAGTAGATTTAGGGAAATTCCCTGAAGATTCCATCGGTTTGTTCTGGCGAAGGCTGTCAAGCAAAGGGCAAGATCCTTTTCTGCCTTACCTCGAGATCAAGGCAGGCGAAAATGTTCAGATTAATGGTCTTGCCTATTTTAAGGGAGATCAAATGATCGGGACGATCGATCCGATCCAGATTGGCATCTATATGGGTCTAGCTGGACACAGGGAAGGCGGGTACGGGGCATTTGTACCGATCCCTGGAACGGATACACAAATTCTAGATCAACCTTACTCACGTCAAACGAGAATCAAGACGACAATCCAAGAAGGAAAGCCATCTGTTAAGGTAAAGCTTCGATACGAACTTGTGCTTGATGAAAAGATTGAAGAAACCATCGATCTAAGTGATTCGCACATCATTGAGAAAATAGAAGAGAAAGGGTCAGAGGAGATTGCTGACTCAGCCGAAGAATTAATTGCAAAAATGCAGGAAGAAGGATCGGATATTTTTGGACTCGGAGAGTATATTCGAGCCAAGCACCCTGGCTACTGGAATCAAGAAATCGAGACCAAGGAGAGATGGCAGGAGGTTTATAAAGACATTGAGGTTGACATCGAATGTACGTACTATATCCGCCGTGTAGGCATGAAAGCAAAGTAGCGTCTGTTTATCAGCGACAAGGAGCGAGTGAATGCTAAAGCTGGATCATGAAAGCTTTTCTTTATTAAACATACAAGGGTGTGCGTTATGTTAGACATTGGCTATATGAATTACATTGTAACGTTGTTCGTGGTGACGGGAGCTCTTATCTTGTCTATTGATGTGAACGCGTACGGCAGGGCAAAAAAGAAAAAAGAAAAATGGGTAGCAACATTCCTTGGCTGGGTGAATGTTTCTCTTGGAATAGTGCTGTTTATCGCCAATTGGGCATATGAGAGATGGTTTTGGTGACGTGCGGGGGAACGCGAATATACGTATAAATCCATAAAAAGACCACATACTAATATGTGCCCGTAAACACATATAGGAAGGAACTGTTCAAATGCTGAAAAAACCGAAAATGAGCTCAACGGAACTCGGCGCATTGTGGATGACATACCAGAAAAAAACATTGATTCTGCGTGTATTGGAGTACTTTATTGAGAAATCGGAGGATAAAAAAGCCGAGCAGCTACTATCAGGATTGTGGAAAAAACTTCAACCCAAAGTTGACGACTTGAGAACGATGTTTGAAAACGAAGGGGCCGCCGTTCCTATTGGGTTTACGAAGGAAGATGTGAACCTGGAAGCGCCACCGTTATTTGAGAATGGCTTTGATATTATGTTCAGCCGAAAGTTAAAAGAAATCAGTATGGGCATGTACACCCTCCATGTATCGATGTCGTATCGTGAAGATATTATTCAGTTCTATCAAGATATTACTGATATCACGCAAACATACTATAAGCAGTTCACCCAATACTTACTTGAAGAAGGATTATCTTTCCCGCCCCACCTATGTCACCATGCCAAGGTCAGTGGATTATATCACGGACAAAACCTACATGAAGGGATCGAATCTCTTTGGTCAGAAGCGGCCACTAAATGCGGTTGAGTTTGGCTATCTCTATAATAATGTGGAGACCAATATTACCGGGATGCAACTGATGGCAAGTTTTGCCCAATGTGCCAGGGATAAAGAAGTGAAGAACTATTTTATCAAAGGGAAAGAACTTTCGAAAGAAGTTATCAAAGAGACTGCGGACACCCTTCTTCAAAATGATATTCAACCACCTGCCACACCGGGAGGTACCATTACAAATTCAACAGAGGCTCCTTTTTCTGAAAAGCTGATGATGTTTTGTACGTATCTTTTGTCTAGCTTTGGTCTTGGAGGTCAAAGCTTTAGCACGGCTTTCAGTCTGCGTAATGATTTGAATGTGAGTAATGCGATACACGCAAAAGATATATACGAATTCGGGCGCGAGGGAGCAATGATCATGATTTCGAATGGATGGCTGGAGGAACCACCGAAAATGGATCTTTGATTTCTCAACAGCAAAAAACGCTGATTCGATTTACTTCACAATAGGATGGCTAAACCTTTGATCGGAGGATGTAGGTCAGAGGGAAAGAAATCGCCGCCAAACATGTAGAGGTCTTTGGCTCCGTATTAAGTGAAGATGATCTTTCGGCCCCCGTCTCGTGGGACTCGGAAGTAACCACATCTACCGTTGCTCCTTTTTCAGACAAGCTGATGATGTTTTTGACGACATCCCTGATTGCCATTGGTATGGGTTACTACGGGACCAGTATGTCAACCACCATGAGGCGTGACATACTGGTGCATTACGGAGTCTGATCATGGAGATTGGAAAATACTCCGGAGCCGGCGCCAAACTCATGATTGACAACGGTTGGATGGAAAATCCCCCGCAAGCGCCAGATCGGGATGAGTTAGCGAAGCGCTAAGGGAGAATGGGGGAGCGGGAACTGGGAGGAAGGCAGAGGCCGAGCGTGTAGGCTTTTGAGCTTCGGGTTTTTTTAATGCTGGTTAGGGCTCTACTTAATGAGCCCTATTTTTAATGGGTAAAAGCAGAGTTAAGAGTGTGGAGGTAGGTCACGAAGCTATTGCTGCCTTTTTATGATGGGGAAGCTGTTTCTTATTGGATTCGTTTGATCTCGGCCTCATGACTAATCGATCTTTTGGACAATAAATCAATAATTCCTTGCTGTTTTTCTTGAATCTCATTAAGCTTGTATAAATGATCTTTGACTTCCAACTTGAAGTTCTTAAGATCGGCAACATCATCACTTAAGTTGGATAAAGCGACTGTGTGCATTTTTAACGTATTCTCTACTTCATCAAATCGTTTTTCAAATCGTTTTTCCATAGACTCGAATCGATTTTCAATAGAAGCCGTTCTTTTTTCATTGCTTTCCTTCATATCATTCACTGCATTAAAAATTTTTTCAAGCATTTCGTTGTTCATTATGACACCTCCAAAGGTTGATTACACTATTTATATCATTTCTGGTGTGGTTTGAACATTCTTTTCTGAAGAAGAAGTAAACAAAGAATATCTTTGGTCACCAATAGCGACATGGCCTTTACACCAACTGCTTAATCTCTGCTTTGCTCCTTAATTCGTTGATCTTCTGCATTTTGAAACTGTGTTCTACGCTCTTTCTCTTCTTCGATTGCCTTTTCAACAAACTGACTGAAACCTTCTTGATCCTCCTCTGCCAAAAAAGCAATATACCGCGCCCGCTCTTTGTTGTTAATGACCAGTGGCGGCAAATGGTTCTGCAAGAGAGAATAATTCATCACCATACGGCCTGCCCGCCCGTTCCCATCAGAAAATGGATGGATGCGCTCAAAAACAATATGGGCTTCACTGATGATCCCGATTTTCTCCTGGCCGTCCTTCGCTGCCTGCAAACGAAAATTCAAATTGTCCACCCATTGTCGTATTAATAACGGCGTTTCCTTCGCGCTCGCCGTCACAAAGTCGGCGCCTACAATGGCATTATCTGCTGCTTTAAACTGCCCCTTATCATATTGCAGTCGATCGGTAAGCAACGCATGAATCTCCTGGATCGTATAGACGCTTAAAGGCTCGCCTTTTGTCAGTTCAGAAAGAACAAAGTCAAAGGCTTGCTGGTGGTTCTTAATTTCATAAACTTCTCGTAGATCAAAGCTATGATCCCCTGTAATGGTATTATGCAAAATGATCGATACCGTTTCTGCCAGAGTAATCGTGTTTCCTTCAATTGCGGACGAATGGTGGGCGAGTCGGACTAAAAGATCATCCGCGTACTCTTTCGGCAATGGAAGCATTCCTTTCTCCTCCTTTGCTTACAGTTTAGCAAAACCTCTTACAGGTTTTATACTCTAAAAAGTTCTTCTACTTCCACTTGAAACCCCTGAACCACGTTAGATTGAATGGAACCTTTCTCTGCCACTCGATAGGTCTCGTCGGAACGATAACGTAAGACCTTGTTATTCAGTGGATCAACAATCCAGTATTCTTTGACGCCGTATTTTTGATATAGTCCCAGTTTAAGCACAAGATCATGAGAGGCATTAGAAGGGCTGATGATTTCCATGATGAGTTCTGGAACACCCATGTATTTTGTTTCTGTAAAACCCGTTTTATCACAGATCACGGACAAATCCGGGATCACATAGTGCTCTTCGTCGAACGTTTTTTTCGAAAGAACGATATCCAAGGGCGCAGCAAGTGCTTCACATCCGCTGTCGTCTGTGGCTTCCATTAATTTGCGATGGAGCTTGGCCGATATACGCTGATGCCTGATGGAAGGAGAAGGGGACATACATACAACGCCGTCAATAAACTCTAGGAGATCATCCGTCTCTTGTTTCAGTTTGTGGAACTCCTCAAAGCTGTCTGGTTTGCGTGCTGGATCCTCCATAAAATCACCACCTTGATTTTATTCGTCTAATTCCAAGTATAGCAGGAATGGGGCGGAGATGCGAAGGAAGGGGGAGTCCTCACCAAAGAGCACCCCTAAACCATTGAAATTGTTTAATAACTCAACTTTCGCACCAAGAAAATCGCAATGAATTCAACGCCC
>NZ_LLYY01000030.1 GCF_001484965.1 Shouchella shacheensis | reverse complement strand
TCAACTGGCGGTTACGCTGGTATTCGTAGGAATCCCCCACTTCAAACAGTCCGTAAGGTTGTTAAGTGGTGGGTAGTTCAATGCCTCATTTTTGCTTAAATTCCGTGGCGGAATATATGCGACCCGGCCTTCGTATAAATCATAGTGAAATGTGTTATGGGAAGGGTGGAGCTGGGATGGGAAGGCTGGTGCGAAGCGCGATCTTTTTCGTGAATATACTTGTGATCTTGACTGGTTTGATTTTTCTCGTTGGCGCTTGGGGCAACCTGAGTGGCGGCAACGCCTCGCTGGCATTAGTAGGTATTTTATTCCTTGGAATTTTAAATGCCATTGGATTCGTAGACTCGTTGCGTCCACCCCAAACAGAGCAGAGGAAACACCGTAGGACATATACCTAAGGCAGGCAAAAGCCTTATAAAATGGGTGGTTCAACTAGTACACCTAGGGGACGACTGTCATAGGGTAGTAGTGACTCATAATCCAAAGGAGGAACTACTTTATGTATAAGAAAAACCATTTTCACGGTTCATCGCCTAATATGCCAATGCATCACATGTCGGGTAACATGAAGCCCAACATGCCAATGCATCATATGTCTGATAACATGAAACCAACCATGCCGATGCATCATAAGCCGGAAAACATGAAACCAATGATGCCGATGCATCATAAACCGAACATGAAGCCGACCATGCCAATGCATCACCAGCCGAACAATATGAAGCCAATGAACTGTGAGGGTCACACTCTTCCGAACATGACACTCCCGACACAAACGAAAGAGTGCCCGCCTGTGGTGCATCCAACGAAGCATAACTGTGTGGAAAGCACGCAGGAATATATTGTTCCGCATATCCACCCATCACACACCACTCATGTAAATAACCATGTGTTTAAAAATGTTCATCATTACCCGCATACCGAATCCGTCACGGAAAATGTCATGAATGACGGGGGCTTTGGAGGACCAGGGGGCCCGGTCCAAGGATGGAATAATGGCGGCAATAATGGACCAATGCCAACGGCTCCATCTATGAACAACGCACCAAAAAGCAACACGATGCCTTCGCATTCAAAAAAATAATCGGCTACTTTTTGACCTGAGCGAGCGGACAGCTCGCTCTATTCTTACTTGAGTGAAGGGGGGAAAACGGTGAAGTCACTTGTGGTAACCGGGTATAAAGCACAGGAGCTCGGAATCTTTAACCAGCAGCACCCTGGAATTAACTACATAAAGAAAACCATTCACAAACGGTTGCTTCCATTGATCGATGAAGGACTGGAGTGGATCATCATTAGTGGACAACTTGGGGTTGAACAGTGGGCCGGCGAGGTCGTTCTTTCATTAAAGGAGGAGTATCCACAGCTTAAGCTTGCCATGCTTCTGCCTTTTGAACATCAAGAACAACATTGGCGCGAGGAAGCGAAAGAGTCCTATGAGCGGCTTTTGCATCAAGCCGATTTTTGCGAGCCGATTACGAAACGTCCTTACGAAAACCCTGGACAACTCAAACAGAAAAATGATTTCCTCATTCAGAAGACAGATGGGCTGCTTGTATTGTATGATGAAGAGAAGGAAGGCTCTCCTCTCTACTACTTAAGAGCTGCCAAGGCTTGGGAAAAGCCAGTTCTGCTCATTTCTCCCGATGAGGTAGAAGAGGTCGTAAGAGAGGAACAGGAAGAACGTGATTTGTTCTAGATTAAAATTGACTTCGACAGAGAGTTTTGAAAAACTATAAGAAGCAGTAGTGAACAAGCATATGAGGTGATGGAGATGAGTAAAGGCAATCAAGACATTCGCTTTACAGCAAAAGAAATTTTGGACAAAGACTTTAAAACGAGTATGAGAGGCTACAATCAAGACGAAGTCGACAAGTTTTTGGATGGAGTGATTCAAGACTATGAAACCTATCAGAAACGGCTCGCCCAACTCGAAAGTGAAAACGAACAACTGAAACAAGATCTAAAAAAGCAAGCGGACCGTCCGCAGCGCGCGCAGACAGCCAGTCAGCAACCGAGCGCAGGTAGCACGAATTACGATATCCTTCAGCGCCTCTCCAATTTGGAGAAGAAAGTCTTCGGCAATAAAATGCACGAATAGGAGGGGCCTCTTTGATTCATGTGAATACGGACGGTGCCAGCGCCGGTGACCCAGGACCATCAGGGGTTGGCATCCTCTTTCGCTTTGCAGACGGTCGGACCGAGGAGAAGCGCTTTGCCATCGGCGAGTATTCGAATCATGAGGCTGAATTTGAAGCATTGAATAGGGCACTTTCCATTTGCTTGGAGCGTGGTTATGCTCATGTCTCCTTTCGAACCGATTCCCGCCTAGTGGCAGAGGGCGTGGAGAATCGCTATGTGCGAAACGCCGCCTATGCTCCTTATTTAGAACAGGTGTTGAAGAAGTATGACCAGCTGGAGCTAGCGTTTATCAAATGGATTCCAAGCAAGCAAAATAAGAAGGCGGATGAACTTGCGCGCCTGGCCATCGTTAAGGAAAAGAAGCGCAAACGAAGCTAATCTTGTGCTCTCTAGGCGAGTGTGTTACACTAGGAAAGTCGCTTAGGACAAGTGCATACATTCAGGTAACCGCTACGTACGGTGTACGTAGAGGAAAGTCCATGCTCGCACGGGCTGCGATGCCCGTAATGTTCGTGCCTAGCCAATTCATAAGCTAGGGTAGTCGGAAGACCGGCTAACGGCAAGAGAAGCACCTACGTCTTTCGATACGGTGTGAACTCTTTGAAAGTGCCACAGTGACGGAGTCTGTTTGGAAACAAGCAGAGTGGAACGCGGTAAACCCCTCGAGCGAGAAACCCAAAACATGGTAGGGGCATTTTCTAGTCCGGAAATGAACGGAACTGGATGAACGACGCTAGGTCGTAGATAGATGGTTACCACCGGAGTACGAGGCTCATCACCGTTTGCAGTACAAAGGAACAGAACATGGCTTATCGAATGGTTGTACGATGATTGATGTAAGCGATCCGAACCCTGTGACAAGGGTTTTTTTATTTGCCTATTTTTTAAAAACAAGCGATAATAAGGGATAGCGTACGCGTCAACAATAAGGGGGGATCACAATGGAACAGAAGAAATTTATGTACATTCTTGGCCTCATTCTTCTTGTGCTTAATTTGATTGGCTTTGCCATTCAGGGGAGTTTTCTCGAAGGAGGCCTTTTCATTACCGTAGCGATAGCGATCTATATGGGGCTTGTTTATTTGCATTATCATTCCGCGAAGACCCAAACATTTTCATCACTGTTTGTTCTAGTGATGGGCGTGCTTGTCGTGACAGGGGCTCTATATGCGTTTGCCACAGATGGCTACTTGCTTTAGGCGCATGAATGCGCGCTCCAAGCAGAACCTTAGGATAACAAAGGGGCTTATACATGGAAAAAGTAACACTTATTGCAACGGCGACAATGGGGCTTGAGGCTCTAGTGGCTAGGGAAGTTCGCGACCTTGGCTACGAAGACGTGGAAGTCGAAAACGGCCGCGTCACGTTCACCGCAGACGTCAGTGCGATTGCAAGGGTGAATCTCTGGCTTCGTACGGCTGACCGTATCAAGCTTAAAGTCGGGGAATTCAAGGCGTACTCGTTTGATGAGCTGTTTGAAAAAACGAAGGCATTGCCGTGGGCTGAAATTCTTCCGCCACACGCAGAGTTTCCTGTCATTGGCCGTTCGGTCAAGTCCAAGCTCTTTAGCGTCTCTGATTGTCAGGCGATCGTCAAAAAAGCGGTGGTGGAGTCGATGAAGACCCGCTACAAGCGCGGCTGGTTTGATGAGGACGGGCCCTTTTACCGTATCGAAGTGGCCCTTTTAAAGGATGTGGCGACACTCACCATCGACACAAGTGGGACGGGCCTGCACAAGCGCGGCTATCGCTACTTGCACAACGAAGCACCTCTAAAAGAAACGCTCGCTGCTGCGATGATCAAGCTGACGACGTGGGATGCCGAGCGTCCGTTTGCCGATCCATTCTGCGGTTCAGGCACACTTGCGATCGAAGCAGCGATGATCGGGCAGAACATCGCCCCTGGCTTCAACCGCGATTTCGCTTCCGAAGGCTGGCATGTCGTTGGGGATCAGCGCTGGAGGCAAGCGCGAGAAGAAGTGGAGGATAAAGCCAACTACGCGCAAGCGCTTGACATTACAGGTTCTGACATTGACCACCGCGCCGTCGAGCTCGCGCAAGGAAATGCGATGGAAGCAGGCTTTGGGGATTTGCTGACATTCAAGCAAATGCAGGTGCGCGACTTTAGCCATAAAGGCTCTTACGGCATCGTCATCGGCAACCCGCCTTACGGCGAGCGCCTCGGCGAGCGACCAGAAGTCGAGCAAATGTACAAAGACATGGGCGAAGCACTCCGGCGCCATGAGACGTGGTCGGCATACATACTGACCTCCCACGAAGGTTTTGAGGAGCTCTACGGCAAGAAAGCAAACAAAAAGCGTAAGCTGTATAACGGGAATATTAAGACGGATTATTATCAGTTCTTTGGACCGAGGCCGCCGAGGGATTGATAGAGAAGCAGGAATGCCTAGTAGAAGGCATAAAAAGCGGAAGAGAGGCAGCTAAAAGAAGAAAGAGGCATGTATTCACCAGAGGATGCAGGTGAATTTTTCAAATCGGCATGTGTTTTTTTGAAATCAGCAGGTAACACGTAAAAAGAGTAAGTGAGAGGGACTTTAAGTCCAAATATAGCATCTCCTCCGTCCTTGCCGATAAAAAATCCCTCCTCGCTCAAACGAAACGAGCATGGAGGGATTTTTTATACAGAAAAACGTTTTACGGCAACACATTCCCCGCAGCCGTGTAGAGCTCGTACCACTCTTTTCGAGAAAGCGTAACGTCTGACGCGGCCGCAATGTCTTTCAGTCGAGTGGCATTCATTGTTCCTGCAAGAACTTGCATCTTAGCCGGATGGCGAAGAATCCATGCCGTCGCGATTGCCATGTTTGTGACGCCTTTGGCTTCTGCGAGTTCGTCGATCTTGGCGTTAAGCTCCGGGAATTTGTCGTTATCCAAAAACACGCCTTCAAAGAATCCGTACTGATAAGGGGACCAGGCCTGAATCGTCATGTCGTGTAAACGGGAATAATCGAGAATGCTGCCATCGCGCACTGTGGCCGCGTCGGTCACCATGTTCACATTGATGCCCGCATCAATCATGCCAGAATGCTTCAAGCCAAACTGAAGCTGATTGGCGATCAGGGGCTGGTCGACGTACTTCTTCAACAGTTCAATTTGCATCGGGTTCTGGTTGCTGACACCAAAATGGTTGACTTTTCCACTTTCATGCAAAATACGAAACGCGTCAGCCACCTCTTCCGGTTCTACGAGCGTGTCCGGACGGTGAAGCAGCAAGACGTCAATATAGTCCGTTTGTAGCCGTTTCAGACTCCCGTCCACGGATTCCAAAATATGTTCTTTGGAAAAATCAAAGAAATCCTTGCGAATGCCGCACTTGGTCTGAATCTTCATTTGCTCTCGGACATCCGCGTTCATGCCAATTGCTTTAGCGAAAATTTCTTCGGACTTCCCCTGGCCGTAGATGTCGGCATGATCAAAAAAATCGATGCCACCCTCAAGAGCTGTGTGAATGAGTTCCCGGGCAGAATCAATCGAAAGATCATTCATTCTCATGCAGCCAAGCGAAATTTCTGACGCAAAAAGGTTGCTATTTCCTAGGTTGATCGTTTTCATAACATCACCTCATAGTTGATCCGTTTTTCTAAGTAAACGTTTTCAATATTTAACTTAGCATGAGGGTTTCGTTTTTGTCAACGCAATAGCTTTAATGGGAATACAATTTCAATTACCGTAAGGATTTTTTCCAATAAGGTTTGTCTACCAAAACTGACCAAAAAAACCACCTGAGACCTATGCAGTGGTACAATGGGTGATGTATGCATGTTTATTTATCGATTAAAGGAGTCCTACTGATAATGAAAACCTATTCACTTGGCTTAGATCTTGGCACGACAAGCACGAAAACGGTCTTGTTCGATGAAGGTCTGCAGCAAGTCGCGTCTCATGAAGTTGAATACCCTTTACTGACACCAAAGCCGTCCTGGGCCGAGCAGGATCCTGCTGTCATCTTGGATGCTGTCTATGTGGCGATTCGGGAAGTTGTCGCTCTCGCAAATGTGCTTCCTGAACAAATTACGGAGGCAGGGATCTCTTCAGCGATGCATTCGCTGATGGCTGTCGATCAAGACGGAGAACCTTTAACACGAAGTATCATTTGGGCGGACAATCGTAGCGCAGAGTTAACGGCGCAACTGAAGTCAGAGAATCGCGCGCTGGAATTTTATAAACGCTCAGGGACGCCGATTCATCCGATGTCCTGGCTCCTTAAGCTTCCCTGGTTTCAGCTTCATGAGAAAGAGCTTGTTGAACGGACGAGCAAGTTTATCTCCATCAAAGAATACGTCTGCTGGGACTTATTTGGTGAGTACGTCGTTGACCACTCCATGGCCACAGGAACGGGACTCTTCTCTCTACGCAACATGGACTGGGACGAAGAGGCGCTTTCTTACGCGGGCATTAGCGCTGAAAAACTCTCTAGACCTGTTGCTACCACCTACGAACTGCCAAATATGAGTCAAGAGAAGGCAGAGATGCTCGGGCTCACACAAGAAACGCGTTGGATTATCGGTGCCGGGGATGGCGTCCTTGCAAACGTTGGGGTGGGTGCTCTGAATCCGGGGGAGGTAGCGGTCACCATCGGCACAAGTGGAGCAGTACGAACCGTTGTCGACGAGCCGCTCATTGATGAACAAGGACGGACGTTTTGCTACGCGCTCACCGAGGATCGCTGGGTGATTGGTGGGCCAACGAATAATGGAGGGATGATGCTAAGGTGGGTGCGGGATGAGTTTTCCGGCGTTGACATCCAGGAAGCGGAGCGTCTCGGGGTATCTGGGTATGACCACTTAATGCAAGTGGCGGGAGCTGTCCCTGCGGGAGCGGAAGGCTTGCTTTTTCTGCCCTTCTTAAACGGTGAGCGAGCGCCTCATTGGGATCCGAACGCGCGAGGAGTGTTCTTCGGCATCGGAATGCATCATCAGAGAGCGCATTTTATACGCGCAGTGATGGAGGGCGTCTTGTTCAGCGTGTATTCTGTCGCTCTAGCCCTCCGCGACGTCAGCGGTCAGGTTTCGCATGTTCGTGCTTCGGGTGGTTTTGCCAAGTCCTCTTTTTGGAGACAGATGCTCGCAGACGTGATGGACAAGCCTGTTTCTGTTCCGGAGACGCATAATGCGTCAGCGCTCGGGGCTGTTGTGCTTGCAAGACATGCACTCGGAAAGATGAAGCTTGAGGACGTAAAGGAGAGCATTCCAGTGGTCCAAACGCATGAGCCGAACCGGCACAATCGAGCGATTTATGATGAACTGTTCACCATGTACACAAGGCTTTATGAAAAACTGAAAGAAGAGTTTGACGAGATGACGCGTGTGCAGCAACGCTATAGCTAAATCTTAAGTTAACAATATTAATGTTATGTAAACTTGGAATAAAAAGTACGGTTTCTGCTTACCCTATATGTAGTCAAGCAAAAAAGGGGTAGATCAGATGAACCACTTTCCTAAAGAGGACTACGGATTTAGTGACCTCAAACAGGTCGAATTAGCGATTGAATCAGCTCAGCACATGGTCGGTCAGGCAACGAGAAGCATGGATCAAGAGCAGCTTGAGGCCGCAACGAATGCGCTTCAAGACGCAAAGGAGCAATTCAAGCGAGCCGTTGCTCACCAAAGCAATGTCGATGAGGCCTTTTATGCGCATTCTAGCGCTCTTTTGGAGCAAGCAGCTCACCAGCTTAGCGAGGCAGAAGACATAAATGGATAATCGGAAAAGCGGAGGCGGGTTGCCCAGAAGTGAGGATGTTGGAGACCTGTCAGAAGAAATCCCGACTTTGGATTTCGATGTCAGGGCGAAAAATCCCGAGCATCTACCCGCCGGAGCTAGCAAAAAGGAGTGCTCGTTACGAGCGACTCCTTTTTGCTTCGTTTTCTTGTTTGGCTAAAGGGTGATGCAGATCATCAAAACGAGGCTGGTTAAACACCACCATGTCAAGGTCTTCGTCATAGTCAATCATCATTTCATCCAAATACCAAAAATCATCTTCCGTTACAAAAAAGGTGATGCTCTCTCGCTCTAGAACATACGCTGAGGCCGAGGGGTCATCATCACGCATGATGCCAACAGAAAAGCCTCCAGAGCCGACGCCGCCCACACGGACATAGAGACGCAGCGTATCTCCTTTTTGCAAGTCCATTTCTTGCTTATAAAATGAGGCCGCTTTTGGCGTGATTTCTAGGTTCAATTCTACCACTCCTTACTGGAAAAAGTGTATCATAAGAAGCAGGCCAACGCGCGCAGGAACTCTTCACGCCGTTGCCTGAGGATTACATAGAAAGGATGGGATGGCAATGGCCAATCAAGAAACAGAAACAGCGTTCTATCAATTGCTGCATCAGATGGATCACTACGGGCAGGCGCTCGCACTGCTTGCGTGGGACTCGCGCACCGGTGCTCCGAAAAAAGGCGTCGCTCAGCGGGCGGAAGTCATAGGGACGCTCTCTGAAGAGATTTTTCGCATTTCAACTTCCGAAGAGTTGAAGCGCCTGCTTGATGAGCTAACCGGGGAGGAAGGGCTCTCTGAAATCACAAGAAAATCGGTAGAAGAGTGCTTAAAAACGTACGACAAAAATAAGAAGATCCCTGCAGACGAGTACAAAGCGTATGTCATGCTACAGACAACGTCCGAAGCCATTTGGGAAGAAGCGAAAGAAAAGGGCGATTTCGCGCTATTCCAACCTTATTTGAAGGAGCTTGTTGATTATAACAGACGCTTTATCACCTACCTTGGCTACGAGGAGCACCCGTATAACACACTGCTCGACGACTATGAGCCTGGGGTCTATGTATCCACGCTTGACCGTGTGTTTGCGCAGTTAAAAGAACGGCTGATTCCGCTTGTGCATGCCGTGGATGCGTCCAGTCACCAGCCTTCAATGGAGCCTTTATTTGAGCATTTTCCAAAGGCCAACCAAGAGAAGCTTAGCGTGGGCATCTTAGAGAAAATGGGCTATGATTTTAGCGCCGGCCGCCTTGATGAGACCGTTCATCCTTTTGCGATCGGTATTAACCCAAACGATGTTCGAGTGACAACGAAGTACAATGAGAACGATTTTCGCGTTGCCTTGCTTGGAACGATTCATGAAGGCGGCCACGCGCTCTATGAGCAAAATATTTCTGAAGAGTTGCAGGGCACGCCCCTCTGCTCTGGCACCTCGATGGGAATCCATGAATCGCAATCGCTCTTTTGGGAAAAATTCGTCGGGCAACACGAGCGTTTTTGGCAGAATGCGTATCCGCTACTTAAACAGAATGCCAGTGGCCAATTTGATACGCTTCCGCTTCAAGACTTTTTCTTCGCCTTAAACCAGGCCAAACCTTCACTTATCCGGATTGAGGCCGATGAGCTCACCTACTGCCTGCACATCATTATCCGCTACGAGCTTGAAAAAGGTTTGTTTGAAGGAAGCATTGAAGTGGAGGACTTGCCGAAGCTATGGAACGATAAAATGGAGGAGTATCTAGGGGTTCGCCCGGAGCATGACGGAGAGGGTGTGCTTCAAGACGTGCACTGGTCGTCCGGATCCTTTGGTTATTTTCCTTCGTACGCGCTAGGCTATATTTATGCGGCACAGCTTAAACAAGCGATGCTGAGGGACATTCCTGACTTTGATGACCGACTCGAAACCGAAGAGCTCGATGGCATTCGTGCTTGGCTGACAGAGCATGTGCATCAATACGGCAAACGCAAAAAACCTGCAGAAATTATCGCGGATGTGACCGGAGGCGGGATTGACGCTGGGCCATTGCTCGATTATTTGGAAGCGAAATACAAAGAGCTATACCAGCTTAATTAAATGAACGCAGGTCTTCCTTCAGTCGGGGGAGACCTGCGTTTTTATCCCTGGAAGACTAGAAGGCGGCGAGAGGCGTTTCCTGTTTAGTATACTGGCTTGCGTTCCAAGGTAGGATCATCTCGGCAAGCCCCGTAACCACCAGTTCAAGTGCAATTACGGTGAGAACCAGCCCCATGAGACGAGCAATGAGGGCAAGTCCGGTGGAGCCAAGTTTGCCCTGTACCCAAGAAGCGACGAACGACACGACGAACGTAACCGCAAGCACCGACGCAAAGGCAATAAATGTGACTCCAACATGCATCCAGCGATGATTTCTACTCGCCGTTAAGCTTGTAACAGCCGCAATCGTTTCAGACCTTGAAATGAGCGAGGGAAAGGAGGCAGCATCGTTCTTTCGCTCCTCCTTTTGCTGTAATGCATACGAAGGCAGGGACTTTACCCGAGCCAGCTGATGACCAATGGCAAACGTGATGACACCACCGACCATTTGCATGGCGTCGAACCATTTCAAAAGGTGCAGGCGAAGCAAGACGAAGACACTCATCACCCCAAGAACGACGAGTACAACTTTTGCTGCCTTCTTTCGATATTCACGTCCCTTGTGACTGTTTGCTATGAGAAAAACAGGAAGGTTGCCAAGTGGATTCATAATCGCCAAGATCGAAACAATGGCCTGTACAAAAAATGAAACCATGAAAAACGCTCCTTTTCTCCTTTTCGAGAGGTAGTGGCCTTAGTTTGAGCAAAAAGGAGAAAACTATGCAGGAAAAAGGAAAATAAATCATTTAATATTGTAAGCGTTTTCCTAGTTGGGTATACTTATGATGTAAGTATTGATCGGAGGAGGGGTGAAATGAGCATGGTGAACCAACTTTCAGAGGTAGAGGAGGGAACTCGGCAGCATCCTTCTTACCGAGAAGATACGCGTGTACTCTCTGAAAAAGAGTACAACAAATTCGTTACCCTCAATACGGTGAACGATTGGTCCCAGCTAAGTTGGAAAGATGTCGGCCGGCCGTATGAAGTCACGTCCTTTGCCAAAGAAAAGAAAGAATGGGAGCAGGCACACAGTCAGCCCCTTCCCGCTCACACGTCTTGGACGATGTTCAATCGCTCGTTCCATTCCTGGTTTGTTAAGGATGTTCCAGCTGAGATGAGCGCTTCGAAAAAAGCATTGCTTAAAAGCTTCAGCTCTTTTAAACTTAGCGAGGTAAAAGCAGCCATCGGCGAAGTCACCCGTATTCATCTATGGAACTACGTCCACCGCATTCAGGATGGCATTTGGGATCCCCGTGGAAAACGAGCGTTATTCGAAGGACTCAATGTTACAAAGCCGCGGATTCTCTATCTCGGCGCAGCAGAGGGGTACGAAGCGATGCAGCTTTCGGCCATGTACCCGGGAGGAGAAATTGTCCATGTCGACTATGACCCTTTCTGCAAAGAAACGCGGTTCGCAGAGTTTCCAGAGTCCTATCCTTTCCTAGGGGAAAACGAACAGACCAGTGGTAAGAAAATTTACTATAAAGACGATTTTTCTAGTGAGTACCTCGTTGAAGACATCCGTACCCTAACATTCGGGCGCGAGTTTGATATTGTCATCAGTGTAGGCATGCTCGAGCATTTTCCCGATGAACTAAAGCCAGAAGTGGTAGAGTGGCACAGGAAATTTCTGAAGCCAAACGGCTATATTGTCATGACAACCCCAAGAGCCCAGCTACGCTCTAAGCTGTATTACGAACTAATGGCGGACGTGATGAATCACACGTATCGTGAACTGATGACGGTTGAGCAAATGGGGTTATACCTGCATGAAAACGGACTAGATATCAAGCGGCATGGGTATATTAAAGTGCACAATGGGGTGGTGGCGCAAGTTCGGTGAGAGGGAGGGGAGGTCGGGTGGATATTGCATCTTGTAGAAATGCCTAAGCCGAAGTGATGCCTCCCATGTTCACATTGCAAAGGAATCGAACTTCCACTTTGCTTAGGGTTGATATTTCATCCAATAAAAGAGGAACTTCCTACTCTACTTTCAAAAATCTCTACAGGTAACCCTATAGAGATTTTTTTCTGTTTATCGAATGTTTTTAGGGCTGCCTATAAGAGATAAAGGTTTACAAGACTAGCAGAAGAGGGCGCGCTACCCTCCCCCTAGTATTTCGCCAAGGAGCCGCTTCGGCTATAAACCATGTTCCCATTGATCATTGTCCACACCACCTCAAAACGATCGTTCATAAGGACTAGGTCTGCGTCCGCCCCGGGGGCGATCCGCCCTTTGTTTTCCAGTCCCAATATATTGGCCGGCGTCTCTGTCGCCATCCTCACCGCATCCCTTAAAGGAATTCCAGATTTTACGGTTTTTGCCAACGCTTCATTCATTGTAACCGTACTAGATGCGAGCGTACCGTCCGTTAACTTAGCAACCCCCTGTGATACATGGACCTGATGTCCTCCAAATGAGTAAGTTCCATCTCCCATTCCCATAGCCTGAAGAGCATCTGTAATCAGGACCATTTTCTCAGATCCCTTCTCCCGGTATAACAACCGCACTATCGCTGGGTGAAGATGGACATCATCTACGATCGCTTGAACGCTAACGCTGGCCTCTTCAAACGCTGCTAAAATCAAGCCAGGGTCACGGTGGTGAATGGGCCGCATGCCATTAAAACAATGGGTGACATGACTCGCACCGACCCCAAACGCTTGTTTAGCTTCCTCATAAGTGGCGTCCGAATGGGCAATGGCTGCAATGATCCCGCATTCCTTTAGGAAGCTTATCATTTCTAGGCCGCCCGTCAGCTCAGGTGCCAATGTCACCATTTTTATTAGCGAACCAGCTTTGTTTATGATAAATTCCATTTCCTCCAAATGGGGATGCCGCAAATATTGTTCGTTTTGCATGCCCTTGCGTTTGACATTTAAGTACGGCCCTTCTATGTGCATCCCTGCAATTCGAGCCCCCGGTTCTCTGCCCACGGTCTCCGAGACATTGGAGATTATTTTAAGAAGGTCCTCTAACGATGATGATACCGAGGTTGCCACAAAGGAGGTGCACCCCGTACGAGCGCAAGCGTTCGACACAGCCTCCACACTTTGGATCGTCCCATCCATCATGTCAAACCCTTCCGCCCCGTGAATATGTACATCGATCATTCCAGGGATGAGGAGATGGCCCTGTCCATCAATTTCAGAATCAGCTGTAGGTAGAGGAGACTCTTCATTGAGACCCACTGATTCAATGTGACCATCTTGAATCAACACCCATCCAAGTTTCGGTTCCTCATCGTATAGCAAACGAACCTTACGAATTAAAAGAGTGCTCATACCATTCATCCTCCTAAGTTCGGTTGTACGACCAGTATAATGGATTAACAAACAATTGCCATTAAAAATATTTAAAAACTTGACTCTTGCAAAAAAATTGTCGTGAAGAACACCGTCGAAAATGCTCCAAATTTCGTATAAGATCAGAGCGTTTGTCGAAGGTGCAAAATAAAAAAGGACATTCCACCCTTTTTGGTGAAATTTTTGGTTAGCGCACCCAAATAGCCAAAAAGGAGAATGTCCACTATCATGGTACCCTTCAATGCATCCATCGTCAACTTTGTTTTTTCCTTGGGATTAACGTTTTCCAAACCTCAAATGAATCACCTGTTGAACTTTATGCAAGGACTGATCTTGACGGATGGACGGATGACGGTTTCGCAAATCCGTCGGTCGACCCACGAGGCCCGTGATTTGAGTTGTATGACACGGTTTTTGAATGAATCGCCATGGTGCCCCAATCGTCGTCGGCGCCTCGAGTTGATGAGGAGCAAGATCAAACGGGCGCGCGCCAAACAAGGAGATACACGACCGATCGCCTTCCTCATCGTGGACGACTCCCAATGCAAAAAAGATCGTTCGACGTCACGGATGGAAGGACTAGACCACCATTTCTCCCATTCGGATAGAAACGGTTTGGTCCCATTGTGTCGTTACAGTCCATTTGGTCAGCGAAGAGCACTCTTTTGCCTGGGATTTCCGCTCCTACTTTCGTCAACCTTACTGTGAGCGAAACGGTCTTCCCTTCAAAAGCAAGGTGTATCTGGCTATCGACTTAATTCAGGATTATGAACCAGCGACAGAGGATGAACAAGTGTACGTCCTCATGGATAGCTGGTATACGAATAAAAAAGTCATCGATGCGTGTAAGTGGGGGTGAAGGGGTAGGGAGAGTAAAACCTGGGCATCTGTATACTCCGCTGTGCTACTCTAATACCAATCACGCCTGTAGGAATGTAAAAAAGCCGATCGTTTAACAAGACTTGATGAGCGCCGGTTTTTCCCTCGTCAATTAATTTTTACGATCTTCGAACTAAAAAGGACTTGAACCTTTGCGGGAAATGATGTACGATAATCATTACCTAAACTAGGAAGGAGGTATCTATCTGAAAGCGCTCACTAATGTCACGGCAAAAACCATTGCTGAACACTTGGGGTTATCGATTGCTACAGTAGATCGAGTCCTGAATAATCGAGGCAATGTGAAGAGAGAAACATATGAAAAAGTCATAGAAACAGCGGAAGAGCTTGGGTATAAACCGAATAAACTCGCCCGTTTTTTATCGAGGAAGACGGAATACCGGGTGGCACTTGTGTATCCCAAGTACGTAAAGTTCTTCTGGGAGCAAGTAGAGGTTGGTATTAAATCGGCGTTGGATGAGCTCTCTGATTATGGGTTACGTGTCGATACGTTTCGTACCTCGAGTCCGAGAATACCAGCTAGGGATGTAATCAGAAAACTTATTGATTCAGACAACTATCAAGGAATTGCTATAGCTCCTGGAGAAGAAGACTTGTCGGATCTGATTAATGACGGTGTGGCTAGGGGGATAAAGATTTGTACCTTTAATCAGGATGCCAAAAAAAGCGATCGCCTGTTTTATGTTGGGGCAAATTATCGCGAGGCGGGTCGGCTAGCAGGCGAGTTGACGTGCAAGTTCTGTGGTAGGTCTGGAAAAGTCGCGATTTTTGGGGCAAATGATGACTTCCAGACGACTGAAAAAAATAAGGGCTTCTTCGAGGTTGCTGAGTTTTATCCAGAACTTGAAGTGCTGGGTCCTTATTCTCTTGCTGGACCGAGTTATTCCGAGGAACAGTTGAAATATGTACTCCAGGGAGTCTCGGGTGTCTATGTATCTACTGCTGAACTTGGAGATGTGGCAGAGCTTGTGTCAACCCAATCATTGCGAGACTTGGTTATGGTCGGTCATGACATGAATCAACAGATGCTTGAATACCTTGAGGAGGGGATTGTTACGGCAACGATTAATCAAGACCCTGCCGGGCAGGGATACTTTGCGTTAACCAATCTTTTTCAGCAACTAGCCTATGAGGGTATCGATGGTTCTGTTGAAGGTGTAGATGTTAGGCTTGAAGTGATTATGAAAGAAAATGCTAAGTTCTATATTTGATCTTAGCAATTACTGGCGAAAAAATGATGTACGTATGTCAAAAAATGATGTACGATCATCATTTTTAAAGATTTGATTAGTTGAGGTGAATAGAATGAAGTTTAGTAATGGCTGCTGGCTGAACAAAGAGGGGTATCACCTCTCCTTTCCACAAGAGGTGTACGACCTACAGAGAACCAAGGATGAGGCAACGCTGTTCGCCCCGTTTCAGAAAATTGTTCATCCAGGGATGACATTGGATGGGGGAATGTTAACGGTAAAGCTTTCGTCGCCAATGAGAGACGTGATTCGTGTCAAAAGTGTACATCATGCCGGTGGGGTAGAAGTAGGGCCGCGCTTTGCTCTTAACGAGCTTAGACCTGATATCACTATGGAGGAAACGGAGCACGTATTCAAATTTCAAAGCGGTGATTTAACGGCTATTGTAACCAAAGAAGACTATAGTATTGCTTTTATTAGAAAAGGAGAGGAATTAACGAAAAGTGAAAAAAACGGGCTTAGCTACATTCGTGACGATCAGAATGTCCCTTTCATCCGTGAGCAACTCTCGATCGATGTTGGCGAATGGATTTACGGTCTGGGAGAACGATTTACTTCGTTTGTGAAAAATGGTCAGTCCGTCGAGGTATGGAACGAAGACGGAGGCACGGGGAGCGAACAGGCGTACAAAAATATACCGTTTTACGTGAGCAATAAAGTCTATGGGGTGTTTGTTAATCACCCTGAGCGTGTCTCATTTGAAATTGGTTCTGAAAAAGTCTCAAAAGCTCAGTTTAGCGTGTCAGGAGAAGAGCTTGATTATTATATCGTCGCTGGAGATACATTGAAAGATGTACTTGCAAACTATACTGCGCTTACTGGGAAACCGCCCCTCCTGCCAAAATGGTCCTTTGGTTTATGGCTGAGTACTTCCTTTTTAACGAGCTATGATGAAGAGACGGTCAATCGTTTTATCGATGGAATGGTTGAACGTGACCTCCCTATGGACGTGTTTCATTTCGATTGCCTTTGGATGAAGGAGTTTGAGTGGTGCAACTTTGAATGGGATGAGCGAATGTTCCCAGATCCAAAGGGGATGCTCGCACGATTAAAGGAAAAAGGGCTCAAAATTTGCGTTTGGATTAACCCATACATTGGTCAAAAATCGACCTTATTCGCCGAAGCAAAGGAAAAAGGTTTTCTAATCAAACGAGCGGATGGAAGCGTCTGGCAATGGGACAAATGGCAGCCAGGCCTTGGGGTTGTTGATTTTACAAACGAAACAGCACGGCAGTGGTATACGGAAAAATTGGAAACTCTAATTGATATGGGCGTGGATAGTTTCAAAACGGACTTCGGGGAGCGAATTCCAACCGATGTCGTTTATGAAGATGGATCAAATCCGTTGAAGATGCACAACTATTACACACATCTGTATAATGAAACCGTTTACGATTTGTTGGAAAAACGACTTGGCAAAAATGAAGCAGTCTTGTTTGCCCGTTCGGCAACTGTGGGGGGACAGCAATTCCCAGTGCACTGGGGAGGGGATAGTTTTTCTAATTATACGTCAATGGCGGAGACCTTGCGTGGGGGGCTATCCCTAGGTCTCGCAGGCTTCGGTTACTGGAGTCACGATATTGGAGGCTTTGAAACTGGATCGTCACCTGATCTATATAAGCGGTGGACGCAGTTTGGGCTTCTTTCCTCTCATAGCCGCTATCACGGCAGTGGGGATTATAAAGTGCCATGGCTTTATGATGAAGAAGCTGTGAAGATTACGCGCCAGTTTACCAAGCTGAAAATTAAATTGATGCCATATCTCTATAGCAGTTCTGTTGAAACTACTGATAAAGGTCTTCCGATGATGCGACCCATGATGCTTGAGTTCCCAGAAGACGAGACGTGTCACGTGCTAGATCGGCAATACATGCTTGGAGAGAAGCTGCTTGTTGCTCCGGTTTTTAATAAAGAAGGGACTGTTCGGTATTATGTACCAAAAGGAACGTGGACCAACATGCTGACAAATGAAAAGGTGGAAGGGGAGAAGTGGCATACGGAAACGCATGACTACACAACGCTGCCATTGCTTGTTAAAGAAAATACTGTACTCGCAGTTGGAGGGACTGATAGTACCTCGGATTATGAGTACACAGAGAATGTAACGTTTCATCTGTTTGAGATTCCAGACGGGCAGAAGCAGGAGTGCTTGATTCATGATCAGACAGGGGGAGTGGTAGCTCGTGGGCAGGTTGCAAGGGACGGGCGCCGATTGACGTTTCAAACAACCGGTCTAAAAAATCCTTATCAGCTTGTGCTTCGAAATCTATTTACCGTGAAGTCAGTATCCGGCGGAGAAAGCGAGCAGTCTCCGGAAGGAGCGCTTATTCAAGTAAGGACTCCAGAGGAAGTTGTGACGATTGATTTGTAACAGGAGAGGAGCAGTACATTGTGCATACAAAGAGTAGAAAGAGATGGGCGTATTTTTTTATAGGTCCTCAGCTCATCGGGCTACTAGCGTTTTCTGCGATCCCTTTGATTTCAGCCTTTGTTCTTAGCTTTATGGAATGGGATGGTTTTGGCCAGCGAGAGTTTGTTGGGCTTTCCAATTACATTGAACAGTTTAACAATGAGAGCTTTCGAATTGCCTTAATCAACACTGCCTATTACACCGTGATGGTGGTGCCTGGAACCATTCTATTTGCCTTGCTTGTTGCACTCGCTCTAAACAAGGTTAGAGGAAAAGAGATCTATCGAGTCTTCTTCTTCATGCCTGTTGTTACAAGTGCAGTCTCCATTGGAGTGATTTGGATGTGGCTTTTGAATGGAGACTTTGGGTTGATTAATCAATTACTTGCTTATTTGGACATCAGCGGACCGCAGTGGCTGGTAAATAGCAACCTGGTTCTTCCGTCCATTGCAGCGCTCAGTATTTGGTGGGGGCTTGGCACCAACATGGTCATCTTTTTAGCGGGGCTGCAAGGAATATCTAAAAGCTATTATGAGGCAGCGGAAATGGACGGGGCCAACAGCTTTCAGAAATTCTGGCACATAACGCGACCGATGCTCTCACCTACGACCTTTTTTATTATGATCATGGCGATTATCTCCTCGTTTCAGGTGTTTGATCAAGCGTATGTAATGACTTCTGGGGGACCTGGGAAGGCAAGCTACACGCTTGTTTACCACGTTTATGACCTTGCTTTTGATCGCTTTACCTTCGGGGCGAGCTCAGCTGCGGCGATGATTTTATTTGTAATCATCCTAATCTTCACGTTAGTCCAATTCATTTTCTCAAGAAAGTGGGTGCATTATGAAGACGGAGGTAAATAGCCGTTCGCTTACTCCTGGGAAGGAACCTAAGCTTAAACAACGGAAGAGAAATCCGACGCCGACCATTTTGTTGCACACATGCCTAGTCATCGGCGCACTCGTCATGACATTTCCATTTATCTGGATGTTTTTAAGTGCTGTAAAGCCGATGGATCAAATTTTTGCTGTCCCACCCGTATGGATTCCCGACCCATTTGTCTGGAGCAACTTTCTCGATTCTTTGCAAGCAATGCCATTTGGTAGAGCTTACTTTAATAGCTTCTATATCTCTATGATTGTTGTCGCAAGCCAGATCGTGACATGTTCAATGGCTGCCTATGCCTTTGCCAAGATTAAGTTTCGTGGATCAGGCATGTTGTTTATCCTTTTTCTTGCGACGATGATGGTACCGATGCAGGTCACCCTGATTCCTCTCTATTTAATCATGGATACAATTGGATGGCTGGATACTCATCTTTCAATTATCGTTCCTAGCGCACTGTTCAATGCGTTCGGTGTCTTCTTGCTTAGACAGTTCATTATGGGGATCCCAAAGGAGATGGAAGAGGCAGCAGTCATTGATGGAGCGAACCCTCTGCAAATTTATGCAAGAATTATTTTACCGCTCATTAAGCCAGCACTAGCCGCATTTGGGATTTTCTCGTTCATCGGTGTATGGAATAACTTTATTCAACCGCTTGTTTTTTTAAGTTCCACGGAGCTGTTTACTGTTCCTCTTCTACTAAACTATTTTAAAGGGTTATATGTGACAGACTGGGCGCTAATGATGGCGGGTGCCACAATCTCAGTTCTTCCCGTACTCATTGTCTATGTCATTGCACAGAGACAGATTATTGAAGGCATTGCGTTAACAGGTGTGAAAGGCTAATTCAACAGTCATATCTATAAGGGAGGAGAAACAATGAAGAAGTGGGTTGGAAAGCTTGGGGTTGTAGGGTGTGCGGTAATCATTACAGGGTGTAGTGGAAGTGGAGAGGGAACAAGTGCTGAAGGAGAGGAGGTTAATTTAAGCTTTGTCTCATGGGGAGATCCAGAGGAACTAAAAGTGTATCAACGTGCGGTCGACTCGTTTAACGAAGAACATGAAGGAGAGATTCACGTAGAGTTATCTGGACTACCCACAGATAATTACACGCAGATCTTAACTACACGTCTTCAAGGCGGGCAAGCACCCGATGTTTTTTATGTGCAGGATTTCGCGATGTCGACTTTTATTGATACAAATTCGGTTTTGGAACTCAACGAGTTTTTAGAAAGTGATGAGTCGTATGTAAGTATTGAAGATTTCCCAGAAGACATATGGGGACCGACCGACGTAGATGGCACAAAATACGGTTTAGTTCCTGACGCGAATCCGTTTGTGATGTACTATAACAATTCGGTTTTTGAGGAAGTCGGTGTAAAGTCTCCACAAGAGTACTTTGATGAAGGGGAATGGACATGGGAGACACTTGAAGAAATTACGGACCAGTTTAAAGAAGCGGGCAAACACGGGTATGTCCAAGATGGGGGACCATTCGGGGTCAATACTTGGATTTACAACAACGGAGGAGATTTTGAAAAAGATGGGAAAGTCGTCGTTGATACAGATGAGAAGACGATAGAAGCCATTGAATTTGTCAGCCGCATGGTTCAGGAAGGGAACTTTGTTTTTTCCGGAACGCTTCCACAAGGGCAAGGGAGAGATGCGATGTTCATGTCAAATCAAGTAGCTCTTGTTGGTGCGGGGCGCTGGCTCACACCGATGTTCTCAGAGGCGGGACTCGATTTTGATTATATTCCATGGCCAACCAATACAGAAAATCAGATGGAGCCAACGCTTGTAACGTCTGGTTACATTGCAGCCAACGCTAATACGGAGCACCAAGAAGAAGCGATGAAGTTCATCTCTTACTATACGTCCGAAACAGGCCAAGACATTAGGCTTTCTGATAACGGAAACTCCATTCCGTCCATTGATGGCCTAGATCATGTAGTCACTGATGATCCAGAACCGGAACACGCGTCTTATCTTCTTGATGCGCTTGAAATTGGTCGACCGATTGTCTACGAATTTGCGATACCGGGTCTTTCGACGGATCTTGAAGACATTTATGAGCTTATGTTCATTGGAGACATTACGACGGATGAGGCGATCAAGCGTCTTGCTGAAACGGCGAGAGAGAGTGAGGAAGCTCAGGAGTAAGGCTTCATTTGTTGATACGATCGGCAGTCTTGAGAGACTGCTGATCGTTTCTGGGTGAGTCCGGCATGTGCACAGACTCTAGGGTTGACCAAACGGTGAAAGTCGCTGTAGACTGTTGGCTGAAGGCAAAGGTGTCTGAAACAGAAAGGAACAACAAATAATGTAAACGCTTTAACTATGCTGTTCTTTTTTGTTTGTTTCGACAATATGGTCAAAAAATAAGGGGGTATTTATGGAAAATCCATTGAAAGTAATACAAGTAGGTGTGGGAGGGTTTGGTCTTTCGTGGTTTGAATTGATTCAGACATATGAGGGTGTTGAGGTTGTCGCGGTAGTGGATCAGCTAGACGGCAGTCTAGAAGCAGCGAAACATCGAGCAACAAACCAAGTACAAACGTTTAAAGGATTGGAAGAGGCTCTAGAGGTTGTTGAAGCAGACTTTATTCTAATTGTGACACCTCCTTCGACCCATGCATCTTTGGCAAAACTTGCGATTAAACATGGGCTCCATGTAATGATGGAAAAGCCGCTCACGAACACACTAGAAGAGGGGAGGCGCTTGTTGGCATTTACGAAAAAACATCCGAAAAAAGTTATGATCAGCCAAAACTACCGTTGGAACTCGCAAATTCAAACGGTTAAAGAGTTGTTGATACAAGGAGCCATCGGTGAGGTTGAATATGGCGATTACTACTTTAATAAAGCGACCCGATTTGGCGGGTGGAGGGATGAGTACGAGAACATTTTATTACAAGACATGTCAATCCACCATTTTGATATCCTCCGCTATTTACTAGAAAAGGAAGTCACAGAAATAACAGCGACGAGCTTTCGCCCTTCGTGGAGCTGGTTTAAAGGAATGCCGCACGCCAATGTGAATCTTATGTTTGAACAAGAGATACGAGTAAGCTATACGGGAAGATGGGCCGGAAAAGGAAGAAAAACGCCTTGGAATGGCGAACTGCGTCTTGTTGGAAAAAAAGGAGCAATTGAGTTGGTTGATGACCGCGTCTTTCTCTATGATGACGAAGATGATAAACCGAAGGAGGTGCCTATAAAAACAAGAGAATTAACGGATCGGCTAGTCTCTTTGGAATTATTCATACATTCCATTCTCAAAGACACTATCCCGCCAACATCAATCGAAGATAATATAAAAAGCATTGAGTTAACAGCTGCGGCGATCGCTGCAGCAAAAACGGGCGAAAAAGTCGTGCTGAGCCATCATTTACAATAGACGTCTATTTAGGTACACAAGGGAGCGAAATATGAAGAAAAAAGGGGTGTCACGTGCTTAATCCCGCTGTTTACAGCGGGATTAAGCACGAGTCAGCTTCTAAGGAACAGACGACATTAACAGGGTGGGACAGACGGGACAGAGTTTTTAGTTATTAAGCCAATACAAAGTATGTGGAAGAACTTCCTTCATTCCCCCAATCTTTTCATTGACGCCCTTCCTAAAAATAAGCTAATCTTAGTTTAGATAATAAACAAACCAATCAAAGAGAGAGGCTGAGACCAATGAGTTATTTTCCAACTGTGAACCAAATTGCTTATGAAGGACCAAAGTCAGCGAACCCTTTTGCCTTTAAATTTTACAATCCTGAAGAAACGATTCACGGAAAAACATTGGAAGAAACCCTTCGTTTCAGCATTGCCTATTGGCACACGTTTACAGAAGACTTATCTGACCCATTTGGCGTTGGTACAGCTCTTCGTCCGTGGGGGCACTACAAAGGGATGGACCTTGCAAAAGCGCGTGTGGAAGCGGCTTTTGAATTTTTTGAGAAGCTGAACGTTCCTTACTTTTGCTTTCACGATGTTGATATTGCTCCAGAAGGAAAAAACCTTAACGAAACATACGATAACCTAGACGTTATTGTGGCCATGATGAAAGACTATATGAAAGATAGCAAAACAAAGCTGCTTTGGAATACAGCCAATAATTTTACAAATCCGCGTTTTGTAAGCGGTGCCGCATCTTCAAATAATGCCGATGTCTTTGCGTATTCAGCAGCAAAAGTGAAAAAAGGGTTGGAAATCGGCAAAGAATTAGGCGGTGAGAACTATGTGTTCTGGGGCGGACGCGAAGGGTATGAATCGCTTTTGAATACAGATTTAAAACTGGAAATGGATAATCTCGGCAGGTTCTTCCGTATGGCTGTTGATTATGCAAAGGAAATTGGATTTGATGCGCAGTTCCTAATCGAGCCTAAACCGAAAGAGCCGACCACACATCAATATGACTTCGATGTTGCCACGGGTTATGCGTTCTTGCAGAACTATGGATTGCAAGATCAATTTAAATTCAACATTGAAGCCAACCACGCAACGCTTGCCGGCCATACATTTGAACATGAGCTCCGTTATGCACGAATTCACAATATGCTTGGTTCCGTTGATGCCAACCAAGGAGATCCGCTTCTTGGCTGGGATACGGATGAATTTCCGACTGATTTGTACTCAACAACACTTGCGATGTATGAAATCCTGAAAAATGGCGGGCTTGGTCGTGGTGGATTGAACTTTGATGCGAAAGTGCGCAGAGGCTCCTTTGAGTCAGATGATTTATTCCTTGCTCATATTGCGGGAATGGACAGCTTTGCCATTGGCTTAAGAGTCGCACAAAACATGATTAATGATGGTGTGCTTGATGAAGTTGTTAAGGAGCGTTACCAAAGCTACAGTGCAGGCATCGGTCTTGAGATTGTGGAAGGAAAGACAGACTTCCGCAAGCTGGAAGAGCATGCATTAAGCCTTGGTGAGATTAAAAACCGTTCTGGACGGGTAGAGCGCATTAAGGCAACGATTAATCAATATCTATTGAACGCCTATGCGGGAAACTAGGGGGCGAGGGCACGATGAAATACGTCATAGGAATTGATCTGGGCACAAGCGCCGTAAAGCTACTTTTGGTCAGCCAAACAGGGGAAGTCGTTCAAGAAACGGCGAAGGACTTGCCGTTGATGCAAGTGAAGTCAGGCTACAGCGAACAAGATCCCAATGATTGGATGGAACAGACGGTTGCTGGGCTTACTGAGCTGATCGAGGCATTTGAAGGCGACCCTGCTGAAATTGAAGGCATGAGTTTTTCTGGACAGATGCACGGGCTGGTGCTGCTTGATGAACAGGAGGAAGTCCTGCGGCCAGCGATTCTTTGGAACGACACGCGTACGACCGAACAATGCAAACAGATTTATGAAGAGATGGGCGCTAAACGCCTTCACCAACTGGCAAAAAACCCTGCACTTGAAGGGTTCACGCTGCCGAAGTTGCTCTGGGTCAAGGAGCATGAACCGGAAATCTATGAAAAAGCAGCGACGTTTGTACTGCCGAAAGATTATCTTCGTTTAAAGCTGGCTGGCACGCTTCACATGGATTTATCCGATGCTGCAGGCACGCTTTTGCTTGATATTACCAGGCAAGAGTGGAGCAAGGAACTATGCCGTATGTTTGAAATTGATGAATCTCTCTGCCCTCCACTCGTAGAATCACATGCAGACATCGGTCTTGTGAAGGAAGAGATTGCTCTGGCAACAGGGCTCTCTCCCTCTACTCGACTTTTTGCGGGAGGGGCGGATAACGCATGCGGAGCAATCGGAGCCGGCATTTTAGAAGAAGGCAAAACCCTTTGCAGCATTGGCACATCTGGGGTTGTTCTCTCTTATGAAACAAATGGAGACAAAGATTACCAAGGCAAGGTGCATTATTTTAACCACGGGGCACCAGATGCTTATTATACAATGGGGGTGACACTGGCCGCTGGATATAGTCTTAGCTGGTTTAAAAACGTATTTGCCAAAAAGGAAGAGTTCAGTACGCTTCTTGCCGATGTGGATTCTGTTCCCCCCGGCTCTGGCGGACTGTTGTTTACGCCTTACCTTGCTGGAGAGCGGACGCCTCATGCTGATGCGGCCATCCGTGCAAGTTTTATTGGCGCTGACGGCAGTCATGAACGAAGGCATTTTGTCCGTGCGGTGCTCGAAGGCATTACTTTTTCCTTAAAGGAATCGCTGGAACTATTCCGTAGCCAAGGCAAAGACATCACTGAAATTGTTTCCATTGGCGGCGGTGTTAAAAACAAAGCGTGGCTGCAGATGCAAGCGGATATTTTTAACGCAAAAATGATTAAGCTTGCCAGTGAGCAAGGGCCCGGAATGGGGGCAGCGATGCTTGCTGCTTATGGTTGTGGCTGGTTTGAATCACTGAAAGCCTGTGCGGATGCCTTTTTGCAAGAAGAGGCGCTCTATCATCCTGATCCAGAACGAGTAGCTGTCTATGAAACATTATTTGAGCTCTATCGCCAAGTGTATCCAGCTACTGCTGAATTGAACAAACAGCTTGCGGCTTTCCGGTTGTGAACGGAAGGCGGTAAAGATCTCCGTAATTAAAAAAGCGATCTGCTTGGGCAGTTCGCTTTTCTAGCTTATCGAAAAATTAATGCGGTGGCTGTTTAAAAATTGTTCAATAACAAATGACGCCCCGCCGAGAACGCTGGATGTTTGCCCAAGTTCAGAAAATAAAATGGAAGTAGCATTCTGCTGATAGGAAGGGAGCTGTTTTGTAAGGACATCAAGAATTGGGTTAAGTAAAAAGTCTTTTAACAATGAAAAGCGATTTCCAATAATAATGGCTTCGGGGTTCATCGTATGCATAATCGATATAAGGCCGACTCCGAGCGAATGGCCAACTGACGCTAAAACATTCAGCACTTGCGGATTTTGAGCATTGGCTTTAGCGAGTATTTCTTCAAAACGAATGGCTTTCATCCCTAGTTTAGAAGCAGCTGTTTCCAAAAGAATGTTCTCAGAACAATAAAGCTCCCAACATCCTTTGTTGCCACACCTACAGCGCTTGCCATTAAGGTCGATAGACATATGGCCAAATTCACCGGCATACCCCTTCCCGCCTTTGAAAATCTGTTCGTTAATAATTTGCCCTGTTCCAATACCTACACTTATGCTCACATAAGCGAGATTGGAGAAGGCCTTTCCGGCCCCATACAATTTTTCTCCATAGGCCCCTGCATTCGCTTCATTTTCAACGACAACAGGAATTTGAAACGTTTGCTCGAGAGGTGTTTTTAAATCGACATCTTCCCAGCCTAGATTTGGTGCAAGCAGAATTTTCCCATCTGATTCAATAATGCCAGGGACCCCA
The DNA here is from genome assembly GCF_001484965.1 of Shouchella shacheensis. Lineage (GTDB taxonomy): Bacteria > Bacillota > Bacilli > Bacillales > Bacillaceae_D > Shouchella > Shouchella shacheensis. Next base: position 30,210 of record NZ_LLYY01000030.1, on the reverse strand, counting down.
ATGGCGATGCCGCAAATGCCATAAGGACTTGCAGGCGCCTTTTTAATAAGGGTGTGTATGAGAGATTCTGTCTCTGTCAGAACGTTTTTAAAAGCTCGGCTGGTCAATTGAGTCGATTCTTGAAAAAGAATTTTCCCAGATAAATCAGTAAGAACGCCAATAAGACTGTTTACCCCGATGTCAATGCTGACGGCATAGCTCGCTGCTTGATTATAATAGAGAAGCACTGGTTTTCTTCCTCCGCTTGAATGACCGGTGCCAATTTCATAGACAAATTGGGCATCAATGAGTTGCGAAACCAGCGTAGAGACCGTAGCTTTATTAAGTCCGCTTTTTTTGGCAATTTCCGCTCTGGAAATCGGATGGTGCGTCTTTATAAGGCGAAAAACGGTGGATTTATTAAAGTCTTTCATTAGTTCGTGGTCAACAATGGGCACAAGTTACACCTTCTATCTTTGTTTAATACTTAAACAGTATAACCGATAAAAAGCGTTGACAACAACTTCTGAGGGAAGTAAAATTGGGTTAACTTAGTTTGTATTTAAAACAAAGTAGACGGTTGAACTCAAAAGGCAATTTTGTCAAATTAACTTATGAATAACATCAGCTCGGGTGTAAAAAGATGCGTTGGACATTTGAATCAGTAAAAATTTTAAAATCGGAGTTCTCCCAATGATGCGAAAATGTCTGGTTAATGAAATGTTGAAACTAAACATGGTTGTTAACGCCATCGTGTATTCATTCCGAAAAATGAATGCGCTATCATTAATGGAATGATTCATACAAAATCTTATTTACCGGTTACGTCTATGTTTCTTGCTAGCCGCCAAACCATAACGCCGGATGGGCAGGATCAGTGAAAGGTTAGTAGAAGAACGATGATAGAAGGAGTGGATTCTTGTGAAGAAAGCATTGCTATTTCAAGGTGGCTGGGAAGGCCATGAGCCAGAAGAGGTGGCCCAATTATTAGAACAAATGTTGCTGCGTGAAGGCTTTGAAGTGAAAGTAACGGACCATTTGGGCGTTCTAACTGAGGATGAGCTTGGCGAATACGATTTGATTGTGCCGAATTGGACACAGGGGACGGTTGAAGAAGAGCAATTAAAGGCGCTAATGACGGCAGTGGAGAACGGCACCGGACTTGCTGGTTTGCATGGAGGCATGGGGGATTCCTTTCGCATGGCGACGGACTATCAATTCATGGTTGGAGGGCAGTGGGTAGCTCATCCAGGCAACGATGGCGTGCGCCATACGGTGGAAATTAAAGATTCAAACCACCCTCTTACAGAAGGGATGGGAAATTTTGAGGTAGCATCAGAACAGTATTATATGCATGTGGATCCAGCAGTGACCGTGCATGCAACGACAAGGTTTCCTGTAGCCGAAGGCCCACATACGAGCAATGGCTCGGTTGATATGCCGGTGGTATGGACAAAAAAGTGGGGAAAAGGGAACGTCTACTATTGTTCACTGGGCCATGTTGCAGAAATTGTGCGTATGCCAGAGGTGACGAAGCTCATGCAAAAAGGCATGGTTTGGGCTGCAAGATAAAGTAAATTTCTATCCAAGGAGACAAACACTTATGGAACCAATTAAAGTAGGAATCATCGGTTGTGGCAATATCAGTTCGATTTATTTAGAGAATGCGAGCCGCTTCTCTTCATTTTCAATTGAAGCTGTCGCTGACATTAATAGAGGCCGGGCAGAACAGCAGGCCGAGAAGTATGGCATTGACCGTGTACTCTCGGTAGAAGAGTTGATTAGGGACGAGGAGATCGAGCTTGTATTGAACTTGACGATTCCGGCTGTCCATGCGGAAATTGCGCTAGCGGCTCTCTCGGCAGGCAAACACGTCTACGGCGAAAAGCCGCTTGCGATTACATTGGATGAGGGAAAGCAAATTCTAGAACTCGCAAAAGCAAAAGGGCTGCTTGTAGGAAATGCCCCAGATACCTTTTTAGGCGGTGCTCATCAAACGGCCCGAAGCATCATTGAAGCAGGAAGAATCGGCACCCCCATATCTGCTACCGCCTTTATGATGAATCATGGACATGAGCATTGGCATCCTGACCCGCATTTTTATTATCAAGAGGGAGCCGGTCCTATGTTTGATATGGGGCCTTACTACTTAACAGCACTTGTGAACATGATGGGTCCAGCAAAGAGAGTGACCGGTTCCACTGGTATGGCCTATCAGGAGCGACGTATTTCCAGTCAGCCGCTTGCGGGTGAAAGCATTATTGTGAAAACACCTACCCAAATCAATGGCATCATCGATTTTACTAGCGGAGCCGTTGCTTCCATTATTACTAGTTTTGACACATGGCATCATCGGTTGCCTCATATTGAAATATACGGAACAGAGGGGAGTCTGTCTGTACCCGATCCGAACCAATTTGGAGGAGACGTGTTCGTCCGTGGCGAAAAAGACGAGGAATGGAATTTTGTTCCTTCTCAGTATGGGCACACAGACAACAGCCGGGGGGTGGGACTAGCGGACATGGCAGCAGCGATTTTGGAAGGGCGCACGCCGAGAGCAAGCGGAGACCTCTCCTACCATGTACTAGAGATGATGCACGGCTTTCACTATGCTTCTGAGAGAGGCGAACATTACAAAATGACGAGCTCATGCACAAAACCGCAGATTTCTTTAAGAGAGGAAACGAGCAGTACCGGCCTGGAGGGAGACAAATGAAAACGGAGATACGTATCGGTTTAATTGGGTACCAATTTATGGGCAAGGCACATAGTCATGCCTATCGTGACATTCCGTTCTTTTTTGATACGGATGTGAAGCCGGTTTTGAAAGCGATTTGCGGGCGGAATGAAGAAGCCGTCCAACAGGCAGCGGAGCAAATGGGCTGGGAATCATACGAAACCGATTGGCGAGCGCTCATCGCCCGTGATGATATTGACGTCATTGACATTGTTACGCCAAACAACACCCATGCGGAGATGGCGATAGCCGCAGCAAAGGCGGGAAAGCATGTCATTACAGAAAAACCGCTTGCGATGAATGTAGAAGAAGCAATACGCATGCACGAAGCAGTCACGGAAAACAATGTCATTCATATGGTCTGTCACAACTACCGCTATGTACCGGCCATTCAGTATGCCAAACGATTAATTGCAGAGGGACGGATCGGGAAAATCTATCATTTTCGCGCCAACTATTTGCAAGATTTTATTATGAGTCCCGACTTTCCGCTTATTTGGAGACTGAATAAAGAGGTGTCCGGCTCTGGAGCTCTTGGCGACCTTGGCGCGCATAGCTTAGACTTAGCCCGCTTTCTAGTCGGGGAAATTTCTGAAGTCGTCGCAACAACAGAAACCTTTATTAAAGAGCGCCCAGTTGGCGCAATGACGGGCGGGTTAAGCGCAAAAGTTAAAGGAGAGGAAAAGGGAAGCGTCACTGTTGATGATGCGGTCGCGATTATCGCAAAGTTTGAAAATGGCGCATTGGGTACTTTGGAAGCAACCCGCTTTGCCGGGGGCAACCGTAACAGAAACCAGTTTGAGATTAACGGTGAAAGAGGCTCTGTACGCTGGAATATAGAGGATATGAATAAGCTGGAGCTGTACCTTGCTGACGATGAGGAAGGAATGCAAGGATTCAGGACCATTGATGTTACGGAGGAGTCCCATCCATATGTTGGTTCTTACTGGGCGGCTGGTCATATGATCGGATACGAACATACCTTTATCCATTTGCTCTATGAATTCTTGCAAGGCATAGCGAAGAACAGGCAGCCTGTACCTAATTTCGAGGATGGTGTTCAAAACCAAGCGGTACTGGCAGCAGTAGAGGCGTCAGCAAATGATGGCACTTGGAAGAGGGTCGCTGATTTGAAGTATAGCTAATAGGAAGAACGCTGAATAAAAAAAGAGCGGTTTTAGCTGGGAACCTCCCACCCCTCGACCGCTCTTCGCTTCGCCTTCTCTTGCACATGGGCATAGACCTGGGTCGTCGCAACGGACTCATGGCCAAGCAACTGCTGAATGGTGAGCACGTCGACGCCGTTTTTCACAAGCGCGGTCGCAAAGCTATGGCGTAACTTATGGGCAGTAATATTCTTTTCCGCAAGCGTAGGGCTCAGCTCCTGCGCTCTTTTAAGCTGGCGTTGAATCATTTTTTGCAGCGCGCTTACGGTAACAGAGGGGGTGTAGGTCTGGACTTTAAAATCAAAGCCGACAAACAAAGGGTCGTTCTTTTTTTGTGGTCGATGTTTTACAGGAATATTGTTTACATAATGTTTTATTACGTTAACTAGATCTTCTGGAAGGGGCAGGGTGCGTTCCTTATTTCCTTTTCCTGTAACACGCAGCTGCCGTGTTTCCATATCAAGCTGTTTGAGCGTGATCGACGCAAGCTCTGAAATGCGCAGACCTGTACGTGCGAGTGTAAACAGAACACAGTGATCGCGCCAGCCAAGGCGCTGATGGTAGCGCCGTTGTCGAGGGGAGAGTCCCTCCGCACTTTTCACAGCCTCCAGCAGTATCTTTAGTTCCGACGTACTTAAATAGACAGGATCCCGTTTGCCAAGCTTTGGTCGCCTCACACCGAGAACAGGGTTGGTGGGCGTGTCCCCGCGTTTGACGAGGAAAGCAAATAGTGACTGGAGCGCCGATAGTTTGCGGGCAATCGTACGAGGCTCGTTTTCAGCTTCAAGCGCCAGGTAGGTAACATAATGCTCAATCCCTTGTTGATTCAGCTCGGTGAAATCCGTCAGCTGGATTTCAGGAGTGGCGAATTCCTCGTCCGACAGCCGCTGCACATAGGTAAAGAAATCATGGTAGTCGTACAAATAACGCTGGATCGTTGCCACCGAGTAGCCAAGCGCAAGCAGGTTCTCTACAAAGTCTTGAATAAAGCGCGGCATCTCCTCAAATTTTCGAAGCGGCTTGGTTTTCTCGCTCTTCGACTCGCTAGAAGTTTGTATAGGGTTGGCCTCGTTTAATTTTGAAAATAAGGACACACTGTTCACCTCTCGTTTAGTTTAACGCAAAATCTACGTTCTGTGAAATGTTTATTTCATGGAACGTAGATTTTGCAGTGAAATGGCCTGTCCTCTACTTTGGGGTAAAGAAGAGCGGGGTTCCTTGATGACGCTAGGCGGAAGAAACGGGTCACGTCTCACTCCGAGCTTGAATAAATAGCTCTACACTGTTCCTAGGCCGGTGCGTTTCGCAGCACTTAGAAAATCCCCTTTGAGAACCCTTCCAAACTAGAGCTTTCTTCGGCATAATAGAGAAGAGGAGAACACTTGCGAGTAGAGTCAACATTCTGGTGAACGGGGGAATTTTGGTCATGACGAAACAAGTGATGATTGTGACAGGTGGCAGCAATGGAATGGGCAAGGCAATGGCACAGACGTTTGCGAAGGACGGGGCTTATGTAACGATTAGCGGGCGGGACGAAGAGCGTCTAAGGCAGGCTAAGCAGGAAATCGAGCAGTTTGAGGGACAAGTGCTCACGGTTCCAATGGATGTACGGGACCCAGAATTGGTGCAACGCATGGTCGATGAAACCATTGCTCAATTTGGAACGATCACCGGCCTTGTGAATAACGCTGCGGGAAACTTTTTAGTTCCGGCGGAAAAGCTGTCACAAAACGGTTGGAATTCGGTTATTGACATTGTCCTAAACGGTACCTGGCATGTGACACAGGCTGTAGGCAAGCACTGGATTGAGACGGAAACTAAAGGCTCTGTTGTCAACATCATTGCCACGTACGCCTGGACAGGCGGGCCTGGAGTGGTTCATTCCGCCAGCGCCAAGGCAGGGGTTCTGGCAATGACAAAGACGCTTGCGGTGGAGTGGGGGGCGAAGTATGGCATTCGTTTTAACGCCATTGCTCCTGGGCCGGTGGAAGGAACCGGTGGTGTCGATAAGTTGATTCAAAGTGAGCAGGCGCACAAGATGGCTCTTAAGAGTGTTCCTGTTGGACGCTTCGGACAGGTGGAGGAAATTGCGAGGCTTGCCTCGTACTTGCTGTCTGAGGAAGGGGCTTATATCAATGGATCGTGTGTCACCATTGATGGCGGTCAGTCGATTAGTCAGTCAGGCTTTCAAACAGGGGCGGCAGCCTTCTTATAAGGGGAAACTATTGGAGAACAGGCGAGCAAAGTCTGTTCTTTTTTGCCATTTTGCTCATGGCAAGGTTTCTTTTGTCATCCTTGGAAGCAAGCGGTGTACAAGCTCTCTAGAAGAGACGTTTTGAACGGTCAAGTTTTTGTCGAAAAGAGGCAGGTTATGCAATGAGAAAAGCGGGTACATACTATTATTGGTTGAATCTCATTGGCAATGAGAAGAAAGAGAATGAAAGGTGGGGGAGAGATGATTGTCTTTGACGGGGTCGCAAAAGAATTTGCGGACGGAACGCGCGCTGCCCATGACTTGCAATTTTCGATTGAGAAAGGCGAGTTTTTTGTCCTTATTGGGCCGAGCGGCTGTGGGAAGACAACGACGCTGAAAATGATCAATCGTCTGATTGAGCCAACAAGCGGGACGATCTCTATCAACGGCACAAATGCGGCCGAGCAGAACATCCACGCGCTGCGCTGGAATATCGGCTATGTGCTGCAACAAATCGCGCTGTTTCCGAACATGACGGTCGCGGAGAATATTGCCGTCGTGCCAGAGATGAAGAAATGGAATCAGAACCAGATTAAGGCGCGTGTGGACGAGCTATTAACACTCGTCGGAATGGCACCTGACAGCTTTCGAGACCGTATGCCAAACGATCTATCAGGAGGACAGCAGCAGCGCATCGGTGTTGCGCGTGCGCTTGCGGCAGATCCAGGTATTCTGCTGATGGACGAACCATTTAGTGCTCTCGATCCAATCACCCGAGAACAGCTGCAAAATGATATTAAAGACTTGCAGGAAACGATTCAAAAGACGATTGTCTTTGTGACCCACGATATCGACGAGGCCGCAAAGCTTGGGGATCGGCTCTGTTTAATGAAGGAAGGAAGCGTAGTTCAGATCGGCTCGGCAAGCGAGCTCCGCGATTCGCCAGCGTCTGACTTTGTAAGAGATTTTATCGGTTCCAGCGATAAGAGCATGGTTGCGTTAAAAGAAGTGATGGCCCCGAGCGAAGAAAGCAAATACGTGAAAAACGAGTGGGAGAGCGAGGAGCAGATGCTGCAATACGTAACCAACCATCAAAACGAACTGGTTCAAGCCATTTACAACGGTGTGATTCTCGATGACCCGTTGACATTGCCGCACTCCAGTTCGATCAAAGAGGCGTTCGCTGCATTGCAGTCCCAAGGGGTCCCAGCGATCCCTGTTCATGAACAAAACAAAATCATTGGCACGGTTTCCTATGAAGAGCTTGCGCGGTTGGCGGTCGATGCCTAGTTATGAATGTTCGCACGATCCTAGTGCATAGTAAGGGGGAGACCCTTTTTGCTAACATAGGATACCAAAATCAGTTTGGTGTAGCATAAAGGATGTATGAAATGAATGAATTTTGGGGCGCGTATATTGATTTGTTTCAAAATCGCTCGGATCTTCTGTTCGAATCACTTTGGCAACACTTGCAGCTATCTTTGATTTCGCTACTGATGGCCGTATTCATTGCGGTTCCCTTGGGAATCTTGCTGACACGCAAACAAAAAGCTGCAGAGTGGGTGATTGGTGTGGCTGCGGTTTTGCAGACGATTCCAAGCCTTGCACTCTTAGGGTTTTTGATTTTATTTGTAGGCATTGGCACAACACCAGCGATCATTGCTTTAACGGCGTATGCTCTTCTTCCAATACTCCGAAATACCTACACAGGCATAAAGGGTGTCGACGCCCACATTGTTGAAGCAGCAGATGGAATGGGGATGAACACTTACCGGCGGCTAATCAAAGTAGAGCTTCCTTTAGCGATGCCGACGATGATGGCTGGGGTTCGCACGTCAATGGTCCTGATTGTAGGCACTGCTACGCTTGCGGCTCTTGTTGGAGGAGGAGGTCTTGGCGATTTAATCATGACAGGCATTCAGCGTTCAAGCAATGAATACATTGTCTTTGGAGCGCTGCCGGCGGCGCTGCTTGCGCTTCTGTTTGATTTCGTCCTGCGCTTCACAGAGAAAAAGACCAATGGCACATCGTTTAAACCCATTTTATCGGTCATTCTGTTGGCGCTACTTGTAGTCGTTACACCAGCACTCATTCCGCAAGCGAGTGAGTCTGATCTATCGATTGGTGGAAAAAGAGAAGCCGAAGCAAGCATTGTCGCCAATATGTATAAGCTGCTTATCGAACAAGATACCGATCTTGAGGTGGAAGTGCTTGCACCACTCGGGGAAACAGATGTTAATTTCAATGCCTTGCAAGTTGGCGACATTGACATGTATCCTGAATTTAGCGGAACGATTCTTGCTGACCTCCTTTCCATCGACGAGTTTAGCTATGAGGAGCGAGAGTCCTACGAACAAGCGCGCGATTTGATTGAAGACGAGCATGGCTTTATCTATCTGGAGCCGATGGCTTATCAGAACACGAATGCGATCGCCGTACCGAGGGAGTTGGCTGAAGAGAACGACATCCAGACGATTTCTGATTTGCGGCAGGTGGCGGATGAATGGCGAGCGGGTTTCACGTTTGAATTCATGGACCGTGAAGATGGCTATGCTGGGTTTGAAGGCGCTTATGGATTTGAGCTGGAGAATGTTGAGTCTATGGATCTTTCGGCCGGTTACCGGGCGATTGAAAGCGGGGACTTGGAACTGGTGGACGTTTTTTCTACGGACCCCCAGCTTGTGGAAAATGATATGATCGTCCTTGAAGACGATGAAACGCTATTTCCACCCTACCAGGGGGCTCCGCTTGTTCGAGACGCTACATTAAGTCAACATCCGGAATTGGAGGAGATTTTGAACCAACTTGGTGGACGTGTAACGGAAGAAGAGATTACGGAGCTGAACTACCGGGTGGATATTGAGGATGAAAATCCGTATGATGTTGCCGAAGAATTTCTTCTTGAGCAAGGATTGCTCAATGACTAAACAAGGAGGAATTAGTGATGCAAAACCCAACAGACACAGAAATTAAAGACATTTTGCTAAACAGTAAGCGTATTGCCGTGGTCGGTCTATCTAATAATCCAAACCGCACCTCTTACACCGTTTCGGAAGCCATGCAAAATGCCGGCTACACCATCATTCCCGTCAATCCAAACGCGGATAAAGTGCTCGGGGAAAAGGCGGTGGCTCGTCTGCAGGACATTGAAGGCCACGTGGACATTGTGAATGTCTTTCGTCGCAGTGAGTTCTTGCCAGAGGTTGCCAAAGATGCGGTTGAGATTGGCACCGATGTGTTCTGGGCGCAGCTCGGAGTGGCAAACGCTGAAGCCTATGACTACTTGCAAGAGCAGCAGGTAACAACGGTGATGGATCGCTGTATTAAAGTGGAGCATACGAAAGTGACGTAAGCGAGAGGACCTGTCTAGCACAGGTCTTTTCTTATTACGGAATGTCCCCCACTCTCCGTCTGTAAGGAAATTTGCAACTTCAATTCCGCTCATGATAAGGTCTATTTAGAAAAAACAGTTGCATCAAGGAAATCCTTGGTTACAATAGAGAAGACTGCAAAAGCCATGATTATAGAACGAATGTTCGTTATTGTGATACACTATGGAGGAGTTATAGGGAAGGGGTACGGCATGAGTAAACAGTCTTTTGATTATAATGATGATGCGATTCAGGTACTGGAGGGCCTGGAAGCGGTTCGAAAACGGCCGGGCATGTACATCGGTTCCACAGACGTGCGCGGGCTGCATCATCTTGTCTATGAAATTGTCGATAACGCCGTGGATGAAGCGCTTGGTGGCCACGGCGCGCATATCAAAGTGATGCTTCATTCGGACCAGAGCGTCTCCGTTCACGATGAGGGACGGGGGATGCCTGTGGGGATGCATCGTTCCGGAAAGCCAACCCCGGAGGTGATCTTTACCGTGCTTCACGCTGGCGGGAAATTTGGCCAGGGGGGATACGCGACAAGCGGTGGTTTGCACGGCGTAGGCGCCTCCGTGGTGAATGCGCTCTCCGAATGGCTGGTAGTAGACATTAAGCGTGATGGGAACCGGTATACACAGCGTTTTGAAAATGGTGGGGTGCCAACGACAACGCTTGAGAAAAACGGGAAGGCGCGGCAGTCCGGAACAACCGTGCGTTTTAAACCCGACCCCACGATTTTTGGTCAGGCTTCCTTTAACAACGAGATTCTCGCGGAACGTTTAAGAGAAGCAGCCTTTCTTTTGAAGGGTGTGACGATTGAACTTAAAGATGAACGCAAAGGCAAAGAGATGCAGGAGGTCTATAAATTTGATACCGGTCTTGAGGCATTTGTCGATTATTTGAATGAAGAGAAGGAGACGCTCCATCCAGTCATTTCGTTTAATGGAAATGCCTACGATATCGAAATGGATATGGCGTTTCAGTTCCACGACGCCTATACGGAAAACATTCTCTCGTTTGTGAACAATGTCCGTACCCGAGATGGAGGAACACACGAACTGGGCGCAAAGGCAGCGATGACTCGTCTGGTCAATGAGCATGCTAGGAAGCTCGGAATGCTAAAGGAAAAAGACAAAAACCTGGACGGTTCTGACATCCGCGAAGGGTTCACAGCCGTTGTTTCCGTACGCGTGCCCGAAGCAAAGCTACAGTTTGAAGGCCAGACCAAAAGCAAGCTAGGCACACCAGAGGCACGCTCCGCGGTCGATTCGATTGTCTCCGAAAAACTCTCGTACTTTCTTGAAGAAAACCCCGACATTGCAACGAAACTCCTCAAAAAAGCGATCAAAGCGCAACAAGCCCGCGAAGCCGCGCGCAAAGCCCGTGAGGACGCCCGCAATGGCAAGAAGAACAAGCGAAGAGACGTGCTCCTTAGCGGCAAACTTACCCCTGCCCAGTCACGCAATCCTGAGCGCAATGAATTGTACTTAGTTGAGGGAGATTCGGCCGGAGGGTCGGCGAAGCAAGGGCGCGACCGAAAGTTTCAGGCCGTTCTTCCTTTGCGAGGAAAGGTGATCAATACGGAGAAAGCGAAGCTGGATGACATCATGAAGAACGAGGAGATCCGTACGATCATCCATACGATTGGCGCAGGTGTTGGTCCCGACTTTGAGATTGAGGACTGCAACTACGATAAGATCGTCATCATGACGGATGCGGATACGGACGGGGCTCACATCCAGGTGCTGCTGCTGACGTTTTTTTACCGGTACATGCGAAGCCTGTTTGATGAAGGGAAGATTTTCATTGCGTTGCCGCCGCTTTACAAGGTAAGTAAAGGAAGCGGGAAGAAGGAAGTCGCCCGCTATGCTTGGGATGAGGGTGAGCTGCAAACGGCGCTGAAGAATGTCGGACGCGCTTCCGCCGTTCAGCGTTACAAAGGCCTTGGTGAAATGAACGCCACGCAGCTCTGGGAAACGACCATGGACCCGGAAACACGTACATTGGTCCGCGTACGCCTGGAGGATGCAGCGAGAGCGGAAAAGCATGTCACAACGCTGATGGGCGATAAAGTAGAGCCGCGCCGCAAATGGATTGAGTCCCATGTCGCCTTCGGACTTGAGGAAGAAACGAACATTTTAGAAAACGAAAACCTGCACGTTGGGGAGGGGAAATAGAGCATGGGAAAGTCAGAGCGCTATCTCGATCTTCCTTTAGAGGATGTGATTGGGGACCGGTTTGGTCGCTACAGCAAATACATTATTCAAGAACGGGCGTTGCCGGATGCGAGAGACGGGCTGAAACCTGTGCAACGCCGAATCCTGTACGCGATGTACAAGGAAGGCAATACATCCGACAAACCGTACCGTAAAGCCGCCAAAACCGTCGGGAACGTCATCGGGAACTATCACCCCCACGGCGATTCCTCCGTCTATGAAGCGATGGTTCGTATGAGCCAGGACTGGAAGGTGCGTCAACTGCTCATCGACATGCACGGAAATAACGGTTCCATTGACGCGGACCCGCCAGCGGCGATGCGTTACACGGAGTCGCGTCTCTCCGCGATTAGCCAAGAGCTCTTGCGTGATATTAACAAAGGCACCGTTGATTTTATTCCAAACTTTGATGATTCCGATGAAGAACCGGTGGTTTTACCAGCAATGTTTCCGAACCTGCTGGTCAATGGTTCCACAGGCATTTCGTCCGGGTACGCCACCGATATCCCGCCGCATCATTTAAGCGAAATCATTGATGGTGTCATTATGCTGATGGAAAAGCCGAAGACCACGCTTGATGAACTGCTTCAAGTCGTCACGGGTCCAGATTTTCCAACCGGCGGCATTGTGCAAGGACTGGAAGGCATTCGCCAGGCGTACAAAACCGGAAAAGGGAAAGTCGTCGTGCGCTCGAAAACGGTGGTGGAAGACGTTCGCGGCGGTCGCCAGCAAATCATTATTACAGAAATTCCCTATGAAGTCGTGAAGGCAAATCTCGTCAAAAAAATGGATGAGATTCGCTTCGATAAGAAAGTCGATGGGATTGCCGAAGTCCGGGATGACACCGATCGTACAGGACTTCGGATTGTCGTTGAATTAAAAAAAGAAGCGGATGCTGGTGCGATTCTTCATTATTTGTTTAAAAACACCGATCTTCAAGTGACCTATCATTTCAATATGGTCGCCATCCATAATAAAACGCCAACACAGATGGGGCTGCACCCATTGATGAAGGCATACATTGATCATCAGAAAGAAGTCTTCACACGTCGCTCTCGGTTTGAGCTAACGAAAGCCCTTGACCGCCAGCATATCGTGGAAGGGCTGATTAAGGCGGTCTCCATTCTGGATGATGTGATTCGCGTCATTCGCGCCTCCAAAGACAAAAAGGATGCGAAGGACAATATACAATCTGAATTTGCCTTCACAGAGCCTCAAGCGGAAGCGATTGTCAACTTGCAGCTATACCGGTTAACAAACACGGACATCACGACTCTGCAAAAAGAAGCGGAGGAGCTGGCGAAGCGGATTGCCGAGCTGGAAGAAATCCTTGCAAGCGAGAAAAAGCTCATTCGCGTTATAAAAAAAGAGCTGCTTCACATCAAGAAGACGTTTGCTAGCCCGCGTCGCACAGAAATTAAAGCAGAAATCGAAGAACTCAAAATCAACATGGAGGTCCTCGTCGCTGCAGAAGACGTCCGGATCAGCGTCACAAAAGCCGGTTATGTGAAGCGGACGAGCCTCCGTTCTTACACGGCTTCCAGCAAAGACCCGACAGGCATGAAGGAAGGCGACCACCTTCTCCTCAGCGAGGAACACAACACGACAGACACCCTCCTTTTGTTCACGAAGCGAGGCAGCTTTCTGTATGTGCCTGTTCATCAATTGCCGGATATTCGTTGGAAGGACGACGGTCAGCACATTGCCAACTTGGTGCCGCTAGACCGGGAGGATGAAATCATTCATGCGATGGTCGTACGGACGTTCAACGAGGAAGAGTCGTTCCTTTTTATTACAAAGAACGGGATGGCCAAGCGCTCTTCCTTGTCGCTCTATCAGGCTCAGCGTCACTCCAAGCCACTGATGGCGCTTAAGCTTAAAGGAGATGATGAAGTCGTAGCGGTGCTTCAAACAAACGGCCACCGAGAGCTGTTTGTGGCAACTGCTTATGGCCATGGCCTCTGGTTTTCGGAAGAGGATGTTTCGCTTGTCGGTCAGCGGGCGGCTGGTGTGAAAGGAATTAATTTAAAGGACGGCGATTCCGTGATTGATGCCGAGGCATTCGGCATCGACGATAATGTCGAGTTTGTGATTGTGACCCATCGTGGGGCGGTGAAACGGATGACGATCACTGAGTTTGAGAAATCGACACGAGCCAAACGCGGCCTTGTGATGCTAAGGGAGCTGAAAAGCAATCCGCATTGCCTTGTCGCCTGTAAACGAATCGTAGATGCTGACGAGCGAATCGCACTGGAGACGGCAAATGGCGGGATTGTGGAAGTGAAGCCAAAAGACTATCGTCGTTCGGATCGCTATTCCAATGGCTCTTATGCCGTCGATACACAGACCACTGGAGAAGTGCAGGATGTCTGGCGGATGATATCGACAGCGCCTGAAGCTTGAGTTACGAACTAAATGAAGTAAAAGCTTCTTGACTTAGAACGAGTGTTTGGTATAATGGTAAAAACAACAAAGCGTAGATCAACTTGGAGTACTGCGTTCACGTATAGTGGAACGAAAAGGGGCGAACGGTATGAGTGTAACCAAAGAGGAACTTGTTCAGGCTCTGGCGGAATTTCAAGAAGCGATCAGTAAAGAGTTACGCGAAGAGATGTCAGGAATGAAGGTGGAACTTCGAGAAGAGATGTCTGAAATGAAGACAGAACTCCAAGAAGAGATGACCGGAATGAAAGTAGAACTTCGCGAAGAGATGTTTGAAATGAAGACAGATCTTCAAGGAGAGATGCAGTCGTTTCGAACGGAAGTGACTGATCGGTTTGACAAAATGGAGAGGAAACAGGATGGTGTGAGGGAGTTTGTTGTACAAATGGCCGAGGATCTATCGACGATTAAGGGAAGCATCGACCAACACGAAAGTGACATCGTTGCTCTCTATAAGCGATCCTTTGCACTGAAAGAAAAAATAGGAACTAGCCTAGAACCCTAAGATTCGCACCTGTCTTTTAAAGACAGGTGTTTCGTTTGTCTAGCTCCGGCGGGTAGAAGCTCGGGATTTTTCGCCCTGGCAAGCGTTAGCCAAGGCCGGGATTTCTTATGTCAGGTCTCCAAAATCCGCGATTCTGGGCAACCCGCCTCCGCTTTTCGGATTGCATGCAGGATGATGTGGTTGAAGCGAGGGGGAGCGCTCATGACCATTCAAACATCGTACATAAAAGGCGTCTGTGTCTACTCTCTTTCTCAGGCTTCATTATAATGAGTACCTCTCTTTTATAATCATTTACAATTGAGGGATGGATTTCGCAGGTTGGTCGCATTTCGCAGCCAAATCAAGTATCATAGAAGAGAGATAGAAGAGTTGGAGGCTAGAGCTATGAGTCAAGAACCGGAAATCATGACCGTTTCCCAAGTAGCGGAATATTTGCAGCTAAGTGAAATGACGACCTATAAGCTTGTGCAGGATGGCAAAATCCCAGCCTTCAAGATTGGACGCCACTGGAGAGTGAAGCGGGAGGATCTTGGGGAATTCATTGAGCGCCTGAAAAACGGGGAGCGGTTATAAGCACATACCTCTGTGAGACAGAGGTTTTTTGGGTGGTTTTCACACATTTAAATGTCTATGGGAATTACGGCGGCCAGGTTTTTGGTGAGCCACCAATGGAAAATATGTGGTTATCCATTGCCTTCGTTGCTGCACATGTGGTCACTTTTCTTGTAATTGCCCATCTGGTTTTCAAAAAAAGAGATGTTTTTTAATTAGGAAAGAACCCTCTGCGAGAGGGTTCTTTTTAGTTTATGAGCGGGGTTTTTGGGCTTTACAACCTTCAGGGATCGTTACTTTCGTCAGAACTTCTCCTTCCTCTAGTCTTTCCATTGTATACGAAGATAGCTTGAGCAGAGATGCGTCCACATACGCCGGATGGCACATCACTTCAATGGAGTCACTACCTATGTGCGTTTGCAAGACTCTTTCCACAATGTCTGTATTTACGCCTGTTTGATAAAAGGAATCATCAAACGATTCTGTTATAAATGAGACCCCAGTCGGTGGTTGTTCAAAATAATTGCGCCAAGGAAGCTGGTAATTATTCGAAAGCTCCTCTACAACCGGAAGCAAATGGCTCCAGCTGTGAATGTGGTGATGGCTATCTAGATGTGTAGGTTGCAGCCCATAGTCCAGAAACGTCTCAATCTGTGCGGTCCATTCTTTCGCTACTTCTTCCACATTCACTCGCTCTTCGTCTCGTTGCTCCGCTATTTTGTAAAAGTATCCGTTATCATCGATAAGGGAAGGGACATCCTTTAGAATCGGTTTTCCGACCGTAAGTGCCAGGTGTACGCCCACACCAAGGGAGGAATGGGTCTTCGCAAGTGAAACGGCATGGGGTGTACCAGGCATGTTGACAAGCATCGTTGTTGAAGTGACCACTCCATGGAGGTAACTGTCGAGAATTCCGTAGTTCACTGCATTTGATAAACCAAAATCGTCTGCATTGAAAATAATGGTAGGCATAAGATACATGTCTCCTCTTCTTATTGGTAATGACCTATGTGTATAAACGTTCAATACTAAAGCTTGCACGATCCCCGTGGAAATACGTTTGTGAATACTCAGCCACCGTTCCACTTTCTAAGTAGGCCGTCGTTTCAAGGTAAAAGCAGGGCGCGTTTTCTTCCGTCTGTAGCATGATGCTTACATGTTCATCGGTATAAGAAAGTTGAAGGTGTTCTTCTGTCCGAGCGATGTTCAGACCAAAATTATCTCGTAAGGCACCGTAAAGAGAAATTTCGCACTGTTCTTGTGTCAGACCCGGGGCTAGTCCCCAGGGGACATAAGCCATTTCGTACTGAAGCGGATGGCCGTCTGCATAGCGGATGCGAACAAGCCTTTGGATCGGGGCGTTCGTTTCACATGACAGGGTTGAGGCTAGCATGTCGTCTGCGGGAATGACATCAAGGGAAACGACGTGAATCTCTGGCTGCTTGCCTTGAAGCGTTACCTGCTCATTAAAAGAACTAACCGTTTGCGAAAGCGATGTTTTAACTTTCGGTTCACTTACAAAGGTGCCTCTTCCCTGACGTCTGTAGACATACCCTTCCTGACTGAGCTGTTGCAACGCTGTGCGCACCGTGGTACGGCTCACGTTAAAATTATCACAAAATTCCGCCTCTGTTGGCAATTGCGACTGCACTGGGTAGTCTCCTAAACGGATGCGATCGATAATTTCATTTTTAATCTTGGCATGTAGTGCCGGTTCTTTTTGCGAAGTTTCCATTTCGTGCACTCCCTTTTTCCTTGTCACACAACTTTTCTTAAAGTCATTGTATCATACCTGATTCATTATTACATTTATGTCAGATTATCATACGCATTATTTTTATTTGTAGTTACATTTATATAGACACAGACAATTTGTTATGATAAATTAAAGCTATAAATAGAAAGTAATCGCTTACAGAGAGTAGGAGGGACTCACGTTGTCACTAAAAGTAGTTATTATAGGCGGCGGTTCTAGTTACACCCCAGAGATTATTGAAGGTCTCATGGCAAGACATCCGCAGTTCCCGGTGGAGGAAATTGCACTTGTCGATATTGAAGCGGGAGAAGCTAAGCTTCGGATCATCGAGGGCTTAGCTAAGCGGATGATTGCCAAGTCGGGGTTGCCGATTTCGCTGACAGCAACACTCGACCGGCGCGACGCCTTGAAAGGAGCAACCTACGTTACGACACAAATCCGAGTCGGGGGGCTAGATGCAAGAGAAAAAGATGAACGAATTCCTTTGTCCCACGGTGTACTCGGGCAGGAAACCAATGGTCCAGGAGGTGTGTTCAAGGCATTTCGAACCATTCCGGTGTTGCTTGAAATCGCTGAAGACATTTCGGAAATTTGTCCGGACGCGTGGTTGATTAATTTTACCAATCCGGCCGGTATGGTGACAGAAGCTTTGTTAAAACATAGCAAGCACCAAAAAGTTATTGGCGTTTGCAACATCCCGTTTAATATGCGGACAGGAATCTCAGAGGTGCTTCATTGTCAGGTAGAGGATGTTGAGATTGAGTTTATCGGCTTGAACCACTTTGTTTTTGGGCGACGCGTGTATGTGAGAGGGGAGGAGCGAACGGCGGAAGTGCTTGAGAATCTTATGAGTGATTCCACGAGCTACTCGCCAGCCAATATTGTCTCTACAGGTTGGTCGAAAGCCTTCTTGCAATCGTTGAGATTGCTGCCAAGCCCGTACCACCAGTACTATTTCAAAGCCCAAGAAATGCTTGAAAAGAGCCTGGAAGAGTATGCATCGGGCGGCACTCGTGCAGAAGTCGTCAAGCAAGTAGAAAAAGATTTATTTGAAAAGTACAAGATGGAAACGCTTGAGGAAAAGCCAGAGGAGCTCGAAAAAAGAGGCGGCGCCTTTTATAGCGATGCTGCCTGCAACATCATGAACAGCATGCATAACAACCTCGGGGATATTCAAACGGTGAATGTGCAAAACAACGGCGCAATCGTCGACCTTCCACCGGAAGCAGTCATTGAAGTGAACGCGCGCATGACCAGAACCGGTCCC
This sequence comes from Shouchella shacheensis, assembly GCF_001484965.1. Lineage (GTDB taxonomy): Bacteria > Bacillota > Bacilli > Bacillales > Bacillaceae_D > Shouchella > Shouchella shacheensis. The sequence continues at coordinate 12,019 of NZ_LLYY01000030.1, read as the reverse complement.
AAGGCTATGGTGGTTGGCAAACTGCCTCTTCCGGTTAAAGGAGCCATTCAGCAGATGAAGGGGTTTGAGGAGCTTGTGATTGAAGCGGCGGTGAGCGGAGACAAAGCAGTCGCGTACCAAGCGCTTGTGATGAATCCGCTTGTAAGCAATGAAGAAGTGGCGAGTGTAATTTTGGAAGAAATGCTTGAAGCGCATCGTACGTATTTACCGCAGTTTCGTTGACATTTATTTTGGGGGGATGAGTTGATGAACGGAATCATGTCTTGGATGGAGAAGCATTTTATTCCGATTGCTGGACGCATTGGTGCACAGCGCCATTTAGTGGCGATTAGGGATGGGTTTGTGGCAATCATGCCGCTCATTATTATAGGGGCCTTCGCGACGCTTATTAATAATTTACCGTTACCGACTATCGAAACATGGCAAGAAAATGTTGGACGGTTCCTCGGCGAAAACTGGACGATGTTTGGCGGAAATATCTGGGACGCGACGTTTGCAATTATGGGGCTTCTAGTAACAGCAACTATTGCCTATCACTTAGCCAATTCGTACGATGTAGATGGCATGTCCGCGGCGGTGTTATCACTTGCGACTCTCATTATGTTTACGCCTCTGACCGAAGACTGGGGCATTTCCATGGCCTGGGTCGGGGCTCAGGGTTTGTTTGTGGCTTTGATTAACGCGATGGTTGTAACGGAGCTTTTCCGCTTGCTTGTAAAATCTAAATTTACGATTAAAATGCCTGCCGGGGTGCCTGAAGGGGTAGTCAAGTCCTTTCAAGCGCTCGTTCCAATGGGTGTGATTCTGATGCTATTCTCGTTGATTCAAATGGGGATGGTTCTTGCCTTTGAATCAAGTGTGCATGAGCAAGTGTTTACCTTGATTCAACAACCATTAACAGGACTCTCAGACTCTTTACCGGCTGCGCTTTTGATTGTTTTTATTCAACACTTGCTATGGTTTTTTGGGCTCCATGGAACCAACATCATTGGACCTATTACTGATTCGATTTATTTGCCTTTGCTAGAGCAAAATATCTCACAATTTAGTGCCGGAGTAAGTGCCTATGACGTGCCACATATCGTAACGAAAGCCATGCTTGATGCCTACGTATACATGGGCGGAGCGGGCGTGACGCTCGGGTTAATTATTGCCATTTTTATAGTAGCGAAGACATCTCATTATAGAACGATAGGAAAGCTTGGCGGTGCTGGTGGCGCGTTTAACATCAATGAACCGGTGCTATTCGGTTTGCCGATCGTCTTGAACCCAGTCATGCTCATTCCATTTCTTTTGATACCGATCATCCTGACGCTAACGTCCTATTTTGCTATTTTGATAGGATTTGTGCCAAAAACAGTGGCGTTGCTTCCTTGGACCATGCCTCCTTTCATTAGCGGCTGGCTTGTCTCAGGAGGATCCTTTGCTGGCGTTGTTCTACAAATTTTTAACTTAGGACTAGCGGTCTTGATGTATATTCCTTTCCTGAGAGCAGCCGAGCGGGCTCAGCAAAAGGTTGAAAACAACGAAGCTCCATAACGTTTGATATAGTTAAGTAGAAGGAGTGAGAAAGCATGAATCAGACACTAGAGGAAATTTCCTTTCAAATGATTTTGCATGCAGGCAATGCGAGGTCTTCAGCAATGGAGGCCATTCAATCAGCGAAGACAGGAGATTTTGAAGCCGCAAACAAAAAGATACGTGATGCCGACAAGGAATTCACCCAGTCACATCGTTTTCAAACAGAGCTTCTGACAAAAGAAGCCAAGGGCGAAGTACAATCACCGTCCATTCTGCTTATTCACGCACAAGACCATTTGATGACGGCAATGAGCGTGAAGGAAATGGCACAGGAAATGATCGAATTGTATCAACGATTAGAGGAGGAGAAGTAAATGAATATTTTACTCGTTTGTTCGGCAGGGATGTCTACAAGTATGCTCGTATCGAAAATGAGAGAAGCGGCGGAAGCTAAAGGAGTCTCATGCACCATTAATGCTGTATCTGCCTCTCAACTAGGCGAGCATCTTGAAAAAACAAAAGTGATCCTTATCGGTCCACAGGTGCGGTATATGCAGGCGCAGATTACAAAGCAGGCGGAGCCGCACGGGATCAAAGTCGATGTGATCAATCAAATGGACTATGGCATGATGAAGGGCGATAAAGTGCTTGAGCAAGCTCTGACTCTTGCCGGCAAATAAAACGATGGGCCTCCTTCAGGTGAAGGGGGTCTTTTAACGTTTGCTGGAAGTCCTTTTCCTCATCTCACGAAAGCTTCTACTTCTTTTACCCACTGCTATACTTAATTTCAAATGATTTAAAAGAGATACTTGCACTCTTTGGCATTTCGTTATAATCTGTTATAGTCCATGATAAACAAGTTTAATCGAAAAGAGATAAATCCTAATAAACCAAGACATTATGACGGACGGTTGCTCAAGTGGCAGAATATCTACAGTTAAGTGGGCGACATACAGATTGGTTCAAACGGGGGACCTGCCTGCGTTTAAAATTGGGAATAAAAGAAGATCTGAACGTCTATATAGAAAAATTGAAGAGGGGAGCCCGTTTGTAAAGGTCAGTGACTTTTGTGAGAGTCGAAAGTCATGACACTTAATCTATGTAGAGAAAGAAGGAGATGGGGAGACATATGAATGGAACTTCGTTAAAGGAGCAGTGGTTTGGAAATGTGCGGGGAGACGTGCTGGCCGGTATTGTCGTGGCCCTTGCGTTGATCCCGGAAGCAATTGCATTTTCCATTATTGCTGGTGTGGATCCGATGGTCGGGCTGTACGCATCGTTTTGTATTGCGGTAGTCATTGCCTTTGTTGGTGGTCGTCCGGGGATGATTTCGGCAGCGACCGGAGCTATGGCTTTGCTCATGATTAATTTAGTCGCTGACCACGGACTCGAATATTTGTTAGCAGCAACGATTTTGACAGGGATTCTACAAATCTTGTTTGGCGTTTTTAAGTTAGCGAGATTTATGAAATTCGTCCCATGGTCCGTCATGGTTGGGTTTGTGAATGCTTTAGCGATTTTAATTTTCACGGCGCAGCTTCAGCATTTTGTTGGGGAGACGTGGATCATGTATGCGTTGGTTGGATTGACGCTCGCGATCATTTATGGTTTCCCACGTGTAACCAAGGCGATTCCCTCGACACTTGTGGCAATCATTGTGGTCACGGCGATTGTGTTGACAATGAATATTGGCGTGCGCAATGTTGGAGACATGGGGACGTTGAGCCAGTCTTTGCCTATGTTTGCTTTGCCAAACATTCCGATCAGCCTTGAAACGCTGATGATTATTTTCCCGTATTCGTTGGCTCTGGCTATCGTTGGAATTCTCGAATCCCTCTTAACGGCCAACATTGTGGATGACATGACCGATACCGACAGCAACAAGAACCAGGAGAGTCGAGGGCAAGGGATTGCCAATATCGTCGCTGGATGCTTTGGTGGAATGGCTGGCTGTGCGATGATTGGTCAATCGGTGATTAATGTGAAATCAGGAGGGAGCGGTCGCTTATCGGCTCTAGTCGCAGGTGTATTCTTGATGTTCTTGATTCTTGTGCTCGGTGGCGTCGTTGTTCAGATTCCCATGGCTGCCCTCGCTGGGGTCATGATTATGGTTTCCATTAGCACATTCGACTGGAGTTCCATCAAAACCATTCACCGCGTGCCTAGGAGTGATGCAACCGTGATGGTTGTGACGGTCGCAACCGTTGTTATTACGCATAACCTTGCTTATGGTGTCCTGGCAGGTGTGCTTCTTAGCATGATTTTTTTTGCGGCGAAAATATCGAAGGTGGAAGTGCATTCCCGGTACGATGGGAAGCGTAATAAACGCTACTACTACGTCGAAGGTCAATTGTTCTTTGCCTCCGTGACCGACTTTCTGGCGCAAATTGATTGGACGGAACACGTCCAAGAAGTCGAGATTGACTTGACGCATTCACATCTCTGGGATGATTCAGCCATAGGCGCATTGGATAAAATCGAGGCGAAATTTGAGCAAAATCAGGTGCGGGTCCGTTTCAAAGGGTTGAACAGTAAGAGTTCCCAGCTGCTTCAAGAAATTGGCGGTTTGTCGAATGGTTCTGGTCATTAAAAACGACTCTGAAAGGAGGAACGACCCATGTTTCAAAAGATCTTACTAGCAACAGATGGTTCCGAGCACGCCAAGCGCGCCTTAGAAAAAGCGGTCGAAATGGTCGGTCCTTATCGACACCAAGTGCATATCGATCTTGTGTATTGTATCGACGGAGAGACATCCAAAGGGGACATCCTAAAGTACGGAGATGTGGGTGTGGCTGATCTCAAAAGAAAGGAAATGCTTGCAGACAACAGCGAGTTTTTAACTACGAAAGGCGTTCAAGCAGATTCCATCTTTCTACATGGTGAACCAGCAAAAGCCATTTTAAAGCACTTAAAGGCGCATTCATATGACTGTGTGGTCGTTGGAAGTCGTGGTCGGAACGAACTGCAGACCCTCATTCTCGGAAGTGTGAGCCACAAACTTGCAAAATACGTGGACATCCCTCTGCTTATCGTAAAATAAGATAGTTAACTCCTTAAAGAACAGAGCGAGCAGGCTCTGTTCTTTTCTGTATTCAGGGGGGAGCAATCTTTTGGGCGTTTGTTAAGGAGAGAAATCGGGAACGATAGAGTATAGGAACGAAGGAGGGGTAGCATGGCATTAACGCAAAGCCAGTTGAACCAATTAAAAGAAGAACTGACAACAATGAAAAGAGAGCTTGAAGATAAAACCTCCAATGTCTCTGGGGAATTAAGCGAGTCGCGAGGGGATATCGCTAGGGGCACCGACAGCCACATCGCAGAAACCGCTTCTCAGTACGAGGATCGTGTGAAGGAACAAACGATTGACGCGGCAGACGAGGAGCGGCTTCAAGAAATTGAGGAGGCCTTGCAGCGCATGAAAGACGGAGCGTATGGCACCTGTGTAGACACAGGGGAAGCCATTTCCTTTGAGCGACTAGAAGCCCTTCCGTATGCCAAACGAACAGCCGAAGCTCAGCAAAAAGTCGATGAACGTAACCCAAACAATGAGACAAGAGATTCGGCTGTGGGTCTCAATCATGCAGGACTTGAAAAAGAGACGGTTACGACAAGAGAGTTAGAGCGTGAGCAAGACGCCGATGAGCATTCCAAATAGAAAAGCAGAGTCTCCCAAGTCCTGGCTAGTCAAACCGCCACGTCCTGCGGCCATAGCCAGAAAAAAATCGAGTCCTCCAACGGGCTCGATTTTTTGTCTAGCTCTGGCGGGTAGGAGCTTCGAGTTTTTCGTCCTGACAACGAAATCCAAATTCGGGATTTCTTTTGTCAGGCCTCCAAAATTCTCGCTCCTGACCAACCCGCCTCTGCTTTTCGGTTTGTCTAGCTCCGGCGGGTAGGAGCTTCGAGATTTTTTGTCCTTCCAACATTCGCGCTTCTGTTCGACCCGCCTGCGCTTTTCGGTTCACGTAGGTCGCTCATCCTGAAAGCCTTCTTTGATAAAGCTGAAGATAGTCTTGAAAAAGCCAATATCACCCAAGATGACGATCAGAACGAGGAGAAGGGGGCCAATGAACAAGCCAACGGCCCCGAAAGCTTGCAGACCAGCAAAAAGCGAAATCAGTACGGCGACTGGATTTAAATTCATATTGCTGGAGAGAATTTTAGGTTCCAGCAATTGACGTACGATGAGGATAATCGCATAAAGAATAGCAATGCCAAGCCCGCCAGAGATGTCGCCAGTGATGAACAAGTAGATGAACCAGGGAATAAGAATCGTGCCGGTGCCAAGGTAAGGGAGAAGTTCGGCGATGCCAACGACAATCGCTAACATCCAGGCATGTTCGATGCCAAGGATAAGAAGACCAATGAAGACAATAACCGCTGTTACCAACATTAAAATCAGCTGAGCCCTTACAAAGCCAAGGAAACGAAATTGAAGAGCATGAATAAACTCACGCGCTTTTCTTCGTAAACTCCCTGGCACGTTTCGCTCATAGACATCTTCATAAAAGGACCAGCTCTTGCCCATAAAGTAAATGCTCAAGATAATAAAGAAAAAGGCGACGAGAAAGCTTGGTACACCGATTACCCAATCAAAAGCGGTTTGTCCGAAGTTCCCCAATCCGTCGGCCACACGTGAACCGAGCTGAGCAAAAAGGTCATGCTGCTCAGTGTCGAGGTTGTCAAAAAGTCCAAGAACTTGTTGCCAGTGAGGCAAAATGGTGTTGTTAAAGAAAATTTGGATACGTGCAGTGCCTTCTTCAATCCATTGCGGCGCTTGCTCAAAAAATTCGCGCAAGCTGTAATAGACGAGGAAGACAAGGCCGGTGACAATGCCGCTAATCACAAGAATGCCGCCAAGCAGTCCAAACAAACTAGCAAACCCAGAGTTAAAGCGTAGTCGATGTTGGAGGAAGCGAACGACTGGTTGAAGCATCCAGGCAAATAAGGCGGCTAGCCAAAAGGGATATGTAAGTGAGAAAATACGCGCAAAAAGCCAAACACTAGCGGCAATAATTGCGACAATAATGGCCATGCGCAGCACCATCCAGGCAAAGTGTCGAGTCACCATTTCGCCTCCTTTCCACAAGGGTATTGTTTGCGTTCGCGATATGCTTCAAGCTTAATTGTAGAACTGGGGCGGACGCCTGTCAAATTAGTGCAGTAAAGTGGAGGCGTATTGATACCCGCCGCAGCTAGACAAAAAACCGGCACAACGGCCGGTTTTTTGTATCATCTTAAGCCCGCTAGTTGATCCGCTTCTCTCTCAAGAGGAAGAACGAGAACCTCGACGCGCCGGTTCTGCTGACGCCCCTCAACGGTTTCATTGCTTGCAATAGGCTGATATTCTCCGTACCCTGCGTAGCTCAACTGCTCGGGTGTCAAAACACCTTTACTTAAGAAAATCTCCAACACGCTCCATGCGCGTTCAATGCTTAACTCCCAGTTTGAATCGAACGGAGCTCCCGCAATTGGAACGTCATCCGTATGACCAGAAATTTGCATATGGCGGGGAGGGTTGGTGGAAAGCATGTCAGAAAGCTCTAGAATTAAATCCTCCGCATTTGGTTTGAGTGCCGCACTGCCTGGAGAAAAAAGAATTCCGTCATTAATGGTGACGAGTAGACCCGAAGCCCCGAGCTCGGTCTGTAACCGGTCGGCTAGCTGTCGCTCTTCAATATACCCATCCAGCTGATGTTGAAGCTCTCTAAGGTCTATCTGTTTCGGAGAGTCATCTTCTGCCTCTATACTTCCATCCGTATGTGTGGGCTGCTCTTCATATGTCAACGTATTTTGGTTGTCGAGGATTCCCTGTCCACCGAGTGTCTCTGAAAGCACGACGCGAAGTTCATCGTACTTGGCTTGATCGACCTGGCCTATGGCAAAGAGGACGATGAAAAGAGCAACGAGAAGGGTCAGCATATCAGCATAGGGCAATAACCACGACTCGTCGACATGGGGCTCCTCGGTGCCTTTCCGCCTCGTTTGATCATTGCGTGGCATGCGCAGTATCCGCCCTTTCTACGAATTCTTTTTGTTTTTTCTCCTCCATATAGACGGATAAGTGTTCTTCCACCGCGCGAGGGGAACTTCCATTAATAATGGAAATCGTCCCTTCGATAATGATGTGATTTCGGAGCACCTCCACTTTGGATTTGCGTCGCAGCTTGTTGGCAAACGGATGCCAAAGCACGTACCCAAAGAAAATCCCAAGAAGTGTCGCCACAAAAGCAGCGGCAATGGATTCCCCAAGAGCAGCAACGTCATCCAAATTTCCGAGTGCGGCAATCAGACCAAGCACCGCACCAAGAACCCCGAGACTGGGCGAATACGTACCTGCTTGAGTGAAAATGGAGGCTCCTGTCGCATGACGATCCTGCATGGCATCAATTCGTTCATACAGTGTGTGGCGAATGAATTCAGGTTCTTGCCCATCGATCATCATTCGCACGGCTTGCCGAAAAAAGGGGTCTTCGATCTCATCAATTTTTCCTTCAAGCGCAAGCATCCCCTCTCGTCTTGAGATGGACGCATAGTCAACAAAGCTTTCGAGAATTTCTTCAAAAGAAGGCTCTTTTTTTTCCGAAAGGAGGATTTTAAAGAGCTTTGGAATTTGTTTTATATCCTTAAAGGGAAAAGCGATGAGTAGCGAGGCGATCGTCCCCCCAACGATAATGAGAATGGCTGCGGGATTGAGGAGAACCTCTATGCTTGATCCCTTAAGAAAAATCCCAAAAACGACGGTTGAAACTCCTAGTATGATACCGATAAATGATGTCTTATCCATATGAGTAACTCCTTTTCCATGCGAAGCAAAGTAGTGTCCTTACTCTATAGTTCGGATCATTTCAGGTAGTTTTCAAGCAAAAAGCGAGAAATTCTTCGATTAGTTGGAGGAACGTTCCTTTGTACTTCCAATAACTAGGACGAAAGGTAGAGATTTCGAGAAACAAGCGCAAACTGAATTCCAGAGCTACCTGTTGACCTGAGGTAGGTTTCTGTTGAAGAGGTTCAGAAGGGCAAGGGTAAAGCAGACTTCTTGTCTTTAGGATAAAGGTGCATAGTTTCGTTGCTGTTGGACAGACTAATGAAGATGCAAGGAAGTAAAGAGGGAGGAGAAGGAAATGAGTCATTCCAGAAGAACAACCTTTTCGCTTATCTATCGCTATGTATTGGTCATTGTAGGAGCAGTCATTGCTGCGGCTTCGATCGAGCTTTTTTTGTTGCCTAATAATATCATTGACGGTGGAATCATTGGCATTTCACTAATCTTAAACTCACTCACCAACCTGAATTTTGGAATCCTTGTCTTCATACTGAATATACCGTTCTTGTTTTTCGGGTTCAAATACATAGGCAAACGATTCTTATTCTTTTCTCTGACAGGGATCGTGGCACTTGCGCTAGCAGAAGCGGTCTTGCATCAAGTAGAATTGGAAGCACTGACGCACATTTCGTTGCTTGCGACCATTTTCGGTGGATTGATGCTTGGTGTTGGCGTGGGCATTGTCATCCGCTACGGCGGCGCTTTGGATGGGACAGAAATAATGGGCTTGCTGCTAATGAAGAAGCTGCCATTTACAGTGGGGGAGTGTGTGCTCGTTTTTAATATCTTTGTCTTTGCTTGGGCGTCCTTTGTCTACGGAATTGATAAAGCGATGTACTCGGTCTTAACGTATTATGTCGCTGCCAAGACGATTGATGCGGTGGTGGAAGGAATGGACGGAACCAAAGCTGTCATGGTGGTATCCGGTTCCTACGAAGAGATGACAAAAGCAATTACTTCGAAACTAGGGCGCGGGGTAACGAGATTGAAGGCAGAAGGTGGGTATCGTGGCGATCAGAAGGATGTGCTTTACGTGGTCGTTACTAGACTGGAAGTGATGCCGCTTAAGAACATTATTTATGAAGTCGACCGCAACGCCTTTTTTACAATTATGGATACGCATGAATCGAAAGGCTCAAGCTTTAAATCGGTTCATGATCATTGAACTCTTCATCTAATTTGGTGAGGGGTTAATTTTTTTAGGAGGGTGGGGTTTGTCATGGTATAATAACCATGTACAGTTTGCAATGAGACGGGGAGGCGTAAGGATATGAGTATCCCAGAAGGTCGACAAGACTCTTGGAAAGAATTCCTGGCATTACGAAGCAACTATCCAAACAAACGATTGGAATACATTGATGGGAAAATTATTAATATGGCTCCTTCGCCAAGTACGGAACATCAACTCATCTCCATGAAGTTGTCTGCTGATTTGTATCAACACTTGCGCTCGTCAGACGACTGCCACGTAATTGCCGCACCGTATGATATTCATTTAAGCGACGATGAGGAACAAGACGTGCATGTCATTATTCCTGATATTAGTGTGGTTTGTGAGAAAGAAAAATTCAAAAAAACGCATTATCACGGGGTGCCGTTGCTCATTGTTGAAATTGTGAGCCTATCTAATCAAAGCAATGACCTCGTTCGTAAGTTAAACCTTTATGAACGATACGGGGTGAAGGAATACTGGATTGTCAATCCAATCAATCAAAACGATGAAAAAACATACGAACAAATTGCGGCTACTACCAGTGAAAACGTTTATTCATCGCTTGTTGAAGGATTTGTCATTGATGCTTCTACGATTTTTGATGAGGTCATGTGAAACAGGAATAATTTAGAGGGTAAACTTTTTTAGGGTTTAAAGGAGAACAGCTACTACTTTTCTTAGATATACGCTATAATTTTATTATACTGAATATTGTAAGGATTATGAGTCTCCGTAGTGGACAAACAGCGAGTTGTGGATGTCTCCGAAATGAGAGGGCCAGCAAATCAAATTTTTTCGACATCGCTGGCAAGACGTTTGGAATACTCACTGCGATAAGTGTAGCAGGAAAATATAAGAATAGTTATGTTTGGCTATGCCAATGCGAATGTGGGAATACAAAGGAAATTATTGTAAGCGCTTTAACTTCTGGTAACACCCGATCCTGTGGTTGTCTAAGAAATCGACCTTGTCGGTTATACGGTGATCAGGCGATCGTACAAAATGACCCTCATAATTCGAGAAGAATTACGATCATCGACGAACGTTATGGTCGAATGGTAGTGATAAGAGAAGTTGAACAAAAAGGATATGAGCGCTTCTTTTTATGTCGGTGTGATTGTGGCAATGAAAAAGTCGTCAGAATGCACTCACTTCGAACTGGAGCAACCAAGTCCTGCGGCTGCTTAAAGAAGGGAATAACCACAGAACCAAACCAAAACGTAGCCACCGACGGTTTGTCCATGCGACATACGCGATCCTGCCGTTGCCACAAAAAAAAGGGGGGTGAAGGACACAGTACCGGTGTAAAAGGCGTATCAAAGGTCAAAAAGCATGGGCGATATATTGCGTATATCACGATAAACTATAAACGGAAGCATCTTGGTAGCTTTACGACACTTGAGGAAAGCTGTGGAAGCGCGGACGGCAGCTGAAGAGCATTTTTTTAAATCATTTAAGGAATGAATAGTTTTATACACAACATTTTCCCAACCGTGACACTGGCTGGGGAATTTTTTATGGTTGGCTTATTTGTTTTCCAATCTCTTGTCTCACTACCTAAAGTAATCTTTACTAATGAGACAAATTTCGTTAAAATTTTATTGAATCCTGTAATTAGTATTATGTCTACTGTTTTTAAAAAGTGTAAAATAAGTGTGAAATAAAGGTGTTTATTGGAGTTATCATTCCCCCACTACGTAAAAGCGTCAAATTTTCGTTTTAGATAATAGTTTTTATCTTTATATATCCACTGCGCGAACTCTTTCACAGAATTGACTCCACTAACGTAGACTCGATAATAAGTATCAGTGACAACAATTCTTGTGTTTAATCCCTGATCCTTAAATACATTCAAAAGCGATTGCATAAATGGTTCAGAACCGCCGACGAAACAAACCAAATAACCAGATTTGTAAATATGCCCATCCCCATCAAAATACCCACGCACAAAATGCGACAGATGTTCCTCTGGCACATGCGGAAACTGAAGCGTCTTTGACTTATTCGGCGTGATCCCGTGAAGAGTAATCAAGTCTTCCTTCATAACCCTGCTATGAATATTCAAGAGGTACAGTTCAGTTGGTTTTTGTTTACATAATATTCTGTGTGTCGAACCAAGCTCTTTACGTATCTGCACTAAGATTTCTTTTTCCTTTTGTGCAAAGCTAAAACAACGTATCTTCTCTTCCAGTTTCCGTGAGGTCTGCGTTCCACCTTATTCAAAGCTAAATATTTGTTGATGGTTCTCGGTGTTACATTAGCCAGTCGTGCAATCTCCGTAGTGCTCTTGCCATCCAAATAAAGCTGAACAATCTCTTCAATTGCGAGCAAACATTTGACTTCGGGCATATGAAAGCGCCTCCTTTTAGCTAGTGTATCAAACATTTGTTTTGTCATCAACTAAAATCTGTTGTTATTAACTCAACTTTCGCAGGCCGAAATAGACAGGTATATCCTAATAT
>NZ_LLYY01000029.1 GCF_001484965.1 Shouchella shacheensis | reverse complement strand
AGAGCGGACTTGATCCTGCCGTTCTTCCAGAACTTGTCGCTCGTGAGCAAGGCGCCTGCGCATTTCGGATTAGTCCTGTGTTGATGCTGTCTCGGATTCCTGCCCGTTCTCGTCGACGGCGGTGACGCTATACGTGAACTCATCAGCCTCGGGATCGGTGTAACTTTTGCGCTCATGGGTAGAAATGCTAGCGACGTGTTCCTGGCTACCATCCGCGTCTTCGCGGTAGACACGGTAACCAACAATGCCCTCTTCGCGAACGGCATGCCACGTGACAAGAGTTCCGTTTGCTTCAACATTGGTAGGGGACGAAGGGGGATCCTGTGAAGTTGTTTTTTCCTCTTCCTTAAGCTCGGTGTAGACGACCAACCGTTCTTCATGGGTGCCTGCGCCGCGGTCAAATAGCCCTGTACAGGTGATCAAGTTTAAACGTTGACGATCAGAGGAACCAAAAATCTCCTCCATCGGTGCGTCTAAGCGGTCGTAGCTTTCCTTTCGTTGAACAACGAAGACAAGCTCTGTTCCTTCTTCATCTTCGACAATCACCTCATCGCCTTCTTGAAGTTCTTCTAGTTCAAAGAAAACGGCAGGGCCAGTGTAGCCATCTACATGACCTGCAAAGACCGCGTTGCCTTGCTCCCCTGGCATAACGCCGGGTTCAAACCAGGCTACGTCGTCTTCATTTGCCGGAACGCCCATCTGGCCATTGTCAAGGATGCCGACGTCTTCAATCGCAGCGTTGATCTCAAGGGATGGAATCTTGAGCGTTGAAGGCTTGATTCCTGTTTCTTCTTCGCTAGAGCCCTCGCTGTCGTAGTCATTTTCATCTAACATAAAAAATTCATCGGAAGGCGCCTCTTCTTCGCTTGCTACAACCGGTGTGTCCGTTTCTTCTGTCCTCTCGATGTTGTATGGTTGGTCTGATGGGCTCTCTTCTTCCTGCTGTACAATGGTTTCAGCTGAAACTACATATAAAATGCCCACGGTCAGGATAAAGGTTATCATCATAACGCTGAATCGCTTCACCACATTCACCTACCTTTTAGCTGATGTTAGTAGAAAGAGGAAGAGGGGAAAGCCTCTTCCTTTATCAAACCTATGCGTTGTTGCCCATTCGTTTGCGAATCACATATCCGCCAGTACCAATAACGGCTGCCGCAAAAGCGATATAGGCCATCATCATTGTCGCGCTAGTTGTTTGGCTTGCTCCGCCAAGACCCGTTTGTGGCATTTCCTCAGGCATGACCTCTCCACCAAATTCAGCTGGCATCTGCGTAACAATCGCATCTCCAAGCACTTCGCCAATGTCGAACATCATGGCATACCCTTCACGGAAAGACTCATACGTGCTTTCATAGTCCTCGGATACATAGTGATCAAAGGTGTTCACCACATTCTCTTCATGAGCCCATACGGCTTCTTGTGCAGCTTCCACTGGCAGGTTTCCTTCAGTCGCTGTGCCTAGGAATTCACCAAAGTCCATGGCGAACGTTTCCAGGTCCGCAAGAGCCTGTTCACGAGCTTCGTCGTTTCCTTCAATGGTAGCGGCAACTAGATTGCTTTGTGCGTCAATATGATTGCCCTGCCAAATGCGCTCGAATTCCGCCGCACCTTCAGAACCATAAATGGACTCAATCGCTGCTTTGAAGTCAGCGGTGTGCATATCTTCTGCCCAGATGACAAAGTCAAAGTCTTCGGCTTGATCAAAGCCTTTTTGCATTTCAAGTGTCGCTAGCGCGTAATGTTCGCCTGCAAGATGATTAAGCGTTGCGCGCAAATCTGAAGCTGGTGTATCTACCGCTGAGCCTTCAAACATGTCTGGGTTCTGGGCGACAATCGCACCGGATAAGGCTTCTCCAATATCGAACATGCGGTCGAACCCTTCACGGTAAGAGCCATACGCTTCCTCGTACTCTCCAGCAACGTAATGATCAAACGTATTTAGGACATCCATTTCGTGAGCGCGAATGGCTTCTTCAGCGGCTTCTTGTGGTAGGTTTCCGTCCGTTGTTATGGCAAGAAATTCTGAGAATTCAAGGACAAAATCCTCAACTTCTTCCTCAGCTGCTGCTCTTGCATCGGCATCTTCATTTTGTGTGGCTTCAACGATATCGGCCGTGTAATCGTTATGTTCTGTAAAGATACGGTCGAATTCCGCCGCTTCTTCTTCACCGTAGATGCCTTCAATCGCTGTTACCATGTCGGCTGAGTTTTCATAAAGTGCGCCCTCAACCTCTTCCCAGTCGGCATCTTCGTCATACGCCTTTTGCATCGCTGATACAGCCAGTACAAAGTGCTCTGACAGTAAGTGATCCAAATCCGCTCGAAGGTCAGCTGCTGGGGTAACGGCTGTAGGTTGCTGCTCGCTGTAGGTTGCTGCTCCGCGGCAGACGCAAACGTCGATGGAACGAGTAGTGCCATCGTACTTGCGGCGATGGCTGTTTTCTTAAACATGGATTTCTTCATAACTTGAAACACTCCCTCGTTTTGATCTTTGTGATCTTTGCTAAGGTAACGAGGGCAGATGGGGAGTGGATCACTTTTTTGATGAATTTCTTGTAGAAATGTTGTTTCGTATGCTGAAGAACTGAAGCACAGGAATGGGCAACACAAAAAAGGCTACTGGCGGGTTGCCAATAACCTTTCTTGTAACAAGTGCTCCAGAATCAAGCCAAGGGTTCTAAAGCTTGTTTGGACGTTATTAATGTTTGTGTTCAATTTGAAACTATTTGTACAGGCACTAGTTGATCTGGGCAAGGGCCGTGTCCTAATCGTCTACAATCCGTATTATAATCGGGGTGTAAGGTCATCTATGACTTTACGCTTCACGTTCCCTCTCGTGGCTGTATAGGGAGGGGGTGATGGTATGTTGGAGGGCATCGCCGTCTTGGTTGTGTCGAAGCTTATAGAAAGGCTTTGGAACAGCAAAAAGGCAAGGAAAGTGTTAGCAGCACTTATCCTTGCCATGGCGCTATCGGTTCGAGAACCGATAGCTTGATCACCATATCATCAGTGTATGCATATGCAGGTTCATTGCCTGCATACATCCCTATACAGATATTCTAACAGACATTGTTTAATTAATCTAGTGCCACCTCAAAGCTGAGTACCTAGTTAAAATTATTTGACACCATGCACCCCTTCCTATAAACTACAAGTAATCTTAGACAGAAAGGAACGGTACTCGGCCAATGAAGCAGTAATCTCATCATTCAAAGGGAAATCTCGAATCAAATGTTTGAGAAGCACCTAGAGAGTATGGGATACGTCTGGCCAAATATACCGTTTGAGCGCTGAGGGATTTTTCTCAACGCGTTTATTTCCGTATACCCCGGCAGCATTTTCCTAACCTCTCTAGGTCAACTAGGGAGGTTTTTTTGTCTAGCTCCGGCGGGTAGAAGCTCGGGATTTTTCAGTCCTGCACCGAAATCCAAATTCGGGATTTCTAGAGCAGGCCTTCCAAAATCCGTGCTTCTGGACGACCCGCCTGCGCTTTTCGGTATTGTCTAGCTCCGGTGGGCAAAAGCTCGAGATTTTTCGCCCTGACAACGAAATCCAAGTACAGGATTTCTTATGACAGGTCTCCAAAATTCTCGCTTCTGTTCGACCCACCTGCGCTTTTCGGTGTTGCGATGGATTAAGCACTCATTTGAAACACAAAAAACAAATGAGGTGAGATGATGAGGAAGTTGTTTGAGGCACAAGGGTTATCGATTGCCTTTGGTGAGAAAGTGATTATCGAGGATGGACAGTTAACGGTCGAGCAAGGCGATCGCATTGGTTTGTGCGGAGGGAATGGTGCCGGAAAGACGACGCTTTTAAGGCTATTGTTAGGTAAGATGGAAGCGGATTCCGGAAAAATTCGTGCGTTCCCTGAAACACTTAACATTGGGTATTTGCCGCAATCTCTCGAAATGAAGGGGCTAGGTCGCATTGAGGATTATGGAAAGCTCCTTCAAGAGCTAAGCCGCTTTGGAATGGAGCACGAAATCAGTTGGGAGAAAGAAAACATTCACACGCTAAGTGGAGGAGAGAAGCTCAAGCTAGCGCTCGCGACGGTAATGGCGAAAAACCCAAGCCTCCTTTTGCTTGATGAGCCTACCAATCATCTGGACGCTAGAGGAATGGAGTGGCTTGCTAAAGTCCTCCGGTCGTTTGAGGGGGCCGTGGTGCTCATCTCCCATGATCGTCGCTTTCTTGATCAGACGGTCAATTGTGTACTAGAGCTTGAGAACGGGAGATTAACAAGCTATCAAGGGAATTACTCCGAGTATAGAAAAGAGAAGGAGCGAAAGCGAGACGCTCTGGCAAAGGCGTACGATAAACAGCAGAGGAAGATACGGACGATTGAAGAGCAAGTCGAGCGATTGTCACAGTGGTCGGATAAGGCACACCGGGAAGCTGGAAAAAGAAAATCTGAAACCGACAGCAGGCAGATGGGCTTAAAGGAGTATGACGGGGTCAGAGCAAAAAAGAAAGACAAACAAATCAAATCAAAAATGCGGAGGCTGGAAACAGAACTTGAGAAAGAACAAGTGGAAAAGCCGGGTGAGGATTCTACGGTTTCTTTCCAATTTCAACCGACGAGGCAGAGAGGCAAACGAGTCGTAGAGGCCAAAGGTATTGCCAAATCGTTTCGCGATCGTGTGCTGTTTGCCAAAAGTCATTTTTATGTCAAACATGGGGAGAAGGTAGGGCTTCACGGTGTGAACGGCGTAGGAAAAACAACGCTTATTCGCATGCTGCTCGGCGAGGAGGCCATAACCAAAGGCTCGCTCTGGAAAAGTCCATCCTTAAACATTGGCTATTTAAAGCAGGATAGGGATGACCTGCCTCTTGATCAAACGGCGCTCGAGTATTTAAATGTTGCTCGAGAAGAGATGGCGCTTGTTCGAACGATGCTTGCGAACATGAATATAGCAGCAAAGGAGCTAGAGCAGCCGTTGAGAACATTTAGCCAGGGGGAGCGAACGAAAGTCAAGCTTGTCGCAATGATTCGTAAGGATTACGATGTTCTCATTTTGGATGAACCCACCAATCACCTTGACTTGCCAAGCAGAGAGCAGCTTGAGGAGACGCTTGCGCAGTATAAGGGAACATTGCTCGTTGTTTCCCACGACCGGTACTTCGTCGACAAGCTTTGTGACAAACTGCTTGTTATAGAGAAACAGAGAATCAAGCGAGTCGAGAGCGGTCTTTCTGAATTTGAAGAAAGAAGAACCCAGCAGATAGATCCTGCAAAAAAGGATAGAGAGGACGAGTCAGCTCT
The DNA here is from genome assembly GCF_001484965.1 of Shouchella shacheensis. Classification (GTDB taxonomy): domain Bacteria; phylum Bacillota; class Bacilli; order Bacillales; family Bacillaceae_D; genus Shouchella; species Shouchella shacheensis. The sequence goes on along the minus strand of NZ_LLYY01000029.1, from coordinate 51,828 downwards.
CAGAGAGATGAAGATGAGTGAGCTGCTTGGTCGTTTGAGCTTAACGGAACCTGGTTCTCCTGAATATGAGCGACTAAATGATGAACTAGAGCAGTTCATGCGTGAAGCAAAACACAACTAGAGCATAACTGGGAAAAGCTGTCCTAATCAGACGGCTTTTTTGTCGAGAGAAAATAAGGTATTCTGGTTAAGAAGAAAGTAAAATGGCCTCATTCTTATTCGGGGTCACTAAAGATGTTTGCGCCTGAGGAAAGAGTGAAGATTGGTGTGAGCATGACTCTTGTATATCCATTAGAATGAGGAGCGAGAAAGGCATGGAACCACACTCAAGACGAGGAAAAAGAATAGGACTTGCTATTCTCCTTCTCACTACGTTTCTACTCAGTGGTTGCCGTACACAGGCAGAAGAAGCCGAAGTTGAACTCGTCGTTTCGGCCGCTGCGAGTTTAAAAGAGAGCATGGAAGAGGTTGAACAGGAATTTTCCAGACAACATCCGGAGATTCGATTAATTTTTAATTACGGCGGTTCAGGAGGGTTGCGAAGGCAAATTGAACAGCGCGCGCCCGTTGATCTTTTTTTATCGGCTTCCAAGCAGCATTATGAGGAGCTGGTGCAAAAGGGGTTGCTGCTTGAAAGTGAGGGAGCTTTTATACATAATGCATTGGTAGCCGTTGCGCATCACGATAGCGAGTTAGGGGAGAAACACGTTGCCTGGTCGGAGGCAGGAAGAATGGCAGTGGCGACCCCAGAAATCGCTCCGGCTGGACGCTACACCGAGCAAGTATTGACTTCTTTAGGGCTTTGGGACACGTTACAAGATCAGCTCGTGTTCGGAAAGGACGTTCGTCATGTGCTAACCATGGTGGAGCAACAAGGGGTAGAGATTGGCTTTGTCTACCAGTCGGACATGGAACATGCTCAACAAGTTGAATTGATCCATGAGTTTGACTCATCGTTGCACGAGCCCATTGGTTATTTTGCTGGGGTGCTAGAGAGTAGTGAACATCAAGCGGAAGCCATTTTATTTGAGCAATTCTTAAGAGAGCCAGAAGTGCAGGCGATTTTCCGCGATCATGGGTTTGCCTCATCGGATACGGAGGCAAAGCGATGAACGAATCTTTTTGGTTTCCGGTTCAGCTTTCCATCCTGGTTGCTAGTATCGCGACAGGTTTAGTGTTCGTCATTGGAATTGTCTTTGCTAGATGGTTCACCTTAAAAAGCTTTAAAGGGAAGCTGTTGTGGGAAACGCTATTCTTATTGCCGCTTGTTCTGCCTCCGTCGGTCATTGGGTTCCTCCTGATCATTGTTTTCGGAGCCAATAGCTGGATCGGCCGAACGTATGAAGCGATTTTTGACAGCTCGATTGTCTTTACACCGGTGGCTGCGGTGCTTGCCGCTCTTGTTGTGGCGTATCCGCTAATGTTTCAGTCCGCGAAGGCCGGGTTTCTTTCTATTGATAGAGATATTGAAGGGGCTGCTCGTGTAGATGGTGCTTCCGAATGGCGCGTGCTCGTCAGTGTGGTGATTCCTCTTGCAAAGAGGTCTTTGCTTGTTGGGGCTGTTTTGAGTTTTACAAGAGCACTCGGGGAATTCGGGGCAACGCTGATGTTTGCCGGGAATATCCCCGAGCGGACGCAGACGATTCCAACAGCGATCTATATTGCGCTGGAATCAGGGGACACGGGGCTTGCTTTTGCCTATGTGTTCATTAGTGTAGCGAGTGCTTTTGTGTTACTGACCATTGTACAACTTGGCAACAAGCGGCATGCTTAATTCGGCTCGGTGGAGCGTTTGTAGTCCCCGCTTTTCCCGCCGGTTTTTTCTTCCAAGTAGGTTGCTCCGCCGATGACCATGCCTTTGTCAACGGCTTTACACATGTCATAGACGGTTAAGGCGCAAATAGAGGCAGCCGTTAGGGCTTCCATTTCTACGCCTGTACTCCCCTTTGTTTTGACAAATGCGGTGATGAGCAGGTGATGGTTCTCGTTTTCCTGCTTCCAATCAAAGGAAATGTTGACGCCACTAATCGGAATCGGGTGGCACATGGGGATGAGGGAAGACGTTTGTTTGGCAGCCATAATGCCGGCCACTTGGGCCACAGATAGAACATCGCCTTTTTTCATTTGATTGGTGGTGATTTTGCTATAGATCTCCTCGCTCACGGTAATGCTCGAATGAGCAGTAGCTGAGCGGTAAGATTCAGTTTTGTCGGTAATATCGACCATCTGGGCTCTACCCTGGTCGTTGAAATGAGTAAATTCGGTCATGGCAATGGCCTCCTGTTTTCTAGAGTGAACTGAGGTGATTGTACCATGTCTTTCATCTATATAAAAAAGAAAGGAGCAAGGAGAGATGGTTGAAAAACGAAAGCCCATCCGCGTAGCCGAAGCGGTTTCACAAGTGATGGCGTATGCGGGCGATGGCCAAAAGGAAAAAATCTCAATACAGGAGGCGTACGGACGAGTTCTAGGAGAGGATCTGATTGCCACGCACCCGGTGCCTCCGTTTGACCGGTCCCCTTATGACGGGTTTGCGATTCGTTCCAAGGATTCGCAGGAAGCGTCGAAAGAGAAACCAACGGTCTTCAAGGTGGTAGAAACGATTGGGGCTGGCTTTGTGGCCACTCAAGAGGTCGGCGCCTTTGAAGCGGTTCGGATCATGACAGGAGCGATGCTTCCAAGCGCTTGCGACGCGGTGGTCATGCTAGAGTCTACCGAAGAGTTTACAGAGGACACAGACCATTTTATGTCGATCAAGCATGCGTATCAACCCGGAGACAATGTGTCATTTCAAGGGGAAGATACGGAGCAAGGGACGGTTCTAGTAAGAAAAGGAGAGCGTATTAGCCCAGGAGTGGTGGCCGTGCTTGCGACGTTTGGCTATGAAGAAGTGGTTGTTGCCAAGAAACCGCTCGTCGGTGTTCTGGCAACGGGCTCTGAGCTTTTGGCTGTCGGGGAGGAACTTCAACCTGGGAAGATTCGCAACAGCAACGCCGAAATGGTTGGCGCTCAAATCGAGCGAGCAGGCGCGACGGCGAAGCATTTCGGCAAGCTCTCGGATGATTTGGAGGAATGCTACGAGCTGATCAAAGAAGCCGCTCAGCAAGTCGACATATTAATCACCACTGGAGGCGTCTCTGTAGGGGATTACGATTTCCTTCCGGAGGTGTATCAAAAGCTTGGGGCTGAGGTTCTGTTTAATAAGATAGCGATGAGGCCAGGGAGTGTGACGACTGTCGCTTACTGGAACGATACCTTCCTGTACGGGTTATCCGGAAACCCCTCGGCCTGTTACGTAGGGTTTGAGCTGCTTGTACGACCGGTGGTGCAGACTCGACTTTTTAATGAAACGCCTCACCTCCAGAAGGTTCAAGCTAGGCTTGGCGAAGACTTTCTAAAGCCAAATCCGTTTACACGATTTGTTCGCAGTAAGTTGAGCATCCGGAAGGAAGGGCTGTTTGTTTCTCCAAGCGGGTTTAACAAGTCGAGTGCGGTGACATCGCTTGCCGCCACGGATGTGTTTATGGTGTTACCAGGAGGAACGAAGGAGTTTAGACAGGGCGACTCTGTCGACCTCTTACTTCTTGAGTCCAATGAAGGCAGTGAGTGGCCTTGGGCAGAGTAGCGCCCGTTCTGCAAGTCGTAGGCTACAAGAATAGTGGCAAGACAACGGCTATGGCCAAGTTTATTGAAGCGGGGGTTCGCGCTCATTTGAGAATGGCTTCGATCAAGCACCATGGCCACGGTGGGAAACCAGAGCCAGCGGAGAGTCAGAGAGACAGTGAGAGGCACTTTCAAGCAGGTGCGGCAATCTCAAGTGTAGAAGGAGAAGGCGTTTTACAGATGATCGCTCGGCAGGAGCATTGGGCGCTTGAAGATATCCTCGCGATTTATCAGTCGTTTCAGGTAGATGCCGTCCTTGTAGAAGGCTACAAACGAGCCGCTTATCCGAAAGTGGTGATGGTCGGTAAGCAAGAAGATGTGCAGCTGCTTGGGGAATTGACAAATGTTTGCGCGGTGATCAAACCTACGTCTGTAGAGTTGGAAAGTTTGAATTGCCCTGTTTTTTCCAGGGAGGAAGAACTGGATTATCAAGAGTGGTTCCTGCATTATATAAAGAAGGAGAAATAAGATGAAGCATTTCATTGTGACAGAGGACGTCCTTTCGCTTGACGCTGTCCATCAAAAAGTTGTTCGAAGAGAAGCCGGAGCGGTTGTCAACTTTGTGGGGACTGTGAGAGAATTTACGAAAGGACGGCGCACGGTCTCGCTTGAATACGAGGCTTATGTCCCGATGGCGGAGAAGCAGCTTGAACGGATTGGCGAAGAAATTAAAGAAAGGTGGCCGGAAGCGGTCACGGCCATTTCTCACCGGATCGGACATCTTTATATCTCTGAAGCGGCCGTGGTCATTGCCGTGTCAACGCCTCATCGCAAGGACGCATATGCAGCCAATGCGTATGCGATTGAGAGAATCAAAGAAATTGTGCCAATCTGGAAAAAGGAACGCTGGGAAGACGGAGAAGAGTGGATTGGCGACCAGCTGGAACAAAAGAGCTATCCATCAGGGAAGCCAGAAGGAGGGGCGAGTGATTCACATTAAATGTTTTGCCCACGTAAAAGAGAAGATCGGGAGCGACGAAATAACGGTGAATTATCAAAAAGTTACTGTCGGAGCACTGCTTCAGGAGTTAGCGGAGAGGTACCAGTTTAGCAAAGAGCAAATAATGGTGGCCGTCAATGAAGAATACGCTTACCCTGAAAACGTCGTTCATGCTGGTGATACGGTCGCCTTAATCCCACCAGTGAGTGGAGGGTGAGAATGAAAAAAGAGGTGGTTGGCGTTGTCCTTGCCGGAGGAGAGTCTCGCCGGTTTGGCAAGCCCAAAGCATTTGCTAGGTATAGAGGTAAGCTTCTATACGAGCGTGCTGTAGCCTCGCTCACCCCTCATGTCAGTCAAGTTATAGTTGTCAGCCACCCCGAGCTAACGTCGTGCTTTCCGAAACAAGACAAGGTCTCTGTGGTGGAAGATATCGAGCCATACAAAGGAAAAGGCCCTCTTGCCGGTTTGTATGCGGCGATGAAGACGACACCGGCCCATTGGTATATCGTCCTCGCGTGTGACATGCCACTCATGGATGCAGCCACGGTAGGGAAAATTGCCGCACAAAGAGACGGAGCACACCAGGCGGTGGTGCCACATGTTCAGTCAAGACTACAGCCCCTAGCTGCAGTCTATCATCAGGAAACGGTTGTTCAGTTGGAACGGCAGCTGGCTTCGGGGGACTACCGGATGAATCAATTTTTGGACAGAGTTAAGGCGAAGCATCTAACAGAACACGATTTACATGTACCTATAGATACGTTTTGTAATGTGAACGACCAAGAAGCGTTTCGCTCTTTGTTGAGCGAGGAGACGCTTCTTCCATCTGATTTTCAGAGAAAGGAGAAGGGCTGATGAAACCGATCAGAGATCAGTACGAGCGCCCACTGCGAGACATTCGCATCTCTGTGACGGATCAATGCAACTTCCGCTGTTCCTATTGTATGCCAGCGGAGGTATTCGGGAAAGATTACGCGTTTCTTCCCGAAGAAGAGTGCTTGACGTTTGAAGAGATTTACCAGGTGGTCAGCGCTGCAGCCGAGTTAGGTGCTGAAAAAGTAAGGATTACAGGCGGAGAACCGCTTCTGCGGAAAAACCTTTCCGAGTTGATCGAGAAGCTCGCCACCATAAAAGGAATTCGCGACATTGCTTTGACCACCAATGCGGTCCTATTAACAAAGTATGCTCGGGACCTTAAAGCTGCCGGGCTCCAGCGCGTCAACGTTAGTCTTGATGCGATTGAAGACGACGTCTTTAAAAAGATGAACGGGCGCTCGGTGGGGGTTCGCCCTGTACTCAGAGGGATTGATGCGGCCAGAGAAGCTGGACTTGGAGTGAAAATAAATATGGTGGTGAAAAAAGGCGTGAACGACGGACAAATTCTCCCTATGGCCACTTATTTTAAAGATGAGGGCCTCACGCTGCGGTTTATTGAGTTCATGGATGTGGGCAGTACCAACGGCTGGAACTTCGACTCGGTCGTAACGAAGAAGGAAATCATTCAAATGCTTGATACAGAATTTGATGTTTACCCGGTAGAGGAAATGTACTACGGGGAAGTGGCAAGTAGGTATCAATATAGCGGGACTAAGACAGAAGTTGGGGTCATTTCTTCCGTATCTGAATCGTTTTGTTCTACGTGCACGCGTGCCCGGGTTTCGGCAGAAGGAAGGCTTTTTACTTGTTTGTTTGCAACGGAAGGATATGATTTAAAGTCTCTGCTCAGAAATTCTGCGAGCTACGAGGAAGCGCGGGAGGCGATCGCGTCGATTTGGCGCCGAAGAACGAATCGATACTCGGACGAGCGAACCGAAGAAACAGCGAAGCAACGCGGCAAAATTGAAATGTCGTATATTGGCGGGTAATTAAAGTACGTTCGTTAGGAGGTGGGGCATACGGAAACACATCGACAACAAGCAGCGCCCCTAAAGGCACGCTGTAAAGTAATGACGGTGAGCGATACAAGAACGCTGGAGACAGATAGAAGCGGTCAATGGATTAAGGACAAGCTCCTAGAGGAAGGACATACAGTAGAAACGTCTCTTATTATCCCTGATGAGCAAACAGAGATTAAGAAGGAGCTACGAGAAGGAATCGAAAATCACAACATCGATGCGATTCTAATTAATGGTGGAACGGGCATTGCCAAACGAGATGTAACGATAGAGGTCGTGCAGGCTTTATTAGAAAAAGAGCTGATTGGATTTGGTGAGTTGTTTCGCTACCTAAGCTATGAACTTGATATTGGCTCCTCAGCTTTGATGTCTCGGGCAACAGCAGGTGTCGCCTCGAATACGGCGATATTTGCTTTGCCAGGTTCAACTGGAGCCGTAAAGCTAGCAATGGAGAAATTAATTTTGCCTGAGCTAGGGCACATCCTCATGGAATTGCGAAAATAAGAAGGAATAATAGGGAGACGAGTCGAAATAAAGGTTTCAGTCTTACTAAATTGGGTAAACTAGGTAGCGAATCTAGGTAAAAAAGAGGGGGTACGTACGATTGTCTGATCATTTAGAACTCGTTCTCAACGGAAGAAGGATGGCGGCCAAAGAGAATCAAACGGTGCTCGATTTGCTGACCGAAGAGAAAGTAGAAGTGCCGAGCCTTTGTTATCATCCAAGCCTGGGGCCGATTGAAACGTGTGACACATGCATTGTCAGCGTGAACGGCGAGCTTGTTAGGTCTTGCTCCACCCAACTAAAGAGTGAAGACCGTATTAGCACGATTGGTCCTGAGGTTCATGAAGCCCAACTCATTGGCATGGACCGAATTCTTGGAAATCATGAGCTTTATTGCACGGTATGTGACTACAATAATGGGGGCTGTGAAATACATAATGCCGTCAAAGATATGAAGATTAGTCATCAAGGCATTCCTTTTTCGCACAAACCTCATGAGGTGGATCGTACCAACCCGTTTTATCGTTATGATCCTGACCAGTGTATTCTTTGTGGACGCTGTGTGGAGGCGTGTCAAGATGTGCAAGTGACCGAGACGCTCTCTATTGATTGGGATTTAGAGCGCCCTCGTGTGATTTGGGACAAAGATTCGCCGATTAACGAATCGTCCTGTGTTTCCTGCGGTCACTGTTCAACGGTCTGCCCGTGCAATGCGATGATGGAGACCGGGATGGAAGGGGAAGCCGGCTTTCTAACTGGGATTCAAGACCCTTCGATGAGACCAATGATTAACATTATCAAGAATGTAGAAACTGGCTATGAATCGATTATGGCCGTTTCTGACATGGAAGCAGCGATGAGAGAAGAACGGATCGAGAAAACAAAAACGGTCTGTACCTATTGCGGGGTAGGGTGTAGCTTTGACGTTTGGACAAAAGATCGCCAAATCTTGAAAGTGGAACCTCAAGTGGAAGCCCCAGCGAACGGAATTTCTACATGTGTTAAAGGGAAGTTCGGCTGGGACTTTGTAAATAGCGAGGAGCGTCTCACAAAACCGCTGATTCGCGAAGGCGATGCGTTTCGAGAGGCGGAGTGGGAAGAGGCGCTTGATCTCATCGAACGTAAGTTCAAAGAAGAAAAGAAAAAGAACGGACCAGACTCTATGGCGTTTATTAGTTCTTCGAAATGCACCAACGAAGAATCCTATTTAATGCAGAAACTAAGCCGTGCTGTCATTGGAACGAACAACATCGATAATTGCTCCCGTTATTGCCAGTCTCCGGCTACCAAGGGCTTATGGAGAACCGTGGGCTACGGCGGAGACTCTGGATCGATTACTGATATTGAAGCCGCTGAACTTGTGATTATCGTTGGTTCAAATACCTCCGAATCTCATCCGGTGCTTGCAACAAGAGTAAAGCGTTCTCAAAAGCTAAAGGGGCAAAAAGTGATTGTGGCTGACCTAAGAAAGCATGAGATGGCCGATCGTGCCAATTTGTTTGTCCAGCCAGCTCCAGGGAGCGACCTTGTTTGGCTCTCGGCCGTGACCAAGTACATTGTTGACCAAGGGTGGCAGGATAAACACTTCCTTGCAGAGCATGTCAATGGCATGGAAGAGTACATCAAAAGTCTTGAGTCGTACACACTTGAGTACGCGGAAGAAGTAACGGGCATCGAAAAAGACGTGCTCATTCAAATCGCTAAGTCTATCCATGAATCAAGCACCGTATCCGTTCTATGGGCGATGGGTATCACGCAGCATGGTGGCGGCAGCGATGCGAGCACAGCGATATCCAATCTGCTGTTGATCACGGGCAACTATATGAAGCCAGGAGCGGGAAGCTATCCGCTGCGGGGACATAATAATGTTCAGGGCGCCAGTGATTTTGGTAGCATGCCTGATCGTTTCCCAGGCTATGAGTTCGTGACCGACGATAAGGTTCGTGCTCGCTATGAAGAAGGCTGGGGCGTGTCCCTGCCAGAAGAGCCGGGGCTCAATAACCATGAAATGGTCGATGCAATTCACGAGGGGAACTTGAGGGCGATGTACCTCAAAGGAGAAGATATGGGCCTTGTTGATTCCAATATCAACTACGTCCGAGAAGCATTTGAAAAACTGAACTTCTTCGTTGTTCAGGATGTCTTCTTCTCTAAGACTGCTGAATATGCCGATGTTGTTTTGCCGGCGAGCCCAAGCCTCGAAAAGGATGGAACGTTCACGAACACAGAGCGTCGTTTCCAGAGACTTTACAAAACGCTCGATCCTTTAGGGGAGTCAAAGCCGGACTGGCAAATCATTATGGAAGTTGCCAATCGTCTGGGGGCCAATTGGAACTATGCATACCCGGGTGACATTATGGACGAAGCTGCTTCTCTTGCCCCGCTGTTTGCAGGAGTTAGCTATGATCGCTTGGAAGGCTACGATAGCTTGCAATGGCCAGTTGCTAAAGATGGGACCGATACGCCACTCTTGTTTGTAGACAAGTTTCCGTTCCCAGACGGACGAGCCCGACTCTACCCTGTGGAGTGGACCAAGCCGTTAGAGTTTGAGGAGGAATACGATCTTCATGTCAACAACGGACGGCTTCTGGAACACTTCCATGAAGGCAATATGACCTACAGATCCGAAGGAATTACCTCAAAAACGCCGAGTGTTTTTCTTGAGGTCTCTCCAGAGCTTGCACGCGATCGCGGGCTTGAAGACGGCACGCTTGTTCGTCTGACCTCTCCATACGGAAATGTGAAAGTTGCTTGTATCGTGACGGATCGAGTGAAAGGCAAGGAAGTGTACCTGCCGTTAAATGACCAAGGAGAAGGAGCGATAAACTTTTTAACAAGCAGCCATGCAGATAAGGACACGGACACTCCTGCTTACAAAGAAGTCGAGGCCAAGCTCGAAGTCCTGGAATCGAAAGGAGAAGTTCCGTTACCGAGAATCAATCATCGATATGGCCACCCGCAGCCGCAAATTGGCGTCGGCGTCGAGAAAAAATGGGCGCGGAAGGACTACACATTTCCGGGAGACCTCGTGAAAAAGAGGAGGGCGCGGCAGAATGGCTAAGGGGACAAGCGTGATCCATCGCATGGAGCTAAGTGAAGAGGAAAAACAGAGGCGCGACATTGAGCAACTTGGAGAAACGCTCGCTGAACACAAAGAAGTGATTGAAGACGTCTTTGCGCTCATGAAGCGACTGCAGGACCGAGAGGTGTGGAATACCTTAAACGCCCTCGTCGGTCAAGGGGATCAGGTGCTGGAAACTCTTGTTAAAACGGTCGACACACCCGAGATGACACGCTCGATAAAGAATGTGCTGCTGATGTTTGGAACTTTGGGGACGCTGAATGTTCAAGAACTGGAACCGCTTATTCTGAAAGTCAATACAGGTATTGCCAGAGTGGCTGACTACGAGCATCAAGGAAAAGAAGGAGGGGGCTATTTGACCCTTCTTCGCTCCTTGAAAGATCCGGAAGTTATTGAGGGAATGAACGTAGCGGTCACCTTTTTACAGGGGCTCGGTGTCAACCAAGAGGACAGAGAAAAAACAAATGAGTCCACCCCTCAGAAGGAACGAAGGCAAGGGGAAAAGGTAGAAACGACTTCAAAACGAGAAAGTCATTCTCGTGCCTCTGAAAGGGAGCGATCCCCCCGTAAGTGGTACCTTATCGCGGCAGGCGTCTCGCTACTGGCACTCCCGTTCGTGTTGAAAAAATAATCGAACGCTACACGGTGTCCACTGTATCAGTGAATCTCAATAGGCAGTGGACACCTGCACTCTTAAGTACTTTATAGCAACTTCCTTGGAAAGGGGAAACACGGATGGGCACAAACAAAACAAAAAACCGCTGGCTAATTGCGCTTGCAGCGGTCGGTATTCATATTTCGATCGGTTCGGTTTATTCATGGAGTGTATTCACGAACCCTCTCGGTGAGAAGCATGGGTGGGGGTTAAGTGAAGTTCAGTTAACCTTCAGTATCGCGATTTTATTTTTAGGGTTGTCGGCCGCGTTTATGGGGCATTTTGTTGAGAAATATGGCCCGAGAAAATCAGGGATCATTGCGACGATCTGCTTTGGAGTAGGAATGATTGGCTCAGGGCTGGCGGACCAGGTTGGCTCTCTTTACCTTTTGTATTTCTTTTACGGAGCTCTTGCTGGGACCGGACTTGGAATCGGTTACATAACGCCCGTTTCCTCTCTTGTTAAATGGTTTCCTGACCGGAGAGGGTTGGCGACGGGGCTAGCCATTATGGGCTTTGGCTTTGCTTCTTTGATTGCGAGTCCAGTGATGGAAGCATTAATTGGAAGTGTCGGCATTAGCAACACGTTTTACTTACTTGGAGCGATTTACTTTATCGTCATGATGGTTTCGTCTTTGTACCTCGCGCCACCACCTAAAGATTGGGTGCCGGCTGGAATGAAGAAACAGGACGACAAGAAGAGCAAAAAGAAGGAAAAGAAGGTACAGGGGGACCTCACCCAGCTTACGGCGAATCAAGCGGTAAAAACCATTCGTTTCTGGGCGCTTTGGTTGATGTTGTTTATCAATGTGACGTGCGGAATTGCGATTATTTCCGTTGCTTCGCCAATGGCTCAGCAAATCGCTGGATTAAGTGCAGCGGCCGCAGCTACAATGGTGGGTGTCATGGGTCTGTTTAACGGATTTGGTCGGATTGGCTGGGCTTCGGTCTCCGATTATATTGGGCGTCCGAATGTCTATACAACTTTTTTTGCGATTCAGACCGTCGCTTTCTTTCTCTTACCGAACGTGACCAACGCCCTTGTCTTTCAGCTACTCATCTTTATTATCCTGTCCTGTTATGGTGGTGGGTTTGCGTCGATCCCAGCATATATTGGCGATTTGTTCGGGACCAAACAGCTTGGAGCGATCCATGGATATATTTTAACAGCGTGGGCGGCCGCAGGCCTGGCGGGTCCTTTGATTACAGCATGGATTCATGAGGCGACCGCAAGCTATTCACTCACGATGTATATTTTTACTGCAGCATTTGTGGTTGCCCTGGTGATTTCTCTTCTTATTCGCTTGAACATACGGAAGGTTCGCCAGCAGCAGTCTGTGGAAGCTCAATGAAATGAAGGTGTAAATACGTGAACGAAATCGAAAAAACACGCCCCATTTTGCGGTACTCTCAAGGAAGCGCAGAGTGGGTCGAGGACACCGTTGCTACAGAATCCCCTGTCACGATTAAGATTAATGGGGAAGAATTTGTGACAATGGTTTGTACGCCAGAATTTATAGAAGACATGGCGATTGGCTATTTAGCCTCGGAACGAGTGATTCGCAAGTACGAAGATATTGATGACATGTGGGTGGATGAAAAGAAAGGCTTTGTTCATATAAAGACCGGAAAGCTTAATCCTTTATACCAAAACCTACAAAACAAACGCTATATCACTTCCTGTTGCGGGGCAAGTAGGCAAGGGTTTGTGTTTGCTAGTGATGCAATGGCAGCAAAGAAAATGACGAGCAGAGGCATGTCCCTTTCACCGGACGACTGTTTTCGGTTGATGCGGGAGATGCAAAGCTCCGCTGCGACGTTTAAGAAAACGGGGGGCGTGCATAACGCCGCCCTCTGTGATGTGAATGGGATCGTCCTTATGCGTATGGACATCGGAAGGCACAACGCACTTGACAAGATTTACGGCTACTGTCTGAAGCACGCCATCTCCTTACAGGACAAGCTGCTTGTTTTTAGTGGTCGAATCTCATCAGAAATTCTCCTGAAAGTAGCAAAAATCGGCTGTGAGGTCGTCCTGTCGAAATCCGCCCCAACCGAAAGAGCGCTCGAGTTAGCAGAGGAGCTTGAGATTACGACGGTGGGGTTTATTCGCAATGACTCTCTAAATGTGTACACGCAGCCAGAGCGCATCGTCTTGCCGTTAAAGGACTAAGGTAACCTAAAAAAGAGGCAGCAAATAGACCCCTTCTTAACCGGAAGGGGTCTGGTTTTTTGGAATAGGGAACGGGTGGATTAGGAATGTTTTAACGTGAAGATATCGCGGTCGTGTTCGATTAGTTTTGCTTGAATATAATGGAGTGTTTTGTTCGTTTCTTCTGCGTGTGTCTTAAGTTCTTTGCTGTCTTCTTTAAGGACAGACACATCTTTCTTGAGTACGGCTACATCTTTTTTAAGCACGGTCACATCTTCCTTGAGCTCAGCAATATCTCCTCGCATTTCCTGCATATGCCCACTTAACTCATTAAAAGCAATCATCACTTGTCGAAATTGATCGTCCGTCATCTAGTCTCCTCCTTTCTCGAAGCTTGTTTCAAGTATAGCGAATGATTTAGGGAAACGGAAGATGTTTTTTGTTCTACATTGCTTCGGAAGGAAGGAGCTTGATGGAGACACGAACAGGGAATGCAGGCTTGGGTGGTAAATTATTGACACCGCTCCATCTCATCATGCCGACCCTTGTGCTATACTAAAAAACTACATGTTTGAATTTGTGACAAAAGGCTACACAGGGACTAAGAACAGTTGGAGGGGATCTAAATGAAAGCAATTGGCTTGTATGAATATTTACCGATTGAGAAGGAAAATAGCTTAGTGGATGAAGAGCTTGCTACACCGTCACCAAAAGGACGTGACCTTCTTATCGAGGTGAAGGCGGTGTCGGTGAACCCTGTGGATACGAAACAGCGCGCGCCGAAAGACAAACAGGAAGAAGACCTTCGCATTCTCGGATTTGATGCAAGCGGTGTTGTCAAGGAAGTGGGAGAGGACTGCTCGCTTTTTGAGGTGGGCGATGAGGTCTATTATGCGGGCGATGTCACTAGGCAAGGCTCAAACGCTGAATATCAAATTGTGGATGAGCAGATTGTCGGGAAGAAACCGGAAAGCCTAACGTTCACGGAAGCAGCAGCTATGCCCCTTACCTCCATTACCGCTTGGGAGTCTTTGTATGATCGATTGGAAGTGACGGAAGAGGATCGTGGAAAGTCGATTCTCATCATCGGTGGTGCGGGAGGAGTAGGTTCCATTGCGATTCAACTTGCTTCCCGTTCGGGGTTAACGGTCGTTGCTACAGCTTCTCGTCACGAAACCGAAAATTGGTGTTACAGCATGGGGGCGGACCATGTCATTAATCACCGAGAGCGTTTATGGCCTCAGCTTAAGAATGAAGGGTTTGAGGGCGTTGACTACATTCTTTGCTTGAACGATACAGACGGGCACTGGGAGGGGATGGCCGAGTCAATCAAGCCTCAAGGGAAAATTTGCTCGATTGTGGAGAATCAGCAAATGCTTGATATGACAGCGATTCGCAGCAAGAGCGTCACGTTCTCCTGGGAGTTCATGTTCACCCGTCCCATGTTCCAGACCGAAGACAGGATCGAGCAGCACCAAATGTTAACAAGGATGAGCCAACTGTTTGATGAGGGTCAGCTGAAACACACCCTCACAAAGCGGCTTAGCCCAATTAATGCGCAAACCATGAAAGAAGCACATGCGATCTTGGAAGAAGGCCAGATGATTGGGAAGCTGGCAGTGGAAGGCTTTCAATAAAAGAAGTGGATCAACTCTCGGTGTTAGGAGAGTTGATCTTTTTATGTCTAGCTCCGAGATTTTTCAGTCCAGGCCCTCCAAAACTCGCGCTTCTGTTCGACCCGCCTGCGCATTTCGGTTTACGGGGTTAAGTTCCGCTGTTCGACTGGAACTATTTTCACTGAAACGATTTCGATGGTCCGGTCCCCTCGGTGCCTAAATTCGATAACGAACGTTCGCTCTTCTCCCTGAAGCGTAAGGGTTGGTGTGGTTTGGTCTAACTCTGCTTGAAGGAAATGCTTGAAATCACGAAACTCCTCCTCTCTGAGTTGCGCTTGTAATTCTCGACTAAAATACGAATGAACATCCTCCCGATCAGCAGTACTTGCCGCGGAAAGAAGTTCGTCTGTGGTAATGATCTTTTGCCGTTCATGAATATAGAGCCCGCAGACAAGTAAAAACCCAACGAACGCTAGGAAAAACGCAAGGATCCACTTTGTTTGAGTCCTCATGAAGCTATCACCAGCTTTTTTCTTTTACATCTAAGAGCTATGAAGTTTTCACTTCATTATAAGTTTGATCTTCTTTGTAGACAAGCGCAACTTTGTCTTAAGGCGAAGGGCGTGGAGAGAGAAAACAATCTGCCGTGTGATCATTGACAAGCCCTGCCGCTTGCATGAAGGCATAGCAAATGGTGGGGCCGACAAACTTCATCCCCGCCTGCTTTAATTGTTTGCTCATAAGTTCTGATTCGGGTGTCATTACTGGGACGTCATCGATTGTTTTTCTGTAAAAAACGAGTGGTTCACCATTTGTGAAGGACCAAATGTACGTGGAAAAGGGAATCCCTCTTGATTGGATACCTTGGTAGACGCGAGCGTTTTGAATGACGGCTTCAATCTTGCGTCTGTTTCGAATGATGGCTTTGTTTTTCATCAGTTCTGAGATTTTATCCTCGTTATAGGTAGTGATTTTTTCTGGGAGGAAATCGTCGAAAGCTTCGCGAAAGGCCTTCCTTTTTTTGAGGATCGTGTACCAACTTAAGCCTGCCTGCATGCCTTCAAGCATTAAAAGCTCGAACAATTTCTGGTCATCGTATAATGGGCGGCCCCATTCATGGTCGTGGTAATCGATATACAAAGGGTCATGATTCACCCAAGCGCAACGAGGTTTCATCTGCATCAGTCCTTTTTTAAGAAGGTTGGCTTCGAAGAGAGTCAGCTCTATTATACTAGGAAGAAGCGTTGAAGGAAATTTGGATCGTAACAATTCTCTGCTAGACTTTCCCAACTCCAAAATGTGAAAAATCTTGGGAACTTTTGTACCGTAAAGGTCGTATTTCATGTATGCTAGAAAAGGTGCAACAAGGTTTAGGGGGAAAGCAGATGAGGCAACTGTTTAGGCGAGTGACGATATGTACGCTATTCATCCTATGTTTGCTGGGACAAAGCATGGCATACGCAGAAGTGCGAATTGTGGACGATGCACAAGAACTCTCCAACTTTGCACTTTCATCTATTGAACAAGAAACGGAACATTCAGCGTTCCATTACAGTATTTTCACGTTGGAGACGCTTGGTGGAAAAACGATTAAAGAAGTGGCCCAAAAACTCCATCAGGATTC
The DNA here is from genome assembly GCF_001484965.1 of Shouchella shacheensis. Taxonomy (GTDB): domain Bacteria; phylum Bacillota; class Bacilli; order Bacillales; family Bacillaceae_D; genus Shouchella; species Shouchella shacheensis. The sequence continues at coordinate 35,697 of NZ_LLYY01000029.1, read as the reverse complement.
CGGGACCGTGGATGCGGTCATTGTTGTAAGCATGGAAGAGGAAGAGGCCTTCGTTCATGCTTGGGGCGAGTCAGAGTTTGACCGCACAGTGGCTAAGTTCGGCGGAAGTGACCCGTACGGGACGCTCATTGATGAAGCATTCTTTTCTGGTTATGAACACGGCGGAGTAGAAGGAGGGCTCATTTCCTTGTTATCGACGGTCGAGGGACTCTATCAAGAGAGGAAGGCCGAAGAAGAACAAGGAGCTGCCCCTGCCTCCGTACCACAGACAGGGGATGGGGATGGATTGGGGTGGATCATAGGTCTATCAGGAACGGCTATTCTCATAGGGATCTTTTTCCTTATGTGGAACAAACGTCGGAACAAAGCTGCTCAACGCAAAACATGAAACGGCCAGCGGACAAAGCACTCGACTCTAGAAAGATGAGCTTTTCCTTGTGCTTGAAAACCACCTTTCTATTCCTCCTCTTTGTTCTGAAGCTTTGCTTTCATCGCTGCGAGTTCTTTGTCAACGCCACTTGCACTCTCAAGCGTGGAAAGTTCGACGTCGAGAGATTTGTTCGCGTTCCGCAGTTCATCCGAAGACTCTGCTTCTGCTTCATGTTGTAGCACTTTCTCCTCCATGCGCTCAAACCCGTTCTTCGCACCATCACCAACGCTCGAGAGGGATTGGTTTACCTTCATGCGAGCTTTGGCACTTTCCGACCGCGTGGTTAGCGAGCGCCTCTTCATTTTCATCTCTTGGTATTCGTCTTTCATCTCACGTAGCTTCTCTTTTAGTTCCTCGGACAGTCGCTCCGCTTCTTCAACTGTCAGCCTTAGCGAGTCTGCCTGATCTTGCTGCTTCTGTTTGTCTTCAAGCACACGGCGTGCCAGGCCTTCATCCCCTGATTTTAATGCCTTCATGGCTTGCTGTTCTCGTTTTATGACGAGCGCAGCTACGTTCTCGTACTGTTTTTCCACGAGTTTTTTATTGCTCAATTGCTTAGCGATGGCGGTTTCCACTTCAAAAATGTCCTGCTCCATGTCTTTGATGAATTGATTGAGCATTTTTCCTGGGTCTTCCGCTTTGTTTAACAACGAATTCAATTCCGATGATATAATGGTACGTACGCGGTTAAAAAATCTAAACATGCCGCTGCCTCCTTATCTGGTTTCGTATCGTTACGTTTTCTGAATCGATTTAGGATTCAGTTCTCTAAGCATAAGGCAATACGCGAAGATGTGAAAGAGAAAAGTCAAAATTGATAGAATGAAAATGGTCGGTGCCAAGAAGGGCGAATGAGTAGTGGTTGGAGGTGCGGAGGTTGGTGTTTACATTGGAACAAGTGATGAGCTTAGACATTATGAAACCAGCGGTCGTAAAAACGGGGGCGGATCAGCTTGAGCATCGTTCTGTGGAATGGGTATCCATTACAGAAGCCCCGGTCGAAAACTTTGTTAGGAAAAATGAACTGGTGTTAACGACGGGGATTGGTTACGCTCATGACCCAAATTTATTCTATGAATTCGTTCGAGATGTCATTATATCAGAGGCTTCTGGGCTCGCTGTGGCAGCGGGACGATACATATACGAACTTTATGACAACGCTCGCGAGCTGGCGGAAAAACACGGGTTCCCGATCATTTTTCTTCCTTGGGAAGTACGGTTTGCGGATGTGACGCAGGCGGTTACAGCAAAACTGACCGATGCGAGGCAAGAAGAATGGCAGCAAACACAGCGCATTCAGCAAGAGCTGCTTTCATTAATGCTTGCTGGTAGCCATCTGTCTGTGCTTGCAGAGCATGTAGCTGCCAATATTGGAGGTACGGTTGTGATTACGGACCGTGCAGGACGTGTCAAAGGACAGAGTGGGACCGAAGATTGGTACACATTCATTTTTAAGGCTAGGAAAGAGTTGGAGGAGGCAAGGGAAGATGAACTGCTTCATGATCCCTTAGGCTCAAAGGTTCAAACCATAGCGTTGGAAGGGATGATGGTTTGGCAGTTGCCGATCATACAAGCCAAGGAGCATGTGCAGGGCTATTTGTATGCAATCTCTAAAGAGGAAAAGGTCATGGAAGCCGTCACAAGGCAAACGTTTCTAATCATTCTTGAGCATGCCGTAACGGCTGCGGCTTTTTGGTTTCTACAGGAAAGCACCGTTCAAGAAACAGAGGCGCGTCTTCGCGATGACTTTGTGACAGAGCTCGCGGAAGGGACGATGGAATCCAAGCCAAAGCTATCGTCTCGGGCGGCGGCGCTTGGCTATGATCTTAAAGGCTCGTATATTGCCATTGTCGGTTATCCAGAGAATATGCGGGAACTTTACAACGGTTCTCATCAAACGGCGACGTACGAGGAGTGGCAAAAAAGCATGGTGCACTATATGGAAGAGGAAGTGTATTATGCAGGCACGGCGTTAGACCGCCGGACCATGTCCACGTTCTTGCAGGACCAACTGCTTGTGTTCCTTGAAGTACCGGAAGAGGGTAGCCGTAAAACCGTGAACAGCTTTCTTGATTTGCTCTACAGGCGACTAACGAATTTGCTGCCTAATGTGGAGCTTTCCTGGGGGATCGGCGACCATGGTTCAGAACCGTTTGCCTTTCATATGCGTTACAAGGAAGCAAGGCAGGCGCTTATGCTTGGGGTAAGGCGAAAAGGAGCAGGGAGCCGCGTTTTCTATTCGGAAACGAGGGTCGACCGTGTGTTGGTTAAAATTGGCGGTGATGCAGAGCTTCGCACATTAATGGACGACTATGTCATTCCGCTTGTCCATTATGACAAGCAGCGAAGCATGGACTTGATTGGAACCTTTAACACGTATCAGCGCAATCAGAACAAAGTGACGCAAACAGCGAGAGTGCTTCATCTTCACAGACAATCGCTGCTTTATCGTCTGCGCAAAATTGAATCATTAACGGGATTGTCGCTTGCCAACCCAGATGATGTCTTTTTACTTGATTTGAGCATACGGATTTGGATGATCCGAGAAGGTCAAGAAAACGCCTTTAATTAGGCGTTTTTTTATATGAGGGCAGAGGAGAAACGGGATATATGCTCGTTGTGAAAGGGGATTTATGTATACGTTTTCAAAAAGGCTTTGCTATAACCTCCGTTCTGAAATCCTAGTCACGATAAGGCTTAAAGGGTCTATGTGCAGAATTGTCTACAATCGCCAAAAAATCTTCATACAGTTCGCGCATTGTCCGGATGCAGACTTTTGCATAGAATGACAGTAGAAACAACGAAAGGGCTAGTTGCACAATATGAGGGGGTGTATGTACGTATGTTTTCATTCACAATCAACGAATACCAAGAAAGAATCCGCCGTACAAAAATTCAGATGGAAGCGAATGGAACCGATGTGCTCCTGATTTCCGATCCGGCCAATATGAACTATTTATCTGGCTATAATGGTTGGTCCTTCTACGTTCATCAAATGCTCGTCCTGCTTATTGATGAGGAACAACCCATTTGGATCGGACGCAACCAGGATGCCAACGGAGCGAAACAAACGACGTGGCTATTGCATGACCGGATCATTTCCTATCCTGATGACTATGTCCAGTCGACGACAAAGCATCCGATGGATTTCATTGCCAAGATTTTATCAGAAATTGGGCAGGGGACGCGGAGAATTGGTGTTGAAATGGATACGTACTATTATACAGCGATGGCGCATAGTCGTCTTTCGGCTTCACTACCTGATAGCAGCATCCATGATGCAACGAATTTGGTCAACCGAGTCAGACTGATTAAATCAGATCCAGAAATTGAATATATGAAACGAGCGGGAAAGATTGCGGAGACGGCGATGTATGCAGGCATTCAAGCCGCTCAGGCAGGCGTACGCGAATGCGATGTGGCTGCAGCGATTTACCACGCGCAAATTTCGGGTACAGAAGAATACGGCGGAGACTATCCGGCAATTGTCCCACTGATGCCATCGGGGATCAAAACATCAGCGCCTCACTTAACATGGAGTGAGCAGAGATACCCGTCAGAGGAGACGATCATCCTCGAACTTGCTGGCTGCTACAAACGCTACCATGCACCGCTCGCGCGTACGGTGGTCATCGGCGAGCCACAGCAGCGTGTCTCTGATGTGGCTGACATTGTAGTGGAAGGGATGAATGAAGTGATGGCCTTTATGAAGCCAGGCGTCACTTGCGAAGAAACAGAAGCTGTGTGGCGCAAAGCCATTAGCAGGTATGGGCTTGAAAAAGAATCCCGTCTCGGATACTCGATGGGTCTTAACTTTCCACCGGACTGGGGTGAGCACACAGCAAGCCTTCGCCAAGGAGACCAAACGGTTCTTAAACCAAACATGACGTTCCATGTGATTCCTGGCATGTGGTACGATGACTTCGGGGTGGAAATTAGTGAATCTGTCCGCATTACGGAAGGCGGCTGTGAGCTTCTTTGCAACTTTCCAAGGCAGCTCATTACCAAACATTCTAGCATCGATACAGCATCCTAATGAGATCACATGAATAGGGGGAGTTCAGTTATGACTAAATTCCAAGGAGCAAAAACAGGAACAAAAGCCGTTTGGGCAGGAGAAAAAGATTATTTGGTGCACGGAGCAACACAAGTACCTGTGATTCCCAGTGTAGCGTTCGGCTATGACGACATGGAAGAGTGGTATGAGGTGGCGATTGGAAACAAGAAAGGGCATATTTATGGGCGGAACACGAATCCAACGGTTCAAGCGTTTGAAGACAAAGTAAAAATCCTTGAAAGCGCAAACGCAGCTACAAGCTTTTCGACCGGGATGGCAGCGGTTTCCAATACGTTGTACACATTCCTAAAGCCAGGCGATCGTGTCGTGACGATTAAAGACACGTATGGGGGAACAAACAAAATTTTCACGGAATTTCTTCCGCGGCAAGAGGTGGAAATCACGTTTTGTGAAACGGGGAACCTTAAACAAATCGAGGCAGAAGTAGCCAAAGGCTGCCAGATTCTTTATTTGGAGACACCAACCAACCCAACCGTTAAAATCACAGACATCCAAGCCGCTGCGAAAGCCGGAAAAGAAGTAGGGGCGCTAGTAGTGGTCGACAATACGTTTGCGACGCCTGTTAACCAAAACCCGCTCGATCTAGGAGCTGACCTCGTCATTCACAGCGCGACCAAATTCCTTGGTGGTCACGCAGACGCTCTTGGCGGAGTGGTGGTCGGAAATAACGAGCAGCTCGTGGAGGCGATTTACCACTATCGTGAAATTAACGGGGCCACGATGGACCCGTGGGCAGCTTATTTACTCCTACGCGGAATGAAGACGCTGGATCTCCGCGTGAAGCGCCAGGCGGAAAATGCGCAAAAGCTAGCCGAGTATTTGCAAACGGTGGACGGAGTAGAATCTGTCTTTTACCCGGGGCTTCCTACACATCCAAATCATGATGTAGCGAAAGCGCAAATGCGCGGATTTGGCGGGATGCTCAGTTTTGCGGTTGCTGGAGGAGTGGAAACGGTTCGTGATCTTCTGCCCAAGCTTCAGTTTGCCAACCGAGCGGCGAACCTTGGCGCTGTGGAAACCACCGTCGGCCCAGCTCGCACAACGAGTCACGTGGAATGTACCCCAGAAGAGCGGGCGGCCATGGGCATTCCTGAAGGGTTGATTCGTGTATCATGCGGCATTGAAGATGCAGAGGACATTTTGGCAGACTTTAAGCAAGCATTTTCGGCAGTAGAGCTTGCCAAGGCGTAAGGCAGATGCGTGAGATTAAGAATCGTGCGGAACGTTTGAGTCAGGAGTTGGTCGACTGGCGCAGGCATCTGCACGCTCGACCTGAACGGAGTTTTCACGAAGAAGAAACAGCCGCTTTTGTTGCAGACGTACTTGATACGATTCCCGGCATGGACGTAAAGAGAAATGTAGGGGGGCATGGGGTCGTCGGTACGCTTGAAAAAGGGCAGGGCCCAGTAGTGGCCCTGCGAGCGGATATGGATGCTCTCCCTATTCAAGAAGAGAACGATCATTCCTTTGCCTCGACCCGCCCGGGGGTCATGCATGCGTGCGGGCATGATGCGCACACGGCGATTCTGCTAGGAGCAGCAATGATTCTAGGCGAACGTTTTCAAAATGACGAGGCTATTGGAACGGTGAAATTTCTCTTTCAACCAGCGGAGGAGCAAATGGATGAGGCCAACAAAACAGGCGCTCTCTATATGATCGAAGATGGGGCGCTTGACAATGTCGAAGCCATCCTCGCCCTTCATGTTTGCCCCTGGCTAAGGCCAGACGCCATTCAAGTCAATGCAGGTGCAAGCATGGCGAGTGTCGATGTGTTTACAGGAACGATTCGAGGAAGCGGGGGGCACGGGGCCTATCCCCATCTCGGCGTCGATCCGGTGTGGCTCCTCTCCCATGTACTTCCTTCGATTTACGGACTGACGGGGCGCCTTGTTTCCCCGCTAACACCAGCTGTCGTGAGCGTAGGGCGAATTAATGCCGGTCATACGAGCAACGTTATTCCATCAGAGGTCACCGTCGAGGGCACAATTCGCTGCTATGATGAAGATGTACGGATGCAGCTCACCGAGGAGATTCAAAAAACATTTGCTCTCGCAAACACGTTTGGCGGTGAGGGAGAGTGCGTGGTGGAGCACGGGGAGCCTGCGTTAATGAACGACGCCATGCTAACCGAGCTGCTGCAAGCTTCGGCCAAGGAGCTCTATCCGGAACTTACGGTGAAGTGGGAACCGTTTGGACTTGGCGGAGAAGACTTCGCTCATATGACGAAGGCGGCACGGGGGGCGATGTTCTTTCTCGGTTGTCAACCAGAATTCGGACAATACGATCTGCATACGCCGTCGTTTCAAATCGACGAGCGCTGTCTTCCGAAAGGGGCGGCGATTCTTGTCGCCAGCACCGAGCAACTTTTGCAAAACACGGGGGTGAAGTCATGACGCAGAAATTAGCTTTTTTAGGATTTGGTGTCGTTGGGCAAGGTCTTGCAGAGATTTTGCTTGAAAAAGGAGAAAAGGTGAAAGCAGAAACAGGATTTGAAGCGAGTGTGGTCGCCATTTCCGATTTTCGCAAAGGTTCGCTGTACCATCCGGATGGATTGGATCTAAAAAAGGCGCTGCAAGTGATCGAGGAAACAGGAACGCTGGATGAGTATCCAGACGAAGACGGATTGACTCGGGGATGGGACAGCATCACGACGATTACAGAAAGCAATGCCGATACGATTGTGGAAGTGACCTTTACGGATGTCAAAACCGGTGAACCGGCCATTTCCCATTGCAAAACTGCGTTTGCGAGCGGAAAAAATGTCGTGATGACGAACAAAGGGCCTGTGGCGCTTGCCTATCAGGAGCTTTCTGCGCTTGCGAAAGAGAATGGCGTACGCTGGGGCTTTGAGGGAACGGTCATGAGTGGTACGCCATCGCTTCGAATGCCGCTGACATCCTTGGCGGGCAATACGTTTCATGAGATTAGCGGAATTTTAAATGGAACGACGAATTATATGCTCGTGCGAATGGAGGAAGGGCTGACATATGAAGAGGCACTTTCTGAAGCCCAGGATCTAGGCTACGCTGAAGCTGATCCAACGAGTGATGTGGATGGCTACGATGCCCTTTACAAAGTGGTGATTCTCGCTAACTTAATCATGGGCGTTCCACTAAAGACGGCCGACGTCGAGCGCAAAGGGCTAAGCTCGCTCAAACAGGAGCAAATAGAAGAAGCCAGCCAAGCAGGTAAGCGCTGGAAGATGCTTGGCTCTGTTAAACAGACAGAGGAGGGCGTGGAAGCTTCTGTAAAGCCTGTATTGCTTGAGCGTGACCATCCACTAGCTTCGATTGGTGGAGCCACCAATGCCATCACCTATGCCTGTGATCTTGCGGGAGATATTACCTTAACAGGAGCAGGAGCGGGAAAAGTAGAAACCGGCTACTCTCTTTTTATTGACTTGTTGAACATTCATCGCGATCAGCTATAACGCTGACCGCCATTTTAATCCTCTTGATTGCTTTATTAGACACATGAAGGGTGGGGTTATCATGCAACTTGATGTGAAACGAAGCAAAATGCTGTTAGGCGGACGTTGGGTCGTGCGGGAAGAAACGTTGGAGGTAAGGAATCCTGAGACGAATGAACTCATTACGACGGTCCCGGCCGCCTCCTCAGAAGATATGCTCTGGGCGGTCGAGCAAGCGAAGATTGGTGCCAAAACCGCAGCGAACATGCCCGTCCATGAACGGATGCGCATTTTGCGAGAAGCGGCAAACTATGTAGAGGAACATAGCGAGCGCTATGCGACCATGATTGCCACGGAGGGAAGCAAGACGATTCGTGAGGCACGCAAGGAAGCCAGTCGCTGTGTGGAAACGCTGCGTTTGTCTGCAGAGGAAGCTCGCCGCATTACGGGGGAGACGATTCCCTTTGATCAGTCACCAGGAGGGGAATCTCGAGTTGGCTACTACGAACGGTTTCCAATCGGCATTATTGGCGCGATTACGCCGTTTAATGACCCACTCAACTTGGTCGCTCACAAAGTCGGTCCAGCCATTGCCTCAGGGAATGCAATTATTGTGAAGCCAGCGACCGTAACCCCGCTCAGCGCCTTTTTGCTGGCAGAAGCCTTTGTTGAAGCGGGCTTGCCAGATCATGTGCTCTCTGTTGTGACTGGGCGTGGCCGGGAAATTGGCGATACGCTTGTTACCCACCCGGATGTACGAATGATTTCGTTTACTGGTGGGGTAGAAGCAGGTCTGCAAATCGCCAGCAACGCAGGGCTAAAGAAAGTGAGCATGGAGCTTGGCTCCAATTCTCCCGTGATTGTTCTTGATGATGCGGACCTTGAGGAAGCGAGTGCTTCCACTGTGAGCGGTGCCTTCTGGGCCGCCGGACAAAACTGTATCGGCGTTCAGCGCGTCTATGTTATGGATGAGGTCTATGAGTCGTTTAAAGAGAAGTTTGTGGCCAAAACGCTCGCGTATCAAACGGGAAGCAAACTTTCAGAACAAACGGACATGGGGCCACTGATTACGGAAGACGAAGCAGAGCGGGTAGAGCGAACTGTCAATGAAGCTGTGAAAATGGGAGCGACTCTTCTGTGCGGGGGGATACGAAAGGGTGCCTTCTATGACCCGACCGTGCTTGAAGATGTGCCTGATGAAAGCTTGCTAGGGAGCGAAGAGATCTTTGGCCCAGTCGTCTTGTTGTATCGCGTTGACTCATTGGATGAAGCGGTGAGACGGGCGAATAATACGGATTACGGCCTTCAGGCTGGAATGTTCACGCAGAACATTGACGCGGCCTTCCAAACGATCCGTGAACTCAATGTCGGAGGCATTATGATTAATGACAGCTCTGACTACCGGATCGATGCGATGCCGTTTGGCGGCGTGAAACGCTCAGGACTCGGGCGCGAAGGCGTGAAATTTGCGATCGCCGAAATGACGGAGCCTAAGGTGGTTAGCTTTCAATTGAAGCGTTGATGAAAGAAGCTCGTGGGTCTTGTTTCCACGAGCTTTTCGGTATTGCTGTAGTGGTGAAAGGTGTCGTACGCTAGCCTTTAACGGGATCTTTCATAGCGACAGGCCATGTCTCTTCTGTATAAGCCATTTCCCAAAACGAATACTCCAGTTGACAGCTTTTGATGAAATGATCAAGCATCCGTTCTTTCTCCGCAGCTGTTGCCGTTTCCGCCCACTTGTCTAGGCGTGTGCAGAATTGTTCGGTCACATTCATTTCCCCGTCTGTGCGGTAAAAGGAAATCCAGTCGTAGAAGGGGTGGCTTTCATCAGGCTTGAACGTCTCATGCAAATAATCGCCGATCTCCTGATACGTCCATGGGCACGGAAGCAAGACGGCGAGAATCTCGCCTAGAGAACCGCGCTGAGCCACGTCTAGCATGTGGCGCGTATAATGATGGGCCGTTGGAGCGAGAGGTTCATAGTGAAGGTCATCGTAACTCACCCCCGCCACTTCGCAGAAATTATTATGCGGATGAATTTCACTATGCAGCACGAAACCAATTTGTTCGTTGAACATCGCCATATCCTCGCGACTCGTGCAACGACTGATCGCAATCCCGTAAATTTGCATAAACGTGTTGAGGTACTCAAAGTCCTGCTTCACATAGTGGATCAATGCCTCGCTCCTCAGTTCGCCCTTGCCAATCCCCTGCACAAACGGGTGCTTGAAAATTGCTTGGAAAATGGGAGCTGCCTGTTCTCGTACATACGCGCTGAAACTCATGTTATTTCCTCCCTTAGATGCCATCCGAAAAAGGAAGACGTCAAAAAACCGCCCCTTGATGATAGAAAGGGAGCGGCTGTTATTTGATACATAAGAGGGCCGGCTCCACTTCCCTACGCTGGTCTTAACCAGATCAGGTTCAAAGGGTCAAAGCCTCGCTTTTCTCAGTCGTCATTCCGACTCCCCTAGTGGATGGTGTATAGTTATTCGTTCTATTCTAGTTAAACATAGAAAGAGAGTGGCTGCAAGCGGTATCAAGTGAAGACTTTTCGACACTAGTAATCAAACGTTGTTGCCATAGGCGTTCTTCTGCCAGCCATTTATCGCTGTCCTATGTGCGTTGATTTCACGAGTTGGCTGGACAAGCCTCGGAGATCTGCATAGTGAAGTCCAAAAAACAGAGCTGAATGTCAGCTCTTTTTTCATTGTCCTTCTACTTTCCGTTCCGCTTGTCTCTCAACCTCAGGCTGCTTCCCTTCTCCTTCCGCCGGCTTCTTCGAAAAAAACCAGCCTGCAGCGACGATGGCAACGAGAACCCCATAGAAGAACAGCTTCCATCCAGTGGAATGAGGGAAGTGGTCATCAATGAGCCCGATCTCAGGGTGGGCAAGAACCTGTACGGAAAGCTTCACCCCGACCCAACCGACAATAATGAAGGCGGCCGTTTCCAGACCAGGACGTTTCTGCAAGAGCACCACAAATTTGGTGGCTGCAAAGCGCATAATCAAAAGTCCGATAAAACCGCCTAGAAAGACGACAACAAATTGGCCAACGTCGAGGCTCCCAACGGTTCCAAGTCCTGTTGGCGTCAGCGCTATTGCAAGGGCAACAGCAGCTAGAATCGAATCGACGGCAAAGGCGATATCAGCAATTTCTACTTTTAGAACAGTTGTCCAGAAGCCACTCCCTTTTTTTACCTTTGTCACGCCCGCTGCCTCTTCGCTTTTGGCGACCACGTGTTTTCGGAACAAATGATTGAAGGAAATAAAGAGCAAGTACAGGGCGCCAATGGCTTGAAGCGGCCAGAAGTCAACGAGTACGGCAATGACAAACAAAGAAAGTAACCGGAACACAAACGCTCCCGCCAGTCCGTAAAACAGAGCCTTCTTTCGTTCTTTTTCTGGCAAATGCTTGACCATAATGGCAAGCACAAGGGCATTATCTGCTGCTAAAATGCCCTCCAACGCAATGAGTACGAGCAGTACCCAACTATACTCAATGATTAATGATGCATCCATTTCAATCTTCGCCTCTCCTTCGCTAATTTGCCTTCGTGTACCTATAAACGAAAGAGAGTTTTGCGCGCAAAAAAGACCTCTGCCTTGTTCATAGGCAAAGGTCTTGCTAGACATTATGTAAGCTATGCCATCAAAGCCGGTGGATTTCCCCACGTCATGACGACTTTGATTCAAGTATACTACCTGTAGCTACTCCCCTTTGAAGGAATGCTATTTAATTACCTTTAGTATACGTAGAGAAGGAGCTGTCGTCAATGATTATTTTTCCATCCGTTTTATGCAAGAAGGAATGAGGGTACAGTAAACGACAAAAAGGATGTGAAGGAAAGTGAAGTTTGAGCATGTAATGATTCATGCGAATGGCTATATGTTCCATGTGGTAGCGGCTTTAACCAGCGGGGCATGATCCCTCCCGTGGCAAAGGAAAATGGCTGCCGGAATTCGTCTTTAAACCATGTGACTTTATCCGTTTTCGATGCTCCCCAATTATTCATCTGATTTTAGCGCAGGACACCCCCACTTCAAGGAATGTGAAGAGCAATAGCCAATGAGTAAGTGGGGGAGGAATGAGCATTGGCGATAGCCAAAACCTTTCCCGAACTCCCTCCTTTCGTTGTAAAATAGAGATACGAGAAAGCAGTTGCATAAGGCACTCGTATCGTTCTTTGACAACTCAATGTATAAGGTTGGGTGCTGGAATTCGTCGGCCACTATGAAGTAGCTTCGTAATCATGCATCGTCCTCCTTTAAAAGGGTATCTTTTCTTCTAGATTAAAGAGGTTCATCGTCACTTGCAAGAGAGGTGGCCTTTTCATGCAGAGAGAGTCAAGAAGGCCATTCGCAGCCCAAAAGCGCTGTTACGCGGCAGGATTGCTTTATGGGAAAGGGATGATATACTAAAGCATACAATCTTATTTTGCCAACACAGGCGTTCCTGCTTGTGTTTTTGTTTAACACGTTAACTTTGAAAGCAGAGGTTTGATCATAAATGGAACAAATTGAACATAACGAGACGCAGCGAACCATCGTTGTTGGAGTGGAGCTCCCATTTGAAGAAGATTTTGCGTATTCCATAGAGGAACTCATCAATTTAACAGGCGCCCTTGACCTCATCACCGTAGGGCAACTCATGCAGAAATTAAAAACTCCCAACCATGCCACGTATATAGGCGCTGGGAAAGCAGAAGAGCTGCGAGCGATGTGTGAAGAGCTCGAAGTGAATCTCGTTGTGTTTAACGATGAACTGTCCCCCTCCCAGATCCGCAATCTAGAAAAGCATCTGGAAGTGACGGTGTACGATCGCACGATGCTGATTCTCGACATTTTCGGGGAACGCGCGAAAACAAAGGAAGCCCAGCTGCAAGTGGAGATTGCTCGACTTCAGTATTTGCTCCCTCGCCTTGTCGGAATGAGGGCTTCTCTTAGTCGTCAAGGCGGAAGCGGAGCGGGCCTAGCCAACCGGGGAGCCGGGGAAACAAAGCTTGAATTGGATCGGCGTAAAATTGAGACACGCATCAGCGCATTAAGCAAGGAGTTGAACCACTTATCGGATCGCCGCAGTGTTCAGCGGAAGCAACGCAAGAAGCAGGCGCTTCCGGTTGTTGCTCTTGTTGGCTACACAAACGCAGGAAAATCAACGCTTATGAACGCGATGCTTGATCAATTTGAGCCGAACGCTCGCAAACATGTTCGAGAAGAGGACAGGTTGTTCGCGACCCTTGATACGTCTGTCCGCCGTGTTGAAACCAAGGATAACAAAGCTTTCCTACTTGCCGATACGGTAGGTTTTGTATCGAAACTCCCTCATCATCTTGTAAAAGCTTTTCGCTCGACACTGGAAGAAGCACGTGAAGCGGATTTATTGATTCACGTCGTCGACTACTCAAATGAGCACCATGGGGAAATGATGAAGATCACCGATAAAACGCTGAAGTCCATTGGGGTAGTGGACGTACCAATGGTGTACGCGTACAATAAAATTGACGCAACGGATGAGAAAGGCGTGCGCGCTCAAGGGAATGAACTCTTCTTATCTGCGAAGGAGAGACGTGGGTTGGAGCTCTTTGAACAAGCGCTCGGAGAGCATGTGTTTCATGACTATGTGCAGCGCGAGTTTTTCATTCCGTATACTGAAGGACACATGATGGCTTATTTGAATGAGGTAGCCCATGTACGAAGCATGGCCTACGAAGAGGAGGGAACTCGACTCTTTGCGGACGTGCGGGAACGAGATGCTAAGAAGTATGCTAAGTTTCAAGTGTAGACACATTCCATGAAAAAAAGTTCACTGAAGGAATCTCAGTGAACTTTTTCATTTCTAGTGCGGCTCATCAACCCGCCTGTGCTTTTCTTGATCTAGCTCCGGCGGGTAGGAGCTTCGAGATTTTTCGCCCCGATAACGAAATCCAAGACCGGGATTTCTTTTATCGGGTCTCCAAAATCCTCACTTCTGCCCAACCCACCTCCGCTTTTCTCTTTACCCGAGTGCTCTCTCTAAATCGGCGCGTGCTTTCTCTACCGTTTCTTCGTCATACCAATCTTTGTAGGCGATGATATGTTCATATAGACGAGTGTGCGTGGTTCGGGTCCTTGGTCGTTTGCCGTGATTAAACCGGTATTCATTGATGTGCATGGTCCCACTCTCCTTTTTAATAAAAAGTATGGACAATAAAGAAGCGTTTTAATCGCTTACAACGAATGCGTATTGAATCAGAAACGGAGGTAACGTCCTAAACCCATCCCCACGTACTTTATTTTTGAAAATTTAAAAAGTTAATTGCAGAAAATGTTGCCACTGCTATGTCGTGAATAGAGTTCATTTTGGTTGCACTTGCGAGTAGGATAGCTTGCCTAAATCCGCTGTAGGGAAGCTGTTGAAGCGTAAAATGAGAGAAGAAGAAAACCGAGATCTTCTGAAACACTCAAAGTAAGAATCTTAGGGGGACTGGTAAATTGTCAGTCCATTTTTGTCTAGCTCCGGCGGGTAGGAGCTTCGAGATTTTTCGCCCCGATAACGAAATCCAAGTCCGGGATTTCTTTTATCGGGTCTCCAAAATTCTCGCTCCTGACCAACCCGCCTGCGCATTTCGGTATTGTCTAGCTCCGGCGGGTAGGAGCTTCGAGATTTTTCAGTCCTGGCCCGAAATCCACAAACCGGGATTTCTGATCCAGGCCTTTCAAAATCCTCGCTTCTGTTTGACCCGCCTGCGCATTTCGGTATAAATTAACGGCTCTCCGAGTGTTCGGGTTGAAGCTTGAGCGGCGCCCTGTTGCAGCATCGATCACTCCCTTTTTTTGAGATCAATACGTATTTCTTCAGGTATTCATTGGCTTTCTCGTAATCTCCATTGCTTTGATACCAATCGGCAAGTTCAAGTGCGTAAGGCAACGGTTCGCTTTGGTTGTCTGCTTTCTCAAGATGAGGAAGGAGTTCCTCCTCAATGAAGCCATACATTTCGTCTCCCGATTTTAACCGCAAATGCAAATATTTTGCCTGAAGTCCAAGACGTTTCAACCCTCTGGACGTACTAATTTGGTAAATTTCGTTAATGAGCAGTTGAATACGTTCTTTCTCTGCTTGCATATGAAAGAGAACTTCGGCGCTTGCAAGGAGACAAACCACGTAGTTTTGACTCTCCTTTTCGAAAAACGTTAGGCAGTCTGAGAAACATTGCTGGCTTTGTTCATAGGTGCCCATTTTCTTAAGCAGAATCCCGTAATTATAAAGGGCCTGATGGTAGAGGTTTTCATGACCAAACAAGCGCGTATTACGTAAGAGAACTTTGTAAAGGCGAGTCGATTCCTCTACCATATTCATTTGTGTGTAGTTAATGCCAAGCAGCATCTGCGTATGGAAAGCACGAATGTAATTGTCTTCTTGCTTAAAGATGTACAGCGCTTCTTTCGCGTACACGGTCGCTTTTTCCGGCTCGTCCATCTGTGTATAGCACTGACTTAAGAAAAACGCGACTTCTCGTACAAACAAATATTTGGAAGAGTAGTCTTCGTTTTGCAGCTCAAGCAGGATATTTGTGGCCGCCCTAAAGCGATTGCGACCAACAAGCAGGATGCCGTTAAACAGCTTATAAGAAAGCTCTTCAATGGCTGTTAGATTCGTGCGATTTTGATCAAGAATTATCCGCTGCTCTGAAGCAAGCGTGGTATGGCCATGCATCAGATGGTAACGCATCATGTATAAATGAAAAGTATTAATAAGATTGGTTCGTGCAATGATGTACTCTTTGTTGCTCAAAACATCCATAAGTCGGTTCGCTTCGGTTACGTCAACAAACTGAATCGCTTCAATAAACTGCTCTAACTCTCTTTTAATTTCAGTGTACTGAGCGTATTCGTCTTCAATGTCAACTCCTAATCGCTTTAACAGAAGCGTGGCGGTTCCATGGTTGGCCTGGTAAATGTTATTCTCAATTTTGCTTAAGTGAGGGATGGAACAGACCCCCTCTGCTAGCTCTGCTTGCGTCATGTTACGCTTCATTCGATAGTATTTAATCGTTCTGCCTAGCTCCATTTCGCATCAGCCCACTTTTAAGAAAATTAAACGCACGCTTTCTCCGTTTACGGCGACAAATGGTTCGGCCGTAACAAAAAAAGAGCCTTCCTTTGATCTATTTCGTCAAATTCCTCAAAATTCCTGCTTTTTTCGTGGGTGAGTCAAAAAATGAGACAAGCCCCTGGAACATGAATAACACTCAGCTCTTAGAGAGGTGAGTGCTATTTCATTTTTCACTTTCCTTTTGATCCCTTGCATGTTGAAGGGCTGTTATTGAATGCCCGAAATCCATCTGTAAATGAGGGTAGTCTCGAAAAGACGTCCAGTCCCCGCCCCATTCAAATCCAAGCTCTTTGGCGATTTCCGCGACTTCGAACCAGTCGGATTCTCCGTTATTGTTTCCGTCATAAGAAGTGTCCCAAATAACATTTCCTTCATCGTTTCGTATCGCATAGTCGATGGCGAGACCATAATTATGATAGGACTCCCCGCCCCGGGCATTTGTTACCACATTCCCTTCCTCGCTCCGGCCTTTCTCATACAGTTTGTCTTGTTCATCCTCGGAGCGGTATCCATCTGTAATGACGACCTCTATGCCTATCTCAGCCGCTCGTTCAATTAGCTGTTCGCTTTTTTCCGCGACAACCGGATGAAGGCCGTCTTGCTGAATAATTTCAAGAGTTTCAGAGCTTACGTGTTCAGCAGGTTCATAGATAAGGAGGGTTAGCAGAGCAGCGAATAGAAAGAGTGTAAGCAGTGAAAATAGACCACCTATTGCTTTACTCACAGATAATTCTCCCCCTTGAATGATGAATGTGCCACTATTGTACAGGATGTGTGCCTTTTCGTCAGCTTTTGGCGTTTCAATGAGAAAGGGAGACCGCCATTTGGGGGTGAGCAGTGTGCTTGTACAGGAACGATTCGTTGAGAGGAGTAAGGGAACTAGGCAAGTGAACGGAGAAGTTGATATACTAGTAGGAGAAAAAGACGTTGAAGAATGAACGATTGCGAGGAGTAAAATGGCTACAAAGTATTCAAAATTTCTGCACCGGTCGTTTGTGTCCCTCGACGAATTTGTCGGGGAGCTTGGAGAACTGCTAGCATGTCCGGTGACAATTGAAAATGCCAATCACCAGCTCCTGGCCTATTCTAAGCATGGCGCTGGGACAGATGAGGCGAGGATTTCAACGATCATTGGTCGCCGTGTTCCCGACCCCTTAATTCGTAGGTTTTGGCAAGAGGGGGTCATGCCTGCCCTGAATCAATCCGATGAGCCTGTGGCGATCGGACAGATGGATGATATGGGACTCGGTCGACGGGTGGCAGTTTCCATTCGCGACGGAAAAACGGTATTTGGCTACATATGGGTTTCGGAAGTGGCGCGGACGCTCACTTATGAGGAGCGGCAGTGGCTTACAAGTGTGGCGGCGAAAGCGATGGCTCTGCTTAGGAAGTTGAAGCACAATCAGCAACCGAAACTCACAAGTAGGGAAGAGCTGCTGTGGAAGCTAGTGACAGGCGTACAAGCAGAAAGAGAACTCGTCGCTCATGAAGTCGACAACGAAAGCACTTGCTTTGTCTTTGTTCTTTTAATAGAGGAGGTAGAACCGGTTTTTGGAAAAATTGTAGATGGACTTAAGCAAAAAGGGAAGCGCATTCCCCTTTATATCCATGATGACGATCGGATCATAGGCCTCGTAGTGGCAAACGACTGGCGGGAGGCCATGCATGAACTTCGGGTGCTAGTCTCTGGAAGAGAAAACCTGCAAATGGCGGCTGGCAACCCTATATATGGAGTCGATCAATTGCCTGAAAGCTACCAGCAAGCGCTGGAAATGTTGGAGCTGAAACGGCGTTATTCTAGTGAGCTAGAGGGCTGCTTGTTCTATTATGAAGCAGGGGTTTTGCGGCATATCCATCAGTTAAAACTCCAAGAAACAACGAAGCCAGTCCACCCTGCACTCGCCGTCTTGGAACAATACGATCAAGCCAATCAAACGAGCTTGCTTGCAACGCTTCGCATGTATGTAGAAAAAGACGGAAATGTTCGTGCCACTGCTAAAGGGCTACATGTGCACACCAATACATTGCAATACCGGCTAAAGCGGATCGATGAACTAACGAAATTAGAGCTGAAACGTCCACTGGAGCGAATGGGTCTTTATATCGATTTTAAACTACATGAATAAAGGGCTCCATTTGTGAAAAAGCCACAAATAACAAGCATGATTTTCTGCGACAAACCCAAAGATAAACGAAGAAGGATTCTTTATACTTAAAGCAAGATCAATAGTTAGGGGGCAGTTGTCATGATTATCGGAGTACCTAGAGAAGTAAAGAATAATGAAAACCGCGTGGCTATTACGCCAGCAGGAGTTGTCTCACTAAAAGAAGCCGGTCATGATGTGCTCGTAGAAGCTCAGGCCGGTCTTGGGAGTGGGTTTACAGACAGTGAATACGAAGAGGCCGGCGCCAAAATGACGGCGCTTGCGGGGAATGTTTGGAGCAAGGCAGAAATGGTCATGAAAGTAAAGGAACCGCTAGCCGAGGAATACCAACATTTTCGCAAAGGGTTGATTTTGTTCACCTACTTGCATCTCGCGGCTGAGACCGAGCTCACAAAAGCATTGGTGGAACATGGAGTAATAGCCATCGCCTATGAAACCGTGGAAGTCAACCGAACGTTGCCGCTGCTTACGCCGATGAGCGAAGTAGCTGGCCGTATGGCCTCACAAATCGGCGCTCAATTTTTAGAAAAGCCTAAAGGTGGGAAGGGTGTTCTGCTCTCGGGAGTGCCTGGCGTACAGCGAGGCAAGGTGACGATTATTGGCGGTGGTGTCGTTGGCACAAACGCAGCAAAAATTGCGGTTGGGCTTGGCGCCGATGTCACGCTTCTTGACGTAAGTGCTGAGCGCTTGCGCCAGTTAGATGATCAGTTTGGAGGCGATGTCCAGACGATGATGTCGAATCCGCTGAATATTGCTGTGGCGGTGAAAGAATCGGATCTTGTGATTGGCGCCGTGCTAATCCCAGGAGCAAAAGCACCGAAACTTGTGACAGAGGAAATGATTGAGCAAATGATGCCTGGCAGCGTCGTTGTGGATGTGGCTGTCGATCAGGGCGGAATCATTGAGACCGCGGACACGGTGACCACCCACGATAACCCGACGTACACGAAGCACGGGGTGATTCACTACGCGGTGGCCAATATGCCTGGTGCGGTTCCAAGAACATCGACAATCGCACTAACGAATGTAACCATTCCCTATGCAAGACAAATCGCAGACAAAGGGGTCCAAGAAGCGATGCGGACGAATGCCTCGCTTGCCAAAGGGTTGAATGTGGCTGGAGGCGCCATCACGTACGAAGCTGTCGCCCGCGACCTTGGTTTTGATTATGTTACCGCGGAAGAGGCGCTAGCGGGGTTCGTTTAAAAGATAGAAACAAGCAGCCGACAGAGGGCAATAGTCCTTTTGTCGGCTGCTTTTGGTGTCTAGCTCCGGCGGGTAGAAGCTCGGGATTTTTCAGTCCTGCCCGGAAATCCGGGTCGGGATTTCTCGTGCAGGCCTTCCAAAATCCGCGCTTCTGTTCGACCCGCCTGCGCTTTTCGGATTGTCTAGCTCCGGCGCCCACTCGCTCGAGGTTTCTTCAATCCGCCAGATCAAGCCAAAGGACAGGCTTGATCCTGCCGTTCTTCCAGAACTTGTCGCTCGTGGGCAGGGCGCTTATGCTTTTTTGTTACCCTTTTTCCGGAGCGGTTGCTGATACGAATTGATTGCGTCCGGCGCCTAGCCCACTAATTAGAAAAAGGACCGTCGCGCTTACAAAGACAAGCAAAGAAAGATTCCATGTGCCGGTTACATCAAAGAGAAGACCGATCAGAAAAGGGCCAAGCGCTGCAAGCAAATAACCAAGGGACTGCGCCATACCTGAGAGTGCGGCCGCTTGCTTTACGGAGTTTGCTCTCAGGCTCATGAATGTGAGAGCTAGGCTCAGGCTTCCACCACTAGCAACCCCAATGAACACGATAGCAACAATGCTAAGCGCGGGGGAAGAGGATAGGAGTAAAACACTAAATCCAAAGAAGTACAAAAGTGCCAAAGTGAAAGCGAGCCCTTTCTGATCCGTTAATTTGCCAGCTAGCATGGGTGTTAAAAATGTCGCGGGCAACCCGCAAAACTGCATCACCGCGAGCATTGCGCCAGCAGAGCCAGTGCTTAGGCCTTGCGACTGCAGAATTTCTGGAAGCCAAGAGACGAGGGAATAGAAAAGAAACGACTGACTTCCCATAAAAATCGTGACCTGCCAAGCAATCCCTGAGCGCCAGAGCCTAGACTGGGAAGGGAGGGCCAGCGTTTGTTGATTTGTATTTTGCTGGTCTTTTCGTGTGAGCTGTGGAAGCCAAAAAAGAATGGCAGCAACACAAAGAGCGACCCAAATGCCCAGCGCCCCTCTCCATCCTAAGCCAAAGTGCGCCAGCGGTACGCTCACGCCTGAAGCGATCGCAGCAAACGTGGAGAGCGTCGTCGTGTACATCCCAGTCGCAAAACCGACTCGATTGGGGAACCACTTTTTAACGAGACTCGGCACTAAGACATTCCCTATAGCAATTCCTATGCCGATAAAGGCCGTCCCCGCCAGTAAAAAAGGAAAGAAGGTGGTGTAACGCATAAGCATGCCAATAAGCAAAATTAGAAGTCCGGCAAAGACAACTCGCTCCTGTTGATAATCGCTGCCAAGTTTTGCGGCAATGGGGGAGAGAATTGCAAACGCTAAGAGAGGCAGTGTGGTTAAAAAACCTGCAGCCCCACTGGAGATTGTGAAATCTTCCCGTATATAGCCAATGAGTGGCCCAACAGAGGTGATCGCTGGCCGGAGGTTACTTGCTATAAGCAAAATCCCCATGAAGACCAACGAGTTTCGTCGAATCGAACCTACACTTGACCGTGAAACCATTTGCATGAAAAGGACCCCTTCAGTAAAGAGCAACGAATGAATGTTACCTAGATTGTACGAGGATCTCGTAAGATTGGCAACGGGAAAACGCGAAAACAAGGGGTCGCGATGACCCCTTGTCCATGTAGCGAAATGTTTTAGGTTTGTGCAAATGTAACGCAAACGGGGTGAGGGACGGGAATGTTTGCGTTAACAAGGCTTAACTTTCCATTTTCTTTGTTTCGGGCATACACGCTTAAATTGCTGCTTTCTTGGTTCGACGCAACGAGGAACTCCTCCGAAGGATCGAGATGAAAATCTCGTGGCCAGTCCCCTTCTGTTGATACATGCTCCACAAAAGAAAGCTCTCCGGAGTATGGATTGACGCTAAACGAAGCCATGCTGTTGTGGCCACGATTCGCGACGTATAGAAAGCGTCCATCCTTTGTAAGGTGAATCGCGCTTCCGATGCTGTCATCCTCATAGCCTTCAGGAAGGGTTGAGACCACCTGAACTTCTTCCAAAGAGCCAGGAACATGGTCGTAGCGAACAGCGATTACTTCATTGGAAAGCTCAGTCATGATATACGCGTAAGGCTCTGTCGGGTGAAACGCAATATGACGCGGACCTGCACCGGGAGCCGTTTCATGCACAAAATGACGTGTCAGCTTGCCGTTATCGATTTTATACAAGATGACTTCGTCTGTTCCTAAGTCAACAGCGACAACGTATTTCTCATCCGGAGTGAATCCTGCAAAATGGGCATGCGCTTTTTCCTGGCGCTCTTCGTTCGGTCCCGCCCCCTCATGCTGAGCGGTCGAGGCAGTTTGCTTAATCGAGCCGTTTTCCTCTAAGTCAAATGCGGTAATCCTTCCGCTATGGTAGTTCGCTGATAAAAGACGGGAGCGTTTTGAATTAACGCTGACATGACAAGGCCCCCCGTCCGGAGTGATTTCTTTATTTAAGAGCGTCAACGCCCCCGATTCTTCATTAATATCAAAGGCGCTCACTCCTCCAGCTTCTCCATCCTTCATGACAGAATAAAGCCGAGTTCCATCTGAACTGACCGTCACATAGGTAGGGTCTTTTAATTCCGCGACCGCCTCAAGACCCTTGAGCTCTCCTGATGTGGAATCCAGCGTAAATGTATAGACTCCTTTGCTGTCTCCTTTCGTGTAGGTGCCAATATACCCTCTAAATGTAGACATGGAAAAAGCTCCTTTCAACTCTAGATCTCTTTAGTATAAACGAAAGTTACGATTCTTCCTACGAAACCGCGCTATGGTGTTTCTTTCTCTCCAGAGAACGGCGACTGCGACTGGTATGCAGCCTCGACCCTGTAAATACGAGCAGTGCGAGCCAAATGAAAGCAAAGGCAACAAACTGTACAGCGCTAAACGGTTCATGGAAGACAAAGATGCCGAGAATAAGCATCAGTGTAGGGGCGATATACTGAAGAAATCCAATCAATGCAAACGATATTCGCTGGGCCCCAAAAGAGAAAAGCATCAGTGGGATCGCAGTGACAATGCCAGAACCGAAAAGCAGCAACATAATCGAGCTATCATGAGTGAAAAAGTTGGGCAGCGAACTGGTCATAATAAAAAGAAGGGCCAGAGGCGTCACGAGCACCGTCTCAAGCAAAAGTCCACCAGAGGCACTCACGCGGACTCCTCGTTTAAGAAAGCCATACAAACAAAAGCTAAGTGCCATGCCCAACGAGGCCCAAGGAACATAGCCGCCTACAACGATGAGTACCAGTACACCAATAAGAGCTGCGAGGACTGAGAATTGCTCGGCACGCTTTAATTTTTCCTTCAGCAGAAGCGTTGCTAGCACTACATTGAGGAGTGGGTTGATGTAATAGCCGAGGCTAGCGTCAATCACTTTTTCGCTACTGACCGCAAAAATAAAAATAAACCAATTCATGCTAATAAAGAGAGAAGCGAGTGCAATCGCTATAAACTGCTTTGTATCGGCGACGACTTGCTTGAGCTCTTGGAGTTTTCGTCTTAGTTCTCGTTTTACTAGGAACAAACCTAGGATAAAAGCAAAGGAAAATACAATTCGGTACGCAAGCACGCCAAGGGCTGAAAAGTCATCGAGCAGTCCCCAGTACAGAGGCAACAAACCCCAGAGCCCATAGGCAGCGAGCGCGGCGAGCGTGCCTTTCAGTTGTTCATTGTCTTGGTGCATCTTATCCCTATCCCCCACTATGTTTTTTTATAGTTTATCATGAAAAAGCTTCGTGGGGCGAAGGAAAGGTTCGTTCTTACAAAGAGGTCAGAAGAATAAGGCTGAAAGAAGGAGTCGGCTATAAAAAGACGTGGGAGGAATGCCTTTTGAAAAACGCCATTCGACCAAAGGCGCTGATGAGAGGCGATACTATAGGGGTGATTGCCCCGGCAAGCTCACCCTCTCTTGAACAAGTGTACCAAGACAAAGCGTTCTATGAAGGCCTCGGATTAAACGTGAAACCCTCACCCATGCTTGGCCGTGAATATGGCTACCTACATGGAACGGACGAGGAACGAGTGTCTGAATTAGAAATGATGTTTGCTGACCCGGAAATTGCCGGTGTCTTCTGCGCCTGTGGCGGGTATGGCACCCCCCGGATTGTGGATCAAATCGATTATGACCTGATCAGGGAGAACCCAAAAATCTTCTGGGGATACAGTGACATTACTTGTCTCCACACAGCGATTTATCAGCAGGCGAACGTCATCACCTTCCATGGACCCATGTTAAGCTCAGACCTGGAAGAAAGCAGAAAATCACCTTTATATGCGGAGTATTTAAAACAAGTCATGCGTCCAACAAGACTCGTCATTGATGAGGCCGTGCAGCCTCTTCGAACACTTGCAGCTGGCCAGGCAAAGGGGCCGCTTGTTGGCGGAAATTTATCACTGCTAGTCAGTACACTCGGTACGCCGTACGAGCTTGATACGAAAGAAAAGATTTTATTTATTGAGGAGGTAGAGGAGGAACCGTATCGCATCGATCGCATGCTCAATCAATTAAGGCTGGCAGGGAAGTTTTCGGACGCTTGCGCAGTGCTCCTCTGTGACTTTCAAAACTGTCTACCGGCCAACCGAAGGCCATCCATAAGTCTGCAAACGATCTTTCATGATCATGTTGTCTCCAATGGAAAGCCGATCCTTAGTGGGTTTATGATCGGACATTGCAAGCCGAGTCTGTCGGTTCCTCACGGTGCGCAAGCGGAAGTGAACACCTTGGATCGACGACTAATCATTGAGCCGGGAGTCGTATAGGCCGTTCTCAAAGGCATAAAAGCCGTGGTTGTGTTATAGGAGGTTTTATGGCAGGAAATATAAAAGGGAGGGGCAGCACTGCCCCTCCTAGTATGGAATCCGGCTATTCCTGAGCCTTGGAATAGGCCTGTTCTAGGTGTTTAATGTGGTTTTGCCCCCATTCGTGCATGGCTTCAAGGATGGGGCGAAGGCTTTGCCCGTACTCTGTCATGGAGTATTCGACCTTAGGCGGAATTTGTGGATAAACGTTGCGTTCAATAATATCATTTTGTTCCAGTTCCCTCAGCTGGGAAGTGAGCATTTTTTGAGTGATACCGGGAATGGCCCGCTTCAGTTCATTAAAACGCAGCACCTCGTGCGTCATCAATTGGAAGAGGATTTTATGCTTCCATTTGCCGATGAGAATTTCAAGGGCGGTGTCTGCTTTACATGTAGTCATCCTTAACTCTCCTCCTTACAGTATCCAAAAGTATACTATGGTACTTTAAAGTGCGTACTTCCACTAATTATACCCGTATTTTATAATAATACCAGTAGAAAAGACATCGAAATTCTAGGAGGGACTGTGGATGCATCCAAACACAACGCTCGGGCCCGTAAATCTTGTTGTTCAAGATCTTTCTCGATCCATTGCCTTTTATGAGCAAATCATTGGCTTTTCTGAGATTCAATATCAAAACAACGAAGCCTATTTATATGCAAATAAAGATGCGCTTCTTATTCGTTTGAAAGAAGATAAAGAAGCAAAACCAGTCAAGGAACGATCCCACGCAGGGCTTTATCATTTTGCCTTACTTGTGCCTGACCGAGAAAGCCTCGCAACCATTGTGAAGCATCTTGCTTTGCAGAACGTGCCTCTAGGGGGCGCTGACCATCTTGTAAGTGAAGCCGTTTATCTTTCGGATCCCGATGGGAATGGGATTGAGATTTACAGGGACCGCCCAAGGAAAGAGTGGACATACGATGCTTCTGGGTATATTAACATGGCGACCCTTGCTTTGGATGGAGACGGGCTCATTGAGGAAGCAGGAGTGTGGAAAGGGCTTCCGAAAGGGACGGTAATGGGCCATGTCCACATGCATGTGGCAAATCTTCAAGAGGCCGAAGCTTTTTTCGAAGAGTTGCTTGGCTTTGATGTTGTCTCAAGATTTGGGGGACAAGCACTGTTCATGTCTGCTGGGGGCTACCATCATCACTTAGGGTTTAATACATGGGCTGGCGAGGGAGCAGTTCCTCAAGAAAAACCGGCAGCAGGAATGGAGTCTTATACCATTGTCCTCGCAAATGATGAGGAATGGGACCGAGTGTTAGGGCGCTTCCGCGGGCAGCCGGGTACCGAAGAAAGGGGGGACTCATTGGCCATTCAAGATCCTTCCAGAATGACCATTATTTTTGAAAAAACACAGGAAAAGCTATCGGTATTCACAGAGGATACTAAACCATGAAAAAGTTGCCTGATTATAAAAACAGAGAGCTAAACACAAAAAGGAGAGAACTTTCGTTATGAGTAAAGACTTTTTCACAGCTATAGAAGAGCGCCGTTCGATTTATGCATTAAGCAAGGAGCAAGTGGCTTCCGATGAACGTATCCAAGAGATCGTGGAACATGCGGTTAAATACGTTCCCTCTGCTTTTAATTCACAAAGTGCCCGGATCATTGTCTTAATTAACGATGAGCATGATAAATTTTGGAATTTGACGACAGAAGCGCTAAAAGGAGTAATGGGCTCAGACGCTGATTTTTCAAGCACACAGGAGAAGATGAATGGCTTTAAATCAGCGTATGGCACGATCCTTTTCTTTGAAGATGAGGATACGGTCCGCGGTTTGCAAGAAGCTGCTCCGCTTTACGCGGATAATTTTCCTGTATGGTCGGATCAATCTTCAGGAATGCATCAGTTCGCCATCTGGACGGCTCTTGAAATTGAAGGATTTGGAGCTTCTCTCCAACATTACAACCCTATTGTCGATGAGTTTGTTGTCCGTGAATGGAATGTGCCGGAAACGTGGAAACTCCGTGCTCAAATGCCATTTGGCAAACCGATGCACCAACCGGGGGAGAAAGAATTTAAACCGCTTGAAGAGCGCGTGAAAATTTACAAATAAGCAGTCGAGGAGAGCCTGTGACGGGCTCTCCTTTGTTATGGGTAAAACAAAAAGCATGAGCACCAGTGCTCATGCTTTTTGATTATTTTTTAACGCTTCTTCTTTTAGGTCTGGATGGATGCGTGTGGGTTCAGTGACGCGGTCATCGGTGACGTGCACCTGGCACATTTTGGAGTCCTTCATGAATTTAAAGACACCATTGTTAAAATCCGTCCCTGTTTCTTTAAAGAAGATGCCTTCGTAGTTGGCTTCCTTACTGTGGGTAAAGCTTAGGCGGTAGCCTTCGCTGTCTTCAACAAGATAGGCACGAACGCCTTTCTCGAAATGACCTTCGAGCCCTTTAATGGCTCGATCACAGGAGACGACATGGAAATCAACAAATGGGATTTCACGGAGCAGAACGTTCATGAAGGAGCCCTTCGTGATTTCTTCCCAGCGGCTTTTCGCCGTTTGACCAATAATAATTTGTGTAATGTGATGCTCCCTAGCTACTTCAGCGATGACTTTGACCGAAGGGCGCTTTTCACCATCGCGAATTACAAACTCTTCTACCTCATACTCTTCAGCAAGCTCCTGCCAACGGTCAATGTAGGCAGATTTTTCAGCGTCGAGCTCATCGTATTGCAATGGATCAACCGTTAGAATATATAAAGGACAGTCGAGCATGCTTGCAAGCTTATACCCACGATTAATTAGACGCTCGCCATTTGGTCCGTAGAATACGCAAACAAGAATGCTTTCATCCATACGTGCTTTCGCTCTTTTCATGATGGCGTTCACCTCGTTTCAATAATGTAGCTTAGCGATGACGGTGCTACTTCCATCGTAATCACTCCCAAACGCGATTACCGTAGCACAGCAATGGCTTTGATGGAAAACTTACTCTTTATATAATGAGATAGTGTCTCGACGATCGGATGAAAATGTTACGAATCTTAGACAACAACTCATTTTGGACCCTGAGATGTGCAACGGGAATAAAATTAGTATATACTTTGGTTTAGAGAAGCGTTAATTTTGCCTCGCTCTTCCCTCGGTTTGACAGGCTGCATAGTGTGATGATGGTTTCCCCTAGCACTCGCAAAGATGAAAAATAGATGTAACCATTAGAATTATAGCTTGTGGAGTGAAAGAGACGTGCAGGGTTTTTTGCCTGCACGATTTTGGAATGGTCTCTTTAGTGTAGCCAGCCATGGCTAGCCTCATCCCAAGAATTTGCTTACATCATACACCTTCTACTCTAGAAGTACAAGTACTTATTATATTGTTTTTTCGGGCAAACTGATGCCAAGAGTGAGCCTAAGTCACTTATTAATGAAAGAACTTATAAATGGAGTCGTCCGGCATTGTTTTTTGAATAATAAGAACGGGAGGGTATGCTTTTGTACACTATGAATATTGCTATCATTATTCCATTCATTGTAGCAGCGTTGGTCCCACTTCTGTATAAGCGGGTCCCTCGTATACATACAGGCTGGTTCGTTCTTCTTGTGCCAGCAGCTTTGTTTGCCGTATTGGTTTCAACCATTCCGGACATTGCGACGGGCGAAACGTTTGCAGCGACGATTGAATGGATGCCCTCCCTAGGGATTAATTTTACTACGTATTTGGATGGCCTTAGCCTTATCTTTGGATTGCTGATTACAGGCGTAGGGAGTCTCGTTGTTCTGTACTCAATTTATTATCTTTCCATGAAACGGGAATCGCTTCATAATTTCTATGTCTACCTCCTTATGTTTATGGGGGCGATGCTAGGGGTGGTGTTCTCAGACAATCTTATGGTGCTGTACGTCTTCTGGGAACTTACAAGCATTTCCTCTTTCTTGTTGATTGCCTATTGGTACCACCGGAGACAATCGCGTTATGGCGCGCAAAAATCGATGCTGATTACCGTCTGCGGTGGATTTGCGATGCTTGCAGGGTTCATCATGCTTGGGACGATGGCAGGTACGTTTAGCATTCGCGCCATTATCGATCAAGTCGGTCAATTTGCGGATCATGGACTTTTCATTGCTGCTATGCTCTTGATTTTACTCGGAGCCTTTACAAAATCTGCTCAGTTTCCGTTTCATATTTGGCTACCGGATGCGATGGAAGCACCAACCCCTGTCAGTGCCTATTTACACTCAGCGACGATGGTTAAAGCCGGCATTTACCTTGTGGCACGGTTTACCCCAGTGTTTGGCGGAGAAGAAGTCTGGTTTTGGGTGGTCAGTCTCGTCGGTTTGTTTACGCTATTCTGGGGGTCTTTTACCGCTATTCGACAAACTGATTTAAAGGCATTGCTTGCTTACTCCACCATTAGTCAGCTAGGTTTGATTATGAGTCTGCTTGGCCTTGGTTCTGCGGCGCTCCATTTTGATGATGTGAATGAACGTACTGTCGGTTATTCGGTAGCCATTTTTGCGGCCCTCTTCCATCTAGTGAATCACTCCACCTTTAAAGGGGCTTTGTTCATGGTTGTAGGGATCGTTGACCATGAAACCGGAACGCGGGATATTCGAAAGCTCGGTGGGTTAATGACAGTGATGCCCATCACGTTCACACTAGCGGTTATTGGAAGCCTGTCGATGGCAGGACTGCCGCCATTTAATGGATTCTTGAGTAAGGAAATGTTTTTTACAGGCGTTTTGAATGCGTCTGAGCTGTCGATCTTTTCAATGGAAACATGGGGTTCACTCTTTCCGATTGTGGCGTGGATCGCCAGTGTCTTGACCTTTGTCTACTGTATGATGTTGATCTTTAAAACGTTCTTCGGCGAATATCAGCCTGAGAAGCTGGAGAAAAAAGCGCATGAAGCACCGATCGGAATGCTGATCCCTCCAGTAATCCTAGCTTCTTTTGTGGTCGGACTCTTTTTCTTTCCAAATGTGCTTGGTGACTATCTATTAAAGCCGGGCTATGCAGCCGTTTTGCCATCGTATGTAGAGGGAGGAAGATTTCTTGATAACATTGAAGCTTGGCATGGCATTAATACAGAGCTCTTGATGACCATTGGTGTCGTGGTGTTTGGATTTCTTATCTACCGGTATGTCCACTTTTGGAACAATGTGTACGCCCTCTTTCCAAGAAAGTGGTCGTTTGATGCCCTTTACAACGGGACGCTCATGCAATTGGAACGCCGCTCCACGTCGATCACGCAAATGTATATGACGGGGCATTTGCCTCACTATCTTGCGTACATTTTCGTGTTCCTGATTGTGGCGCTCTCAAGCGTTATGGTCATCACCGGGTCGTTTGCGTTTAACTCTGCAAGTGATGCGCCCATTAGCAGCTATGAAGCGGTCCTTACGGTGGTTATGATCGTTGCGGCCATTTGTATTTTATTTGCCCGCTCTCGTTTAACGGCAATTCTATTAAATGGAGTGCTTGGCTACGTACTCGCCGTCTTTTTCGTCCTTTTTCGGGCACCTGACCTTGCGCTGACGCAGCTGGTGATTGAAACGGTGACGGCAGCTCTGTTCTTGCTATGTTTTTACTTCTTGCCTGAATGGGAGATTGAGAAGATCAAGAGTCGTACACAGGTGTTGAAAGGAGTTGTCTCACTCGCGGCAGGGACCATTGTGACAATGATTGCCCTCACGGTAAGTGGGACAGACATCTTTGATCCAATCTCGAATTTCTACGAAAACGCCTATGAGCTGGCCGGTGGGAACAATATGGTGAACGCGATCTTAGGAGATTTCCGGGCGCTCGATACCATGCTTGAGGTTGTTGTCTTAGTGATTGCGGGACTCGGAGTCTTTACGCTCATTAAGTTAAAAGCAAAGAGGGGAGGAGAGGACGTTGAAGGCAAATGATGTGATTTTAAGAACCGTGACAAGAATGGCGGTCTTCATCATTCTGACATTTGGTGTTTATTTGTTTCTAGCCGGTCACAATGAGCCGGGAGGCGGCTTTGTGGGTGGGCTTGTGCTCGCATCTGCCTTTGTTCTCCTATTCCTTTCCTTCGATATAGAGACCGTTCAAAAAGGGATTCCCGTTAATTTTAAACTACTTGCTGCTTCGGGAGCGTTGCTCAGTGTATTGACAGGCCTTGGCTCTTTCCTGTTTGGCGCTCCGTTCCTAACCCAGGTGTTTGATTATTTTCACCTGCCGATTTTCGGAGAGACAGAGCTAGCGACGGTCGTTCTGTTTGAAGCGGGAGTATCTCTTGCCGTGATTGGGACGGTTGTCACGATTATTCTTAGTATAAGTGAGGATGTATAGCTTATGGAAACCATGATGTCTGTGCTCGTTGGGGTGCTCGTCACCGTAGGAACGTACTTAGTTCTTTCCAGAAGCTTAATACGCGTGATCCTTGGTACAGCCATTTATTCGCATGCGGCTAATTTGCTCATCCTTGTGATGGGGGGCTTAAAAGGAGGAGCGGCTCCTCTTCTTGGAGAGGAGGCAACATCTTACACAGATGCCTTGCCGCAGGCGTTGATTCTAACAGCGATCGTGATCAGCTTTGGAGTAACAGCTTTCTTTCTTGTTCTTGCCTACCGGACGTACCGGGAGTTAGGGACGGATGATCTCGACCAGTTAAGGGGCATGAACGATGATAAATAACCTAGTTATTTTGCCGATGATCCTACCTGTCGTCATAGGGGTTTTTTTAGTTTTCTTTCAACGATTTGTTCAAGTGCAGCGCTGGATCAGTCTCCTATCCTTGATTGCCTCAACTGGAGTCAGCGCCTACATCCTTTATCATGTGCAGCATGAAGGCATCATGCGTCTCGATTTTGGCGGGTGGGCGCCTCCGTTTGGCATCTCCTTTGTGGCAGATTCATTTTCCGCTTTGCTTGTTGTAACAACGTGTTTGACCTCTATTTTTAGCTTGGTGTACGCATTCTCTTCCATCGGCGAAGACCGAGAGAAGATGTATGTATATCCGTTGATTCAATTGCTTATAGCGGGCGTGAACGGCTCCTTTTTAACAGCAGACATGTTTAACTTGTTTGTCTGTTTTGAAATTATGTTGCTAGCTTCTTATGCACTGATTACGCTTGGAGGAACAAAGCAGCAGCTTCGTGAGGCCATAAAGTATGTGCTCATTAATGTCGTCGCCTCTTCGCTCTTCTTATTTGCGATTGCGTATTTATACGGAACGGTTGGTACGTTGAACTTCGCGCACCTGTCTTTGCGTATTGCGGAGACAGGGCAAACACCGCTACTGACGACCATCGGAATCCTATTTCTGATTGTCTTCAGCTTAAAGGCCGGACTACTTCTCTATATTTGGCTGCCGGGATCTTATAGTGCTCCGCCAACCGCAATTGCTGCCTTGTTCGGCGCCCTTTTGACCAAAGTAGGGATTTATGCGTTGTTCCGTACCTTCACGCTTCTGTTTTATCATGAGCCAACCATCACGCACACGCTGATTGGAATTATGGCCGCTATCACCATGATCGGTGGAAGCATTGGAGCTGTCGCGTATAATGATATTCAAAAGATTGTTGCGTACAACGTCGTGATCTCTGTTGGGTTCATTTTAACCGGACTAGCGGTGTTTACACCTGCGGGGATCGAAGGCTCCATCTATTACTTGGTTCATGACATTGTTGCTAAAGCACTGCTCTTTTTGCTTGCGGGCACAATATTTACCCTGACAGCTACTAATCGATTAGAACGAATCAGTGGATTGATTCGCAACTATCCGCTCTTTGGCTGGCTCTTCTTTATCACGATGATTTCTTTAGCGGGAATTCCGCCGTTAAGCGGGTTCATAGGCAAAGTGCTAGTCGCTCAAGGAGCCATTGAAAATCAGTCGTACGTACTTTTAGCGATTGCGCTAATTTCAAGTCTATTCGTTCTGTATTCATTGCTTCGCGTCTT
Organism: Shouchella shacheensis; assembly: GCF_001484965.1. Taxonomy (GTDB): domain Bacteria; phylum Bacillota; class Bacilli; order Bacillales; family Bacillaceae_D; genus Shouchella; species Shouchella shacheensis. The sequence continues at coordinate 3,614 of NZ_LLYY01000029.1, read as the reverse complement.
CCGAAACTGTTTCTGGGGAGAGACGATTATAAGCGAGGAGAGTGCTGTCCCCTTAAAAGCAGGGATGCTTATACCTTGTGTTCTCCTAACGGCCATAAGTTTTGGCCTTGGGTTAGGGGTGGAAGGCATCTCCGCGTATGTGAGTGACGCTGCCCACACCTTAATGAATCCAGATGTATACATTGAAGCGGTTCTAAGCGAGGGATCGTAGGAATGGAACAACAGTACATGCTAGTGAAAAGAGGTGATTGCTTGTGTTCGGTCAGCTGGTCCTGAATCTAATGATTGCGTTTCTATGGGTGCTTTTGCAAGACGCGGATGCTCTCTATTTCCGAGATTTGTTTGCGGGGTATTTGGTTGGCTTAGGCATTATCTATGCAATGCGTCGGTTTTTCTTTACTGAATTTTACTTGCGCCGTTTGTTTGCGCTGATTAAGCTTCTGATCATGTTTATCTCTGAACTGATTCAGTCCAGTGTTCTGATTTTAAAGCAGATCCTGAGTCCTAAACTGACGATCACCCCGGGGATTTTTAAGTATGAGACAAAACTTAGTGGGGACTGGGAAGTAACCGCCCTTGCTCTGCTCTTAATGCTTACGCCTGGATCGGTCGTGCTTGAAGTGTCGCCGAAAGGAAACGTCTTCTACATCCATGCGATGGATATTCCTGACTCGAAAGTGGCTGTGCTTCGAGCGATGACACGTTTTGAAAAGGCGATTATGGAGGTGACACGTTAATGTTTGAGACCATTCTGATCATTGCGCTCGTCTTATTTTCAGTTTCTATTGCTTTGGTCCTGTATCGTGTTGTGAAAGGGCCATCGATGCCTGATCGTGTTGTTGCCTTGGATAGCATCGGGATTAATCTTATCTCTGGAGTGGGTGTAGTCTCAATCGTTCTTCAGACGCGGGCTTTTTTAGAAGTTATTTTGATCCTAGGCATACTTGCCTTTATTAGCACTGTTGCATTCTCAAAGTTTATCGAGAGGGGGGTTATCATTGAACGCAAGCGTGACCGGTGAGATTCTTTCCGCCATTCTTATTCTAGCAGGAAGCATCATGGCTATCATAAGTGCGGTTGGCATTCTGCGTTTGCCTGATGTGTATACCCGCTCTCATGCAGGAACCAAAAGCGCAACGCTTGGCGTTCTTTTGACGCTTTCTGGTGTGTTCATTTATTTTTGGCTGGCGGATCATTACATTAGTGTACGACTGATTCTTGGAATTGTGTTTGTCTTTTTAACAGCCCCTGTAGCTGGTCATGTCATCACCCGAGCAGCGTACCGTTCCAAAGTCGCCTTGACGGGGACGAGTGTTGAAGATGAACTAAAAGAAGCTCTGGAGGAGCGGAATTATCATAAAACGAAGGAACGAGAATAAGCAGCCTGGCACTTACGCCAGGCTGCTCTTTTTTCTAAGGGCAGCAGGGGGCTCGCAATTCCTTTGCTCACGCATTTTAGTTTTACTTCTCCCAGTACGGGGTGCGTCCATAATAGTGATGAAGCTCGCTCTCCCTCTTCCTTGTAAGCGGAACTTCATGCGTATGAGGCGGGGCATGATCGAGCTTTTCGCGATCCATGTCGACAACAATAGCGTGATCAAGCCAAGTGACTTCCTTAATCCAGTCCATGGAAATTAACGTTGGCTCATTTCGGAATACGCCTCCTGTGTCGGCAACAAAGTAGCGCACGAACCATTGATTGTCCACTTCCTCTAGCAAGAAGTCTGTGACGTTTCCAAACTCCCCGCCCCTGGCATGAACGTTATAGCCAATCAATTCGTTAAGGCTGTGCAAATACTGCTCCTCGTTTGGGTACCGCGCCTCTCGCTCTTGTTCGGCGCTTTCGGTGCGTACATCCTCTTTCGTTTGTTTCTTATTTTCTCTTTCTGTCAAGACGGGCGGCACCAAAGGGCCGGGAACAGGAGTGCCCCCTGTGCCGCTCATTGGAGCCGCAAGTCCAGGCTGCCCGGGAGCGGCCCAGTAATAGGGCCAGCCATAGTGGTCGCTTAACTCTTGCTCGTAATGGCGCTTGATCGGGGCGTGTTCATCAGGCTTCGGACTATCTTTAATTTGTTCCTTGGTTGCATTGACATTGACGCTTCCTTCCTCATAGTCGAGAGACGAGAAAGAACGGGGGCTGAGAAGAACTTTGCCTCCAAAGAACCATGTACGCGTATCTCCAACAAAGTAGCGCACAGCATAATCCTGTGCATCCATATAAACGTCATCGATCTTTCCTAATTCGCCGTCTTCTGCGCTCATTGCAAACGTTTCAAGCGTTTTCGCATGGACTAGCATTAAAAACTCCTCCTATTTTTATTTCTTATTCTTTCTATAGCCGTTTGAGGAATGTTTGAAACTAGAACTTTTGCTACCATTGAGGAAAAGCACTTTATCATTTGATATACTGGGACGAAAGGAGGCGACAGGGATGAAAAAAGCGGTTGTAACAGGTGCTAACGCAGGAATGGGGTTTGCAACGGCGCTAGCACTTGCTAATGCTGGAATGCACGTCCTTATGCTTTGTCGAAACGAAGAACGTGGTCAAAAAGCGCTTGATGCGCTAGATGCTAAAAAGGAGGCTGGGAGCGCCGAACTCTATAGTTGCGACCTCGCATCGATGGCAAGCATTCGTCGCGCCGTTAAGGAAATAGCTAGGCGACATCAAGCATTGGATCTACTGATTGCAAACGCTGGGGTGGTCTCTCCTCGACGCGAAGAGACAGAGGACGGATTTGAAATGCATTTAGGCGTCAACCATCTCGGGCATTTCTTACTCGTCAATCAGTTGTTGCCGCAGTTGGAAAGTTCAGAGGATGCGCGAGTCATCATCGTTTCTTCTGGAGCCCACAAATGGGGCTGTTTTCATTGGGAAGATCCACATCTTCACTTTGGGTATAATGTAGCAAAGGCATACGGTCAGTCGAAGCTTGCCAATTTGCTCTTTGCCCATGAGCTAACCAAGCGTCTAGAGGGGTCGGGTGTCTCCGTGTTCTCTCTCCACCCGGGGGCTGTTTCTACCAGCCTCGGCGTTAACCGTGAAACGGAGTTCGGTGCAACGATCCACAAACTTCTCCGCCCCTTCTTTCAAACCACAGAGAAGGGGGCTTCGACAGCTATTCACCTGGCGCTATCAACAGAGCTTCCTGGGGTAACAGGGAGTTATTTTGTTAACAAACAGCAAGTCAAACCGGCTCCCTCTGCCGTAGATGATTGCAAGGCTCGCCAGCTATGGCTTTGGAGCGAAAAACAGACGGGCTTGGGGTGAGTGGTCCGCTTAGACTGTGGATTTCAACTGGAAGTGGGCAAGTGAACCGTACTTAGATGCGAGTGGGCTGGAGGAGGGAGACGCCCGTACTCCGGGTTTTAGGCGCTTTATTTTATCAGCACCGGTCCCTTCTGCCCAACCCTCTTTGACAAGCCTTATCATTACAGACTTATTCGAACGGGAAAGCCCATTCCTTAGGTGTGGGATGAGAGTGAGGTGAGATACGGAGTGTATGGGCTTTCATACACTCCGTATCTGAAAATATCTGTTTCAACTCATTCAATAAATGATACGATGAGTCTATGAACTCTTATAGAAGCACGAAAACGACTGTTTCCTTCATTAA
>NZ_LLYY01000028.1 GCF_001484965.1 Shouchella shacheensis | reverse complement strand
CCCAACTATATTAGGATATACCTGTCTATTTCGGCCTGCGAAAGTTGAGAATATAAGAAAAGTAGAAGCGCTCTATCATTCAATTGTGCAAACGATTTTCCTTCAATAAAAAATGGTTGTCAAATCACAAAAACCATAATATACTTACTTTACATCAAAAAATCACATAAGTTTTGTGATTTTGTGCAAACGTTTGTCTTTAAAATTTTAGGGGGGATAAAGATGAGAAAGAATCGGTTTTTTTTATGGACTTCTGTGCTAACGCTTTCACTGGTGCTTGCTGCGTGTGGTCCGGATCGAGAGGAAGAAGCGGCAGGGACGAGCGATGGGAACGGAGAAGCTGAGAGCGATAAACCGGAGACACTGACAATGTGGGTCAATGATGAAGAGGGCCACCTTGCTGCGTATGAGGAATTGGGAGAGAGGTTTACAGAAGAGCACGATATTGACGTTGAGATTACTCCTTTTTCCATGCTTGATCAGTTGGAGTCGCTTTCACTTGACGCTGCATCAGGCGGAGGTCCGGATTTGTTCTTTCAACCGAATGATCCGATGGGTGACATCTATCTGCAAGGTCTAGCAGCGGAGTTGGATTTAACAGACGAAGAACTAGAAGGCTACAATGAAAATGCGGTTGAGGCTTTGAATTACGAAGGTGTTCAGCTCGGCGTTCCAGTTGCTGTTGAGACATATGCGCTTTATTACAATACGGAGCTAGTACCTGAGGCTCCAGAGACGTTTGAAGACATTGAGGAAATCGCCGCTGACTTAACGGATGCCTCAAGTGATGAGTATGGCTTCCTGATGGAAGGAACGAACTTCTACTACTTGTACGCGTTTCTCGCTGGAAATGGTGGGTATGTCTTTAATCAAGATGAAGAGGGTGTCTATGATACAGAGGATATCGGCCTGAACAATGAGGGTGCTGTTGAGGCTGCGGAATTGGTACAAGGCTGGTTTGAAGAAGGCTATCTGCCGACCGGAATTACTGGGGATATTATGGAAGGCTTGTTTTCGGAAGGAAATGTGGGTGCTGTCATTTCGGGGCCATGGAATCTTGGACCGTTTCAAGAAGCCTTAGGCGATAATCTCGGAGTTGCGCCGCTTCCAACGTTCAATGGAGAAAATCTTGAATCGTTCTCCACGGTTAAAGGTTGGCTTGTGAATGAGTATAGCGAGAACCAAGAGTGGGCCAAAGAGCTTGCACTGTTCGTAACCAATCAGGAAAACTCTGAGACATTCTATGAGCTGACTGAAGAAGTTCCTGCCAGAACGGATATCGAAATCACCGACGAAATGCAGGAAGGCTTCACAGAGCAAGCCGAGCATGCTGTAGCGATGCCGAACATCCCAGAAATGTCGACGGTTTGGGAGCCGATGGAAGATGCCTTTATTTTTATTTCTGAGGGAACCGATCCGCAGGAAGCACTGGACGGAGCGGTAGACCAAATTCGCGATGACATGGAAATGATGGGCTCAGGGCAGTAACGTAAATAACCGGATGGCTGAGTGGGCACAAGCTGCGTAATCTTGTGCCCGTTTCCATAAGAAAGGTGTGAAAAAAGTGGCGAAAGTAACCCTTGAAAATAAAAAGAGAATTAGCAAGAACCCACGCCTGGCGCTAGCGCCATCGATTATTCCTGGGGTTGGCCAACTTTACAATAAGCACTTCATCAAAGGCGGAATCTTTTTTCTTTTCTTCTCTGCCTTTATTACTGTGTTTTATGATTTATTAAATGTCGGCTACTGGGGGTTGTTTACCCTTGGAACGCTGGAGCGTATTGACGACTCGCGGGTGTTGCTTGGTCAGGGGATTATGGCGCTGATTTTAACGGTATTTGCTGTGTTGTTTTATAGTTTAAATTTGCGAGACGCCTATAAGGGAGCAGTCGCCGTTCGTGAAGGGCGACAACCTCTCAGTTTGCGAGACGGATTTTGGCAGTCATGGAACAAAGGTTTTCCGTATCTCCTCGTAGGTCCGGGGCTGTTCCTGCTTATTTTCACAGTAATTTTTCCGCTTTTGTTCATGGTAGGACTAGCATTTACAAACTACGATTTATATAATGCGCCGCCACGGAACCTTCTTTCCTGGGTGGGGTTTGATAACTTTACAAGACTCGTCACCGTGCCAATCTGGCGGAACACGTTTTTGTCTGTTTTTTCTTGGACGCTCATTTGGACGCTTGTGGCAACGACGCTACAAATTGCGCTTGCTCTCTTTCTAGCGCTTATAGTCAATGACAAACGGATTAAGTTTAAGAAGACGATCCGTACGTTTTTGATTTTGCCTTGGGCGGTTCCAGCCTTTGTCACCATTCTTATTTTTGCAGCGATGTTTAACGATAACTTTGGCGCTATGAACAGAGAAATTGTCGGTCCGCTCTTTGGTGTCACCATTCCCTGGTTAAGTGATGTTCTGTGGACACGGGTGGCCTTAATTCTTATGCAGACGTGGCTCGGCTTTCCATTTGTGTTTGCCTTATTTACAGGGATTTTACAAAGCATATCCTCTGACTGGTACGAGGCGTCGGACATTGACGGAGCAAGCCGAATGCAAAAGTTTCGGTTTATCACACTTCCGCATGTTCTATTTGCAACTGCACCGCTATTAATAATGCAGTATGCAGGCAACTTCAATAATTTTAATATCATTTACTTGTTTAACCAAGGAGGCCCGCCAGTACAGGGGCAGAATGCCGGGGGATCCGACATCTTGATCTCTTGGGTTTATGACATGGCCTTTAGCAACTCACAGTACAGCATGGCAGCGGCCGTTTCGATTATTATTGGTCTGTTTGTCGCTACGTTCGCGATTTTCCAATTTCGTCGCAGTCGATCCTTTAAAGAGGAGGGGAGTATCTAATGAATCGGAAAACAAAATCGAGACTGGAAGTAACCGGGATTTACCTATTCCTTGCTTTCATGTTTGTTATCATTGCTTACCCTCTTCTCTGGACCATCGGTCTATCGTTAAATCCAGGAACGAGTCTGTACGGCGCAAACATGATCCCGGACAATTGGTCGCTTACCCACTATATTTGGCTCTTTACAGACCCACGTAGCGATTATTTGCTCTGGTACCAGAATACGCTTGTCGTTGCGTTCTCAACATCGTTCTTCTCAACACTCATGGTTGCTCTAACGGCTTATGCGTTTTCGCGCTATCGATTTGTTGGCCGGAGATATGGACTCTATACATTCTTGATTCTTCAGCTATTTCCAGTCATTATGGCAATGGTTGCACTGTATATCTTACTGAACACTGTCGGCCTGCTTGATTCCTTGTTAGGGTTGATTATTATTTACGTGGGAACGTCGATTCCTATGAATGCCTTTCTTGTAAAAGGTTATTTCGACACAATTCCTAAAGAACTAGATGAATCAGCGAAATTGGATGGCGCCGGGCATTTCCGCATTTTCATCACGATCATGCTGCCACTTGCGAAACCGATCTTGGCGGTTGTGGCTCTCTTTAATTTTATGAGCCCATTCATGGATTTCATTTTGCCAAGAATCATTCTCCGTAGTCCGGAGAACTTTACGCTTGCCCTTGGGTTGTTTAACTTTGTCAATGATCAGTTCGCTAATAATTTCACCCGTTTTGCCGCGGGAGCGATCTTAATCGCAGTACCGATTGCTGCTGTGTTCTTATACTTGCAGCGCTACCTCATTTCAGGCTTAACATCAGGCGCAACAAAAGGATAAAGATGATTGGTGGCTGGAGGTGTCACATCGACACCTCCTCTAGCCACCTTAAAAAACTGGAGAAGAAAGAGTAGATAGGCGGGCGTTTTTGGGGATAGAGGCTGCTGGCCTTAAAGGTTTTCAGAAACCCCCTAAGTCCTAACCCTTATTGTGATTCCCTCGAAAACCATGTATAATAACCATGAATGCAAACGTTTGCGCAAACCGAAAAATAAGGAGACAGATGGATGAATAAGACATGGTGGAAAGAAGCGGTCTGTTATCAAGTGTATCCGCGGAGTTTCTATGATTCCAATGGGGACGGCATTGGCGATTTGCAGGGAGTGATCGCGAAGCTTGATTATTTAGAGTGGCTTGGGATTAACGTGATTTGGTTAAGTCCTATGTATGATTCCCCGAATGATGATAATGGCTATGACATTCGCGATTACAAAAGCATTATGAGCGAATTTGGCAGCATGGATGATTTTGATCAATTGATCGATGCTGTCCACCAGCGTGGGATGAAAATGATCATTGATCTGGTCATTAACCATACATCGGATGAGCATGCGTGGTTTGTCGAATCGAGAGCTTCGAAAACGAGTGAAAAAAGAGATTGGTATATTTGGAGAGACGCGAAAGAGGACGGCACGGAGCCCAATAACTGGGCCTCGATCTTTAATGGCTCTGCTTGGAAATGGGATGAGGAGACGCAGCAATTCTACTTGCATGTTTTTTCGGAAAAACAACCTGACTTAAACTGGGAGAACGAGGATGTACGTGCGGCCCTTTTTGAAACGATGAATTGGTGGCTGGACAAAGGCATTGATGGCTTTCGTGTTGATGCGATTAGCCATATCAAAAAAGTCGAGGGCCTTCCCGATTTGCCGAATCCGCAGCAAGAGGCGTATGTTGACTCGTATGCCGGTCATATGAACCGTCCAGGGATTCATCGTTTTTTGCAGGAGATGAAAAAAGAGACGCTAGATCAGTACGATGTGATGACTGTCGGAGAAGCGAATGGGGTCAGCATTGATGATTCAGAAGACTCCAAAGCCTGGGCAGGGGAAGAAGAGGGCGTCTTCAATATGGTGTTTCAATTTGAACATCTAGGCCTGTGGGGAAAAGAAGCCGAGGAAACACTCGATTTGCTTGCGTTAAAGGAGACGCTTTCCAAGTGGCAGATGGGGTTAGATGGAATTGGCTGGAATGCGTTGTTTCTTGAGAATCACGATCAACCGCGTAGTGTATCTTCGTGGGGCGATGACGAGCGTTACTGGAAAGAAAGTGCAAAGGCACTAGCCACGCTCTACTTTTTGATGCAAGGCACGCCTTTTATCTACCAGGGACAAGAAATCGGAATGACGAATGTCCAGTTTGATTCGATTGACGACTATGATGATGTGTCGATGCGAAATTTTTATCGAATTGAGCGTGAGAAGGGTTGTCCTCATGAAGAGATTATGCCGGTGATTTGGACACAGGGACGGGATAACTCGCGGACGCCGATGCAGTGGGCCGATGAGAAACAAGGCGGGTTTAGTACGTCTGAAGCTACTTGGCTACGGGTGAACGACAATTACAACGCGATCAATGTGAAGAAGCAGGCGGAAGACCCGGACTCGATTCTTTCTTACTTTAGAGAGCTAATCGGCTTACGTAAGAGACATGCAACACTTGTGTATGGACCATATGAACTGAAACTAGCCGACCATCCGTCGGTCTATGCCTATACACGAACGGGTGAGAACGAAACGTTTGCCATTATCGTGAATCTCTTTGCCAAGGAAGCGACGTTTGAGGTAAAAGGAGAACTAGGAGAAATGGTGCTCTGCAATTACAGCACTGAAGGAAACTCTTTCAACCTTCGACCTTATGAGGCCCGCATCTATCGCTCCGTCGCTCGGTAAAGGCGCTTGACAGTTTTAACAGGCAAGGGTACTGTTTGAAAGGAATACTATGCGAGAGGGCGGTTGTGGGGAATGCCGATCACGATCAAGGACGTGGCAAAAAAAGCGAATGTGGCGCCATCGACGGTTTCCCGCGTGATTGCCAACAGTACAAGGATTAGCTCAAAAACAAAAGAAAACGTGCGAGCGGCCATGAGTGAATTAGGGTATCACCCGAATTTTAACGCACGAAATTTGGTCAATCAAAGCACCAATATGCTTGGCGTTGTCATCCCGAGTGCCTCACAGACGGCCTTCCACAATCCCTTTTTTCCGGAAGTGCTTCGGGGGATCACAGCGAAAGCCCATGAAGAAAAGTACGGACTGTATGTGTCTACGGGACAAACGGACAGGGAGATTTTCGCCGAAGTCAAGGAAATGGTCCAAAGCAAAAGAGTGGACGGGGTGGTTTTGCTTTATTCGAAAACGGATGATCCGCTCGTTCCATTTTTAATACAGGAGTCGTTTCCATTTGTCGTGGTCGGTCGCCCTCCTGAACCCCTTCTTACGGAAGTATCCTATGTAAACAACGACAACGTCAAAGCCGCAAAGCTCGTCACGGAATACTTGCTGCTGTTAGGGCATCAGGATATTGGCTTTATAGGAGGACAAAAAGAGGCGTTCGTCACTCTTGACCATAAAACCGGCTACGCCAAAGCGCTGGAGCAAGCCGGCGTCCCTCTAACCGAGGATTATCTTGTGTATTACGAGGAATTGATTGAAGGCGGTCAGCAGGCAGTGATCGAGCTCATGGCACTAGAAAAACCACCGACGTCGCTTGTGGTGGCTGATGACTTAATGGCGCTCGGCGTCTTGCGCATGCTTGCCGAAATGGGGATCTCCGTGCCGGGTGAAGTTTCCGTGATTAGCTTTAATAATGTGATGGTATCGGAGCTCGCCTCGCCTCCTTTAACCACACTGGACATCCATATTTACCAACTTGGATACAAAGCAACGGAATTGCTGAAGGAACGGATCGTGGACCCACAATCGCCAGCCACGAGCGCTGTTGTTGGTCATACGCTTGTGAAAAGGCAGTCTTGTGGGAGTCGTCGGTAAAACGATAGAGTGAAAGTAACGCCCCCCATTGTATTAGGCAGTGGGGGGTTGTCTTTTTTCTTTTAGTTCAGTGAGCATTCTTTCAATCCTTCCGGTGTCCATCGCATCAACCAATCATTATTCGGTTTTGACATCGGGATATTCTTTGTCTACACGAGCAAACATTTCCTCCCATGATACCATTCCATACTGGTGAGCATTTAAAAATACAGACATTCACACTCGAAAAAGTAGTCTAAACTAATTTGTTAGTCAAAAGCCGGAGCACTACTCTTCTTTCATTGTAGCGAAATCCTTTATAATGAATCCGCTTGCAAAAAACCGCCTTCCATGCTACACTCCAAATATACAAAAAATCGTATTTTGTGTGGAGGTGGCAATGAACGAGGCGCTGTTTTCAAAAAAAGGGAAAACACTGGTACAAGTGGCAACCCGTTTGTTGATGATCGAAGAAGGCGAGAGGATTCCAAAGGTAGAGTCGTTTTCTACGGAACTTCATGTTGGGAGGGGGACGATTCAAAGCTCCATTAAGTTGCTTGAGAAGGAGGGGGCAATTGGCCTTCATTCAAGAGGGCATCTTGGTACGTTTCTTGTGCATAAAGACGTGGCGAAGTTACACAAGTTTTCCGGAGTGGCAGATATCACGGCTGTGATGCCGTTGCCTTACTCAAAGAAGTACGAAGGATTGGCAACGGGGTTTACAACCGAGTTTGAAGGACTTGGCATGCGTTTAAACATTGCCTTTATGCGTGGAAGTAAGCCGAGGCTCGAAGGTGTGCTCGATGAGCGCTATGATTTTGCGATTGTCTCGAAGGCGGCAGCGCAAGAGTTCCAACACGAGCAAAAAAGTACGCTATCTATTGACAAGCAGCTTGGCCTCCATTCATATGTCAGTGGCCATCGCGTCTTCTTTGCGAATCCGGAAAACGAAGTGATTCACTCAGGAATGAGAGTTGGGATTGACCGTAAGTCTGCGGATCAGCTTTTGCTTGTCGAAGCCGAGGTTGGCGACAAGGAAGTGGAGTACGTCGAGTTAAACTATATGCATCTATTGAAAAATCTGGAGGCAGGGGTCATTGATGCGACGGTTTGGAATTCAGATGAAGTTGCGAACTCGTCGATTCATTCAAGGCCACTAACGTCGGAAACGGCTAGACAGCGTGCCAAGGATATTAGTGAGACCGTCGTTGTTGTTCAGGAAGAGAACAAGGTTATTCAATATCTTTTAAGCTTAATTGAAAACGAGCAGCTAATGGCGATTCAGCATCAAGTGGAAAGAGGCGAAATCATCCCCAGGTACTAGGGTTGAGTCGCCTACAACATTAATATACAAAAAAATGTACATTGGAAGGTGGCGACAAGGATGCCGCTAATGGAGCGAGTGAACATGCTTGCTGAGACCGAGACCATTACCAAAACAGCGGAGGATGTTGTAAGAAAAGTAATTGTCACACAGGTACCAAAGGGGAAAGAAGAGGCTTATGCCATGCTCGTCACGCATGTGGCGATGGCGATCACTCGTGTAGAGCGCGAGGAAGAATTGAGTGCGCCCCCAGAAGAGATGATGAAAGAAGTCTATTCCTCGGATCAACTGGCAAGCGCGAAAGAGAAGGTCGAATGGGTAGAAGAACAATGGGGACAATCGTTTCCACAGGAAGAGAAAGCATTCATGTATATGCACTACGTAACAGTCCTAGCTTCAATGATAAATGAAGGAGATGATGAGGAATGAAAATTGTAATCGGCGGACAAGTGGAGAAGAAGGAAATTGAGAAGTTGATCAAGGCCTATGATGCCTCGATTGAAACGGTGGTAAAGTCTGATCTTGAAGCAGCGATGATGATGAAGCAAGGGCAAGCGGATTATTACTTTGGCGCGTGTCACACAGGAGGAGGCGGTGCTCTTGCTATGGCGATCTCGCTCCTTGGCAAAGCCAATTGTCATACGATTTCTATGCCAGGCAAACCACCAGTAAGGGAGAAGGTAGAGAAAGCGGTTCAAGACGGCGGCAAGGCGTTCGGTTTTACTGGGGATCATAAAGAAAAAGCGGTTGAATATCTACTTGGCACGCTAAAAGCCTAACCTAGCTTAAAGGGGGAAGAGAACATGTTGGATGTCGTCTTACTTGTCGCCATCGGTGTTTTAAGTGCGGTCATGGCGAATATGGGCATCGCTGTATTCAATGACGGCTTGCGTCCGATCGTACCTGAGAATCTAGAAGGGCGGATGACACGGAAAGAGCTTGGGGTGACGGCCTTTGCTATGAGCTTTGGTCTCGTGATTGGGTTTGGAATTCCGATTTCGATTGCCGGGAGCATCATTTTGATTCACAGTATTTTGCTTGGTACCGATATCATTGGATTGTCCATTGCGAGGGGCAAATTTTCAACGATAGTAGCCGGTGTGCTTGGTGGCTTGTACGGAGCGGGAATCTATTATGGTCTTCAAGTGGTCGTTGATTTATTTGGGATGTTGCCGCTGGATTTCGTTGAAGGCTTTAACCTTGTCGGAGAACCCGTTGTGGTTGCATTTATGGTCTTCCCGGCGGTGGCTGTTGCTCTGCAATTTACAGTAAAAAAGGGGATCATCACCTTTTTATTTGCGGCACTTGCTCGTCAACTTGTCGTTTGGTCAAACACTGAAGAAATTCTCTCGATTGATGGGAACCCGGTAACCCTTAGTCCAGAAGGGATTGCCCTCGTGGTTGGAATGGCTTTCTTAATTGTTTTCGCGATGCAAGAGAAGTCAGAGGATACGAGTATGGAGCAAATGGCAACACTGTTCGTTGATCGTGTGCAGCGTATTAAAAAATACACGTGGGTGATTATGATCAGTGGCGCGCTGCTTGCTGCAGCTGCGAATTTGCTCATTGTTTCAGGGGATCCGATTACCCTGAACTTGCTTTCAGACGGGCGACTGAACGAAGGCGGAATTGCTGCCCTCGCAAAAGCGCTAGGCTTTGTGCCCTTAATTGCAAGTACGGCGATTGCTACGGGAGTATATGGTCCAGCGGGTTTCACCCTCGTTTTTGCCGTTGGGATCTTTTCACCAAATGTGGTTGTGGCGGCGATTATTGGTGCTGTTGTGATCATGCTTGAGGTTCTCCTTTTAACGAAAATGGCGAAGTTTCTGGACCGCTATCCAGGTGTGCGCGCCTCCGGGGAAAATATTCGTACAGCAATGACACGGGTACTGGAAGTGGCTCTCTTGATCGGTGGGGCTAACGCGGCTAATGCGATTGTGCCTGGGTTTGGGTTCTACGCGATTGCTGGCTTTTATTTACTAAATGAAGCTGCCGGTCGTCCGATTGTCCGTATGGCGGTTGGTCCAGTTGGAGCGATTGCGGTCGGCATCATTGGAAATATTCTCGTGCTCCTCGGTTTATATTCACCTTAATGAAAGGGAGGTTTAACCACCATGATTGAAACTGTTCGAGGCCCGATTTCAACAGATGAATTTGGCGTCTGTGCCTGTCATGAACATTTGCATATTGATTTAAGCCGAATAAAGAAGTCGCGCGATACGGCTTTAACAAACGACAAGACCATAAAAATCGATGTTTCTCGCTTTGTGGAAGCAGGCGGCAAGTCGCTTATAGAAATGACCAATTACGGAATGGGGCGCAATGTCCTATTCCTTAAGCAAATCGCTGAAGAGCTCGACCTGCATATCGTTGCAAGTACGGGCTGTTACAAAGATCCGTTTATTCCAGAAGAAGCGCAAGGGTGGAGTCGCGAACAGTTTGCTACCCATATGCTAAAAGAGATTCGCGAAGGGTTGGAAGGCACGACGATCAAACCGGGCGTTATCGGGGAAATCGGCAGCAGCTTAAATGAATTTAAGCCCGTAGAAGTAGAGCTGTTCCACGGAGCGATTGAAGCAGCAAAAGAAAGCAAGCTGCCCCTGTGCACCCATACATCCCTTGGAACGCTTGCGGCCGAGCAGGTCGAACTTTTCTCGCGTGAGGGCTTGCCGCTCAGCCAAGTGGTGATTGGGCATCAAGATTTAAATGAAGACGATCAGGTAGTGCTCGATGTTTTATCTTCAGGCTGCTATGTGGCGCTCGATACGATTGGCAAGGAAAACTACCGCTCTGATCAAGATCGTTTAACGTCGCTGTTGACGTTCGTGGAGGCTGGGTATGCCGACAAGCTAATGCTCTCTACCGACCTTACACGCAATTCACATCTGTATGCGGCAGGGGGACAAGGGTTTGATTACACGCTGCGCGTGTTTGTGCCAATGATGAAAGAAGCAGGAGTGGACGAGGCGACAATTCAGAAGCTTCTTGTTAGCAACCCGGCAAAAGCATTTGCCAAGAGAGGGGCGTAAGTCGTGAAATATGCAGACTCGCTGTTGACCAACTTATCACTTGAAGAAGCACAACAACTACAGTTTACACTCACCGATGCGATTACTAAGGAATTTACTGACAATCAATTTTTTCAAGTCGGGGACGTCGGGCTTCATCCTGACTACAAACGCCCACTCACAACCGCCAAAGTCGAGCGTGTGCTGGCCAAAGTGTTTGAAGCCGAGGCCTGTGCACTTGTTCGTGGAAGTGGTACCGGCGCCATTCGCTTGATTTTAAGTGAGCTACTGGCTGCAGGGGAGACGTGTCTGGTTCATGAGGCGCCTATGTACACCACGACAAAGGAAACCTTCCGTCAGCTAGGCTTGAAAACAGAGTCAACAGATCTTAATGACTTGAACGTGTTAGAAGCAGCGGTAAAAGAAACGACGGCGAACGTATTTTACGTGCAACATGCCAGACAGCAGCCAGGGGATACGTATGATTTAGGGGACGTCATTCAAGTCGCAAAAAAAGCACGGCCGGATCTGCCTGTTGTTGTTGATGATAATTACTGTGCCATGAAAATGCCAAAGGTCGGCGTGCAGCATGGGGCGGATTTCTCCACATTTTCGGGCTTTAAACTTCTTGGACCTGAAGGAATCGGTGTGATTGTCGGTCGCAAAAAGGAAATTGAGTCCTATCATGCTCACAACTACTCAGGTGGGGGACAGGTACAAGGCCATGAAGCGCATGAGCTGCTCAGAAGTTTAGTATTCGCACCCGTTATGATTGCGACACAAAACCAGCAAGTTGAGGCCCTTTATCAAAGACTTTCGGAAGGTGAAATTGCTGGAATCGATGAGGTCTACATGACCAATGCTCAATCAAAGAACGTCATGGTTGAGCTGAAGAAGCCGATCGCTAAACAGGTCATTGAGGCAGCAGCTCACTACGGGGCAGCCACCTATCCTGTTGGTGCAGAATCACGCTATGAACTCGTGCCGATGATTTACCGTGTGTCTGGGAGCTTCATGGAAGCGAACCCGAGGCTGGTTGATCGAGGTTTGCGTATGAACCCCATGAAAGCAGGAGCGGGAACCGTGATTCGTATTTTGCAAGCAGCGATGGATCAATGGGAGAAGGGGTGATGATTGGTGTTTATCGATATGATGGCCAAGCGAAATCCAGCGCTTGTTCAAGCAGCTGTAGAGCTCCATCAGGCTGGAACGATTGCGCCTAACACTCACCTCATCGATTTAGATGCACTCGAAGCCAATGCAAGACATTTAGCTGAGGCTGCGAAGGAAAACGGAATGAATCTCTACTATATGACCAAACAGATCGGACGTAGTGGGTTCATTGGACGTCAAATTGAGAAGCAGGGCGTCCCAAAAGCTGTAGCGGTGGATATTGATGAAGCAGACCTCTTACGTACAGAAGGGTGTGAAATTGGGAACCTCGGTCACCTTGTGCAGCCGGGCAAGATGCAGTGGAACCATGTGTTAACACAGCTAAACCCAGAGGTTGTCACGCTCTTCTCACTCGAGCGCGCAGAGCAGCTAAGCGAAGAGGCAACAAAACTCGGTTATACGCAGGATGTGATTCTGCGCGTCATTCAAAGGGGCGACTTTCTTTACCCTGGACAGTACGGCGGTTTCCTGCTTGATGAGCTTCCAAAAGCCGTGCTGAAAATAAAAGGATTGCCCGGTATCCAATTAGTTGGTGTAACAAGCTTTCCAGTCCTTCAATACACAAAAGGAGATCAGGATTTCACGTTCTCCAGTAATGCGGAAACGGTCAAACAGGCTCGTGCGATTTTGAAAAACGCAGACGTAGACGTTACACATGTCAATACGCCGAGTGCCACAAGTGTGCATACGATTCCGATGTTAAAGGAACTCGGTGCCACACACGGGGAGCCCGGGCATGCCCTTACTGGAACCACACCGCTGCATGCGTATCGTGAAGATTTGAAAGAAGTCCCAGCAATTGTCTACGTTTCAGAGATTTCTCATCAAGACCGCACACATGCCTATACGATTGCTGGAGGTTTTTACCCTCGTTCCAATATGAAGCAGGCGTTTTACGGAAATACGAGAGATGAGATCTTAATGAAAAAGGCCCATGTTGACCTTGAATCTATCGGCAACATTGATTACTATGGTGCCTTAAAACGGAATTCAGACATGGCTGTTGGCGACACGGTCGTCTATGCTTACCGCACCCAAGTTTTTGTCACACGCTCGCACGTCGCTTTTGTACGTGGAATCAAAGAAGGGAAGCCAGAAGTCGTCTTTTCACAAAAAAGAGGGAGTTGACGCAAATGGCAAAAGCAACATTACTCGTACTTGATGGATTCGGTGTCGGGGCAATGGCCGATTGCAAAGATGTAAAGCCCGAAGATCTTTCTGCCAACACGTATCAGCATTTACTGGAGACGACGAACCTCCAGTTACCTACACTTGAACGATTGGGATTGCGCAAAATTGCGTTTGATGACGGGAACGCTGAAGCTGCCTATGGTCGCAGCAACTTAGCTCACTACGGGGCAGACACCTTTATGGGTCACCAGGAGTTAATGGGGAGCAAACCAGGTCGACCGATGAAACGTCAGATGAAAGAGGTAGGACCTAAAATCAAAGCAGCGCTTGAAACCGCTGGTTACCACGTGACCCATCCGAAAAAAGAAGCTCCTCTCTTGCTCGTAGACGGTGTGGTCGTTGTGGGGGACAACTTGGAATCCCAGCTCGGCAATATCATTAATGTTACCGCCGACCTTGTTCTCATTTCGTTTGCAGAGGCTTGTACCATCGCCCGCGTTGTCCGCAGTGCGGTGGACACTAGCCGAGTCATTGTCTTCGGCAACGAGCAACGTACGTCCATTGAGCAAATCGTAGCTGCCATAGAAGAAGGTCATCCTGGGCAATGGGGTGTCAACGCACCGAAAGCGGAAGTGTACGGCGAAGGCTACCAAGTATTGCACTTGGGATATGGTGTCGATCACCAAAAACAATTCGCACATATCGCCGAACAAGCAGGCGTTCCGGTCTACAGAATCGGGAAAACCGCGGACGTCATCCAAGCAACAGGTTACGCAGATCCCGAGGTAGAAACAAAAGAGCTATTACCAAAATACAAAAAATTGTATTTAGAAGCCGAGGATAACGCGATCTTTCTTGTTAATGTTCAAGAGACCGACCTTGCGGGACACAAGGAAGACGGAAACTGGTACAGGGAAACGCTCGAGGCTGTCGACGCCTTTCTCGAAGACTTTTTGCCACAACTTGGAGAAGGCGACGTTATCATCATTACAGCTGACCACGGCAACGACCCCACCATCGGCCACTCGCAGCATACGCGAGAGCAGACACCAATACTTGTCTACGGACCATCCGTGCGGCCTGTTTCAATTGGAACGCGAGCGACAATGGCGGATCTTGCTGCAATGCTTAGTGAGTTTGCTGGTGTGGAAAAGCCAGAGTTTGGGAAGAGTTTTCTTGGTGAGGTGTATGGGGGATAGAGAAGGGTTGAACAAGGTTTAAGAAACATACAAGCAATCCAAGGGGAAGGGCTACTCAAATAAGCCAGTGATTTACTGGCTTATTTGGTGTTTCACATATAAACGGGCGCAGTGACTGTGGAACGTCTTGGTTCTAATTCCCGGTCTTTTAATCAGTTTTACCACTAAAAGAAAAGATGCCTGTAGTGATTAACTTCTCGAGGTTTTTTAAAAGTGATGGATCTCATCGAAGTGAGAGAATCTAAAGAAGGTCTTTTAAACCAACATTCAAAAAAGCAAACCACTCTGCAATTTTCGATAACCAGTGGTATACTTGTTGCTAACAAAACTAACATTGAGCTAGCAGGAAGAGATGAGGTGTGGGGCTTATGGCCAAAAAGGTGACCATGCAGCTTATTGCAGAGGCTGCCGGGGTTTCGAAATTTGTAGTATCAAAGACGTTAAATGGAAAGCCGGGAGTAAGTGAAGCGACTCGTAAAAAGATTTTATTTACTGCAAAACAATTAGGGTATACGAAGTCTCGCGAAAGTATGGAGGAAGAACAAACAGAGAAAGATCTTAGAGAAGGCTATGTGCTGGTTGTTCTTCCCAGTCCGAAATACCAGAACAAGAACTTTGACTACTGGGGCGTTATTTTCCAGGGGATTTCTGACGAGCTCTATGAAAAAGAAACAGGAATTGTCGTGGTATCCAGTCAAAACCGGTTTTCTTCCCAAATTAACACGGAGGGGCTTCTTGGGATTATAACAGTAGGTCATATAAAGAACGAAACGTTGCTTGAGTTAACGGAATATCCTGTTCCAATCATTATGGTTGATCATGAAGATACATTGATTCAAGCCGATTCGATCTTTATGGATAATCA
This sequence comes from Shouchella shacheensis, assembly GCF_001484965.1. Classification (GTDB taxonomy): domain Bacteria; phylum Bacillota; class Bacilli; order Bacillales; family Bacillaceae_D; genus Shouchella; species Shouchella shacheensis. The sequence goes on along the minus strand of NZ_LLYY01000028.1, from coordinate 42,358 downwards.
AGATGGAATTTTAAAAATGACTAATTACTTAATTGGCCTTGGGCATCGCAGGCTCGTCTTTGTCGGCGATATACACCATTCTCCTAGCTTCTATGAGCGTTGGCAGGGGTTCCGCCAGGCGATGGAAAAGTCTGATCCTACGTTTGACTCTAAAAAAAGTCTGGTACAGATAACGTATGATAATCGATTCAAGACTACTTTTAAGGAGGAGGTAGAAGAATGGTTGAGGCTTCAAGAGGAGTTGCCGACAGGCTTTGTCTGTGCGAATGATCAGATTGCAAGTAGTCTAATGGATTTTCTTCAAAAGCGTGGAATTTTGGTCCCGGAAGATTGTTCGGTTACTGGTTTTGATAACTTGGGGCATGATTTGGAACCGAGTTTGTCGTCAGTGCAAGTATTGAAAGAGGTGTTTGGGAAGCGTGCCGTAGATAAACTCATGTGGCGGTTGGAACATGAGGATTTCCCACCCGAGAAAGTGCTGATTTCTGGGGAAATGATCATAAGAGATTCTGTGGCCTCCCCTAAGCAAGCAACCAACCCAGAAAAGGCACCTTTACCCTGAGGCTGGCATTAGCTGGTCTTTTTTTGAGTTAATGAAATAAAAGCGTTTACATTTAAGTCCGCAAATGATATGTTAGTTTCAAATATAAATAATTAATAACAGATATAACAAAAAGGAGGCTTTATTTTATGAAAAAGAATTGGCGCAGATGGGGATTGACGGTGGGGTGCCTTGGACTTGTTAGTGGCTTGGCAGCATGTGCATCAAGTGAAGAAACAGGAGGCAGCGATGGCGGGGATGATGTCACACTAACGATGTGGCTTTGGCCAGGAATGGGCTTTGAAGAGCTGGCACGGGAGTATGAGGAAGACAATCCTGGAATTACAATTAACATTCAGGAAGCTGAGTACGATGATACGCATCAGAATTTAATTACGGCGTTGGCAGCAGGCTCAGGCGCTCCGGACATCTCTGGCGTCGATGAAGCATACTTAGAGCGGATCAAAGAAAATAGTGAACACTTCTATAATTTGGCTGATTTCGGGGCAGCAGAGCTGGAAGGGGACTATCTCGATTGGAAATGGCAACAGGCTTCTGCGGAGGATGGGGAGATGGTGATCGGCATTCCAACTGATGTAGGGCCAATGGCCATGGCGTATCGTGTGGATTTGTTCGAAGAGGCAGGGTTGCCGTCTGATCCAGATGAGGTCTCTGCCCAAATTGATACATGGGAAGCGTTTCTTGAAGCTGGACATCAGCTATACGATGAAACAGGTGTATCCATGCTTGCGGATGTGACGGAGATGTATTCGGCAATTCGGGAGCAAGGCGGCGAACAATACTTCCGCGAGGATGGCACCCTTATTATTGAAGAAAGTGAACAAATCCAAAAAGCATGGGATTTGTCTGTCGAGGCCATTGACATCCACGCAAATATCGAGCGGACAGCAGCCGAATGGGGCGCAGCACTGGCCAATGGCGATTTCGCGACGGTCTTCGTTCCACCATGGATGTTGCAAAATATAAAAAATGATGCACCGGATACAGAGGGTCTTTGGAATATTGCCTTAATGCCTGAAGGAGCAGGGAACTGGGGAGGCTCGTTTCTAACCATTCCTTCACAAAGCGATCATCCTGAAGAAGCGTATGATTTTATTACGTGGATGATGTCACCGGAAAATCAGCTCCGGATCTTTGAATCAAATTCAAACTTCCCATCCACGCCTGAAGTCTATGATGATCCAGCAGTTCAAGAGCTATCCGATGAGTTCTTTAATCGTGACGATTTAGGAGCTATCTATGCGGAAGCAGCCCAACTTGTAGAGTATGTTTATCGAGCTCCGATGACAGCTCCGATCAATACGGTGATGCAGGATGCCCTCGGAACGATTGCCGATGGAGTGGCTGAACCAGACCAAGCGTGGGATGAAGCCATGAATGAAGTAGACCGGCAGATTTCCAGGTAGTCCCTACAACATAAAAGGCGAGTGTTTGCCTTTTATGTTGTTCGTTCATTGTCTTCACCTTAACTAGAGGGGGATCGCCCATGCGTACGTCGTATGAACAAGAGGCGCCTGTTAAGCAACGAAAGAAGCGCGCCTATAATCAACGAAACCGAGACCGTCTGTCGGGGTATTTGTACATCTCTCCATTCTTTATTTTATTTGGCGTGTTTGGCCTTTTTCCATTGATTTTCACTGCGTTTTTATCCTTTCATCAGTGGAATATACTTGGGGAGAGGGAGTTCATTGGTTTTCAAAATTACATCTCGTTAATTACGAACGACCCGCTTTTTTGGAAGTCCGTAGGAAATACGTTTAGTATCTGGGCGCTTTCGACGATTCCGCAGCTTTTTGTCGCTCTCGTTCTCGCTTTTCTGTTAAATCAAGCCTTCTTAAGAGGGAAAGGGCTCTTCCGCTTAAGCATTTTCATGCCAAACGTAACATCTGTTGTGGCAGTGGCCATTGTGTTTTCTGCTGCTTTCGGTACCCAGTATGGTGTCATTAACTATGTGCTTAGCTTGATCGGGGTTGATCCTGTAAATTGGAGGGGCTCATACTTTGGTACGCACGTTGCCATCTCAGCGATGGTAATGTGGCGTTGGGTGGGTTATAACACGATCATTTATCTTGCAGGTCTACAAAGCATTCCTAAAGATCTTTACGAGGCCGCGACCATAGATGGAGCAAACAAAGTCCAACAATTCTTTTATATTACAATCCCGATGCTGCGCCCAATTATCATTTTTACGGTGCTACTTTCATCCATTGGAGGCATGCAGATCTTCGCTGAACCATTAATGTTTGGAGTGGGATCGAATTCACAGGGCCTGACAATGACGCTGTATCTTTACCAGGAAGCATTTGAGCGCTTCTCTTTCGGCTATGCCGCAGCGATCGCGTGGCTACTGTTTCTGATTATCATCGTCGTTTCAATCATTAATATGATTGTCACAAAGCGAATTAAATCTGCGTAGAAAGGAGATCGTTCCATGAAACAAGTGGGAGAGAAGAAAGGGCCCAAAATTGTCCTGTATCTTTTTCTAATTGTCAGTTCACTGGTATCCCTATTTCCATTTTATTGGATGTTTGTGATTGGTTCGAATACGACGTCTGCAGTCAACCAATTTCCGCCAGCGCTTCTGCCGGGAGGGAATTTCTTGGAAAACGCTCAGAAGGTCTTCGAACGTATTGATTTCTTTGGTGCGCTGATGAATTCATTGGTTATTTCTAGCGCAATTACGGTCTCGGTGCTCTTCTTTTGTTCTTTGGCCGGGTTTGCCTTTGCGAAGCTCCAGTTTGAAGGAAAGAACATTCTCTTCATCTTCCTGCTTGCGACTATGATGATTCCGCCTCAGCTCGGGCTGATTCCGTCCTTTATGATTATCAGTCAACTTGGCTGGATCGACACGTTGCAGGCAGTCATTGTCCCTGCAATGGTCAGTGCCTTCGGCGTTTTCTGGATGAGGCAGTTTATTTCTTCAACCATCCCGGATGAACTGATGGAAGCGGCTCGCATTGACGGCTGTGGCACGTTCAGAATCTATTGGAACATTGTTTTGCCCACAATAAAGCCTGGTCTTGCGACGCTTGGAATTGTCACGTTCATGAATGCTTGGAATGACTTCCTCTGGCCGCTTGTCGTGTTAAAGGACCGAAGTGTTCATACGATTCAAATAGCTTTGCGGACGCTGAATGAAGTGTACCACACCGATTACTCAATGATTTTGGCGGGGACATTCATGGCCACTCTTCCGATTCTCATCGTTTTCATCTTTTTCAGCCGACAGTTCATCGCAGGCCTTACTGAGGGGGCTGTGAAAAACTAACACAGAAATGAGAGAGCGCTTATGACAAAAACAATTCTATTTTACGATGAAACCTTTCCGTTTAACGGAACTAGACCTTCGAAGGAAGCTCTGCGCCGCTGTGATGACTTTTCGATCGTCGGCGTGGAGGAGCTAGTGGCAGCACTTCAAGCGGAAGGAGTGACTTCCTTTGTTCACCTTCATGGCCCTTATTTTCCGAAGCAGGCCTGGAACGAGATTCTTGCTTATCTGCAAAAAGGCGGTGGATTGGTTCATGCAGGAGGGCCGCCGTTCAAGCGTCCGGTATATCAAAAAGGCGAAGAATGGATGATAGAAAAAGAGCAAACGGCATACCATCAGCAGTTGAATATCCACGAGGCGCTGCCGGTGAAAAAGGAGCCGATTGAGACACTTCAGCCTAATGAAGACCTGCCTGTTCTAAAGGAATTTGAGTCGCTATTTTCTGTTATGGATACGTATGGGTTGATTCTTCATGGAACCAAGCACGATGACCTCCCCCATGAAAATGGTTCCAGCGGGCCGATGGACGCTTATATCTATCCTTTATTAAAGGGAGTTTCTAGAGACAATCGAGAAGTGGCTGCACCTGTAGTAGCGATTGAGAACACAAAGGGACGCTTTTCCGGCGGCCGCTGGGTTCTCATCAATCAAGCTCTTGATTCTGCGTTTTGGACCAATGGAGCGAGTGTGTTAGATGCTATGGCTTCTTATGTGGCTAAAGGCGTAACAGAGATTTGGATCAAACCAGGCTATGCCAGCTACTATCCAGGAGAGGCGCTAACGCTATCGATTCAATTGCAAAGTCTTTATTTGGCGAACAAACAGATTCCCTCTAGGCATCAGACATGGATGTTCTCGCTTGTGGTACGAAAAGAAGGGGAGAAGGTGTTTGAGGATGCGTTTAAAGTGGATGAATCTCGAGAGATTCACTATGAGAGGCGAACTCTGCCAGTACACGTGGAACCGGGTCTTTACGACATCGAGTGTTCGATCACTTCCAGCGATGGCGAGACGTTGACCTATCGCCAAGGCTTTTGGGGGTTTTCGCAGGAGCTGCTTGAAGAGGGCGCTCCGCTTGTGGCTGGCCGTGATTATTTTGAGAAGGAGGGTCGGCCGTACCCGATTGTCGGCATGACTTATATGACCTCCGATGTCGCTCGCAAATTTCTCTTTATGCCCAATGTAGCGGTATGGAACCGAGACATGGGTCAGATGAGTAGCGCCGGAATCAACCATATTCGCACGGGCATCTGGACAGCCTGGCGACAGATGATGTTTATTGACGGGCATCCCTATGAGGAAGTGCTTCGCTCCATTGATGCTTTTTTGCTGACAGCTAAGCAGTATGACATTGACCTTTGCTTCAACTTCTTCGGGTTTACGCCTGAAACTTGGGAAGGAAACAATCCGTATCTTGATCCACGTAGCTTGGAGGCTCAGAAACGTTTTATTGCTGCGATTGTCTCTCGGTATAAGGGTGCGACCCATATTCACTGGGATCTGATTAACGAGCCATCGATGTTTGATCCAGAGCGAATCTTCAAAGGTCCGCGTTCCGCCCAGGACCCGTTTGAACGCGCGGCTTTTCAAGAATGGGTGAAGAAGAAATATTCATCCATCCGTGATGTGCAGGAAGCGTGGAATTATACACCTGACGAGCTGCCTGACTTTGCTTCGATCGTCCCGCCTGAACCAGAAGAGATTGGCTTCGATATTCAGGACATGCGCAGCCCAAAAAAGAGCCTGCCGTGGATGGACTACACGCTGTTCACAATGGAGATACACAATCAGTGGGTCGAAGAGCTGTCTGCGACGATTCGTTCCTTTAATGGCGAGCAATTAGTCACGGTAGGGCAGGATGAAGCATTGGCTTCCCAGCGCCCAACCCCATTTTTCTACGGAGAGAAGGTTGACTACACGACGAACCATACGTGGTGGCAGATGGATCATCTTGTTTGGGACGGGGTCTTTACAAAAACGTTGGCGAAACCGAATTTAATTCAAGAAACGGGCATCATGTACTTAGAACAAGCTGATGGCTCAGCCAAACGAAGCGAGGAAGAGCTGCGCAACATCCTTGAGCGGAAATATGCTTATGCTTTTTCCACAGGCGGCGCGGGTGCGGCTCAGTGGCTCTGGAACACGAATTTCTACATGGATAATGTGAACGAGTCCAATATTGGCGCGCTTCGAGCGGATGGCACAGAGAAGCCAGAAGCGAATGTTTCCTATGACTTCGGACGTTTCATTGAAGAAACACGCGACCTGTTTTCACATCGCAAGCTAGAGGAAGTGGCGATTGTCTTTCCATATTCCAATGACTTTTCATCCCGGAAACTGGCCTATGAAGCCACGACACGAGCTGTACGCACTTTGGCACACGAGATGAACACGCATGTCCGCGGACTGAGTGAGTATCATCTCGAGGATCTTTCTTTAGAACCGCCAAAATTGATCATCGTCCCGAGTGCACACAATTTCAGCGATGCCGCTTTCGATCAGCTTATCGCGTATGCAGAGCAAGGAGGGACTGTTCTTTACTCCGGGCCGATACGACTGAATGAATCGTGGGCGCCAAGCAAACGCCTTCCTGATCTTTTGGCAGAGACAACACTTAGCAATGTGCGTCGCGAAGAGGGGCTCATCATTGATGGGGCTTTCTACTCTGCTAGCTTCGGATCGAGAAAAATGGCGCAAGTGTCCAAAGAAGTTATCCTCGGTGAGGGGACTGCGCATACCAACAACCTTCAAGAGTGGTCGTTGGGCAAAGGGACGTTGATCTGGTCGCCGCTACCGCTGGAACTAAACGACCGTCTTGAAGTACTGCGGGCTGTTTATGAAAAATGCTTACAATCCTCCCGAGTAAAGGAAGAATTGGTGTGGAGCAAGGGCGGGGCGTTACCAGGAATTTACGGGCGGAAGCTTGCATTTAGGTCAGGGAATCTCTTTATCTTTGTCTCAGAATACAGCATGGATGCCGAAATTGATGTCACTGATCCAGACACAGGAGTGAGCTATGCTTTTGTGTTAGCCTGTGAACGTTCTGTGTTGTTCGCTACCAATACAAAAGGGGAGGTCACAACTGTTTATCGACCAGAGGACGTTCAGATTAGAGAGAGAGAAAGGGTAATAACATAGGAATTGCACGGTAGTTGCAGTGATTGAACGACTTTGTGAGTCTAAGTGTAGACTCATGAAGTCTTTTTCATTTGAGGAGTAAGAACTCACTCAGGGATGTTTTGGTCTTGCGGTGTGGTAGATGGCCGTTCCTAAGGTTTCGTCACATCTTCGAGCTTTGGGCGTCGAAGGAGGGATAGAAGGTCAGTACGTTCCAGAAAAAATCATTGGCAACACTTGTGGTCTTACTTATCAATCAATATGGAGGGAGGGTGCAGGAGCTAGGGCCAAGTCTTAAATTCGAAAAGGCTCAGGAGACGTTAGGTCTCCGAGCCTTTGGTGTTTAGGGAGTGTTTTAGCTCATGGGTTGGAGCTTCTAGCACCGTTAGCGATTCTCTACCAAACTGTCTAAAGCTACGTCCAGCTCTTCATCGGGTGCATCGAGGGCGTAGATTCTTGCGGTGTTGCTTTGTTCATCCACGTGTTGAATGTAAACGGGCGTTCCGTCATAGGTGACATCAGCCATCACGGCGGACTCTGAAATTTCCTGTGCTCGCAGTGCGTTCATTTGATTGATTCCTCCTTTGATGTGACGCTTAGTATGTAACCGAGAAAGTCGGAGTATGTACTTTTTTGTTCGTTGTTAAAGCCTGAACGTTGTATATAATGAAGAAAGCCAGCTTTTTGTAAATAGGGAGGGATGTAGGTGTTGCCTTTTACCGAGGACTATAAAGATGAAATTTTTGAAACCGTTTTTGAGAATGCGTACCATTGCTTGGTTGTGGTCGATGAACAAGGAAGGATCACTGACTTGAACAATAGCTATTGCCAGTTTCTCGAGGTGGACAAAGAAGAAGCAATCGGAAAGCATGTGACAGAGGTCATTGAAAACTCGCGCATGCATATTGTCGCTCGCACGGGAATCGAAGAAATCGCTGACCTCCAATACATTCGCGGGAATCATATGATCGCGAATCGGATCCCTGTCCGCTCAAGGGGAAAAGTGGTAGGGGCGGTGGGGACGGTGCTGTTTCGCGATACAAAAGAATGGATGAAGATGAATAGTCATATCAAAGATCTTTTGCTGGAGATTGAGCATTATCGGAACCAGTTGAAAGGTCAGCATGGAGCGACTTACTCTCTTCATGATATTGCAGGCAGCTCTCCGCAGTTGAATAAAGTAAAAGAATCCATTAAAAAAGTGTCCCCAGGGAATGTTTCCGTGTTATTAAGGGGAGAAAGTGGTACAGGGAAAGAGTTGTTTGCTCATAGCATTCACCACTTGAGTGAGCGAAATGCCAAGCCCTTTATTAAAGTAAACTGTGCCGCGATCCCGGACCATTTGTTTGAATCGGAATTGTTTGGCTATAAAGAGGGAGCGTTCACCGGGGCCAAAAAGGGAGGGAAACCGGGGAAGTTCCAGCTTGCAGATGGGGGCACCCTTTTTCTAGATGAAATTGGGGATATGCCATTGAGTGCCCAAGTCAAGATTCTCAGGGTGTTGCAAGAGGGAGAAGTGGAAGCCGTTGGGGCTGAGCGGCCGCAGAAGGTCGATGTAAGAGTGATCGCGGCTACCAACCAGCCATTAGAAAAGCTAATTGAGGAACATCGGTTTAGAGAGGACTTGTTTTATCGGATCAATGTTGTCCAACTAAAAATTCCTGCCCTTCGAGAGAGGCCCGAAGATATCCGTGTGTTAGCGAAATTCATTCTCCATAAAGTGACCACACGGACGGGCAAAAGGGTCATTGATGTTGATCCAGAGGTGTCCGCTTGTTTTTCGCGTTATAACTGGCCCGGCAACGCCAGGGAATTGGAGAATGTGATTGAATCAGCCGTGCACTTAACCAATACAGAAATGATTCAAATGGAAGATTTGCCTGAGCGTTTGCAATCAAAAGCGTATGTAATGGATCAGAAAGGCAGCTTGAAAGAGCTTCTCGAAACCACAGAAAAACAAGCGATCGAACGTGCATTGAAAAAAGCGAATGGCGATAAAGCAAAGGTGACGGAAATGCTCGGGATCGGGAAGTCTAGCTTGTATGAAAAAATAAAGAAATATGGGCTGTGAAGCATTCCGGTTTTCCGGAAATCTTTCCGTTAATCTGGAACAGCCTTTTAAGTAAGGGTTTATAATTTTTCTGAATCCCTTTTTCCGCAAAACTGGAAAAAGGGATTTTTTGCGTATAGCTTCCTGAGGGGGAAGAGATCTGAAAAACGCAGGATTACTGCTAGAAGAAAAAGATGAACAATTCTTGGCACGCTTCTTGCTTACTATTATGGAGAAGGGAGTGAACCAAATGAAAACGATGTATTCATCATTTGCTGAAGCCGTCAAGGAGATCCAGGACGGGTCGACCGTTATGGTTGGTGGGTTTGGCCTTGTAGGGATTCCAGAGAATCTGATTTTGGCTTTAGTGGAAGCCGACGTCAAACAGTTAACGGTGATTTCAAACAACTGTGGCGTCGACGACTGGGGATTGGGGCTGCTGTTAAAAAATAAACAGATTGATAAAATGATTGGCTCTTATGTGGGCGAGAACAAGGAATTTGAACGGCAGGTGTTATCTGGTGAACTGGAAGTGGAACTTGTGCCTCAAGGAACGTTGGCGGAAAGGATTCGCGCAGGGGGAGCAGGAATACCGGCCTTTTACACACCGGCTGGGGTCGGTACACCTATAGCGGAAGGCGGGGAAGTCCGTGTGTTTGATCAGAAGGAATACTTGCTGCAAACCGCACTGAAGGCCGATTACAGTTTGGTCAGAGCCGCAGTCGGAGATACGAATGGAAATCTTATCTATAACAAAACCGCGCAAAATTTTAACCCGATGATGGCCGCAGCCGGGAAAGTCACCATCGCTGAGGTCGAAGAGTTGGTAGAGGCAGGGACCCTTGATCCCGCGCATATTCACACACCGGGCATTTATGTCCAAGGGTTGATGGAGGGCCAGCAACAGAAAAAAGTGGAGCGCTTAACGCTAAGACAAGAGGCTTAGGAGGGAACGATCGATGATCAAACAAATGGATAAGGCAGTCGTGAGAGAAAGAATCGCCAGACGAGCGGAACGAGAAATTGAAAGCGGTTCCTATGTGAATTTGGGCATTGGCATGCCGACCATGGTCGCGAATTATATACAAGAGGGGAAACAAGTGGTTCTTCAATCAGAAAATGGATTGCTCGGGATTGGCCGTTCTCCTTTTAAAGAAGAAGTGGACCCTGACTTGATTAACGCGGGAAAAGAAACGGTGACCGCTTCCACAGGTGCTTCCTATTTTAGCAGTGCTGAATCGTTTGCGATGATTCGCGGCGAGCATCTCGACCTGGCGATTCTTGGCGGCATGGAAGTATCGGAAACGGGGGACCTCGCCAATTGGATGATCCCAGGAAAAATGATCAAAGGAATGGGCGGGGCGATGGATATTGTCCATGGAGCGAAGAAAATCGTCATTATTATGGATCATGTCAATAAACATGGGGAGTCGAAAATTTTAAAGACGTGTGAATTGCCGTTAACAGGAAAAAAGGTGGTCCACCGGATGATTACGGACCGTGCTGTGATTGATGTCGAGGAAGATGGCCTTGTGCTTGCGGAAGTGGCAGAAGGCTGGAGCGTAGAGGAAGTGATCCAATCAACGGAGGCGGATCTAAGGGTAAGCGAACATCTTCAAGTCGATTCTTTTTAGGGGGAGAAGCAATGGTAAACAACAAAGTGGTTTTTATTACAGGGGCAGCAAGTGGGATTGGGTATGAAATAGGGACTGAATTTGCGAAACATGGAGCGAAGGTCGCTTTTTCGGATATGGATGAGGCGAAAGTGAACGAAGCGGTGGCCCCTTGGAAACAGGAAGGTCGTGACTGCATCGCGATCAAATGTGATGTAACGAAGGAAAAGGAGCTGCAGCAAGCCATTGATCAGACGGTGGAACACTTCGGCAGGATTGATGTGCTCATTAACAATGCGGGATTGCAACATGTGGCCTCCGTGGAGGATTTTTCGACAGAGAGATTTGAACTGATTACCAAAGTCATGCTGGTCGCCCCTTTCATGGCCACGAAGCACGTCTTCCCAATCATGAAAAAGCAAGGCACGGGGCGAATCATCAATATGGCGTCCATTAATGGACTCATCGGGTTTGCCGGGAAAGCGGCCTATAATAGCTCAAAGCACGGGGTCATCGGCTTAACAAAAGTGACCGCTTTGGAAGGGGCAGACCATGGCATTACCGTCAACGCCATGTGTCCGGGATATGTGGATACACCGCTTGTTCGCAATCAGCTTGAGGATTTGGCACGTAATCGAAATGTATCCTTAGAGAAAGCGCTTGAGGAAGTGATTTATCCATTAGTGCCACAAAAACGTTTGTTGGCTGTGAAAGAAATTGCTGATTATACGATGTTCCTTGCCAGTGACCAGGCGAAGGGAGTCACCGGGCAGGCCGTTGTTATCGATGGAGGCTATACAGCGCAATAGGAGGAATGAACGATGGAAAATGTGTATATTGTCGAAGGTGCACGAACGCCGTTTGGCACATTTGGTGGCCGTTTAAAAGATGTGGACCCCACTGAACTTGGCGTAACCGCAAGTAGGGAAGCGATTCAACGAAGTGGCATCGACCCCGGGGCAATTGATTTCATGGTACTCGGAAATGTGATTCATTCATCGAAAAATGCTCCCTACTTGGCCCGGCACATTGCCCTAAAAGCTGGGGTGCCGATGGAAAGCCCAGCACTTGCGGTGAATCGATTATGCGGATCTGGGTTGCAATCGGTCGTCTCTGCCGCCCAGTCGATCATGCTTGGCGAAGGGAGTGTCGCTTTAGCAGGCGGCGTAGACAGTATGAGCTTGTCCCCCTACGCCCTGCGAGGGAGCCGGTTTGGAACAAAATTAGGAACACCTCAAGTGGATGACATGCTGTGGGCGGCGTTAACGGATGAATACATCGGCTCCGGCATGGGGATCACAGCGGAAAATCTGGCAACAAAATATTCAATCTCTCGTGAGGAGCAAGATGAATACGCTTACGAGAGCCATCGCCGGGCCGCAGAAGCCCGACGAGAGGGAAAATTTGCGGAAGAAATCGCTCCCGTTGCAGTGCCATCCAGAAAAGGAACCACCCTTATAGATACAGATGAACATATAAACGAAGAGACCACAGTCGAGAAACTAGCGACGTTAAAACCAGCCTTCCAAAAAGACGGCACGGTGACAGGCGGGAATGCGAGCGGGATTAATGACGGGGCCGGTGCCGTTGTTTTGGCAGGGGAGACCTTTGTCCAAGAAAATCACGTACAGCCGCTGGCCAAAATTGTTTCCTGGGGAGTTGCTGGTGTCGACCCATCCTATATGGGCATTGGTCCTGTCCCAGCCATAAAAAAAGCACTGGAAACCTCATCGCTAACGTTAGCGGATATTGATCTTATTGAAGTGAATGAGGCCTTTGCTTCCCAGTATGTAGCGGTGGAAAAGGAATTGGGGCTAAACCGAGACAACGTCAACGTCAACGGGGGCGCCATTGCTTTAGGGCATCCGATAGGAGCTAGTGGAACAAGAGTTTTATATACCCTTATTAAAGAGTTGAAACGAAGGAATCAACCATACGGAATCGCTTCTTTGTGTGTTGGCGGGGGGCAAGGGATCGCGATGATCGTCGAAGTACTGTAAGTGACGAAAAGATAAGGAGGGGTTGTCATGTTAGGGATTTTTCTTGGCCTCATTGTTTTAATGGGGCTAGCCTACCTTGGATGGTCCATTATTTGGGTGGCACCGATTGCTGCAGGCGTGGTCGCGCTAACAGGGGGACTGGATTTACTGGATGCCTATACAAATACGTATATGGGCGGTTTTGTCTCCTTTGCCCAGTCTTGGTTTCCAGTCTTTATGCTTGGGGCCATATTTGGAAAATTAATGGAAGATACGGGGATGGCAAGATCTGTGGCCGTGGCCTTAACCAAAGTGATTGGGACAAAGCGTGCCATCCTTGGAGTGCTCGTTTCTGCAGCCGTGCTGACCTACGGCGGCGTCAGTTTGTTTGTAGTTGTTTTTGCCGTGTACCCACTCGCGTTAACCTTATTCCGGGAGGCAAACATCACGAGAAGGTTGATCCCAGCGACCGTAGCTCTGGGGGCGTTTACGTTCACCATGACAGCGATCCCTGGAACGCCACAAATCCAAAATCTGATTCCCATGGATTACTTTCAAACAACGGCCACCGCAGCGCCTATTATGGGGCTTGTGGCGGCGCTCGTCATGGCGGTTGGCGGGTACTTCTATCTACGCTATCGAGAAAAGAAGCTGACGAGCAAGGGAGAAGTTTTCACAGAGCCGAACGATAAGAACCTAATGAATACAGAAGGAGATACACCCAACTTTCTATTATCTTTGCTTCCGTTGTTAACTGTACTCATCACATTAAACGTATTGGGCTGGGACATTATTGTGGCCTTAATCTCTGGCATTCTCTTAACCATGCTATTAAACGTTTCCAAGATGAAAGGGTTTGTCCAGGCAATTAATAAAGGAGCCGTTGGTTCAGTGACGGCCATTATTAATACAAGTGCCGCGGTAGGATTTGGGACCGTTGTCAAGGTGGTCCCGGGTTTTGATCGACTGACTGAAATGCTAATGGGGGTAAAGGGGAACCCCTTAATTTCAGAAGCGATAGCCGTGAATGTGTTAGCAGGGGCCACAGGATCAGCGTCTGGTGGAATGGGAATCGCTCTAGAAGCACTTGGGTCAAAATATTACGAAATTGCAATGGACACGGGCATCTCTCCAGAAGCCTTTCACCGAGTGGCCTCCCTCTCCTCCGGTGGGCTAGATGCGCTTCCTCATAACGGCGCCGTGCTAACATTGCTTACCATCACAGGAATGTCTCATAAAGACAGTTATAAAGATATCTTCGTCGTTGCTGTATTAATTCCTGTAATCTCAGTGGCTGTCGCGATTTTGTTTGCATCGATTGGTATTCTTTAAACGGGTGAAGAAGCAGCGTGCTGTGGGAAGGAACAGCGCGCTGCTTTTATTTTTTCAGAGTTAGGGCACGCCACAGGATACTTTTGATTTTTGTTTTTGTGTCAGAAATATTATACAATATAGGAGGATTAAGGTGATTAAGATGGAGTACGATAAGGTCAGTTATTGGATAGATATTGCTGATTATGATCTGAAAACGGCAAAGGCTATGCTTGATACAAAAAGATTTATGTGTCACCAGGTGATTGAAAAGATTTTAAAAGGATTATTTGTTTCTCAAAAAAATGAGGGCCCACCTTATACGCATAATCTGGCATATTTGACTGAACTTACAGGGTTGAATGAGGAACTTTCGGATGAACAACGGGCATTCATTAGAGAGTTACGTCCGTTGAATATTGAAAGTTGCTACCCGAAGGATAAAGATAGGGTTATGCAAGCTCTCGATAACGAAAAATGCTTGCAGATTTATTCAGAGACCAAGGAGTTGTCTGAATGGATACAAATGAAGTTGAGAAATTAGTTGAACAATACGCAGAGTTAGTTGTTCAAGAATATCCAGCAGAATTGGTTGTTTTATTTGGCTCCTATGCCAAAGGTACAGCTCATACACATAGTGATATTGATATTGCGGTTGTGGTTAATCATATTGAAGGGAATTATCTTCAGTCCCTAACCCGACTTTTTCGAATTGGCGAGGATGTCCATGTCTTGATCGAACCCGTTTTAATGGGAGAAGACGATTACAGAGGCGGATTTTTGGAAGAAATCATGAAAACGGGCAAGGTGATTTACCGACGAGGTCGAGCTTCTGCTTAGATGAGGGCTTTTGCATTTCAGTCTCCTCTACATTTTTTAGATCTCCCTTAATCGGGAACGATTGCGGAACAATCAATCAATGAGATTGCTTTTGGAAGTTTGGTCCTGAGCCAGAGCTAGAAACGAGGACGCCTGATATCATGATCAGGCGTCCTCATTTCGTTTATGAAGGGCAAAGGATTTTTTCCGTGACTTTCCCCGCTGACTTCTACCCATTCAGCAAATTCTCACACGCTTTGGCAGCGTCGATATCTTTCTCTGTTAACGCGCCCTGGTCGACAGTTGTCCATTGTACGGTGATGTTCGTATGGTCAATCGTCACATGGGGGTGATGCTGCGCCCCTTCCGCATAAATTGCTACGTTCTGAACGAATTGAATTCCCTCAAGAAACTCCTGAAACGAAAAGGTTTTCGATAGCGTTTCTCCATCCAGCGTCCAATCAGAAAGCTGTTTCGCTTCTTCCTTTACCTTGCTCATTTCTTTCACCTCCGAGTGCGTCTGTTTCTGACTATACCCTGGTTATGGTGTGATGAAAACCTAGAAATGAAAAAAGGTGGAGCAGGGGAGTCAGGAATTTCGGGAGATCAATGAGCAAAGAGGGCAAACGAGGGCTCCCAAAAGTTGTTGATCGCTGATACCCACCTCACCAAACCGTCGGAGGTTACTTGCCCCCGACGGTTTGGTGAGTTTTTAAATCTTCGACCAATTTTTTCAGAAAGTCAATGTTTTGAGGCGATAGAGGCACAAAGTTGGTGAGGTCGTGTTTCATATAGACCGTGTGCCAAAGCCGATCTAAGACTTCAATGGGCAGCGGCTTAGGGTTTTGCTCCATCACATTTTCCACCAGTAAGCGATAAGGATCGCCTGCGTATTTAGGGAAACGAGCTTTTAGTAGAGCATGAATTTCAGCAAGCAGTTGGTAAGCGGTAAGGTTATGCTTCATGGCGGCTCCTTTTCATTAAGTAGTGTAACGTTCGGAAACGAGGTGATGTCGTGCTCAGTCGAAGAGACTGTCCTACGTTCTTTATCGGTCAGAATTGGATCATTCTTAAGGTTTTGGTAGGAAGAAAGTCTGGTAAGGAGGAGAGAGGAGAGTTTTTTAAAACTAAAAACCATGCCAGCCACTCTTAACAATCAAGAGGGCTGGACACGGCAATAAACATTTAAGCGGACTCTTTCCAGTTCGAAACGTCTTCTTCAAGGGGAAGGTTGTTGGCACGGGCCTTTTTAGCAGCGTGGAAGAACAAGGCCACGAGAATGATGGTACCGATAACGCCTCCCCACCACGAAGCGGACATTGGCATTCTAAAGCCAATTTCTGCATTCAAAATATACGTAAGGACCATGACGAGCATGAACGTACCCGGGATAAGCGAAATCCAGTAGTTCTTCCTAGCGATGTACAAGTACATGGCGCCGACAAATAAGGCAATGACGGCCGTCGCTTGGTTGGCCCAGCTGAAATAGCGCCATAGAAGATTAAAATCAATTTGCGTTAAGACAACCGAAACTGCGAATAAAGGCAAAGCGATCCACAGGCGACTGGACAACTTCTTTTGCGCGATTTGAAAGTACTCAGCAATAATCATTCGTGCACTTCGAAACGCTGTATCTCCAGACGTAATGGGCAAGACAACAACGCCTAGAACGGCGATTGTACCGCCAATAGCACCAAGCATCAATATCGATACTTCTGATACAACTGCACCAGGGCCCCCAGCAGCAAGCAACTCATTCAATCCACTATACCCATCCAACAGGCTCATTGCCGCCGCTGCCCAGATCATCGCAATAATGCCCTCTGCAATCATCATCCCGTAAAAAATCTTTCGCCCTTGCTTCTCGCGCTGAGTGGTTCGTGAGATGATGGGCGTTTGTGTTGCGTGGAACCCAGACAGCGCCCCACATGTGATGGTAAAGAAAATCAAAGGCAGGATCGGCGCGTGATCGGGATGGAAATTCGTTAGCGATAGTTCGGGAATGGGAGAACCTGTAACGACTAAACCAATTCCCACGCCTAAGGTGCTCACAATTAGCAAGGCGCCAAAATATGGGTAAAGGCGACCGATGATTTTATCGACGGGCAAAAGCGTCGCCAGCGTGTAGTAAATAAAAATTAGCGCAATAATAACTCCTACAGCGATCCTGCCGTCGATCAACACATACAGCAAATCGGCCGGGGTGGCGACAAATACGGTCCCGACTAAAAGAAGAAGCAGGATGGCAAACGCATTGACCACATGCCTCATCGCCTTGCCTAAGAATTTGCTCGCAAGCTCAGGAAGATGAGCCCCTTTATTGCGAATGGAAATCATCCCTGTTAAATAATCATGGACGGCTCCGGCAAAAATACAACCGACCACAATCCAGATAAAGGCGACCGGCCCGTAAAGCGCTCCCATAATCGGACCGAAAATTGGGCCCGTCCCTGCGATGTTTAATAGTTGAATCAGTGAATTTCGGGGCGTACTCATGGGCAAGTAATCCACATTATCCTTGTTGACGTGAGCGGGGGTGGGCCGCTCGTCTCTCACGCCGAAGATACGCTCAACAAACCTTCCGTAGGTGAAATAACCAATAATTAGTAGCACAATACCGATTAAAAATGTATACAACGTGAATCCCTCCTCACCGTTGGTGGCGTTTTCAATTTGCGAAATTATTAAGATATGAAATTGATTTCGCTTTCAATAGTATAGGACATATGTCGCGATATATCTACATAATATGATAAAGTTCGACAGTTCTGTTTACAGAGCGTCGAGAAGAGCAGAAAAGCACAAAGGCCGCACTGAAAGTGCGGCCTTTGTGCTTTTCCTTATTCTTTTTTGACATTGTTCTTTTTCTGTGCCTTTTTCGCTTTTCGCAAATAATAAAGAAAGGCCGCGCCTTTAAAAACTCCTTGAACATTTTGAGGGGTCACGACAGCAGCTTCTTTTTTCGCGAGATCGCGTCGTGTAGCTGTATACTTGGCTACCGTTGCCGTCGCATTATGAGCGGCTTGCCCTGAATCTTCAATTATGGCAAAGATCGGATCCAGTTTAGCAACTTTTTGATTCACATCCATAAGCGTTTCATTTGCGTTATGCAAAACCACTTTCGTCTCCCCTGTAAGGTCATCCAAACTCTTTTCGACCTGGGAGACGGTGCGCGCTGTATTGTTTAGCGTCTCTGTTAATTTTTTAAACACAGGAATGAGGAAAATCACCCCAGCAATAAAGCCAAGCGAAAGAATAAAGACCCCTATGCCTAACCAATCCATACGGTTTCCTCCTTGTATTTATGTAGTACAGTTTATCGATTCGCATCAATCACGTCGAGCAAATCAGCAATCCATTCTCCAACTAAAGGAAGCGAGACCAACTGGCTCAAAATCAGGACGAGCAAAGCAATAAAGATCCCGGCGCCAATGGTTAGACCAACCCCTCTTGCAATTCCAGCGATTAAGTTGGACCTGATGACTTCTCTTTTATCCGTAAAATGAAAAGCGATGTCCTTCAACCGTCCCTTTGTTGTCATGTCTTCCAGTTTATCTAGCAGCTTCTCGAAGCGTTCGTTCTCCTCATGCCGCTTTTCATCTCCCCGGTGTTTGGGCGGGAGTTTTCGGTTTTCTGGTTCCTTCTTTAAACTCATCTCATCACCCCTTTTTTATACACGGCCGAAACAAATCCTCAAAAAAAAACCATCATCTTATAACGGATAATGTACTATAACCGGTTCTTGGGCCGGGCAAACATGGTTTTGCTTGAAGGAGTCGCATCTTAATCAGCTGAAAGTTTTTGCGGCTGGTCAGGGTGACGGGGAGTTTCGTTGAGATCTTGTGTATGTTTCGATTCTCAGGAGCATATAGAAAATGTTACAAGTAAGTGGAAGAACGGAGGGGGGAGCAAGAGAAAGCCAGGCCCATAGTTTAAGGACCTAGCCTTTGGCCAAAACCTAGTTCTTGTTTGTGCGGTTATGAGCACGTGCATCTGCCGCCTGTGAACGTTGCTCTGCTTCGATATCATCGGCATCCGCTAGCTCCTCGGAAAACTCGATGTCCAGGCCATCACTTTCTATTTCATTTTTAGGGGTTTGTGACAAATTGGCTTTGTTTTTGTGCTTGTTATTCCTTGATTGTCCTCTGGTCATAGTGGATTCTCCTTTCTGTTTTTTTACCATTCCGCAGTTTGTGGTCGATTATTCGTTTTACCTCACATAAAAAAGCTTGTTGGTGCAGAAACACCAGACAAGCTTTTCTCATCTTTGCCGTATAAGCGAAACCACGAATCCAATCAACCCGCCAACGATTGCAGGGATTACCCATCCAAAGCCAAGTGAGGCAAAAGGGAGTGACTGAAAAAGGTCAAAGCCCAGCCCCGCTTCTTGCAACCCGTCATTGAAACTGACAATTCCCGTGGGGGGGACGCTTAGCTGATACACTTCCCGACGACCTTGAGTAATCCGGTCGAGAAAGGCAAGAAAGATCAGTACCGTAATGATCGGATAAATAAAGACAAGCACAGGTAAAGAGAAAGCAATTAGCTGATTTAGGCCGATGTTGGCGATGGCGGCACTGAACAGTGTGAAACTGATGACGAGTGCCTTGTACGATAGCTTGGGCAAACGTTTATGAAAGTACGTCGCACACGATGAAATCAATCCAGCGGCTGTGGGGATACAGGCGAATAAAATGCTAAGCCCAAGGATAATGTTGCCATAGACCCCAAAGTATTCACCCGACACGAGGGAAAGAATCGCACCGCCATTTTCTTGATTTCCAATGTGAGTTGCACTTGTCGCTCCTAAGTAACCAAGCCCGAGGTAAACCCCGCCAAGACAAAGGGCTGCCACTAGGCTTGCTTTAAGCGTAACGTTGCGGATTTGCCGCGGTTCTGTGACGCCTCGGTCTTTGATGACTTTTACAATAATGATCGCAAAGACAAAGGAGACAATCGTGTCCATCGTCAAATAGCCCTCGGTCACTCCTCGAAACAAAGCGAAGTTTTCATAATCTGGACGGGGCGCTTGATAGCTCCCCAGAGGGCCAGTGAGAACACGAATGAATAAAAACAAAAGAATCGTTAGCAAAGCCGGGGTAAGGATCTTCCCAATACGATCGACAAACTTGCCTGGATGTAACGCAAGCCAGTACACCATCGCAAAAAAGGCAATCGTAAACACAAACAAGGCCAGATTCGTTGAAAGGGAGGTCGCTTCAACTAGAGGCATTATCGCAATTTCAAATGAAACCGTCCCCGTACGCGGAACGGCAAACAACGGGCCAACCGCTAAATAAGTGAGACTGGTGAGGCCTATCGCAAAATGCGGGTGAACGCGCCTGCTTAGCCCCTCAGCGTCATCGCTGTTCGCATATGTAATGGCCAAGACTCCGAGCAACGGCAGACCGACCCCAGAAATCAAGAACCCAATAATCGCAGGCCAAAAATTCGTCCCAGCCTCCTGTCCCAAAAGGGGAGGAAAAATCAGATTTCCCGCCCCGAAAAAGAGGGAAAAAAGCATCAAGCCAATAAAAACAATGTCTTTTGTCGATAACTTCGCTGTGCTCACAACTAAAAAACCTTTCTAGTCGGCTCGAACCTTTGCCTTTGTTCGGCCTCTCTCTTTGATCTATACAGCCAATTTTGTAAAAGGCATGATAGCAGAGTAGCATATTGCGCGGAATGTGTCGAATTATGGCTTTTAAAATAGCATGGGGAGGAGGAAGCGTGCTGTCTGATTCTTGAGTGAGTTGCGAATGATGGTAACGCCAAGAGCAAATAGGGTGGAGGAGAGTCAGAAAGGAAGGTGGGGAGAGTATGTACAGGCAAGGCCAGCAGCCTTACCAGCTTGCTTTTTTAACGCCTGGAATTTGGCCTTTGTAGGCAAACTCCCTAAAACAAATACGGCAACGTTTAAATTTACGCAGGACGGAAATGTGGGCGGACGCACTGTTCGCAGCGCGTGTACCTCTGCACGTCAAATGTTGGTTCGCGTTTTTGGTTTGCGATCATTGCTGTGTTTGTCAATATAAGAACACTCATGTCATTTTGGGAGAACAAGGTAGGGAGGGGAAGGAGAGAGGAGCCGCGGGATTAGCTCCGTCACCGCCGCCAAGGGAAATGAATCGGGCTAGAAGGCCTCACATTTCCCTCACATTCACGAGTTCAGACTGAATAATATAGCGGTCCGGAGCATTCCCAATATAGTCAAGAGGATAACACGTCGTTAACGTCAAGGTGGCCTCGTCTTTATCGACAATCACCGTTCGATCGTCGGCTTCGGTGACCCACAGATCTTGGACCACGTACTCGTAACGGTTCCCTTCGAACTCCATGAATAGAGAATCTCCCGCTTCCACTTCACCAAGCTCAGTAAAAACCGTGTCGCGATGGCCGCTCAATACGGTGTGGCGCTTTTGGTCGGGGGTGGTCGTCCATTCGCTCACGTACATGCCAACGCCCTGCTCAAGCGTGGCATCGTCGGCTCCCCAGTACGTCGTGTAGCCTTTTTCAATGCCTGGGATCACGAGGCGTCCGACATCGTTGCCCGTTTGATACGTGTCGACCTCGTTGCTCATGGTCGCTGGTTCCTCGCCTTTTTCTTCGGCTGATGGAGGTTGGCTAACAGGGTCTTCATCCATGGTTGCTTCCGGCTCACTCCATGTTTCGCTTTCCGCAAGCGATACTGTTTCTACGGCTTGGGAGCTTTGCCACCACTGAAACCCATAGTAACCTGACATCAACAGACCCATACACATGATAGCGATGTATACTTTATTCATACGTTCACCTCATTTAAAATAGGGAAAAAACCGCACAGACGCATGCGGCTTTTTTCGGGTAGCTTCCTTATGATTGCTGAGCAGTGCGTCTTCTGAACCAAAGCAGTCCACCAGCTGTCAAAGCTAGAGCCGCCCCGGAGAACGCGAGCAACGGGTTATTTGATGCTGTATCGGGCAGCTCTCCGCCTTCTTCCATCATCATATCATCATCCATTGGGGTGGCGTTGTTAAGGACTTCCTCTGGAACCGTGATCGCATCCACGCCATTAAAGTTCGAAACGGTCATGTGGAGGGATTGAGCCATGTTCATGCTCTCGCCTTCCATTTCAATATCCATGTCCATATCCATCATTAGTTCCGTCATGTAATAGGTGTCTTTCTCAATCGTCATTTCATAACGAACATCATTAAAGGTGATGCCTGCCAGTAACTCTTCCATCATCATAGACGCTTCGTCTCCGGACATCGCCATGTTGAGCATTTCTTGGGCAGCCTCCATTAACGTTTCCCCGTCCCCTTCATACGTCAACAGATAGGCATCGCCCGTGTCTTCAACACTCATCTCTTCTCCAAGAGCTTCCGCTTGAGCGACTTGGTCCCCGGCCATAGCCATTCCCATGAGCTCATCTAATCCTTGGGACAGCTCACCCGGCAACTTCATCCAGCCTTCCACCGGGTCCTCCTGGAAAAATCCTTCCTCCGTCCAGTAGGATTCAAGCGCCATGTCTTCCCCTTCAGGCATTGATGTTGTGACCACTTGGTGCATGGCAAAAGGATCGAGTGTGATGTCTTCCTCTGAGTGCATCGACATTGTCATCGGTTCTCCGTCCATCAAGTCCGGCATTGTCATCTCCATCTGCGTTTGACTGGAATAACTTTGAAGGCCGAGCATCGCTTCATTGGACTGTTGCAAAATTTCCGAAGCGCTCATTTCTTCGGCTGAAACGTGAGCAGGTGCGGCAACGGCGAATAAAGTAATAAACGAAAGAGGTGCGGCTTTCTTTAACATCAAAACACTCCTTGAAAATGGAATTGAGATGAAAAGAGGTACGTTCGTTTATGTAAGGATCATTGCTGTAACATGTCGTCCTCTATCAACTCTATGAATCTATATCCCCGTTTTCGACGGAATGAAACATATTTCCTGCTTTTTCTATGAAGTAGATAAAAACTTTCAAAGGATCGTGTCCTTTTGTCGAAAAGTAAAGCAGAATTTAAGGGAGTGAGTGAAAAAACAGTATTCATGCATCTCATCCATATGAAATCGAGGGTGCTAAATTAGAGGAGGGAGAGAAAAAGGCCACGGGGCCCCGTCGCCTTTTTCATTAACTTATTTCCCTTCCAGCACGTCAACCACGTCTTTCAGCGTGTCGCTTGTTCCCACGTTTCCGGGAAAGACTACATAAGCCACTGCAGGGAACTTGCTTTCTGCACCTGTTTTCCAAACGGGAATGCCGGGTTTGATTTGTCCGGCGACTTCTGCGCGCTTGACCGAAAGCCCGGTCGTTCCAATGCTGGAGGAGGTGATGCCGCCCTTGGCTACAATGTAATTCGGACGCACGCGTAAATCGTGCACAATGCTTGTGACCGCGTCCGAGATTTTGACTGAGAGCTGCAGCTCTTCTTCTTCACGGTGATCGCCTAAGTCTAGGCGCTCTCTACGTGTATAGAAGACAACGGATTGACCTGCTTGGATCTGCTTTTCGCAGGATGTACGAACGCGCTCAATCTCTTGTTCGAATTTTGCCGGGTCGAGCACGAGGTGGACATCGAATTCAATCCCGGTCACGAGCCCACTATCAAGCAGCGCACACAGCTGGTCGGTGGTCTTTTGCACATGTGAACCGACAACAACAAGTCCGCCGTGTTCGCTGTCTTCGGTGATTAGCTCTTCTCTTGAAAGCAGTAGCTTATCTTGGATGCCTCCCATCACTTTCGTTAACGCTGAGGCACTGCGGCAGAGAAAGGTTTTTCCTTCTTTCAATGCTTGCAGGAAAGCGGTGACGAAGACCTCGACATCGACATAGTCAACGGCGTTCACAACGACTTTCTGGAAGTTGCGCGCTTTCATTAGTTCGTCTTTAACCCAGGTTGTGTTCGCTGAACGGAGATCCTCAAGGCTAATGTAGATCGTTTCCTCTTTTGAATACGCCCCGTTGGTTTTCTCTTCAATCCATTCGCCCAAGTGAGAGGACGCAAATCCAAAGGTACGGTCGTTGGCAAACTCTGTTTCTCCTGCAGGTACCAGTTCTTCTCCGGTTTGAACGAAGTGGACGTTATCGATCGTGAGACGGCCTCCTTCTTTAAAGAAGGGCATGAGAATTTCTCCGTCAAACGTGGTGTTGGACTGTTCTTCAATCGTGGCTCGCAACGTCTCGGTCTCTAGTGGATAATGCCCGCGTAAGGTGGAGTCGCCGCGACTGATTAGCACGTAAGGCATACCTTGTTTCTCGGAGACTTCCTGGACGCGGCTGGCGATGTCTTGGTGAACACGAGTCGTCTCTTTGACAGTGAAGCCGCGCGAGTTCGTAAGCAAAAAGAAGATGCGGTTGTCCTCGCGAAAGCCTTGAGCAATGCTTTCCTTGGTCCAATCTGTATAGACGGAGACCCCGTGAACCGTCTGGACGCCGGTCGGGTCATCATCAAGAACGACAATCTTGTGGGGAAAGCGTTGGCGTTCGTTTTCGAGCTTGGCTTGGACATCGGAACGGTTCAATGCCTTTAAGTTGGCTAACCGTTCAGCTACTTGTGTTGATTTCATTCCTATTTCTCCTCGTGTCACTTCGACATTGGCAAGTTTTTCATAGTGGTGAACAATGCTTGCGTGGTCAAGATCATCTTTTCCGTCTGCTTTGAGGGCGTGGAAAATTTCGAGTAGCTGGCTTGAAAGCGGGAGTGGAACCGCTAGTTCGTGGGCCGTGTCCATCACATTGGTCAAATCCTTCCTGTTAATGTCTACGCGCCCGCCGGCTTTGAAATTGCGGTCGAGGATCATTGGGACTTTTGCGTCCATCACCGTGCTGCCCGCAAGCCCGCCACGAATCGCTTCGTACATTTTCTCAATGTTGATGCCGGCTTTAGAAGCGAGCGTCAGCGCTTCGGATACAGCAGCGATATTCAAATTGACGATAATCTGATTGGCGAGCTTGGCCGTTGTTCCGCAGCCGGACTCGCCGACAAGAACAATGTCGGTTCCAAGGTCATGAAGGATGCCTTTCACCTTTTCAAAAACAGCGGCCTCTCCGCCGACCATGATCGCAAGCGTTCCGTCGATGGCTTTTGGTTCTCCGCCGCTAACGGGAGCGTCGAGAAAATGGACGCCTTTTTCTGCGGCATGGGTGGCCATTTGCTTCGAGTCAACCGGAGATACGGAGCTCATGTCGATGATGATCATTCCTTCATGAGCCGCTTCCATCACGCCGTTGATGCCAAAGACGGCTGCGCGTACATGCTCCCCTTTAGGAAGCATCGTAATGACGACATCACTGGCGGCCGCTACCTCTTTTCCGGAAGCAGCGGGGGCCGCGCCTTCCGCGGCAAGCGTGTCAACCGCTCCTTGGTTCAGGTCAAACACCGTAACGGCGTTTCCTTTTTTGATAAGATTGCGTGCCATAGGCATGCCCATAATGCCAAGTCCAATAAACCCAATTCGTTTGTTCATGTTGTTCCACGTCCTTTATCTAGTACATTATAATCCTGGTAAAAATCCTTGCATTAGGCTGAGCAGATAGACAGCGCCGAGTGCGGTTAGCCCGGCGATAAACCCGCCCAAGCTCCAAACTTTTAGAGTTTCCACCATGGACAGGCGCCCAAACTTGTTGACGACCCAGAAACCAGAATCGTTTGGGAGGGAGAGACCAATCCCTCCTGCGCAGATCGCAAGTCCAAGTAGGATCGGCGATGTGCCGAGTTCTGCGGCCATTGGGCTACTGGAATCGCAACGGTGGTCGATGTTGCCGCCATGGCATAAGGCGAGTTCTTCACGCCAAACGCCCGGATCATCGCTGAAGCAATTTTTTCAATCGCCCCTGAAGCGGCAAGAAACTGACCGAAAATGATGCCGAGTCCAATGAGGATTCCAACGCCGGCCAATGTGCTTCCGAAGCCATCCGCAATAACAGTCGGTACTTCTCGGACAGGGATGTCTGATAGTAAGCCGATGCCAAGCGCAACTACTAGTAAGGCGATCAGAGCATCCCATTTGAATTTAATAATCAATACAAATAAAAGGATTAGGGCAACGACAAACCCTATTATGACATGATTTCCCTACCCGGTTAAGTAAGAAAGTCCAGTGCTGGATGAGGATTCAACGTGGTTGAGGCTTAATGAATTCTACGATCTCGCGTCTGCCCCCCAAGTTGACGAATTGGAAAAATGATTGTTAACTTTAATTATATTAAGGTTAACGAAGGGAGGGGTTTGATGAAACGATATGTGTTCGAAGCGTTCCTGCTTGGGGCGGGTGTGAGTATGCTTGCGCTGTTTTCGCAACTAACCATCCCTTTGCCTCTCGTCCCGATTACCGGACAGACGCTTGCTGTTGGAATCGTTGCCGTTGCGCTTGGGAGTCGAAGGGGCGTACTGACAGTCTTGAGCTACATCGGTCTAGGGGTAGCGGGTGTCCCCGTTTTTTCAGATGGGGGGAGCGGAATGTATGTGTTGCTGGGGCCCTCTGGTGGGTATATATGGGGCTTCTTACCTGCAGCACTTGTGATGGGACTGATCGTTGAAAAATGGTCGCCACGCGTTGGCCCGGCGTTTGTGGCTAATCTCCTTGGCATGGGGATCACACTTTGTTTCGGTTTTGTTCAGCTTATGGTTGTACTTCAGTTGGAGGTGATTTCGGCGCTTCAGTCCGGGGTCTATCCGTTCCTTGTTACAGGCATTTTAAAGGCTGGACTGGCTGCAATCATTGGTGGCTGGCTAAAAAGTTTCTTGTTCAAGGGAAAAGGAGAAAGTGTGCGTACACAAGAAGGGAAAACCAAGAAGGACCTACCAAAGAGAAGCCTACCCTAGCCAGCGGTGTTGATGGCACATGATGAATAAAGGGTCAGCATCGGATGCTCACCCTTTAGATGCACTGTAAGGCTTCACCTAACCCTGGAGCTGGTTTATAAAATTATAAGCAGAAAGTCTTTCGTGTTGTTGCGCTGGCAGACATTGATGTAGAAGGTCGGTATGACAACCTAGTGGGATACGGCAAAACTTGCTTGTGTTCCTGAAACAGACAGGCCTTAGCGAGAAGCAATGTGTGAAAGACGGGACGAGGAACAGGTAGATGCAACTTCAGTCTTTTAAAGAGGGAGTGAGTGAAGAGTTGAGCTGGCTCTCTCGGTGTTGTCAGTGACAGAAGCGCCAAAATGAAGCGATGTCACTCAAAGTAAGAGACTGTCTGAATTTGCATTGCAGTAGAAACCATGCAAATTGCAATAGAAGAATAATAGTACAAAAAGAGAATAATGGAAGCTGTGAGAGCTGACGGCCGCGCTTGATAGAATTTCAGATCCTTATTTATGAAAGGTGATAGCTGTGAAAAGCCCGTCAAAAGCACCTTTGAGCGAGACCGTTGTCAAACGAAGAGTCAATTTGCCGTCAATTTATTACGAGATTTGTCGGATGTTCTACTAAATTGTAATCTAATTGTAATCTTATTAAAAAGAAACTGTGATGTTCATGCTTTAGATTAGGACGTGGGAAAAGCTAAAGCATACATACGTTATGTTTAATTTTAAATTTATGGGGGAATAATATAATGTTTAAGGCAAATGTTAAGAAACTAGTTGTTCGTACTTCTGTACTCGTAGGTCTCGCAGCTTCTGCAACACTCGCAACAAACGCTGAAGCAGATGCAAGTGTGGATATGAGCAAAGTCAATGACAATTCCAATCAATCCGCTTCTACAGAATCAGATTCTACGGAAACGGCTCAATCTAGCAATTCTTCTAATGAAAATACTTCTTCACCAGTTGTTCGCAGAGGCGACAGCGGTTCGGCCGTTCAAAATGTACAAGCGAACGTTGGCGCAGCTCCAGACGGGGTCTTTGGTCCAGAAACTGAAAGCAAAGTTCGTGCTTTCCAAGCGGAGAATGGGCTTCCTGTCACAGGAGTTGCTGCTGAGCTAACACATGCCGCATTCGATGGACAAGCTTCGGCTCCGGCTTCCAATAATGCAACGTCTACAACAGAGGATACTGTTTCTGCTTCGGAAGATACCGCTTCTGTATCAGAAGGTTCATCATCTGAAAGCTCTTCTGCAAGCACAGCTTCTGTGGAGCAAACGCAAGAAGTTAGCACTCAAGTTGCTGGTGCGCAGGTATCAAGTGGAGCTTCTGGAGACGTACTTTCTACAGCTAGAAGTCAAGTAGGCGCGCCTTATGTATGGGGTGGGACAACTCCAGCTGGCTTTGACTGCAGTGGGTTCATCAACTACGCGTTCGCAGCAGACGGTGTAAGCCTTCCACGTACAGCGCAAGGCATTTACAACTCTGCGTCTACCGTTTCAAACCCAAGCCCAGGAGATATCGTGTTCTTCGAAGGTACGTATAGCACAAGTGCGCATATTACGCACGCTGGAATCTACCTTGGCGGCGGAGACTTTGTTCACGCAGCATCTAATGGCGTAGAAGTTTCCAATCTTGATAACGTATATTGGAGCCAGCACTATGTAGGTGCAGGCGCAGTCAACTAAATTCAACCAGCTTATAACCCCGGATCTTATGAGGCTCATAAGATCCGGGGTTTTTATTTGTTTCAGTAGTAGAACTTTTAGTGGGAAGTTGTGTAAATGCAGGTGGGAGAAACTTTTGGTTTGAACGTTTTTAGGGTATGGTAAGGATAAGCATAAAACGCAAGGCTATTTCTTTCTGGATGTGTTCAACATACGGTTAAACTTTGAGGGGGGAATAGAATGATTGAATTGGTCACAGAGCTGTTTCCGACAAGCGAGGGGTTGTCCAGGTCGACAACGAAAGCACTGGAACAAGTCCGGTCGGCGCAGGAGGCGGGGGTCCAAGCAATGGTTTATGTGCCTCATTTTGCCCGAGATAATTCAAGCACATATGGAGACGCTCTCCTAAACCAGGTGGAGGAATTTCAAGCGACTTTACAACAACAAGCGATTCAAATGGAAATCCTTGCAGGGCATACACTTTCTCTTAGGGAGGACTTGCTCGAAGATTTAAATAAGGGACAAGCCTTGTCTTTGAATCAATCGTCTTACGTTTTAACGGAGTTCGATCATGAGACTTCGTTTCGTAAGGCGGAAAAGGCCGTTTATGCTTTTTCCATAGAAGGCTACATTCCGATCATTCTCAGGCCAGAGCAGCATCCGGTGTTCTTGAAGGATCCCGATTTGCTCTATCGCTTGATCAAACGAGGAGCGCTCGCTCTCGTAGATGCCGGTAGTCTGGCAGGGGGAAACGGCAAAGCTGTTAGGAAGTTTGCCGAGCGGTTAGCTGAGAATCATCTCGTACATTGCGTGTCCACCTTTTCTGAGAGAGTAGAGGATAGAACTCGGCTCTACGCAAGGATAGAAAAACCTGCCGCTAGCGCCAGGTTTCAGATATTAGAGCAAAACACCGAAAACGTTGTAAGAGGAAACGCCATTCATATAGAACAGCCGCAACATTTGCTAAAAAAGCGATTCAGCTTTTTTTAGCGGGTGTAAACCCTCTCCGTTTGCAGAGGGTTTTTTAAGTTTAATGCAAAAGAAGAGTGCAAAGCTTTTGACTGCTTGTCTGAATTGATGTATAAATAAAAAGTTGGTTTTGTTTTAAATTGCTAAAGGAGAGAAGAGCATGCTTAGTTTAATGCAGGATGATGTGCTGAAGGAAGCTTATGAAGAAGCCATTGAGAGCAAGCTGGATCCAGGTTTTATTAGCATCCTAGAAGAAGAGCTCGTGAATCGACTCATTTTGGTATTGTGAGAGAATAGAAGTGTGATTTCACTACGGAGCTGATTTTTTAGAAGAAGATTATAGATGGTAAACTCTTTCTAGCATTTTCCCAAAGAAGACTCACTTGAAAAGCACTCGCTTTGAGGTGAAATGGATGACGAGTCTTTGTCTTTGACGGAGGGAGGGATTTCGTGGCCATAACAGCGATTGCGCATAGAGGCTATTCGGCAAAGTATCCGGAAAATACCCTGTCCGCGTTTGAGGCTGCGATAGAGCTGGGCTTTTCCCATATTGAAATTGATGTGCATCTTAGCAAGGACAGCGTTCCTGTGGTCATGCATGATAAAACGATCAACCGAACAACAGACGGCAAAGGGTTGATTAACGCTTACACGCTGGCGGAATTAAAGACACTTAGGGTAAAGCAGAAGGAGCGCATCCCGACCTTGCTGGAAACGCTCGAACTCGCGCGGGGGCGAGCGTCTTTGGCGATTGAACTTAAGCAGGAAGGTGCTCTCTACCCGGGGCTAGAAAAGAACGTTCTTCACGTCATTGAAGAGACGGGGATGGCAAACGATGTGTATATCCAATCATTTGACCATGAATCGATTGGCAGAGTGAGGGAACTTTCAAACGATGTTCAGCTAGGATTGATTAAAAAAAACGCTGGTTCAAGGCTTCTTCCATATATGAGGAAAGTCGGCGCAACCTTTCTCGCTATGAACTATCCATATCTGACGAGGCGTTTTGCCAGAAAGTGTGAACAGGAAGGCATTCAGTTAATTGTTTGGCCGATTGATGGGAAAAAGCGAATGTTAACAATGAAAAAGCATTATCCGCAGGTTTGGTGCACGGTGAAAGATCTAGACGAATTTAAGAAGTGGTACATCTAAAGAAAATCACTTGCTAAGGATTCGCCTTAGCAAGCGATTTTTGTCTAGCTCCGGCAGGTAGAAGCGTCGAGATTTTTCAGTCCTGACCCGAAATCCAAACCCGGATTTCTAGTCCAGGCCTTCCAAAATCCGCACTTCTTGGCGACCCGCCTGCGCATTTCGGTATTGCGTTATCTCCTGTCCTTCGCCAGGCGAATGCCGCTAAATTGCCAGCGTTTATCTGGGTGGAAGAAATTACGGTAGGTTAGACGAATATGGTTCTCTGGCGTCGCGCAAGACCCTCCACGTAACACGAGTTGGTTGCTCATGAATTTGGCGTTGTACTCGCCAAGGGCACCGGCTGGTCGAGCGCTTTCTGGGTAAGGCATATAAGGGCTCTTTGTCCACTCCCACACCGTGCCAAAGGCAGAAGTCCCTTCGCTCATGGTCGGCTGAAGTTCAAAGGAATCTAGAAACTGGCCGCTGGAAGGATCGTTTTTGAAGGCGCACTCCCATTCTTGTTCGCTCGGAAGACGACAGCCTGCCCATCTAGCAAACGCATCCGCTTCATAATAACTTACATGCGTGACAGGGTCATGGTCTCTAACGGGCTGTAAGCCGCTAAGTGTAAAGTAGTGCCAGACACCGTCAATTTCTTCCCAGTAGAGAGGCGCCTTCCAGCCTTCTTCCTTCACGGTGCTCCATCCGTCTGAAAGCCAGTGTTCGGGAGTTGTGTAGCCGCCATCGCCTATAAACTCTTGAAATTCCTTGTTCGTAACCGGACGCAAAGCGATGGAAAATGGATACAGGTACTCTTTATGAGCGGGACGTTCGTTATCAAAGGAGAAATTCTCCTCATTGGTTCCAATCGTAGCCAAACCTTCCGCAATACTGGTCCACTTCATTTCAGAGACGTCTTCGACGGTGTTGAGTGAATGCACTTCTTTTTGAAAAGCAGGGTAGAGCGGATTGATTGAAAAGTTATATTTAATGTCTGTGATGAGAAGTTCTTGGTGCTGCTGTTCGTGCTGAAGACCAAGGCGAATCAGCGAAAGAATCTCTTCGCTAATCACCTCATTTCGCCTAAGAAGGCTCGTGATTTCTTCATCCACCGCTTTTCGGTACGCGAGAATGGTGTTCACGGTCGGTCGCCCGATTAAGCCGCGTTTTGAACGAGGGAAGGGCTTCCCTAAGGTCTCGTAATAAGAATTAAAAAGCTTTTTCGCCTCTTCTAAATAGTAGTTATACCCTGAACGGTATTTCGTCAGAATGAACTCCTCAAAAAACCACGTCGTGTGAGCCAAATGCCATTTCGGTGGGCTGACATCCTCCATCGCCTGGACTCCGAAGTCTTCAATTTCTAGCGGTTCAATCATCTTCATTGTCATCTTGCGCGTATGGACATAGTCTTCTAACAGTTTTTGCTGAGGGGCAAGTGAATGCGTGGCCGGCATCAAAAAACACTCCTTTGTTAAAGTAAGTGCCTTTCTCATACCCGCAAACGTAGAGATCAAAACGAAAAGGGGCGTTAATCAAACGTTTAATTAATGAGTGAAAAAAGCTAGTCGCTGATAGGCTCTTTTTAAAACTAGGTTTTGATGGCCGTATGAGATTGCTAGAAAGTGGCCATACTTGTCGTAATACCTTTTCAATCCATAGATTCATAGGCTTGGATTGTTAATAGTCGGAAGGAGTTAGATGAGGATGAAGAATCGATTACGATCGTTAGTATTGATGACAGTGATCCTATTTGTCGGAGGGCTTTTGCTTTTTCCCACAGCTGCTGAGGCGGCCGAGATGGGAGAGGTCGACACACAAACCTCTTTAAATGTCCGCTCAGGACCGAGTGAAGAGGCAGAGATCATTGGAAGTCTTTTGCCTGGGGAGAGGATTGAATATATTGATCTCGGAAATGGCTGGGGCCAGGTGACTTACCGTGAGCAGTTAGGTTTTGTTAGCACCGCATATCTGAGTGCGGGGGCGAATGAGCGGAAACCGCAGAAGGAAGAAACCAGCGATCATTCAGAAACTGAACAGGAAAAAGAGGAGTCTGAAGAACGCTCAGAAAAAGTGAACCAGATTGTTTTAGACCCGGGTCACGGGGGCAAAGATTCTGGCGCAATCGGCCATTCCCTGAAAGAGAAGGATGTTGCCTTAGATATCTCTAAACGAGTGGAAACGATGCTTACAGACAAAGGATATGAAGTGTTGCTGACGCGAAGTGACGATGTTTTCATGAGTCTTGAAGAACGAGCGGAGCGTGCGAATCGTTGGGAGGGCGATTTGTTCGTGAGCATCCATGCGAATGGCTTCTCAGATGCATCCGCCAAAGGAATTGAGACGTTTTACAGCGTTGGCAGTAGGGAAGGAGAACGTCTGGCCAGCCGAATACAGAATCAATTAATCTCTGAAACCGCGAATGTCAATCGAGGGGTGTTTGAAGCGGACTTTGTCGTTTTACGTAACACCCTCATGCCTGCTGTGCTGGTGGAAACGGGCTTCGTTTCCAACGAGAGCGATGCGACACTACTAAAAAGCGATGAATACAGAGAGCAAGTCGCTACCGCTATTACAGCAGGGATTCTAGACGATTAGTTCGGTTCTAAGTTTCTTGTCGGTTATAGCTGTGTGGATTTTTGGGGGAATAAAGAACTTTTCCCGGGAAATAGAGGAATGGTGTCGAAATCATGAGGCATGCAAAAACCCAAAGGGAACGTTGAATGCATGGTCGGTTTCAACGCTATGTTCGCTAACCGTTTGTCCTCCTTTATAGGAGCCTTAATTTCCCCTAGTAAACGAAGAAGAAGACTCCCCCAGTTCTTCTTTTCTCTTAGTGACCTCCCTCCCGCAAGGAAAGGTCACTCCATATCTACTCTTAAGGAAGTAGCAGCACTCGATACTTGTTCAGAAGCGGCATTGATTTCTTCAACCCCAATCAGGAGGTTCTTAACTTCAAGCGTAACCGTTTCGTTAAGTTCCTTCGTTTGGTTAATTGAGCTTTGAATGGCGTCGAACTGCTCATTTGTAGCGGTGGCGAGCTGTTCACCTTCCTGAATTGTGACCCCGACGCTTTTGATCGCTTCCGTGACTTCCGCCATCTGCGAGGTGGTCTCTGAGGTGAGGGCCTCGATTTGTTTGGTGGCTTGCTGTGTTTCTTCAGCGAGCTTACGAACTTCCCTGGCGACAACAGAAAATCCTCTTCCCGCTTCTCCTGCTCGAGAGGCTTCAATCGAAGCGTTAAGTGCGAGCAAATTCGTCTGCTTGGCTACAGCGCCAATGATCTCGACGATTTTTGCGACTTCTGTTGTGCGCTCCTGTAAGGTACGTGCTTTTTTGGTAATGCCAAGGATATGTTCATGAAGTTTGCGAGAATGCTGCTGCTCGTTAACATGGGATTGACCTCGTTCGCAACGGCTAGTCGCCTTCTTCGCCTGATCTAGGCCCTCTTGTACAACAGCATGGATGGCTCGAAATTGGTGCTTTACCTCATTTAAGCTAGCGGTTGTTTCCTCGGAAATGGCAGCTAAGTTCTCGGATGCGTCGTTCATCTGTGTTAACACTTTTGTACGTCTCGCTAATTGCTCTTCTAGCTTTGCTCGATGGGCCTTATCGTAGACCTCAAGCACAAGCTGTGTTTCAAAATTAATGATCTTAGCGGTCGCTTGGACGAGGGCAAACTTTTCCTCCAAGGAGAAATGGTCGTCTTGCTGTATGAAACAAAGCAAGCTATGCTGGAGGTTTTGAAACGCAGCCAGATACCAGGTCGTTTCCAAACCAATGCGTTCATGTGCAAGAGCGATTTTCTCTCGTTTGTTCACGAATGCTTCATTCAATTGCCCGGAGAATAGCTCAAGAATATGGACGTTAAATGTTTGTTTTAATCGTTCGACGCTTGAATGAGCTTCTATAATGGCGAGCAGATGAGGCTGATGGGTAATCGTGTCATAAAAACGAGTCGTTATGGCCTCAAGGTGTTCAGTGATGAAAGGCTTTGCCTGCGCGAGGACCAAGAGGTCATGGGCAGTGAGCTCAATCATTTGCAGTTGAGTTCGCGCACGCTCCGGAGGTTGGAATAGCACGTCTAGGCTACTCGTGTTCTTCGTTTTTGGTTGTTTTTTTCTTATAGGCCATGTAATCATCAATCATGCTCCTTCACAAATCGTCTACTACGTATATCGGCTCTATTTAAGTATTGATGAACGAATTTCATAGAAAAAGAGAATGGAACGAGTGATTTAGGACTGTATTTGTTATACAATCTTACTAATAACGTGGTCAAAAAGCGAAGGAGGTCGACGTGGTGAAGCTTCGATCAACCAGCACAGAAGTGAGCCAACGAAGAGGGTCGGCAGCTATTTTTCGCTGGTCTTTTTGAACATCCTTTACTAGATGATTGATATGAAGCGTACACGCAGGTCAGGGAGGAAAAGAATGCCGTATCAACTCAACGAGAAGTTTAAATTATTTACCGTTAATTCAAACCCGGCTGTCACCGAGGAGATCGCTGAAATCCTTGGCTGCGAAGTCGGGAGAAGTTCGGTCAATCGTTTCAGTGACGGGGAGATTCAAATTAATATTGAGGAAAGTGTTCGAGGCTGTGAGGTTTTCATCGTCCAGTCCACCTCTCAACCGGTTAACGAACATGTAATGGAGTTGCTCATATTGGTGGATGCTCTGAAACGAGCGCATACAGGAACCATCAATGTCGTCATTCCTTACTACGGGTATGCGAGACAAGATCGAAAAGCACGTGGGAGAGAGCCGATCACAGCAAAGCTCATCGCCAATCTCTTGGAGGAGGCTGGGGCAACGAGAGTGATCACGGCCGATCTGCATGCACCGCAGATTCAAGGGTTCTTTACGATCCCAGTTGATCCACTAGAAGGAATCCCCATTCTCGCTCGTTACTTTGAAGAAAAACAGCTCGATGAGATCGTTGTTGTTGCTCCCAATCACTCAGGTTTAGCAAGAGCTCGGCAGTTGGCGGAATACGTCCATGCACCTATTGCTTTCATTGATAAGCGGCGCCCGGGTCCAGATGAAGCCGAGTTTCTCAATATTGTCGGTGAGGTGGAAGGCAAAAACGCAATCATTATTGATGATCTTATTGACACAGGATTTACAGTTACTCAAGCAGCTTTGACGCTGAAGGATTACGGAGCAAGATCCATTTATGCGAGCTGTACGCACCCTGTATTGACAGCGAAAGCTCTTGAGCTGTTGGGAGAGGCGCCGATCACAGAGATTGTGGTTACGAATACAATCGAACTCCCTGCGGAGAAACAGCTAGCAAACATGACGATTCTTTCGATAGCACCTTTACTCGCAGAAGCGATCCATCGGGTGCATAACAGGGAGTCTGTGAGTACGTTGTTTGAGTGACAAGAGAGGGTTCTTAGATCCTTGCGATTGTAGCATCCCATTCGTTTGGCAAAAAGCGACCTTGACGGATTCAGTCTTGGGTCGTTTTTTGTTGAGCTCCTGACCAACCCGCCTGCGCTTTTCGGATTGTCTAGCTCCGGCGAGTAGAAGCTCGGGATTTTTCAGTCCTGGCCCGAAATCCAAACCCGGGATTTCTAGTCCAGGCCTTCCAAAATCCTCGCTTCTTTTCGACCCGCCTGCGCATTTCGGTCTTGTCTAGCTCCGGCGGGTAGAAGCTTCGAGATTTTTCGCCCTAACAACGAAATCCAAGAGCGGGATTTCGTTGTTAGGGCTCCAAAATTCTCGCTCCTGACCAACCCGCCTGCGCTTTTCAGTACAGGAATGCCGCAAACTTTGAAAAAGGGTAGAGGAAATCCGACAGCAATGTAAAAACTTTTCCAGAAACAAGGCATTTTGCTACAAGCCCTTTATTTAGCGCGGGCGAGTGTGGTAGGGTGTACAAGGGATCGTCAGCAATGGCGGGTTCTGATTCCACTCGAATTTATAGAAAGAAATAAGGATTACGCCCTCCGTTCATGAACTGGAGGGATCAATTATAGGAGGCTCTTACAGATGAAAAAATGGAAATGGCTTGTTGCAACATCAGCGAGTGCAGTAGCCTTGGCAGCTTGCAGCGGCGATGATACGAATGAGGAATCTGAAGGAGCGAACGAAGGCGGCGAGGAATCCGCAGAGGAGATTCTAACGCAGTCGATCGAAACAATGGAGGGGCTCAATAGCTACTCTGTAGAAACGAATGCCACACAAACCATGGACGTCGAAGGGGAAGAACAACAAATGGAAGAGAGCATGTCCATGGACCTTATGCAAGATCCACTTTCCTTTGCACAATCCGGAACAGGTCCAGACCCAATGACCGGAGAACAGGGTGAAACCCAAGAATTTTTCAAGGACGGGACCGTCTATTCGCAACTAAACGGTGAATGGATCAAAGCGGATGGAGCAGAAGTGGGATTGGAAAGTGAAGAGGATCTGCCACGCCCGGCAGAAGGGCAGGCGGATATGTTGCTTGATCATATCGAAAGCTTTTCCGTGGAGGATGATGGCGACCGTTATGCGCTAACAGCAGAAGGATCTGGTGAAGACCTTCAAGCTCTTGCGTACATCCTTGCAGGCATGCAACCACCACAAGAGGATGAGGAGGCCGAGAACGGAGAGGGCGAGGAAGAGCAACAGCAGCAGCCTCCACAACCTGAATTGGCTCTCAATCAGCTGGATCTCGTTCTCTATATTGATAAAGAGACGTACCAGCAAGAAGAGATGGATATGAACATGGATGTCGACCTTGTACAGGGAGAGCAAACGATGGCAACGACGCAATCCCTCCAGACCACCTATTCTCAATTCGACGAGGTTGAGGAAATAGAAGTTCCCGAAGAAGCGCTAGATAACGCTATAACGATGGAAGAAATGCAGCAACAAATGCAGGAGGAACAGGCGCCTGAATCTGGGGAAGACGAACAATCCCCTGAGACCGAGGAAGACCAAGCACCTGAATCTGAAGAAGAGGAAAATCCTGAAGCTGAGGAAGAAGAATAATACGCAGGGAAGCCCTTCAAGCTATGCGGCCTGAAGGGCTTTTTTTGTCTAGCTCCAGTGGGTAAAAGCTCAAGATTTTTTGCCCTGACAACGAAATCCAAGTACAAGAGTTCTAATGTCAGGTCTCCAACATTCTCGCTTCTGACCGCCCCGCCCCCGCTATTCGGTGTTTGCTTCAAGAAAAAAAGATCATGTTGATCCCGCTAAGTGCCACAATACACCCAGCAATCTGCTTCACTCGTTCCTGAGAGACACGGTCAAACCAGTACATACCGACACGAGTGCCAAGGCTAACGGCCATCGCTCCGAAAAGAAAGTAAAGCCAGAAGTTTCCACCGAGATCTCCATTGACAGCATGAAGCGTCACGGTAACCAGTGCCGTGATAACAAACGTTGCTTGCAAATTGGCGGTATAGGCGTATTTATCCTTGCAGACGAGCAGCAGATAAAAAACGAAAAAAGGACCACCAACCGCAAAGACACCGCCAACAACGCCTCCACTATAGCCAAGAAGCAAGGGAAGCCATTTTGAATTCGCTAACTTAGGGTTAGTTGGTCGTTTGTTAAGAAGAAGATAAGCGACCATACCGATTAAAATAAAGCCCAGAAATTGTCTAAGAAAGGACTCATCTCCGTAATTCGTTAGGATGAAGAAAGCACTCAACCGACCAAGGAGGGCGGCGGCTAAAATATAAAGCAAGACATTCTTGTCAAGAGAGCGCCACGATTTTAATAGAACGATGGCTGCTACAATAAGAGAAAGGGCGATCACTAAGAGTGAGCTTTGCTTTAACGTAAATAGAAACGGCAGGAAGCTCATTGAAAATAAACCGAAGCCAAATCCACTTACGCCTTGAAGGGCACTGCCCATAAATAAAATGAAAAAGATGATGACAATATCTAGAATCATGAGGCGAAACGACCTTTCTTGGTCTTTTTTTGCGTGGCGAACGTACCTATTATATCACAGCCGTTGAAACAAACATTGCACGGAAAGGAAAAGGCCAACGTATAGGCATAATTCAACAAAAGTTAAAGAAAAAATCCAACGTTTTGCAAGAAAAAGTTGCGCATCAAATGAGGATGTCTGCTATAATTGATTAAATTGAAATTAATTATATAATTCAGAGAGCGGGGTGGGGAAGAAAGGGGAAATTTCATGAATATCTTGAGGTGCTACGTTCATACCTTAACGGTAAAGAATGGGGAATACTCATCGGCTAAAGATACATAATAATCAAAAACGGCTGCTAAACGGAGTATAAAAGCCCAATTTGGCGATACGGTGATGTCACAGAAGATTACGATTCTATACACCAAAACCAGTCCGAAAGGGGGAATTTTTGGCTATTCAGGCAGTTTGATCTATTTTTCTACTATTGATATGCTAGGTGAAAGCTAGAGAAATGGGATCACGAAAAGGGCATGTTGGGAAAATAAATAGCGGGTTTTCGTGATGACAAAAATAGGGGGAACGATACTTATGAAAAAGTTAGGACTTATCTTTGCGCTTGCAGGGTCAACAGCGCTTTTAGCGGCATGTGGGGGAGAAGAAGCTGCTGGAGACGAAGAGAACGGCGAGTCCGGCGGGACCATTCAAGTGGGGGTTGCGAATGAGGAGCCTTATGGGTACTTAGATGGGGATACCGTGACAGGTGCGAGTCCTGAGATTGCTAGAGCGGTATTCCAAAAGATGGGTTACGATGATATCGAGGGCCAAGTGGCTGATTTCGGCGCACTCATCCCAGGATTAAATAGCGGAAACTTTGATGTTGTTACGGCGGGCATGGACATTCGGGCTGAGCGTTGCGAGAATGGGAATTTTGCCGATATTGAAATGCAGTACGGGGAAGGAATCGCTGTAGCGGCTGGCAACCCGCATGATCTTCATAGTTATGAAGACATTGCTGATAACCCTGACATCCGCGTAGCCGTTATGACAGGGGCCAATCAAATTCCAATGCTCGAAGCTCTTGGTGCAGAGCAAGAGCAGTTTGTAACGGCCAATGACATCCCAAGTAACTTGGCTGCGGTTGAATCCGGAGAAGCGGATGTCATGGTGGCGACAGATGCAACCGTGAATAGTGCTGTACAAAACTCTGGCTCAGATGCGGTTGAGTTTGTCGAAGATTTTACGCAACCAGTCATTGATGGCGAAGATCAAACCGCCTACGGTGCAGTTGTTTTCAACTATGATGAAGAAGGTGAAGAATTAAAGGAGCAGTACAATGAAGCCTTGCAAGAGTTAAAGGATTCTGGAGAACTTCTAGAAATTCTTGAAGAGTTTGGCTTTACGGAAGAAAACCTGCCGCCGGAGGATATTACAACAGAAGATCGTTGTAACGTTGAAGAAAGCTAAATAAACACCTTTTGGGTGGAATGAAGCATGGTGTTGCGTACGGCTTCCCATGCTTCTTTTTATTCCTAATCAAGGAGATGTTAGGCCAAGGAGTGATGAAATGTTTACAAATTTCTCTGAGTTTGTGCCTTATCTATATCAAGGCTTATCCATAACCGTGCAAGTATTTGTAGTAGGAGCACTCATCGCCTATTCGATTGCTTTTATCGCCGGGATCGGAAGGACCTCTCAAAACGCCTGGATCCGAACCATAGCGACGATCTTTGTTGAACTGTTCCGAGGCACATCCTTGCTTGTGCAAATGTTCTTTTTTGCGTATGCGTTGCCGCTAATTGTTCCTGAATTATCGATGTCCACCTTTATGGCAGGTGCACTTGCGCTTGGGTTAAATTATGGTGCGTATGCATCCGAAGTGGTGAGAGGAGCGATTCATTCGATTTCTTACGGGCAAACAGAGGCAGCGATTTCTTTAAATATGTCAAAATGGCAGCGAATGCGACTCGTGATATTGCCGCAGGCGGTTCGGGTGATGTTACCAGGTTTTGGGAATAATTCGATTGAACTTCTAAAAGGCACATCGCTCGTCTACTTTATTTCACTGGCAGATATGACGTTTCAAGCCAACGTCCTTCGCGGAGGGAATACCGCACTTAGCAGTCAGGTTGAGATCTACACATACCTACTCTTTGCATACTTCCTGCTTGCATTGCCGCTAATTCTGCTTGCGAGATGGTTGGAGAAGCGCTCGTCTAAAGGGGTGAGTACATCATGAACACGGCGTGGGACTGGGAATTTGCGTTTGAGATTTTTCCTGATATTATCGGTGCGATCGGTACAACCATTAGCGTAACCGTGATTGCCTTTTTGATTGCACTCATCGTTGGGCTCATTCTAACACTGCTCCGGCGTTCGAGCTTTAAGCCTTTGTCGTTACTGACGGCAGGCATCATTGAATTTGTCCGAGCTACGCCTCCGCTTGTACAGCTGTTCTTTGTTTTCTATGCTACCCCACTGGGTGGTTTTGAGACAGGGGCGATTGTTCTTGGGTTGCATTACAGTACGTATATGTCAGAAATTTACCGATCAGGGATTGAATCCGTGGCGAGAAGTCAATGGGAAGCAAGTAGAGCATTAAATTTCTCTACGGGCCAAACGTGGAGAAAGGTGATTCTTCCGCAGGCGATACCGCCGGTCATTCCAATGCTCGGAAACTATTTGATTGTTTTATTCAAGGAAACGCCATTGCTTTCAGCGATATTCGTTGTAGAAATGATGAATGTGGCGCAAGGGATCGGGGGCAATACGTTCAGGTATGTAGAACCAATCACGATTGTTGGTTTCTTATTCCTTGTTCTTAGCTATCCATCCGCTCTTTTTATTCGCTACCTTGAGTGGAAAGTCGGCTCGTTAAACGGAAACAACAATGTTCAGCAAAGGGGAGTGAAGACATGAGTGAACAAACGACAGAACGTTCCTCTGAAAATCAGCCAAAGATCGATAACCCAATTGTTCGCTACCGCAACGTGAACAAAACGTTTGGCGAGACGACTGTGCTTAACGATTTAAACATCGATGTAGCCAAAGGGGAAAAAATCGCCCTCATCGGTCCTTCCGGTTCAGGGAAAACCACGATTATCCGTATGCTTATGACATTAGAGCAGCCAACGGAAGGGACAATTGAAGTGGATGGTGAAATGCTCTGGCACAAAGAAGTGAATGGAAAATTGGTGCTAGCAGATGAGAAGCATTTGCGCAAAGTGCGCGGAAATATCGGCATGGTCTTTCAGCAGTACAATCTCTTCCCGCATATGACGATCATGAAAAACTGTATTGAGGCACCGATTCATGTGCTTGGGATTAGCAAGCAAGAAGCGAAGCAACGCGCGACAGAAATGCTTGAGAAGGTAGGGCTCGCTGACAAAGCCAATGCCTACCCGTCCCAATTATCAGGGGGACAGCAACAGCGTGTGGCGATTGCGCGATCGCTTGTGATGCAGCCGAAGGTGATGCTTTTTGATGAAGTCACCGCAGCGCTCGACCCTGAGCTAGTCGGAGAAGTACTTGAAGTCATTAAAGACATTGCGGCTGAAGGGGAAACAACGATGATGCTGATCACGCATGAAATGGACTTTGCACGTGACGTTGCGGACCGAGTGTTTTTCCTGGATAACGGGAAGATCGCTGAGTACGGGACGCCAGAAGAAGTCATTGAGAATCCAAAAACAGAGCGACTGCAGTCATTTTTGGGAAGGTTTAATTCATAGTGATGGCATTGGGGCTAGCCTTAGTTAGGGCTAGCTCTTTTTAGGTTTTTCGGGGACGGGGAGGAAGAGGCGGCTAGCCATAGAGTGGGAATCTGTGACGCATTACTTTGAGGAATTGGGTTTTGGAGTAGCACTGATCTAGAAGGTGTTAACGTCAGAAATTGCACGCAAATTTCCAGAACAAGAACAGGGAGAAGAGGTGGCAGCAGCATTAAATCTCCTCGCGTGCTCGTATCTGATGTACTCGTGATCAAAGGCTTT
Source organism: Shouchella shacheensis (assembly GCF_001484965.1). Classification (GTDB taxonomy): domain Bacteria; phylum Bacillota; class Bacilli; order Bacillales; family Bacillaceae_D; genus Shouchella; species Shouchella shacheensis. The sequence continues at coordinate 219 of NZ_LLYY01000028.1, read as the reverse complement.
CTTTTCGTGGATTAACTTGAATGTGCGTGAGAGCTCCCGGATGAGAGAGAGGAGCATGGATGAGAGAGAGAATGGACTTCTGTCAAGAAAGTGTACACTTTTTTTGATATCTATGTTGAGCAAACTCCTACCGCACTTTGTTTGGTTGGGCACTAGAAATGATAAATCGGAAATCGCGACTGATCATTTCTAGTGCCAATGGTTAATTTATGAGATATC
>NZ_LLYY01000027.1 GCF_001484965.1 Shouchella shacheensis | reverse complement strand
GGTTCCATTCTGAAAGGTCTTATCCTTAAGTTATTCAATACGCGTTCGTTCGGATCGTGTCAAAAGATGAAAACCTCTCACCGACGCAAGAGGTTTTACAACCAATGACGCTGTTGACATCATCCTCCAGTGTCAAAGGTAAAGCTGTAATATAACAAATGTGCGTTCTCATTTGCCTTAACTTGATGGACATGTGGAGAGACCCCTAGCTTAAACGAACGCTACTCCCCTGGACAAAAGATTGAATTCATCTCATATTAGGTGATTGTTCTAACGAAGGAACCGTATGAAGCATATATAGAAAGAAGGACAAAAGGAAGGACGGTTCCATTAATGGATGTAACAGAATTTATTCTCGTTTTGGTGTTGTTTATCTTGTTGATTATCGTCGGCGTGGTGGTCCTTTACCTATTTTGATACAGTCTAGTTCAGTAAATGGAAACCTTACGCGCTTCAAGATCGTCTTAAAACCCATTCATGTCCTAATTAAGTAAAAAGGAGAGAGCCAATGAGCAACAACAATCACCTATTTGACATGATTAATCAGAAAGGCGTGAAAACAGAAGACCTATTTGCCCTTGCTAATTCATTGAAAAACGAAAACTTTCAGGATCGTCAAACGGTACGAAGAATTATCAGGGAAGTTGCACGACTAGCTAACCGTCCAGTATCTCGGGAGAAGGAAGACAGACTCGTGGAAACAATTGTGAACGGAAAGGCACCGAAGGATTTGGCTTCATTAGCTAATATGTTAAAAAGTTAGGGTAAACCAAGGCTTCCACGGCTATTTAGGGATTCATCTATTTGGTTTGAGCAAATTACTCACGACTTCCTAGAAGCTTCACACCCAGAGATTTTCTCTCGCTAAAAGGCTCAGAACTGATTCTGAGCCTTTTTCATGTTTTCTTCGGAGCATTTCAAAATCTTTATCTCATAATTCGTTGCGAGAAGTAAGGAATTGACAATCTAAAGCAAAAAACGCGAATTATATATACAAACTTTTGTCATAACAAAAACCTCCCAACTACGCGAGAGGTTTTGCACCCAATGACCTTGTATTAGAATACCGGCTCTTTCTACGCTTAACTATAGACCTTCTGGCGTGAAAAAGAGCCGCTAAAAGGTTGATCGGATTCCTAGTAGTCGTCTTTCTTCATAAAAGATACACCTACAATGATCAATAGAATGAATAGAACAACAATTAGTGCAAAGTTGTTGTCTTGCTTTCTAGGATAAGAGTGCATAGATTTCTTCCTCCTTTCCTTAGTGTCAACCAGTTGGTTAACAATAATAGGGCTGCTCGCGCAAAATGTTACTATTTCCCCTAAAAAGCTGGTCCTTTAGGGAGCCAATTTTATGGCTTAGTATAGACTATGAAACATTACGAAAAACGTTTGGACGAACTTACTGATTAATAAGTATATTTTAATGAGAGAGACTTCCTAAGATATTTAGGAGGGTGAACGGTGTTTCATGGGGGTTGATTTGTGCATACCCACGATTCAAACGAAACGTAAGCAAAAACGATGTAAAGAGGGTTTACACACCTAGAATAGAGGAACTTTGTATGTATATATATAGACCATAGCACATGCAATGCGGCTGCTCTTCAAAACACCCAAAACTCTCCTTTCCAGCTTTTAAATTAAGCAAAGGTTGGAGATAACTATCAATACACAAACTGGTTATCAGAAGGCGGCATATATGTCCCGGCCCTTGCTTTAAATCTGTTGACTAGTCACTTATAAACGCCCGCCTATCACCACCCTATATTTCATTAAAACTATAATAAAATCGATTTATGGTTTGATATCGTTCCATCTTCCTTCAAGACCTTATCCATCCTATGAATAGGCAATCTAAGATGCAAGGATTGAGTACTAAGACAAGCAAGATCTCTCTGTCGGCCTCTCCTATGAAATGGCGGGCAATCTGAGCTGCATCCGCTGGACTCGTAACAGGACTCCACTCGCGTGTTACCTCTCTCACCACATAAAGCTGTAGATTACTCGTGGTTTTTCGTAAAGATGCGCATGGCCTTTTTTAGGATTTCGTTCTCCTCTTCTAATTCTCGAATTTTTTGTTATGCGCACCTTCCATTTTTTTCAATTCTGTAGGCGTGACATATTTTTCGTCAGACGGATCCGTTTTCGTTTTTCTTTTGTATGCGGCTACCCATTTACACACGGTCGAATAGGCGAGCTCCAGTTCATAAGCAACTTCCCGAGCGACTCTTCCTTCTTCGACAATTAGTTTGGCAACGTAATCTCTGTACTCTTGAGTCTTGTATTTTTTCATCGTGGACACGTCCTTTTAATCGTTAGGGGTATTATACTCCGATTCTCATATTCCTGTGTCCACTTCTTAGACTAACATCAAGAAGAGCCTGAATGAGAGAGAGAAGGCCCCGGATGTGAGTGAGACGAGCCCAAGAGAGAGTAGAAAACCTGTGCCTGTTAATGATCCGCAATAGGTTAGGTTGACCCCGATGGAATGTCGGCCCTTTTTCAAGGTTACAGCTATTTCCGAAGCCTAGCCACCCCAGGAACCCCATATTGTACACGTTGATGATTCCAGGTTCATTTCTGTGAGTGTTCGTGGTATTAATTCAGCAGGCGCGCTTTCCTACTTTTCCACCGGCACAATCACCCGCGACGGATACCGTGCTCCATGGTAAACAACTTGCTCACTTGCTACGCCACCAGAAGAGGTGCGTGTCGTTTCCCCGTTGTTCAAATTCACATCAAAGCGGGGGGCATTGCTAGCAGCAATCTCGAGGCGAATGGAGTGACCTCCCCTCAGGCGGTAGGCGGTATGATTCACAGTAATATAGAGGCATGATGGCACACCGGGCTTCACGGTTTCGCGTTGATAGGCATCAACGACATTATAGGACCGGCCATCGGGATACACGTCCGTCACTCGAACAAACAGATCCAATAACGAGGAAGCACTGGAGACCCAAATTTCGGCTTGAACCAGACCAAGAAGATCACAATGTGCTTCAAGCGGTTCGCTTGTGTACATAAGCACATCTCTGCGGCTTTCAATGGCGCGCTGGTCAAACATGCCAGACTCTTGCCCCGCAACAAGCGAGTTGCCGCCATGTGCGGGCACAGGGTTTTTCGGGTCGTGAACAAATCCATCCCCGCCCTCTCTCGTAGGAGGTTCGCTCACTAACTTTCCATTCCCATAACGAGACTGCGCGTTTCCTTCACTTTGCAGATAAAAGCTTCGCATCTCACCTTGAGGAGGCCAGGTTTCCAGTGCTTCCCAGAGCCGTTGCCCCATCTTATAGACATGTACGGATTTTTCCATGCCGAGCACCTCATCTTTGAGCCAGTGATTGAACCAGCGAATGTGTAGCTCGGTTGGGTCCTTGATCTTGTCTACCCCAAGTGATGTCGCGCTGTCTGCAAAATAGAACTCTCCTGCTCTCCCCGTCATTTCCGAGTGAGTCCACGGCCCGATCCACAGCGAGGACGGCCCGCCGTAGGCTTGGTATGCTTTGATCGTTGGTTCAAGCAACGCATCAAACCAGCCACCGACAAAGAGGGCGGGAATATCAACATCGGCCAGTCGGTTCAAAACATGGATGCGCTCCATCGTATCCTCACTCAGCTCCTGATTGATGAAATCAAAGAAAAAGGAATCAGGGTCCAGGTCTTTAAGCGGCGGCCATTCGTTTGCCGGGGCATAGGCAAGCCATTTAGTTAACTGGCCAGCATACGTTTTTAGCTGCTCAAGCTTTTCAGGACGGCGGCGCTCCAGTTGATTAGGCAGGATCGATTCTAGCGTCCATGTGAAAAACGAACCTGTGTCCGCCGGCCCATTTTTCTCTGACAACATCGCCGCATGCGGCTCAGCCATTGTCATGACGGGAGCGATGGCCTTCAGAGAAGGAGGGGCGCAGACAGCGGCGGCCAGCTGTGTATACCCGTGGTAGGACATGCCGAAAAGCCCGACTTTTCCATTGGTATAGGGCAAAGTCGCTGCCCATTCCACCGCTTCATAGCCATCTTTGCCTTCATCGACAAAGGGATAAAACTCGCCATCTGAGGCAAAACGACCACGCACGTCTTGCAAAATGACGACGTACCCTGCATCGACCAAACGCGGGACGCTTATATATTCATCATAGTAGCGCTTCGTCTTCTTATTGTAAGGGAGGCGGAGCATCAGTACCGGGTAGCGTTCGGAAGTATCCGGCCTATAGACATCTGCGCGAAGAATGGTGCCATCCGAAAGCTGACACTCGACGTCTCGTTCAACGATTTGTTCTCTCAACATTGGTCTACCCTCCTTAGCTTGCGGCTGGCTTCGATTTTTTAATCGGATGCAGCTTGCGTTCAACCCAGCCCATGAATAAGTCGGCAACAATTGCCATAACGGCGGTTGGGATCGCTCCTGCCAAAATGATCGCTGTTCCATCTGTCGCGTTTGTCCCTGTTAAAATAATCGCTCCAAGTCCGCCGGCGCCAACAAATGCACCGACAGCCGCGATACCGATCCCGACAACAAGCGCTGTCCTGAGGCCAGCCATGATCACGCTAATTGCTAGAGGCAATTCAACCATGCGCAAAAGTTGGTAGCGCGTCATGCCGGTGGCGTGGCCCGCTTCAACGATGGTAGGGTCAACGCCCTTCATGCCGACATACGTGTTCTGGGTGATCGGTAAGATCGAGTAGAAGAACAGTGTAAGAACGACGGTGAGCGGGCCTAAACCCATGACAAGCATTAAGGCAGCCATCGCGCCGATGGCTGGGATCGTTTGAATGATGTTGCCAAAAGCCAGAACCCAGCCACTTAATTTCCCGTACTTAGCAATGAAAATGCCGAGCGGGATGGAAATAATAGCGGCGAAGAAAACGCCGTAAGCAGCCATGAGGAAGTGTCGGTAAAACTGCATCCAAATGTAGCCGCCGTTTTGCGAAACATAGGTCATGAATTGCTCCAAAGTCTCCATTATTCATCCCCCTCTTCAAAGTAGTTATGTTCCTCTAGGAATTCCCGAGCCACTTGTTCAGGGTTTAGCAAGTCGACATCGGCTTGGTAGTTCAGTTCTTGCATTTTCTCTGTGGTGATCGTGTTTTCTAGTTTCTTTGTAATTTCTGCGATTTCTGGGTGTTCCTCGAGCACTTCATTTTGAACCACTGGTGAGGCGTCATACGGCGGGAAGAATTGTCTGTCATCTTCTAGGACTCGTAAGTCGAACTCCTGAATGCGCCCGTCGGATGAATAGGCGAGGACGGCATCCATATGACCGCTCGCGTTCGCCTGATAGACAAGGCCGATATTCATTGGAAATACATCGCCAAATTCAAAATAGGTCTCGACGAATCCATCATAGCCATCCCCGACGCGATTCACCCAGGCGTTGTCGACGCCAAAGCTCATATCACCTGCATGCTCCTCAAGGTCGGAAATCGTTGTGATGCCCTCTTCTTCCGCAAATTCTTCGGTAACGGCGAGTGAATAGCTGTTTTCAAAGCCGTATGTCTCGGCCCACGTTTGATCGAACTCGCTCTGAAAATCACGCTGGACAATATTAAGTGCTTCGTCAGGGTCTTTGACTGGCTCCATTCCGAGAGCACCAGCCATATCTGTTCCTGTGTAGCGAGTGGATGTGATGTCGAGGTCATCGGTCATCATCGCCTGGTGCTGGACAACCGATGAGCCTAAATGAGTAATCAGTTCCGTATCCAAATCGGTTTCTCGTTCAATCATAATAGAAAGAACTTCTCCAAGAATTTCTGATTCTGATGTTCCTAGCGTCCCGATCCGAAGGGTATTCGTCGTAGAACCGCTAAGGCCGGGCAGTGCACAGCCTGAAATCATCAGGAGGGCACTGGTCGCCAGAATTGCTTTGATTCGTCTCTTCATTTTTGACCTACCTCCTAGGTTGTCTGCTGTGACTTCTCTTTCAGGCCGTTCGGTGTGAGCTTTTGTTCAAGCAAATGTAAGGTTCGGTCTGTGATCAAGGCAAGAATCGTTGCAGGTACGGTACCGGCGACGATAAGCATAGGCTGATACAAGTTGAGACCGTCGAAAATAAAGTCGCCGAGTCCACCGCCACCAATGAAGGCAGCAAGTGTCGCCCACCCAATCAAATAAACGGTCGCCAAACGAATCCCAGCCATGATCACAGGGAGGGCGAGGGGCAGTTCAATTTTAAACACCGATTCGATCTGATTCATGCCCATGCCTTTTCCGGCTTCTCGCACATTGGCATCGACGTTTTTCACACCTGTATACGTATTTCTCAAAATGGGTAAGACTGAATAGAAAAAGAGTGCAATGATCGCCGGGAACTTTCCAACCCCAAGTAGTGGGATGAAAAAAGCAATGATCGCGAGGCTCGGGATCGTTTGCAAAATCCCAACAAACGAGATCAAGCGGTCGGCGACGTTGGGAATCCGCGTGAGCAAGACACCAAGCGGGACGGCCACAAGGACGCCAAGCAGGATGGCCGCAAAGGAAATGTATAAATGTTCGCCGGTTTTGATCAGTAACTCCGAACCATAGGACGAGAAAAATTCGCGTATCGCGTTCATAGTGTCACCTCCTATACACTCTGGGCGATTGGTTCTTCCACTTCGAGTCCATCGCCCCAAATTGTGTCATACACCATGTCTGCGAGGCTTGCTCTGGTAACAATGCCTGCGATGCGGTGGTCCTCATCGACAACGGGAACGTATTTTGCCCCGCGACGAAGCATTTTGTGAATGGTGTCACGTAGCAAGCTATCTTGTCGGACGGTGAAAAGGTTTGTTTCCATCACTTCGCGCACAAGGCTGGCTTTCTTGTAATTGGAATTGATGATCTCCACGTCGATGTACCCTTTTAGGACGTTGTTTTCATCGACAACCAAAAGGGAATCCACCCGCTTCTCACGCATTCGCCCAATTGCGTCTTTGAGCGATTCATCTTCCTGGGCAGTGACCTGAGACCCGCTCATCACTTGCCCAACCGTCGTCACATCAGGCTGGCCTTGAATGAGACGGTCTTTGCCAATGAAGTCTTCTACAAATTGATTGGCAGGACTGCGCAAGATTTCATCCGGCGAACCGGACTGGACGATCTCTCCGTCTTTCATAATGACAATTTTGTCAGCGAGCTTTAAGGCTTCATCCATGTCATGCGTAACAAAGATAATCGTTTTATCAAGTTCTTTTTGCAGCTTTTTAAACTCCTCTTGCAGTGTATCTCTTGTGATCGGGTCGAGCGCTCCGAATGGTTCGTCCATTAATATTAATGGAGGGTTTGTGGCGAGCGCGCGCAACACGCCGATTCGCTGCTGTTGTCCGCCACTAAGTTCATGCGGATACTTGTCCAGATAGGCCTCAGGCAAGTCGACAAGGTGAATCAATTCCTTTGCTCGTGCCTCTTTTTCCTCTTGCGACCATTTGAGCAAAGTCCCGACAAGCACAATGTTCTCTTTAACTGTCATATGAGGCATTAAGCCGATTTGTTGGATTACATAGCCAATCGAACGACGCAGTTTCACTGGGTCCTGGTCTTTGATGTCTTTTCCGTCTATCAAAATTTCTCCATTTGTAGCTTCGTGAAGACGATTGACCATTTTCATGGTGGTCGTCTTCCCGCATCCACTTGGTCCGATGAAGCAGACGAACTCTCCTTTTTCAATCGTTACATTTAGATCGTTCACAGCGGGTTTGCCTCCGCTATACCGTTTTGTTACATGTTTAAACTCTAACAAGGCCTAAACACCTCCGTGTCGTTTTTTGTTGCTCGAACATTTCTACAGTATAGGAAACAAAGGCTGAAACGTAAAGTTTATAAAAATGTTAAAATCCATGCAATTTTAATTGTGCAGATTGTCATATGTTTATATCGTTGATTTCCTTTGTTTATCGCCGATTTCCTCCCTCACGTGATTTTTTCGTTTTTTGGGCAACAATGATAAAGTGATGGTTGTAAAAAGACGAGCGGACGGAGGGGAGGAGCATGAGCCGGAAATCAAAGGAAGAGTTGATGGAAGAATTGCAGCATGCGGAGAATCAAATTGCCGATCGTATTGCTGATAATATGAATACGTTTGGTGTCTCGTCCACGGTGGGTCGATTGCTTGGGATCATTTATTTGAACCGCGCGCCCATGACGCTAGATGATCTAGCCGAAAAAACAGGGATGAGTCGCACGAGAATGAGTCAGGTGATGCGTGAAATGATGGCACTCAATATTGCCGACAAGGAGTCGGTGAGAGGCAGTCGTAAGGAACATTACACTGTAGAAAATGATTACATCCAGACGTTCATTTCCCTGTTTACAACGAATTGGATGGAAGTCGTCAGCAAGAACTCGCTGCTCGCCCGCCGTCTTCAAGATAAGATTGATGCGATTGAGCAAGATGCAGGGAACGACGCCGCACCTGAGATTGAAGCGAAGATCAGTGAATTGAAGCAGGAACTTGAGGACTGGATTACCTACTACGATTGGATTCGGCGTCTCGTCGATTTCTTTGAAAGTCGAGAGGTGCTTGATTACGTACCGCTAAATGAAAACAAGGACCAAGGAGGTCGTACGAATGAATAAAAAAACGATCATTACAGCTGCCGTAACGGGGGCGGGAGAGACCACAGCGAAAAGCCCTCACGTTCCAGTCTCGCCAAAGGACATTGCCGACTCCGCGATTGAAGCGGCGAAAGCAGGGGCGGCGATTGCGCATATCCACGTTCGTGATCCCAAAACAGGACAGCTCAGCCACGATGTCGAGCTATTTAGCGAGGTCGTTGCGCGCATTCGCGAGTCGGAGACCGACGTTGTGATTAATCTGACCGCTGGTGGCGGCGGTGACTTTTTTCCAAGCCTTGAAACCCCGACCCAAGGTGGACCAGGAACGGATATCCAAACGCCAGCGGAGCGTCATGAACCGGTCGGACTTCTTTTGCCAGAGATTTGCACATTGGACTGTGGCAGCTTGAACTTTGGCGATCAGGTCTATCTGGGCCCGGCCGAGTGGCTAAGGGAGCACGCGAAGCTTATTCAGGCAAGCGGTGTGAAGCCGGAGATGGAGTGTTTTGATACAGGCCACATTCGACTTGCGAACCAGCTGATTCAAGAAGGGTTGGTGGACGAGAACCCGATGTATCAATTTTGTTTAGGGATTCCTTGGGGAGCCGAAGCAGATGCAGAGACGATGATTTATATGCGCGATCATATTGTCCCTAATGCAAGCTGGTCCGCGTTTGGAATTGGGCGGATGCAGCTGCCAATGGTGGCACAAGCAGCGCTACTCGGAGGCAATGTTCGCGTGGGACTTGAGGACAATCTCTATTTGGAAAAAGGTGTGCTTGGAACCAACGCGCAGCTGGTCGATAAAGCAGTCAGCGTTTTAAGGGGAATTGGGACAGAGCCAATGAGCCCTCAGGAAGCAAGAGAACAACTTGGTTTGAAAAAAGCACGCTAGGATCGGAGAAGGAGGATGAAAAACGAATGCAGCAAAAAACAATGGCCGTCATCGGCACGGGCGTGATTGGAAACGGCTGGATCGCTCGCTTTCTGGCAGGTGGTCACAAAGTGATTGCCTTTGACATGGACCCAAACGCAGAGCAAAAAACAAGCGCTTTTTTAGAGAACATTTGGGCCACGCTTGAGAGCTATGGCATGGACGAGAATGGCTCTTTAGAGAACTTACATTTTACCCAAGATCTTAAGACGGCGGTTGAACAGGCCGACTTGATTCAAGAAAACGTTCCTGAACGGGAGGATGTAAAAAAGAGCGTTCTGAAAGATGTTGATGCGTATGCGCGAGAAGGCGCGATCATCGCTTCAAGTACGTCGGGTTACATGCCATCGGTGTTGCAAGAGGCTTGCGACCATCACCCAGAGCGCTTGATTATCGCCCACCCGTTCAACCCCGTTTATCTCGTTCCTTTAGTTGAACTTGCGGGCGGAAAACAAACGGACCGCTCTGTTCTTGCTGAGGCGAAGGAATTGTATGCCAGTCTGAACATGAAGCCACTTGTGATGTCCGGTGAAATTGACGGTCATATTGGCGACCGCTTAATGGAAGCAATCTGGAGAGAGGGGCTTCACATTGTCAACGACGGCGTAGCAACGACGGAGGAAGTCGACGCGGCGATTGTCTACGGACCTGGCTTGCGCTGGGCCTTGATGGGGCCATTCATGACGCTTCATTTAGCTGGCGGAGAAAAAGGAATGGAGCATATGCTTGAGCAATTTGGTCCGGCTCTTAAATTGCCGTGGACGAAACTCGTCGCTCCTGAGCTCACCGAGGAGCTTAGCCAAAAATTGATTAACGGCACGAACGAACAATGTGGCGACACCCCGATTGCCGACCTCGAAGCCCGTCGCGATCGCTTCCTGATTAAACTGATGGCCCTCCTTGAAGAAGAAGGCTTCTGGCCAGCCGAGAAGTTGGTGCGAAATGGCTAAGCTGATTTGGACAGGAGAGGTGCGAGCAGAGTGGGTCGACTACAACGGCCATATGAACGACGCCTGCTACGCGCTTGCGTTTAGCGAGGCGTTAGAAGGACTCATTCAGGCGATCGGGCTTAATGAAGAGAGCAGACGTGACTATCAATACACGATCTTCACGTTGGAGACGCATCTTCAGTATGTGGCCGAAGCAAAGCAAGGAGAGAAGCTCACGGTAGAAGTGAGCCTCGCCGATTCAGATGCCAAACGCATGCATTTGGTGTTTTTAATGAAGAATGAAGCTGGGGCACTTGTCGCTGCAAGTGAGCAGATGACGATGGGCATGGACCAGCAATTAGGAAGGCCCGCACCGTTTCCAGAAGCGGTCGCGGCGACTATTCGGAAGCTCCCAGTAGTGAGTGCAGCTGAAACAGAGAACCACGTCGGTCGAGTGATCGGGATTCGCAGAAAATAGAGACGTTAACGCAAACCCTTGAGGGAAACTCAAGGGTTTGTGTGCGTGTTGAAGCAAGACCCCCTACCGCCGTTGCTCGAAATGAGCGGCATGTCAGATTGAGCGATTTCTTGTCAAACGACGACACTAATATTCTTGAAACCCGTTTCATATAATGATAATCTGATAGTGTGTGGAATTGTGCATTTTTTATTAAAAATGTATGGTTCTGAACTACGAAATTAGGGGGGGAGTTGTAGAAATGAAAAAACATGTGGGGAAATTATCGTTAGTGGCCGTCGCTTCGTTTGCTTTAGCGGCGTGTGGAGACGACGAAGCGCCCGGCGAAGACGGGGAAACGGTTGATTCGAATGAAGAGCTTGAAATTTTAACCGGTGGTGAGCAGGGGGCGTACTATCCGCTAGGCGGGGCGCTTTCCAATATTATCAATGATCATGTGGAGGGTTGGGATTCTGCTCATTACTCGACGGGGGCATCCGTGGTTAATATTAATGACATTGCTAGCAGCAGTGGTCATTTGGGCTTTGTGCAAAACGATACGGCGTATTACGCTGTCGAAGGGGACGATGAGTTCTTTGAGGAGCCTGTCGAGGGCTTTAGCGGCATGGCTACCCTTTATCCGGAAGTGATTCAAATTGTCGCGACAGCAGAGTCCGGTGTTGAATCCGTTGGAGACTTGGAAGGCATGAGCGTAGCCGTTGGCGACCAAGGTTCCGGAACGGAGGTTGTCACGAGACAAATTCTTGACGCGCACGGAATTACCTACGATGATATTTCGCCAGAGTATCAGGATTTCGGGGATGCCGCGGACAGCTTGCAGGATGGCAATATTGATGCAGCGCTCATTGTAGCAGGAACGCCGACAGGAGCGATCGAAGCTCTTAGTGCACAGACGGATATTGTGCTTGTGGATATCGAGCAAGACGCGGCCGACGCGTTGATGGATGAATATCCGTTCTATACGGAATATACGCTCGAGGAAGATCTGTATGGCATTGAAGAGGAAGTTAGTACGGTGGCTGTGCAAGCGATGTTGATTGCTAGGGATGACCTTGAAGAGGATGTTGTGTACGACATTATGACAGCGATCTTCGAAAACACGGATACTTTCTCGAACTCCCACAACGCTGGCAGCTTTATCGATCTTGAATCCGCACAAGAGGGCATGTCGATTGACTTGCACCCGGGTGCCGAGCGCTTCTTTGATGAGCAGTAAACAAGCAAATGGCTAAGCAATGGATGGATGTGCGAGGAAGAGGAAGGTGGTTGCTTCTCTTCCTTGCGCTCTCTTTTTTTGCGGGCGTCATTTGGTGCTTGCAAATGAGGCAAGCTCCTGTATTGCAAATTGTCTCGGTACAAACCGAAGACGTTCTCTTTGAAGAGGACGTCAATGTTGGGGATACGTTTTCTCACGAATACATCCACTCTGTCATGAAAACACCGATTCGAGAGGTCTTTGAAATCAACGAACAGTATGAAATGATTGCAACCGAAACATGGACAAAAGCGTTTGGAGCGGGCATTCCTTACGAAGAGGGGGCTGGCATCCGTGAGGAAGATGGCTATTTTGTCCTTTCCGATAACGGCCATGTGGTCGAGGAGTTTCGCATGGCTCCCTCCAATTTGTACACGCATACCTTTCAATTTGGGGGGGAGGTTCTTGAATTATCAGAACTTCCCGATGAAAAACGAAAAATCAGAATCCGCATTCAAGGGGGGTAGAAGAGATGCTGCGCACACTAAAGCAAGCTGCAAGAGACGAGAAAAGTGAAATTCAGGGGGACGTGCCGGACGAGGTCAAAGACGTCGATGGCAGTGACCGAAAAGTTTTTGGCTGGAAGGCGATGCTTATTTTGCTCATTGCTGTGGCGATGTCGATGTACCACTTGTACACGGCAGGGTTTGGATTAGCGGTCTCCACACGCCAACATATCTTTATTCACCTGATTCTTGGTCTTGTGCTTGTCTATTTAATCTTCCCGTATAAAAAAGGGATGAAGCAGCAAACGATCGCCTGGTATGATTTTCTGCTTGCTGGCCTATCGGCAGTCGTTGGGGTCTATGTCATGATGAGTCAAACCTCGCAATCCATTCTCTCGGGAAGAATGGAAGACCTGCAAATGGTGGCAGGGGTAACCATGATTGTGCTAATCATCGAGGCGACGCGTCGAGTGGTTGGAAAGCCACTACTGATCATTGCTGTTATCTTTATCCTTTATTATTTCTTTGGGAACCTTCTGCCTCCGCCATTTTCACATACGCGAGCTAGTTTTGATTCCTTTGTTTACGAAATGATGTACACGACAACAGGGATTCTGGGAACACCGATTTCCGTTTCCGCCAACTACGTCTTTATCTTTATTTTGTTTGGCTCCATTCTTGAAGCCACCGGTGCGGGGAAAATGTTCATCGACCTTGCGTTGCGTCTCGTCGGCCATTACCGCGGGGGTCCGGCGAAAGCAGCCGTCGTAGGTTCAGGGCTGATGGGCTCGATCTCAGGAAGTTCCGTTGCCAACGCCGTAACGACGGGGACGTTTACCATTCCGCTTATGAAAAAAGTCGGCTTTAAGCCCCATGTATCAGGGGGGATTGAAGTTGCCTCTTCCTCGGGAGGGCAGTTTCTACCACCTGTTATGGGTGCGGCGGCGTTCTTAATGATTGAGTATACCCCCTATAGTTATGGACAAATTATCATCTCAGCTGCAATTCCTGCCATCCTCACCTACGTAGGAATTATCTGGATGGTGCATATTGAGGCTGTGAAAAATAATATTTCCGGTCTCGCCAAAGACTCGCTCGTCTCAGCGCGAAAAAGCCTCGTGCAGCAAGGCTACTTAATTCTTCCGATTATCGCTCTTGTCTACTTTGTGATGGTCGGCAACACGGTCTTTAATGCGGCGTTCTTTGCGATTGTGATGCTCTTAACGGTGGCGGTTTTTGCTCATCGTTTGCGGGATCGTTTTGGCGCTGGACTTCTAATTGCCGCTTTGCTTGCCGCTCTTTCTTACGGGCTCCACGCGTGGATGGGCTGGCATATTGAAGTGACGATCATGATTGTCCTTGGGGTCTTTGTTTCGTTATTTTTTATCCTGTTTCAGCGACAGTTTAAGGTTGACTCTGCGCCTGTTAAATTTGGCTTGCGTGAGTTGATCGTTAGTTTTGAAATGGCAGCTAGAAAGGCACTCGCTGTTGTGACCGCCTGTGCGACAGCAGGGATTTTAATCGGTGTGATTAACCTCACAGGGTTGTCAGGGAAACTGCCGAATATTATCATTAGCTTTTCTGGCGAGATCATATTGCTGGCGCTCTTCTTCACCTTTATCGCCTCCCTTATTGTCGGTCTTGGACTACCGACAACGGCGACTTACGTGATTCTTGCGGCGATGATTGCGCCAGCCCTTGTTGACATGGGGATTCCAATCATGGCTGCACACTTGTTTGTCTTGTATTACGGCGTCCTTGCCGATGACACGCCACCGGTCAACTTGCCGGCCTACGCTGTCTCAGGGATTGCTAAAGCGGATCCGATTATTACAGGAGTGCAAGGCTTTAAATACGATTCTGGGGCGCTGCTTTTGCCATTCGTATTTGCCACGAACACAATCATCCTTCTTTTGCCAGAGAACGCAGGGATGTACAGTTGGTACGAGATCGGCTGGGCAATTTTTACGGCGCTTATCGGGATTATGGCCTTTGTGACGGTCATCCAACGGTACTTCCTCGTGAAGTACAGATGGTTTGAAATCGGTGTGGCCTTGGCTTCGGCGCTTGTCTTTTTGCACGGTGCTTTCTGGTCGGATATGATTGGGGTTGTGCTCTTTGCACTGCTCTTTATTAGCCAGCGGTTCCGTAAGAAGCGTTTGGAGCGGGAGCAAGAGGGGCCGGTTGCCACTTCGTAAACGACCGCTAAGAAAAATGGCATGGGGCTCGGTGAATAAACCGGTCCATGCCATTTTTGGTTTGCAGTAGGGTGCAGAGGTTAACACCATCGTTCGGACTCGACCACCTTCACAAAGGAACCTTCTTCTGCTCTTTTTCTCGTTTTCTGCTGCATATGTACCACCTGTTCTGAAAGATGAGAGCCGGGAACGGGTGTGCCATTCATCAAGACCGGGGGATCGACGAGTCGGACTTTATTTCTGATGTGGAAATCATACTCATGCTTGTTCTCCTCAACCTTCACGTCAGGATGAATACGTAGGAGGAGCTTCGTGATGTCTTCATCTGCTGAGTTTTCCAGGGTGGACAGCAGTTCATCATCTGTACTCAGGAAATCTCTTGTTCCAATAAGGCCCTTCTTAAAAGCTGATTGCAGCACGTTTGTCAGGGCTTTGTATCCGTAGAGATTCTTCGGATGCATGAAAAACTCAATGACTTCTTTGTAGTAGGTTTCCGTGAACCATTCCGCTGCCTGGATGGTACTGACGTAAATCCTTCCACTCTTTACTGTAAGGCTTGCAAGAAACGTCTGAGCGTCGTCGTTGTTTATCTGGCCATAGTGATACATATCACGTAAGGTGTAGTCAATTCGATCGGCGCAGAGCGCAGGTGCCTCCTGTTCAAGAAGCGTCCACTTCCACTCATTAAAAAGAAGGTCTGCATAGTTATACCCGTGTTCCTTCAGAATTACAGGAAGTTCGGAGTCTTCAATGACACGGTCGTAGATTTGCTCGTGGAAGTCCTCTTTTTCCTGTTCAAGAACAAAATCGATCACATGCGAAAAGGCGGTGTGGGACACGTCGTGGAGAAGGGCGGCGATCTGTTCTTCCAGCGACCCTCCTAGTTTGCGAACCAACAGCATCACGCCGATCGAATGGTCATAACGAGTCACGTTCCACTCTGGATTGACGAGAAAGCTAGCACCGCCTTGATGAATGCCTTTTAGACGCTGCACGGGCGCAGAATGAATAAGATCCGTGAGGACATCTTCCAGTTCATAGGTACCATAAAGCGTATCCGTAATGAGCATACAACTCTCCCCCCTAGGGTTTGTAGCGGGAATCTAGTTTTTCAATGTGAGATTGAAAGATGTCTTCGAGTGATATGTCGTAGCGGTTGGCGATGATGATCAAGTTGCCAAGGACGTCGCCTAACTCTTCTGTTAAGTCTTGGTTCAGCTGGTCCAATTTCTTGTCGGCTTCATCTGGACGATCTCTTCCAATTTCTATCGCTCGGATCGCTCGTGCCACCTCGCCCGTTTCTTCAGCTAAAAAACCAATCCGGATGAACGAGTTGAGCTCAGACCAACCTCTGTCCCGGTAGTAAGTGCTTACCGCTTTTTGAAAATCGTGCAATTCCATTATGTACCAACCCTTTCCTCGTTCTTCTAGCATCATAACATGGACGACAAGAGGAATGATGCGGAACCAGGAGAGCCAGTGCTTCTTATTTCCCGCGTGAGCGTCATGATTGAACGCCGAAATCCACACCTCCGGAATGCCAAGATCCAGTGCGGGGGCGCAGAGATTCAGCGCGGGAATGCCAAGGTTGAGCTTGGGAACGCCGAGATTCAGCCTTTGAACGGCAGGATTCTCTTCTGTTATTCCATAGGCCCCGCGTGTCCAAAGTTCCCCCTCTCTAAACACCGTATCTCCCCCACCTGTATCGCATCCTGCGGCTTTTAAGGTATACTATCCATAAGGCGCCGGTGAGTGAAGGTTGACAGATCACGGGTATGAGAAGAATAAGAGAAGCAAGATGAATTTGCGAATTCCAAAGGAGGGGAACGGATGCCTTCTGCTACCTATACCGTTTTAAGTGAACATGCAGTCAATCTTTCATTTGGAAATGAGATTAAGCGTTCCTATCATCAACAGGTGAAGAACGCCTTGATTCAATTGACGAATGCCCCTTTCGCTGGCTTTAGGGAATGCGTGCCGAGCTACACGGGGGTGACCGTCTTTTATGATCCTCTTGAGGTTTTACCCGCCATGAATCAAGAAGAGAAAAAGGAAATGCTTGTAAGTAAAAAGGTAATCCAAATGATCGAAGAACGAATCCAAACAATGGAAGAAAGCAGTGAAGGCAAAGAGTCAAAGATCGTGACGATTCCCGTTTGTTATGAGGAGTCGCTGGGACCGGACTTGCCCCATGTGGCCCGTGTGAATGACCTCTCGCTGGAAGAGGTGATCGCAATTCACACGGGCGGCGAGTATTTGGTGTACATGCTCGGGTTCGCGCCGGGCTTCCCGTTTCTAGGAGGAATGTCCCCAAACATTGCAATGCCGAGGCGGGAGGAACCACGAGCGAACATTCCGGCTGGAGCCGTTGGTATTGCCGGTGAACAAACCGGGGTCTATCCGATTGAAACCCCAGGCGGATGGCAGCTGATTGGCCAAACTCCGCTAGTTTTATTTGACGCGAAAAGAGAACAGCCAAGCTTGCTACAAGCAGGTGATACGGTTCGTTTTGCCTCCATCTCATTCGAGGAATTTCATGAACAAAAGGAGGCAGGCCGATGAGCTTTCATGTGGTGAAAGGCGGGGTGTTAACGACGATTCAGGATTTGGGACGAACCGGGTTTCTCGATCAAGGCGTCTTGGAAAGCGGGGCGATGGATCGTATTTCATTACGGACGGCCAACCTTCTTGTTGGAAATGAAGAAAGCGAAGCGTGCCTAGAGATGACGTTAAATGGACCTGAAATTGAAATCAACAAGGACAGCTTGATTGCTGTGACAGGGGAAGGGATGGTCCCTTTTATCGAGGGTGAACGCTTTCCGGTCGGGACACCGATCTACGTTCCAGCAGGGAGGACGCTTCACTTTAAGTCAACAAAAACAGGCTGCCGCACCTATTTGGCTGTGGCGGGAGGGCTTGAGGTTCCCGTTGTCATGAATAGTAAAAGCACCTACCTTCGGGCCAGATTAGGGGGTTATAAAGGGCGGGCGCTGCAAAAAGGAGATTGTCTACATATAGGCGAGGAGAGCGATCTTGCCAAAAAGAAAATCGGGCACTTTAAGCAAAAAAATGCTGCGAACCCTCAAAGCGAAAGCTGGAGCGCGAATGGAGAGTTACTCACAACTGAAGAGTCCGAAACGACGATCCGAGTCATACGCGGCACCCATTTCTATCGCTTCACAGAGGAGAGTCAAGAGCAGTTTTTCTCTCGACCTTTCATCGTTTCTCCAAAGTCGGATCGAATGGGCTACCGTTTAAGCGTGGATTCGTCGCTTGAACTCACAGAATCGTTCAGCTTGCTCTCTGAGGCGGTCGCATTTGGCACCATTCAAGTGCCACCAGACGGACAACCGATTGTTCTCATGGCAGATCGGCAAACAACGGGAGGCTATCCACGGATCGCTCAAGTTGTTGCCGTCGATTTGGGAAGACTTGCACAATGCCGGCCGAAAGACGAGATTTTGTTTAAAGAGATTTCGTTAGCCGAAGCGGAGGCGCTTTTTATCAAACAGGAAGCAGCCATGTCTGCGCGCAAAATCGGGATTTACCTAAAACATCGGTAGACAGGAGAAGGAGCGATGAAAAAGTGAAAGAAATCGACATCAACTGCGATATGGGAGAAAGCTACGGGGCTTACAAAATGGGGATGGACGAAGACATTCTCCCGTACATCTCTTCCGCCAATATTGCCTGTGGGTTTCATGCCGGCGACCCTTCGACGATGAAAAAAACGGTGCGCCTGGCGATGGAGCACAAGGTGGCTATCGGCGCTCATCCGGGACTTCCGGACTTAATGGGGTTTGGACGTCGCAACCTCGATATTTCTCCAGAAGAAGCGTATGATTTAGTTGTTTATCAAGTTGGCGCGCTCTGGGGATTTGTCCAAGCGGAGGGGGGACGCTTGCAGCACGTAAAAGCACACGGCTCTCTTTATAACATGGCCACGGTCAGAACTGATTTAGCGGAGGCGATTGCGCGGGCCGTCGATCACATTGACCCAGAACTTGTCTTAGTAGGAATGGCAAATGGCGCTCTGCTTGAGGCGGGGAAAACGATCGGATTAAAGACAGCGAGCGAAGTGTTTGCAGACCGGACGTACCAAGAAGATGGAACGCTGACGCCGCGAAGGTCGGAACAGGCGCTAATCTCAGACCCAGAAGAAGCGAGCAAGCAAGTGATTCGCATGATCCAGGAGCAGAAGGTCACATCGATTCAAGGGAGTACTCTCGATATTTTAGCGGAAACCGTATGTATTCATGGCGACGGCCTGCATGCCCTAGCGTTTGCCAAACGAGTGCGTAGAGAGATTGAGGCGGCTGGAATGGTTGTGAAAGCTAGCTCGGAGTAAAGAAGCTTTCCCCTGAACGCTAGAGTTCCGCCTTTTTTTGTGCTACTCTTCAATGTGTAAAAAGAACTCGACAAAGATAGGAATGATCAATGTGGCAAACGAACCCATTTTCTTTGAACCTTTATTCCAGTACCGGGTCTGGGGTGGTCAAAAGCTGAAGGAGTTTGGCTATTCCCTTCCATATGAGCGGACGGGGGAGTGCTGGGCGATTTCTGCCCATCAAAACGGGGTGAGCGTTGTGAAACATGGAACGTATGAAGGGCAGACCCTCGATTCTTTATGGAAAAACGAAGCGCAGCTTTTTGGAGAGAAAACCACAGAGTCCTTTCCTTTATTGGTGAAGCTGTTGGACGCTCGCGACGACTTGTCGGTACAAGTTCATCCAAATGATGAACAAGCGCAGCAGCTAGAAAGCAATGAAGCGTACGGGAAAACGGAATGCTGGTACGTAGTCGATGCGGAGGAAGGCGCAGAGCTCATTCTTGGGCACACCGCCAAAACGCGTGAGGAATTTGAGATCATGGTGGAGGCTGGACAATGGGAAGAGCTTCTCACCCGCGTGCCAATCCAAGCTGGCGACTTCTATTATGTGCCAAGTGGGACGATCCATGCGATTGGGGCAGGCGCGCTGATCCTTGAGACCCAGCAGAACTCAGACACGACTTACCGCGTCTATGATTTTGACCGGGTGGAGCCGAACGGCGAAAAACGCGAGCTTCACTTAGATAAAGCAATCGAGGTCAGTGCTATTCCTCACGCCCCGGCAAAAACAGAGACAACCATCAGTAAGCAAGAAGAGGGAGGGACCGTCACCCAACTTGTTTCTACAGATTTTTTTACGGTTGATAAAATTGAGGTGGACGGAGAACTCACGCACTCCCTTTCTTCCAAGTACTCGCTCGCAAGCGTTATTGAAGGAGAGGGTTCTCTTTTAACGAGCGAGGGGACAGCGTTCGAGATTCAAAAAGGCGATCATTTCTTACTTCCGAATGGAATGAAAGAATTTAAAACAAAGGGTCGGCTTGAATTCATCGTCAGCCATCCATAGAAAAAAGGGCAGTCGGGGGGCTGCTCTTTTTGGCTTTCTCTAGTCAGTGGGAATCTCCTAGGAACTTGTCTGATTTTTAGCAATAGGAAGACAACCAGCCCATCAAGAGAAAGAACACATATGTTACTACTATACCACTGACCGGTGGTGATTCAGAAAGGAGGAAGAGTGATGTCGATGGAGCACACTTATAAGGGAGCAGCAGAACCTCAACGTCACCGCACGCTTCCAGAAACGGTGAAAAAATGTGAGCCGGTGATTCACCCGACACAACACAATGTTGTAGAAAGCACAGAGGTAATCATCACTCCAGAAGTGTTTCCTGTTCACACAACGTATGTGAAAAATCGGGTGAATAAGCGCGTGCTCAGTTCCCCTCACACGGAGTCTGTCAAAGAAAAGGTTCACGATGAAACGGTGGTTGAAGGAGCAGAAAATGGTAAAGACCAGCGCCGCGGGTTATTTGATCGTTGGTTCTAAGCAATTGCAATAAAAGCGAGTGTGAGCACTCGCTTTTTACTATCTATTAAAGATTATTCTGCTCTCGAATATGAGAAAGCAAATGAACGCACCCCTCTGAAATCAAGTCATAGGCCTCTTGAAAATCGCCTGTGAAATAAGGGTCCGGCACGTCACCGGTCGATTGATTGGGCACATAATCAAGCAGTCGTTCAATTTCGGCTTGGGGCTGCAGGCCTGCGAGTCTGCGCAAATCACCAGCATTTGTCGTATCGAGTGCCACCACGTAGTCATAGTTCTCAAAATCCGCCAGTTCGATTTTCCTGCCAACGGAACGGGGAGCCTGGATCTTGTTTTCCTTGAGGATTTCGAGCGTTCCTTCATGGGGCTCGCTTCCAACATGATAGCCTCCTGTCCCAGCCGAATCGATCACAAAAGATTCCTTGAGACCCGCACGGTTGACTTCGTGCTGAAAAATCGCCTCAGCCATTGGTGAACGGCAAATGTTTCCCAGGCACACAAATAAAACATGGATCATTCAAACCCTCTCCTTTTAAACGGTTGTTTGGGTTCTAGTTTAGCACAACAGGCGATCAGCCATGTGATAAGATGGAAAAGAAGAGAAAAGCGAGGAGTGAGATAAATGAAAAACTTGAAAAACGTAAACTGGGGCATTCTTGGCCCTGGAGCCATTGCAGAGAAGTTTGTACAAGCGCTCCATGAGGTGAACGGAAGCGCGTATGCCGTAGGTTCTCGTTCCTTTGAGAAGGCCAAGCGTTTCGCCAAGGAGCATGGGGTCGATCAGGCGTACGGAAGTTACGAAGAAATGCTTAAGGACGAGGCCATTGACGCCGTATACATATCAACCCCACATTCGAACCATTACGAATACATGATGAAAACGTTGCACGCTGGCAAGCATATTCTCTGTGAAAAAGCAATTACGGTGAATGGAACACAACTTAAGGAAGTTCTCGCACTGGCTGAGGAGAAGAACTTAATTGTGTCCGAAGCGATGACCATTTTTCACATGCCGCTTTATAAGAAGCTGCGGGGTATTGTTCAAACGGGAAAACTCGGTCCCCTAAAGATGGTGCAGGTCACTTTTGGCAGCTGCAAAGAAAACGATCCCAGCAATCGCTTTTTTAACAAAGAGCTGGCAGGCGGGGCTCTCCTCGATATCGGCACCTACGCCCTATCTTTCGTGCGTCCGTTTCTGACAAGTCAACCAAACGAAGTGCTAACCACCGTAAAGACCTATGACACAGGCGTGGATGAGCAGTCAGGGATAATCTTGAAGAATGACCACGAAGAAATGGCCGTCGTCTCCTTGACGTTCCGCGCAAAAATGCCGAAGCGTGGCATCGTCGCTTGCGAAAAGGGATTTATCACCGTCGAGGACTTCCCGAGAGCAGACAAGGCAACGATGACTTATGTCGATGGGACGACGGAGGAAGTTCAGGCTGGCGAAAGTGGCAAAGCCCTGCATTACGAAATTGAGAATATGCAAGAGGCGATCCTAAATGGAACCCCGGATGCGACGCAGACCCTGACCCGGGATGTGATGGAACTCATGGATGAGGTTCGCGGGCAGTGGGGGGTTCGGTATGAGGGGGAGTAGGGATCTATGAAAGATGAACGTAAAAAGCCTCAGCATTGTTTAATGCTGAGGCTTTTTTCCTTCTTAAAGACCGTGATTTGGATGACTTTGAACGGACGCTGGGTTCTCTGCGTCAGAAGCAGCGCCAAAAGAAACAACGGAAAGTGCCAAGACGCTTACAAAAACGAGGGATTGTGTGATTTTCACAAATTTTTTCATTTCAGGTTCCTCCTAGGTTGTTTTTGTAGGGACGAAAGAATTCATTTCTCGTAAATACCATTCACTGTAAAAAACGTTGCCAGATTTAATCGCAAGTCTGAGAGCCTTTACATACTGATTTGGATCTTTGCTTGCTTTTGCTTTATAAAATTCACTGAGGTAGCTAGTGTTACCGGTACTGTCTACAAGAGCAAGTGTATCGAGTGCTTTTTTGTAATCGCCTCTAACGATGTATTGATGAGCTCTCTCGTTCAAATCAATTCTACCGTTAAGATCCACTGATTTCCCGTAAACGTTCTTGAGCAAGATCAGATCATCCTGAAGGAGAATATCAACTTGTGGTTGGTTGCCAAGCTCCCTGAACATTTCAATCGCAATGTTTAGATGCTCGAGGCTCCTATCTTCGTTTGTGAACAGATAAATGAGGCTGAGCGTATGATGTACCGCAGCTATTAAGGGCTGTGGTGCAACAGGGTTTACTAGGACACTTAAAGCATAATTTTCTGCTTTAACGAGATCGTTGTGTGCATATAAATACGTAATGGCAAAATGAACGCCAAGTCTTGCTGAGAAGGTTGTTTTAAGGAAGCCATTGCTGCTTCTTTGAATTTTTTCTTCCAGCTGCTGAGCCAAATACAAGGAAGCCGAATACTCTCGAACTCGATAGAAACTAATAACTTCCATGATGTCATTGTTAATAATCAAGTCGAAGTCACTTGTTGGTGTTAATTCAGCACGCATTACACCAATCATGTCTTCCGCTTTTAGATGTCCGGTTAGGTAACGCAGTTTAATCTCATACGCATCACACCAGTCTTTCAACAACTCATCTTCCTGGTGTCTATTAATCAAGAATTCCAACAACTCTTTTTGAAGGTACAACGATGCAAATTCAAAGGCCGCCTTCACTGAAGCGAGCTTATTCGTCGTTCGACAATACTCGCCCATGATTTCTAAAAAGTGATCTGGGTTGACATGTTTCACAATCGTCACAACGTCTTCAAAATCTAGCGCAGGATGTTCTTTTGCGAGTGAGCGAACGGTTTCAATTGTGAAGGCATCCCCTGGCTGAATCCCTTCATTATGCAAAAGCAACCGGTTCTTCTCGCTTATCCAACTCAAAGGCCATCACCTCAGCTTCGTATTAAATTACTTGAAGTATAACATGAAAAGTTTTTTGAATGGTAACTTTTTTGAAAGATTTTGTCGATTTTTTGGTTGGGAAAATGAGTAACCATGTTGCAAAAAGTCGAAGTATAAGGAAGGGGCAACGCTTGGATTTAGCGCCAAACGTAGTCCAGGTCCCCACACCACACCTCCTTAATGGAAGTGAGACGGCTAAGTCGTATATAATAGAAAGAAAGAGCTAGTGGTAGGAGAGTGGAACATATGTACAAGCTAATCGCGATTGATATGGATGGGACGCTACTGAACGATCAGCATGAAGTGACAAATGAAGTGAAAGACGCCTTACGGGAGGCAAAATCTCAGGGAGTAAACGTGGTGCTTTGCACAGGGCGCCCGATTGGCGGCGTACGATCGTATCTCGATGATTTAAACTTAACAGAGGAAGGGGACTTTGTGATTGCTTATAATGGGGCGCTCGTGCAAAACAGCTATTCGGGGGAGGTGGTTCTCTCTCATTCGCTCACGCATAAGGAACTAAAGGAGATCTATGAGCTTAGCCTTACGCTTAAGACCCCGATGCATTACTTTGATTCGGAGAATGTCTATACACCCAACCGCCACATCAGTCCATACACCGTTTACGAGTCCTATGTAACTGGGGTGCCACTAACGTATCAAACGGTTGAAGAAACGCCTCATGACATTGCCATTCCTAAAATCATGTTTGTGGACGAATCGGAAAAGCTGGATCAAGCGATGAAAGCTCTTCCCGCTTCCTATAAGGAAACATATATGATGGTCAAAAGCGCGCCGTTCTTTCTGGAAATTCTCCACCCAGAGGTTAGCAAGGGAAATGCGGTCCGGCATTTAGCGGAAAAATTGGGGTACGGCCGCGAGGAAGTACTCGCGATTGGGGACAATGGGAACGACTTGACGATGGTGGAGTACGCCGGCTGTGGCGTTGCCATGGCGAATGCGATTCCAGAGCTGAAAGAAATTGCAGATGCCCATACAGGCTCAAACAATGAAAATGGCGTTGCTCACGCCATTCGCGATCTTGCCTTAAAACCAGTTTAAGCGATCTGAGGTATCAGCAGACAAGCGGTCAGGCGAAATCAATCGCCTGACCGCTTGTCGTTTGCTTTTGGAATGAAAACAGTCAGCCATTTACCCTGCGAATAAAACGGTCGAATGCCTGCTTCTCTTTAAATACCCCTGCATCCTCAAGCACCTTTTCGAACTTTCTCCCCAACTCCTGATGCACGATTGTCTCTGCCTCTTCGGGATTGGAAAGAGTACCGTACGAATCTTTCAGTTGACGGGCCCATTCCTGATGGTAGTCGGCCACATCCGCTTGTTCGCCAAGTAAAAACTGGTTAATCTCAGCCAGTTCCTCCTTGAGTCGTGCTGGCAACACCGCAAGGCCCATGACTTCAATGAGGCCGATATTTTCCTTTTTAATATGATGAACATCGGCATGTGGATGAAAAATCCCCATGGGGTGTTCTTTAGACGTGCGGTTGTTTCGCAAAACGAGGTCCAGTTCATGCATGCCTTCGCGAATCCGGGCAATAGGCGTGATCGTATTATGAGGCGTATCTCCAGAGAAAGCTTTCACATTCGTGTCTTCATCTGAATACTGTTTCCACGTTTGTAGCAGGTGATCTGCCGCTTGAATGAGCGGTTCCTTATGCGAGCCCTTTAGACGAATGACAGATAACGGCCATATTAAAACAAAAGCAGAAATCTCTTTAAATCCCTTGAGCTCAAAGGAGAAAGCCTCGTCCGCGTTCGTCATGGGGAACGCGTAGCGACCGGCCTGATAGTGGTCATGGCTTAAAATCGAACCGCCGACAATCGGCAAGTCTGCATTGGAGCCGATAAAGTAATGGGGGAATTTGTCCGTGAACGTGAGCAGTCGTTCAAAAGCGTGTTTGTCAATCTTCATGTCCCGGTGTTCTTCGGCTAGTAAAATGCTGTGTTCATTGTAATAAACATAGGGGGAATACTGCAGGTACCAACTTTCTCCCCCAAGTGGAACCTGAATCACACGGTGATTGGCGCGTGCGGGATAGCCCGTGCGCCCGGCATAGCCTTCATTTTCCACGCAGAGTAAACACTTTGGATAATCCACCGTTTTCTTTAGTTCCCGTTCTCGTTTGATTTGGGCGGGATCTTTTTCTGGTTTCGATAAGTTAATGGTGATGTCCAGTTCGCCGTATCTGGTGTCCGCTTTGAAATGAATGTTTTTTCGGATCCGGTTCATCTGGATGTAGTTGCTGTTCTTGCTGAGTTCGTAAAAATAGTCGGTCGCTGTTTGCGGTGACTCGGCATATTTTTCTTGGAAACTCGCATTCACCTCAGAGGGACGTGGCAAAAAGCAGTTCATGATGTTGGCCGCAAGCCTCTCCTTCTCGTCGAAAACATCGTCAATCACGTGTTGTTCGATTGCGTAACCGATGATGTCCTCAAGCAAGTTCGGAATCGTCTCATCAGTGGCTGCATCCATGTTTTCAGGAAAAGTCTCTAGCTGCAAACGGTTCATGATCTGGTTGCGCACATAGAGGTGATCCGCTTTATCAATCAGCTTTACGTCCATCGCTTTTTGAACCAGTTTTGCTAGAGTTTGATCAATCATTTTGGTTGCTCCTTTTCATAGTTGTTTGGCGCCGTCGCCTAACGCAGCGGTGTAAAAGGTTGCGTCGTAGCCCACGGTTTCGCGATACATTTGATTCGTGTTTTTCTGGAAATCATCAATGGTATCCTTCTGCACAATCGCAATCGCACACCCACCAAAGCCAGCGCCGGTCATACGTGCGCCGATCACGCCTTTTCCTTCCCAGGCGGCTTGCACAATCGTATCGAGCTCCAGCCCCGTCACTTCATAATCTTGTTGGAGCGACCGATGCGATTCATTCATCAAGGTTCCGAAGCTTTTAAGGTTCCCAGCTTGCAACTGTTTTAACGCTTCCAGTGTCCGCTCATTTTCGTAAATGACATGCTTGGCGCGCTTTCGATTGATCTCACTCTGGATCAGATGCTTATGCTGTTCAAATTGTTCGCTCGATAGCTCGCCAAGGCTATCGATGGAAAGCTGCTGTTGTAAATCAGCAAGCGCTTGTTCACATTGCGAACGACGTTCATTGTATTTGGAGCCTGCAAGGGCGCGCTGCTTGTTGGTGTTAATGATCACAATTGCGTGCTGATCCAGCTTGACCGGCGCGTAGTGGTAGTCGAGAGTTTGGCAGTTTAAAAGAATCGCGTGATCCTCTCTCCCCATGCCGACCGCAAACTGATCCATAATCCCACTATTGACGCCGATGTATTCGTTTTCTACTTTCTGAGCAAGTTGAATCATATCGAGACGAGCGACTTCTTGATTAAAGAGACCCTCGATCAGAACGCCAGTCGCCATTTCGATAGATGCCGAAGAGGAGAGGCCGGCACCGTTTGGGATATTTCCGTAAAACAAAAGATCGGCGCCATGGGCAACCGGGTGTCCATTTTCCGCTAAATACTTAATCATTCCCTTTGGATAGTTGGCCCAGTCGTGGTCGTTATTATAGCTTAAATCAGCGAGAGTACAGGTGATGATACCGCTTTCCGTGGCATTCATAGAATAGAAACGAAAGGTCTGATCCTCTCGCTTTCGCCCCAGGGCATAGGTACCAAAAGAAATCGCAGCCGGCAAAACGTGCCCGCCATTGTAGTCAGTGTGTTCGCCGATCAGGTTGATTCTTCCTGGAGCGAAGAAAAGGGAGGGTTGTTCGTTCGTTTCAAATTGTTCCTGAAATGCCTGGTAAAGATTCTGCACAGCCTGTGCCCCCTCGTTAATGAATTTTTCTTAAGTTTACTATGAACAAGTCATTTTTTCAATGGATTTTAAGTTAAAATTTAAGTAAAAAATAAAGCGATTTTACCCATATTTTCTTTTATTGGCCTGGATAACCTTTTGGTCTTTTACATGAGAAGATTGACTAGCTATCCTTTCAGTATTAAAACAGGTAAAATAGTCGGTAAAAGTGGTTTTCTGTTATTGGAGGTGAGGAGATGGCGACGATGAAAGATATTGCTGAAAAAGCGAATGTTTCCATCGCGACCGTGTCACGGGTACTAAACCACGATCCGACGCTATCCGTGGGGGAAGATCTAAAGAAACGAATTTTTGACGCCGCAGAACTTCTTGGTTATAAAAAGCATTGGGAGAAAAAGCCGAAAAAGCGGCTGCGGATTGCGATTGTCCAGTGGTATACCGAGTCGGAAGAATTGAACGACATGTATTATTATGCCATCAGAGTAGGCGCCGAAAAGAAAATGAAGGACAAGCAACACGAGTATACGCGCATCTTCCAAAAGCTAGACAAGAAAAACGGGCAGAAGATTGACGGAATCATTGCCATCGGTAAGTTTTCAGAAGAACAGCGGAAGCAGCTGCAGCAATGGAGTTCGACCATTTGTTTTGTGGATGATCCGCACTCCCCGCCGACGTCTGATGCGGTTGTCGCTGATTTTAATCAGGCGACAATTAGCGCTTTGGCTCATTTGACGGAGGAGGGCCATACGAAAATCGGCACTTTGGTGGGGGAAGAACATGTTTTTGATTCTTCAGAGGTGCTAGTTGATCCTAGATATGAGCGGTTTCACTCCTACATGAAAAGCAAAGGGTTATTCGAAACAAAGTATTGCTACAAGGGGTCATTCTCTGTGGACTCAGGCTATCAAATGATGGAAAAAGCGATACGTGAGTGGAAGGAGGACCTGCCTACGGCCTTCTTTTGCGCGAATGATCCCATTGCCGTCGGAGCTCTCCGTGCTCTGCGTGACCACGGAATAGAGGTTCCAGGAAGAGTCAGTATTATAGGCGTTAATGATTCCAGCGTCGCAAAGTATGTTTCTCCTTCTTTGAGCACAGTAAGAGTGCCTACCGAATTAATGGGCGAGACCGCTGTGTCCTTATTAGAAGAACAACTTCTCGATAGGCGCACAGTGGCGAAAAAAGTAACGCTAGCCACGGAATTGGTGATTCGGGAGAGCAGCGGTGAGTATAAATGGTAACGAACCATTTGGCAGCAAACAGGGATTTCCATTAATGATGGGAGCCTTGAAGGGTGCTCTTGTTTTGCTTACCCTCCTCTGTAGCTTCTTCAGACCTCTGTCTTTGGAAGGGGCAGAACGGTAGGATGTTCTCTCTTGCTAGGAGAAAGCCTAAATGTGCGGGAGAGTGCCTCCGATGTTCGTGAGAGAAAGGCCACACGTGGGCCAGTCCCCATTCGAGTCGCTACATGCCTGAGCCAACCCCCTAACGGCGATTCTGGCAACGAGCATGAGGGTTCATTCCCATGTTGCGCAAAAGAGATCTGCCAAAGGGAGCCATAAAAGCCGATCAGTAAGATGTTGAGAATGCTACCAATCTACATTGATGCTACACTTGAGATACGAACATTTTCGCTCAAGGAGAATCAAAGAATGAGGAAATTTTTGCAAACGAAGTGGTCAAAGTTCCGTCAAGCACACCAAACGGAGGAAGCGAAGATCGAAGAATTTTGGATAAAAGATCGGATCTGTTATATAAAGGGACAATGGCCAAAGACCGTTCATAAAAAGCAGGACGCCCAGCTCGTTTTAAGCAAAAAGGAATCGACGACGACGTTCTCTCGCCCCTTGGAATGGCTAGCGACCAAGGATACTTTTCAGGCCAGCTTTCCGCTCATGGACCTGGTAACAAACGGGACATGGGCGTTTCATATTGTCTTGCAGGGGGAGAGGCGCTTTCCTCTTTTGATGAACAACGACGTGTATGCAAAAAACCGAAACACGTATGTTCTTCCCCAATTACGAGAAGCGCAGCAGCTCTCGTTCAAGCGAGAAGAGGGCGAGCTTCGATTGAAAGTAAGTCGCGCCCAGCTTGAGGCCGAGGTGGTGGAATTCTCGCACGGGATGAGGGACACGGTTTCGACCGTTGTCGCGGTTCAGGATCAAAAACTGGAAGGAGGAGAGCTCTTTTTAACCTTTGCACGGAGGGGTGCCGAGCAATTCATTCGTTTCCCACTCATTCCGTATAAAAAGGAGAGATGCCAGGCGGATGTTGCCTACGGACAGATACCGGCTGAGGGGGCCACCTATTGGGAGGTGTATGTAAGCCAGAAGATAGGCGGAGACGTTTACAATTATCGGGTGAAGGCAACCGCTCTGGCAGGGCGATTGGAAGAGACACAACGTGAAATGGAGAGTGGAAACAGCGATAAAGCCGGGTTTTGCACAGATGAGGGAGAGGAATTGTCTTTCTTTACAGATGTGGATGTTTAAAGGGGGCTGCTTCTTGGGAATAGACCAACTGTAAAGGAGAGATTCACTGTGGCAGAACAAAAACAGATCGTAATGGTTGTAACAAACGGAAGAAAGATGAGCAATGGCCATGTAGCCGGGCTTTGGTTGTCCGAATTTGCGGAGCCATACGAAGAGTTGCGTGCGGCAGGCTATGAAGTGACGGTTGTCAGTCCAGACGGCGGGGAATCGACGATTGACGAAAATAGCCTCGATAACAATGAAGTGCCTGAAAAATGGCATGAACTGGCCGAGTGGCTTAAGAATACCGCGCCGATTGATACCGTTCAATCCGCCGATTATGATGGGATTTTCTTGCCAGGCGGGCACGGGGCGATGTTCGACTTACCTGATAACCACCATCTGCAAAAGTTGTTAAGGGACTTCACGGAAGCCGATAAGAGTATTGGAGCGGTTTGCCACGGCCCTGCCGGTTTGACAGGTGTTGTGCTTGCAAACGGGGAACATCTTGTTGCGGGGAAGAACGTTTCTGCGTTTACGGACTCAGAAGAACGGGGAGTGCAGCTTGAAAACGAGATGCCGTTCTTGCTTGAGAGCAAACTCCGAGACCTCGGCGCAAATTTCTCCGCCAAAGGAGACTGGGAAGAGCACGTTGTCACGGATGGGAAGCTGGTCACAGGCCAAAACCCGCAGTCTTCTGTCAGTGTAGCAAAAGGGTTTATCGAGACGTTAAATTAATAGAGCCCCTTGGAAGGAACCCCGATTCATAAAGAGTTGGGGTTTTTTGGCATGAAGTCCATTTGAAGCAACTGTAAAAACTAAATATTCCAATCATAGCAAGAATAGGTACATTTACAATTCCGCTTCCCGTCTTTGAAAGTTCCTGTTACAATAAGTCATTCGTTTCATCGATGATGAGTTGAGACGATACTATCCTGCAGGTGCAGGCTCTCTCCTTGAGAGGAAAGGACGGTCCATGAAAAATAAGTTAACGAAGTGGAACATCGACTGGCCTGTGTTTGCCATAAGCGGAGGACTGTTGCTCTTGTTTGTTGCGGCATCGATTGTAGATGTAGGAGCCGTTTCTGCTTATGTCAACGCAGGCTTTGATTATTCGGTAAGGTATTTTGGGGCGTTCTGGCAAGTGATGCTGCTCGCCATGTTCGGTGTTTCGCTTTTTCTCGCGTGTTCCAAGTACGGAAAAGTAAAACTTGGAAAAACCAATACGATTGAAATGAGCTATTTTCGCTGGATCTCGGTTATTTGTATCTCATTGCTCGGGGGTGGGGGTGTCTTCTGGGCAGCGGCAGAACCGATGTACTATTTTATGGATGTGCCGCCCGTGCATAGCGGCATCGACAATGGCTCGCCTGAAGCGGTCATTCCAGCCCTTGCTCAAAGTTACGTTAGTTGGGGGATGGCGGCTTGGGCCGTGCTTGGCACAACGGGCGCCATTGTCATGATGTACGCGCATTATCACAAGGGGATGCCAATGAAACCCAGGTCTATGCTCTACCCGTTCTTCGGTGAGAAAATCGCGACCCATCCTCTCGGAATTTTCATTGATGCTTTTTGCATTATCTCGGTCGCGGCAGGAACGATTGGGCCGATCGGAATTTTGAGCTTACAAGTCAGCTACGGCATGAATTCCCTGTTTGCTTTAACAGACGGTTTTCCTGTTCAGCTGGCTGTCATTGGTTTTCTCATTTTGATTACGATTATTTCCGCATTAACTGGGGTTCACAGGGGCATTCAGTGGCTCAGCAAAATGAATATTATCATCGTATTAATTCTTGCGGGCTTCCTGCTTCTTTTCGGTCCGGGGGCTTTTATTATTGATTCGTTTGTTTCTTCCTTCGGATACCAGGTGAACCACTATCTCACCTTAAATACGTACCGAGGGGACAATGCATGGCTTGGGGCGTGGATGCTCTTTTTCTTTGCCTGGTTTATTGGCTTTGGACCAATGATGATCATGCTGATTGCCCGGATTTCGCGCGGGCGAACGATCCGTGAGATTGTGCTTGCCGTGGCCATTATCTCGCCAATCGTAACGAACTTTTGGTTCACCGTCGTTGGCGGTTCAGGGATCTTCTATGAGATGAATGACCCGGGCATTATCTCGGCGCCGCTTTTTGAAGGAGGGTTACCAGCAGCCATTATTGCCATTGCCGGACAAATGCCTCTGGGGCAAATCATGCCATTTGTGTTTCTAGTGCTAGCGATTCTCTTTGTCATTACGACGGCTGATTCCATGACGTATTCGATTTCAATGAGCGTGACGGGGGATGAAAATCCGCCCAAACCCATACGCGTCTTCTGGGCGCTCGTGATGGGGGCGATTGCGGCGATTCTCGTCTTTATTGGCGATGGTGGCATTGATGCGCTGCAATCCTTCATTGTCATTACAGCAGTGCCCGTCTCGATTTTACTCACCCCCTCCATTTGGCACGCGCCGAAAATTGCACGGAAATTGGCGGTGGAGCAGGGGATCTCAAGGAAATAAAGGAAAAGCTGGCCTGAGGGAATGCCTTGGGTCAGTTTTTTGTATGTAAAAACTGTGGATGTAGTAGAGGATATGTGGATAAAATCATTGGTTTGGGGATGGAATTGCTGGAACTGTGTATAGATATGTTGATTATGTGGATAGATAATGCTTGTGCACACTTTTATACACAAGAAAGAGCTGTTCTTATACAAAGCAGCTCTTTCTCATGACTATAAAATATGCTTCACTCGACCGACTTGTCCGTCTTCCAAGCGAACCTTAATGCCGTGGGGGTGAGAAGGAGACTTTGTCAGAAGGTCCTTCACAACGCCTTCCGTCAACTTGCCGCTGCGCTGGTCTCGTTTTAGGACAATCTGCACGTGTGCACCCGGCTGGATATTCTTTCGGTTTTGACCGTTCATATAAAGTGGTTCCTTTCTATTTAAAGGGTTAAGGATATTATACGTGTTTTTTGGACTGGATGCATACGGAAAGTGCGCCCAACTTGCCTTATAACGGTTTCAAAAGCAAACGAGTAGGGAATAGAACGTTATTGGAAAAACGGTTACAAGTGGGAGGGCAAAATCATGACCATGAATCAGAGAATGAAAGAAGTTCTTGAGCAATTGCCGTTGATGACGGATGATCTAACCAATCTCAGTCCACAACTCATGCGAGAGGGAATGGACGAGGCAGCGGAACGAATGCCTGCGGTGGAGGAAGTGGCGGATGTTTCAGATCGCACGATGGATTTGTCAGGTCGAACGATCAACCTCCGCATCTACAAGCCAGAGAAGACAGAGCCCCTGCCGGCGATCGTGTTTTACCACGGGGGAGGGTTCGTTGCTGGGAGTATTCAGTCCCATGACCCGGTGTGCCGTGTGCTCGCCAATCGGACGGGGGCGGCCGTACTTTCTGTTGATTACCGTTTAGCGCCAGAGTCGCCTTTTCCGGCTGCCGTAGAGGACGCCTATGAAGCACTGAAATGGGTGGCGGAGCATGCCGGCTCACTTGGCATCAAAAAAGAGAAGATTGCTCTTGCTGGCGATAGCGCGGGAGGGAACCTGGCTGCGGTTACCGCCCTGCAAGCGCGCGACCGGGAAGGGCCTAACGTCTGCTATCAGCTATTAATCTATCCTTCCGTTGGTTTTTTGGAGAGGCATCCCGCCTCGATGACAGAGAATGCCGAGGCCCCTCTCCTGCCAGCAAAATTAAGCGGGTGGTTTCAGGAGCAATACATTCAGAACAAGGAAGCGCTGAACGATCCTCTGTACCGCCCAATGATCGCAGAAGATTTAACCCAACTGCCTGGCACCCATATTGTTACCGCCCAGTATGATCCGTTACGTGACAGTGGCAGGGACTATGCCAAGCGATTAGAAGAAGCAGGTGTTCCAGTGACATATAAGCTGGAAGAAGATATGCCCCATGGGTTCGTGAATTATTATGCTCTTGTTCCAAGGGCGAACGAAGCGTTTGAAGAGATGTGCGGTCATTTGAAAGACGCACTGTATGGAGATCAATAAAAGGGGGAAAGGGACGACTTTGTGTGCTGAAGTCGTCCCTTCCTGTTATACTTTTAAAGGAAGATGAATGACGTCACGATGAATTTGGTGATCGAGAACGAAAACCCTGGTACAGGGAGAGACGCTTTACAAGAGCGAAAAAATACACCTACAGCTCCCTTCCCTCGAATTTCCGCTCAAGGAAGACCCACGCGCTGTCCATAACGGAGCGTACCCATACATAAAAACGGAGGAATGTAAAATGCTTGCATTCATCGGGAACGGAAGTGCATTTAATACAAAACGAGGCAACAATGGCGCCTTTATGAAAGAGGACACGCAGCTTTTTTTAATTGATTGCGGCAGTTCCACGTTTCACCGACTTGTGGAAAAAGGGGTGTTGGAGGGCGTTGAAGAGGTGACGGTGCTGATTACGCATTTGCATCCAGACCATGTCGGATCACTCGGAGACCTAATTTTCTATAGCTACTTTAAATTACAGCCTGCATTTACATCCAAAGTCAATGTCATGGCCCCGGCGGCGATCATGGATGATTTGCGCTCATTGCTGAAAGCCGTTGGTGTCACGGAGGAGCAGCACACGCTGACAACAATAGAGGGAGAGGCAAGGGAGGTTTCTCTTTGTGGTGTGAAGAAGGTTGAGCCGGTGAACGTCGAACATGCGAGGGAGCTTGACTGTTTTGGCTACATTCTTCAATTGGAGAGAGAACGCATTTATTATAGCGGGGACGCAAATATGATTCCAACGGCGGTTCTCACACAGCTTGAAAGAGGAGAGCTTCAAGCGGTGTACCAAGACTGCTGCAAGGCTGATTATGAAGGGAATGTTCATTTGTCGCTGCGCGCGTTGGATGAGTTGATTGAGCCAAACCACCGCAAGCGCGTGTGGTGCATGCATTTAGATGAAGGCTTCTCGATTGAGGAGGCAAAGGAATTAGGGTTTCAGGTGGTTGAAGCGATCTAATCGGAAAAGGGTGCAACGCAGATTTGGGTCGTCAAACTCCTCCCCACCCTGTGGCATAGCAAAAAAGCTACTAGATAAGCTTCACTAGTAGCTTTTTCCCTGTTTTTTTTGCGTCGTTTGAAGTACGATGGCTATAGAGAAAAGCTGAAGCGGGTCGAAATTAAGCGAGAAGTTGGGTCGCCCAAAATGCCCCATCTCTCCTGGGATGGGCGGCACTTGCGCGTCTCGTGTTTCGGAGACTCTGAGAACCCACGGTTTTGGATTTCGATGTCAGAACGCTAATGCTGAAGCTAGACATAGGAATACTTGTTGCTCGCGTATAACTATACATAAAGGATGGGTCACTGATGATCTTTTTGTCCATTTTTCTTCTGGTTGTCTTTATAGATGGGATGCTTATTTATTTCTTTGCAAACGAAAAGCCGATGTACATAGCGGCGTTTGGAGCGTTGTGCGCCGTGTTAGCTCCCGTCACTTGGCTTGTTGTCTCGATGCTTTCTTTGCATGAGGGGCTTACGTACGGCTGGTTTGTCACATCGGTCGTGTTGCTGTTGAACGGCGTGATTTTGTTGCTGCTTGTCGGGTGGAACGTTGCGCGAAAAAAAGGATAACGACGTGCTGGGTCGAAAGGGTAAGGACGTAGAACCCGAGGCAAGAAGTTGAGTTGGATTCCTCGGTGCGCATCTAACTAATACTTGATGAGGGGTGGAGCCATGAAGTGTAAGCATTGCGGAGCTGAACGGACACGTCGCACAGGCAACTGTGAGCAGTGTGGGGAAATGTGCGCGTCAAAAAAACGGAAACGTCGGTTAGTGATTGCTGCTATGGCGACGATCGGGGCGGGGGCGACATTACTCACGTTCCACTTGCAAGGAGCGTCTTCTGCGACGGAAGCAGAAAGCGAGACCGTCAGTCAAGTTCGTGAAGAGGTAGTCTCCACTGATTTAGTAAGCATACATGAACACGTTTATACCATTCAGGCCGGAAAAAAACAAGGGTCGGGCTTTCTATATGAGCAAGGCGGCTATGTGTTAACCGATGCATTGATCGTAGAGGGACAGATAGAGGCCGAAGTTCATCTGAACGATTCCACGAGTTACACGGGGGGGGTCGTCGGGTTTTCCGAGGAATCTCAAGTTGCTTTGTTGTTTGTAGAAGAACTAAAGGACCGAACCCCCCCTCCTCTTGCGGTTGAGGAGCATGCGGCTTTAGGAGACGAAGTGGTGGCGCTTAGCGGTCGGCTAAGTGAGGGGCGTGCGGCTTCCATTGGTCAGATTATCGGCGTCGACCGCGAACTTGTTTTTGATTCACATAGCTATGAAAATGTCTATCAGATTTCCACGCCGATACTGGCACACAGCAGCGGCGGCCCCCTTGTAGCGAAGGACGCGGGCCAAGTCACCGCTATGAATGTGGTTCATGCTCAGGACAATGAAGTGATTGCCTACAGCATTCCGTTGTCTTTGATTGACCCTGTTATCCAAGAGTGGCTAAGAAAGCCGATGGATTCAAACGAACTGGAGGGCTTGTACAACAACATGCCTCCTAAACAGCAGAGGTCAAGATCAAACGCTTCGTTTAACGGTGGAGAATTGGATGAGGGCCTTGTTGATGAAACAGAGGCGTCTCATGATCAAGAGGATTGGTATGAGCAGTACGAGGATGAGGTCGAACAGCAAGAAGCAGAGAACGAGGAACAAGAAAAGCAAGAGGTCTCTCCAAAAGAAGAGGAAAAAAAAGAATCGAAACCTGAGCCCGAGAAGGAGACAGAACAGCCATCTGGTCCAGCAAGTGAATTAGAAGAGGAGAGGAAAGTGAACGAACCGGAACAAAAACCGGGGATGGACTCAGAAGAGAGAGAACCGGCTGATTCAGAGACAGAGGCAGAGAAAAAGCAGGAGGAAGAGCAAGTATCTCCGCAGCAAGAGGAGAAACAAGAGAACGACAAGACCGAAGAGGAGACTCCAGAGGCCAAGCCAGAGCCTGAAAACGGAGAGGAAGAAGAGTGAGAAAAAGCCGATGCGCCCATGCGCTTCGGCTTTTCTAGTTTTTAATTCTGTTGTCCCCACTGTTAAGAAGAGTCCACTACGCTTTCCTTGACAGCGGTTTCTTCTTGCCGTTATAATAAATTAGGAACGGTGTTCTTTTATAAGGAACGAGGTGATGGGGATGCTGTCTTCAGTACAGCGCGCGCTAGCGCTATTAGAGGAACTAAAGCTTTATAAAGAAGGCGTAGGCGTTACGGAGCTTGCGAACAGACTGGAAGTGGCTAAGAGCACCACGCACCGACTGCTTATATCACTAGAGGAGTATGGGTATGTGCGCAAAAGAGGAGAAGGACGGTACCAATTAGGGTTGAAGTTCTTAGAGATGCATCAATCCGTCCTGTCGCAGCTTGACGTTGTAGAGTTGGCTCGGCCAATTATGGAAAAGCTTTGCCAAGACGTTGGGGAGATTGTCCATCTGGTCGAGCAACAAGGAGATCATGTAATCTACTTAAATAAAGTTGAGCAACAGTCGAGTGCTTTGCGGGTCCATTCACGCATTGGCAGCCGCGCCCCGATGTATTGTACGGGGGTGGGAAAGCTGCTGTTAGCCCATCAAGACCCCGCAAGATTGGATCGTTACTTCTCGGACGTTCCACTAAAGGCGTACACCCCTCAGACATTAACAGAGCAAGACGTACTTCTAGAGACCTTTGCAGCCATTCGAAAGGAAGGTTACTCGCTCGATGACAGTGAACATGAGCCAGACATCCGCTGTGTGGCAGCTCCTGTATTTAATCATGAACAAAAGGTGCTGTATGCGCTGAGTGTGACAGGGCCGGCGTCGAGGATGGACAGTGAAACGATAAAGTCGCATACAGAAAACGTGATGCAGGCAGCACAGGAATTATCGAACCAATTAGGGGCAACCGCCCATTGACCGTGAGGGGAGAGGGAATGATGAAGGCAGAAGTCGTTACATTCGGTGAGACGATGGTTCTGTTCGATCCAAGTGAAACCGGCAAGCTCCGCTATGTGGAGCGTTTCGTGAAGCGGATTGGAGGAGCGGAATCCAACCTTGCCATTGGGTTACAAAAGCTAGGACATGCCACACTGTGGATGAGCAAAGTTGGCGCAGATGAGCTTGGGACCTATGTGACCAAGACGATCCGTGCAGAAGGTGTGAACACGGATTATGTGAAACGCACAGCAGAGGCACCGACAGGGATGTACATAAAGGAAAAAGTGCGTCCTGAGGAAACGAAGGTCTACTACTATCGGCACGGCTCAGCGGCAAGCCAAT
The DNA here is from genome assembly GCF_001484965.1 of Shouchella shacheensis. Lineage (GTDB taxonomy): Bacteria > Bacillota > Bacilli > Bacillales > Bacillaceae_D > Shouchella > Shouchella shacheensis. Next base: position 21,238 of record NZ_LLYY01000027.1, on the reverse strand, counting down.
TCACAGCGGAAGACTTGGAGATTGATAAAATAAGAGAGGCGCGAATCCTTCATATTACAGGAATCACACCGCTTCTTAGCAAAAGCTGTGAAGCAGCTGTGAGGAGAGCAATCGACGTGGCGAAGGAAAACGAGGTGCTTATCTCCTTTGATCCGAACTTGCGGCATACGCTGATTCAAAAATACGGGGAACAGGAGGCAAAGACGCTTCTATGTGAACTGGCAGCAGAAGCGGACCTCGTCATGCCTGGCTTGGATGAGGCCGTCTGGATGTATGGCCTGAACACAGAGGAAGAGATGGCCGAACATTTGCTCAAGCAAGGGCCAAAGCAGGTGGTGCTTAAAAACGGGGCTGACTACTCGTTCTTTGCCGAAAAGGATGGCGAGAGCGGCCGCGTTGACAGCTACAAGGTCAAGCAAGTGGTCGACGCAATAGGAGCCGGGGACGGGTTTGCGGCTGGTGTGCTTAGTGGTCTGCTTGAAGGCCAACCGCTGAATGAAGCGGTTCGTCTCGGTTCTGCGGTCGGAGCGCTTGTGGTTAGCTCGGCAGGGGATGTCGAAGGATTGCCGGATAGAGAAGAAGTGGACGCCTATATGAACAAAATCATTGCAGGTGCAGGAGGAGTGTTACGATGAGTCGTTTGGACACGCTATTATCATCAGGGGTCGTGGCGGTAATGCGGAAATTGCCGGCAGAGGATGTGGAAGAAATTGCGCAGGCGCTCGTAGACGGCGGGGTGAGCGGGCTTGAAGTGACCGTTGATTCGGAGGACGCGTTTGGGGCGATTCGCCGCCTACGCGAAAAGTTCGGCGAGGAGGTCGTGATTGGCGCGGGCACGGTTCTCGATAGCGAGACGGCCGTCGTTGCCATTGAAGGCGGTGCTGAATTTATCTTCGCGCCTACATTAAGCGAAGGGACGATTCGAGCAGCCAAGCGTTATGGGAAAATCGTCATCCCAGGAGTTTTTACGCCAACAGAAGCTCTGCAGGCAACGGAATGGGGCGCGGATGTGGTCAAAGTTTTCCCAGCTGATTCCGTTGGTCCTGGATTTATCAAAGCGGTTAATGGACCGCTTGGACAGATCAAGATGATGCCAACGGGCGGTGTCGATCTGGATACGATTGAGTCCTTTATCAAAGCTGGTGCCGTCGCCGTTGGGGCAGGTGGGTCGCTATTGGATAAGTCGCTCATAGCTGCGAAAGACTGGAATGGGTTGCGGGAGCATGCGGTTCGGTTTGTGGAGAAGGTGAAGGAGAGCCGGAAAGCGTAGCTCACGCGTACTGCGGTTACTATGAAGACGAGAGACTTGGAAAGGCGAGCCTCTTGTGAATCTGTCCGTTCACCTACGTCATTCGTGCGGCCAAGAATGGAATGAGTCTTTCTTTGAAACAAAGGCAATCACCAGGTGTATGGTGGTTGCCTTTGTTGGATGACCCAGATAGATGATTATAGGGGTAACGGTCGCTTTGTTCTTTGATTCAAGGTGTAGCACTAGGAACAGTCGGGAACTGGTAGAGATCAAGCATTTACGTTTGGTACGCAGGAACCTACTTCTCTTTGGATAGAGAAGACGGACGTCAGAAAAAGAATTAATATTCTGTCTAATTATATCTTTGCAACTCCGGTCGATGGCTGCCAAGGATCATCTCCCCTCGCCCCTTTATCCTCTTTTGCTCCTAGATTTTATAGAATTCAGTAAAGTACATCTTCACGATCATTTCTCTGTACCTCTTCATTCTTTTCTCCTACGGACGATATAACTAATGTGACAATGACGATCACTGGCCTTTCGTGGGCGAATTTTTCTATTAAGGGAGTGGTACTGATTCTAAAACGATTATCGTTAAAGCGCAAGCTGTCGCTCTTTGTCACATTGGTTGTTCTTCTTGCTCTGTCCATTCTGACATGGACAAATACGACTCAACTGAGAGCGACTATGACAGAGGATTTGGAAAGGGAACTGTTGAGTGTTGGAATTTTAACAAGTTTGCAGTTGGACACAACGAGTATTCAAACACTTCAAGAAGAAAACGGTCCGGAGAATTCTACGTTTCTCGCTTTGCAAGAGCAATTGGATGACATTCAAAACGAACAGGGGACGATGGCTTGGAGCTACATTTGGTCGGGTGTCGATGAAGGAGATTCCGTGATCCCTCTTGCTTATACGTCCAATTTAAATGAGGTGTATGCACCAGGAGAAGAGTTTGACGACCTTGCACTAGAGCATACGGAAGCCGCAAGAGCAACAATAAATTCTGGTGAGTCCCAGGTTACCGATATTTTTGAGGACCCTTATGGCATTTGGCAAACGGTTTTTTCACCCATCTATGACGGGGAGCAAGTGATAGCCGTTATTGGCATTGATTATTCAGCCGAATACATACAAGAGGGGCTGCAAGCAGCAACTCTACAACAAACGCTTACGGCTGCGTTTTGGGTGATTGCCGCAGGAGCAGCAGTCTACTTCATTATCAGTCGGATGTTCAAGCCGCTGACTGAAATGGTAAAGGTGGCGGATCGCATAGCAGACGGGGATTTAACGGTGGCTTTAACAGAGCGAAAGACAGAGGATGAGATTGGCAAACTTCAATCATCGCTGCAAACGATGCAGGAGCATTTACGCAACGTTGTTCATCGCACCCAGGACATTTCCAACGAAGTGGCGGCTTCTTCTGAGGAACTCGCGGCAAGTTCCGAAGAAATGAGTAACTTCTCTAAAAACGTTCAGTCGGATAGTGGTTCCGTTGAAGAATCGACGGCAAACAATGCCTCGATTATCTCTGAAACGGCCCTTGTGTTAGATGAGACGGCGGAGGGCGTTCAGCGCATTGCTGAATCGGCAAACAACGCGGCGACTGAATCAAACCATATGACTGGGGAAGCACAAAATGGAAATCAGTTTGTCCAAGGTGTTGTCTCCCAGATGGGGGTGATTTCGAATTCGGTCGAGGGCATGAGTGACAGTCTGTCCCAACTGGAAGCAGAAGTCAATGAAATTAGTGATTTTACTCATCTGATCACTCAAGTTTCAGAGCAAACGAATTTGCTTGCTTTAAACGCTTCCATTGAAGCTGCTCGGGCAGGAGAACATGGACGTGGTTTTGCCGTAGTGGCAACAGAAATTCGAAAGCTTGCTGAACATACGCATCAGTCTGTAAAAGAAATTGAACGGCGGGTCTCTTCGATTCAGAGTAGTTCGAAGGAGACGGTTGCCCTTTCTTCCCAAGGCACGAAAGACGTGGCGGAAGGACTAACGTTGGTCGAAAAAACGGGGGAGTCGTTTACACGAATTCTTCACTCCATTGAGAACGTTGCTTCACAAATTCAAGAGATTTCAGCCTCATCAGAAGAGATTTCAGCTTCTTCCGAGGAGGTTACTGCGTCTGTGACAGAGCTAAGTCATGCGGCTGAAAAAATTGCTCGCAATGCAAAGGACGTCTCCCAGTCATCGTCCTTGCAGCTTCACACGATCCAGGAGGTTACAGCCTCAGCAGAATCGCTCAGCGAATTGGGTCTTGCTCTCCAAGAAGTCATCCATCGCTTTAAAGTATAAAAATAGGGAGGGGAACATATGGAGGGGATTAGAGGAAAGAATGTGCTTATTACCGGGGCGAACAAAGGAATTGGTCAAGCCATTGCCCTTGGGTTTGCGAAGGAAGGGGCCAATGTAGTCATTAACGACATTTGTTCGGAAAACGAGGCACAGGCTACGGTTGATCAAGCAAAACGTTATGGCACAAGCGTTTATTATTACCGGGCAGACGTAACCAACCGCCAGCAAGTTCAAGAGATGCATCTTTTTTTCAAAGAGACACTCGGAGAGGTTCATGTGCTTGTGAACAATGCTGGCATTGCCAAGGCTTCCCTTGTTCGTGATATGAGTGATGAGCAGTGGGACCAAATGATTAAAGTTCACTTATATGGAACCTTTTACAATAGTAGAGAAGTGATTGCCTCGATGCAAGCGTTCGGCAGCGGGAAAATGATCAATATATCTTCTGACCTGGCAAGCCTTGGCGTTGAGGAATTTGCCCATTATTCAGCGGCCAAAGGTGGGATCATTTCCCTCACGAAATCTCTTGCTCGTGAACTTGCGCCTCTCATCCAGGTAAATGCGGTAGCGCCCGGTGGAACACTGACAGACATCCTAACGTCTTTTGGTGAAAACTATATCGAAGAGGAAGCGGCTTCCTATCCTTTAAAAAGGCTAGCCACCCCTGAGGAAATTGCTCAATCGGTTCTTTTTCTCGCTTCAACTGCGGGTGATTTTTACACAGGACAAGTGCTGAACCCAAATGGTGGCAGCGTGATGAATGGCTAAGAACCGCTTTATTATAGAGAGTAGGAGAGAGTAAGATGCTTGCCATTATTGTTTTTTTGATTTATTTAATGTTTATCTATTACATTGGATTTAAGGGATATCAAAAGGTTCATAGCGCGGAGGACTTGCTTGTCGCCGGGTGGAGCATGCCTTTCTATGTGGTCACAGGCAGCCTTGTCTCGGCCCTTCTTGCCGCCCCTTTCTTCTTTGCGGCGATTGGGTCTGGGTACACCACTGGGGGCTTTGAAGGGACGGCCACTATGGCTGGTCTTGGGACATGCATGATTTTAGGCGCCCTCATTTGGACCAAGCCGTTGCGTCGGTTAAAAGGGTGGACGATCGCTGATTATTACGGCTTGCGCTATTCAAGCAAACGGCTAGGCGCTTACACGGGAACGGTCCTTGCCACCGCTTTTGGCATCTTTAATGCTGGCGCTTTAACCGTCGGTGGAACGTATATTCTGCAGACGATCTTTCAGATTCCCTTCGTGCCTGCAGCCATTCTTTTTGTCGCCATAACCGCCCTTTATTCCATTATTGGTGGACTTTGGGCTGTTGCTTATACAGAGGTCGTGCAAGGCGCCCTTTCTGTGATCGGCATACTTGGGATTACGTTTGCCATCCTCTTTAATTACAATGATGTTATTTTCCAACCAGAGTGGTGGAATGTCGGAGAACTATTTGAGAAAGGTGGAGCCACGTTTTGGGCGCTTTACCTTGTCCTTGCTCTTGGGGATGTTCCCGCTGCTGATCTTGGTCAGCGTGTCGCTGGAGCGAAAAGCCCCAGGGTGGCCTTTCGTGCCATGATTGTGGCCGGTGCGGTTGTGATTGCGATTAGCTGGATTCCGGGGATGCTTGGAGAAGCATTTAAAACCATTTACCCAGGGAGCGAAAACCCTGAAATGCTGATGCTTGTTTTTACAGAGGGCTACTTCCCTCCTTTCGTCTCCGCCATCTTTTTAACCGCTCTTGGTGCCATGGGGATGTCAACGTTGGCAGCTTGTCTGGTTGCTTCTTCAGGGGTGTTTACAAAAAACATTTACCTCGACTTTTTGAAAAAACAGCCAGAGCCACTCAAGCTGCTTCGTGTATCACGAGTCGGCATTGCGGGCAGTGCCTTGCTTGGCCTTGTCCTTGCCCTTCAATTTCAACAAATCATTAACCTTGCCTACTTGGCATGGGACATCATTTTCGTTACCGTCTTCTGGCCACTCGTACTTGGGCCTTTCTGGAGGCGTGTCAGCACCCCTGCCGTTTGGATTAGCATTACGATCGGGCTTACCTATTACATAGGGACATCCTTTTTAGGTGTGCCTGGCTTCTCCAATGTACAGAGCGAAGGCTTCCTTGGCTTGCTTGCGGAATTGTGGCAGCTGCCGGTGATGTCAGGGGTTGTCTTTTCAGGCATCGCGATTGTCGTCTTCAGCTATGTGTTTCCTCCTTCCCAGGCAGTTCAGGACATGTTTGACAAGCAGCGAGATCGAACCCTGGATGACCTTTAAACCACACGCCCTTGAGAGAATACTCTCGGGGCGTGTTGTGTTCCTTTGTGGGTAAGTCTAGAAGTATTGATTCACTCGCTTGCAACAGGTTCACCAATGAAAAGAGCGCACCTCCCCAGCACGCTTCTCTCCTCAATCTTCCGGCTCAACGGTTAGCTCATAATACTCAAGCTGCCCATGTTCGGTCGCTTCTCCTTCCACGGGCACGATCCGTCCTTCGTACAGTGTCTCGCCGCTCTCCACCGAAAAGATATGCAGCTCGCCCATGGAGCTTTCCTGCGAAGACGGATAGCTAAGTAAATAGAACCGCTCTCCGCTTATTTGGCTCATCGATTGCCAGCCATCTTCAATTGGAAGCTCTATCCTGCTTCCTTCAGTGAACGTTTCACTGCCGAGGTCATACGTAGAAATGTGCGCAATATCGCCCGTAGTATCGACAATGTCAATCACGTCATCCGAGTGATAAAACTCGGCCATGCCTGCTTCGCTAAGGTTCAAGTCGACTTCGTCTACTTGATTCGTTTGATAGGAATAGACAAGCAAGGAATCTCCCTCTATCTGCTCATTTCCCCCCTCATCGACGGTGATCGAACGGGTAGAAAAAGCAAGGTGATCGCTTGGCTCTGCGCTACTCGCCGAGGGCATGGAAGAATCACTGCCTATCATTTGCACATGTGGCTCACTGATGACTGTTTCCGCATCGTTAATGGATTGACCCGAGATGTTTATCGAATAAACATCAATGTCCGTTTGTTGCTGCTCGTTCGTTTCTTGATACGTATAAGACTCCGTTGTTACCTTGAGTTCGGACTCAATCAGCTGAACGTCAATCACACGGCTGGACAGCGCTTGAGCGGGAAGGTCGATTTCGAATGAAACTTCTTCTTCGTCCTTGTGATCAAGGATGGAAATCTCCATCATGCTCTCGCTCTCACCTGTGGTCCTCCTCAAATCGGCGTAGATGATGAATTGGTCATCGATGTAGAGAGAGGAAGGATTGTCTTTGCCGCGCATGAACGAGCGATGCTCATTTTGCAACGCATTCATCAGCGGGTCCCAGTGAACGTCCATCTGCTCTAAGAAGGAGAGTTGTTCTTCGATGTCTCTGGGACTGCCAACGACTTTTACTTCCTGATCGGATTGCCCGCCTCCGTTGTAGCGATGTCCCCTAATTGAAACTCCCTCTGCTTCGTCGGCATCGCCTTCCACCCGTTCTAGCGTAAAGGGAGGAGAGGTGGTTTCCGATGAAACCATTTGCGAATAAAAGAATCCAAGCCCCGCTAAAATGAATGCTGTTAACAAAAAACTATACAGGTATTTCTTCACGAGTTTCTCCTCCTCAAACTGTAATCTTCTTTGTAATCAGTTGGTACGATACCCAAATCGAAAGCGCTGCAAGGAAAAGTGTGAGCCCGAGTAGAAGCAGAAAGATTTCTGAGTCATACAGGAAACGAGAAAAGTCTCCAAAGAAGAAGAAAGGCCCAATAACCAGCAGTAACGCCCCCACCCCGTAAAGAAAAGCAAACACCATCCCTTTCCATTTAAAGCTTCTCTCAAACAAAATCATCGTAAAGAGGACGAGTAAAGACAGGGAGCCTATGCCGTAATGAATAAGAAACGCGCCGAAATCTGCAGGAATGATCACATTCAAAGGTCCGTACGTACTTGTAACGATTTCCTGTACCGACATCGCCCCGTTATATAACTCTTGAGGAATCAACCAGGCTAAGAGCGCCTGCTCCGCCACGAGAAGCGGAATTTGGATCGTCACAAGCCCAAGAGTCATGAGGAAGACCGCCGTTAGCTTGGCGAAATAAATCGACATCCGGTGGGTCGGCAGTGTAAGCAGTCGGTACGCAAATGTATTCTTGCCAATCCATTCTCTGTACCAGATGAGGATCGCATAAAGAAGAAGGGTGGCTACAGAAAGGGCGACGCCGCCGTTAAACCAAAGCGAGCCAAGCACTCTTGTGAAGTCCATCGCCCCGAATTGATGGACGAACGCTTCGGGCGTCATCCCCTCAAAGGTCATCGCCGATTCCGCCTGCTCTAGATAGGCACGAGCAACGAGATAGACCCCTAAGAACTGTGTGAGGATGACCAACCCAATGAGAGATAGATAGATTTTCATAAAACGGCTTAGCTCAAAATGAACGAGCTTTAAATAACTCACGATGGGTACACCTCTCTCATCACATCAACGATCGATTTGCCTTCTGTTTCGCGCATTTCTTCGGTGCTAAATTCCCGCAGTACTTGACCTTCGTCAATAAAGACAACCTTATCAATTAAATGCTCGATATCGTTAATTTCATGTGTGGTGATAATAATCCCGCGGTCCTCTAAAAATCCGCTGGAGAAAAGATCGGTGATTTGCTCTCTGCTGAAAATGTCAATCCCTGAAAACGGTTCATCCATTAAGACGAAATCGGTGTTTAGGGATAGTCCTAGAAGCAAGTTGACTTTTGCCGTATTTCCCTTGGATAACTCAGAGAGTTTCATCTCTTCGCTGAGCTTGAAAAACTGCATTAATTCATTGGCTCGTTCCTGGTTCCAGCTTTGGTAAAAATCGTTCATAAATGCCATCGCCTCACGAATCGTCATAGCCGCAGGCATCGTGATGGCGTCTGGAATAAAGGTAATTGCTTCATAGCTTCTTTGGGTTAATTGGCTACCATTCATGAAGATCTCTCCGCCACTTTTGGGCGTTAGGTTCATGATCGCCTTTAGGACCGTTGTCTTTCCTACCCCGTTAATTCCGATCAAACAAGTGATTTCACCTTGTTTCGCCGTAAAGCTAATATCGTGTAGGACTTTTTTGCGCCCATACTTTTTAGAAAGATGCTTCACTTCAATCAAGGGTCTCTTCCTCCTCTTCATATTTGTCTTTCAATAGTGTCACCAGTTCTTCAAAGGGAACGTCAATCGGGCGAATCGCTTCCACAAAGGCGTCAATGGACTCGTGAATCAGTTCTTTGCGCACGGCGGCCAGTACAGAAGCATCGTTGGTGACACGGCTTGGTTTGTTGCGTTCGGTATGAATCAATGTCTGCTCCTCCATTTCCTTGTACGCACGCTGGGCTGTGTTCGGGTTAATTTTCAACGTTGCTCCTAATTCGCGACGGGAGGGAATTTCTTGTCCAGCAACGAGAGCACCGGTGGCGATTTGTTCTTTAAAATATCGAACAACTTGCGCATACACGGGATCGCGCGCGTTAAATTTGATGTTCATGGAAACCTCTCCTTGTTTCATGTGTATGTATTACATGGTCCATACACTTATGTGTGTACTATACGATTAATACAGGTGAAGTGTCAAGATCATTTTGGTAAGCTAAGGGTAGAGGGAGACAGTTGTCAGAGCATCATCAGAGATTTTCGCAAAAAATGGGATAGGCTTTTATCCATAAGTATCGTAAAATGGTTATGATAGTAAGGAATAGGTGCTTGATGAGTGAGAGGAGAGAAGCTGTCTTTGAGAAGGCAGCAGAAACAATGAAGAGAAAAGAAAAACACAGAGAGAGGAAGCCGATCACAACATGGATTTCAGAACGATTGAACACAGCAATGTCGCTGTCTTTATTGACTATGACAATGTGTATTGGACGTTAATGAATCGCTACAACCACGACCCGAATCACGAAAACGTGGAGAAAAATTTATTTAACTGCTTATGGAATCGTTACGGGCAGGACCAGGTCCGAACCTTTCGCGCCTATGCTGATTTCCAACGCATTCGTTCCAGCCTAACGGACTTGCAAAAGCAACGTGTGCAGATTCGTCACGTATATTCGAACGACAAGGAAGGAGATTCGCGGAAGAACTCTTCGGATATTGAGCTATGTATTGATGCGATTGAGAGCACGTATAAGGATCAAAACATTTCCTGCTACATCTTTGTTACCGCTGATAGCGACATGGTTCCGATTATGAGTCGACTCATGTACAAAGGGAAACGTGTCGAATTATATTACTTATCAGAAGCAGCGCCGAAGCATACAGATATAACAAGCTACTCTCACTATAGTGAAGATTTGCGTGATTTCTTAAGCTTGGAAGTCAAAGAATACAAGCTGGAGTCCTACATGAAGGAAGCGCTTCTATTTATCGATGATTGGGAAAGCCGATTTGGTTCAGAGAATGAACTCTACCTTGGCGCGCCGTGGCTTAGAAATCAATTTTCGATCAAATTTGGAATCCCTGCGAACTCGGCAAGTGAACTTATTGATAAATTGAAGATTGAAAAGCTGATCGGAACGGAGAATAAGGAATTGAATAACGGAGATGTGAAACCAAGCTTGGCCCTAACAAAACAAGGGCGCGAGTGGCTCGCGCCCTTGTCGAAAACATAACGGTCATTTTGTCGAATTTTAAGGGTTGACTTGTAGATAAGTCTCTCATATTATAGTGATAGGGAAAACATTCGTTATCATTCGCTAAAACATGAATGCGTTAGACAATTCGTTATGAAAGGCAAGGACATACCTTGTCTTTTTTTGTTATATCTCATCCTCCCCCCCGTGAAATTGTGCTTACTTATTGATTACCCGTTTCTTTGTGATGTAAACATCCTTTTTGAAAAGTGCCGTCTCTTTATGCCTCGAAGGAGCATAGAGAGACGGCATTTTTCGTTCTGATCGAGGAGGCTGATTGGAGGAGAAAGAATGGATGCGAGTGAGAGGGAGTGGAATGTGCGTGAGAAGCAGGTGAAAACGCGGGGGAAGCATGGTATTCTCACCTCCGCCCCTCCGCTTTCAAGTTAACGAGCCAGTCTCAAAACGGGAACCACACATAGAAGCAATCCGCTCACAAAGAGCAAGACCCCAAGCCAGCCATAGCTACTCCAGAAAAAGCCACCGACTGTGCCAGCGATGCTTGATCCCAAATAGTAGGCGACCAAATAAAGCGAGGAGGCCTCTGCCCGTGCTCCGTTGGCTTGGGTGCTAACAGTGGAAGAGGCGATCGAGTGGCTGGCAAAAAAGCCGAACGTGAAAATGAGCAGTGCTGGCAGTTGCATCAGGGAGGAGGGTACGGCCGTAAGCCAGGCTCCGGCAGCCATAATCGCTCCCGAGAGTAAAAGCACACGACGCTTGCCATACTGATCCGCTTTCTTGCCCATATAGACTGAACTAAACGTCCCAGCCAAGTAGGTAATAAAAAGAAGACCAATCACGGTTTGGCTGAACGAAAACGGGGGCGCCATCAGGTAAAAGCCAATGTAGTTGAACAGTGTGACGAAACTACCCATGAGCCAAAAGCCAAGCGAGATTAAAAGCACGAGCTTTTTGTCCTTGAAGGCTTTTAAATACCCACCAATTGATTGCTTCAGGCTTAGGGATGGATTTTTGGGGTGGCTCGGCGCTGGCAACAGGTAAAAAAACAGAAGCGTTAGAACAATCGCTAGTATGCTGATCAAAGCAATGGCAAAGCGCCAGCTAAGCAGATCAGTCAGAAATCCGGTCAACAGCCGTCCGCTCATTCCTCCTATACTCGTTCCTGCGATATAAAGGCCCATAATCTTACCAAGGCCACGCTTTTGGAATTCCTCCACAATGTAGGTCATGGCAATCGCAGGCACACCGGCAAGGGCCAGACCAAGAAGGCCTCTTACAAGCAGAAGCAGGCCGAACGACGGGCTTAGTGCACTGAGCAAGGAGAGGAGCGATGTGGCCATCATCGAAGCAAGCATGACGTTTTTTCGGCCGTAGCGTTGGGACAGCGGCGTAGCGATGAGTAAACCAATGGCCAGAACCCCCGTTGACAGCGACAGTGTCAAACTAGCAGAAGAAGGCGACACAGCGAAGTCCTCAGAAAACACGGGCATGAGAGGTTGTGTTGTGTAAAGTGTGGCAAATGTGACAAACCCGGCAAAGAAAAGCGCCAGTGCAGCGTGACGATACGTGGTTGTGCCCTCTTGGATGTAACTCATGCAAACCCTTCTTTCTATCTACCACTCTACTGTACACCGATCGCATCATTCCGTAAATACGGCGGTAAACAGTATGAGTGAAAGAACGTTCCCCGCCGAGTTTACAAAGAACGTTGAAGAAGGTTTCGGGCTGCCACTCCCCCTAATTCCGCTAACTCCTAGGAATATAAATAAGCCTATTGGTCTACACTGCTAAAAAGGAGTGAAGGCAAATGGAACGGGAGCAGGGCGGTCACTTCGTACAAGGATTGCTTTGGGGAACGATGTTGAGCGTGCCGATTTGGGGCACTCTGATCTTAATTGTGAAATGGCTCTTTTTCTCAGGATAATCGGGGACGCGAGGAAGGCGTTCTCGTTTTTTTAATTGCTATAAAAGAGACGATGCAAAGGGGTTTCATCGCTTAATCCGCTAAGGAGATTGTGTCTGCCAACTGCATTTGTTCCAAGTTCAATCTCGTTCAAAGAGGGAAAAATTCTATGAAAAACCAAAAAACGGCCTTAAGATATAAGGGCCGTTCCTGTTGAAAAATAATGAACCTAGCCGTCAGCTTGAAAGAAGGCGTGGTCTTGCCATATAAACTGTCTCTTCCCCTCACAACAGCGTCTGCGCCCCGTCCACAAACAGCTCCGTTCCGCTAACATGCTTCGAGGCATCGGAAGCAAGAAATAACACAACGTCCGCGACCTCTTCTGGTTTCCCTGGATCTGTAGGCATTTTCGCTTTTCCTTTAGGGATGCGGATGTTCTCAAGCTGCTCTTCGTTTGGATAGGTTCTCTCCCCAATGCTGGTTTCAAACGCCCCTGGACAAATGACATTTACCCGGATGTGGTAATTGGACAGCTCTAAAGCTGCCATTTTTCCAAATGCCAGCTGACCAGCTTTGGAGGCGCTGTATGCGGTCATTCCAAAATTCGAGAAGACACGAGTTCCGTTCACAGAACTCGTAATGATCATGCTTCCGCCGTTTTCTTTCATATAGGGAATCGCATGCTTAACCGTCAGGAATGTGCCCTTTAAATTGATAGAGAGTGTCTGATCCCACTCTTCTGGGTCAAAATCTTCAATGGGCGCCAAACGGCCATTCACACCTGCGTTCGCAAAGACAACATCAATATCTCCCCAGGCTCCTGCTACTTGTTCGATGGCCGACTGCACGGCTTTGGTCTGGCTGACGTCTACCTGCACCCCCATCGCTTCTCCACCCTCGGCTCTGATCTGGTTAGCCGCTTCGGAAACCTTGTCGGCGTTGAGGTCAAGAAGAGCAACCTTCGCTCCTTCTTTGGCGAGGCGTTTGGCTGAAGCGAGGCCAATGCCAGAGGCGCCCCCAGTTACAATTGCGACTTTATCGGCTAGCACACGCATCACTTCTTTCTGGATGTTTGTATGGACATGGTCCTTCATTATAACGTACCCATCTTAAGGGGAAATCAAGCATAAAAAAACGATGGACTCCTAAGGAGAGAAATCGTCGTACAAAAAGGATAACCCTCTCTTTTTGAACGGATTATCCTAAAAAAGCGTTTATCTTTCTGCTCTTTTATAGCCCCACCTGAGCAACAGGTGGGGTGATTTCTCTAAGAAATCTCCGAAAGATCTTTTTTCTCACCAAAGTAAACAGCTTCTCCCGTTTTCGCAGATTCATAGATGGCTTCAAGGATTTCACTGACAACAAGGGCTTGCTCGGCTGTGACAAATGGTTCGGTGTCATGGAGGATGCTGTCGATCCAAAGCCGGGCTTCTCGGTCTGCCTGGCTCTCAGCACCGCCCTCATAGTAAGCGACTCCACCTGCGTTAAGGTCAGGCTTTGTTACATAAAGCCGGCCCAATTTCTCTCCGTTGATTCTGAGGCCATCTCTCATATCAGCGCCACCTTTCGTACCGCAGAGCGTTGTTTTGGCTTCATCGACATCAAGCGTGTTGAGCGCCCAGCTTGATTCTAAGCTGATAGTGGCGCCGTTTTCCATTGTAATAAAAGCAAACGCTGAATCTTCAACTGTAAACTCTTGCGGGTTCCAAGGTCCAAAGGCGTTCGCCGCGTTTTCATTGTCCGAGAGCTTATGGTAGACATTACCGACAACGCTCTTCACCTTATAGTTGTCCATCATCCATAAGGTAAGATCAAGGGCATGGGTGCCAATGTCAATAAGCGGCCCTCCACCTTGTTCCTCCTCATTCAGAAACACTCCCCATGTTGGCACAGCACGCCTGCGAACCGCGTGTGCCTTGGCATAGTAAATCTCCCCGAGTTCGCCACTTTTGCAAACCTCTTTCATATATAGAGAATCATTGCGGTAGCGGTTGTCATAGCCGATGGTTAGTTTCTTGCCCGTTCTTTTGGCGGCTTCCACCATTTTTCTGGCCTCTGTCGCTGACTTGGCCATTGGCTTTTCGCAAAGGACGTGCTTGCCGGCTTCAAGGGCAGCAATGCTGATGGTAGAATGGGACTTATTTGGCGTACATACATGAACCACGTCAATGCTCTCGTCTTTTAATAATTCTGTGAAGTCTGTGTATATGCGGGCATTTTCTGTGCCAAACGTGCTCTTCGCTCGTTCAGCTTTTTCCTCAATGATGTCACAAAAAGCGACCATTTCCACTTCTTGTACGTTTGATAAACTTGGCATTTGTTTCCCGTTGGCAATGCCCCCACAGCCAATGATGGCCACTTTTAGCGTTTTCGTCATATAGATCTCTCCTTACAGAATCGATTTTAAATAGGTGGCACTTTTCGTAACGCTCTCCATTTGGTCTTGATCGAACTGTTCTTGTTCTACTGTGTACCATTCAACGCCATGCTTTTTCCCGCTGGTGACAATGGCTTCGACATCCATAGTTCCTGAGCCGACGACAACGTTGCGAAGCTCGCGAGGATTGTTCATGTCCTTCATATGAAGGATTCGCACACGTTCTTTGTACTGCTCGATCCAGTTGACTGAGCTAAGGCCCGTGGCTTCCAACCAGAATGTATCAAGCTCCATGAAGACGTGGGTGGGATCAGAATACTTAAAAAGCAACTCGAGCCCATGCTCTCCGTCAAACGTCTGCAATTCTACATCGTGGTTATGGTAGCCAAAGGCCAGTCCGTTTGCTGTACATCGTTCTCCTATGGCAGTCAAAATTTCTGCCGTACGTTTGTATGCATCGGCACTGTCCCGATAGGATTCTGGAAGACCAGGGCAGATGATGTAAGGGTTCTCAATTTCAAGTGAATACTGAATGGCTTGATCGAGAGTGCTCTCCAGCGTATCCATTCCAATATGGCTACCTGCGGCCTTTAGACCAACGTTGTTGAGCTCATTTTTTAGCTGCTTGCTCGGTGTTTCAAAATAGCCAGCAAATTCAACCCCTTCATAGCCAGCCGCAGCCACTTGGTTAAGCGTGCCAAAAAAGTCTTCCCTACAGAGCTCTTTAAGAGAATAGAGCTGTAACCCAAGTTGTGTCATAGCAGAGACCTCCGTTTCCTCCAAGATTAAACATGTACAAAATGTATCACAAACACGTAATTATGCGATATACTTAAACGATTATATTATATCAAAAGTTTGTCATTCATTGATTTTGCAGGAGGGAAACGATGAAATCGCTTACTGAGCCTTATAAGGAGCGGGTGCTTGAAGACAATGTTCTCAAACAGCCGATTCATTGTCATATGGAGCATAGCCCACCCAATCAACTAATTGTCTCTTCCCATTTCCATGATGCGATTGAACTGTTGTTTGCGTTCTCGGGAGCTGCCCGCGTGTTTGTCGGAGGCTCCACGTTCACGATGAGGGAAGGGGACTTGGTGATTGTCAATTCCAAAGAAGTGCATTCCATTTTTGCCGAAGATGGGGAGGAGGAAGTGCGCTATTTGGTGATCAAGCTTGAACCAGAGGTGCTTTATTCCACCTCCAGGTCGATTTTTGAATCCAAGTACGTGCTCCCATTTGCGATGGCAAAGTCAAGTCCGCAGACGCTTCTCTCAAGGGCGGATATTGAACACACGGCCATTCCGAGCATCATTGAGCAGATTATGAGTGAGTTCTACCTTAAGAGCTATGGGTATGATTTTGCGATTCGGATCCATATTTGTTCAATCTTTCTAGCCGTTTTGCGCTTTTGGGAACATTACGGCATTAAGGTTCGAGAGTCGGACCCTTACAATCAAATGGATATTGAACTGATGCAAAACGTTTTCCGCCTGCTAGAAGAACAATTTGCGCAGCCCATCACCGCTAAGCAAGCAGCGGAGTACTGCAACTTAAGTTATAGCTACTTTTCACGAAAAGTGAAAACCATTACAGGGCGATCGTTTACCGAACTGCTCAATTATGTACGCGTGACCGAGGCGGAGAAGCTGTTAACAACGAGCGATTTGCCTGTTACCGAAATTGCCGCACGCACGGGCTATTCCACCTCGAGCTATTTCATTCAGCAGTTCAAAGCGTTTAAAAACATATCCCCTTATCGCTTCAAAAAGAGGATGTTTGCCCATCAACGCGAATGAAAAATATAATTTTTTTGTCTTGACAGGCGGTTTCGTTTATCGCTAATATGGTGCTTAAGCTGAGTTCAGGCAGTCTGAAAAGGAGATGAAGATATGATCAATGTCGCATTGCTGAGCCGATGGCATGTTCACGCCGATGATTATGCTCGGGAGGTCCGCACACACCCGGAACTGCGCATCACGATGGTGTGGGATGAACAACGGGAGCGGGGAGAGAAATGGGCAAAGGAGCTGGAAGTGCCGTTTGAAGCGGATCTCGATACGCTTCTGGCCAGTGAAACTGTGGACGCGGTGATTGTTGACACGCCAACAGTCTTGCACAAAGAAGTGATTGCAAAGGCGGCGAGAGCGGGCAAGCATATTTTTTCTGAAAAAGTGTTAGCGCTTACGGAAGCGGACTGTGAGGAGCTTCTCTCCATCGTAAAAGAGCATCATGTTTCTTTGATGCTCTCGCTTCCGCGCTTGAATGATCCATCCTATCTGTATGCCCAAAAAGCGCTAGAAAACGGCTGGCTAGGAGAGCTTACCTCGATCAGGTGTCGCCTTGCGCATGGAGGAGCCGTTCCAACCAACAGCCATCCGGCCGGGTGGCTGCCAGCGCATTTCTTTGATAGAGAGGCGTGCGGGGGAGGGGCGTTGATTGATCTTGGAGCCCATCCGATCTATGTAACAAATCGTCTAGCCGGAGCGGCAGAATCCGTGATGGCGGAGCTTACGAGTCATCGTTCAGGTGATGTCGACGATAACTCGGCGGTGCTTGTGCGCTATCAGTCTGGGGCGCTAGGTGTGCTCGAAGCTGGGTTTGTGTCGAGTGGTAGTCCGTTTTTACTTGAGTTGCATGGAACGAAAGGCAGCGTACTCGTAGAAGAGCGGGAAGTGCGCGTAAAGAGCACAGAACTACAGGATGGTTCTTGGCACACGCCTGTACTTCCTGCGCAAGCGCCAAGTGCGATGAAGCAATGGATGGCGCATATAGAGTCGGGGGCAGAGCCAGCGATCACTCAAGAAGACATGCTTCAGTTAACGAAAATCAATGAAGCCGCCGCTGTTTCTGCAAAGGAAGGGCGACGTGTGCGCCTTTCATAAAGAGCCGTCTCACACATAAGAAAAGCGTAGGCGCCCTGATTACGAGCGACAAGTTCTGGAGCGACGGCAGTTTCAAGCCCGGTTTTGGCTTGATCTGGCGGCGTGAAGAAACCTCGAGCGAGTGGGCGCCGGAGCTAGACAAAAAGAACCATGAGAAGGAAATTCTCATGGTTCTTTTCTTATGGTGAGATTGTGTGTGGTGAAAAACTTAAACCGTTTTCGGCACTTCGTTAAAGCAACGTTTATAAATCCATTCATAATCGGAAAGCGTCAGGTCACGCGGATTTCCGATTGTTTGCGGGTCGTTTAAGGCTTCGTTCGCCCAGCGTTCCACTTGTGTGGGGTCCACTCCTTGCTTCTCGAGGCTCGGCACTTCAAGCTCTTCAACAAGGTCATACATATAGGTAACAGCTGCTTTTGCGGCTTCTTCGGTCGTCATGTTGGCTGTGTTAATGCCAAAAGCTTGCGCAATTCGAGCGAAACGACCAGGAGCACCTTTCCAGTTGAATTCCATCACAGGTCCCATCATCGCTGCGACGCACTGCCCGTGAGCGACAGGAACCATGCCGCCAAGCGATTGACTCATGGCGTGCGCGGCACCGGCCGATTCGCTTCCGTAGGAAAGACCGGCAAGCATCGCTGCTTGAGCCATGCCGTAGCGTGCTTCAAGGTCAGCCCCGTCGGCAAAGGCGCGGCGGATATAGGTAGCTGCGTACTCAATCGCAAGCAAAGCTACAGCGTCGGTGACTGGTTGGGCGTATTTCATCGTGTAGCACTCCACCGCGTGTGCAATTGCGTCGATTCCTGTCATCGCTGTGACATGAGGCGGCATAGACGTGTGAAGTTCAGGATCAATAATGGTGAGGTAGGCTGCAATCAGAGGCCCGCCTGTATTGAACTTGTACTCTCGTTCTTCATCTGTAATCACTGCCCATTGCGTGACTTCAGAGCCTGTGCCTGCCGTCGTTGGAATCGTTGCGAGTGGTGGGATTCGATTCTCAAGCGGCTTCTTGCTCTCTGCGGCCTCATAATCAAGAACCGTGCCTTCATGTGTCGCTTCAACGCCAATCGCTTTTGCCGTATCCATGGACGAACCACCGCCCACGGCAACGAGACCGTCACAGTTGTTTTCTGTATAAACGTTTGATCCTTCAGCGATTAGACGAGTAGGAGGGTTTGGCTCAACATTGTTAAAGAGCACGACTTCCACTCCTGCTTCTTTTAAACTTGCTTCCACAGGTTTGGTTACACCAGCTTTGTAGATCCCAGGGTCTGTGACAAGCAGAACTTTGGATGATCCAAGTGCTTTGACCTCTTCGCCGAGATGCTTGATCGCACCAATGCCGTGTTTTATCGCTGTTGGCACTTCAAACGTGTGGTAGTTCATCATGGATTCGACTTTCATATGCATGCTCATCATCAATCTCTCCTTTGATTTATTATTAAAATTGAAACGCTTTGGTGGAGCGTTAGTTAAACCAGCCTACAGGCTGCGGATTGGTGTTGCGGAAGACGTGCTTCACTTCTGTATACTCTTCAAGCCCGATTTTTCCAAGCTCACGGCCGAAGCCAGACTGCTTGTAGCCCCCCCACGGAGCTTGAGCAAAGTATGGGTGGAAATCATTAATCCAGACCGTACCCATACGAAGCTTACGGGAGACGTACTCAGCTTTATCAATGTCGTTTGTGAAAACGGCACCGGCTAATCCGTAAATCGTGTCGTTGGCTTTTTCAATCGCTTCATCGGCCGTGCGGAACGCTTCCACTGTCAACACAGGGCCGAAAATTTCCTCCTGAACAATGCGCATATCCGCCGTACAATTCGTGAAAATGGTTGGAAGGAAAAAGAAGCCATCTTGCAATTCAGCATCGTTAGGCCGCTTGCCACCAACGGCGAGTGTGGCGCCTTCCTCAAGGCCAATGTCAATGTAACGTTCGACCTTTGCCCGGTGCTCCTGTGAGATAAGAGGACCTGATTCGGTTGCCTCATCAAAACCATTTCCAAGCTTGATGCGGCTTGCACGCTTCACGAGTTCCTCCACAAATTGATCATGAATGGATTCTTCAACGAGCAAGCGGGAGCCAGCGGAACAAACTTGACCGCCGTGGAAGTAGACCGCGTTTAGGGCTTGATCCACCGCTGTATCAAAATCCGCGTCAGTAAAGACGATGTTTGGATTTTTCCCGCCAAGTTCAAGCGCGATTTTCTTCACGTTGACGCTTGCGGAGCGCATAATCGTTTTTCCTGTTTCGATCCCACCTGTGAAGGATACCAGGTCGACGTCCGTGCTTTCGGAAAGAGGGGCACCCACTTCTGCCCCTGTGCCAAGCACGAGGTTGGCCACGCCGGCCGGAACACCAATCTCCTCAAACAGTTCAAAGACTTTCACAGTGGTCAGAGGGGTAATTTCACTTGGTTTCATAATCAGCGTATTGCCAGCTGCCAAAGCTGGAGCCAGTTTCCAAGCCGCCTGCAAGAGCGGGTAGTTCCATGGAGTGATTTGCCCGCAGACCCCAATCGGTTCGCGTACGACTTTGCTTGTGGAGTCGGGGATTGGGCTTTCGATCAGTTCGCCGCCGTCCTTGTCCGCAAGTCCAGCGAAATAGAAAAACACATTGGCAATGTCGTTCATGTCTCCGCGGCTTTCCTCGATTGTTTTTCCTGTATCAAGCGTCTCAAGTCGGGCAAGCTCTTCCACATTTGCTTGTATTTTTTCTCCGATTTGACGCACGATCTCTCCGCGCTCACTTGCGGGTGTGTTCACCCATTCGCCGTTATCAAACGCACGACGCGCAGCGGCGATCGCTTTTTCTGTATCTTCTTTTGTTCCCTCAGCAGCGGAGGCGATGATTTCTTGATTGAATGGATTGATAATCTCTCGCTGCCCTTTTTTTATGGCCTCAACCCATTGCCCATCAATATAGTTGTGGAGTTGCAATGCGCTCACCCTTTCAATTTGTTTAATATATATTAAATAATTTCAACGATCATTACTTTATCATGAGGGGAGGATTCTGTCAAAAGGAAAACCCTTTTTGTTGTTCTGACTAGGTGAGGATTGAGCATCGTCGGAGAGAAGGAGAGCTCTAGAAGCCCAGTTACGAGCAGTCATGAATGGGGAGAGCCATGTCTATGGATCACAGGGTCGTTCTGTGGAATTGTTCCCTTTTTTTAGGTGGAGCCATTCGTTGGTCGGATAGGCGTTGCATTTATAAGAAGAGAGCATTTGCCGAGGGTGCTCTTGGTTTGCTTATCCTTAGGTACGGGGGCTAAATGGACCTGTCACTTTTCACAATAGCCGGGTTTTACAGAACGGGCCCCTTTCTTGCTAGGAGAAACCCGATGTGCGTGAGGAGAGCCGGAATGTGGGTGAGAGAAGCGCGGATGTGGGTAAGAAGAGCCGGAATGTGGGTGAGAGTGATGTTAGTCTAAGAAGTGGACACAGGAATATGAGAATAGGAGTATAATACCCCTAACGATTAAAAGGACGTGTCCACGATGAAAAAATACAAGACTCAAGAGTACAGAGATTACGTTGCCAAACTAATTGTCGAAGAAGGAAGAGTCGCTCGGGAAGTTGCTTATGAACTGGAGCTCGCCTATTCGACCGTGTGTAAATGGGTAGCCGCATACAAAAGGAAAACGAAAACGGATCCGTCTGACGAAAAATATGTCACGCCTACAGAACTGAAAAAAATGGAAGATGCGCATAACCAAAAAATTCGAGAATTAGAAGAGGAGAACGAAATCCTAAAAAAGGCCATGCGCATCTTTACGAAAAACCACGAGTAATCTACAGCTTTATTTATGACAACCGGGATAACCATTCCGTGGTAAAGATGTGCAAAACACTGCACGTTTCGACGAGCGGCTATTACAAATGGCTGAGCAATCGAGACACGCTGCATTCCG
>NZ_LLYY01000026.1 GCF_001484965.1 Shouchella shacheensis | reverse complement strand
GTGCTGACTTTCATTGACGAGATACCGTGTATCTCTTTTTTTACGCTTGACTTTTGTTCAGTTTTCAAAGAACTCGTTGGTCGCTTTTCGCGACAGCTGTTATAGTTTAACAAGAAATAATTCTTATTTCCACCCTTTGTTAATGCCGCATTGGCGACTCATAAAACTTTACATCAGCTCCATCCGAATGTCAAGCAACTTTTCACAATAAAAACAATAACTTATTATGAAAGATCGAATGCGAATGCGGTACGTCATAATATACCACGTACGTGTTTGCCCGTCAACCTTAGCATTAAACTTTTTCGTCAGAATCGCTTACCTTATGTAGTTCCCCATTTAAAACAAACTTCATCCGCTCATTTGGAGGGGCAAAACGTTTATATAAACCAAAAACTAGCTGATACTTTTCTTTCATGACTCGTTTTACGACCCCGTCGATTTTCGGGTCGGCTAAATCTTGAAGCAACTCCTCCAGCTCTCTCTTTAATAAATACTCCACTTCCTGTACTTCTTTATCTGTAAGTAACAACCCGAACATTTGCCCACCTCTGCTTCTTTGCCAATCTCTTAGGTTCCATAGTCTTTTCGGTTTACCAAGGTTTTATTCATATCTTGTCCAGATCCACATAAATTGTCTTATAAGATCAGCAAAAAGGAGCGAACTTATGCGAGGAATATGGGTCATTAACATTAACAAGTGGAAGCATTATGCCATCATCGTTGTCGCAGCTCTTTTCACAGCAAGCTGGCTGTACATTGAGCGTGAAAACCTCCCCGTTTTTACGACGCCGGAAGGCCCGCAAGCTTTTTACAAGGCAGAGATTGATGATCCAAAAGTGGCGCTCACATTTAATGTGAGTTGGGGAGAACATCGCCTCGAACCGGTTATAGAGGTTCTGCAGGACAAGAAAATTGACCAGGCCACCTTTTTTGTTTCTGCTTCTTGGGCTGAAAAGTATCCTGATCTAGTGGAGAAAATCTCAGAAGCTGGCTACACCATCGGCAGTCATGGCTACCGCTACGAAAATTATGCGGATTGGGATGATGAGAGTGTCAGACGGGACATGCAAAGAAGCAAACAAGTGATTGAAGAACTTACAGGAAGCCGTCCAACACTTTTGCGTCCGCCAAATGGGTCTTTTTCGCAGAAAACATTGGAACTTGCCGAACAGCAAGATCTCGATCTTATTCACTGGAGCGTGAACTCTCAGGATTACGAGAACCCTGGCACGGATGCGATCGTACAGACAACGCTTGAGAACACCAACCCTGGGGAAGTGCTCATGTTTCACGCCTCCGATTCCGTCAAGCAAACAGACAAAGCTTTGCCGGTGATCATCGACCAGCTTGAACAAGAAAACTACACCTTTGTCTCGATTGAGGAATTAATGGAAAGTGCCGAGGCCCAAAGCGAAGAAGTGGAGTAGTCTAACAGGAGGTACCACCAAAGCTAAACCAAAAAACGCAGGCGGATTGCCCAGAAGCCGGAATTCCCGGTTTAGGATTTCGGGGCAGGGCTGAAACCGTCGGAGCTAACAAAAAAGCGGTCCACTCATTCAGCTGAGCGCCCGCTTTTTCTCTATTTTCGGTTCGTTAACCGATGCAGAACTAGCAGCTGCCATGTATTCGCGGAAAGAAGAGGTGCCAAGTAAATCCACAACCATTTTTGATCATTAACCGTAAGAGCAGGAACCCACTCAATGGTCGTGATAACAAACATAAAGAAGAGCGCAGGGACAAACGCGCCTCGGTTTGTATCTTTTGCCTTGAAATAAGCAATGATCAAACTATAGAGCAACAGAAGCGTCGGCGTGAGCAAATACCCGAAGAAGGAATTCTCTCCTCCTCCAAAGGCAAGATAACGAAAATAGACAAGATCAAAAAAAACAAAGGCAATAATGACCAGCTGGATTCGATTCCACAATGTGTGCGTCTTCGCAAGACCCAAGCCAAAACGGTGAACGAATAAGTAGGCGAAAAAACCCATCTGCGCCACCAGGCTAAACGCCGCGCTAAGCCCGAGTAGCCAAATAATCCCTAAAATAAAATTGGCAAAATCATCGCCAATGTATACATCATAATCCACAGCAAACCCTACAATGGCGCCACTAACACTTCCAATAAGAAGCGACGTCCAAAATAAAAATACGACTTTCCTGCTATTCACAACTATTTCCCCCATCTACATATGTAACTGCCTTCATTGTAGCAACCCCAGCAATGAAACGCCAGAACGTTCACCCGTCTCCTGCATATTTTCAGCGAGAAAACACATGCTAACCATAACCTTTAACATGAGAAATCCAAGGGGAGAGGTGAAAAGCATGGGTCGGCATGATGGCATTTATAAAATAGGGACCGTTTGTCTACTGTGTATGTTTCTTATTAGCGGCTGTGCTCAAACCGAGGCTCAGCAACATTCTGATTATGAGGGAACCAAAAGAATGGTCATTGACCTGCTCAAAAGCGATGATGGCAAACAAGCCGTGCATGAATTAATCGAAGAGGAAGACATGCGTGAGGAACTCGTGATGGATAATGATTTTGTCAAAAAAACCATTCAAGACACGCTAACTTCTAAAGAAGGAGAAAAGTTCTGGCAAGAAGTGATGAAGGACCCTGAGTTTGCCAAAACCTTTGCAGAAAGCATGCAAACCGAAAACGAAAAGATGCTGAAAGCGCTAATGAAAGATCCTGAATACCAACAGATGCTCCTCGATGTACTCAAAGATCCGCAAATGAGCGAGCAAGCGATGGAACTTATGAAGTCCAAAGAGTATAGAGAACAGGTGATGGCAATTATGAGTGAGTCTCTCGAGAGTCCTCACTTTGCAGCAAAAATGACAGAGCTCATGGAAAAAGCGTTGGAGAATCAGAACCAAAATCAAGAAGAAGATCAAGGAAACAGTTAAAACCGATAAGCTCAGGCGCCTTGATCACGAGCGACAAGTTCTGGAAGAACGGCAGAATCAAGCCCGCCCTTTGGCTTGATCTGGCGGTCTGAAGAAACCTCGAGCGAGTGGGCACCGGAACTAGACAAAACCGATAAGCTCAGGCAGGTCGCTCAAAAGCAAGGATTTTGGAGACCCGATAAAAGAAATCCGAAATTGATTTCTTTATCGCGGCGTAAAATCCCCCGTTTCTACCCGCCGCAGCTATACAAAGAAAGAGAGGGCAACAAGCCACTCTCTTCTTTTTTATCCAGCTCACTTCGAATATTTGCTAATAATCCGGTCGGCTACTTTTGTGTAAATCTCCCCAATTGGATGGTCTTCATCGTAAAGCGAAGGGGCGAAATCTTTTTCATCGATCTCTGGTTGACCTAACGGAACTTGGGCGAGCAATTCGGTTTTTAGCTCTTCTGCTAACCGAGTTCCCCCTCCTTGTCCAAAGACGTACTCCTTTTCCCCTGTTAGCTTACTCTCAAAGTAAGCCATGTTTTCGATAACGCCAAGCATCTCATGATTCGTCTTAATCGCCATGGCTCCTGCACGTGCGGCTACAAAGGCTGCCGTGGCATGAGGCGTGGTGACAATTAACTCTTTCGACTCCGGAAGCATCGTATGCAAATCAAGGGCTACGTCCCCTGTACCTGGTGGCAGGTCCAAGATTAAGTAATCCAGTTCACCCCATTCACACTCAGAGAAAAACTGATTAATCATCTTTCCAAGCATAGGCCCGCGCCAAATCACAGGTGCATTGTCCTCCACAAAGAATCCCATCGAAATCACCTTTACGCCAAAGCGTTCGACAGGGTAAATCCGTTTATTGATGACTTTGGGGCGTTCCTCAATCCCCATCATGTCCGGCACACTGAACCCGTAAATATCCGCGTCAATGATGCCGACTTTCTTTCCTAAGCGTGCCATAGAGACGGCTAAGTTCACGGAAACGGTTGACTTTCCTACGCCGCCTTTCCCGCTCGCTACGGTAATAAACGTCGTTTTGCTGTCAGGCGCAAGCAATGCAGGCCCTTTGAACGGTTCCTCTTCTACGCCACCCAGAGCCTCTAATTCTTCGTCGCTCAAGGTATCAAATCGAAGGCCCACAGAGTCTGCCCCTGCTTCCTTTAAAATTTTGACGATTTCCTGCTGAAGCTGCATTTGTTCTGGGGTCCCCGTTTTCGCAAGCGCTACTTTTAAGCTCACATTCTCCCCTTTAATTTTTAGATCTCTGACGCCGCCCGTTTCCACAATGCTTTTATCTAAATCACGGTCAAGGACGCGTTTGAGCGCTTCCATAATCGTTTGTTCATTCAACAACCTCTGACACCTTCCTTTGCTACAGTTCTCTATTCCTAGTATAGCACACTCAGCTTTTGAATGCGCCTTGGCCGCCTGTGGGCTGAAAAGCGCAGGCGGGTCGCACGTCGAGTAGGAGGGGGCCTTTCCAAGAAGAATTGTGCCCCTCCCCCCTCACAGATCCGTGCGGGCGCGATTAACGCACACGGCTCCTCACCGACATCATTCACAAAATATAGCGAATATGCTCCCTCAACTCATAGATATTGACCTTCGCCCTTGGCTTGGGTAAAGGGAACTTACGAAGGAAAAGGCGGAATTTCTCCCAGGTAAACGACTTTCGCTGGCTTCTTCGGTTCATCCATTTAAAGAATCCTCGGATCACCTCGTTGTAAAACGTCCACACCGTCACCACGTTGTCCGTGATACAGTAGTAGTTGTAGTACCCCGCTAGAGAGCGTCTTAACCTGTCGCCGATCTCCTCCATGCCTACATGGCGATTGGCTTTCAGCCATGCTTTCGTCTGTTTAAGCTTGGCGTCCATCTTTTTCTGGCTTGTTTTACGCTTGACGCGAAATGTTCCTTTCTTGCTTTCGCTGCAGTAATGTGTAAAACCAAGAAAATCAAACGTCGGCGGTTTTCCTTTTCCTTCTCGTTTGTGCTTCTCCTCCGCGAGTCGCCCAAATGGAATGATCCTCGTTTTCTCCTCTGCTAGTTCAAGGTTGAACTTGTCGAGTCTGCGTTTTAATGCCTGGTAGAAGTTCTGGGCATCCTCATGGTCTTGAAAGCAACAGACAAAGTCGTCCGCATAGCGAACGAGATACGCTTGCCCTTTGCACCGCTTTTTCACATGATACTCAAACCATACGTCCAAGACATAGTGCAGATAGATGTTCGCCAGAATCGGCGAGATGAGACCGCCCTGAGGCGCGCCGGATTCCGTTTTGTAGAACTTCGCCTGCTCCATGTACCCCCCTTTTAAGAACCGGGCAATGATCCGTAGGAAGCTGGGATCTACTATTCGTTCCTTGAGGAATTTCATCAACCATTGGTGATCCACGTTGTCGAAGAACCCTTTAATATCAGCGTCTACAACGTCGTTCACACGTCTCTTTTCAATGTACACATTCAGTACTTTCAGCGCATCGTGACCGTTTCGGTTCGGTCGAAATCCAAAGGAACTGTCCAGAAAGTCGTTCTCATAAATGGCATTTAAGATCGGTGCCATTCCTTTTTGAACGATCTTGTCTTCGTGTTCGGGTATGCCCAGCGGTCGTTTCTTCCTTTTGTCCTCTTTTGGGATGTAGGTTCGACGTACGGGCTGAGGACGATAGCTCTTTTGTTTCATCCTGAGAATCAATGATTCGATGTTTTCATCCAGATTCTTCTCATACCCGTCCTTTGTTGTTCCTTTGATGCCTGCCGCCTTGCGGTTCGGCAGGTCATCGTGGCCTTGTTTCAACCGTTCATGGTTTAACAAATGCGCGAGAGATGTGAACTTCTGCTTGGGATCTTGTTTCGCTACTTCTGCTATCCTGTTCAGTTTCGTTTCCACTTGTACTCTACCTCCGTGTGTAGGAAATGTGTCCCTGTCCAGGGGAATGTCGGAGCGACTCTTGCCTTCCCTCTTTCGGCATTACCCGACCTCTTCGGTACTACGCGGTCGTCCGACTTCCTGTCGCCGTTTGGTGTCCTTGCTTTGTATCGCTTGTCCCACCATACTCTCTTGTGCGTAAGAAAGAGCAAACAGGATCTCCCGAGTTGCGGCGAAATCATTGTATAGCATGCCTGGCTCTTAGACCCCGGGGAAGTGCTGAATCCCTCACCAATGCGGGATCCACCATGTTGTTTTCCAGCCTTCTGACACTGTCAACCTTCCCGACTTCATCGATTTCGGGGCTCCATCACTTTCAGGCCTACTACCTAACTGTCTACGCTTAACGAACAGGATTACTCCTCTCCGTCCAAGACTCGTTATTGATGGCTTGGTTTGAGCCTTATCAAGCAGGGGTTCCACCTGCTAAATTTCGCAACCTTGCTCGGTCGCACCAGGAGCGTGAATTTTGGAAGGCCTGCACTAGAAATCCCGGGTTTGGATTTCGGGGCCTGGACTGAAAAATCCCGAGCTTCTACCCGCCGGAGCTAGACAAGAAAAGCGCAGGTGCCCTGCTCACGAGCGACAAGTTCTGGAGCGACGGCCGGTTTTGGCTTGTTCTGGCGGCGTGAAGAAACCTCGAGCGAGTGGGCACCGAAGCTAGACCATGACAGGTCGCCCAAAAGGAAAGCCAGCAAGACCTCAGTCTCACTGGCTTTTCTCCATTAGTCTCTTGTTATTTCGATAATCCCTTTTTCTTCACGATGAACTGCGCCTTGCTTTTTAATGGCGATCGATTCTCCTTCTGCAAGGTTTGTGAAGACGATTGGCGTGATAAGAGAAGGCGCATTTGCTTTAATATAG
This sequence comes from Shouchella shacheensis, assembly GCF_001484965.1. Taxonomy (GTDB): domain Bacteria; phylum Bacillota; class Bacilli; order Bacillales; family Bacillaceae_D; genus Shouchella; species Shouchella shacheensis. The sequence goes on along the minus strand of NZ_LLYY01000026.1, from coordinate 58,444 downwards.
TCAAGATCTAGGTTAAGAAGCGCTTGGCCCTTCTTCACTTCCGAACCTTCTTCAACTAAAGCTTCAAACCCTTCGCCGTTTAACTTAACGGTATCAATCCCCACATGAATCAACAGTTCACGCCCTGCGGCGGATTTGATGCCAATCGCGTGCTTCGTCGGAAAGACATTGACAATCGTTCCATCTACCGGAGAAACGACTTTTCCTTCCGTTGGCGTTATCGCAAAACCGTCCCCCATCATTTTACCCGCAAATACATCGTCTGGCACTTCTGTGATAGGAAGAAGCTCTCCCTTGAGAGGAGCTACAATCTCTTCTGTGATTTCGTTTTGAAGCGCCTCAGGCTGAACATCTTCTACTTGTTGCTGGACTTCCTTTTCTTGATCCGGTTCCACAAAACGAGGGGTTTTTCCACTGATAATGTCTTGCATCTGCCCTTTAATGGTCTCTGAACGCGGCCCAAAGATCGCCTGAATGTTGTTGCCTACTTCAAGCACACCCGCAGCCCCTAAGTTCTTCAGCTCATTCTTGTCCACTTCTTTACTATCCTCAACCGAAACCCGAAGCCTGGTGATACAGGCGTCTAAGTGGGAGATATTTTGCTGTCCGCCCATGGCATTCAAAATGTTGTAAGCAAGATCTCCATTCTTTCCACTAGCCCCTTTTTCCGACTCGATTTGATCCTCTTCCCGACCCGGAGTCATGACATTGAACTTCGTGATGAAGAAGCGAAACACAACATAATAAATGACGGCAAAGATCAGCCCGAGGATGATTGTAATCCACCACTGCTCTTGGCCTGGCAAGATGCCAAATAAGAAAAAGTCGATCGCACCGCCGGAAAACGTATAGCCGATGTTCACGCTAAAGTAAGTCATCAGTACAAACGATAGTCCGTCCAACACCGCGTGAATGAAGAACAGAACTGGAGCGATAAATAAGAACATGAACTCAAGCGGTTCTGTAATCCCCGTTAAGAACGAGGTGAGCGCGGCCGACCCAAACAACCCAGCGACGAGCTTTTTCTTTTCTGGACGAGCGCAATGATACATGGCCAGAGCGGCTGCCGGTAGGCCAAACATCATGATCGGGAACTCACCGGCCATGAAATTCCCTGCCGTAATTTCCACGCCATCCCTGAGCTGCGCAAAGAAAATCAACATGTCGCCCCGGACGGTTTCGCCTGCCTCATTGGTATACGAACCAAATTCATACCAAAACGGAGCATGAAAAATATGGTGCAACCCAAACGGGATCAGCAAACGTTTCACAAACCCGAAGAAAAATACGGCAATATACGTTCCTGTTTCCATCAGCCAAACGGATGCCTCATTTAGCCCATTTTGAATAGGTGGCCAAACAATTAACAAAATCAAAGCCATGATAAAGGCAGCCGCAGCCGTCACGATCGGCACAAATCGTTTGCCTGCGAAAAAGCCGAGAAAGGCCGGCATTTCAATATCATGAAAACGGTTGTAGCACCATGCGGCAATTAACCCGACGATAATTCCTCCAAAAACCCCAGTTTGCAGCGTTGGAATGCCAAGGACGTTGGCGAATCCCGGGTCTGCTTCAATCATATCGCCTGTGACATCAAGCCATGAACCCATAACCGTATTCATCACAAGATAGCCTACTAATGCGGCAAGAGCCGCAGCCCCGTCTCCCGCAAGACCGATCGCGACCCCGACGGCGAATATAAGGGCCAGATTATCAAAGATAATGCCCCCCGCCGCTTCCATCACACCAGCCGTATGCTGAGCCCAGCCTGCATTTAGGAAAGGCATTAAATCAATGGTGTTCTCCATTTGCAATGCGTTCCCAATCCCTAGCAAGAGACCTGCAACGGGCAACATCGCCACCGGCAGCATTAATGCCTTTCCGATTTTTTGCAGTACACCGAATGCTTGTTTAAACATGGTGGTACCTCCAATCATTGTCTTAGTGTGCACTCATCTATGTTCATCATGCTTTAAACGCAAAAAAGACATGAGCAAAGAAACGTTGATGAAAGGCTTACGACCCTTCTTTCGTCCGTTTCTTCACTCATGCCTGATCGAATCAGTTACACGTATCGGATTTATTTTAGCTTTTGCCCAATTCGCTGAAGGTGCATCGTTAAATACACAGCTTCTGCATCAAAAACTGGTTTCTTAAGCGTTTGCTGCATGACTTTTATGAGTTTCCATGAAAGATTATAGCACACAGGGTACTCCTGTTTCAACAGTTTTGTAATCGCTATTGGCTCTTCTACCTTCTCTCCTTTGTCCACCCGTTCAATGGTAAAACGCAGATGCCTGACGAGGCGCATAAAGTCAGCACCGTCCTTGTCCATGTTGAAATCAAGCTGCGCTTCAATCAGTTCAATCAACTGGGTAATGAGCCGGGAGTGGCTGTTGACATCATGCAGGTCTTTATTTTGCATAGCACTATGGATATGCAGCGTGATAAACCCAATTTCCCCCTCGGGCAAAGAAACTCCTGTTTCCTCTTCAATCAGTGCGCCGACGTTCTCAGCAATCGCGTACTCGCTCGGGTAAAGCACTTTGGTTTCTGCTAAAAACGGATTTTTCATCGTCATTCCTTTTTCAATTCGCGTGAGAGCGAAGGATAAATGATCCATTAATCCGACATGGATATGCTCATGAAGGGGCTGGTCGGTTGTACGGCGAATTAAATCGATCGCTTTAATTGTCAGCTCTACCAATGGTTGTTCCATGTACGGGAGTAATTTCAAATAGCTCTCTTGTTCTTTTTCATCCTTGAGCACAAATAATTTCTCGACTTCTTGTTGATTGATCCAGTCCCCCTTTTTTCGGTTGAATCCTATCCCACGACCAATTAAAACCACTTCCCCAAAAGTGGAGTGGTTTCCAATCAACACATTATTATTTAATGATTTGGTGACCTTAACCTTGGCCATTCACCATCACTCCAACGTTTGCTTACTGATACCCATCGTATAAAACTGGGTAGATCAAGTCAATGTAAAAGGCTCTCAAGGCAGCCTCGAGAACCTCATTGATTGGTGGGCGGAGCTTCTTCCCCAGAATAAAATCGCATAATCCCTTCATAAATCGAAGCCGCCACTTTCTGCTTATACTCATCTGTTTCTAGCAGCTCGGCTTCCGTCGGATTCGAAAGAAACCCTGCCTCAACCAATGCCCCTGGAATGTTCGCTTCCTTTAATAGAAAGACATGATGAATCGGCTTTGCATATCGATTCGTATTCTCTAAATTCCTTCTAAGCTCTTCCTGTATAAAGACAGCCAATGCTTCATTTTTCGGGTTGGTTAAATGATAAAACGTTTGAGCGCCGTGCCATTTCTGCGCAGGAATCGCATTCATGTGTAGGGTTAAGAACAAGTCTGCATCCGACTCATTCACAACGGCCAAGCGGTTTCTTAGGTCTTCTGTTTTTCGCTGTCTGATCTTCTTCGTTCCTTCTTCCGCAAGATCCACATCTTCCTCCCGCGTCATTAGCACGAGCGCTCCTGCCTCCTGCAAATAGTCCCTTAAGTGGAGAGCCACATCAAGCGTCACTTCTTTTTCCAACAACCCTGTCTTTGAAGAGGCCCCTCCGTCGATTCCGCCATGGCCAGGGTCAAGCACAATCACCTTTCCTGCAAGCGGCAGATGCCATGTTGTGGATGGGTCCTCTGTATTCCAGTCCCATCGCCAAACAAGCAGAACCGCCGCCATTAAAAAAGCTGCGGCCACCACTCCGAGCGCTTTTTTCTTCACACGCGTCTCCTCCCTTGTCCTCCTTACATATATACGGGTGGACAGGAGGAGATATGTGTATTAATGCAAGCGCAAGCGGTATGCTTTTTGGGCTTCCTCGAACCCTCGCTCCCACCAAGTGACAAGCATCATGTCACAGGTGGTCGCAAGCGGCTCACTCGCGTAGTCCGAGTGGGTGAGCCAACCCGCAAGCATTGCGTGAAGGCTGTGGGAGAGGTGGGTCAACTCTTCATCGCACCGGCCTCTTGCTTCCTGCACGCTTTCTCCGTAATACCCAAAACGACCGTACTCTGTCCCAAGTAAATAGGAATCGATGGTGACATCCAGACATTGATCGATCAAAAAAGGGTAAGACTGAAATTGAAACGGAAGCAGCGGATGAATCCACGTCCTTACTTGCGCTTCCATTTCTTTAATTGAGAGGTGACGAAGCATCGTCCGTTCAAACTTCCACTGTTTTTCGCGACGTTTTTCGGCAAGAGTCATAATAAGTTCCATTTGAGTTCTTCCCCTCTCCTCTTTTTCCTTAGTATGAGGAGAAGGCTGACGACGCATCCGAGATGGGCGCATGTAAATGCTGACTGTGCTTCCTAGAAAAACGTACCCGACACACAAATAACGAACTATCCCACGAAAAGCACAGGCGCCCTGCTCACGAGCGACAAGTTCTAAAGCGACGGCAGCATCAAGCCCGGCTTTGGCTTGATCTGGCGGCGCGAAGAAACCTCGAGCGAGTGGGCGCCGCAGCTAGATCAAACGAAAAAAGAGCCGCAATCCAATGATGGAGTTACGGCTCTGTATTTACAGCTATTAACGTTTCGAGAACTGAGGCGCACGACGAGCGGCTTTAAGACCGTATTTCTTACGTTCTTTCATGCGCGCGTCACGTGTAAGGAATCCAGCCGATTTAAGGGTCGGACGGTTCTCAGGGTCAACTTGAAGAAGGGCACGAGCGACACCGTGGCGAATCGCACCCGCCTGTCCAGTGAAGCCACCTCCGTTCACATTCACATGTACATCGTATTGACCAGTGACCCCTGTTTCCACAAGTGGTTGCTTTACGATAAGCTTTAGTGTTTCAAGACCGAAATAGTCGTCAAGCGCACGACCGTTAACAACGATAGCGCCATCGCCAGGGATTAGACGTACGCGCGCCGTTGAATGCTTACGACGACCAGTGCCATAGTATTGTACTTGAGCCAAAGTAATTTCCTCCTAATCGATTAACCGCGAAGCTCGTACGCTTCTGGTTTTTGTGCTTGATGGTTGTGTTCTGATCCTGCATAGACGTGAAGCTTCATGCCTTGTTTACGACCAAGAGTATTCTTCGGAAGCATTCCTTTGATCGCAAGTTCAAGCATACGCTCCGGCTTGTTGGCACGCATATCATGCGCTTTTGTTTGCTTAAGTCCACCTGGGTGCATCGTGTGACGGTAGTAAATTTTGTCTTGAAGTTTGTTCCCTGTCAAATGGATTTTGCTTGCATTCAAGATGATCACATGATCTCCTGTGTCCATATGTGGTGTAAACGTTGGTTTGTGCTTCCCGCGCAAGATCGATGCGACTTCTGAAGAAAGACGACCAAGCGTTTGACCTTCAGCGTCAATGACATACCACTTACGCTCAATTTCGCTTGGCTTTGCCATATATGTTGTACGCATTACATTTCCCTCCTAAAATAAAAACGAGCATTCCTGTGAAACTGCTCGAAAACGAGCGATTTCAAGCAGTCCCCTACAAGTGTGCAATGCTGGCTGACGGTGCAACTTGCGGTTATTCTGCGCCTTTTGAATCATTCCGTAACCCGGGGCAGTGGGTCTAGAATTACCACCTAACATCATATAACATTCAACTCATAAAGTCAACGAGTTTTAAAGGCGGAAAAGCAGAAGCTCCTTCCCGCCGGAGCTAGACAATAACTCACCCTGGCGTTTCAGACAATTTTCTACCAGCAAATAAAGCCGGTTCATAGCTAACCCTCCAGAGGTAGAGGCCATGCGGCGGAGCTGTTTTTCCAGCTTTCAAGCGGTCACAAGACGCAAGGATGGTTGCCATTTCTGAAGCCTTGCGCTTTCCTGTCCCTACTTCTAGCAGGGTACCAACGATAATACGTACCATGTTGTACAGGAAGCCGCTTCCGCATACAGCAAACTCAATTTCCTTTCCCCTCGGTTGAACGACAATCTGTGTAATCGTACGCGTTTTATCCTGTACGGACGTGTTCGCCGCGCAAAACGTAGAAAAATCATGGGTGCCGAGCAGAGCCAGGGCCGCTGTTTGCATGGCCGGCACATCAAGCTCTTCTCTAATATGGACCGCCTGGTTGCGGCGAAAAACGTTCGGCTTTGTTCCGGTTGTCACATAAAACCGATACTCTTTGCTCACCGTATGAAAGCGGGCATGAAAATCCTCCGATACTTCTTCGACCTCCTCCACGCCAATGTCTTCTGGCAAACGAGTGTTTAATACTTGAGGCCACTTCTCTGCAGGGATTTCAAGTGAGGTGTCAAAATGAATCACTTGGCCCGCCGCATGGACGCGGGCATCGGTTCTGCCGGAAGCAACGACAGGGATATGAACCCCTTTGTGAATGATTCTTAGCGCTGCCTCTAACTCCGCTTGAACGGTACGTTGATTGGGCTGAACTTGATAACCAGCAAAATCAGTGCCGTCATACGTAAGCTTACACGCTAGTCGTGCCATAGTCGATCTCCTTCTTCTCTTGTATCGTGTTACGTCCAAACAATCGCACAAGCAAGCACTCCCACAGTCATTAGTGCGATGGAATCCCGTTTGTCCCAGCGCATTTCACGCCACTTAGTTCGTTGTTCTCCACTCCTATACCCTCTAGATTCCATGGCTAGCGCAAGGTCTTCAGCCCTTTTAAACGCACGAACAAACAGAGGAACAAGCATGGGCACAAACGCCTTGATGCGGCGATTTAATGGACCGCTTGAAACATCGACTCCGCGGGCGGCCTGCGCCTTTGAAATCGTTTCTGTTTCCCTGAGCAGTGTAGGGATAAACCTAAGGGTCAAAGACATCATTAAAGCCATCTCACTCACTGGTACGCGTACTTTTTTCAAAGGAGAGGCCAACCTTTCAATCCCATCGGTTAAGTCCAGCGGTCTCGTTGTTAGCGTGAGTAGCGTTGTAAGCACGATGAGCGCGAGAATCCGCCAAATAAATACGCCAGCGGTGATGATCCCCCCTGTGTATAACGCGACGGGTCCAAATGTCACCAATACCTCACCGGTTCGAACAACAAAGGCTTGCAACGCAAACAGTATGAAGAGAACAGGGACCACAGGCCTCAACGACTTCGCCATCAACCTGAAGGGAATTTGGCTTATAAATAGAAATGCTAAAATGGCTAAAGTGACAATAAATAAAGATAGAAAGGAAGTCGTAATAAACAGGACCACCGTTAAAACAAAGACACTGATGAGCTTGCTCCTCGCATCCAGCTCATGCAGGAGTGAGTCCCCGCCTATGTATTGACCGATGAGGATGTTGCTAGTGTTCATTCTTTTCACCCGCCCTACGCAGAAGCTTACCCGCTATCCACTCGCAGGCCTTTTCCCGGTCCAGAATAAACGGGGGCGGGCCAAAACGAAACCTCTTCACAAACCCATCGAGAAGCCTTAGTGTATCAGGCAAGACGAGGCCGGCCTCGTCAATAATGGTCGAACTTGTTAGTACATCCTCAGCCGTACCGAAACGAAGCAAGCGTCCCGCTTTCATGACGAGCACATAATCCGCGTACTTGACCACGTCCTCCATATGATGAGTGACGAGCCATGTCGTTGTCGCCTTACTTTGATGAAAATTGTGCAGCATCTTCAAGATTTCTGAGCGCCCTTTAGGGTCAAGTGCTGCGACTGGCTCATCCAGAACAAGGACTTTCGGATTTTGGGCGAGAATTGAAGCAATTGCCACTCTTCGCTTTTGTCCCCCAGAAAGATGAAAAGGAGATCGCTCCAGCAGACTTCTATCTAACTGAGCAGCATTAATCGCTGCTTCAACCGAGGAAGCAGCCTCCTCTTTCGTTTGTCCAAATGCAAGTGGACCAAATAAGAGATCTTTTTTCACGGTTTCTTCAAATAATTGATGTTCAGGATACTGAAACAGAAAGCCAACTTGCTGCCTTAGCCTATGCAAATCCACACCCTCTCCCCCTGGACGAATGTGGTGAGGGCCCACCTGTATTTCTCCAGAAGTTGGAACGAGAAGACCGTTCAAGTGCTGACTCAATGTTGATTTTCCCGATCCCGTTTTTCCTACAATCGCGACAAAAGCACCCGAAGGAACAGAAACCGTGATGTCCTCTAGTCCTTTTTTGTTCTCGCGCTTCTGACTTCCATAGAGATGCGTTACTTGCTTGAATGAGATGTCCATAAGGCCTCAAGCAGCTCCTTTTCCGTTTTACAGGCTGGGACGTGAAGACCACACGTACGCAAATCTTCCCGCGCTTGCCATACAAAGGGAGGTTCAATTTGCAGCTTTGCCACAAGTTCTGCGCCGTCAAAAAGCGAAAATGGCGTTTGGTCACAGAGCAACTCCCCCTCTTTAAAGCCGAGTACACGGTCGGCCATCAGCACTTCGTTCATGTCATGCGTAATGGACAGGAGAGTGATCCCGGACTTTTTCAAGAGCTGCAAAACGTCTAAGACCTCTTCTCTTCCGACCGGGTCGAGCATGGAGGTGGCTTCATCTAGAACGATGGCTTCCGGCTCTAAGGCTAGAACACCCGCAAGTGCCACGCGCTGCTTTTGCCCTCCAGATAATTGCTCTGGTTCCCGCTTCAGCAGGTCTTCAATACCAAGAAATTGACTGTAACGCGTCACGCGAAGGATCATCTCATCACGGGACAATTGCCGATTTTCTAGCCCAAAGGCGATGTCATCCTCTACCGTGGTGGCCACAAACTGATTGTCCGGATTTTGAAAAACCATTCCTACCGACTGGCGAACAGCACCTAGTTGTTCAGGCACACCGGTTGTGTACCCACTCACGTTGACATCACCAGAAGTCGGAATAAGCAGACCGTTCACTAGCCGTCCGAATGTAGACTTTCCAGAACCATTGCTCCCTACGATCGCGACGTGTTCCCCTTTCTCAACGGAAACAGACACATTCGACAGTGCTTTTACACCCGTGTCCCTAAACTGATAAGAAACATCCTCAAACGAAATGAGCGTCATCCTGTCCCCTCCCCACGACGAATACAAGCGATGCAAAAAAAGGGCATAGAGTCCAGAGCGCCATGCGCACGTTCTCTCCTGCCCTTCGTCTTGTGCTATGAGCCTTTAAACAAACTCGATAATGGCCATTGGCGCGCCGTCTCCACGACGAGGACCAACTTTTAGAATACGAGTGTATCCACCTTGACGCTCTTCAAAGCGCGGCGCGATATCAGCGAATAGCTTTTGCACAGCGTCTTGATCACTCTCTACGTCCACTTCATTACGAACAAAAGCAGCCGCTTGACGGCGTGCATGCAAGTCCCCACGTTTGCCAAGTGTAACCATTTTCTCAACAACTGGACGTAGTTCTTTTGCTTTTGCTTCAGTCGTTTCAATGCGCTCGTTAAGGATAAGGTCTGTAACCAAATCACGCAATAGCGCCTTGCGCTGTGAGCTCGTACGACCAAGTTTTGCGTATGCCATCTCTCTTACCTCCTTGTTAGACCACGCTATGTGCGTGTCTCAATTTCCGAGAGTTTTTTACTCTTCGTTGCGAAGGCCCAGTCCGAGGTCCCCAAGCTTCTCTTGAACTTCCTCAAGCGACTTACGCCCCAAGTTCCGTACTTTCATCATATCTTCTTCTGTCTTGTGCGTTAGCTCCTGTACGGTATTGATGCCGGCACGCTTCAGACAGTTATACGAACGAACGGAAAGATCAAGCTCTTCAATCGTCATTTCCAAGACTTTCTCTTTCTGATCTTCTTCTTTTTCAACCATGATTTCCGCATTTTGTGCTTGATCGGTCAAGCCTACGAAAATATTTAAATGCTCGTTTAAAATCTTAGCCCCTAAAGAAACGGCTTCCTCAGGTCGAGTGCTTCCATCGGTCCACACATCGAGGGTTAGTTTGTCATAGTTCGTTACTTGCCCAACACGCGTATTCTCAACTTGATAGTTGACACGGGATACCGGCGTAAAAATCGAGTCAATAGGTAGAACGCCGATCGACTGATCATCGCCTTTATTCCCTTCAGCAGGGGTGTAGCCTCGACCGCGTTTTGCCTGCAGACGCATGCGAAGTGAAGCACCCTTTGTGAGCGTAGCAATGTGAAGGTCAGGGTTTAGCAGTTCAACATCACTATCGTGTGTTAAATCTCCCGCCGTTACGATGCCTTCCCCTTGTACGTCCACTTCCAACATTTTCTCGTCATCCGAATAAATCTTCAAGGCTAGCTTTTTCAAATTCAGGATAACGGTTGTTACATCCTCAACAACACCTTCAATCGTTGAGAACTCATGCAACACACCCTCAATTTGTACGCTTGAAATAGCCGCGCCAGGAAGAGAGGATAAGAGAATACGACGCAAGGAGTTTCCAAGTGTTGTTCCGTATCCGCGCTCCAGAGGTTCTACGACAAATTTGCCGTACTTTGCGTCTTCGCTAACTTCCACCGTCTCAATATTCGGCTTTTCAATTTCAATCATTAAACAAACCCTCCTTCAAAACGTCGAACTCCGGTAAACGCAAGGATTGCCTAAACGGGCCACTCCTCCAGTTTCCTACAAAGAGAAAGTGGAAAAGAAGAAACTTTACGCCTCCGAAAGTTTCTTTTTACAAAAGCACGTACCAAGCTCCCTCAGGCAATGCCTATCTGTCTTACCTTCATTGTCAAATGAATGTCGTCTCATCCATTATAGACACCACAAGGATTTCTATACAATGATTGATGCCATTAAACTCTACGACGTTTTGGCGGGCGGCAACCGTTGTGCGGAACTGGGGTAACATCTTTAATCATGTTCACATCAAGTCCGACCGCTTGCAACGAACGAATCGCAGCTTCACGACCTGCACCAGGACCCTTTACAGACACCTCAATGGTTTTCATTCCGTGCTCCATCGCCACTTTCGCAGCAGATTCAGCAGCCATTTGCGCCGCAAAAGGAGTGGACTTACGAGACCCTTTAAAGCCAAGGGCTCCGGCGCTTGCCCATGAAATCGCATTCCCATGCGTATCCGTAATCGTTACAATCGTGTTGTTAAACGTAGAGCGGATGTGAGCAACTCCAGAATCTATATTCTTGCGTTGACGACGCTTTGGACGAGTATTCGTTTTCTTAGCCATGCCTTATACAACCTCCCTTACTATTTTCTCTTGTTTGCTACCGTACGCGCTGGACCTTTGCGTGTGCGAGCATTGTTTTTAGAGTTTTGACCACGAACGGGCAATCCACGACGGTGGCGAATGCCACGATAGCTTCCAATTTCAATGAGACGCTTGACGTTCAGGGACACTTCACGACGAAGATCACCTTCTACTTGCAAGCCATCCACTGCTGTACGGATACGACCAAGCTCTTCTTCCGTCAAGTCACGAACGCGAGTGTTGTGATCGACGCCTGCTTCAGTTAGAACTTCTTTTGCCTTTGTATTGCCGATTCCAAAGATGTACGTGAGTGAAATGACAACACGCTTGTCACGAGGAATATCGACACCTGCAACACGTGCCATAGGCTAGGCACCTCCTTTTTTGATTAACCTTGTTTTTGTTTATGCTTAGGGTTTTCGCAAATCACCATAACGGTACGGTTACGGCGAATGACCTTACATTTTTCACAAATCGGTTTCACTGATGGCCTTACCTTCATTGTACTTACCTCCTCGTATACGGAGTGTCATTTATTTATAACGGTACGTAATTCTCCCGCGTGTTAAATCATAAGGGGATAGTTCGACTGTCACTTTGTCACCCGGCAAGATGCGGATAAAGTGCATGCGAATTTTTCCAGAAACATGCGCAAGAATCTTATGCCCGTTATCCAGTTCTACACGGAACATCGCGTTAGGCAATGGCTCAATAATCTTACCTTCTACTTCAATCACGTCTTCTTTTGCCATGAATGGGTTCCTCCCTTCAAGTAAGTGCTCTGTGTATCCGGGTCGAAAAACAAACGAACAGACTGTCAATCATACCGCTATCCTATGCTTTCGTCAAGATCTCGTAGCCTGATTCTGTAATGGCAATGGTATGCTCAAAGTGAGCACAGTTCTTCCCATCGACCGTTACGACTGTCCAGTTATCAGAGAGAGTACGCACATAACGCTCTCCTGCGTTAATCATCGGCTCAACCGCAAGTACCATTCCAGGCTTCAGCCTAGGGCCTTTGCCAGGTGGTCCATAATGAGGAATTTGTGGATCTTCATGTAAGTTTTGCCCAACGCCGTGTCCAACATACTCACGAACTACGGAGAATCCAAGAGGCTCAACGTGCGATTGAATCGCATGGGATATATCTGAAAGGCGACTGCCTGGCTGCGCTTGTTCGAGTCCTTTATAGAGAGAGTCTTCCGTTGCCCCAAGCAACTGCTTATCTGCCTCTGAAATGGTCCCGACCGCATACGTCCATGCTGAGTCGCCGTGATAACCATTGTAATAAGCACCTATGTCTAGGCTGATAACGTCGCCGTCTTTGAGAACGCGACCTCCCGGTATACCATGCACCAACTCTTCATTTACAGAAGCACAGACACTGCCTGTGAACCCATTGTATCCAAGAAAAGAAGGCGTCGCCCCGTGAGAACGAATAAACGAGTCTGCGATCTTATCCAACTCATATGTTGTAATGCCAGGCTGGATGTGAGACTTTAGTTCTGCATGGGTCAGGGCCACGATTTTCCCTGCCTCACGCATAATGTTAAGCTCTCTTCCGGTCTTAATGATAATCATGCATGCGTCCCCTTGAGGAGTACATGGATGTCCGCAAACACTTCATCGATGTCCCGGTTCCCATCAATGTTTTTAAAGTAACCTTTGGCCTTATAAAAGTCAATTAACGGCTGTGCTTGCTGTTCATTCACTTCAAGGCGCTTCTTAACCGTTTCCGGCTTGTCGTCTTCACGTTGAATCAAGTCACTGCCATCTACATCACATTTCCCCTCCGCTTTAGGAGGGTTATAGATCACGTGATACGTTTTACCAGAGGACGGTGAAACACGACGACCCGTTAAGCGCTCCAACAGAAGGTCCTTTGGTACGTCAATGTTTAACACAAAATCAAGTTCACGAACAAGCGATGCTAGTATCTTTTCAAGAGCTTCTGCTTGGGCAATCGTACGAGGGAAACCATCCAATAAGAACCCATCGTTGCAATCCTCTTCAGATAGGCGCTCACGAACAATGCCAATGGTCACTTCATCGGGAACAAGTCCACCTTCGTCCATGTAGGATTTCGCCTTCAAACCAAGCTCTGTTTCATTCTTAATCGCTGCACGAAACATGTCACCCGTCGAGATGTGTGGAATGCCGTACGTTGCGACAACTTTCTCTGCCTGTGTTCCCTTTCCGGCACCCGGCAGTCCCATTAAGATTAAGTTCATTATAATCCCCTTCCAACCCACTATTCAACAAAAGGGAACGGGTCGTCCAGTCTTCCCCGCTCGCTCCGCTACTTAATAAATCCTTTATAGGAACGTTTGATCAACTGTCCATCAATCTGTTTCATTGTGTCCAATGCTACACCAACAATGATCAACAATCCCGTACCGCCAATTTGCACGCTAGGTGGCAATCCAAGCGCCGCGATGAAAATAACGGGAATCGTTGCAACCGTTGCAAGGAACAGTGAACCAACAAATGTCAGCCGATATAAGATGCGCGTTAAGTGCGTTTGCGTCGATTGGCCAGGACGGATCCCAGGAATGTATCCACCTTGCTTTTTCAAGTTCTCCGCCATCTTCTCCGGATTGACCTGAACAAACGTATAAAAATACGTAAAAGCAATGATAAGAACAATGAACAAAACGGCACCAATTGGATGAGATGGAACAAAAACTTCCACAATCCAAGCAGCTAACCCGCCATCCTCTGTTCCCACAAAGGAAGCAATGGTTGATGGGAAATAGAATAAGGCTGATGCAAAGATAACAGGAATAACCCCTGCCGCATTCACTTTAATCGGCAAGTGAGTCGATTGGCCCCCAACTGGACTACGATTCACAAGACGCTTTGCATACTGTACTGGAACTTTTCTAAGTGCTTGTTGCACATAGATCACGGCAACGATAATGATCAATACAGCAAGCGCAAGACCAAGGATGGTCGCAATGGCAATAAATAGTTGATCACCAGCACCTGCGATTTCGGATTCGTAGAGTTGATTCAACATGTTCGGAATTCCTGCGGCAATCCCCGAGAAGATAATGAGAGAAATCCCATTCCCTACACCCTTAGCAGTGATCTGCTCACCAAGCCACATAAGAAACGCTGTACCCGCGGTTAAGACAATCGCGATATACAGATAGGTGACAACATTCGGGTTTTCAATAAGTCCGGGTCCCGCTCCCGTTGACATCGCATTGAAGCCAATTGACATGGCGATAGCTTGAATAAAACCTAAAACGATCGTTCCATACCGAGTTACCTGTGTGAGCTTTTTCCGCCCCGCTTCCCCTTGCTTCGCCCATTCCGCAAACTTCGGCACAACATCCAGCTGTAAAAGCTGCATAACAATCGATGCTGTAATGTAAGGCATAATGCCCATCGCGAAGATGGAGAAGTTCCCCAGTGCCCCGCCACCAAACGTGTCGAGGAACCCAAAAGCATTGGCTTCGTCGAACATTGTCAGCACATCGCTATTCGTGCCGGGCACCGGAATAAACGCTCCTAATCGGAAGACGACAAGCAGTAGCAGCGTAAAGATAATTTTATGACGCAAATCTCTCACAGAAAAAATGTTGGAGATCGCCTTAAACATTAAACCACCTCGGTTTTTCCGCCTGCAGCCTCAATTGCTTTTACCGCTGATGCAGAAAACTTGTGTGCTTTCACAGTCAAGTTCTTCTCTAGCTTGCCGTTACCTAGAATTTTCACACCATGCTTAACGTTCTTTACAGCTTTGGATTCGATCAAAAGCTCTGGGGACACTTCTGTACCTTCATCAAAACGGTTCAACGTGTCCAAGTTCACAATGGTGTACTCTTTACGATGAATGTTTGTGAATCCACGTTTAGGCAAACGACGGAAAATGGGGTTTTGACCACCTTCGAAACCAGGACGAACTTTGCCGCCTGAACGTGCTTTTTGTCCTTTATGGCCTTTGCCTGAAGTTTTTCCGTTTCCAGAACCGATCCCACGTCCAACACGATTACGAACCTTACGAGATCCTTCAGCTGCTTGAAGTTCATGAAGTTTCATACTACCTACACCTCCTCATTGCTAAAAATCATCACTACTAGGCATCAATTTCGTTCACGGTCACCAAGTGCTTGACTTTGTTGACCATGCCACGAATTGCCGCATTGTCTTCCTGTGTAACCGTCTGGTGCGTTTTGCGCAAACCAAGCGTATTCACTGTCACCCGCTGGTCGCTTGGGCGACCAATTAAGCTACGTGTAAGGGTGATTTCTAACTTCTTCGCCATACGTAATCCCTCCCTTAACCTAACAGCTCTTCTACGGATTTGCCACGTAGTTTTGCTACATCTTCCGCACGCTTCATGCTTGTAAGGCCTGTAATCGTAGCACGAACCATATTAATCGGGTTGCTTGAGCCAAGTGATTTCGAAAGAATGTCGCCAACACCGGCAAGATCTAGTACAGCACGTACAGGACCGCCAGCAATAACTCCAGTACCTTCAGAAGCTGGCTTCAAGAATACGCGACCAGCGCCAAAGCGGCCAACCGTTTCATGTGGAATCGTCGTATTTACGAGTGGAACTTCAATGAGGTTCTTCTTCGCATCTTCAACGCCTTTACGAATGGCTTCTGGCACTTCTTGGGCTTTCCCCATTCCAAAACCAACATGACCGTTTTTATCGCCAACTACAACAAGTGCAGCGAAACGGAAGCGACGACCACCTTTAACAACCTTTGCTACACGGTTGATCGCAACAACCTTTTCCTCAAGTTCCAATGTATTTGGATCAATAGAACGCATATATCGTTTCCCTCCTTCTTAACTAGAATTTTAGTCCAGCTGTACGAGCTGCATCTGCAAGTTCAGCGACACGCCCGTGATAAACATAGCCACCACGATCGAATACAACTGCACCAAGCTCTGCGCTAACGGCACGTTTCGCCACAAGTTCACCAACCAGGCGAGCTGCTTCTTTGTTACTACCGTTCTCTAACTTAAGCTCTTTGTCAAGCGATGAAGCCTGAGCAAGAGTTACGCCATTCACGTCGTCAATTAACTGCGCGTAAATGTGCTTAGAAGAACGGAATACGTTAAGACGAGGACGCTGCGCAGTGCCGCTAATCGCGCGACGAACGTGAGCGTGTCTTTTCTTACGGCCTGTGTTCTTGTTAGGCTTCGTAATCATGAAACGTCATTCCTTTCTTTAAGAACTCAATTATTTACCAGTCTTACCTTCTTTACGACGCACATATTCGCCTTCATAACGAATACCTTTCCCTTTGTAAGGTTCCGGTTGACGTACGGATCGGATATTGGAAGCAAGTGCTCCAACTCGTTCTTTGTTAATCCCTTTAACGACTACCTTTGTGTTAGAAGGCACCTCGATTTCGATACCTTCTTCAGGTGTAATTTCAACAGGATGGGAGTAACCAACATTAAGCACAAGCTTATTGCCAGATTTAGACGCACGATAACCGACACCGTTCAGCTCAAGCGCACGCTCAAATCCTTTTGAGACTCCTTCAACCATGTTGTTTACCAAGGCACGCATCGTACCGTGAAGAGCGCGGTGCTCTTTGTGTTCAGAAGGACGCTCAAACGTTACTTCACTTTCTTCAACATTCACTTTAATGGAAGGATGAAGTTCTCGGCTAAGTTCGCCTTTAGGCCCTTTGACTGTGCAAAGATTCCCGTTGAATGAAATCGTAACGCCTTCTGGAATTGTAATAGGTTTTTTACCAACGCGAGACATTTAAGTCCACCTCCATTCAATTCAAACTGCTTTACCAGACGTATGCAAGAACTTCGCCGCCAACTTGCTGTTGACGCGCTTCCTTGTCTGTAAGGACACCTTTAGATGTTGATACTAGAGCAATCCCGAGGCCACCAAGCACGCGAGGAAGTTCGCTTGCTTTCGCATATACACGCAAACCAGGTTTACTGATACGCTTAAGCCCAGTAATGACACGCTCGTTTGATGCACCGTACTTAAGGAATATACGGATAACACCTTGTTTGTTATCTTCAATGTACTCGTAGTCGCGAATAAACCCTTCGCGCTTAAGAATATCAGCAATTTCCTTTTTCACCATTGAAGCAGGAAGCTCCAGTTTTTCATGGCGAACAAGGTTCGCATTACGAATGCGAGTGAGCATATCTGCAATCGGATCTGTCATGACCATATTCGTTTACCTCCTTCCAAATCGAGTTACCAGCTTGCTTTTTTGACACCAGGAATTTGCCCTTTGTAAGCAAGTTCTCTAAAGCAAATACGGCAAAGCTTAAATTTACGTAGCACTGAATGAGGACGTCCACAACGCTCACAGCGAGTATACTTCTGAACCTCAAACTTCGGTTCGCGCTTTTGCTTTGCAACCATTGATTTTTTTGCCAACGTGTTCCCTCCTCTTCTTTAAGAGATTATTTTTGGAACGGCATGCCTACTTGAGTAAGCAACTCACGCGCTTCTTCATCTGTCTCTGCCGTTGTAACGATAACGATATCCATGCCGCGCACTTTGTCCACTTTATCGTAATCGATTTCCGGGAAAATCAGCTGCTCTCTTACACCGAGTGTATAGTTTCCACGTCCGTCAAAAGCCTTCTTCGACACACCGCGGAAGTCCCGTACACGAGGGAGTGAAACGCTAACCAATTTGTCCAAAAAGTCATACATACGCTCACCGCGCAGCGTCACTTTTGCACCGATTGGCATACCTTCACGAAGCTTAAAGCCAGCGATTGACTTTTTCGCTTTTGTAATCACAGGCTTTTGTCCAGCAATGGCTGAAAGTTCTTCGACGGCTTTATCAAGAACTTTTGCGTTTTGTACGGCATCGCCAACACCCATGTTGATAACGATTTTCTCGATTTTTGGTACGGCCATTACAGAAGAGTAGTTAAACTTCTCCGTAAGTGACGAAACAATTTCCTTCGAGTATTTCTCTTTTAAACGGTTCATTCAGGGATCCTCCTTTCACCAGACGACTACTTGTCGATCACTTCGCCAGACTTTTTTGCTACGCGCACTTTTTTTCCGTCTTCTTCTTTATATCCTACACGTGTCCGCTCCCCTGATTTAGGATCAACGAGCATCACGTTCGAGGAGTGAATCGGTGCTTCCTGGTTCAAGATTCCGCCTTGTGGGTTATCTTGAGAAGGCTTCGCGTGTTTTTTAATCATGTTGACGCCTTCTACAAGCACACGACTCTTTTTTGGATATGCTTCTAGAATCGTTCCTTGTTTGCCCTTGTCTTTCCCAGCGATCACAACAACATTATCGCCTTTTTTGACATGCATATTTGCCATGTTTGCACCTCCTTGATGCTGCTTTCTTACTCTTCCTTAAAGTACTTCCGGAGCAAGAGACACAATTTTCATGAACTGGTTATCACGAAGTTCTCGCGCAACAGGTCCAAAAATACGAGTTCCGCGCGGGCTCTTATCATCACGCACGACAACCGCAGCGTTTTCGTCAAACTTGATGTATGAACCATCATTCCGACGAACACCGCTTCTCGAACGAACGATAACCGCTCTTACGACGTCGCCCTTCTTAACAACGCCCCCTGGTGTTGCTTGTTTTACCGAGCAGACGATGACATCGCCGATGTTCGCCGCTTTACGGCCTGAACCACCAAGAACTTTGATGCATTGGACTTCACGAGCACCAGAGTTATCAGCAACTTTTAGACGGGATTCTTGTTGAATCATGCCATATACCTCCCTTCCTACACTTGTTCCTTTAGATAATGATTGCTTCTTCGATGATATCGACTAGACGAAAACGTTTATCTTTGGAAAGCGGACGTGTTTCCATGATACGTACAATGTCGCCTTCTTTTGCTTTATTGTCTTCATCATGCGCTTTAAACTTCTTAGAGTACTTAACACGCTTTCCGTATAGGCGATCCATCTTATAGGTTTCAACAAGTACAGAAATCGTTTTGTCCATTTTATCAGACACTACGCGTCCTTGATAAACCTTGCGTTGGTTACGGTCCATGCAGCAAACCTCCTTTAGGCGTTATTGATTCCGAGTTCACGCTCACGCAGTACGGTCTTCGCACGCGCGATTCCTTTGCGGACTTCGCGAATACGAACCGGATTATCTAACTGACCTGTTGCCAGTTGAAAACGTAGGTTAAAAAGCTCTTCCTTGAGAGAATCTGTCTTTTGTTCAATTTCAGCAGTGGTAAGGGTACGAATTTCATTAGCTTTCATTTACGTCACCACCAATTTCCACACGTTTTACAAACTTCGTTTTAATCGGCAATTTGTGAGAGGCAAGACGCAGGGCTTCGCGGGCAACTTCTTCAGATACACCGGAAATTTCGAACATAATCTTGCCAGGTTTCACAACTGCTACCCATCCTTCAGGAGCCCCTTTACCAGAACCCATTCGAACTTCAAGCGGCTTAGCAGTGTACGGCTTAGAAGGGAAAATCTTAATCCAAACCTTACCGCCACGTTTCATGTAACGAGTCATTGCAATACGAGCCGATTCAATTTGACGGTTGGTAATCCATGACGATTCCAGGGCTTGCAACCCGTACTCACCGAAGTGAATCGATGTACCGCCTTTGGAACGGCCACGCATTTTGCCGCGATGTTCACGACGATATTTAACACGTTTTGGCATTAACATGATTAGTTGCCTCCTTCCTCTTTATTGGTCCCTTTCGTTGGAAGGACTTCACCACGATAAATCCAGATTTTCACGCCGATTTTACCGTACGTTGTGTCAGCTTCAGCTGTACCGTAGTCGATATCTGCGCGAAGCGTGTGAAGTGGAACTGTTCCTTCGTTATAGTGCTCAGCACGAGCGATATCGGCGCCACCAAGGCGTCCAGATACTTGTGTTCTAATTCCTTTCGCTCCAGAACGCATGGTCCGTTGCATCGCTTGCTTCATTGCGCGTCGGAATGAGATACGATTTTCAAGTTGACGGGCGATATTTTCAGCAACAAGCTTAGCGTCAAGATCTGCCTGCTTCACTTCTGAAATGTTGATGTGTACACGTTTGCCAGTAAGATTATTTAGTGACTTACGCAATGCTTCAACCTCTGAACCACCTTTACCGATAACCATTCCTGGCTTAGCAGTAGAGATTGTGATGTTCACACGGTTCGCAGCGCGCTCAATCTCAACCTTAGACACAGAAGCGTCTTTTAGACGACCTTCAACGTGCTCACGGATCGCAATATCTTCGTGAAGTAGCTCAGCGTAATTTTTCTTATCTGCATACCACTTAGAATCCCAGTCACGAATGACGCCAACGCGTAGACCGACTGGATTTACTTTTTGACCCATGTGTTATCCCTCCTTCTTTTCTGACACAACCAATGTAATGTGACTCGTACGCTTGTTAATACGGCTTGCCCGTCCTTGGGCGCGTGGGCGGAAACGTTTCAGCGTCACGCCTTCATCAACAAATGCTTCACTAATTACGAGGCTGTTTGGCTCCATCTCATAGTTGTGCTCAGCGTTGGCGATTGCTGAGTTTAAGAGTTTTTCAACGACTGGAGAAGCTGATTTTGGTGTATGTTTCAAGATCGCAATCGCTTCGCCGACTTGCTTGCCACGAATTAAATCAACCACAAGTCGAACTTTACGAGGCGCAATGCGAACTTGTTTAGCTACAGCTTTCGCTTGTTCCATGGATGTGACCTCCTTCCCTACTTCACTTAACGTCTAGTTTTCTTATCAGCGGCATGCCCTTTATACGTACGTGTTGGAGCGAATTCGCCCAGTTTGTGTCCAACCATGTCTTCTGAAACATATACCGGCACGTGCTTGCGTCCATCATACACAGCAAACGTGTGGCCGATAAAATCAGGGAAGATGGTGGAACGACGAGACCATGTTTTAATGACTTTCTTATCATTTCCTTCGTTCAATGCTTCCACTTTTTTCATAAGATGGTCATCGACGAAAGGTCCTTTTTTTAGACTGCGACCCATGAGAGTGCCTCCCTTCGAGATTCGTCCACGGTTCTATTGTAAGAACCGTAGCCAAACCACGTTATTTTTTGCGACGACGTACAATGTACTTGTCGGAGTGCTTGTTTTTCTTGCGCGTCTTGTAACCAAGGGTTGGTTTGCCCCAAGGAGACAATGGTGACGGACGGCCAATCGGTGCTTTCCCTTCACCACCACCATGTGGGTGATCGTTAGGGTTCATTACGGAACCACGAACAGTAGGGCGAACACCCTTCCAGCGTGAGCGACCCGCTTTTCCAACGTTGATAAGCTCATGCTCGACATTTCCTACCTGACCGATGGTTGCTCGACAAGTGGCAAGAATGTAGCGAGTTTCGCCAGACTTAAGTCTTACAAGGGCGTAATCGCCTTCCTTACCAAGAAGCTGCGCTTCTGCACCTGCCGAACGCACGAGTTGTCCACCTTTTCCAGGACGAAGTTCTACGTTATGAATCACTGTCCCAACAGGTATGTTTTTAAGTGGAAGAGCGTTACCTGCTTTAATGTCTGCTTCAGCGCCAGACTCAATCAGCGTACCGACTTTAAGACCTTTAGGCGCCAAGATATAACGCTTTTCACCATCTACATAATTGATAAGCGCGATATTCGCAGAACGGTTTGGATCATATTCGATCGTGGCAACGCGGCCTGGAATTCCATCTTTGTCACGCTTGAAGTCAATCACTCGGTATTGGCGCTTGTGACCGCCACCTTGATGACGTACAGTCATGCGACCTTGATTGTTACGTCCACCTTTTTTATGAAGAGGCGCAAGCAACGACTTTTCCGGTTTATCCGTCGTGATCTCAGCAAAATCAGAACCACTCATCCCACGACGGCCGGCACTGGTCGGTTTGTACTTTTTAATAGCCATGTGAAGTTCCCTCCTTCTCTAATTCTTAGGCACCTTCAAAGAAGTCGAGTTCTTTCGACTCAGGTGTTAGTTCAACAATCGCTTTTTTGCGACGCGGCGTGAAGCCTGTGTAGCGTCCAAAACGCTTAGGTTTTCCTTTGTAGTTCATCGTTTTCACGCTGGAAACTTTCACTTCAAAGATTTCTTCAACCGCAGACTTAATTTCCGTTTTATTGGCACGAACGTCCACTTCAAACGTGTACTTTTTATCTTCCATTAGTTCTGTAGAACGTTCTGTGATTACAGGGCGCTTAATGATATCACGTGCTTTTGACATTACGCAAGCACCTCCTCTACCTTATCGACAGCGTCTTTGGTGATGATTAGCTTGTCATGCTTAAGCACATCAAGGACATTGACACTGTCTGCTGTTAGGAATGTGACGTTTGGCAAGTTGCGAGCAGAAAGAGCAACTGTCTCGTCGTAATCCGCTGTGACAACAACAGCTTTGTTCTCAACCAGAAGACTTTCGAGAACCTCTTTCATTGCTTTTGTTTTAATTTCATCAAATGCAAGGTTGTCAAGAACGATCAAATCTGAGTCTTTGACTTTAGAAGAAAGAGCAGACTTAATGGCTAGACGACGTACCTTCTTTGGAAGTTTATAGCTATAGCTACGTGGCGTTGGTCCAAACACGACGCCACCGCCAACCCATTGCGGGGAACGGATGGAGCCTTGACGGGCACGACCAGTTCCTTTCTGACGCCACGGTTTACGTCCGCCACCACGCACTTCAGAACGCCCCTTTGTTTTGTGTGTCCCTTGACGAAGCGATGCTTGCTGCATAACAACAGCGTCATGAAGAACACTTGTATTAGGCTCAATGCCAAATACTGTGTCGGAGAGTTCAATATCTCCTACTTGTGAACCTGTTTGATTTAAAAGTGTTACTTTCGGCATTCCAATCGGCCTCCTTTCTTAGATTGTTACGCTTTTACTGCTGTTTGGACGGCAACGTAGCTTTTCTTAGCTCCAGGTACGTTTCCTTTTACAAGCAGCAAATTACGGTCCGCATCTACTTTTACGATTTCTAGGTTTTGCATCGTGACTTGTTCGCCACCCATACGTCCAGGAAGGAGCTTCCCTTTGAACACACGGTTAGGCGCTACAGGTCCCATTGCACCAGGACGACGGTGATAACGTGAGCCGTGTGTCATCGGTCCACGCGCTTGATTATGACGCTTAATCGCACCTTGGAACCCTTTCCCTTTTGACGTTCCAATTACGTCTACCGTATCTCCTGCTGCAAATGTAGTTACGTTAATTTCTTGGCCGACCGTTACGTCGTCAAGGTTAACGCCACGGATTTCCTTGATGAAGCGCTTAGGGGCCGTTTCTGCTTTGACTGCATGACCTTGTGCTGGTTTGTTCGGCTTTTTCGCATCAGCAAACCCAAGTTGATACGCTTCATAGCCATCAGATTCTACTGATTTCTTTTGAAGCACAACATTAGGTTCAGCTTCAATTACTGTTACTGGGATGACTTCACCGTTTTCAGCAAACACTTGAGTCATGCCGACTTTTCTACCTAAGATTCCTTTGGTCATCCGTTACACCTCCTAATAAATAAGCAATTTTATCTCAAAGTTATAGCTTGATTTCAATGTCGACGCCTGATGGTAAATCCAAACGCATGAGCGCATCCACTGTTTGTGGTGTTGGATTCACGATGTCAATCAAACGCTTGTGTGTACGCATTTCAAATTGTTCACGCGCATCTTTGTACTTGTGAACCGCACGAAGCACAGTATACACGGATCTTTCAGTCGGAAGCGGAATCGGTCCCGAAACGCCCGCACCTGAACGTTTTGCCGTTTCTACAATCTTCTCAGCCGACTGGTCCAGCACACGGTGATCGAACGCTTTTAAACGAATGCGAATCTTCTGCTTTGCCATGATAGCCCTCCTTTATCGTCCATTTTAGAAATAGACATACTCCGCGGAAATTTCCTCACCCTCCCATGGCAAAGGGGCCGGGTGTGTCAGCAACCTTCCGCATCATCGATGCCCGTGCGAACAACCAAGATTATCGTTTCGACTCTAATAGATCAAAACACGGATCTCGGGCACACTTTTACTATTATATAGATTCTTGCCCTTGAATGCAAGGGCAAGCAGAATATTTTTTGCGCGCTCATGTATATTCGTAACGATAACCAAAGAGCACAGGCGGGTCGAAGAGAAGCGAGGATTTCGGAATGCCTGCACGAGAAATCCCAAGGTGCCAGCCGCCGCAGCTAGACAAAAGGAAATAGACGCTCAGCGAGTGAGCGTCTATTTGGCGTTTCTTAATCACTGTCTAGCAGCTTATTACTTCTCGATTGTTGCTACAACACCAGCACCAACTGTACGACCACCCTCACGGATTGAGAACTTTGTACCTTCTTCAATCGCGATTGGAGCGATAAGCTCAACCGTCATTTCGATGTTGTCTCCAGGCATAACCATTTCTGTTCCTTCAGGAAGGTGAATGATGCCTGTTACGTCCGTTGTACGGAAGTAGAACTGTGGACGGTAGTTTGAGAAGAATGGAGTGTGACGTCCTCCCTCTTCTTTTGATAGAACATAGACTTCAGCTTTGAAGTTTGTGTGTGGCGTGATTGTACCCGGCTTCGCAAGTACTTGGCCACGTTGGATGTCTTCACGTGCTACACCACGCAGAAGCGCACCAATGTTGTCCCCAGCTTCAGCGTAGTCAAGAAGCTTACGGAACATCTCAACGCCTGTGACCGTTGTTGATTTTTTCTCTTCCGTAATACCGAGAATATCAATATTGTCACCAACGTTCAATTGGCCACGCTCTACACGACCAGTCGCCACTGTGCCACGACCAGTAATGGAGAATACATCCTCAACTGGCATCATGAAAGGTTTGTCTTTATCGCGATCTGGAGTCGGAATGTACTCATCAACCGCAGCCATTAGTTCAACGATCTTTTCTTCGTAATCCGCATCGCCTTCTAGCGCTTTAAGAGCTGATCCTTGGATAACAGGAATGTCATCACCAGGGAAGTCATACTCAGAAAGAAGATCACGAACTTCCATTTCTACAAGCTCAAGAAGTTCTTCGTCATCTACCATGTCGCATTTGTTCATAAATACAACGAGGTATGGAACCCCTACTTGACGAGAAAGCAGGATGTGCTCACGAGTTTGTGGCATTGGGCCGTCAGCTGCGGATACAACAAGAATCCCGCCGTCCATTTGTGCAGCACCAGTAATCATGTTCTTAACATAGTCTGCGTGTCCTGGGCAGTCTACGTGCGCATAGTGACGAGAGTCTGTTTCATACTCAACGTGTGCAGTTGAGATTGTGATTCCACGTTCGCGCTCTTCAGGAGCACCGTCAATTGCGTCGTATGCCATTGCACTACCTTTACCAGAACGTTTTGCAAGTACAGTAGTGATTGCAGCAGTTAGCGTCGTTTTACCATGGTCAACGTGTCCAATTGTGCCAATATTGGCATGCGTTTTGGAACGATCGAATTTTTCTTTAGCCATGATTCATTTCCTCCCTTAAATACAATTAAATTTTATCGGTAAGAAAGGTTGCTGAACCGCGTACAGTCAGCTCCTTTCTTAGCTTACAACAAAAGTGGTTCTTAAACAATCAGGAACAGCTTACGCTCCTGTTTGCTTCTTGACGATCTCTTCAGATACGCTCTTTGGCACTTCTTCATAGTGATCAAAGAACATGGTGTACGTCCCGCGACCTTGCGTACGAGAACGAAGAGACGTTGCATAGCCAAACATTTCAGCAAGAGGGACGAACGCTTTAACAGTCTGGGCGTTGCCTCGTGCTTCCATGCCTTCTACACGTCCGCGACGTGCGGTAACGTCGCCCATGACATCTCCCATATATTCTTCAGGAACAACGATCTCCACTTTCATTAATGGCTCAAGAAGTACAGGGTTTACTTTGGTCTTTGAATTTTTGAAAGCCATCGAACCGGCAATCTTAAACGCCATCTCACTGGAATCAACGTCATGATAAGAACCGTCGTAAAGGCGAGCCTTAATATCAATCAGTGGGTAGCCAGCTACCAAGCCATTATCGAGTGCTTCTTCAATCCCCGCTTGTACGGAACCGATATATTCACGTGGAACAACCCCACCAGTAATGGCATTTTCAAATTCGAAGCCTGCTCCTTCTTCGTTAGGAGAGAACTCCACCCATACGTGACCGAATTGTCCGCGGCCACCGGACTGGCGAACGAATTTCCCTTCGACCTGTGCGGATTGACGAATCGTTTCACGGTAAGACACTTGTGGTGCCCCAACGTTCGCATCGACTTTGAACTCCCGTTTCATCCGGTCAACAATGATATCAAGGTGAAGTTCACCCATACCACCAATGATCGTTTGTCCTGTTTCTTCATCTGTATGCGTTTTGAATGTTGGGTCCTCTTCCGCGAGCTTCGCAAGTGCGATCCCCATCTTGTCCTGGTCAGCTTTCGACTTAGGCTCAACAGACAGATGGATAACTGGATCTGGGAAGTCCATGGACTCTAGAATAACATGGTTCTTCTCGTCACATAGAGTGTCTCCAGTTGTCGTGTCTTTCAAACCAACGGCTGCTGCAATATCCCCGGAGTAAACCGTAGAGATCTCCTCACGAGAATTCGCATGCATTTGCAAGATACGGCCGACACGCTCTCGCTTTCCTTTTGTCGAGTTTCGTACGTACGAACCGGAATCAAGCGTTCCAGAGTACGCACGGAAGAACGTCAACTTCCCAACGTAAGGGTCCGTCATAACTTTAAATGCAAGAGCAGAGAAAGGTTGATCATCGCCAGGCTCACGCGTGACTTCTTCCTCCGTCTCAGGGATATGCCCTCTAATCGCTTGAACGTCTAGCGGAGATGGCAAGTAATCAAGAACAGCATCTAGCATAAGCTGTACGCCTTTGTTTTTGAAGGCTGAACCACAAATAACCGGATAGAAATCAACGTCACATGTCCCTTTACGGATCGCTGTTTTGACTTCTTCGTTGGTTAATTCTTCACCTTCAAGATACTTCATCATAAGATCTTCATCGAGCTCTGCCACAGCCTCAAGAAGTGATTCACGAAGCTTGTCTGCTTGCTCTTTATATTCAGCAGGAATTTCCGTCGTTTCCCACTTTTGCCCAAGATCATCCTTAGAAATGTGAGCATTCATTTCAATAAGGTCGATGATTCCAGTGAAATCATCTTCCGCACCAATTGGGATCTGAATGGGATGAGCGTTTGCTTGCAAACGATCACGTAACGTGCTTACTGAATACATGAAGTCCGCGCCCAATTTATCCATCTTATTGACAAATACAATTCGCGGTACACCATATGTCGTCGCTTGACGCCATACAGTTTCTGTTTGCGGTTCTACGCCAGACTGAGCATCAAGAACCGCGACGGCCCCATCGAGTACGCGCAAAGAACGTTCAACTTCCACGGTGAAGTCTACGTGTCCAGGTGTGTCGATGATGTTGATACGATGGTCTTTCCACTGAGCGGTTGTAGCGGCAGAGGTGATCGTAATTCCACGCTCCTGCTCTTGCTGCATCCAGTCCATTTGAGAAGCACCTTCGTGCGTTTCACCAATCTTATGCACACGACCTGTGTAGAACAAAATCCGTTCAGTCGCCGTCGTTTTACCGGCATCGATGTGAGCCATGATGCCGATATTACGCGTATCTTTTAAGGAGAATTCTCTTGCCATGCTGTATTTCTCCTTCCTGAACATCTAGATTCGAATGTTTCTTACCAACGGTAGTGAGCGAATGCTTTGTTCGCTTCTGCCATTTTATGCGTTTCTTCACGTTTTTTGACCGCTGAACCAGTGTTGTTCGCTGCATCAAGAATTTCGTTTGCAAGACGTTCTTCCATCGTCTTTTCACCGCGATTACGCGCATAGTTTACTAACCAACGAAGACCTAGCGTTGTACGACGCTCTGGTTTCACTTCGATCGGCACCTGGTAGTTTGCACCACCAACTCGGCGTGCTTTGACTTCAAGCACAGGCATGATGTTTTTTAGCGCTTGGTCGAAGACTTCTGTTGGGTCATTGCCACTGCGTTCTTTCACTAGATCAAACGCATTGTATAGAATTGTTTGTGCTGTTCCGCGCTTCCCGTCAACCATAATACGGTTGATGAGACGGGTAACAAGCTTTGAATTGTGAATCGGATCAGGCAATACGTCACGACGTGGTACTGGACCTTTTCGAGGCATGTTTTCCCCTCCTTTCAACTACGATACGAGCTGATTATTTTGCTGCTTTTGGTTTCTTTGTTCCATACTTAGAACGACCTTGCATACGGTTTTGAACACCGGCCGTATCTAGTGCTCCGCGCACGATGTGATAACGCACCCCTGGCAAGTCTTTCACACGACCGCCGCGAATAAGTACCACACTGTGCTCTTGCAAGTTGTGTCCAATTCCTGGGATGTATGCTGTTACCTCAATCGCGTTCGTCAAGCGAACACGCGCATATTTACGAAGTGCCGAGTTTGGTTTCTTCGGCGTCATTGTACCAACACGTGTACAAACCCCGCGTTTTTGCGGAGAAGATACGTCGGTTTGTGCTTTTTTAAAGCTGTTAAAACCTTTGTTGAGCGCTGGTGAGTCTGACTTCTTCAATTTATCTACGCGTCCTTTACGGATAAGCTGATTAATTGTAGGCATTGTATCGTTTCCTCCCTTCGTTATCGTAATCATTAAGACCACTGTTCCAGGTGGTTCATGTTTAGGCATGATGAATATCTCCCGTGAATGCACTAAGGCATTCTACAAGGGATTTATCATTTCCTTAACGCCACAGTGGCCGCGCCAACGTCAATATTCGCCGCTCTTCCAAGCCGCTTCATTGAGTCAACATACACGACCGCAACCCCTGTATATGATGCTAAGGCGATCACTTCTTCCACTGCATGTGGTTCCGCGTCGCGCGCAACGTACAGTTCATCGACTAAACGAGCGTGTAACGCTTTTTGTGTCTGTTTGCTTCCGATAATCGGATGTTTCGCCTGCTCTACTTTTTCATATGACATTTGCTCATCCTCCAAAGCAACAGGCTCTTTGGCACACTTTGATATAGTATCACCACGACGCAGGCTGTGTCAACAGCCTGCGTGGGTGAATTTTTTAACCTTCTACTCCTGAGTAACCAGCTCTTCTTTTGCGGTTTCAAGATTCTCCGCGTGTTCATCATGATCGGAATGGATGCCAAGCTGGCGGTAGCGCTCCAGCCCCGTACCTGCTGGAACAAGTTTCCCGATGATCACGTTCTCTTTCAGACCAAGCAATCCGTCGCGCTTTCCTTTGATCGCTGCATCCGTAAGAACTCGCGTCGTTTCCTGGAAGGAAGCAGCAGAGAGGAAGGAGTCTGTTTCAAGAGAAGCCTTCGTAATTCCAAGGAGAACCGGCTTCCCTGTCGCTGGACGAGTGTTTTTCAAGAGTACATCTTTATTCGAGTCGTTAAAGTGCTTGATTTCAACAAGCGATCCTGGGAGAACCCCTGTATCACCAGCATCAACGACGCGGATTTTGCGTAGCATTTGGCGAACCATGACTTCAACGTGCTTATCCCCAATTTCTACGCCTTGAAGGCGATAGACTTTCTGCACTTCACGAAGAAGGTATTCTTGCACACCGCCCATGCCCGTCACTTTAAGCAGCTCTTTCGGATCAATGGAACCTTCCGTGAGCGTTTGACCAGGGGAGACTTTCTCTCCGATGGCTACTTTAAGACGCGCACCATAAGGGATCGCATAGTTTTTCGTTTCCAACTCGCTCTGAACGACCACTTCTCGCTTATCTCCGTCCTTGAAGTCAACAACTTCGCCCTCAATTTCCGTGATAACCGCTTGACCTTTCGGGTTTCTTGCCTCAAACAGCTCTTGAATTCGCGGAAGACCTTGCGTGATGTCATCCCCGGCAACCCCACCTGTGTGGAAGGTGCGCATCGTTAGCTGTGTACCAGGCTCGCCGATCGACTGGGCTGCAATGATGCCAACGGCCTCTCCGACTTCAACATCACTTCCGGTCGCAAGGTTGCGTCCGTAGCAAGCTTTGCAAACGCCATGATGCGTATTACATGTAAAGACAGAACGAATCGTTACTTGTTCAACGCCTGCATCGACAACTTGCTTTGCAAGGTCTTCATTCATCCGTTCACCGCGGTTCACAATCACTTCTTTTGTGTCAGGGTGGTAGACGGTTTTAAAGGCAACACGACCGACAAGGCGATCATACAAGTTCTCGATCGTTTCCGTGCCTTCTCTAATCGCTGCTACCTCAAGTCCCCGATCGGTGCCGCAGTCGTCTTCACGAACGATCACATCTTGCGCAACATCAACGAGACGGCGAGTGAGGTATCCTGAATCCGCTGTTTTCAGAGCGGTGTCCGCAAGTCCTTTACGCGCCCCGTGGGTTGAAATAAAGTACTCGAGGACGGTCAAACCTTCACGGAAGCTCGACTTGATCGGAAGTTCGATAATGCGACCAGATGGGTTCGCCATCAAGCCACGCATTCCAGCTAGCTGTGTAAAGTTCGAAGCGTTCCCACGGGCTCCAGAGTCACTCATCATAAAGATTGGGTTGCTTTTATCAAGCGTGCCCATGAGTTTACTTTGAATAATGTCCTTCGCCTCACTCCAGATGGAAATTACGCGATCATAGCGTTCCTCTTCTGTAATGAGACCCCGACGGAACTGCTTCACAATACGAGCGACTTTATTTTCGGCATCATCAAGAATTTCCTTCTTCTCGGCAAGCACAACAATGTCCGCTACACCAACCGTAATGCCGGCCTTTGTTGAATACGTAAAACCAAGATCCTTCATGCGATCGAGCATTTTAGAGGTTTCTGTGATCTTAAATTTCTTGAAGACTTCTGAGATCACATTTCCTAGGAATCCTTTCTTGAACGGCGGGACTTGCTCGCGTCCTTTGAGGAGTTCCTTCACATCTGTATCGCTTGGCACCATATATTTGGCAGGTGTTTCAATTTCCAAGTTGCTATTTGTCGGTTCATTGATATATGGGAACGACTCCGGCATGATTTCATTGAAAATCAACTTCCCTACTGTTGTTAGAAGCAGCATGCTTTGCTCTTTTTCCGTAAACGTCGACTTGTTTAGAGACGCCACAGGTATTGCCACGCGTGTATGCAAATGGACAAACCCATTTTGATAGGCAATCAACGCTTCGTTCGTATCTTTAAAGACCGACCCTTCGCCTTTGGCCTCTTCATTTTCCATGGTTAAATAATAGTTCCCGAGAACCATATCCTGTGAAGGGGTCACAACTGGCTTTCCGTCTTTCGGATTCAAGATGTTTTGAGCGGCAAGCATTAAAATGCGCGCTTCCGCCTGCGCTTCCGCCGATAATGGTACGTGGACCGCCATTTGGTCCCCATCAAAGTCAGCGTTGTACGCCGTACATACTAGCGGATGTAGTTTGATGGCACGACCTTCAACCAGAACGGGTTCAAACGCTTGAATCCCAAGACGGTGGAGCGTCGGGGCACGGTTAAGCAGTACAGGATGCTCACGGATCACTTCTTCAAGAACGTCCCATACTTCCGGATGCACGCGTTCTACTTTCCGTTTCGCGCTCTTAATGTTGTGTGCAAACCCTTTGGAGACAAGTTCTTTCATAACAAAAGGCTTAAAGAGCTCCAGCGCCATTTCTTTTGGCAGACCGCATTGATACATTTTTAAATTTGGTCCGACAACGATCACCGATCGACCGGAATAGTCGACGCGTTTACCAAGAAGGTTTTGACGAAAACGACCTTGTTTCCCTTTTAACATATGAGAGAGAGACTTTAGCGGACGGTTCCCAGGGCCCGTAACAGGTCGACCACGACGGCCGTTGTCAATCAAAGCATCGACTGCCTCTTGAAGCATACGCTTTTCATTTTGCACGATAATGTTCGGCGCCCCGAGGTCAAGGAGGCGCTTCAAGCGATTATTGCGGTTGATTACACGACGATACAGATCGTTTAAATCGGACGTCGCAAACCGACCGCCGTCTAGTTGAACCATCGGACGAAGTTCTGGTGGAATTACTGGAAGAACATCCATGATCATCCAAGGCGGTTCGTTGCCAGAGTTCCGGAAAGCTTCAAGCACTTCCAATCGCTTAATGGCACGCGTACGGCGCTGACCTTGTGCGGTTTCGAGTTCTTCTTTTAGCGCGTTAACCTCTTTCTCCAGATCGATGTCAGAGAGTAACTTACGAATCGCTTCTGCTCCCATGGATGCTGTGAAAGAACGGCCATACTTGTCATAATAAGCACGGTACTCTTTTTCAGAGAGTAGCTGCTTTTTCTCAAGCGGCGTATCCCCTGGTTCCGTCACCACATACGAGGCGAAGTAAATGACCTCTTCAAGAGAGCGAGGCGACATGTCGAGTGCGAGCCCCATGCGGCTTGGAATGCCCTTAAAGTACCAAATATGAGAAACGGGGGCTGCGAGTTCAATATGACCCATGCGTTCCCTCCGTACTTTGGCACGTGTAACCTCTACCCCGCAACGATCACAAACGACGCCTTTGTAGCGCACACGCTTGTATTTCCCGCAGTGACACTCCCAGTCCTTTTGCGGTCCGAAAATCCGCTCACAGAACAAACCGTCTTTTTCTGGTTTTAACGTGCGATAGTTAATCGTTTCCGGCTTCTTCACTTCGCCTCGAGACCAAGAACGAATCTTCTTTGGTGATGCGAGGCCAATTTTCATGTATTCGAAGTTGTTTACATCTATCAAGGGGCCAACCTCCCTTATGATTTTCCACTCCTGTGGACCCATTGCGTAAGAATGGCGCAAGTCTTGAGACGGTGAAGGGGCAGAAGCCATGCCTCTCCCCTACCATCGATCACTGCTTATACTTGAGACTCGTTTGTCTCTAAATTTAAGTTGAGCTTTTCTGTTGTTTGTTCATCCTCGTCATCAAGCTCACGCATTTCAATTTCTTCTTCGTTGCTGGAAAGCATTTTCACGTCCATTCCAAGGGCCTGAAGCTCCTTAATGAGAACTTTAAAGGACTCAGGAACGCCAGGTTCTGGTACGTTCTCCCCTTTAACAATCGATTCGTACGTTTTCACACGGCCGACCACGTCATCCGACTTAACCGTAAGGATCTCTTGCA
This sequence comes from Shouchella shacheensis, assembly GCF_001484965.1. GTDB lineage: Bacteria > Bacillota > Bacilli > Bacillales > Bacillaceae_D > Shouchella > Shouchella shacheensis. Next base: position 25,354 of record NZ_LLYY01000026.1, on the reverse strand, counting down.
ACGTGTAGGCAGCCCCGTACGCTTCCAGTGCCCAAACCTCCATCTCACCAAAACGCTGACCACCAAACTGCGCTTTCCCGCCAAGTGGTTGCTGTGTAACGAGAGAGTAAGGACCTGTGGAGCGGGCATGAAGTTTATCGTCAACCATATGTGCCAGCTTGATCATGTACATGATTCCTACTGAAACCCGGTTGTCGAACGGCTCACCTGTACGCCCATCATATAGAATCGTTTTTCCATCACGGGCCATCCCTGCTTCTTCAATCGTACCCCAAACATCCTCTTCCCGTGCTCCGTCAAATACAGGTGTAGCCACGTGAATACCGAGCTTGCGAGCGGCCATCCCAAGGTGAAGTTCAAGCACTTGTCCGATATTCATTCGCGATGGCACGCCGAGTGGGTTCAACATAATATCAATGGGTGTTCCATCTGGGAGGTACGGCATATCTTCTTCCGGTAAAATCCGTGAAATAACCCCTTTGTTCCCATGACGCCCGGCCATTTTATCGCCCTGATTGATCTTACGCTTCTGTACAATGTACACACGCACGAGCTGGTTCACACCAGGAGGCAATTCATCTCCGTCTTCGCGATTAAAGATCTTCACGTCAAGAACGATGCCATCGCCACCGTGTGGGGCACGCAAGGACGTATCACGAACTTCACGAGCCTTTTCACCAAAGATTGCGTGCAGGAGTCGCTCTTCTGCCGTTAGTTCCGTCACACCCTTAGGCGTTACTTTCCCAACGAGAATATCGCCATCCTTTACTTCAGCGCCAACACGGATAATTCCTCGCTCATCAAGGTTACGAAGCGCATCTTCACCGACGTTTGGAATATCACGAGTAATCTCTTCGGGTCCGAGTTTTGTATCACGAGCATCGGATTCATATTCTTCAATGTGAACAGATGTGTAGACATCATCTTTAACCAAGCGTTCGCTTAAGATAATGGCATCCTCATAGTTGTACCCTTCCCATGTCATAAAACCAACGAGAACATTCCGGCCAAGAGCCATTTCTCCTTCTTCCATTGAAGGCCCATCGGCAAGGATCTCACGTTTTTCCACACGATCGCCTTCACGAACGATTGGACGCTGGTTATAACTCGTGCCCTGGTTGGAGCGCACGAACTTTTGCATGCGGTACTTATCAAGGTCGCCTTTGGTTTCTTTGCCGTCCACTTCCTCTATTCGACGTACCCACACTTCTTTTGCTGTGACTCGCTCAACATCACCCGCATATTTTGATACAACAGCTGCCCCTGAATCTTTGGCAGACATATGCTCCATCCCTGTTCCAACGAGCGGTGCTTCCGGTACAAGAAGCGGAACCGCTTGACGCTGCATGTTCGCACCCATCAACGCACGGTTCGAGTCATCGTTTTCTAGGAACGGAATACAAGCGGTTGCCGCGGAGACTACCTGCTTCGGCGATACGTCCATGTAGTCAATACGCTCGAAAGGAACTGCTGTGTTCTCTCCACGGAAACGAGCAATGATGTTAGCGTCGACGAAAGAGCCATCGTCATTCAGCTTCGCATTCGCTTGCGCCACAACATAATGGTCTTCTTCATCCGCTGTAAGATAATCAATACGCGCTGTTACTTTCCCTGTTTCCGGGTCGACTCGGCGGTAAGGAGTCTCCATAAAGCCGAACTCGTTGACCTTCGCATAGGAAGAAAGAGAGTTAATCAACCCAATGTTTGGCCCCTCTGGCGTTTCGATCGGACACATACGCCCGTAGTGGGAATAGTGAACGTCACGTACTTCCATCCCTGCACGTTCACGCGTTAGACCACCAGGCCCGAGCGCGGAGAGTCGACGCTTGTGCGTGAGCTCTGCAAGCGGGTTGGTTTGGTCCATGAACTGGGATAGCTGAGAGCTTCCAAAGAACTCTTTAATCGAAGCGATCACGGGCCGGATGTTAATCAGCGCCTGAGGCGTAATCGCGTTTGGATCTTGGATCGACATCCGCTCACGCACCACACGCTCCATGCGAGAAAGGCCAATGCGGAATTGGTTTTGCAAAAGCTCACCGACCGAACGAAGGCGGCGATTCCCTAGATGGTCAATGTCATCGGTATCGCCAACACCGTGCAACAAATTAAAGAAGTAGCTGATCGAAGCGATGATGTCAGAAGCGGAAATATGCTTAACATTTTGCTCAACCATGCCGTTTCCAATAACGGAAATCTCGCGTTCTCCTTCATAATCATCGTTGGCATAGATCTTAATGGATTGAATATCCACATCGGCTTCATCGAGGACGCCTCCTGATGTACGCGCGGTGCGAAACCCAACATTCTTTTCCAGATGTGGAATGAGCCTATCGAGAACACGACGATCCAAAACAGTTCCTTCTTCAGCCAAGACTTCTCCTGTTTCGGGGTCGACAAGCGTCTCAGCCAGGCGCTGGTTGAAAAGTCGGTTCTTAATGTGTAGCTTTTTGTTCATCTTATAGCGTCCGACATTCGCTAAGTCATAGCGTTTCGGATCAAAGAAACGAGATTCAAGCAAACTTTTCGCGTTATCGACCGTTGGAGGCTCTCCAGGGCGAAGACGCTCATAGATTTCAAGGAGGGCTTTTTCTGTTGAGTCCGTATTGTCTTTTTCTAGCGTATTTCGTAAGTATTCGTTTTCGCCAAGCAGATCAACGATTTCTTGGTCCGATCCAAAACCAAGCGCACGCAAGAGAACAGAAACCGGGATCTTGCGTGTACGGTCGATACGTACATACACGATGTCCTTCGCATCTGTTTCAAGCTCAAGCCACGCTCCACGGTTTGGGATCACTGTCGCTGTAAAAGCATTCTTCCCATTCTTGTCGAGCTTTTGGCTGTAATAGACACTTGGGGAACGAACAAGCTGTGAAACAATCACTCGTTCAGCACCGTTAATGATGAATGTTCCTGTTTCCGTCATCAATGGGAAATCGCCCATGAACACTTCTTGTTCCTTTACTTCGCCTGTTTCTTTATTAATCAAGCGAACTTTCACCCTGAGAGGAGCAGCAAAGGTGACATCTCGTTCTTTTGACTCATCGACAGGGTACTTTGGTTCTCCTAGACTATAGTCAATAAACTCTAAAACTAAATTACCAGTGAAGTCTTGAACCGGAGAGATGTCCTGAAACATTTCTCGCAAGCCCTCATCAAGGAACCATTGATAAGAAGCCGTTTGAATCTCAATCAAGTTTGGCAGCTCTAGCACTTCATTAATTCGCGCATAGCTTCTCCGCTGACGGTGACGTCCATACTGAATTAGTTGACCTGTCAACTGATTCACCCCTTAAATCTTGCGTTATAGTATCTAAATCAACTGTTAAAAAGCGTATCTCTCGCCTTTTAACAGATAAACCTTTGCAGATATACGCGGGTTACGTATAGTGAAATAAACATAAACGTTTTGCAAGAGGATGGTACCCTCACTAAGCATATACAAAGCGGTAAAAAAACAACCGTTCAGCGAAAATCATCACTTCTACCGAGCGTGTTGCTTTATCGTAACCTACTCTTTATACGCCCTCTTTCTAACATAACCGATTGTACTAGCATAACCAAAAATGAACCGTTCCAATCAATGAGTCTTCATCCCCTTGAAATTGAAAACGGTAATTTAGGCAGTTATACGCATTAAATAACAATACCACAGTTAAAAAATGCAGTCAAACCTTTTCTGCGCAAAGCAAATAATACCCTTTGTCTTTCGCCACAGTTTCTACATTTCCAAAGCATTGCCTTAGCTTTTCTTTCGCCGAAGGCGCACCCTGCTTCTTCTGAATCACCACCCACACCTGCCCATTCGTCGTTAAGTGATCATAGGCCTGCTCTAACAGTCGATGAACCACTTTTTTTCCGGCTCGTATCGGAGGATTCGTAACAATCGCTGCAAAATCATGTTTCTCTACGCCTTCAAGCCCATCACTTACATAGACTTTCGCATTCTTTACCTGATTTTGTTTACGGTTCCTCTCACAAAGCTCTACGGCACGCTCATTCACGTCGACCATATGAACTTGACGCCCTTCGTCTTGCTTAGCAAGCGCTAATCCTATCGGCCCGTATCCACAGCCAACATCCAAAATACCCCCATGTACGTCCGGGTACAGAAAGGATTCGATTAGAAATCGACTTCCATAGTCCACTTCGCCTCGCGAAAACACGCCGCGATCCGTGGTAAACGTTAGCGTCTCCCCCCGCAGCTCATATGCCCATGTTCTCTCTTCGTGCGTGGATGTGGGCGTGCGGCTATAATAGTGCTCCGACATTTGCTTACTCCCTCCTTCTAGGATTAAACGGTAACCGAAAAGCGTAGGCCGGTTGCCTAGGAGCGAGAATTTTGGAGACCCGATAATAGAAATCCCGATTTTTGGATTTCGTTATCGGGGCGAAAAATCTCAAGCTCCTACCCGCCGAAGCTAGACAATACCGAAAAGCGCAGGCGGGTCGAACAGAAGCGCGGATTTTGGAAGGCCTGACAAAGAAATCCGGTTTTGGATTTCGTGTCAGGACTGAAAAATCCCGAGCTTCTACCCGCCGAAGCTAGACAAAAGAAGGCCCGCGTTTCTCGCGGACCTTCTTCCTATTCAGCAGACCTTACTTAACTTCTACGCTAGCGCCCGCTTCTTCAAGTTTGCCTTTGATTTCGTCAGCTTCTTCTTGAGCAATGCCCTCTTTAATTGGGGCTGGAGCACCGTCAACAAGTGCCTTCGCTTCTTTAAGGCCAAGGCCAGTGATTTCACGAACCACTTTGATCACGTTGATTTTGGAACCGCCAGCAGATTCAAGAACGACGTCGAATTCTGTTTGCTCTTCCACGCCACCTTCTGCTGCACCGCCAGCTACAGCGACAGGAGCTGCTGCTGTTACACCGAACTCCTCTTCAATTGCTTTAACAAGATCGTTTAGTTCAAGAACAGTCATTTCTTTGATCGCTTCAATGATTTGATCTTTACTCATTTTAAATCCTCCTAATATAATTCTGTTATGAAATCGTTTTGCTGCAAGTGAACCTTATGCCCCTTGCTCTTCTTTTTGGTCTGCCACTGCTTTTGTCGCAATTGCAAAACCGCGTACAGGTGCTTGCAAGACGTTTGCCAGCATTGAAAGAAGTCCATCGCGAGAAGGAAGCTCCGCTAGTGCTTTGACTTCCGCTGCCGTTGAGACATTGCCTTCGATAACACCCACTTTAATTTCAAGCGCGTCGTTCTTCTTAGCAAACTCGTTAATCACTTTCGCAGGTGTGATTACATCTTCGGTTCCAAACGCAATCGCCGTTGGCCCCACAAGATGCTCATCGAGACCTGTTAGATCTGCTTCTGCCGTTGCACGACGGATCAGTGTATTCTTGTATACTTTATACTCAACACCCGCTTCACGAAGCTGTTTACGAAGCTCAGTTACCTGTGCCACGTTCAGCCCGCGATAGTCAACGATCACTGCAGAGCTTGCATCACGTAGTTTTGTCGCAATATCAGCGACCAGTTGCTTTTTTTGCTCGAGCACATTGCTCATTGTAACACCTCCTGTAAGGCTTGTTCGCACACCGCAAGACATATAGAAAGCCCTCGCGCAACCGCACGAGGGCATATAAATTCAAAGAATCTATTTTCTGCACCTCGGCAGGAAATTAAGCTTAGGGGCACCTGCTGTCTACGGTATGACTATTTTATTAACACACGCTAGTTACAATACCATGTAAGAACGTATAGTGTCAATGGTTTATTTTGCATAGGCAGAAGTCACAACACGAACTCCAGGGCCCATGGTTGAAGCTACTGCGATGTTTCTTACATACGTTCCTTTTGCTGCTGTCGGCTTGACCTTATGCAGTGTTTCCATGATCGTTTTGAAATTTTCCATTAGTTTCACTGTATCAAATGAAATTTTTCCAATCGGAACATGGATATTTCCGGATTTATCCACACGGTATTCCACTTTACCGGCTTTGATTTCGCCAACGGCTTTCTCCACATCGAACGTTACGGTACCCGTTTTAGGGTTTGGCATAAGGCCTTTTGGTCCAAGAACACGACCAAGTTTACCCACTTGAGCCATCATGTCTGGAGTTGCAACGATCACATCAAACTCAAACCAACCTTGGTTGATTTTGTTGATCAAATCGTCTTCCCCAACGAAGTCAGCGCCCGCAGCTTCCGCTTCCTTTGCCTTATCACCTTTTGCAAAGACAAGCACGCGCTGCGTTTTACCTGTACCGTTCGGCAAAACAACTGCTCCACGGATTTGCTGGTCTGCTTTTTTAGGGTCAACACCAAGACGAACCGCTACTTCAACCGTCTCGTCAAATTTAGCAATGGATGTTTTCTTTACTAGTTCGATTGCTTCTTCCGCCTGATAGGACGCATCACGGTCTACAAGCTTCAAAGCATCTGTGTATTTCTTGCTTCTTTTAGCCATACTATTTCCTCCTCGTATGTGGTAGTAACGGCAGAACCTCCCACTATTTGAAAGGCTGCGACCCTAGACGAGCGCAACCTTTCAGCAAACGGACTCATTAGTCTTCAATCGTAATACCCATGCTGCGAGCCGTACCCTCTACCATGCGTATTGCATTATCGACATTCGCCGCATTCAAATCCGGCATTTTCGTTTCAGCGATTTCGCGTACTTGATCGCGCTTAACCGTTGCAACTTTATTGCGGTTTGGCTCACCAGAACCAGACTCGATTCCTGCTGCTTTCTTAAGAAGAACTGCAGCTGGTGGCGTTTTTGTAATGAATGTAAACGAGCGATCTTCAAACACAGTGATTTCAACTGGAATGATAAGACCCGCCTGATCAGACGTACGAGCGTTAAATTCTTTACAGAATCCCATGATGTTCACACCTGCTTGACCGAGTGCCGGTCCAACTGGTGGTGCCGGATTGGCTTTACCCGCAGGAATTTGCAATTTAACCATTTTGATTACCTTTTTAGCCACGTGACACACCTCCTTAAGTCCGTGATGTGGTTCCCGGGTACTACGCGCGCACCCTCCCACTCAAAAAAACGGATGCTAGCTGCGCATCCGACTGCGTAGTTTGGATATTCCATACTAAACATGAGAATCTTATCACCAAAAAGCCCAAAGATCAAGCTGTTTTTAAGAAATCTTTTCGACCTGATTAAACTCTAGTTCAATCGGCGTTTCACGACCGAACATATTAACATGGACTTTTAACTTTTTCTTCTCCACTTGAATTTCTTCAATCGTGCCAACAAAATCTGCAAATGGCCCCGTTTTCACCTTCACTGATTCTTTTATGTCAAAGTCGACCTCTGTATGAAGCTCATTTTCACCCATTTGCCTGAGGATATTGTCCACTTCATCTGGCATAAGCGCGGTTGGCTTGGATCCAGCTCCTGCTGATCCGACAAACCCTGTGACCCCCGGCGTATTACGAACCACGTACCAGGAATCATCCGTCATGACCATTTCCACTAACACATAGCCTGGGAACACCTTGCGTGTCACTTGCTTCGTTTTTCCATTCTTTGTTTCTGTTTCTTCTTCCACCGGAACAAGTACTCGAAAAATGTTGTCCGTCATTTCCATCGACTCTACTCGTTTTTCAAGATTGGTTTTCACCTTGTTCTCGTAGCCAGAATATGTGTGCACTACAAACCAATTTTTCTCCATTGTTCAGGACGGTTGAGTCCTTCCCTCCTTTTTCGCTGCTACTTATGCTGTTCACTATTAAAGTAGAAGCTGGACAAGTTCTGAAATACCAAGGTCCACAACATAAAAGAAAGCGACCATAAAAGCAAGCGTGGCCAGTACTACAAGTGTATACCTTGTCAGTTCCTTTTGCGTCGGCCAAGTCACACGTTTCATTTCTTGTCCAACACTTTTCAAGAACGTTACAGGTCCTTTTTTCTCGCTAGCCATGATGTTTCCGTACACCTCCAGCACTACACATTATAGACAAGATAGACGCCTTTCATAAGGCTAGCGTCTATCGAATGAATAGCCGTATCATTAAATCGCACCAATAAAAAAAGAACCGCTCTTTAGTTCAACTAAATCGTTTCGAGATGAATCGTATGAGCGGTACATCGTTTGCAAAACTTCTTCACCTCTAGGCGGCTCACATCGCATTGATTTTGTTTAGGCATTGCATAATTACAAGACTTACAAACATCGCAAGCCCGTACTGCATTTCTTGTTCAACACGGCACCCCGCTACTATAGCACATACTCTTTGACTCTAGCACAGCACAAAAAAAGTGTCAATGACACAGAAAGGCGGAGGCGGGTCGAACAGGAGCGAGGATTTTGGAGACCCGATAAAAGAAATCCCGATCTTGGATTTCGCTAGCGGAGCGAAAAATCCCGAAGCTCCTACCCGCCGCAGCTAGACACACAGAAAAGCGGGGGCGGGTTGGGCAGGAGCGAGGATTTTGGAGATCCGGTAACAGCAATGCCTTATATTTTACACACCTCGAGTCCTCTTCAAAAAAAGACGGCACCCGATCAGGCACCATCTCCCCCTTATAAGACAACACTTTTCAGTTCTACATAACGCTCCAGCTTACGCTTTACCCGTTGGAGAGCGTTATCAATCGATTTCACATGCCGGTCTAGGTCCACGGAAATCTCCTGGTACGTCCGACCATCTAAGTAAAGCGTGAGAACTTGTCGTTCCAGCTCACTTAAGATTTCACTCATTTTCCCTTCGATGAAAGCGAACTCCTCTTGGTTGATGAGCAGTTCCTCCGGATCCGTGACACGGTTTCCGCAAATCACATCTAGAAGCGTCCTCTCTGACTCCTCGTCATAAAGAGGCTTGTCCAAGGATACATATGAATTGAGAGGGATATGCTTTTGGCGCGTAGCCGTTTTAATGGCCGTAATAATTTGACGGGTAATACATAGCTCAGCAAATGCCTTAAAGGACGACAGCTTGTCCCCTTTGAAGTCCCGGACAGCTTTATAGAGCCCAATCATTCCTTCTTGCACGATGTCTTCGTGGTCAGCTCCAATGAGAAAATACGACCGCGCTTTTGCGCGAACAAAACTCTTGTACTTCGAAATCAGATGTTCCAGGGCCAGCGTGTTTCCGTTGTGCACCTCATGAATGATGAGATCGTCCTCCCATTCAGCAAAATGCCTCTCTGTGAAGATTACAGGTTCCTCAAATAGTTTTGCGCTCAAAACGTTTCACCCCTCGCGTTAGCCTCGACTTAATGTTGTGAAAAGTTATTTTCAGTATATAGCACAAATTTCTAACTGGTCAACCTGCTATTTGTTCCCTCGACGCCATCTCTCAAAAGTTTCAGCAATTTCATCCGTAAGCTGTAATTTTGTCGATTTCTGTCGATTTCGCGTTTTTTGTACGATTTTGTCGATACCCTTTGTCGCAAGCTCAGTGTCAATGAAAAGCTCACGAGCAGACTTACGCAAAGCACCACTGCCGAAAATCAAGGATTGCTCCGCAAAGTCAGATGTGGCCACATGAATGCGACGGTCGATCCGCTTTAAGTCATGAACCAGCTTCTCAATCCGCTCATCAGCCGTTTCTTTCTTCCGTGTATAGATGACATCGACCCGGTGTTGATGGTAGGCCTTTCCAACCCCAGAAACCATGTGCGCATCAAACACGACCTTGACTTCCTCGCCTGTATACGCTGCATATTCAGCCATTAAGTCAACGAGCTTGTCCCTTGCAAGGCTTAAATCTGACTCCTTAAGTGCCTGCAGGGATGGCCATGCACCTATGATGTTGTAGCCATCGACAAGCAAAATATCCTTCATCGCTATTCTCCAGATCTCATGCGTTTGCGGTACACTTCGTACATGAGTAGACTAGCCGCCACAGAAGCATTCAGCGAGGTGACATTCCCGCGCATCGGGATGCTAAGGAGAAAGTCGCACTTCTCTTTTGTTAGCCGGCTCATTCCTTTTCCTTCACTTCCAATGACCAAACCAAGAGGTAAATCAAAGGAAGCCTTGCTATAATCATCGCTCGCCTCGGCATCCGTTCCAGCAAACCAAACGCCCCGCCCTTTTAATTCATCCATCGTCCGTGCAAGGTTCGTCACTCTCACGACAGGAACATACTCAATCGCTCCGGTTGAGGCTTTTGCTACCGTTTGCGTGAGTCCGACCGAACGTCGTTTGGGAATAATAATGCCATGGGCACCGATTGCATCCGCCGTTCTCATAATGGAACCTAAATTGTGCGGGTCCTCAATCTCATCAAGGACAAGAAAGAAGGGGTCCTCTCGTTTTTCTTCGGCTCGCCTGAACAGATCATTGATGGAGGCATACTCATAGGCGGCAACGGAAGCCACGACTCCCTGATGGTTCGCATTACCAACAAGCTGCTCCAGCTTTCGTTTAGGGGCGTTTTGTATAATCACTCCATGTTGTTTAGCGAGCGTAATCAACTTTCCCATTTGCCCCTTCCCAGAGTTGTCAGCAATCCATAGTTTATGAATCGTGTGCCCGGATTTAATCGCCTCTATGACCGGGTTTTTTCCAATAATCATTTCACCCTTCGACTCATTTTTCATGTTGATTCTCTCCTTCAATCTCAAAAGCTCCTTGCATGGCCGCCTCTAGAATCTCATCTAGACGCTCTTCCTTGTCCGTGACATAGAGATAACCTAAGAGTGCTTCAAAGCCTGTTGAGTTTCGATAGGTTGCTACGTCTGTGTTTTTAGGCACGGTATGAGATTTTGCATTACGACCTCGGCGGACCACCGCCAGCTCCTCTTCCCTCAAGAGACCGGCATTTTCAAGGCGGTACAAGATGTTTGCCTGTGCCTTTGCTGAAACGAAAGAGGTTGCTTCCCTATGCAGTCGGTTTGGTCGAACTTTCCCACGAGCGAGCAATTCATAGCGGACGTGCATTTCAAATACTGCGTCCCCCATATAAGCGAGTGCAAGACCGTTTAACTGGCGCCAGTCTGTACTTGAGTTGGCTTTTTTCATCTCACCCTCGCTTCCAGCGAACGCCTTGAGGTGTATCTTCAAGGATAATCTGTTGTTCCTTTAACTCATCGCGAATTTCATCAGCACGTGCAAAATTCCGTCGCCTGCGTGCTTCATTGCGCTCCTCGATCAGTGCGTCTATGTCTTCATCCAGCAATTCCGTTTCTGCACGAAGCGAAATTCCTAGCACGCCTGCGATTTCATCGAACAAGGTGAGAAAGGACTCAAGCACCTGTTTCGACGTTTGCTCTTCGCGCGTGTACCGATTCGCTTCCTTCGCCAAATCAAACAAAACGCTAATACCGTTCGCGCTGTTAAAGTCATCGTCCATCGCTTCGATGAAACGCTTCTTCGTCTCAGCGTTTTGCTCGACCCAGCCTGCCACCTCACCGAGATCGATCGTTTCACTTAACCGATGCTCTAGAGAAGTGACCGCTGTCCGCAGTCGCTCAAGCCCAGCCTTCGCCCCTTCAAGCAATTCATCGCTAAAATTGATCGGCGTCCGGTAATGGGCCGTGAGCATGAAGAACCGCACAACTTCTGGCGAATGCTGTTGAACGATGTCACGTGCAAGCAAGAAGTTTCCGAGGGATTTCGACATTTTCTCGTTGTTTATGTTAACAAAGCCGTTGTGCATCCAATAATTCGCTAGTTTTTTTCCGGTAAGTGCTTCGGATTGAGCAATTTCATTCTCATGATGAGGAAACGTCAAGTCTTTTCCTCCTGCATGAATATCAATCGTTTCCCCTAGATTTTTTTTGATCATCGCTGAACATTCAATATGCCAACCTGGTCGCCCTAATCCCCACGGGCTCTCCCAGGAGATTTCTCCCTCTTTCGCCCCTTTCCAGAGAACAAAATCAAGAGCGTCTTCCTTTCGCTCGTCAACATCCACTCTGGCTCCGCTTCTAAGCTCATCAAGCGGCTGGCCAGAGAGCTTGCCGTAGGTGTCAAACTTGCGCGTTCGGAAATAGACATCTCCACTTGAAGCGTACGCAAACCCTTTTTCCTCGAGCTTTTGAATAAACGAGAGGATCTCTTCCATCGTGTTGGTTACACGCGGGTGGATATCGGCCTCTTTTACATTAAGCGCTTCTGTATCCGAGTGGTAGGCGTCAATAAAGCGCTCGGCGACATCAAACACTCCCTCCCCAAGTTCAGCCGCAACGCGAATGATCTTATCGTCCACGTCTGTAAAGTTGGACACAAACGTTACCTCATAGCCTCTGTACTGCAGGTAACGGCGCACCATGTCATAGACGATCGGTGGTCTAGCATTTCCGATATGGATGTAGTTGTATACCGTTGGTCCACAGAAGTACATGCTTACCTTGCCTTCTTCGATTGGCACAAAAGTTTCTTTTTGTTTCGTTAAACTGTTAAACAGCCGGATCATGGTTCGTTCGTCCCTTCCGCTTTGATTGCCTCGTGCTCTCTACTACATCATAGACAATAGACTAGTCCATGATGCTGCTTTTTCGCAGTTCATCGTATTCCGTTTTTAGCTTCTCTAATTCAGCTTCAAGCTCTTTCAATTTGTCCGCCACCGGGTCTGGCAACCGATCGTGGTCGAGCGAGTGAGCTCGGTCTACTTTCACTCCATTCTGGACAACTATCCGGCCAGGAATTCCAACCACCGTCGAATGGGGTGGAACTTCGTTAAGGACGACGGAACCTGCACCGATACGAGCTTCTTTCCCAATGGTGAAAGAGCCTAATACCTTTGCACCAGAGGCAATAAGGGTTCCGTCTTCAACAGTCGGATGACGTTTTCCTTTTTCCTTTCCTGTTCCTCCGAGCGTGACCCCTTGAAAAATCGTCACGTTGTTGCCAATTTCACACGTCTCTCCAATCACCACGCCCATCCCATGGTCAATAAAGACACGCTGGCCAATCACAGCGCCCGGATGAATTTCGATGCCCGTGAAGAAGCGACTGATTTGTGACAGAAGCCTACCCAGAAAAAAGACCTTTTTCCCCCAGAGCCAGTGAGCGAGACGATGACTCCAAATGGCATGAACCCCTGAGTACGTAAAAATAACCTCAAGCCGGTTTCTTGCCGCTGGGTCTTGATCGAACACGACATCAACGTCGTTCATAAGCGTGCGCCAAATACTCATATGCCCTTCCCTCCCCTCTTTAAACTCTTCATAGACAAAGAAGATTCGGCCGCTTTTTCTCCTAAACGAAAAGAACGCCCCTGCACCCCACTCGGGTACAGAGGCGCATTCCACTGCACGGTTCCACTCTGTCAGATGTAATAACAATCATTACACTCTTTAACGGCTTTTAACGCAGCCAACCGCTTCTCTCTACTAGTCACACGTTCGAGAAAAGACTCCAGGGTGCATGTTCAAATGCGCGTTCTGAAGTGACTTTCAGCCGGGGCCACTCTCTCTGTGCAGGTGCGCGACATCTTACTTTTCCCTTTCGACGCTTTGCCTTTTATGATGGACGAACAGCAGCCTGAAGACGTGTGGAGACCACCGCTTTCCCGAGAAGCTCAATCGTATCGCCAAGCTCTGGGCCATGGGTTTGGCCACTTACAGCCACTCGAATCGGCATAAAGAGCTTCTTGCCCTTTTGCCCTGTCGCCTTCTGTGTCGCTTTAATCGCTTTTTTGATGTCTGCGGCTGTGAACGACTCCACCTCTTCAAGCTCTTTGTCAAATTGCGTTAATACTTCCGATACTTGTTCTTCATTCAAAACCTGAAGTGCTTCTTCATTATACTCAATTTCTCGCTTAAAGAACAATTCCGTGAGCTCCACAATTTCAGCCCCGTAGTGCAACTGTTCTTGGTACAGTCCAATCAGGCGGCGAACCCACTCGAGGCGGTCTTCGTTTAGCTCCTCTGAAACCCGGCCACTTGCCACTAAATGAGGGAGAGCAAGGTCGACGACAGTGTCTAACTCTGCCTGTTTCATATACTGGTTATTCATCCAGGCGAGCTTGTCCGTATCGAAAACCGCAGGTGCTTTGGAGACACGTTCTAAACTAAACTGTTCACTGAGCTCTTGCAGGGAGAATCGTTCTTCCTCGCCAACCGGAGACCACCCAAGAAGCGCGAGAAAGTTCACAATCGCCTCTGGCATATACCCAAGGTCTCTATACTGTTCAACGAATTGGATAATGGACTCGTCCCGCTTGCTCATCTTTTGACGTTCTGCATTCAAAATAAGCGAAGCGTGCGCAAATGTAGGGACTTCCCACCCAAATGCTTCAAATAAAAGCACTTGCCTAGGCGTATTGGAAAGATGCTCTTCCCCCCGGATCACATGGGAGATTTTCATCAGATGGTCATCGATAACGACGGCAAAGTTGTACATCGGCACGCCATCTTTCCGGGCAATGACGAAATCACCGATTCCCTCCGTTTCAAAGGAAACCTCTTCACGAACAGCATCGGCAAATGTCACGGTCTGCCCTTCTGGGACCCGGAAGCGAATCACAGGCTCGATGCCCTTCGCTTCATAAGCCGCTCTCTCTTTTTCCGTTAGATCGCGGTCACGCCCGCTGTACTTCGGCATCTCGCCCCGTACTTTCTGTGCTTCTCGCTCCGCCTCTAGCTCTTCTTCCGTCATGTAACAGTAATAGGCCTTCTTCTCTTCTAAAAGCTGATCAACGTATTTCTTGTAAATATCAATCCGTTCCATCGAACGATACGGGCCGAATTCTCCCTCGGTATCTACACTTTCATCCCACTCGAGGCCAAGCCACTTCAGACTCTCCATCAGTTTCTCTGTCGCTGTCTCCACATTTCGTGCCTGGTCGGTATCTTCAATCCGGAGTACAAAGGTGCCTCCAGTATTTTTGGCAAGCAAATAGTTAAACAGTGCTGAGCGAGCGCCACCTATATGCAAATGACCGGTTGGGCTCGGAGCAAAACGTACGCGTACATCGTTTGCCATCCTGCTATACACTCCCGTCGTCCTCAATTTCTTCATCTATTCTAGCATTAAACCACAAGAACTACAAAAAGGCTACTCTGCCTTCACAAGAAGAAGCACTGCCTGGGCCGCAATTCCTTCACCGCGGCCTGTAAACCCTAGCTTTTCTGTTGTTGTCGCCTTTACCCCTACATTTGCTGCATCAGTCTCCAGCAGTTCGGCAACTTGTGTGCGCATCTCTCCGATGTACGGAGCCATCTTTGGCATTTCTGCCATCACTGTGCAGTCCACATTGCCAATTTTATACCCTGCTTCTTTCACAAGTGACCAGGCTTGACGCAAGAGGTCCTTAGAGTCTGCGTCCTTAAACGCTTCGTCCGTGTCAGGAAAATGCTTGCCAAGATCACCCGCCCCTATGGCGCCAAGCGCTGCATCTGTAATCGTATGAAGCAGCACATCCGCATCCGAGTGGCCTAGCAACCCCTTTTCATAGGGAATCGTCACTCCACCTAGAATCAGCGGCCTCCCCTCCACGAGTCGATGTACATCAAATCCTTGTCCAATCCGAATCATAGTCTCTTAACTCCTTTGTTGTAAAATCGCTTCCGCAAATAAAACATCTTCCTGCGTGGTTAATTTAATATTGGTGTAATCGCTCTGCACAATGGCCACAAGCTTCCCCTGGCGCTCTACCAGACTTGCATCATCCGTTCCTATGATCTTTTCGCTAGCCGCTTCCTCATGCGCCTTACAGATAAGATCCTTTTGGAAAGCCTGTGGGGTTTGTGCCGCCCATAACTTTGAGCGATCAACCGTCTTTTGAATAGTCATTTGCTCTACTTCTTTGACCGTGTCTTTCACTTGTACCGCGGCAATCGCCGCCCCGTGTTCCCTCGCTGCGTCCGCAAGTGCGTGCACCACGCGCTTGCGGACGAACGGCCTTGCTCCATCATGGATGAGGATGATCTCTGCGGCGCTAACCTGCTGCAAGCCGGCATACACGCTGTTCTGTCGCTCCACTCCGCCAATCACAATACGCGTGACCCGCTGTATGGCGTACTCCTTTACAAGAGCCTCCATTTCTCGCTTTTCGGGCTCGCTGACCACGAGAACAATCTCCGCACAGCGCGGGTCGTCGTGAAACGCTCGCAGCGAATGCACGATCAGCGGGGTTCCCGCTAATTTTATGAGTTGCTTATTGTATCCGCACTCCATCCGCTTCCCTTGTCCAGCGGCCAAAACAATGACGCTATAATTCATATGTACTCCCCTTATCCTGCTCTTCATTGCTTCTTATTTTAGCATGATTTTGGGAGTTACACATAGGTAGCCTTCTATTCAAAACAACGTGCTTTTCGTCTGGACGAAAAGCACGTTGTTCACTAGCTGTATACCTTTAGAAAATCCCGCCCGCCCCCACTCGCTCGAGGTTTCTTCACGCCGCTAGATCAAGCCAAGACCGGGCTTGATCCTGCCGTCGCTCCAGAACTTGTCGCTCGTGTGCAGGGCGCCTCCGCTTTTCTTTGTCTAGCTGCGGCGGGTAGAAGCTCGGGATTTTTCAGTCCTGACGCGAAATCCAAAACCAGGATTTCTTGTCAGGCCTTCCAAAATCCTCGCTCCTGTCCAACCCGCCTCCGCTTTTTTTGTCACTGGGCTTTTTCTAAGGACTTGGGCTTGGCAAAGATCATACGTCCGGCGCTTGTTTGCAAAACACTAGTGACAATCACATCAATATGCTTATTGATGTATTCCCTGCCGCCTTCTACAACGATCATGGTGCCATCATCCAAATAGGCGACGCCTTGATGATGTTCCTTCCCGTCCTTAATGACTTGAACATTTAAGTTCTCCCCTGGTAGAACAACGGGTTTGACGGCGTTCGCAAGGTCATTGATGTTTAGTACTTGAACACCTTGAAGGTCACAAACCTTGTTCAGGTTAAAATCGTTGGTGACCACCATCCCGGAAGTTAATTTCGCTAGCTTCACGAGCTTCGAGTCGACTTCCTGAATCTCTTCGAAATCCCCATCGTAAATTTCCACATGAATCGGCAATTCTTTTTGAATCTTATTTAAAATATCTAGACCCCTTCGTCCGCGGTTGCGCTTAAGGGCATCTGAGGAATCTGCAATATGCTGAAGCTCTTCTAGCACAAAGCCCGGAATGACAAGCGTTCCTTCTAGAAACCCGGTTTGACAAACATCAGCAATTCGTCCATCAATAATCACACTTGTATCGAGTATCTTTAGATCCCCTTTTTCCTCTATTGACTCCGTTTCCTCTTTCTTTTTCTCTTTTGTATCCCTTGAGCTATTTCGAACAGACATGAATAGCTGCATTAATTCATCCCTCTTTTTAAACCCTACTTGGAAACCGAGGTATCCAACGAGTATCGTAATAAAAACAGGAAGGATATTGTTCACAACAGGGATCTGCAGACCACTCAGCGGGCTACCCAGCAAGTAGCCAGCAACCAAACCGACAATCAACCCCATAGACCCAGAAAAGACATCTGCGACAGGAGCTTTTACCACCGTTTCCTCTATATATCGAAATGAATTAACAATAAGGTCTGATAACCAAACGGAAACGCCATACAGTACGAGTGCCCCAACCGTGCCTCCAAAATAAGCACTCATCATCCATTGAGGGACATCCAACGAAATCGCCTCAAATAAATCTGGGATATAAACGGAACCAAGGGTCACACCAGCCAAAATGAAAAACAAACGAACAATCCACTTAAGCATTCACACATCCACCTCCTTTTAGGTATTATAGACAAGATCGCAACTCTCAAACCTAGCAAACTGAATTTCCTATAAAAAATACGTTTATAATGACCGAACTTTCTGAAACAGTTTCCTAGTAAGAGGGAGAACCCTCTTAGGTGGCAAAAAACTAAATATGACGATCGACAAACAATTGCTCTTGGATGCGATTGAGTCCATCTTTAATCATCTTGGCACGTGCCTCGCCGATACCTTCTACTTCATCCAGCTGCTCAATGGTCGCGACCATCATACTTGAAAGATGTCCATACTCATCAATTAAATTTTCAATGACCTGTGCTGGCAAGCGGGGAATTCGGTTTAAGACACGGTACCCTCGTGGCGAAAGGGATTGTTCCTGAAGATTCGTGCTTCGTCCATACCCGAGCGCCTTCACAATCGCTTGTTCATCAAGGAGATCTTCGGTTTGCAATGCCGTTAGCTCATCTAATGTCTTGGAAACATCCTGAGACCGATCTTTCACGTAGTCACGTAGTAAATAAAGAGCCTCCTTTTCGGTGTTGGTGACAAGCTCCTTTAGCTGCATCGTAATCAGTCGGCCTTCGTTGCCAAGCTCGTGAATGTAATTCTGAATTTCGCGCTTAATTCTGAGAACCATTTGCACACGATGAATGACTTGCACGACGTCCCCGAATGTAACGAGCTGTTCAAATTCAAGCGCACCTAAATTCGTAATCCCTTGATCAAGTACGGACTTATATTTTTCAAGCGTTTGAATGGCTTGATTGGCTTTCGTTAGAATGACGCCAATATCCTTTAAGGAATACCTATATTCCCCTTGATACAGCGTTATAACGTTTCGACGTTGGGAAATTGATATCGTCAGGTTTCCCGTCTGTTTCGCGACGCGTTCAGCTGAGCGGTGACGAATCCCCGTCTCACTCGATTCGATCCCGTTATTTGGCACAAGCTGCGTGTTGGCATATAAGATTCTCTTTCCATCTTCGCTTAAAATAATGGCCCCGTCCATCTTCGCCAGTTCATATAGATAGGCGGGCGAGAAATCACTATTGATAAAAAATCCGCCGTCTACAATGTTCATCATTTCATTGTTGTAGCCAAGAACAATGAGCCCCCCGGTGTTTGCTCGAAGGACGTTATCAATCCCGGCACGAAGCGGGGTGCCCGGGGCTATGAGCGTTAATAACTGTTGAACAAACATGCCTCGATTCCGTTCTTCCATCGTCTCTACCTCCCTAAAACAACCTCTAGGGCCCTTTCCAAAGTCGGTACCCCAATGACTTCTATCCCTTCTGGCACTCGCCACCCGCCAATGTTCTTTTCTGGAATGATAACTCGTTTAAACCCGAGCTTCACCGCTTCATTCACGCGCTGGTCGATTCGAGAGACACGTCTAATCTCTCCTGTCAACCCGACTTCTCCAATGGCAACGTCCATCGCTTCGGTTGGCTGATTGCGAAAGCTCGAAGCAATGCTCAGCGCGATCGCCAAGTCAATCGCTGGTTCATCGAGCTTCACTCCGCCTGCCACTTTAAGGTACGCGTCCTGATTTTGCAGAAGCATGCCGACGCGCTTCTCAAGCACAGCCATTAGAAGCGACACACGGTTGTGGTCAAGCCCAGTTGCCATTCGTCTAGGATTTCCAAAACCCATGGGAGAAATCAACGCTTGAAGCTCCACAAGAACAGGCCGCGTCCCTTCCATCGACGCTACCACCACAGACCCTGACGCTCCCTGCGAACGTTCTTCCAAGAAGATTTCCGAAGGGTTCAACACCTCTTCAAGCCCGAGCTCCTTCATTTCAAAGATCCCCATTTCGTTGGTTGAACCAAAACGGTTTTTAACAGCTCGCAAGATCCGGTACGTATGATGGCGCTCCCCTTCAAAATAAAGCACGGAATCCACCATATGCTCAAGCATTTTCGGTCCCGCTATCGAACCTTGCTTTGTCACATGCCCAACAATGAAAATAGCCATCCCACGTGTTTTCGCAAGTCTCATGAAAAGCGATGTACACTCTCGAACTTGCGCAACGCTGCCTGGAGCAGATGTGATCTCTTCTTGGTACACGGTTTGGATCGAGTCGATGACGACCAGCGTAGGGCTTACCTCGTCTATGGCGCGCTCAATCAATGCGACGTCCGTCTCTGCAAGTACATACAAATCTTCGGAGGCTAGCTCAAGACGGTCCGCCCTTAGCTTGGTTTGCTTCACGGATTCCTCACCAGAAATGTAAAGGACACGCTCTTTCGTCTTCGCTAGTTTTGCCGAAAGCTGCAAAAGTAGCGTTGACTTCCCAATTCCAGGGTCGCCCCCTACAAGGACAAGCGATCCAGGTACAATACCGCCACCCAGCACACGATTCAATTCTGGCATCGTCGTGCTTATGCGGGGCTCCTGCTCACTGACAATGGACGTGATCGCTTGCGGCTTCGAGACCGTTTCTCCAGAAGTGACAAAGCTTCGGCTTTTCTGCGCCGTCTTTTGCTGCAATTCTTCGACCATCGTATTCCAGCTTTGGCAGCCAGGACATTTCCCCATCCACTTCGCTGATTCATACCCACACTCTTGACAGACAAATTTCGACTTATGTTTCGACATGCCTTTCTCCTCTACGTATTTCTATTTCTAGTGTATCAAAAAAGAGGAACCCGCGCTTGAAATCACTTTTAGAAAAAACCGGCGGATTATGTAAATCCCCCGGTTTTTGTTTCTACACTTTTGCGTTCTCTTTTGCTTGAACGGCAAGCTCTCCATCTTCCAAATAAATTACTGCTTTTTGTCCTTTGACAATGGTTCCAGCTAAGAGTTCCTCTGACAAACGGTCCTCGACCTCTTTTTGCAAGGCGCGACGGAGAGGACGCGCCCCGTACTCAGGGTCATACCCAATATCGGTGATCTTATCCTTCGCTTCCTCGGTCAACTCAAATTCAATGCCTTGTTCTGATAACCTTGCCTTAAGCTGATCTGCCATCATGGTAATAATTTCCCGCACATGTTTTTTCTCAAGCGCGTGGAAGACTACAATTTCGTCAATGCGGTTTAAAAACTCCGGACGGAAGCTATTTTTCAGCTCTGACATCACACGATCTTTCATGTCTTTGTACTCCTGGTCTTCCGATTCAATCGTAAACCCAAGGTACTTGTTGCGACGAAGCTGGGAAGCACCAACATTGGACGTCATAATTACAGCAGTGTTGCGGAAATCGACGGTTCTCCCCTTCGAATCGGTCAAGTGACCGTCTTCCAATACTTGCAACAGTAAGTTGAACACATCAGGGTGAGCCTTTTCAATTTCATCAAATAGAATCACCGAATACGGTTTACGGCGAATTTTCTCCGTTAACTGTCCGCCCTCTTCATGCCCCACATAACCTGGAGGGGAACCCACGAGGCGGCTCGTCGCATGTTTCTCCATGTACTCGGACATGTCAATGCGAATAACGGAATCCTCATCCCCAAACAATGTCTCAGCAACAGCGCGAGCAAGCTCCGTCTTCCCTACACCGGTTGGACCTAAGAAGATAAACGAACCAATCGGGCGTTTAGGATCTTTCAACCCAGCACGCGCGCGGCGTACGGCTTTGGAAATCGATTTAACGGCTTCCTCCTGACCGACCACGCGTTCATGAAGAATAGATTCCATCCGCAAAAGACGCTCCGTCTCCTCCTCTGCTAGTTTAGAAACGGGTATTCCTGTCCAGAGCGCGACGACTTGAGCAATATCTTCAACGACGACCTCGGTGTTTTCTTGGCCCTGCTTTTTCTTCCACTCGTTCTTCATTTCTTCAAGCTCTTCACGTAGGCGCTGCTCTGAATCTCTAAGCGAAGCTGCTTTTTCAAACTCCTGACTTTGCACAGATGCGTCTTTTTCTTTGCGCGTTTCCTCTAGTCTCGACTCCAGCTCTTTCAGATTTGGCGGAGCCGTATACGAACGCAAACGCACTTTTGAAGCAGCTTCATCAATAAGATCAATCGCCTTATCAGGAAGGAACCGATCAGAAATGTACCGATCCGATAGTTTGACCGATTCTTCAATCGCCTCATCGGTAATGGTCACACGGTGATGCGCTTCGTAGCGATCACGCAACCCTTTTAAAATCAGCATGGACTCTTCAAGCGTTGGCTCATCGACTTGAATGGGTTGGAAACGACGTTCCAAAGCGGCATCTTTCTCAATATATTTGCGGTACTCATCCAATGTTGTTGCTCCAATGCACTGAAGCTCTCCACGAGCAAGGGAAGGTTTCAAAATGTTTGAAGCATCAATTGCGCCTTCTGCACCGCCTGCGCCGATCAGTGTATGAAGCTCATCAATAAAGAGAATGACGTTGCCCGCTTGGCGAATTTCATCCATCACCTTTTTCAAGCGATCCTCAAATTCCCCACGGTATTTCGTCCCTGCTACAACCGTTCCCATATCAAGGGTCATGACGCGCTTGTTGCGAAGCGTCTCTGGGACCTCATTCGCGATGATCGACTGTGCAAGCCCTTCAGCAATCGCCGTTTTCCCAACACCGGGCTCCCCAATGAGCACAGGGTTGTTCTTCGTTCTTCTGCTTAAAATCTGAATGACGCGCTCAATTTCTTTGCTACGGCCAATGACTGGATCAAGCGTTTCCTCTCGAGCAATAGCGGTTAAATCTCGAGCCAAGCTATCAAGCGTTGGCGTATTCGCATTGGACATCGAACCACTCGACTGTGAGGAACTCCCGCCTTCGTTGCTCCCAAGCAGTTGAAGCACTTGCTGACGCGCTTTATTTAAGCTAACCCCTAGATTATTCAAGACACGAGCGGCTACGCCTTCTCCCTCTCTTATAAGGCCTAGAAGAATATGCTCTGTGCCGACATAGGAATGACCGAGTTTACGCGCTTCGTCCATAGAAAGTTCGATCACTTTCTTGGCACGCGGCGTATAGTGTGGGGTTGAATGTATGCTTTTTTTTCCCTCTTGACCCTTGCCTACAAGAGCCTCTACTTCCTTCTGTAACTTCTCCGAACCAAGCCCTAACTGTTGCAGCGCTTTGGCCGCAATCCCTTCTCCTTCACGAATAAGACCAAGGAGAATATGCTCTGTGCCAATATTATGATGGCTTAATCGAATGGCTTCTTCCTGTGAAAGGGCAAGTACCTTCTGCGCTCTTTCTGTAAAACGTCCAAACATCATGTTTGCCCACCTCCATAGTAATCAGTCTGCTGGTTTTTCTTCTTCCATGTTAAGCCGTTCTCGAATTAAGGTGGCCCTTCGTTCGTCTCTTTGCTCAGGGGTAAGAACAGAATTGGCATAGTGCTGCAGGAACCCAGGCTGCGTTAAGATGGTCAGCTCATTGAGAATCTTTCCGGAGACATTCTCAATAAACCCAAGATCAATCCCAAGCCTAACATCTGAGAGCCGGCGTGTCGCTTCCTTCGATTCGATAATGCGGCTATACGCCAATATGCCGTACGATCGTTTCACCCTATCCTCAAGCTTCAAACTGGAATTTTCCATCAGCGCTTCCCTTGCTCCACGTTCTTGACGAATCAGCTGACCTGCGACATCCTGGAGATCATTGACAATGTCTTGTTCCGACTTTCCAAGCGTCATTTGATTCGAGATTTGAAACAGGTTTCCTAAAGCTTCGCTGCCTTCCCCATAAATTCCTCTAACAACAAGCCCTAATTGATTAATTGCTGGCAAAATTCTTCCTAACTGTTTGGTGATGGCTAGCGCTGGCAAGTGCATCATCACAGAGGCACGAATCCCCGTCCCTACGTTTGTTGGACAGCTTGTTAAGTATCCGTGTTTTTCGTCAAACGCATAGGTGACATGTTCTTCAATCCAATCATCGACGGAACTGGCGGCGTGCAACGCCTGCTCTAACTCAAATCCTGGAAACAAGCATTGGATGCGGAGATGGTCTTCTTCGTTAATCATAATGCTCATGGATTCATCTTCGCTCAGCAACACTGTTCCATACTTCGAGCGCTCCGCTAAGTGGGGACTAATAAGATGCTTCTCCACCAGAATGCGCTTGTCGTTGGTCTTCATTTCATCCATCTTCAGATGCTCTATAGCCCCGAACACGCTGTGATCATCCGTTTGCAGGACTTCACTCACATAGTTAGCCACAGCGTAAGACTCTTCTGTAGACGCTAGTAGCGGAAACGTATAGTCTTTAAGGTTCCTCGCTAATCTTATTCGGCTACTTAGCACGATATCCGAATTCTCCCCGTCCTTTTTCATCCAGGGACTAATCGCGTCTTGCAAAAACCGGTCTGAACTCAAAGGGGCTCACTCCTCCTCTCCAGCCTGCTCAGGTGGATTCTTTAACTCTTTAATTTGATCCCTCAGCTCCGCAGCATCCTCAAATTCCTCACGTTCCACATGGATCTTTAGCTGATCACGAAGCTTCTGAATTTCTTTTTCAACTTGAATGGTTTTGCCAATTCTCTTTGGGATTTTTCCGTAATGCGTGTCGTTCCCTGCATGCACTCGTCTGAAAATCGGGTCAAGTTTATTTCCAAAGGTGGTATAACACTCTGCACACCCAAAGCGACCTACTCTTTGAAACTTTTCATACGTCATTCCGCATTTTTGACATTCTTTTTCCTTCTGTTGTTTCCTTCCTTCCGAAGGCTCATTTGCCTCCAAATTAAACAATCCGGAGAATAGATGATGAATGGAGAAACTATCTGAACCGGGAATCGATTCGCCTTTACTTCGTGCACATTGCTCGCACACATGCATTTCCGTTTTCTCTCCATTAATGATTTTAGTGAAATGGAGCGTTGCTTGCCGCTTTTGGCACTCTTTACACAACATGACGATTCACCTCACTCCCTCTATTACCGATTCTCTTTATACTTAAGCGTCTGGAGCATCGCTTTTAGCAAGTTTGCACGAATTTCATCTCGATGGGGGACCGTCGCTTTAAAATGGGACCGATCTAGAGCACTGATCATCAAATTTGCTTCTCTTTTGGTAATGGCCTGCTCTTCAAACAGTCGAATAACAATGTTTTCTGCTGTCTGCTGGTCAATTTTTAAACCGACAAGATGGGACATTTGTTCAAAAAGCGTTACATCATCATGGGATTCGACTTTCATGATCCGAATATAGCCACCTCCGCCTCGTTTGCTTTCAACGATATAGCCTTTTTCGAGTGTAAATCGCGTACTAATGACATAATTAATTTGTGAGGGGACACATTGAAACTGTTTTGCAAGCTCACTTCGCTTTATCTCGAGCAACTCTTTGCCACTCCGCGTCAGTGTTGTTTTCAAATACTGTTCAATGAGATCCGTTATATTTCGCACCTAGCCCACCTCCTTCTTGCTGCAACTGACTTTGACTATCTTTGACTAAATTCAATTTTATTATACCCACTTTTAAGGAAATGTTCAACTAACAACACTCTCTTCTCTAATTATGACCCGGATTCATTTTTAATAGACCTCATTGAAGGTGTTGCTGCGGCTTTCTAGGAAGATATACGCGTAAGTTCAAATGAGGATCGGCTGCTTTTGTCTATCCTTGTTGTACCTGTTGCGGAAGAAAAATGTGTCTATGTATGACAAGCCTTGATGAGGCAAGGGCGTGAATGAATTACAAAAAACCCCACCTATAAAGGTGAGGTATTGTCTAGCTGCGGCGGGTAGAAGCGTCGAGATTTTTCGCCCCGATAACGAAATCCAAGACCGGAATTTCGTTTATCAGGTCTCCAACATTCGCGCTTCTGTTCGACTCGCCTGCGCTTTTCTACTGCCCGGCAACGTTCTACTCTCGCAGGGGGAA
>NZ_LLYY01000025.1 GCF_001484965.1 Shouchella shacheensis | reverse complement strand
GTTGGAGACCTGATAAACGAAATCCCGGTCTTGGATTTCGTTATCGGGGTGAAAAATCTCGACGCTTCTACCCGCCATAGCTAAAAAAAACCCCACCTTTTAGGTGGGGTTTTTTGTGTATCCAAATAGGAAGGGGCACCTAAAATGAGTAGCCTATCTGAGTGATTGCACACGTAGTATGCGCAACAAAAGAAACCATGAGCACATACAGTCTCATGGCTTGTTAAACTCGGGTATTTCTTCAGGCGCTTTACTGCTACTAGAGGCACCATTGGTTCCTCGAACTAGATGAAGCTATTTGATGAATCCTCTTACATCAGCGACATTACCTCTGCTCGACTTCCACTGATTTGACATGTTCTATCCCTTTTACACGGTCGTACAAATGGGTCATGTACATGCCCCTGGGGATCGAAAGGGAGATGTCTAGCTGCTGGCAGCCGTTCTCTAGGTCTTTGATTTTGATGTCCCGAATGACGATGTTTTCGGCTCGTCGTTCTTTCCATGTTTTTGCTTTGTGCTGCAATTCTTTAATCAAATGGCTGGTAATCGCGCCTTTGGCCATAACAACACGCAAAGCGACATCGTTTTGGCTAAGAGATGTAGGTCCAACGATTTTCAGCAAGGCTGGAATCACATTAACGGCCAGCAGGATAAGGATCACGGTAATCAGGGCTTCTACATAAAAAGCGGCGCCGATCGCAATGCCTATTCCGGAGGCCGCCCAAATCATGGCAGCTGTGGTTAAGCCAGAAATGACGTCATTGCTGCGGCGAAGAATCACGCCTGCCCCGAGAAAACCGACACCACTGACAATCTGAGCGGCTAGACGCATAGGGTCCATATTCGGACTTCCGCCGTCCTGAGAAAAATACAAGAACGCTTCGACGGAGACGATGGTAATCAAACAGCTTGCAATACAAATGACCATACTTGTTTTTAAACCAAGCGGTTTATGTTTGATTTGCCTATCCATGCCAATTAAAAAACCGGAAAAGAGAGCAGCGGTTAACTTGAAAAGTATAGTTTCCATAAATCATCACCTTTTTGAAACGTTTCTTTACATTTATGATAGAATGAAGCGACCCATGCAAAACGAGTGGTGTGTGCAAACATTGTATAGTAAAATCAGCCTATTGGCTAGGGCTCGTGGTGGTGCAATGAAGAAATGTACATCCTTTCCCGTTCCTAGCCTTTTTTGTAAACCTGATGGACTCATTTTTACTTGGCTTTTTTATCGTTCAAGGCGAACTGGCCTCTTCTTATGTACATACAGGTCTCGTCAGCTTCTTTGGCGGCTTTACGACATTTCTACAGTAAGTCTGGAATCAGTGCATTACTGAACCAGAAGAAATGGATGGCCGCTAGTGGCTACGTTAGTCTTTCGATTTTCTGGTTAGATTGATACGTTTTATATCACGTATACGTTTGTTGGATAGTGGAGGGATACCATGACAGAGAGATATTTTAATACGAAATCAGTACATTTCTATAGCAAAGACAAAGCTGAAAACAAAAGCAAGGCGCGGCCGATTTATCAGACGTCGGCTTTTGTATTTGAAGATTTAGAGGACATGGAGCAGTATTTTACAGGAGAAAAGCCTTACTTGTATTCGCGCTACGGCAATCCAAACACAGATGACCTTGGTAAGGGTGTTGCCTTGCTTGAAGAAGCTGAGGATGGAATCGCCACGTCCTCAGGGATGTCGGCGATTTTGGCAGGAGTCTTTGCCGTTTGCAAAAGTGGCGACCACATTGTCGCTGCCGTTGATGTGTATGGTGGGACATATCAGTTGTTCGCTAGCGAACTGGCGAAATACGGCGTCGAGACGAGCTTTGTGAACATGAATGGGAATTGGACAGAGGCGATAAGAGAAAATACAGCCTTGATCTATACAGAGTCAATTACAAACCCACTTGTTCGTGTGGAGGAGTTGGAGGCCATCACTCAAGAGGCGAAAGAGAGAAAAATTGCCGTGATGGTGGACAATACGTTTGCGACGCCGTATTTGCTGCAGCCGTATTCCCTTGGGGCGGACTTGGTCATACATAGCGCAACCAAATACATCGGTGGTCATAGCGATGTGACAGCGGGGGTACTCGTCGGTTCCGCTGAATTGATCGCGAAAGCACGGGCGAGCATGATTAACGCTGGAAGCAACTTAAGTCCTTTTGAGGCATGGCTTGCTTGCCGAGGCCTAAAGACGCTCGCTTTGCGGATGGAACGGCAGAGCAGTAACGCCCAGTCACTGGCTACGGCGTTAAGTGAGCACCCCTATGTGACGCAGGTCTATTATCCTCAGGGGGTTTCGGAAAAGGGGAACGGGGCGATGCTCAGTGTAGAGTTTAAGGAAGATGTCCATATTGAGACCTTTTTTGCGTCGCTTGATTGGATTAAGATTGCTCCGACACTTGCTGGCGTGGAGACGTCTGTCTCTTATCCGCTGAGAACCTCTCATCGTTCGGTGCCAAAAGAAGTTCGAGAGGCGCTCGGGATTGGCAAGCAGCTTGTTCGGGTTTCTGTAGGAGTTGAAGATGAACGTGATTTAGTCGCAAGCTTTGAGGCTGCAATCGCCAAAAGTCTTTAAAAAAGAAGGCTTCCTCGCGTGAAGGAAGCCTTCTTCTCCATGACAAATCAAGTGTACAAAGAAAGTTGCAGATAACCTTGCATTTGGTTATAGGGTATGGTATATTTATTTTGTGGCGATGAAGAAAGACTTTCTTAGCAAAATAAACAAGCACAACGGGGTGGAGCAACGAGCGTTACTTCCTTGAAAAAACATCGAGTTGTCTCGACGCATCCACTGCGAAGCGAAACTTGCAGAGGAAGAGACAGTCTTCTATTAGAATAAGCAAGCACTATAAGCATCCTTAATATCGACGCGGGGTGGAGCAGTTCGGTAGCTCGTCGGGCTCATAACCCGAAGGTCGGCGGTTCAAATCCGTCCCCCGCAATACCAACCGTTCAAAAACTGAGGCAGATGCTTCAGTTTTTTTGTCTAGCTGCGGCGCCACTCGCTCGAGGTTTCTTCAGACCGCCAGATCAAGCCAAAGGGCGGGCTTGATCCTGCCGTTCTTCCAGAACTTGTCGCTCGTGAGCAGGGCACCTACGCATTTCGGTATTGTCTAGCTGCGGCGGGTAGAAGCGTCGAGATTTTTCGCCCCGACAACGTAATCCAAAACCGGGATTCCTTTTGTCAGGTCTCCAAAATTCTCGCTCCTGACCAACCCGCCTACGCATTTCGGTACTGTTTTGACGCTATGATGTGGTACGGGAACCGGTCTATTGGCTATACTGTGTAAGATGAATCGAACAGGTAAGGAGAGCGCAGCATGGAAGATGAGTTTGCTTTTATTTCGTCCGTTGCTCCTAAAGAGACTTTGCAAAATCGCTTAAAAGTTGGCATAGGCGACGACGCGGCGGTTTATGTGGGGAAAAGCGACAGTGACGAAGTGGTATGTGTGGATACGATGGTCGAAGGCATTCATTTTCGCCGCGATACGTTGACTCCTTTTCAGATTGGGCGAAAAGCGCTGGCGATTAATGTCAGTGACTTGGCGGCCATGGGTGCGAATCCAGCATTTTATCTTGTCTCCCTGGCGATCCCTCCAACGTGGAAGAATGAGGAGTTAACGGAGCTTTACAGGGGAATGAACGAGCTAGCGGCTGAACTAGGCATGGATCTGATTGGTGGAGACACGACAGCTGCGAACGAATCGCTTGTGATCACCATAACAGCCATTGGTACGGTGAGGCGTGATCAAGCGCTACGTAGAAGCAATGCGAAGGCTGGAGATATTGTCTTTGTCACAGGGGAGTTAGGGGCTTCAGCCGCAGGGCTAGAGCTGTTGCTTGAGCGTACGCGTTCGGGAACGTTCAGCGAAGAAGAGAAGGCCGTCATTAAAAAGCACCAAGAGCCGGAAGGGCAGGTTCAGGCAGGTCGCGTGATGGCTGAACGCGGATGTCGAATTGCGCTAAATGACATTAGCGATGGACTGGCGAGTGAAGCGATAGAGCTTGCGGAGGCAAGCGAGAAAACAATGATTCTTAAAGAAGAGTGGCTTCCGCTTATCCCTTCTCACGGGCTGCCGTTCTCCTATCGGCAAAGAGTCGATTTTGCACTCAATGGAGGAGAGGACTTCCAGCTGGTGGGCACGATGGGTCGTGAAGATTATGAGCAGTTGAAAGCCGTTGGGAAGCGCTCCGGCCTTTCTTTTTTGGAAATAGGCTATGTCGAAGAGGGACCTGCAGCTGTTTATCTTTGGACAAGGGAAGAAAAGCGGCGCCTTGACAAAGCGGGCTATAACCATTTTAGGCGTGGGTGATAAGATGAAAACAATCGAATGCAGCACAAATTCTGTCGAGGAAACTATGGCGCTCGCAGAGACGTTGGCTGGCCTCTTACAAGCAGGAGATGTGCTAACGCTCGAAGGCGACTTAGGGGCAGGGAAAACCCATTTTACAAAGGGGCTTGCGGCGGGTCTTGGCGTTAAAACTGTTGTGAATAGCCCGACCTTCACGATTATCAAAGAGTATTCAGGCCAGCTGCCGCTTTACCATATGGATGTTTACCGTCTAACGGAAGAAGACGAGGAGCTTGGGCTCGAGGAATATTTTCAAGGAGACGGGGTGTCCGTGGTGGAGTGGGCTCATTTGATGGAGCAACAGCTGCCAAAGGAAAAACTGACGTGCAGCCTGAGACATCTCGGTGAAGACAAGCGTCTGCTCGTTTTTAAAGCGCAGGGCGAGCGCTACGAACGCTTACTAAAGGAGTTTTCGCTATGAATAACACGCTGGCCATTGACACATCGACCTATGTGCTCCGCGTAGCGGTAGCAAACGAACATCAGATGCTTGGCGAATTCATGACGAATGTGAAGAAAAACCATGCCACGAGGCTCATGCCAGCCACCCGGCAGCTGTTAGCCGACCTTGAAATGAAGCCACAGGATTTGGACAGAATCGTTGTTGCGCGAGGGCCCGGGTCCTATACAGGGGTAAGGATTGCGGTAACGACGGCGAAGACGCTTGCCTGGTCGCTCTCCCTCCCGCTTGTAGGGGTGTCAACGCTAGAAGCTATGGCACAGGCTGGGCAATACTTTAAGGGAAATATTGTTCCGATAATTGATGCGAGGCGCGATCAGTGGTATACGGCTCTTTATCGCAGTGACTGGAACCAGCTCTCTTGTGTAAGCGAGGAGCGACTGACCACAAGAGATGACTGGCTTGAAGGTTTGAAGGATATGGAAGGAGATTTCCTCTTTCTTGGGGAGGACGTGCGCCTTCATCGGGAGGCGATTGAAGCCTCACTTGGGGAGCGAGCTTTCTTCCCGCCGGAGAAACTCGCAGGATATCGCCCTGGATCCCTTGCGATGCTTGGGCTGGAGAGGGAAGCAGTCGCATCGGTCCATGATTTTACGCCGACGTATTTGCAGTTGGCTGAGGCGGAGGCGAAATGGCATCGTGCACAATCAAAAGGTCAGTAACGAAGCGTCGATTCGCATAATGACAATGGATGATATTAATGCTGTGATGGACGTGGAGCGGGATGCGTTTACAGCGCCTTGGAAACGCGAAGCCTTTGAATCAGAGCTACGGGCGAATAAATTTGCCCACTACGTTGTGTTCGAATGGGGGACGCGGATTATCGGTTACTGCGGGGTTTGGAAGGTCATGGATGAAGCGCAAATCACAAATATCGCGATTCATTCCGCCTACCGCGGACAAAAGTTTGGGGAATGGATGCTGCGCTATGTGATGGAACTTTTAAAAGGCATGGGGACGCGGACGTTATCTTTAGAGGTGCGAGCGTCGAATCATGTCGCTCAAGCTCTTTACAAAAAACTAGGGTTTGAAAAAGGTGGCGTCCGGAAAAATTACTACGCAGACAACTACGAGGATGCGTGGGTGATGTGGGTGGAGATGCATGGAACGTAAGGAACTCATTTTAGCAATTGAAACAAGCTGTGACGAAACATCGGCGGCGGTGATTGAAGAGGGCAAGCTCATTCGCGCAAACGTCGTGGCCTCGCAAATGGAGAGCCATGCTCGCTTTGGAGGTGTTGTCCCGGAAGTGGCTTCTCGCCACCATGTCGAACAAATGACGCGGGTCGTTGAAGAAGCCATGGAACAGGCCGACATCTCCTATGCGGACCTTGCGGCGGTGAGCGTAACAGAAGGACCGGGGCTCGTGGGTGCGCTCTTAATTGGCGTGGAGACAGCGAAAGCGCTGGCCTTTGCGCATGGACTGCCGCTGATTGGAGTCCACCATATCGCTGGTCATATTTATGCCAACCAACTCGTACGTCCACTCGAATTTCCTGCTTTGGCGCTTGTTGTCTCTGGTGGACATACGGAATTCATTTATATGGAAGAAGAGGGCCTTTTTGAAGTGATTGGCCAGACACGGGACGATGCGGTAGGCGAAGCCTATGATAAAGTCGCCCGCACGCTTGGGCTGCCTTATCCGGGAGGCCCGCAGGTGGACCGCCTTGCCGCAGAGAGTAAGGAGAGCATCAAGCTTCCAAGAGCCTGGCTGGAAAAGGAAAGCTATGATTTTAGCTTCAGCGGGTTAAAATCAGCGGTCATCAACACGCTCCACAATCAGAAGCAGCGGGGGGCAGAGGTGGATAAAGCAGCCTTAGCAAGAGGCTTTCAGGAGAGCGTCATTGAGGTACTAACCGTGAAAACAGAGAGAGCGGCCAAGGCTTATGGCGTAAAGCAAGTCCTTCTTGCTGGAGGAGTGGCGGCGAATAAAGGATTGCGTTCCTCTCTCAAAGAGACATTTGAAGGGGAAAACGTGGATGTAATCGTGCCACCTTTGTCGCTGTGTACAGACAATGCCGCAATGATTGGGGCGTGCGCAAGCATGATGTACAAAAAGGGGCATTTCTCAGATATGGCCATGAACGCCAGGCCTGGAATGCCGCTCAGATCTTATTAGATGAGTAAAACTGCTCGCAGGAGTGAAAGCTACCGGTGAGCAGTTTTTTTGTGTGCACAATGTTATCCACAATTTTGTGGGTTTTGTTAATAACTAGAGACTCTCTTAATAAAAGTGAGGTCATAAGGGGATCGTGGACATGAATGAATTGTTGATTGTGTGTATAACTTGGTACATCACTGTTAGCAAGTGATTTTTCTGTGAATAACCCTGTGGGTGATGTGGATATGTCGGAATTTAAACGCAATATGGCGCATGCTCTTCGTCTTATCGTATTCTCGTGTTTGCTAGTGGTTGTGGACATTTCTTCCACAGGAGAATCCTTGGCTCAACCGCTCGCTTCTGAGAAGCAAATCATTGTGATTCTTGTGCCCGGATTATCTTTTGCCGACAGTCAGTGGTTATTAGAGGAGGGCCAAGAGAGAGAACTGTGGCGCGAGGCGGCCAAAGGTGCCATGAACATTCGTACAGCGGGAGGGCGAGATCTAGCCTCAAGCATGGCGACACTCAGCGCGGGGAGAAAGGCTGTCACCCCCAGTTCCCTCCATATCGAGGAGAGGGAGCACGTGCACGCCCTTGATTTTCCGGAATTCGTCGCGGAGAATCAGGCCACAAGGCACCGCGCAACGCCTGGCTATTTTGCGCAGAGATTGAAGCAGGCTGGAATCGAGACGAGCTATTACGGCCATAGCGATACTCACTACGGGGCACTGCTGGCAATGGATGAAAAGGGGCAAACGTCGGGAGCAATCGCCTCTGCGGTGAAGAAGTCGAGCGAGGCCGCAAGGGGAATCGAAATGAATGGGCCGTTTTTGCTTGAAGCGGCTCGTGCAAAAGAAGGCCCCTCGTTTACAGTGATTGAGTGGGGGGATCTTCATCGCCTTTATGCGACCAAAGAGGGAGAGAATCCTGCTGCTTTTGAGTCGGAGCATAATGCTAGGCTTAAAGCTATCGAGGCCTTTGTGGCTGAGCTTCAGCGTGACGCTCAACCAGATCATCTTCTCCTTCTCTCCCCGATGATGCATGAGGAAGCGTACAAGCAATTCGATCGTTTGGCTCCGGTTTTTTATTGGAATGAGAAGGTCAACGGGGGGATAGTCACCTCAAAGACCACAAGACAAACAGGAATCGTAAGCAATCTCGACTTCCTTCCTTTTGTTCGTCAGCAGTTTGGGTTGGAGCGCTCGGAACAAGAAGTGGGGTACGAGATTGAGGTCGTGGAAGAAGAGGGGAGGCGACTTTTTGAGACGGTTGAGCTCATCAAGAAGGTGGCAGAAAACCGTGCCCCTGTGCTTAAGGCGTACCTCTACTCGCTGGTGGCGGTCGCTGCGTTATCCGTGGGTGGGGCTTTCATCCACTGGAAGAGGGACGAGGGGTCCCGAGTCCTCCGCGTTCTGGCGTTAGCAGGAGTAGTCTCCCCCCTGCCCCTTTTGCTGTCTGGCTATGCGCTCCAGTGGCTCAGCCTTCCTTGGGTCGTCGCCATGATGGTCGGGTTCTCCCTTTTCTTAGGTCTCTTCCTTACGCTCTATAACGACCGTCCGCTTCTCCTTATTTTTCTAGCCCTCATCGCCGTCGTCACGATCGATGTAGCGATAGGGTCACCGCTTGCGAAGCGCTCTTTTCTTGGCTATGACCCAATCGTTGGCGCCCGCTACTACGGCATCGGCAACGAGTACGCAGGATTTTTCTGTGTGGCTGGACTTTTTGTGCTTGGCT
Source organism: Shouchella shacheensis (assembly GCF_001484965.1). Taxonomy (GTDB): domain Bacteria; phylum Bacillota; class Bacilli; order Bacillales; family Bacillaceae_D; genus Shouchella; species Shouchella shacheensis. The sequence continues at coordinate 57,627 of NZ_LLYY01000025.1, read as the reverse complement.
GTTTGCGGAGAAGAGGAAGCAAGGCTGTGCTTGCCACTTTGCTGCTCGTCGTACTCGGGGCCAATTCACTTGGCGCGAACGCGGGGGCGATGCTGGCCTTCGGGCTGAGTGTGCTTTTCTTGTTCTGGAAAATGGGAAATGGGAGATGGTGGATCCTATGGGGAGTGGGCGGGGGGCTTGCACTACTGGGGGGCTTGTATTTGCTACAGTTTGGCAGGGCTCCTACGCATATTGCTGCGGGGTTCGGCCGGATGGCGAGCGGCGATTGGTCGTATATTTGGGATACGATGGTCCGGAAAATGTCATTGAATGCAAAGTTGCTTCTTCACTCAAGATGGTCCTTGTTGCTTGTCGTCAGTGTGCTTCTGCTCCTCCTTTTAAGATGGAGAAGAGGAGTGGCGTTTCTGAACCAGAGCGAGCGGCTCTTTCTGCAAACGGGCGTCGCGTGCGCCATTGGCCTACTGCTTCTGAATGATTCTGGCGTTGTTGCAGCGGCGGGAGCGATGTACACGCTGGTTTCTGTGTATAGTTATTGGTGGTTGTTACGAGCCGGACGGGAGAAACTACCATAAAAAAGCTGTAACATAATGGGCTTATGTTACAGCCTTGACTAAATAAGAGCAGTCTTCCTGATACGGTCTTCGGCCGGTGCAACTCACTGCTGAAGCTCTTCCCATTCCTCCATCAGCGCTTCAAGCGCTTCATTTTGGGCGTGGATTTCTTTCTGAAGTTCCGCAGCACGCACATGATCGGAGTAAATATCAGGGTGGGTCAGCGCCGTTTCCGACTCCACAATTGCTTTCTCCAGCGATTCCATCTCCTCTTCAATGGAGGCGATGCGGCGCTGTTTTTGTCGTTGCAGTCGCTTTGTTTCTTTGTCTTCTTGAAAACTCGTCTTTTCGCTCTTGCTTTCGGTTGGCACTGTCTCTTCTTCCACCAATGCCGCGCGCTCGGCCATTTCCGCTTTTTTCTCAACGTAGTAATCATAATCGCCAAGATACGTAGTGGCCTCTCCTGCCGCCATTTCGATCACGCGACTGGCAATGCGATTAACAAAGTAGCGGTCATGGGAGACGAAGAGAATTGTCCCCGGGTAGTCAATAAGAGCGGCTTCGAGAATTTCTTTGGCGTCTAGGTCCAGATGGTTGGTCGGCTCATCAAGAATGAGAAGATTGGCCTTCTCAAGCATGAGCTTGGCAAGGGCAAGCCTCGCTTTTTCTCCGCCGCTGAGTGCCGTTACAGGCTTGAAGACATCATCTCCGCTGAATAAAAACTGACCAAGGACCGAGCGAATGTCTTTTTCGGCAATGCTTGAATGCTCGTCCCATAGTTCATGGAGCACGGTCTTCTTGCTTGTCAGTTTGGCCTGTTCCTGGTCATAGTAGCCAACCGTGACGTTGCTTCCGAGAAAAATCTCGCCGGAGGCCGGAGTGAGTTGCTTAGCGATTGCTTTGAGGAGCGTCGACTTTCCGGCTCCGTTTTCGCCAATCATAGCGACGCTCTCACCACGAGTCAGCGCTAGGTTTAAATGGGAAAAAACGGGCACGTCCGAAAAGGCGACGCTTAGGTCGCTCGCGCGAAGAACTTCATGACCGGTTTGTTTTTTGATGTCAAAAGAAAAGGAGGCGGACTTTTCCTCGGCATCCGGGCGCGTAAGCCGGTCTATCTTCTCAAGCTGCTTGCGCTTGCTCTGTGCACGCTTCGTTGTGGAGGCGCGAACAATATTTTTGGCCACAAACGTCTCGAGCTTGGTGATTTCTTCTTGCTGCTTCTCGTAAAGTTTCATGTCTTGTTCATAGCGCCTCGCTTTTTCGTCAAGATAAGCGCTATAGTTTCCTGGGAAACGAATCGTACGCTGTCTTGACAGTTCAACAACGCTTGTCGCAAGCTTGTCAAGAAAGTAACGGTCATGAGAGACGATCAAGAGCGCCCCGGGGTAACCGGATAAATACTGCTCCAGCCAGGAGAGCGTCGCCATGTCCAAGTGGTTGGTAGGCTCATCGAGGATGAGGAGATCCGGTTTCGAGAGAAGCAGCTTTGCCAGCGCAAGCCGCGTCTTTTGCCCGCCGCTAAGAGAGTCAATCGTGGTGGTATAATCAAAGTCCTGGAAATGGAGACCGGCAAGGACACTGCGAATATCGGCTTCATATTGATAGCCACCTTGATCTTTAAAGGCGACTTGTAGAAGATCATATTCACTTAATAGTTTTTCATAGCGTGTGTGATCCGCAAGAACCAAAGGGTCTGACATCTGTTCCTCAAGCGAGCGCAGCGTCTTCTCCATTCCTCGAAGATGATCAAAGACATGGAGCATCTCCTCCCAAATGGAGCGCTTCGAATCAAGACCCGTGTGTTGAGCCAGGTAGCCAAATTCGACATCTTTCGGGAGCATGATTTCACCGCTATCATGAGAGAGCTCGCCAGCAATAATTTTGAGAAGCGTAGACTTGCCCGCCCCGTTTCGACCAACGAGAGAGACGCGATCCTTGGAGGAAACCTCTAGCTTCACACGCTCTAGCACTGGTTCTGCGCCGAACGCTTTGGTGACATTCACACATTGTAGTACAATCATAAAGACGTCCATCCCTATAAACAGTATTCGTAACTCTCCTTAGTTTACATCAAAGTGAATGAAATCCCAAGCATCGGAGGGGTGATCGCTCTTTCATTTTGGCCAAAATAGTGTACAATAGAAGAGAATCCAAGCGGAGGCTGTCCGGGGGAAGCAGAAAGGGGCAGACATGAAATCTGAACAACTGAAGATTCCACAGGCAACAGCAAAACGCCTGCCGCTTTATTATCGCTCTCTGGAGAACTTACATGCGTCCGGAAAAGAGCGGGTCTCATCAACCGAGCTGAGCCATGCGGTAAAGGTGGATTCTGCAACGATCAGAAGGGATTTTTCCTATTTTGGGGATCTGGGAAAAAAAGGATACGGCTATAACGTCTCCTACCTGCTTTCCTTTTTTAGAAAAAAGCTCGACCAGGACGAGCGCTCCCATGTGATGCTTGTTGGGGTGGGTAATCTAGGGACGGCGCTTCTGCAGTATAATTTTTCGAAAAACAATAGTACGGAAATTACAAAGGCGTACGACATCGACCTTGAAAAAATTGGGACTGAAGTGGGCGGCGTCCCCATTCTAAATTGGAACGAGATAAGTGAAGGCAGTACGGAGGATGTTTCCATTGCCGTTTTAACCGTTCCGGCTGGGCAAGCGCAAAAGATTGCCGACCGTTTGGTTGAAGTGGGAATTAGCGGTATTCTCAATTTCACACCTGTTCGTTTGTCGGTGCCGGATCATATACGCGTCCATCATATTGATTTAGCGATCGAATTGCAGGCGCTTGTTTACTTTCTTAAGCACTATCCGTTATCATAAAGAAAAGGAGGCCACAACCATGGGACCATTAAGCGGTGGAAGTTTAATCCTGATTGCCATTGTCGCACTCTTGATTTTTGGACCGAAAAAGCTGCCGGAGCTTGGGAAGGCTGCTGGAAGCACGCTACGCGAATTTAAAAACGCCACTAAAGGATTAGCGGATGATGACGATGAAAAACCAAACACACAAAAAGAAAAAGCGTAACGTAAAACAAGGGCATGCCCCGTTTGGGGACATGTCCTTAATGGACCATGCGGAGGAATTAAGGCGCAGGATTATCATTGTCCTCGTCTTTTTTGTGCTCGCTCTCATTGGCGGCTTTTTCCTCTCTACACCGATTATCACGTTCCTGCAGCAAGCGCCCCAAGCGCAGGATTTGCCGATGAACGCGTTTCGAATGACCGACCCTTTCCGGATCTTTATGAATTTCTCGCTTGCAGTCGGAGTCATTATCATTATCCCCGTGATTCTGTACCAACTTTGGGCCTTTATTGCTCCTGGGCTTCATGAGAATGAACGAAAAGCAACGCTTGCCTATATCCCGATTGCGTTCCTCTTATTTTTAGGTGGACTGGCTTTTTCGTATTTCATTTTATTTCCAAATATCATCAACTTTATGAGTCGGCTTTCCGAGCGGCTAAACATTACCGAGCAGTACGGCATTAACGAGTATTTCTCGTTTCTGTTTCAATTGACCCTCCCGTTTGGCTTTCTGTTTCAATTGCCAGTCGTGGTTATGTTTTTAACGAGAATTGGCTTGGTGACTCCTGCTTTCTTACGTCAAATTCGCAAATACGCCTATTTTGTCTTACTCGTCATTGCGGGTCTGATCACGCCGCCAGAACTTTTTTCTCATTTGCTCGTAACCGTGCCGTTGTTCATTTTATATGAAGTAAGCATTGCGATTTCTGTTTTCACATATAGACGGTACCAACAAGTGTCTAAGAACGAAAAAGAGGTGTAGTTCCTGTAGCCCTTAGCATGGGTTCAACTCAACCTCACGACTATAAGGAGGAAGATTGGGTGATTCAAGACAGTCAGCTGCTTTTCGAGTATATGGAAAACCACGCGAAAGACGTGAATCGTGAGTGGTTTGAGGCCCTTGATGAAGAGGACCCAGCCGTTTTAGGGGCATTACGTATGAAAAATTTAGAGTATATTCGCTTAGTCAATCGCACATTAGTAGAAGAGGAAGAAAACTATTTACCTGTGTTCAACGATTGGGTGGAAAGCGTTGGAAAAGATAGCGGCCACATGTTCACTAGGCTCGAATACATTTTTCGCGAGTTTGCCAACACCCGAGATCATTACTTGCGGTATGTGGACCGGTTTAGCAGAGAGAGGCCTGATGCCTTTTCTTACGAGCGGTTGGATGGATGGAAGGTGTGGGTTACTCAATTTTTTGATCGTACGCTTCAAATCGTTATCGCCAAAACGAATGATACGACCGCAAAGCAGTTAGAGGCACAGAAAGAAATGATTAATGAACTGAGCACACCGGTCATATTGCTTCAAGATCATAAGGCGCTACTGCCGCTTGTGGGCGATATTGACACAGCAAGAGCGAAGATCATATTAGAGAGTACACTCGAACAGTGCTCAGAAAAAAAGGTCCGTCATTTATATGTCGACTTATCCGGGGTTGTCATTATTGACACCATGGTCGCTCAGAAGATTTTTACGCTGCTCGAAGCGCTGAAAATCATTGGTGTGCGAACCACGCTCTCCGGCATTCGTCCCGAAATTGCACAGACGGCTGTTCAGCTAGGGATTAACTTTGAATCAATCTCCATTCGGCCTTCCCTCGCGGATGCCTTAGAAACCGATCTATGAGCAAGCAGGCGTTGCTCAGAAGCGAACTAGAAATCGCGCTCTTGGATTTCAGGGAAGGACTGAAACATCGTGAGCTTCTACCCGCCGGAGTAGCCAAAAAACACCGTCAACGCTGACGGTGTTTTTTGACTTAAAATGATTATTTGTTGTTCTTCTTACGAATAAGAGCCCCAAGACGAAAGAAACGAAAGGCGGTCAGAAAATCATATGTCGCTACAGCAACAAACAAATAAGAGAGAAAATCCCATTCTCCCATATCCTCGAATCGCCGAAACGCGAGAAAGACAAATACCACTCCCATAAACGAAAACAGAAACCCAAAAATCGTTGGCGAAACCTTCATATTACACCCCTAAAATAAGTTGAACCACTTGATCGTACTCCTCTAGAAAGCGCTGAATGTCGTCGTAAAACACGACCTGTGTCAGGACCACAAAAGAGTTCAGCGCCACATGGGCAATGATTGGAACAATCAGGCGTCCTGAAATGACATACAGGAACGCAAAGGAAAAGCCCATGGCCGTATAGATGAGAATATGCGTAAAGTCCCAATGAACCACCGCAAAGATTAATGAACTGAATAAGGCTGCCACCCAAAAATTCGTGCGCACATACACCCAGCCGAACAACACTTTTCGAAAAACAATTTCCTCCAGAATGGGACCAACAACCGCGATTGCCAGAATAATAAGAGGGAAGGCACGTGCGTACTCCACAAGCTGCTGTGTATTCTCGCTGCCAGGATCAATTCCTAGAAGAAGCTCGATGATCGCAGCCAGATATTGGGCAAAGAAGACAAGGAAGACCCCAACAATCGACCATACAATCGTCATCCCGGCACTTGATTTCGTTCTGCGCAGTCCACCGCCAAGTTCGCGTTCTGGCTTTAATAAGATCAAGATCACAATCAACCCGACGGTAAAGCTAAAGACGGTCGTGATTCCAAGAAGCTCGGCTTCCGTGTTAAAGCCAAGCATTAATAGGACGGGTACAATCAGAAAAGGAAGTCCCAGTTGCACGATCGCATAAGTAAGCAAAATAAAAACGTAGCGTAAGGTCACAGTGAAGCTCCTTTTTTCAAGTATCGTGTTCAATTTTTTTCTACTATATCATAGTTTGCCCAGAAATTCAGATCTCAGCTCTTCGAGAAAATTTGTCCATTCGACAAAAAAAGTCAATCAAATCACTTGCAAAACCTCCCGGGAATGATTATCATAATAATTGTGTTAGCACTCATTCATGTCGAGTGCTAATAAAAACCTACATACTCTTCAAAGGAGGGTGTTTTCCTTGTTAAAACCATTAGGTGATCGCATTGTGATCGAGCAAATCGAATTAGAGGAAACAACAGCGAGTGGGATTGTACTTCCTGACTCCGCAAAAGAAAAGCCACAAGAAGGGAAAGTGGTTGCTGTAGGCACAGGTCGTGTAACAGACAACGGCGAGAAAGTAGCGCTAGAAGTGAAAGAAGGAGATGCCATCATCTTCTCAAAATATGCAGGTACAGAAGTAAAGTATGAAGGTACAGACTATCTTATTCTTCGCGAAAGCGATGTTCTAGCTGTTATCGGCTAAAAAGTTTGGAAACAAGTAGAAACGACCAACATACTAGGAGGCTGACATTCATGGCTAAAGAAATTAAGTTCAGTGAAGACGCGCGCCGTTCCATGCTTAACGGTGTGGATGCACTCGCAAACGCAGTAAAAGTAACGCTTGGACCAAAAGGACGTAACGTCGTTCTTGAGAAAAAATTCGGTTCGCCGTTAATCACCAATGATGGGGTGACCATCGCCAAAGAAATTGAGCTTGAAGATGCATTTGAAAACATGGGTGCCAAGCTTGTGGCAGAAGTTGCAAGCAAAACCAACGACATCGCTGGGGACGGTACAACGACAGCAACGGTTCTTGCACAAGCAATGATTCGCGAAGGTCTGAAAAACGTTACGTCCGGTGCGAACCCAATGGGCATCCGCAAAGGAATTGAAAAAGCAACAGCAGCCGCAGTGGAAGAATTGCGTTCAATTTCAAACCCAATCGATGACCGTGCGTCTATCGCCCAAGTCGCTTCCATCTCTTCTGGCGACGACGAAGTAGGCCAAATCATTGCAGAAGCGATGGAGCGCGTAGGCAATGACGGCGTTATTACGATTGAAGAATCGAAAGGCTTCTCAACAGAGCTAGAAGTCGTCGAAGGCATGCAGTTCGACCGCGGTTACGCATCTCCTTACATGGTCTCTGACAACGACAAAATGGAAGCCGTGCTTGAGAACCCGTACATCTTAATCACAGATAAGAAGATCTCCAACATCCAAGAAGTTCTTCCTGTGCTAGAGCAAGTCGTTCAACAAAGCCGTCCGATCTTGATCATTGCTGAAGACGTTGAAGGAGAAGCTCTTGCGACACTCGTGGTGAACAAGCTTCGCGGCACATTCAACGCTGTAGCTGTCAAAGCTCCAGGATTCGGCGACCGTCGTAAATCGATGCTTGAAGACATTGCCGTTCTTACAGGCGGTGAAGTCATCACTGAAGACCTTGGCCTAGATCTTAAAGCAACAACGATCGATTCTCTTGGTCGCGCTGCAAAAGTCGTTGTCACAAAAGAGAACACCACGATCGTTGAAGGTGCGGGTGAGCCAGACCAAATCTCCGCACGCGTGGGTCAAATCAAAGGACAAGTTGAAGAAACGACGTCTGAATTTGACAAAGAAAAACTACAAGAGCGCCTTGCGAAACTTTCTGGCGGCGTAGCCGTACTTAAAGTCGGCGCAGCCACAGAAACAGAACTAAAAGAGCGTAAGCTGCGCATCGAAGACGCATTGAACTCTACACGTGCAGCCGTAGAAGAAGGCATCGTTGCCGGTGGTGGAACAGCGCTTGTTAATGTTCTTAAAGCCGTACGTGGCGTGGAAGCTTCAGGGGACGAATCAACAGGTGTCAACATCGTTCTTCGCGCCCTAGAAGAGCCTGTACGCCAAATCGCTCACAACGCTGGCCTTGAAGGATCTGTCATCGTTGAGCGTCTGAAAACCGAAAACGTTGGTATTGGCTACAACGCCGCCACAGGCGAATACGTCAACATGGTCGAAGCAGGAATCCTTGACCCTGTTAAAGTGACGCGCTATGCGCTGCAAAACGCAGCAAGCGTATCCGCGATGTTCCTAACGACCGAGTCTGTTATTGCTGATAAGCCTGAGGAAAACGAAGGCGGCGGCATGCCTGACATGGGCGGAATGGGTGGCATGGGCGGAATGGGCGGCATGATGTAATCTAATTGGTGTAAGTTAGACACACCAAGGGTTACAGGGGTATAAAAGGTACTGAATGACCCTTTTGACCTGGCCATCTTTTCAAAAAGCCTGTTTCGAGGTGAAAAATGAAGCTTTCCGTTAGAGTGTTAATTCTTTCGGAGGCTTCTTTTTTAGTTTTTCGAACTGGTGAATGTATGTTCCAGTTGTAACAGCCGACCCTGTTGAATGACCTAACCTAAGTTACGCTTTTCCTAGGCATCGTTGCAAGGGTGTGACGCATATGGAGGATCAAGCTCAGCGATTTCTAGCAAACGCTTCATATGAGTTTCTACTAGAGGCGGTCGATAGATCAAAGTCTTAATTTTTACCCTAGCAAGTGAGGCTTATGGAACTTTTCTTCCGCGAGTTTTCTAGCTTTGATAGCTTCTTCTAAAGTCTCAAAACGGCCTTGACAGCTTCTGTCCTTTTATGCCAATAGTTATATTACAACGTCCATTTTTGTGTATGGTTACAACGCACACTTTAATGTATCGGCTGGGCAGCCGAACTTCGCCAGCGGTTGCTTGCAATATGTGGGGGTTCTACTATAATCATTTTTTATCGAGAGGAATTAAAAGTAATGGGAAAGAACAACCAGAATTCCAATTGGGTAGAAGCTAAAAAACGTTGTCGTCTAAATCAGGCTGACATACAAATGGCAAAAGAGCTTGGTATGAAACCGAAAAGCTTACTGAAAAATATCCCTTCACCTACTCAACAATGGAAAGCACCCGTAAAGGTTTGGATTCGTGACTTATACGAAAAAAAGTTTGGAAGAGTACGTTTGTTAGAAAAAACAAAAGCAATCAAAGAATCAAGCAGCAAGGAAAAAAGGGAGTCTTATCCAGAAAAACGCGAGATTTCAGATGAGGAGTTACCCTTTTAATATAGGGGATGTGTATCATGCCGAACACGAAAGAAAAAGTAGAGGAACAGAAATCGGAATTGATGCGAGTAACGACAGAGTTTAGTTGGCAATATCTACATACACAATAGGTGAAAAACGAACAGTTCGTCTTCTTTGTGGGCCGCATTCTTTCAAAGGATGTGGCTTTTTTTTTGGATGAATAAAATTTAATCACTTTTTGCTGTTCATAAAGGGTTCAGATGGTTTTTTAGTAATGATTTCTTTTGCGATGAAAAGCGTATTTAATCGCTTCGTATTCTTTTTATAAAAGTGTTCAAACTAAAAAAGGTCGTAAAGATACTTTAAAAAGAAAAGAGGAAGAGCCTTGTATTATTACAAAGAAGAATTGATTAATATCATAAAACCGGATAAGCCTGATCCAGCGGCAGCGAAAGTTTTACAAGAAATTCTTGGGGGACATTATGGAGAAATGCGAACGATGATGCAATATTTTTTCCAAAGTTCAAATTTTAGAGGGAAAGAAAAGCAATATCGTGATTTGTTACGGGGGGTGTTTCTGGAAGAAATTGCACATGTCGAGCTTGTTCAAAATACCATTAACGCACTACTTGACGAGTCCGGTGAGCCAGGTGTAGGAAATCAAGCTTCAAATAATGCTCCACTGGATACCGCAGCAGAAGATGCCAATCCTCATCATTATATTATCGGGGCACAAGCCTCTCTACCAGTAGATGCTTCAGGGAATCCTTGGAACGGCTCATGGGTGTACAGTCACGGAAACTTAGCGGCTGATTTACTGAATAACGTTGCACTTGAATCCACTGGTGTACTGCAAAAAACAAGGATTTACGAAATGAGTTCTAATGCAACTTTCAGAGAGACACTTGGCTTTTTAATTGTTCGTGATAATGCCCATCAGAATGCTTTTGCTAAAGCACTTGAAACTCTTGGGGTGGAATGGGGGAAGGTGTTCCCAATCCCTAATTACGATATCAACAAGTATCCTGAATGCAGAAAATTTGTGGATATGGGGTATCATAACACACAATTCAATTTCAGACTGGACGAAACTCGAATGGCAGAGATTCTTCAAGGACAATCTCCAAGTAGAAATGGCGGCGAATTATCGGTCTCACCTCCCCCGGCAGGCTCTCCAGTACCGCAGTTACCTTCTATGCCTAACGAGCACAGTCCTGGACTTAGTGACATGAACAATTAATTCAAAAGATCCCCGCCCCCCTTTGCGCCTCACAAGCTAGTGACGAAACTCGCTTTTGGGGTGTTTTGTTTGCGAAAAACAACGAGCAGAACGATCTGTCAATGTTTACACACCGTTGAGAGTGGAGAAGAGAATGAATCAAAGGAGCGCTTATCGGGAAGAAGGTTGGGAGCATTCCTCCGTACGTGGGCCGTCGAACACTTTAGATTGGATCGAATAGAAGGTATAATAAGAGTACAGCTTAATGGAGGTGTATCATATGTCTAATCCAGTACAATTATTAAGGAAATTGACATGTTGAGTGAGAAAGACAAAAAGTACTCAATAAAGTTAAATAAACCATAGGGCCAGTTTGTTCAATCACTAAGGGAGGGAAATCTGTAATAGTCAAGAAATGTGAAAGAGGAGTTCAGTCCAGGGCAGAAGCGCGGGACCAAAAGAAAGGCATCTGTGACGCCCTTCTGAGGTCTTGAAAACTAAGTATATGTCTGCGTGATACCTTCTCAAAGATATTTTGGCGTGGTTAAGAGAGAACAAGAGATCTTCTCTGACTAAATGAGATTTTAATGGTTTTCATTTAGTCCATTGAAAATTGCGCTTGCTGCTTGATTACGAAAGGCGTTTGTTTTCATTACTTCTGCTTCTGCTTGATTCGTAACGAATCCTAATTCGACCAAGGCCGCCTGCATTTCCGTATTGCGAAGGACGCTGAAGTTGGCTGCTTTTACGCCTCGATCCCTGCTATTAAATGTAGCAACCATATTTTGTTGCAACGAGGTGGCGAGTGATCGTCCTGCCGCACTTGTGGGGAAATGATAGGTTTCTGTCCCATTCGCGCTTATTTGTGCTGCTGCATTTGCATGGATGCTAACAAAGGAGTCAGCATTGTTCGCATTCGCAATGCGGGAACGCTCCTCCAGTGCAACAAAATAATCGCCGGTTCTCGTCATAACCACGTTCGCCCCTGAACTTTCAAGGAGTCCCCTTGTTCTGTGTGCTACATCATACACAAGTTCCTTCTCATACAGTCCATTAGCTACAGCCCCAAAATCACTGCCGCCATGTCCGGCATCAATCACAATCGTTTGATCACGGACACTTGCAGAGACTTCCGAATCGGAAACAAAGAGCGTATGGAAGGCAATCGCTAGTAGAGCTAGCATGCAATACTGGACATAGATTCTTTTCACCATAATACACCTCTCTTTGTCATTTCATGTCACAATTTTAAGAGAGTGCAAATGATAAAACAATAGATTCGACACAAAACACTACAATAAGAGTACGAGATTACAGAATATGGTTGTGTGAATAATGGATTTACAAATATAGTGAGCTGATTTTTGTAGGATAAATGAAATGGGGGCAAAAGGGGTGAAAGATCATACGCATATTGAATAACAGGTTTTATAATGGATTAGTATAAAACCTAAGGTCTGTTTTCGCCATACTATCATAACCAATCCAAAATGCACCAATTTTCAGAGTGATAATGCTTATACTTTTAGATATAGGCAAATAATACTACACAGAATGACCATTAGGAGGAGTTATGAAAATCATTGTTACCAGTGTATTCGTTCAAGACCAAGACAAGGCATTAGACTTTTATACAGAAACGCTAGGCTTTGTAAAAAAGCATGACGTTCCCGTCGGAGAATTTAGGTGGATCACTCTTGTTTCTCCTGATGATCAAGATGGTACGGAGCTCTTGCTCGAACCGAACGCCAACCCAGCCGCTAAAGAGTATCAAAAGAAAATTTTTACCGAAGGCATCCCAGCAACCATGTTTGGCGTGGCAGATGTTCACAAAGAATATAACCGTTTGCTGGAACACGGCGTGAAGTTTATTATGGAGCCGACAGAAATGGGGGAAGTCACAATAGCTGTCTTCGACGATACTTGCGGAAACCTTATACAGATAGCGCAGAAGTAACGAATGGTTAGTGAGCATTGATCGGATGCTTGAGAAGAAATAGAAATGGTATGATAAGGAAAGCAATTTCACAAGCCGGGAATCGATCGCGGAACAAGAAAAAATTCTAGAACAGCAATGCGACCCTAAGTATATGATCGGAAAAATGGTCGAAGATCAACTGAAAGAGTTTGAACAAGAAATGTGGAAAGATAAAGTGTAATCAAAGAAGCGAGAGGGCTTGTTTCTCTCGCTTTTTGTGTCGGGAGTCTTGTCTTCTAGTTCTGATGGACCACCGGTTTCATCGCTCTCATCCAGTAAATAAACGGAATCCCAATTAAGGAAACAAGGAATTTCATGATATATGTGGTGAGGGCAATTTCAACCCAAATGTCCATGCTGTACAGGCCTAGAAACGCAATCGAACAAAAGATAAGCGTGTCAAAGGCTTGCCCGATCAGACTGGAGGCGCTGTTGCGAACCCAGAGCAGTGATGGGTTTGGCAGCAGCTTTTTAAAGAACGAAAAAATGTAGACATTTAGTAAGTTGCTGGTTAAATAGGCAGCAAGACTCCCGGCGGCCACTCGCGGCATCAATTCGAAGATAAAGGCGAGATGTTCCTGGGCAATGTCCTCTGAGTGTGGCTCAAATTGAAGCGCCAATTGCATGATGACCGTGGCGGACAGGAGCGTGGCAAAGCCGAGCCAAACGGCGCGTTTTGCTGTCGGTCTTCCGTATTTTTCATTGAGTAGATCTGTCGCCAGGAAGGTGGTGGCATACATCACGTTTCCAAGTGTGACGATCAACCCAAGTATTTCAATGGTTTTCACGACTTGGAGGTTGGCCAGGACCGTCGCAAAGCCGATCCACACAAACAGGCCTGTCTTGCCAAAGCATTTGTAGAACAAGACAAGCATCGAAAAATTAATAAGGGCAACCATGAGGCCGAAGATTTCTGTCGGCATAACAATCCTCTCCTTAGTTTTGATAACGCAGGAAGTTTCGAACTGCGGCATTGCGAGAGTAGATCGGCAATGTGCTACACTATATCACAGTTGTTCTAGAAAGAGAAGGTGGAAACTCATGGCACGGTTAGTCTGCCTTTATAGTGAAAGGGACGAGGTGCTTTTAGGGGGGAGGGTGTTTGTGGGGACGCTGATTATCATCGCGTTTGTGGTTTGTGCCGTAGCACTGGCTTTAACGCTGTTCCTGGCTGGAAAGGACGATCAAACGTACAGTAGCGAAAAGAGCTTAAACCAATTATCGTGGCTGTATTTTTTGCTTGTGCCCGTTGGGATTATGTTCGTAGTCGTTGTTGCCTTTCTCGTGTAAAAAGCGCTGATTTCTGTGGAAATCAGCGCTTTTTGAGCGGTTATCTTTTGATAAACGCTAAAAGCTCTTCATTAAACTTCTCGTGCTCATCGTGGAATAAGCTGTGGCCGCTTTCCTCAAACGGCACAATGGTCGCATCGTTAATACCGGCTTTCATTTGTTCCGCTAGGTCAAAGGGGCAAATCTGATCGTTCTTGCCATGCAAAATCGCGGTTGGAACGGAAATAGACGCAAGGTCTGCTCGGAGATCCGCGTCCCTTAGCGTACGAGCGGATTCAATGGTTGCGAGTGGGTTAGCCTCCATTCCAAGAGAGTGGAACCAGCCATTAAAGGCGTCGCTCGGCTTTTGCCCAAAGAACAGCTCACCAAAGTCAGCAAGCATTTGAGCTCTGTCGCTATAGGCGCCTTCAATTAAATCGTCGACATTTTCCGCGGGGAGCCCGTATGGAAAGTCGTCTCGCCGAGTAAAGACAGGGGCAGCGGCAGCAAGTAAGGCGAGTTTTGAAACGCCTTTACCTCCGTGTTTGGCCATGTAGCGAATGGCAATTGCGCCGCCCATGGAGAAGCCGCCGAGAACCGCATCTTTAAGTCCAAGCGTGTCGATCACGACCTTTAGATCATCGGCCATGCGATCGTAGTCGTAGCCATAGGAAGGTTTGTCGGACCGACCGTAGCCGCGCAAGTCGACACCGATGAAGCGGTACCCATTTTCCGGAAGAGCGGTCATTTGGTGCTCAAACATCTTATGATTGACCGGCCAGCCATGAAGCAAAATCACCGGTTGCCCTGCTCCAGTATCTTCGACGAAAATGTTTGTACCACCTTCTACTTCAATCAAATGTGTCATTTCTATCACTCCTTCAATATGCTCTTAGAGCCCTATTCCCCTACGCTTGAAATTCAAACATAAGAACCTCTCTCTTAAAACTGACAGCCGGGGCAGTAAAACACTTTCCTTTTCGAAAGCTCTTCCTGGATAATTGTTGAACCGCAGCGCTGGCATCTCTCGCCTCCGCGATCGTACACGCGGCAATGATTGCGGTAGCCTCCTGTCAGCGCATCCTCTTTATATAGTCGGTCCTCCATGTATCCGCCTTTCTCAATCGCCGCTTGAAAGACCGACGAAATGCTTGCGTGGAGGGCTTGCCGCTCGCTTTCTCCTAAATTATTGAGCGCTCGGGTGGGAAGGAGTTGGGCAGAGAAGCAGATCTCATCGGCATAGAGATTGCCAACGCCAGCCATTCGCTTTTGATCTGTGAAAAACGATTTAATGCGGGCACGGCTGTTGCCGATCAGTTGGTCAAACGAAGCAAATGAAAGCGGCGGCAGGAACACTTCTGGGCCGAGCAAATGAAGCGCCTCTTGTAGTGACTCCTCGTCATGGAGGTGCAAATAGCCGAGCCTGAGGCCTATGAAATATAAGTTTTGATCTTCAAAGGAGAGAATAATTTGCTTGGTTCGATCTGGAGCGTCTTCCTCTGTGCCAAGGTACATCCAGCCTCCAAGCATAAGGTGAAGCAGGAGCACACGGCCGTTTGAAAGGTAGAACAGCAGGTGTTTGCCTCTGCGTGCGAGGCGGGTGATCGTTTGACCTTGAACGTAAGCGGTGAATACACGAGTGGATACATTTAGCGACTTTTCCCGGTTGACAATAATGCTAGAAATCGGTTGATGTAAGATACGTTCGCTCAGAAGGCGGCGGTACGTTTCCATTTCGGGTAGTTCAGGCATAGGGGTTCCTCCTCGGACATGGCGGTTGGGTCGAGCAAATTTTTGATGACTCGCCTCCGCTTTTCAATGTCCAGCTGCGGCGTCCACTCGCTCGAGGTTTCTTCAGACCGCCAGATCAAGCCAAAGGCGGGCTTGATCTGGCGGTCTTCCAGAACTTGTCGCTCGTGAGCAGGACGTCTCCGCTTTTCTTGTCTAGCTGCGGCGGGTAGGAGCTACGAGATTTTTCGTCCTGACAACGTAATCCAAAAACCGGGATTCCTTTTGTCAGGTCTCCAAAATTCTCGCTCCTGCCCAACCCGCCTGCGCTTTTCGATGTCTAGCTGCGGCGTCCACTCGCTCGAGATATCTTCAGACCGCCAGATCAAGCCAAAGGCGGGCTTGATCTGGCGGTCTTCCAGAACTTGTCGCTCGTGAGCAGGACGTCTCCGCTTTTCTTGTCTAGCTGCGGCGGGTAGGAGCTTCGAGATTTTTCGCCCTGACAACGTAATCCAAAACCGGGATTTCTTTTGTCAGGTCTCCAAAATTCTCGCTCCTGCCCAACCCGCCTCCGCTTTTCGGTATAGCTTGTTCGAGGTTGGCTCTAGCTATGCGTTTGAAGGGAGTGCCCGAGTGACTTTCTTTTGCATACGTTAAAAGCAAGGAGGGAAAAAGAGTGGGAATTGTGACGGGGAAGGAATTTCTAAAGAGGGTGAGCCGGCTGAACAGCACGGTATGGATGGAAGGAGAGCGTGTCTCCAGCCATGTAACAGAGCATCCGGCCTTCCGTGCTGTCCTGAAGCAAAAGGCCGCGCTCTATGACATGGTTCATGACCCAGAGTACGCGAAGCTACTGCAGTCGGACGATGGAGAGTCCAACTTCTCGTATGAACTGCCAACGACAAGAGACCATCTTGGAAAAAGACGTAAAGCGACACAAGTGTGGGCGAGGGAGAACGCAGGGGTGCTTGGCCGCTCCCCAGAGTATGTGAATACGCTGATTACCGTTTTAGCGGGAGCGAAAGACTACTTTGCCCAGGCGGGGACGGAGTACGGGGAGAGTATTGAAGCAATTTATACTCGTGCCAAGGAGCTGGATTTGACGTTCACCCATACATTCGTGAATCCGCCGATCAGCCGCAAACCGTTCTATCCGGACGGCATCACGGAACAGGCGATTGCCGCTAAAATTGTGGAGGAGACAAAGGAAGGCATTGTGATCGACGGAGCGCGTTTGCTCGCCACGCAAGGTGGGATCACGGATGAAGTTCTCGTGCTGCCAACAGGAGCCTTTCAGGACAGTGCGTATTTGTACGGCTTTTGCATTCCTTCAGATACGGAAGGGATCACGTTTTTATCACGGCCACCGTTTGGGAAAGACTCGGCGTATGACTATCCGCTTTCTTCTTCCTTCGAGGAAGGCGACGCGATTGTCGTCTTTGACCATGTGCTGGTTCCGTGGGAGCGCGTTTTTCTCTACCGAAATGAGGCGCTGACGGAAGGGGCATTGATTGAGACCGGTGGGGAAGCGTTCATTCTGTTTCAAGCAGCCAACCGCCAGATTGCGAAAACCGAGTGGATCCTTGGTATGGCCGAGTCGATTGTGGATATGTTAAACATCCGCCAGTTTCAGCATGTTCAAGGAAAAGTCTCAGAAATTATCGTGGCCCTTGAAGCGATGCGTGGGTTTGTTTATTCCGCAGAAACGCAAGCAGAAAAAAACGAATACGGCTTCTTTGTACCGAAACTTGCGCCAATGAAGGCCTGTGTTTGTTACTACCAATCGACGTACCCACGCTTGGTCGAGATCCTACAGCTTTTAGGGGCGAGTGGCTTCATTGCAGCCCCGAGCGAGAAGGATTTCGACTCGCCTGTGGGAAAGCTGCTTGAGAGGTTTTTGCGTGCCGAGCATCACACGGCGAAGGAGAAAGTCGCTCTTCTTCGGCTTGCCCGTGATTTCTCGATGAGTGAATTTGGCACACGGCAAACATTGTATGAAAGGTATTTCTTTGGAGACCCGGTAAGAACCGCATCTGCTCTATATTACTATTTTGAAAAAAAACCGTTTACGGATTGGATAGCTTCGTTTTTAGAGGATGTATAAACCTATCAAAATCCGGCGGTTGGTCGGCTTTTTGGGTTTTGAAAGAAGGTAGGGAGCATCTCATACAAACAAACAGCGACCCGTCTTTTCTTCGAGTCGCTGCTTCATGTGCCGTTCTTGTCTTTGGTTTGAAAGAAACTAATCATCGTCCCGAGAAGGATTCCGAGGACGATCCCGATGAGAATGTTATCGAGAGCGACGCCGAGGCCGACTCCGACAACCAATCCAATAATAATGCCTAGGGATTCGTTGGTCGGTTCGGTTTTCTTATCAGACATTGTTGTATCCTCCTGATTGCATTATCTGCGATTCTGTCATTATTGTAGCGAATCAGCGGCATTGGTTAAAGACAAACGTCTTGGCATCGACGATCTTTCGTTAGCCCCTGGCTTTCTTTGGCTTTAGTAACAGTGTAGTTGTGGCCCCTGCGAGAAATAAAACAAAGAGCATACCGGCTGTAACAGCTTCAGAAAAACCGCTCAGCAGCATAGCAGCACCTGCTACGAGGAGCACAAGCACAAATACAACAAATAGATAGCGTAAATGCATGGAGATCCCTCCTTTACATAATGAATAAATAGACCTGGAAGTGTCGTTGTTAAACGTAACCACAGTGTGAACAATAAAAAGAGCTATTTGACTAGTCTATGCAGCAAAACAGTTTTCATGACGGTTCTTTTGTAAAAAATGTGTGTCGGGAGCCGGAGGAGGGTTTTTAAAAAGAAGAAAATTCAGGTTTCTGTTACTGGATAAGTGAGTCTTTCCTGCTTTCCTAGTTTCATTGTCCAAACGCTCGTTTAAGGGTTTAACAAATAATATATCATAAAGCAGCTATTCATGCAAGGGTTTTTTCAGTGAGCAGGAGCCCCGACGTTCATTTCAGTACAGCTTAGAAGCGAAGAAGGAAGCCCCGCAGGTCCTAAGAGCGACTGCGGGGGGTTTTTCGACGACGATAGTACGCCCATCCTCCTGTGGCTAGAAGACCAACGACCGTTAAGGAGAGGGAGAGCCGGAAGTACGGGGGCAGGTAAGAAAACGTAATGTCGTTTTCGCCAGGGACAAGCTGTGTGCCAAGAAAGGCGTAATTGAGCTGTTCCACCGGCTGCTTTTCTCCGTTGACTTCAACTTCCCATCCTTTCTCAAAAGGAACAGGAAGAACCACATGGGTGTCGTCTGTCGTATTGTCGTACTGAAGCCTAATTTCTCCTCCGTCAACGCTTGTCTCAATAGGTTCTTCGCTGCCTTCTTGGACAGCTTGCTGGAGGGGGTCATAAGTCTCACTATATAGCTCTAAATCTGTGAGTGTGTAGCTCCCTTCAGGTACCCGCAAGGAGAGGATGTCGCTAGATTCTACGCGAATGGTAATGTCGTTGACGTTCGTTCGGTAAATCGACTCTAACGACTTCCGAGAAGTTTTAAATTCGTTGACCTTCAGGGAAAAAAGTGGAGCCGTTTCTGAATTATTCAGTAGGAAAAACGAGAGATAATCGTCTTGGACTGCGTCGTCTCGCTCGCCAAGGATGATGTCGATGCCTCCTTTTTCTTCTGTCACCTCAAGGGTTCCATTCTCATAGGTTCCGCCAACGGCTTCAATCTCGGCTTGTTCCATTAAATCCGGTGGGTCCTCAAGTGTGCTCGTTGCTCTCTCATTGCTTGAAATCATCCCATCAAGCATCGCATGTTCGCGGGTTAATGGGCTCACTTCTTCTAGGTCTTCCTTTGAGTAGACGGTGGAAGTCGTTCTAGCGAAAGGGAGAACGTTTTCGTTTTCATAGAGCTCGTATGTTTCGTTTTCAGAGTGGAGCGTAAAGCCGTAGGGAATCGGGTCGTCGCTGTCTTTGGCCACAAGCTTATAGCGCACTTGCAGCATGCTGTGGAGATTGGCACGGTCACCGAACCCTGAATAGCGGCTAACGCTTTCTCTGCCCATGTCGATCTCTAAATCATGGTAGTACAAGAACAGCAGTTGATCGTTCAAGACGCTTGAGTAGGCGCTGTTGCCGTAAAAATCTTGCACAAGCGGCGTATTGTTGCGATAGTCCGCCACCCACTCCACCCGGGCGAGTGGGTCTTCATTTTCCTCTAAGGCCGCATGAATAAGCGAGCGCTGTTCGTCCTCATTGTAGTCCTCGCTTTCCATAAAGGCTCGCGTCGAATCTTGGAGGTTTCCATTCTCGGAAAGAAACTCTTTTTGCCCGACATTGGCAGCGATAAGCTGAAAGACTAGGGTCGTTGTCACGAGCGTAATCATGGCTGGTTTGGCTGTCCCAAGCCACAGAAGCAAAACACCAACGACCACCGTTAGCGCCCAAGCGAAAAAGGCGAGCGCTGGGTTCAATACAGAGAGCGAAAAATCATCCATGAGATAGACGAGTGCATACAGGAGTAGCATCGCCGCAAGCCCGGTAACCAACTGTTTTCTCGGAACGGATTTCAGCATCTGAAGACCAACGCCTACAGCACCAGCGACAGCAAAGGAGCCCATATATTCAAACCGAAACTGAGGGGCGGAAAACCCGTTAAACGCACTGCCTATAAATGGGCTGTAGTGAAAGACGATAAACAGGAAGCCCAGGCAGGCAAAAAGCACGAAGGTCCGGTCTTGGTACAAGCGCTTGATAAACGCAAAGAACACGAACAATGCCGGCAAAAGAAAGAGCCTGCTTGCATAGAGAATGTTATCATGGAGGTCAAAGAGCTCTATCTCGTCGGTGAATGGCGGCCTGTGATTGCTTAAATACCCGTAGACGGCTGGAATGAAGCTAATCGCTCCAATCGCAAAGCTTAGCAACACAATCGGGATGTAGGACTTCACTTGTTTTGGAATCGACAAACGATCCTCTGGCAGACGAATCACCCATCGAAGGAGCGCATAGATGGCGATGAAAATAAAATTCATGTAGGCAAAATAGAAATTGTTGATGAGGGAGAGACTCATCGCGAGAATAAGCCAGAACGGTTTGTTCTCCCGAATCAACTTTTCAACGCCAAGGACCAAAAGGGGAAGCCAAAGATAAGCGTCAGCGAAAAATTCCCAGAACGAGGCGTGGCGAAAATACATGACGCTCGCTCCGTACAAACAAGCCGCGAGAAAGGCATACGGCCACTTGATTTTTATGTAACGAAACACATAGGTGGAAATCAACAGAACCGCAGCAAGGCGAATTGCGTTCACAAAGACAGCCGCCTGCCCCCAAAAAACGGTATCGATGTCCTGAAACAGGCCCACGAACTCACCGAGGAAAACAACAAGAAACGTAAGAAAAAAGACCGTGCTTGTGGAAAAGTAATAGGCGAGCTGCGAATAGATGCCTCCGCCAAGGCCAAACTGCAAGGAATAAAAAAATTCGCCGATTTTGTATTGTTCATACAGAAAGTACTTGAAGGGAAGCATTTGCGCCATCCCATCGTTGGGTCCGACCATAAATCGGTCGTTTGTCCATTCATAGAAGAAAAAAGCGTGCGCCAAAAAGGCAAATAGCACGCTTCCTCCAAGTATGAGTAGCCAGTGATTACGCCTCATGTTGAACTCCATCTCGTTTTAGAATTTTAGCTGTGATGATAAAGGTGATTGGAACGGTAAAAAAGACAGCAAGGATCGGTGCGAACGTTGCGGGCAGCGAAACCCACTCCACGAGAACGAATACAAGTGCACTGGATACCGATAAATTGACCACTTGCGTCAGCGGAAATTGGAAAAATGATTTCCAGGAAGGCTTCACGCCGAATGTGAAAAACACGTTTAGAAAGTAAGAGCCCACCATGCTTAGGAGAAAGGCCAGGATGTGCGCCGCTAAATAAAACAAATCCAAGGCATGATGAAAGAGCAGGAAAAGCACGTAGAACGTTCCCGTGTTAATCCCGCCCACAATGACAAAACGAATGATCTCGTTGGATGCGAGCTTACTGAACATGCTCATAGTGCTTCTCTCTGCTTGAATTGGTTTCCTTCACCAAATAATGCGGCCGACGTTTCGTTTCATTATAAATTCTTCCGATGTATTCGCCAATAATGCCAAGCGATACGAGCTGGATTCCTCCGAGGAAGAGCACCGCTGAAATCATCGTGAAATAGCCAGGCACATCAACGCCCGTTCGCAAGATTTGAATGAACATGATAAAGATGTAGAGCATCGCGATCGTGAGGATAAAGCCACCAGCGTACAAGCAAAGGCGAAGGGGCTTCATGTTAAAGGAAATGATACCGTCAATTCCGTAGTTGATCAGCTTCGAAGCGGACCATTTCGAATCCCCGTTTTTACGAGAAACGTTTTCATAATGCACGGTTTTTTGCTCAAAGCCGATCCAAGAGAAGAGGCCTTTTGAAAAACGGTTCCCCTCACTCATAACCAGCAGTGCATCCATTGCGCGTCTTGAAAGCAACCTGAAATCGCCAGCGCCATTTTCAAGTGTAACGTCTACGACGCGGTTGATCAACTTATAATACAGCCGGGAAACGGCGCTACGTACTAAGCTCTCCCCTTTGCGGTCGCGGCAAGCAATCACTTGATCGTATCCTTCTTCATAGCCTTGAAGCAACTCTCCGATGAGCTCCACTGGGTGCTGCAAGTCCGCATCGATGATCACGGCGCAGTCGCCTTTGGCATGCTGAAACCCGGCCAAGATCGCTGCTTCTTTTCCGAAGTTGCGAGTGAACGATACATATTTGACGGACGAATGCCACGTAGACAGACGCTGGATCAAAGGGAGCGTTTCGTCCGAACTGCCATCATCGACAAAAATCACTTCCCACCGGTAATGGGTGGTTGCGAGAACGTCACGCAGGGCAAAATAAAACGCTTCAACGTTCTGTTCCTCGTTATATGATGGAACTATGACTGATAATAAAGGTTTATCCATGTCTTACGCCTCCATGCTGTTCATGTCTCTTTTTAAAAACATAAAAGGAGCAATCTCTCATTAGGATACCCGATTTTAGCGAAAACAACCGTTACGTAGGGATTAAAAATTAACGAAAAGTGTGGGGAGACCTAAAAGAGTAGTCAAAAAGAGGTGCGTTTTTTGACGAAGTGGTACGAATTTCGTAAGGGAGTGTAGAGGGGGGAGTGAGAAAGGACTGCCTCGGTTTTGAAGGCAGTCCTTTATGTCTAGCTGCGGCGGGTAGAAGCTTCGAGATTTTTCGCCCTGACAACGTAATCCGAGTTCGGGATTCCTTTTGTCAGGTCTCCAAAATTCTCGCTCCTGACCAACCCGCCTTCATTTTTCGGTATTGTCTAGCTGCGGCGCCCCCTCGCTCGAGGTTTCTTCACGCCGCTAGATCAAGCCCAAGACAGGCCTTCCAAAATCCGTGCTTCTAAGCGACCCGCCTGCGCTTTTCTATCAATTCTTCACTCTAAGCGAACGCAGGCGGTTCAGCGCGGCGAAAAGCTCTTGTTTGCGCGGCTTCGCTAGGTCCCCCGGGTGACCGCGGAAGGAGCTGAGGCCATCTAGGCCTTTTTGCTCAATCGTTTCATAAAGCGAATCAATGAGTTCAGCTATTGACTTGGAGCTGGAAGCTTCCTGACTGGCCAGCGTATTGACGCACGCCGCAATCGCTCGCGTTTGGGAAGTGTCGACAAGCTGTTCCACGAAGGAAAGAGAGAGTGCTTGTTTGTTATGCATGATGGTGTGAAGCCCTTTCGCAGCTGCTCCTTTTCGTTGGTCGGATGACTGAACGGAGGTGAGCCCCATTTTTCTCTCTGTAGGCCGCTTGAGCGTCTCTTTGTTTTCTTTGGTCCGTGTGGTTTGAATCTCCTCGGCAACAACACCCGCCTGGGCTGTCACATCAAAAACGCTGTATTCATCAAGCATCAGCACGGTATCAGCAACATCGAGATAGTCGCCTGCCCCGCCGACAACGAGAACTGTTGATACACCAAGTTCGGTAGAAAGAGGGCGGACTTGATCGATAAACGGAGTGATCGGTTCCTTGTCTTTGTGCACGAGACGTTGCATGCGGGCGTCGCGAATCATGAAATTCGTGGCGCTCGTATCTTCGTCCAGCAAGAGGGTCGTCGCTTTTGCTTCGATCGCCTCAATGATGCTTGCGGCTTGAGAAGTGCTTCCGCTCGCATCTTCGGTTTGAAAGGCTGTCGTTGTTTTGCCGAAAGGAAGGTTGGAGATAAACGGTGAAATGTCAACCTTCTCAATTCGACGCCCGTCCTCTGCTCGGACCTTTACTGCGCTGTCGTCGGTAAGCACATATTCCCGGCCGTCTCCTAAAATATGATTGTAAACTCCACGCTCAAGCGCCTTCAGCAACGTGCTTTTCCCGTGGTAGCCGCCCCCGACGATGACGGTAACGCCTTTTTCGATCGCCATTCCTTTGATGGGTTCTCCGTACGGCACCGTTACCGTTCTCTCCCGCTCTTTGGGTGCTTGAAAGCTGACGACTTTACCGGTAGCCAGAGGCTTATTGCTGACGCCGCTCACTCTTGGGAGAATCGAGCTGTTGGCGACAAAACCTACCCAGCCGTTCTCTGTCATCGCCTTCCGAATCGCGAACTGGTTGGCCGTGCATTCGAGCTGTGCCACAAGATCCTCTTGATTAAACTGAAACGCCGTTTGGTCACACGCTTTTGGCAAGTCAGCAGTTAACACTTGACTCGCCTGCTTGCCAAGGATTTTGCGCCCCGCTGCTGGCAGACTGACGGATAAGCGGAACTCGAGAAACTGATCGGTAATCGCTACTGCTGTGCGCGCGAGGATTTCCTGACCTGGCGCGTCCACAGTGAGGGCACGGGAGGACGTTAATGCGCGCTTTAGCCCTCTTGCAAGAAAATCGCCAATCACCTCAGCGCTAAAGGAGTGCTGCAGCCACTCTTTTTGAAGCGGTAGTTTTTGCAGATCATAGCGGACGCGTAGGCGAGAAGGTGGGGCATACGGGTCCGCTTGTATGTGATCGACAAATAGCGTGAACGAAGGAAACGAGTAGCTTCCGGTAATGTCCTTGTACGCCTTGTAGCCTTTTTGGTCCATTCGTTTTAACTGTGCTTGAAGATTCTTCAATCGATAACACACCTTTATCTAAAAGTCTCCTGCTATGGTATCATTGTATCTGCTAAAATAGAAACAGAACAATGAGGAGGAAACGCATATGCTCGATCGATACAAACTTGTCGTGTTTGACTTAGACGGCACGCTTTATGAAGGAACCGATCACTTTGATTTCTATGCCGACCATTTAAAAGCGAACGTAGCCAAAAGGGACAAGGCTGAGTTTCAACTTGATTATGAGGCCATGAAAGCGGGCAACCATGTCGTTCAAATTGGAAAAGCCTACGACGTCCAGCGCGATGCGGTGCTTTCCATTGACCCGATGACGTTGAGAGTGACGGCCGTACATGACTGGGAAGGAGAGAGCTGGTCCGAGGAGGAGGCAAGTCGTACATACCCCGGGGGACTCTCCTTTAACTTTGAGGATATGATCGCGATCGGCGATGGTTGGTGGTACCCGTTTGTTTGCGCGAAGCACCACGGCGTTCGTGACTGTTATTCCAGTTATTTGGCAACGAAAGAATACATGGTTTCCGATGAATTTACACTTGAGCCGTTGGAAGGGTTACGTGAAAACCTGCTTCAGCTTAAGAACAGTAGCCAAATCGTGCTCATGACCAATAGTGATCATGACGACGTCGGGCGACTTTTTAAAGAGCTGGGGTTGGAAGGCGTCTTCGAGCACAGCATCACCTCAGCAACGAAACCCTCTCAAACGGACGCGCAGCTCGCGCATCTTCTCAAGCACTACGATGTGCAGCCGGAAGAAGCAGTAAGTATTGGCGATAACTTCATTAATGAAATTGCTCCTGCCGTTCTGCTTGGGATGGATGCGGTGTACATTCACCCGCAAAAGCCTGTGATCGATAAAGCAGGTGTGCAGGTAGTGGCAAGTGTGACGGATTGTTTTTAATAACGGAGAAGCACGATGGAAGGCCTTATTCCCGAGGGAGGGAGTGGGTCTTTTTGTGTTTGGCGCGGGGGAGTCGGTGTATTTTTAGGTGGCAGGAGCTGGATGTGCGTGAGAAGGGGGGTTGTGAGTGAGGGGAGGGCGGATGTGAGTGAGAGGGGCGCGAATGTGAGTGAGAGGAGGGCGGATGACAGGCTGAAATGTGTGTGTGAAACTCTCAATCTGCGCTTACCTTAAATGCGCGGATAAATGTTTCTTCACCGGTTCCAGCTTTTTAATTGGGTGTTTTTGCCCCGTGTCCCATGCTCATGAGGCCATATTTGGCTTCGCCGGTTTGCTTTTTTCACGTTTTGCGGTTTGAAATGCAGGAAAAAGGAATAGTATACGTAGAAGAAATGGTGATTAGGGGGCTAAAGGTGCGCACATTCTTTCCAATTTTCTTCGTTTCTGTGTTCGCTGGTTTATTTGGTGTGATGGTGACCATTCTCGTTTCCTGGTATACGCCTGGAGGCCTGCCGTCTGCGCTCGTGCTCATAGTTGCCTTTCTCCTCGGCGTTATGGTTTCACTTGTGCTTATGTTTCTCTCCAAATTACGGCGCATCGTAAGCAGAAAAGAGCGGGACTTTGAATAAAACCGGTCAGGGGGAGAGCGGTGATGGAGGGCCTCTCCACCCGCTACTCTCTATTAATTGAAAATGAGAATCATTCCTTGCACCTGGTTCGGAAATCCGGTAATCTAGAAGCAAAGAGTTTTCCGATAAGGGTGATCATAATGAGTGATAAAGCAAGCCTGATCGATGCTTTGATTACTGGACGACGTTCAATCAAGAAATTTCAAAGCAAGTCAGTGGCTATCCAAGAAATGATCGACATTCTAGAGGTGGCCAAATGGGCACCTAATCATAAACTAACCGAACCGTGGCGCTTTTTGCTTTTTAGCGGAGAAGGCAAGGAGCAATTTATCAATGCCTACCTCCAGTCCCAGGGAGCGAAGGAGGGAGAGATCCCGCCAAAGGCTGAAAAAAAGGCGGCGTACTTTCGCCAAATTCCGCTGCATCTCGTCGTCGTCATGCCTGAAGACCCCCGCCAAAAAACCTGGGATGAGGACTACGGTGCAGCGAGTGCCATGATTCAAAACATCCAGCTTGCTGCCTGGGCCCGAGGGATTGGCATGATCTGGCGTACGAACGACTGGATCTATAGCCCTGTTTTCAGAGAGGCGATTGGCGTGAAGGCCGGGGAAAAAATTATTGCCACGCTCATGATTGGCTACGCTGAATTCGTTCCTGAGGCAAAGGAACGAACGTCCATTAAGGACAAGCTTACGGTCATTGAGAACAAGTGAAAATGGCAAACGAATCGACGGTGGAATGCGCTTCTGCCGTCGGTTTTTTTGTTGACTTCTGCGCTTCTATACTTCTAAAAACCTAGGAAATTATGCTAAGGTTAAAAGAAAAGAGCGAGAAAGGAGCAACCATCTATGAAACGAGCAAAGAAAGCGAGATACATAGCATCATTTAGCGGGATCGCTTTAGCTCTCGCCGCTTGTTCAGCGGAAACCCCGGAAGAGCCGCTGAATGCTTATTTGGAGAACTGGGAAAGTCAAGACTTCGCTGCGATGTACGGGGCTCTGTCCCCCGAGGTACAGGCAGAGATCGATGAGGACGCATTTGTAGAGCGCCATGAAACCATCTACGACGCGGCGCAAGTAGAGGAATTGGCGCTTGAGGCGACGCTCCCGGAAGAATTTGACGGAGAAGACGAGGAAATGATCCCGGTATCGGTGTCTATGGATACGATTGCAGGGGAAGTGGCCTTCGAAGAAAGCTTACCCATGGTGCGGAGTGAAGAGGATGAGTGGCGAGTGGATTGGAAGCCCCAACTTATCTTCCCGCAACTGGAGGAGGGAGATTCGGTGCGAGTAACCACCTCCGCCCCTGAGCGCGGGGAAATTTTGGATGTGAACGGAGAGGCGCTGGCGGAGAACGGGCGCGTGCTGGAGGTCGGCTTTGTTCCCGGAGAGATGGAGGACGAGGAGGAAGCGATTGAAGCTTTTGCCGAGGAGACCGGGCTGACAGAAGAATCCATCCGTGGTCAGCTTGAGCAGGACTGGGTTCAGCCCGAGCATTTTGTTGCCATGCATACGGTATCCACTTCTGAAATGGACTGGGCGGATGAGTTAAACGAAGAGATCCCAGGGGCAAGTTATCAAGAGGTGGACGGGCGCGTGTATCCTGTTGGAGAAGCGGCGGCTCACCTTGTCGGCTATATTCGTCCGATCAATGCGGAGCAGCTTGAGGAATTAGCCGATGAGGGCTACAGTCAAGGCGATGTGCTTGGGCAGACGGGCCTTGAGGCTGTTCTTGAAGAGCGGCTACGCGGAGAAGGCGGAGCCGAGATTTTTACGACTGGCGAGGAGGGCGAACGGAAGGAAACGGTTGCTGAAACGGAACCCGTAGACGGGGAGGACGTTCATCTAACGATTGACGCCGGTTTGCAAGAGGACATGTACAACGAGCTTGATGAAGAGCCAGGGACAGGGGTCGCTATGAACCCACTCACCGGAGAGACGCTCGCGCTTGTCAGTGCGCCAGCGTATGATCCAAATCAGGTCTCGCTCGGCCTTTCAGCAGAAGAGCGAGAAGAGCTCGAGGATGACGAGGGGGCTCCGTTTCTAAATCGCTTCTCGAGCCGCTATTCGCCTGGTTCTACAATTAAAGCGATGACGGCCGCCTACGGGCTTGAGACGGGAACGATTGATCCAGCCGATACGCTTGATGTTGACGGCCTCGGCTGGCAGCCGGAGGGTTCGGACTGGGGTGACTATGAAGTGAGACGTGTAAGTGATCATGGTTCACCGGTGGATTTGGAGCGAGCGCTTGTCTACTCCGATAACATTTACTTTGCTCGGGCAGCGCTTGACATGGGCGAGGAGGTTATGGAGGAGCAGTCGGAGCGTTTTGGGTTTGGCGAATCACTGCCGTACACGTACCCAGTGCCTGCTTCTCAGCTTACAGGCGAAGATGGGTTTTCAAGTGAAATTCAGCTAGCGGACACAGGATACGGGCAGGGAGCGATGCTTGTAAGTCCTGTTCATTTAACGACCATGTACACCTCCCTAGTGAACGAAGGGAACATCATAACGCCGGTGCTGGAACAAGAAGAGGAGACAGGGGAGACCTGGCTTGAAGCGATGTCGGCGGAGCACGCCTCCCTAATTGACGACGCGCTGACACAGACGGTGGAAGATCAGCTTGGCACGGCGAGTGCGATGCAGCAGGGCGGTCTATCCGTGGCTGCCAAGACGGGAACTGCGGAACTGTCTGACACCCAAGGGGAAGAAGGCGGCGCAGAACTTGGTTGGATCGTCGCTTATAACAACGAGGAGCCTGAGCTACTTATGACGTTGATGAGCGAGAACGTTGAAGATCATGGTGGCAGCGGCTACGTCGTGGAGAAAATGGATCGTCTGTTTGCGGACCACTTCTCAGACTGATTGCTTCCCCGCACAGCCCGCCATATGGGTGCATACGATGTGGAATCACAGTCTTAGGAGGGAACAACTTGCAACCTTATAGGAGAGAGCAAGGCTATTACGGTTATCCTCATCAGCGAAGACCCCATAGCTACGGCTGGGGCGGAAGACCGCCTTACGGGCATGGCGGCGGTTTTGCAAGCCCAGTACTCGGTGGCTTCATCGGCGGCTTAGGAGGATCCCTTGTTGCCCCGCTGCTGTTTGGTGGCTATGGCGCCCAAGGTGGTTACGGAGGCTACGGAGCTGGTTATGGCGCGGGCGGCTACGGGAGCTACGGTGGGTATGGCGGTGGAAGTTCGTATCCTCCTCCGTATGCCGGCGGCTATCCCTATTACTACTAATAACTGAAAAGCGAAGGCGGGTTGGTGAGGAGCGAGAATTTTGGAGGTCTGACAAAAGGAATCCTGGTTTTGGATTACGTTGTCAGGGCGAAAAATCTCGAAGCTCCTACCCGCCGCAGCTAGACAAAAGGACAGCTCGAATGGAGCTGTCCTTTTCGTTAATCCTTAACCGTTTTAATAAAATCCGCCTTTGCCGCCGCCCCAGAATCCTGCTCCTCCAATGATGATGATTAAGATAAATAGTACAACAACGAGTGCGATGGCAGCACCTGCGCCGCCAAATCCGCCGTGCCCAGCGCCGTAGCCGGGTCCTGGTCCGTACCCGCCAGATCCAGGTCCGTAGCCACCAGCTCCATAGCCATATCCGCCATATCCGCTATATCCACCGCAGGACGGCGGTGGGCAGCAGCCATACGATTGTTGATAACCTCCTCCGTAATAGTCCATGTATCATGCACCACCTTTCTGGTCTACTACAAGATATGGGTACAAGAAATAAAAGGTGAAAGGAGCAGGAAATTTGGGCGAGAAGAGGGGTTAGTGTTGTGAGAAAATAAAAAGCGAGAGATAATGAGGAAAAGGGGGTACGAGGAGATGGGAAGGATGAAAGGGTTGGCAAGAGCAGGACTAGTGGTTGCGGCAGCGTATATAGCAACTGTGAGTTGGAAAATAGTGGCGCAAGCGAAAGAAAAGGAAATCGACGAAGTAGACTATATCCTCGTACTCGGAGCGAAAGTGAACGAAAAAGGTCCATCCCTTGCGCTCCAGGAGCGGATCAAAACGGCCGCAAGCTTAGCGCTCAAGCATAAAGAAGCAACGATCGTTTGTTCAGGTGGCCAAGGAAGCGACGAACCAATAGCCGAGGCAGAGGCGATTCGAAATGGATTGATCGCTGAAGGAATAGCCGCTGGGCGTCTCGTCGTGGAGGGTTGCTCGACATCGACAAGGGAGAACGTGGCTTTTTCTAAACGACAGCTTAAAGACCCTTCCGCCAGGGGAGTGATCGTTACGAACTCTTTTCACCTTTATCGAGCGAGCTCCTTAGCGCAGGATTACGGCCTGGACGTTGTGGGAATGCCAGCCTCGACGCCGAGGGAAATTCGATCTATTGCCTGGATTCGAGAATACGCAGCGATCGCCTATTATTATTTGCAAAAAAGCCTCCCATGCCTTAGAAAGACATCGGAAAGCTGAATGAAGACGGAGCCTTGCTAAAATGTTCATCCCTTACAGCGTCTTCCCCTGTATAGGGAGAGTACGTACGAATCATGACAGACTGTGATTTGGGTTGAAAGGTGAACAAACGCATAAACCCATTGCCGCCATCGCGATACCCTTGGTAGTCGGACAAAATTTGTACAACCGTTCGCTCATTGACACCGTCTTCGTCATCATCAAGCTTATCAAATCGCTGGCTTGTGCCGTGGAAATGGCCGCTGAGAACAAGTTGGACGCCAGGGTAAGGAACGACGAGCTCGCGAAAGAGCTTCTCGCCATCGTCGGAGCGTTTTCCGTCTTCTTGCAAGTATCGATGAGTGCTGAGAATCACCGCATGCTTCGGATGGGCATCAAGCACGGTCTGCGCCCAATGCAGAACCTCATCATTTAAGCCCCAACCAATGTAAAGCATCAAAAATTTGTGCCCGCCAATGGACATTTGATCATAGTGAGCGCGGTTGTTCTCAAAGGAACCTTTGTAATGGGGAGCCTCTGCGAAGCGCTTATCACCAAAAAGCGAACCGAATGTTGAGTAATCCTCTTTGTCATGGCCAACGTCATGATTGCCGGCAAGCACGCCGTAAGGAAATTTGGCCTCATCCAGCCGGTTGAGAGCAAGGTCGGCCTGTGTCCATTGAAAATCATCATTCATCTTATCGACAATGTCACCGGTATGAAAGGCGTATTTAATGTTTTCCTTTTGCTGATTATCCACGAGCCACTGCGTCATTTGATCGAAAATGTAGGGGTAGCTTTCGGAGTAGTACTGTGTATCAGACATCCAAGCCATGGTAAAAGGCTTATTGCTTTTCGCGAGCGAGTGCTCAGTGGGCCCGATAAATGCGCTAAGGGAGACGAATAAGATGAGTATTAGCGTTCGTGCCTTCCTTGGTTTCACGGCCACCCCTCCTTCTTTTTTTTCTAGTATCTGTAACAAACCGAAAATTATGCGAACCCACGGTCGCTCAGGTAGGCAATGCTTTGCTCGGATGCAAACAATCATGATAGGATTTTATAAAAGGAGTGGACGCACGTGAGGACGTTAAAGGAATGGTTTCAACAAGGACTGACCAAGCAAGCCTATGCGGAACAAATGAACGTCAATCAAGAGGAACTGTTCAAGATATACAACGACTTGACGATAGATGAAGCGACCCACCAAGCACTTACCGAGCTTCAAGGGAAGGGCATTCAGGTAGTTGTCCTGACCGCCGATTGGTGCGGAGATGCGATGGTGAATGTTCCGATTCTCATGAAATTCGCAGATCTTGCGCTCATTGAGGTGCGGTATTTAAACCGGGATGAGAATCTCGAACTGATGGATCAATACTTAACCAACGGGCGGGCTCGCTCGATTCCGATTTTTGTTTTCATGAATAAAGACGGCAAAGAAATCGGCAAGTGGGGACCGCGCGCAGCGTTTGTGGAGCAGAAAATAACAGAGCTGAAAGAAGGGTTACCGGAGAAAGATACAGACGGCTATGAAGAAGCGTTTAAAGTGGACTTTTTGCCAAAGGCCAGAACGTTGTTTCAAGACGAATCCATTCGTACAGAAATTCAGGCCGATCTGCTGGAGGTCATGAAACGCTTAACGTAAATGAACTGTAATCCTCAGTGAACCCGATTCAATGATACAATCAGGGCAGGATGTTGATTAGGGGCCGAAGGAAGGTGGTCAAAAATGCAGCAGCGTATGGAAAAATTGAACCAAATAATAGAAAATGTCGAAAGAGTCGTCATTGGCAAAGAGCAAGAAATTAAATTAAGCCTGGTGGCGTTATTGGCGGGGGGCCATGTCTTGCTTGAAGATGTTCCTGGCGTTGGGAAGACCATGTTTGTGAGAGCAATGGCGAAGACGATAGGCGGCTCGTTTAAACGAATTCAATTCACGCCGGATTTGCTTCCCTCGGACGTGACAGGCGTATCCATTTACAATCAAAAGCTGCAGGAATTTCAGTTCAGGGAGGGCCCGGTCATGGCGAATGTGGTTCTCGCTGATGAAATTAACCGCACCTCTCCAAAAACACAGTCTGCGCTACTTGAAGCGTTAGCGGAAGGGAATGTCACTATTGATGGGCGGACGATGAAGCTCGAGCAGCCTTTTTTTGTCATGGCTACCCAGAACCCAGTGGAGTACGCAGGGACCTTTCCGCTCCCTGAAGCTCAGCTCGATCGCTTTCTAATTAAAATTGAAATGGGATATCCGACACTAGAACAAGAATTTGAGCTTCTCACGCGCGTCGAACAGAGTCATCCGATCGATCAAATAGAGGCAGTGGTCCAGCCAGAAGAGGTCGTGGAGCTGCAAAGAATGGTGCGCGCCGTTTTTGTCGATCAGCATGTGAAAACGTATTTGCTGCATATCATTCATGCGACGAGAACAAGCCGTGACATTGAGCTTGGGGCGAGCCCTCGGGCCGCCATTGCTCTTATGCGCGTGGCTCAGGCATATGCGTTTGTGTCGGGGAGGGATTATGTGAAGCCTGACGACATTAAAGAGGTCGCTCCCTCTGTTCTGCCTCACCGCATACGCCTTGGAAACGATTCACTGATGTCTGATGCAGATCCCGTGCAAGTCCTCGATGATATTCTTACCCATATTCACGTTCCTGTCGTTCGAAAAGGGTTGGCGTGATACAGCTCTTTCGTTGGCTTGTCACCGCAATGATATTGTCGACTACCTTCTCCTTCGCTATGTTTCAAGGTGGGTTCGTGAGCTGGTTTCTTTTTTACGCCGTTGTGATGATGTTGCTTGTCTCTTCGTTTCTGGCTCTGCTTTCAATGATCGGGCTTGAAGCTCAGCGACATGTATCAACAGCAGAACTTTCCTCTGGAGATCACGTTCAAGTAACGGTGACGCTTTCCAAGCCAAGGCTTGTTCCGTTTTTCTATTATGAAGTTTTTGATCGTCTCCCTGCAAAGGTAGAAGGTACAAACGAAGGGAGGTTCTTCTTTTTTTCGTTTGCGAAAACATACTCGTACACGTACGAGGCTCAGGTGCTAAAGAGGGGCGGGCATTCCTTTCGTCAGATTCATGTGTACGGACATGACTTATTCGGGCTATACCGCCTGAGGCGAAAGCTGCGCTGTGAAAGCCAGGTGTTTGCTTATCCAAATTATTCTTTTCTTAACAATCTACCTTCTACCTTTGCTTCGTCTCAGCTTGCCAAACGTTCGAAAAAAGAGCAGGAAGCTCACTCCATTGCCGGTCTTCGCTCGTATGCGCCTGGGGATCGCCCGACGAGCATTGATTGGAAACGCTCGGCGGGAGGGCTTGGGTTGATGACCAAAGAGTTCGAGACGGACCAAAGCGATAGAGTCGTTGTGATCAACATGCCTACGGACAGCTCGGAGCATGAGTTTGAGACAGCAATGAGTCAGACGGCCTCGATTGCCGCCACTCTTGTGAAAGGGGGCATTCCCCTCGATTTGTTGATTCACCATCGCCAGTGGCATGAACGTTCAGTGGAAACCATCACGTGGAAGCGAACGCTCAGGGCGCTGGCAGAGGTTGAGCAAGCAACAGGGGAACCAGGGCTGCCGCCAGCGGTAGCCAGCACCATTCATGGCGGCATTGTGTTTCTTGTCACGCCTGTGCTGAGCACTGCGGTATACGATCTCTGTCGCACACTGGCAAGCAAGCGCACGCAAGTCGTTGTTTACAGCGCAAAGGAGCCTTCGCAGGTAGAGCGACATCAAATGAGCCAAGTTGGCGCGACCTTGTATGTTCCGAGCAGTAGAGGAGGGGGAATCCATGCG
Source organism: Shouchella shacheensis (assembly GCF_001484965.1). Classification (GTDB taxonomy): domain Bacteria; phylum Bacillota; class Bacilli; order Bacillales; family Bacillaceae_D; genus Shouchella; species Shouchella shacheensis. The sequence goes on along the minus strand of NZ_LLYY01000025.1, from coordinate 23,222 downwards.
TAAAACCAAGAAGAAGGTTCGTTTCTTTCGCGATTTCTTTTTATATGCACTCGGTTTTCTACTACTGCTTGAATGGCTGTATCCAGTCCCATATGTTACGGATACAGCCTCGATCGAGTTTTTTATTGTAGCAACGGCGCTTTTTTTTATCCTAACCGCTCTTCAATCGCCCCTTATCGTTGGCTTTTTATTACGGGGGCTCGTCGTTGTGGGAACGCTCTACTGGCTGATTCCAACGAATGATACGGTGCAGTCGTGGTTCTCGTATTTCCTTGATGATCTTTTTTACAATTTGTTTTTGATGCTGGCGGGGAATTTTACCGAATTAACGGAGATGCACCGTAGCTTTCTTTTCTTAGTGTTGTTGGCGATTTTAAGCTATCTTTTATTTTACTGGATTGTCTACGCTAGGCGGATTCTCTTCTTTCTCTTACTAAGTCTCATTTATATAGGAACCATTGATACCTTCACGACTTATGACGGGACATGGTCAATCATTCGAACATTTCTAATTGGGCTCTTTTTATTAGGCATTCTCACGTTCATCAAACGAGCGGAGCAAAACGGAGCAACGTTCGCGTCTTTTGGTTTTTTAACACGAATGTTCGCGCTGCTTCTTCTCTGTGCGGCATTTGCCGGATCAGTCGCCTTTGCGATGCCGAAGCCAGAGCCACAGTGGCCGGACCCGATTCCCTACCTCCAGTCCGCCTTTGGTTTTAGTGCGGGGACCAACCCAAATGCGCAGCGGATTGGCTACAGTGTTGATGATTCAAACCTCGGGGGAGGATTTGTGCAGGATGACAGCCCTGTGTTTGTGGCGGAAGTAGAGGAGGGACACTACTGGAAGGGCGAGACGAAGAATCTCTATACAGGAACAGGCTGGGACCAATGGCCCCAAGACAGTGAAAAAGTGACCCCGCCCTTAAATGCAAGCATGGATCGATCGGGAGTAGAGCTAGAGGAGCAAGAGGCAAGCGTGCGTTTCGTGAATGAATCGCCTCAGACCTCCACCCGAGTCTTTTATCCAGGGGAACTGCTATCGGATACGATTGGGGATGATCCAGTTCTGCTTGATCCTTATACCGACCAGGCGTTTCTACAAACCGAGGGCGACGGCCCCATTCTGGACGGGTATGAGCTTGAGTTTTATCACCCAAGCTATAACGTGGAGGAGCTTCGCGAATTGGAAGGATACGACAACAATGCAGATTACCTTGCTGAATTTCTTCAGCTTCCAGACGAACTGCCTGAGCGCGTGCATGAGCTTGCGGAGGAGATCGTTGAAGAGGCCGATGCGGACAATCCTTATGATATGGCCAAGGCAATTGAACGCTTTTTCTCAGGTCCTGAGTTTGAATACGAAACCACCGATGTGCCGGTACCGGCAGAGGGTGAAGATTATGTTGATCAGTTTCTATTTGAGACCAGGCGCGGGTATTGCGACAATTTCTCGACCTCGATGGCGGTTATGCTTCGGACGCTGGATGTCCCGACGCGCTGGGTGAAAGGGTTCACGGAAGGAAGCAGTGAAGAGCTCACAAGTGCAGATGGTGAATTGGAGCAGTATTTAATCACGAACAATAACGCCCATTCGTGGGTTGAGGTCTACTTTGAGGGGGCAGGCTGGGTTCCCTTTGAACCAACAAAAGGGTTTACAAGCACGGTGGATTTTGAAGAACCTTCGCTTGAAACGGATGAGCCGGATGCGCAGATTCCAGAGCCGGAAGAACCCGAAGCGCCAAGCGAACCTGAAGCCGAAGAGTCAGAAGAAGCACCTGAAAGCGAAAGTGGGACTGAGGATGCAGCGGAGACAACCTCTCCTTTTTCAATTGGTCATGGGGTATCATTCCTCGTCCTGGTGGTTGGGCTCCTGCTCCTCTATATCTTCCGCAAACCGTTAGCGCGTGCCTATGTAGGGCTCCGTTTTCGAAACAGAGAAAGACCGGATACTTTTATTAAAGCCTACGAGCATCTTCTCTGGCTGCTCCGGCTGCATGGCTACAAGCGAGCCGCTACTCAAACGCTTGGGGAATATGCTCGGAACGTGGACGAATCCCTTGGGAGTGCTCAAATGGAGGAATTAACGGCTCTGTACGAGAAGTTCCTTTATGGGCGGAAGAAAGAAGCGGTTGATTGGAACAGGTACAAGGACGTCTGGCAAAAAATGTTGAACCAAATCAATTCTTGACCGGCCTACATCGACTTGCTAAAATGAGGATCGTATAGAGCGTATAGTTTGTCGTGTTTGGCGAATCCTTGCTAGGGACGGGATTCGCGCGACCGGATCATTGATTCAATCCGGCTACAGGGGTGCGGATGCTTTCCGTATTCTTGTAGCCGTTTGTTTGATAGAGGCAAATAAAAGAAAAAAGGATGGTCTTTACATGGAGCAGCAGTTACAACACGAGACGATTATCGTGCTCGATTTTGGCGGTCAATACAACCAGCTGATCACTCGTCGCATCCGCGATCTGGGCGTGTACAGTGAGCTACACTCTCACAGGATTACGGCTGAAGAGATCAAACAAATGAACCCAATTGGCATTATCTTCTCAGGTGGACCTAACAGCGCCTACGTCGAGGGGGCCCCAGGGTGTGACCCAGCGATTTTCGATTTGGACATCCCAATCCTCGGCATTTGCTACGGCGTTCAGCTGATGACGCACCATTTCGGTGGAAAAGTAGAGGCCGCGTCGCATCGTGAGTACGGAAAAGCGCTGCTGACTGTTGAGAATCAGTCCAAGCTCTTTCGAGGCTTGCCGATTGAACAATCGGTGTGGATGAGTCATGGAGACAAAATTGTTGCTCCGCCAGAAGGGTTCGTGGTCGATGGCTCCAACCCTTCTTGTCCCGTAGCGGCGATGAGTGATGAGTCTCGCGGGCTGTACGGTGTTCAGTTCCACCCAGAAGTTCGCCACTCGGAATTCGGAAATGACTTGCTAAAGAACTTCGCCTTCTCCATTTGCGGTGCCAAAGGTGAATGGTCGATGGAGAACTTCATTGAGGAGGAAATCGCCAAAATTCGCGAGCAGGTGGGCGACCGACATGTTCTTTGCGCTTTGAGTGGCGGTGTGGACTCTTCGGTTGTCGCCGTACTGATTCATAAAGCAATTGGCGATCAGCTCACATGCATGTTCATCGACCACGGCCTTCTGCGAAAAGGGGAAGCGGAGAGCGTCATGGCGACGTTTGGCGAAGGCTTCCAGATGAACGTTGTGAAAATCGATGCGCAAGATCGTTTCCTTGGCAAGCTTGAGGGTGTGAGCGATCCCGAACAAAAGCGTAAAATTATTGGGAACGAATTTATCTATGTCTTTGATGAAGAAGCAGCGAAACTGAAAGATAAGAAGATGGACTTCCTTGCGCAAGGAACGCTCTACACCGATATCATCGAGAGCGGCACGGACACAGCGCAAACGATCAAGTCTCACCACAACGTTGGTGGGCTGCCCGAGGACATGAGCTTCGAACTCATTGAGCCGCTTAATGCACTGTTCAAAGACGAAGTCCGAGCGCTTGGAACCGAGCTTGGCATCGCCGAGGAACTCGTCTGGCGACAGCCGTTCCCAGGACCAGGCCTTGGCATTCGTGTCCTTGGAGAAATCACGGATGAGAAGCTAGAAATCGTGCGTGAGTCCGACCACATCCTGCGGGAAGAAATCAAAAAAGCAGGACTCGAACGCGAGATCTGGCAGTACTTCACCGCTCTTCCGGACATGCGTAGCGTCGGTGTGATGGGCGATGCCCGCACATACGATTACACCGTCGGCATCCGTGCCGTGACCTCTATTGACGGCATGACAAGCGACTGGGCGCGCATCCCGTGGGATGTGCTCGAGATCATCTCCACACGAATCGTCAACGAAGTGGCGCACGTGAACCGAATTGTGTATGACGTCACGAGCAAGCCGCCTGCGACGATTGAATGGGAATAATGACATTAGTTGAAGTGACAACGCCTATTTAACAGTGTTTATCCTAATCTAAACGGAGAAAACAAACTAAAAATGTTAAATTTCCCTACCCATTTATTTTTTGGTAGGGATTATCTTTTCAAATCATGCTTGCAGGCTAGAGAAAAAATCACTTCCCTAACTAACTATGATTGTTTTGCTCGATTCGCCTCGTACAATCAAGAAAATACTTAAAATTTCACTAATAGTGAAGAACTCAGTTGGAAATCAAACACATTTCTATTATATTAGTATGAGCTATTGCTAAGAGTACGTGTGGAAGAAGTTCCATGGAAAGTGGAGGTATTGGAATGAGTGCAAGAGACGATTCCATACAAAGTTACGTAGATTCACCAGAGAAACAAAAGAGATTATACAAACGTACATTAATCATTGTCGTTATTTCTCAAATGTTTGGTGGGGCAGGACTTGCAGCAGGAATAACCGTTGGCGCATTAATTGCTGAACAAATGCTTGGAACAGACACATTTGCTGGTCTTCCTGCTGCTTTATTTACGTTAGGATCGGCAGGAGCTGCCTTGGCAATAGGTAGACTTTCAAACCGTTTTGGAAGACGCATGGGGCTTGCAGCAGGCTTTATAACCGGAGGACTTGGAGCGGTAGGTGTTGTAATTGCGGCTCTCCTAAATAGTGTATTGCTTTTACTTGCTTCACTCCTTATATATGGGGCAGGTACTGCGACCAATTTACAAGCTCGCTATGCTGGGACGGATTTAGCAACGAACAAGCAACGAGGGACTGCTGTTAGTATAGCGATGGTTGCCACGACATTTGGTGCAGTTGCAGGTCCAAACTTAGTGGATGTGATGGGGAGTTTCGCACGTTCGATTGGCATTCCAGAACTAGCCGGCCCTTTTATTTTAGCTGCGGTCGCTTATATAGCCGCAGGTCTTGTATTATTTGCTTTGCTGCGCCCTGACCCATTTATTGTAGCGTTACAAATAAATGTGAATAAAAAAACGGAACCGAACGTGAATCAAGAGGAGCATCGAAAAAACAAAAAAGGAATTGCCGTTGGTGCCACCATTATGGTACTTACTCAAATTGTGATGGTGGCCATTATGACTATGACACCCGTTCATATGGGGCATCATGGCCACAGTTTGAGCGCTATCGGATTTGTTATTGGCTTTCACGTTGGTGCCATGTACCTTCCTTCCCTCTTTACAGGAATTCTTGTTGATAAGATTGGGCGACCTGCGATGGCAATTGCTTCTGGAGTGACATTGCTCCTCTCAGGTGTCATAGCAGCGATGGCACCAGGAGATTCGTTATTTCTAATGGTTGTTGCTCTCGTTTTACTTGGATTAGGATGGAATTTTGGCTTAATAAGTGGTACAGCTCTAATTGTCGATTCAACAGAACCTTTAACTCGTGCCAAAACCCAAGGAACAATGGATGTTTTTATTGCGTTAGGAGGAGCATCTGGAGGTGCCATGTCAGGAATGATTGTTGCCGGTTCCAGTTTCGAAACGTTGTCATTAGTTGGAGGGGTTTTGTCCTTAATCCTCATTCCGGTCGTGATTTGGTCTCGTAGAGGTAACGAAGAGCGGAGGAAAAAAAGAGCGGCAAGCTAATCGTTAAATTCAGCTTCAAATACACTGTACTTGAAGCTGAATTTTTTTAAAATGAAGAGGGAATGAGCAGGCTTTACTCGCGATATAGGAGTCTACTACACGATGGCACAACCGTATACGAAGAAAAAGAACCCTCTGCTTAAAAAAACAGGGGGTTCCTCTTCAACCTTCCATTTTGCGGTTACGATAACCACTGATCACTAAAAAATTTCTCCGTAAAAAATGGTTGGTTGTTGTCATTAAAATCAACGCCAATTCCTATCGAAGTAAAGCCATTGTGTACGATATTTTCACGATGCCCAAGTGAATTCATTAAGCCTTGGTGAGCGAAAACACTGCTAAATTGACCGTACGCTAGATTTTCTCCAGCGCTTGTAAATGCAATTTCATCTTCTTCCATTCGATCAAAAGGGGACTCGCCTTGCAAATTCGTATGACCAAAAAATTGATTTTCCGCCATATCCGTACTGTGCTTTCTTGCCGTTTCTCTTACATCTTCGTCCCACTCTAAAACAGGGAGGGCATGCTTCACACGAGTCGCATTGGTTAAGTCAAATAATTGATATTCAAACCCCTCTTTTAACGCTTCGCTACCAGGGGTATAGAGAGTATCTTTCGCAGCTTCCAAGTCCTCATCGATTAATTGAATAGCTGTCAGCTCATCTCCTTCGTGAATATCGTAAAAGATCGTTACATAGTTCCCATCTATTTGATAAACATCGTACTCCCCTTCGCTATCGACTTGATAATTAAACCAGTCATTGCGAATCATTTCTTCTGGTTCACCCAACGTTTCGTTCACGACAGCTTTTGTGTCCCCTAATCCAATGTCAAACTGAGAAGAAAGCAAATCCTGATTTGTGAACAGTCCACGAACAACGTCCTGTTCGTCATAGGCGACCATCATAAAGTTCTGGTAGTTTTCATGGTAAGTGGACCAATCGACGCCATATTCGTTCTCACTTTTCCTTGCTGGCTCGCCGTACATTTCTTCAACCTCGTCTCTTGTATCGCCTAACTCTATATTTCCAATGGAAAAGGACTGCTCGTCTGGAGCTGTCAGTTCGGGCCGCTCTACTTGTTCTTGCTCTGGTTCTTGTACAGAATCAATAATTGAAGAGTAAAGAGAGGTAACTTGCTCTCTTGCTTGGTCAAAATCGAAATCATCGATCATTTGGGTAGTAAAGTCCTGTGCAGAATAAAGGGTATCGCCAACGGCTTCAGGAATAAATTCACGAACGGGGTCTTCCCAAAAGGGTTTCGTCCAAAAAGCTAGTAATAGGATGAACAGCACGAAAAACAATCGCTTTAAAATATCTATCTCACCCTTTTTCTTTTGATGTTTAATCTATGGTAACTGCTAAGGCACAAGCTGTCGATGGTCCTATCAAACCATTTCGAGCAACTGAAGTTATACGTCACCATTTGGATAAGATAAGCAGGCGTTTATCGAAGGCTTGGGATGTTGTCCATTACCCTTTTCATGGTAAACGATATGCAGGCGATAGTGGGTGATGCAACAGTCTCGTCGTCCTGAAATATGTTGATAATGTCGTAGCTCTTGTCTCTCAACACATATTGTTCAAGCGATCCATGGCTTGGGTCGACAATCCAGTATTCGGGAACACTGTAATCGGCATAAGACTTTAATTTGTCAATTTTATCTCGTTTTAAAGAGGAGGGGGAAAGAATTTCAACCACGAGATCGGGCGATCCTTCGATACCGCGGTTTGTCAGAATCTCCACTCGCTTACGGTCGACAAGGGCAATATCGGGCTGACGTACATCTTTTGAGGAAAAGATGACATCAATTGGTGCACAAAATATAAAGTAGTCCGGCTTGCAGCTATGGGTTATTGCCTCATTTAGTTCAGCGCTTACCAACTGATGGATCGTCGATGGGGATGGGCTCATCAATTCCAGCTTCCCCCCCGCCAGTTCGTAGCGTTTTTGGTCGTCCAGCGCAGCATAGTCGTCGTAGGTGAGGTTGTTTTCTTTGATGATGTTCTTTTCCAGGTCTAATTTTCTATGGGTCATTGGCAGTTCCCTCTTTCCGTGTTTGTAGTGTACCACTTCATTTGAATATTCGCTACTCATGGCATTGTACGAGGCCAGTTGGCTCAGGTTAAGGAAAAGCCCAGATTCCTAACGTTTGTAGAAAGTTGAGTTACTTAGTAAAGAGTCACTGTAAGCATGAAAACCTTCACTTGCTTCTTCCTCTTTTGAATCATATAGTTAGCTAAGAGAACTTGGAGTGTGGGAGTTGATGAGGATGAACATAGCAGTCATTGCCCCGTACAAGGGGATGATCGAAACGGTGAAACGCATGGAGCGGGAGTTTCCCAATGCGCACATCAGCGTTCATTTGGCTGATTTAGAAGAAGCCGTGCCATTGCTGGGTGATGAATCGCTAGTAAAGGCGGATCTGTTTATCAGTCGAGGCGGAACAGCCAATGTCATTAGAAAGTGGACAGACAAGCCGGTCATCGAGATTCCGATTTCTGGGTATGATATTTTACGGACGATCTTGTTAATTCAAGCCGAAGAAGACAAAGCGGAAATCATTGCGTTTGAAAATATCTCGCACAACTTTAATAAAATTTCTGAGCTGATCGGGACGGAGATCCCCATTACGGCCGTGGAAGCGGAAAATGAAGTGGAGCCGGCCATTATCCAGGCAAAGGCGGAGGGGCGGAAGTTGATCGTCGGGGACACGATTACTACGACACTCGCGCAAAAATTCGAGTTGGAAGGGGTATTGATTACATCAGGGGAGGAGTCCGTTAGGCAGGCGTTTGAACAAGCGGAAGAAATCGGAGGATACGTAGCTGCGGAAGCCAAGAAAGCAGCGCTCTTTAAGAAGTGTGCTGAGCAGGTCGATCTTCCGTATGTTCTTGTGGATCAAGACGATCATGTTCACCTTAGGAGCCAAGCATTTACAGAATGGATGGCGGGCGACAAAGAAGGCATCGATCGTTTGCTTCACAGGGTAAGCAAGGAAACTTCGCCATTTATTGCATTTGAGAAAGATAGAGTAAACGTAAGTGTGGAACCCCTCGTTCTTGATTCACAACCGTTTCGCCTCGTCTCCTTTCAACCGGTGGAGCGGGCGCTTCCCCCATCGGTGTCCTTTTTTCAGTCGGATGGCCTCTCCCTTCCGCTTGTTTTAGGGACTCATTCCGCTCTGCAGTCTCAGTTTGCTAGCTGCAAGGAAAAGGGCCATTCCCCTATTGTAATTAGGGGAATGAAAGGTTCTGGAGAACGCAGCATAGCTGCAGAATTCCTTGGGGAGACGGCCTTGGAGGTGGATGTAGAGCTGTGTCAGGATTATTCCGCGATTTTTGAGTTAAGGCTCCCTTTGTATCTCATCCATTTCGAACGGATCCCCCTGGAAGAACAGCGTCTGGTTTTGAAGAAGGTGGAAGGGCACAAAGCGCAAGTGGTCCTATTCACGGAAATTTCTGAAGTGGGAGGGTCGATTGAATCATCGATTGTCTTACCTGAACTTCAAGAACGAGAGGAGGAGTGGGGTGGATTCGTACGCCGATTCATTGCCGAGGCCAATACAATTTTTGGCAAGCAAGTCATTGGGGTCAAAGGACCGCTCGTTGTCCGTCCCGGGGAGCAAATCCTCCATTTAAGAGAAACCATCTATGAAAAAGTGAAGCAGGCCAGGGGCTCTTACATCTTAATGGACGAAGACGGGGGACAGGAAGGCTACGTCAAGGTAAACTTGCGTCAATCATTAGAGGAATTGGAAAAAGAATTCATCCAACTGGTGCTTGAAGAGGAGAATTTCAACCAGTCAAAAGCCGCTGAACGACTGGGAATTAATCGAACCACTCTTTGGAGGAAACTAAAATAACGTTGCATATAGCAACGTTATTTTAGTTTCCTCTTGCATTTGCAGCAGAAAATAGTATGATACTCCATGTAAGCGATACTATTAAGCGTTTTCTTTTTATAATACTGTTTAAAAATGAAACAGAGATGGGGAGCGAAATGAGATTAAAACAAAGCATTGAGAAAATTCCTGGCGGTATGATGGTTGTGCCTTTGCTACTAGGAGCATTCATAAATACTGTCGCGCCAGAGGCGCTACGGATTGGCAACTTCACAGAAGCACTGTTCGTAGACGGGGCGACTACTCTGATTGCGTTGTTCTTGCTTTGTGCGGGATCGCAAATTAACGTTCGAAGCTTTGGCGTTTCCTTTGGAAAAGGGTTCACGTTGTTGATGGTTAAATGGATGTTTGGTGGGGTTGTCGGTGTGATCGTGTATTTATTGGCAGGAGGACCTGAAGGGTTGTTCCTCGGCCTGGCGCCGATTGCTGTTCTTGCGGCTATGACAAATTCGAACGGCGGGTTGTACGTGGCGCTTGCCGGGCAATACGGAAAAGGCGAAGACAAGGCTGCCTATTCGGTCCTTGCCATGAATGATGGACCGTTGTTCACAATGTTGACTCTCTCTATCGTGGGAGCAATGGGGCTTGAAGGTGGATTTTTCTCCATCACCGCATTCCTCGGTGTTTTGCTTCCGATTGTGGTCGGGTTTGTTCTAGGAAATATTGATGAAGAAATGCGCAGCTTTCTTGGCAAAGGGAGCGATATGCTCATTCCGTTCTTTGCCTTTGCCCTTGGGATGAACATTAGCTTTACATCGATTGTAGAAGGTGGATTGCCGGGAGTGCTGCTCGGTGTACTAGTGGTCCTTGTTACCGGCCTTGGCGGATATTTTGCCTTTAAACTCTTTAAGTGGAATCCGCTTGTCGGGGCATCAGAAGGCTCCACGGCAGGGAATGCAGTGGCAACACCTGCGGCGATTGCAGCTGCGAGCTCAGCGTTTGCCTATAATGTGGAGTTAGCAACCGTTCAGGTAGCGGCCAGTGTTGTGACAACGTCAATCTTGCTTCCGATTTTTGTTGGGTTTTTAGCAAAGCGATTGAAAAAAAAGAAACCGACGATCGAGCAAACGTAAGTGGGGGATTCTGAATGGAAATCGCAATTTTAGCCGATGACTTAACAGGGGCGAACGACAGTGGCGTCCAGCTAGCGAAAGCGGGGCTTGAAACGTCCGTCTGGTTGAATGGAGAAAGCAAGTCAGAACAGCTCCCTGATGCAGTCGTTGTCGATACCGACAGTCGAGGGCTTCCTCCTCACCAGGCGAAAGAGAAAATCTATGAAGTGATGGCTTCGGTTGGGGCTTGTCAGCCTTCCACAGTCTTTAAAAAGATCGATTCCACCCTTCGTGGCAATGTAGGGGCTGAGATGGAGGCGATGATTGAAGTATGGCAACCGGAGTACGTTTTTTTGACCCCCAGCTTCCCTAAAAACAAGCGCATTGTCAAAGAAGGAACTCTCTACGTGGATGGTTCACCCATTGGGGAGACGGAGTTTGCAGAGAACAAAGCGGACCCGGTCGCAGACTCAAGAATTCGAGATCATTTAAAGCGCCAGTTTAAAGGCCCGTTGATTGAAGTGACAGAAGAACTGTGGGAGAAAGAGGATCAAGAGATTGTTGCATGGATCAATGAACAAAAAAGAGGAGCGACGCCGATCTTCATTTGTGACGCGACAAATGAACACACTCTCAATCGGCTTGCTGCTTTTGCGAAACAACAATCAGCTCGCCTCCTTCTTGCGGGTTCCGCTGGTCTCTCTTCCGCGTTAACATTTGAGCGGGGGAGAGAAGCAAAGAAATTCGTTATCCCCCAGCGTTCCAAAGATCCGCTTCTGTTTCTTGTCGGTAGCATGAGCGAGGTGAGCCAAAAGCAAGTAGCGAATCTCCTTAAGCTTCCGCAAACACAAGGAATCAAGATTAACGCGGCAAAAGCGATTCATGTGGACGAGGGTGTACGAGCGAGAGAATGCGAGCGAGTGATTGTTGACGCTCAAAAAGTGCTCCATCAAGGCCGGGTTCCAGTTGTGTATTCAGGTGCGGCTCGCTCAGAAGTTGAGGCCGTGCATGACTATGCGAGCCAGAACCAGGTCGAGCGTCATGCAGTCGCACGACGAATTGTGTCGCTACTAGCCGTTGCGGGGGAGGCGTTGATTAGGGCGCAATCGTTTCAAGCGATTGTAATGACTGGCGGAGACACGGCCAAAGCCCTTTGCAAAAAACTTGCCATAGAGGAGCTTCGTCTGCTTGACGAGTTTGAAACGGGCATACCGGTGGCACAGTTCGTCGGACAATTGGAGAACAGCTATGCGATTACCAAGGCCGGGGCCTTTGGGAACGAAGAAACGTTTGTAAAGATACATCAATTTTTCCTGGAGGGATAACGAATGGATAAGCCAATCATTGGAATCACGATGGGGGACGGAGCTGGCGTAGGTCCAGAGATCATCGTCAAAGCCTTTGCGAGTGGCGAGATGTTTGAAGCCGGACGTCCGCTCGTCATTGGAGATGTAAGTCTCATTGAACGTGCAGTCGAGGTAACGGGCGCCGAGGTGAGCGTTGTTGCTGTTGAAGGCATAGAGGAATGTGTCTTTCATCGAGGAACCATCGAAGTTTTAGACCTCGACCTTCTTGACGCTGATCTACCGTTTGGAGAAGTCCACCCAAAAGCCGGAGACGCCGCCTTTCGCTACGTTGAAAAAGCTGTAGCACTGGCAAAAGAAAAGAAGATCAATGCAATTTGCACCGCTCCGTTAAATAAAGAGGCGATGCAAAAAGCAGGACATATGTATCCAGGTCATACAGAAATATTGGCTGAACTGACGGAGACTGTCGATTTTTCCATGATGCTGTCAGCGCCGAACTTAAAAGTAATTCATTTAACCACTCACATCGGCCTTCGGAAGGCGATAGACACCATTAATCCGGAGAGAACTCATAAAGTGATCACACTTGCTGATGAAACGTTGAAAAACGCGGGAATGAACAACCCTAAAATTGCCGTGTGTGGCATTAATCCTCACGCTGGAGAAAACGGGTTGTTCGGGGAAGGGGAAGAAGAAGAAAAGCTCATCCCGGCGATTGAAAAGGCAAAAGCAGAAGGCATCAACGTCGAAGGCCCTTATCCCGCGGACACGTTGTTTTTCCGTGCGGCACGAGGAGATTTTGACATCGTTGTGGCCTGCTACCACGACCAGGGGCATGTACCCATTAAAGTCATGGGCCTAGAGGCTGGGGTGAACATCACCGTCGGTCTTAAAGGTGGGATTGTCCGCACTTCTGTGGACCACGGAACCGCATTCGATATCGCAGGTAAAAACATTGCCGATGAGCGTAGCTTGCTTGCGGCGTACCGTGATGCCATCGAGCTTGCTCCGAAGAACTAAAAGAACAAGCCGTTTAAAACCAGACGGGGGGCTTCCCGTGTCTTCGAATTTTGTTGCGTCATCATTGGAGATGAATCACAAGAGGCTAAGAAGATGGACATAGAAGAGCCAAGAAGTGGTCGATTTATTTATAGAAGAAAAACCGACCCGTTAGGCACTTTTATGAAAGAAATTCCGACCTTTTCGTCCTGGTGAAAATGTCGTGAAACCCTTCCCGCGTCTAAGGTTGCAGAAATGAGGCTTACTTTGCGCTCTTTATTCTTGCGCCACGGTTTTGCTTCTCCAAGTAATCGGGCGGCTCTATTTTGTTAGTGCTACATTGCTAAACCCCAGACGTACAGCATGGCTCGAGACTGCGTTCTTATGTTTGAATCCATCCAGATTTTCCGGTGATAACAAGCGCTGGCTCTTTCGCCAGCGTTTGTTTGTCGTTATTCCCCGCTCAAATACGCCCAGACCCCATCCGGCAACGGGATTCCTTCTCGTTTCCTTTTCTCTTCCTCTAACGCTTCTGGCTCTCCAGGCACCATCACGCGCTCAAATCCAGGGGCGGGTGGGACGGAACGAATTTCACGGACCATTCGATCGATGTTCTCTAGAAAGGTACTGGCCATCGTGAATTTCTCAGGGTTCACGATCATATAAAATTGGCCAAGTTCACGATTGCGATTGTAATCGCCATACATTTTTGAAACATGTGGACCGAAGGCAGAGCCGGTAAGCAGTGCGGAGAAAATCTCAACTACCATCGCAAGTCCGTAGCCTTTCGCACCACCGAACGGGGAGAGGGAGCTAACATCATTTGGGTCGGTCGTCGTTTGTCCTTTGGCATCTACCCCCCAGCCTGGAGGAATGTCCTTTCCGTACTCACGGGCATTGAGAATTTTTCCTAGTGCAACATTACTTGTAGCAAGATCAAGAATGACGGGCTTCTCCTCTTTGGCAGGAAACCCGAAGGCGATCGGGTTTGTTCCGAAAAAAGGCTCTGCTCCGCCGAAAGGAACGACGACCTTGTCGGTTTGCGCCATCGCAACGCCAATCATTCCTTTTTCAGCCGCCTGATTTACGAAATAAGAGAGAGCGCCACAGTGGCTGCTGTTCTTGACAGCAACAACGCCGACGCCTTGGCCTCTTGCCATCTCAGTCGCGTGCTCCATGGCGCGTTTGGAGATGACGTGGCCAAAGCCGTTGTCGCCGTCATAGGTGGCCGTACTTGAGGTGGTTTGCTCCATACTTGGATGTGCAGCAATATGCAAGCCACCTTGTTGGACCCTCTTGATATAGTGCTCCACCCGCAGTACTCCGTGAGAGTCGACGCCGCGCAAGTTGGCGTGCACCAAAACATCAGCGACGATCTCGGCTTCTTCTTGGCGGACGCCATTTGCCTTAAAGATGGAAATGGTTTTTTCTTTTAATGTTTTCTCTGTGATAAGGCTTGTCATGATAGTCCCTCCTCCTAAGAGATAAATAACGCTTTCATTTTTTCTAAACTAATACTACCACACTACCATACAAGTGTGGTAGTATTAGTTTGCAAGGAGGTGTAGCGATGGCAAACCCTAATACAAAGCGCATTAATCATTACTCAACAAGGGACTTCGTCTATGAAACGGTTCGAGCTCGAATTATGGATTTAAAGCTCTTGCCTGGTTCTTCAATATCCGAGAAAGAAATAGCGGAAGAGTTGGAAGTGAGCCGCACACCGGTCCGAGAAGCTTTCTTAAAACTCTCTCAAGACGATCTGCTTGAGATTCGCCCGCAGAAAGGGTCCTTTGTGACGTTCATCGATTTGGATCATGTGGAAGACGCTCGTTTCATCCGCGAGCATCTTGAAGTAGGTGCGGTTCGGCTGGCGTGTGAAACGATGCAAGAAAGTGTACTGGAAGATCTTGAGGTGAACCTCGCCATGCAGCAAGCGATGAAGCAGGCGAAAAAGGAAGAGCAGATGTTCGAGCTGGATCAGGAGTTTCATAGACTTATTGCTCTTGGGTGCAAAAAGGAGCGAGTGTGGGAAGTCGTTCAGCAAATGAACAGCCACCTGAAGCGTTTGCTGAAGCTCAGTCTTGTTTCTCATTACAACTGGGAAACGCTTGTGCTTCACCACCAAGACATTTTTGAAGCGGTTAAGGCAAAAGATGCAGAGCGGGCGGAAGCGATCATGCGTGAACATTTGCGCCTCGTGTCTGTCGATCAGTATGAATTAAAGAAAGAGCACCCAGATTACTTCAACGCGTAGGGGTGTTGAAGACTTTTCATGTAAGCGTATTCGAACGAGAGAGGGAGGAGAGCGTCGATGAGGAAAGGGAAATGGGGGCTACTGGCTGCGGCAAGTGGATGGCTCGTCGCAGGTTGTTCCGCAGTTGACTCAAGTGGTCAAGAAGATGACGTGACTCACTGGAAACTGACGCATATTTCCGATTCCAGCCATTTATGGCATGAGACGGCTGAAGAGTTTGCGCGACTTGTGGCAGAAAAAACCGATGATCAAGTATTGATTGACATTTACCCAAATAGCCAACTTGGCAGTGAAGTAGATAACATTAATTCGATTAAGTACGGGGCAACAGACGTGACGATTACTGGGGAGACTCTGGAAGTTTGGACACCAAACGCGATCTTGTTAGCGGTACCATATGCGTTTGAAACGCAAGACCATATGCGCAGCGTCATTGAAGGAGAGATCGGGCGCACGATTGAACAGGATATTGAAGAAGATGTCGGGCTAACGCCACTGTTTTATATGGAACGACCGCCGCGAAACTTAACTTCGAACTATCCGATTTCGACGCCTGCAGATTTAAGCGGTTTCGGCATTCGTGTTCCGAACGTTCCGCTTTTCTTAGACACATGGTCAGAAGCCGGGGCAAGTCCGCAAGTGATTAGCTTAAATGAAGTCTTTACAGGCTTGCAGCAAGGAGTGATTGACGGGCAAGAGAACCCGAATGACTTGCTTGCGAGCAATGGTTTTTACGAGGTGCAAAACTACTTGAATGTCACCGAGCATGTGCGCTCATGGATCTATGTGGTTGTTGGGAATGAACAGCTTGCGGAACTACCGGCAGATCAAAGAGAGCAGGTGCTTGAAGCCGCAGAAGAAGCGCAAGCCTACGCTCAAGATCGCTTTGAAGAGGAAGAAGAACTCGTAACCGAGCGACTATTGGATACGGGCATTGAGTTTAATGAGGACGTCGATCAAGAGGCGTTCCGTGAGGCGATGCTGCCTGCGATTGAAGCCAATCTTGGCGAAGAGCAGTATGAGCTGTACTTAGAAATGGTGGCTGAAGAGGAGGAAGAGGAATGAAGGCAGTCCATGTGCTTGATCGAATCTTAGCGTATTTAACGATCATCTTTTTCACTTCACTTCTAGTGGTTGTCATCATTCAAATCATGAGCCGCTACTTTCCCTACAATGCCATTTGGACGGAAGAATTATCGCGCTATCTGTTTGTCTATGCAATCGCCTTTGCGGCACCGCTTGCTCTGCGTAAAAATGAGTTTATCCGGGTCGATATGCTGATCATGGCGCTGCCAGAGAAAGGACGTCGCATTTATGAAAGCGTCATCGCTGGTCTTGTGTTTGTGTTTGCTGTGTTTCTTTTGGTCGAAGGTGTAACCTTTTATCGCCTTGGCCTCGATTTTGTATCGCCAACAGTGGGCATCCAGATGAGCTATGTCTATGCGATGGTTCCTGTTTTAGCTGTGCTTCTCATGCTGTATTCTGTCATTTACATCATCGATCGAATAACCAACAACATACAGTCAGAAGGTGATCACACATGATGGCATTACTGCTTGTAGGAGCCTTTCTTTTCTTTATTATAATCGGTATTCCGATTGCTTTTAGCTTGGGGATTGCGTCTCTATTGTACTTGCTCATCGCAGGGATTCCGCTTACGGTCATTCCGCAGACGATGTTTGCCGGGATTGATTCGTTTGTGCTTTTAGCGATTCCAGCCTTCATTCTCGCTGGGAACCTCATGAACGCTGGCGGGATTACAACGAGAATTATCGATTTTGCGAACGCGGTGGTTGGTCATATTCGCGGAGGTCTTGGGTTGACGAATGTTGCTTCCTCCCTCGGGTTTGCGGGGATTTCCGGAACCGCTTTATCGGATACAGCAAGCATTGGCTCTGTTATGATTCCGGCGATGAAAAAGGAAGGCTATGGACCGGGATTTTCGGCTGCTGTCACGTCGATTTCCTCAACCGTTGGCCCGATGTTACCGCCGTCCCTACCGATGATCATTATTGGGACACTTGCAAGCGTATCGATTGGTGACTTGTTCTTAGCTGGAGCGATTCCAGGCATCCTGCTTGCTTTAGGGTTTTTGATTGTCACCTATGTTATTTCTGTTAAACGGAACTATCCTAAAGGCGATCGTCAGCCGTTGCCAGTAGTTGTGAAATCATTCTTTGGTGCCTTCTGGGCATTGCTGATGGTGATCATTATTCTTTGGGGGATTCTAGGAGGCTATTTCACGCCGACTGAAGCCGCCGTTGTCGTTGTGATCTATGCGCTCGTCATTGGTGGGCTTGTCTACCGTGAACTGAACCTGAGAGAAATGCCTGCAATTCTAGTGAATACATTAAGCTCAACGGCCTCCATCATTTTGCTTGTGGGTTTTGCGAATTTGTTTGGCTGGATTCTTGTCAGTGAAGGAGTACCGCTACTAGTGGCGGACGGGATTTTATCCATCACCGAAAATGGGTTCTTTGTCATTCTTCTCATTATCATTTTGCTATTGATTGTTGGAATGTTTATGGAGACCATTGCCGCTCTTGTTATTTTGTTCCCGGTACTGATGCCAGTCGCTTCAAGCGTAGGCATGGATCCTGTACACTTTGGCGTTGTGATGGTCTTGGCGCTTATGATTGGGCTCTCCTCACCACCAGTTGGCGTTTGTCTATTCGTCGCTTCCAGTTTTGCGAAGGTGCCGATTGGCAAAACCGTGAAAGAACTCATGCCATTTTTCGTCGTTGCGATTTTCGTGCTTCTGTTGGTAGCGTATATTCCGTCTCTATCCCTGTTTTTACCAGGACTTTTTGAATAAGGAGTGAGGATTTGTGCAAGCGATTCAAGTGAAAGAACCAGGAAAGTTAGACATTGTGGATGTGGAAAAACCGCCAATGACTCAGCCGACAGATGTTCTCGTAAAAGTGAAAGCCGCAGGCATCTGCGGCTCGGATATGCACATTTATCACGGAAGCAATCCATTTACCATTTATCCACGCATCATCGGTCACGAAGTTGCTGGAGAAGTGGAGGCTGTTGGCGAAAGCGTAACCGGGCTTCAGCCTGGAGACCGGGTCGCTCTTGAGCCGATCTCTTATTGCGGTAAGTGTTACGCCTGCCGAAACGGCCGCCCCAATGTGTGCGTCGATCTAGAAGTGTTTGGTGTCCACCAGGATGGAGGAATGCGCGAATGGATGGTCGCCTCCGAAGAGAAATGGCATAAAGTCGACCCAAGCATTTCGTTTGAAGCGGCGGCTTTGGCAGAGCCGATGACGATTGGTGCACAGGCAACTTCTCGGGGGAACGTACAGGCAGGGGGCACTGTCCTCATTATGGGGGCTGGTCCAACGGGGCTTGCTTGTCTAATGATGGCCAAGCGAAAAGGAGCGAAAGTATTTATTTCTGACTTTAATGTCGCTCGTTTGGAGTATGCACGTAACATAGGCGCTGATGAGGTGCTGAACCCAGGGGAGGACAATATTGAAGAGGTCATTGCCGAAAAAACAAACGGGGAGCTCGTCAACGTTGTCATGGATGCGGTTGGTACAGCCTTCACCTTTCAACAGGCGGTCACTCTTGCTTCGGTAGCGGGCACGGTTGTAACACTCGGCTTTAATGAACAGCCATCAGAGATCCCCTCGCTCCTTCTTACGAAAAAAGAATTAACGGTTGTTGGGTCTAGGCTTCAGACGCATCAGTTTGCAGGCGTCATCGAGCAAGTCAATAAGGGAGGTCTTGATCCAAGTGCGATGATCTCACACCAGTTTTCTTTTACAGAGATCAAAGAAGCGATTGAGTTGTTGGAGACAAACCCGGAAGATGTCCGAAAAGTGGTTGTAACGTTTAACTAACAATGAGAGGACGTGGAGAATATGAGGATGACATTTAGATGGTACGGAGAGGACAACGACTCTGTGACCTTAGAGCAAATCAAACAAATCCCTGGGGTGGAGGGTCTTGTCTGGGCTCTGCATGACCGCGTGGCTGGAGAAGTGTGGCCGCTTGAAGATGTGTTGGCGGTAAAGGAGAAAGCGGATGCGCACGGGTTTCATCTTGACGTGGTGGAGAGCATCAACGTCCATGAAGACATAAAGCTCGGCCTTCCTTCTCGTGATGCTTATATCGAAAATTATAAGGAGAGCATTCGAAACGTCGCCAAAGTCGGGGCAAAGGTGATTTGCTACAATTTTATGCCTGTGTTTGACTGGACTCGTACCGACCTATTCAAAGAAATGGAAGATGGGTCAACAGCGCTCTTCTATGAAAAATCAAAAGTTGATTCGATGGACCCACAAGAGCTCATCAAGCAAACCACAGGAAGTGCGTTCACGATGCCGGGGTGGGAACCGGAGCGATTGAAAGATATTGAGCGTTCGCTTGAAGCCTACAAAGGCATGAGCGAGGAGGAGCTCTGGAACAATCTGCAGTATTTCCTTGAACAAGTGCTACCGGTTGCTGAGCAGCACGACATGAAGCTGGCGATTCATCCTGACGATCCGCCTTGGTCAGTCTTTGGCTTGCCGCGGATTATTACGAGTGAAGCCAATGTCGAGCGTCTGCTCTCGCTCTCGGACAGCCCGTCTCACAATATCACGTTGTGCAGCGGTTCGCTTGGCGCAAACCCAGAAAATGATATTCCGAGAATTATCCGCCGCTTTCACGATCGGATACCGTTTGCTCATATTCGCAACGTGAAAATCTATGAAAATGGGGACTTTATCGAGACTTCCCATCGTAGTAAGGATGGCTCCATCGATATTGCGGATGTTGTCCGTGCATACCATGAAAACGGCTTTACTGGCTATGTGCGCCCTGATCACGGGCGTCATATTTGGAACGAAGACTGCCGCCCTGGCTATGGGTTGTATGACCGCGCGCTCGGCATTATGCATCTGTGGGGGCTTTGGGATGCCTATGACCGTGTAGAAAAAGGGGGATGTTAAGATGCTTGCGATTCATGAATCTTTGGCAGGAAAAGTTGCGGTTGTCACTGGAGGAAGCGGTGTGCTGTGCAGCGCGATGGCAAAAGAACTCGCGAGACAGGGGATGAAGGTGGCAATTTTGAACCGAACGGAGGAAAAAGGAGCGGCCGTTGCCACAGAAATCAAAGCACAGGGAGGCAAAGCCATCGCTGTTCCTTGCGATGTTCTTAATGAAGAAAGCGTAAAGGAAGCAAGTGAGCGCGTTCAAGCTGAGTTCGGCCCGTGTCATCTGCTCATAAACGGGGCAGGAGGCAATCATCCCGATGCCGTTACCGAGAAGGAATCTTATGGGACTGGTGATCTGGAAAACAGTGAGATTAAGAGCTTCTTTGATTTAACCATGGCTGGATTTGATTCGGTTTTCAAACTCAACTTGCTCGGAACGGTTGCGCCGACACAAGTTTTTGCTAAGCAAATGCTGAATGTTGATGGAGCGACTGTGATTAACCTCTCGTCTATGAGCGCGCCATCGCCAATGACGAAGGTACCGGCCTATAGTGCTGCCAAAGCCGCTATCAATAACTTCACGCAATGGCTTTCCGTTCACTTTGCTGACGCGGGTATTCGCGTGAATGCGATTGCGCCGGGCTTTTTTCTTACCGAGCAGAACCGGGCCCTGCTCACGAATGAAGACGGAAGCTACACCGAGCGAGCGGAGAAAATTGTGGCGCACACCCCGCAAGGCCGTTTCGGGAAGCCGGAGGATTTGCTCGGCACGCTGCTGTGGCTGGCAGATGAAGAAAGCTCTCGTTTTGTGACGGGAGTGACCGTACCGGTGGACGGTGGGTTTATGGCTTTTTCTGGGGTGTAAGAGTACGAACGGTTAAAAGAATAGGAGATGAAACTGTATGATCGCCTGTAGTCGTGGCTGCCGCCGCGTCTGCAGTTTTTTTTAATATCTGCGAAGCTGACTTTCAGCGGAGCGGCTAAACGTTGTTGAAAGCAATTAGTGTAAAAATGAATACAAATAAACAATCAATAACGAATGATGATTGTTAGTTAGTTTTCATTGTTCGTCTTTTTGTTGACAGACACCCCCCTGCTTGCTACAATCATGGTAGATTTTGAACAACAACATTTAGTATCGTATAAATGCAGAAATACGGTCTGCACGTTTCTACCAAGCTACCATAAGTGGCTTGACTACGATGGATTGGATCACTTCTTACATAGTGGTCATTTTTCATGCTTCGTAGTTGGCTTCGGGTGCTCCCGGAGCTTTTTTATGTCTAGCTCCGGTGGGTAGAAGCGTCGAGATTTTTCGCCCCGATAACGAAATCCAAGACCGGGATTTCTTTTATCGGGTCTCCAAAATTCGCGCTTCTGTTCAACCCACCTGCGCATTTCGGTATTGTCTGGTCTTGGTTTGTTGTCTAACGAAGGAGGAGTAGGGAAAATGGATCGCTTTTTTGGATTCAGCAAGAACAACACGTCCGTTAAACAAGAGTCTGTGGCTGGTCTTACGACATTTTTGGCGATGGCGTATATCTTATTTGTAAACCCACAGATCCTTGGTGCTGCGGGGATGGATGAAGGAGCTGTTTTTGCGGCCACAGCGGTGTCGGCGCTTGTCGGTTCGGTCATGATGGGACTCGTGGCTAACTATCCGATCGCTTTAGCACCGGGAATGGGGCTGAATGCGTTCTTCGCGTACTCGGTTGTGATCGGGATGGGGGTTTCCTGGCAAGCAGCACTGTTTGCAGTCTTTGCCTCAGGCGTCATTTTTATTTTTCTTACCCTTTTTAAAATACGTGAGCTGATCATTAATGCCATCCCGGCTGAACTAAAATATGCGGCTGGTGCGGGAATTGGGTTGTTTATTGCGTTTGTTGGGTTGAAGAATGCAGAAATTATTATTCCAGATGAGGCCACGTTTGTCGCTCTTGGAAACTTAACGAACGGCTCAACGCTCCTTGCTTTGTTTGGGGTCGTGGCAACGGCAATCTTCGTCGTTCGAGGGTTTAAAGGCGGGGTCTTTTACGGAATGGCTGTTACAGCGATTGCTGGTGTGATCACAGGCGTCGTTGATATGCCAACACGAATTCTAGCTTCGGCCCCAAGTCTTGCGCCAACATTTGGTCAAGCGTTCAATGTGGACTGGCAGGCAGAAATTTTTACTTGGCAAATGCTTATCATCATCCTTACGTTTCTTTTTGTCGTTTTCTTCGATACGGCAGGAACTTTGTTTGCAGTGGCGACACAGGCAGGCTTTGTGAAAGACAACAAATTGCCACGGGCTGGGCGCGCCCTGTTTGCGGACGCTAGTGCGACCACTGTTGGTGCTGTGATCGGTACATCAACAACGACGGCCTTTGTTGAGTCGACATCTGGGGTTGCCGTCGGAGGACGTACCGGGTTTACGGCCATCGTTACGGGGGGATTGTTTCTTGTAGCGCTTTTCTTTTCCCCTCTTCTTGATGTTATTACAGGGGCTGTGACAGCGCCAGCTCTGATTATTGTTGGTGTGATGATGGCAACATCGCTTCGCTTTATCGAATGGGAGAAGATGGAGATTGCGATTCCAGTATTCCTCACAGTGGTAACCATGCCGCTCACATACAGCATTGCGACAGGGATAGCGTTAGGCTTTGTGATGTACCCAATCACAATGGTCGTAAAAGGACGAGCGAAAGAGCTGCACCCGATTATGTACGGACTATTTATTGTCTTTATCATCTATTTAGGATTTTTACATTAAAAGATAGAAGCATAGAAAAGGGGTTCCTTTCTTTTAAAAGGGACCTTTTTGCCTAGCTCCGGCGCCCACTCGCTCGAGGTTTCTTCAGACCGCCAAGTCAAGCCAAAGGCGGGCTTGATGCTGCCGTTCTTCCAGAATTTGTCGCTCGTGAGCAGGTCGCCTACGCATTTCGGTATTGTCTAGCTCCGGCTGTTAGAAGCGTCGAGATTTTTCAGCCCTGACAACGAAATCTAAATCGGATTTCTTTTGTCCAGCCTTTCAACATTCGCGCTTCTGGGCCACCCGCCTGCGCACGTCGATATTCTTGTATTCTTAAAAATGCCCAATCTGCTTTGCGAAAAAAACTTTTAAAAAAGCATTGACGTTCTGCTTCAATCCCTGTTATTATATCTAAGTCGCCAACAAACGACACAAACAACAAGCAAGAACGAGTTCTTTGAAAACTGAACAAAAGCCAAGCGTAAAAAAGAGATAC
>NZ_KQ947398.1:66944-67917 GCF_001484965.1 Shouchella shacheensis | reverse complement strand
GAAGCTCTTTTGAACCCCCGGCATAGCCGGGGGTTTTCTAAACCATTAACAAGAAACCAGAGAGATCACGTCTCTCCGGTTTTTGTCTAGCTTCGGCGGGTAAAAGCTCGAGATCTTTCAGGCCTGCACTGAAATCCAAAACCGGGATTTCTAGTACAGGCCTTCCAACATTCTCGCTTCTGGGCAACCCGCCTGCGCTTTTCTTCTACACCCACTCGCGCCCAGATTTCTCATAGGAGACGAGCTCGTCCTTCTTGAAGAAGATGCCGATTTCACGTTCAGCGCTCTCTGGTGAATCAGAACCGTGGACCACATTCATTGACAGCTGGACGGCAAGGTCGCCACGGATTGTGCCAGGAGCAGCTTCCGCTGGATTGGTCGCACCAATAAGTGTGCGTGCTGTGCTCACGACATTTTCCCCTTCCCAGACCATCGCGAACGCAGGGCCGGAGGTAATAAAGTCAACAAGCTCGCCAAAAAACGGGCGCTCCCGATGTTCCGCGTAGTGGGTTTCCGCCGTTTCTTTAGAAATCGTGACTAGCTTCCCGGCGACGAGCGTAAATCCTTTTTGTTCAAAGCGTGAAACGATATTCCCAATCAAGTTGCGCTGTACGCCGTCAGGCTTGACCATTACATATGTACGTTCCATCTGTGCAAAACCTCTCTTTTCCAGTATGTTCGTTAAACCTCTACCAGTATAGCAAATTCAGTAAACGCTAACAATGAAATGATTGAAAAAAGTGTGACATGTGTCCGTTTGCATCAACCCTAAGCGTCGTTTGCTGAACGACCTAACTCAACTCTCGGAGTTGAAAAACACAGTGGAATCCCTGTTGCTTGTTAGTAGGAGAGAACCCCGGGGGTTGTTGCTTCTCTCCTGTCCGATTGAGGCTCGCTCCTGTCCGTATGAGCACTCCTCTTGTCCGATTGAAGCTCGCTCCTGTCCGTATGAGCACCCCTCTTGTCCGATTGA
>NZ_KQ947398.1:0-66801 GCF_001484965.1 Shouchella shacheensis | reverse complement strand
GCTCGCTCCTGTCCGTATGAGCACCCCTCTTGTCCGATTGAAGCTCGCTTCTGTCCGTATGAGCGCTCCTCCTGTCCGATTGAGGCTCCCTCCTGTCCGTATGAGCACTCCTCTTGTCCGATTGAGGCTCGCTCCTGTCCGATTGAAGCTCCTCTTGTCGGTATGAGGATCGTTCCTATCGAGAATAGCTGCACCTAATTCCTTATACCAGTGGATGAGGTGCACTTTCCGTGGCCGAAAGTTGAAGACCTAAGTATCTGTCCCCCTAACCTATTAGACGAGCTATGTTTCTTTTTTGGCCCTTAACCAAAAAAGCCCAGGAACTTCCCATGGGCTTTCTTCTAATATTTCCTCCGTCCAATATAGGCGGCAATTTGCTTGAAGTGCGTCTTCACTTCATGATTCGGGAGTTGGTCAAGCATATCATGTGCTTTTTGCAAGTACCGGTCGCTGATGGCCTGAGCGTGCTCGATGCCCCCAGAGACCGCCACTTTTTCAAGAATGGGCTGCATATTCACTGTGGCGGCGTTCTCTTTCGTGAGCGTTTGTGCGATCTCCTCTTTAAATGTCGCATCGCGCTCCATCGCATAAAGAGCCGGAAGCGTAACGTTGCCCTGACGCAAGTCTCCGCCAGCAGGCTTGCCTAGCTGCTCTTCTGTACCGACAAAGTCTAGGATGTCATCCATGATTTGATAAGACATGCCGAGATAGTAGGCAAAGTAATACATCCTTTTCTGCACCTCTTTCTCAGCTCCTGCGGCAATCGCCCCAAGCTCACAGCTAACAGCAATGAGTAAGGCGGTCTTTCGTTTAATGCGGCGTAAGTAGGTACGAAAGTTCTGTTCCCAGTTGTATTGGTCGCGAATTTGCTCGACTTCCCCTCTGCAAATCTGGTACATCACATCTGAAATAATCAAGTGCACCCGCTGCTCGCTAAAGGCCTTTGTCGTTTCAATGGCCTGACCAAAAATATAGTCTCCTGTATACATGGCCACTCGGTTATCCCAGCGTGATTTCACGGTTACATGCCCTCTCCTAAGCGGAGCATTATCAATGACATCATCGTGAACAAGGGACCCCATGTGGATGAGCTCCAGCGAAACCGCAATATGCTTAAGCCTGTCGAGGTCATAGCCGCCGTATTTCCCAGCGAGCAGCACGAGGACAGGTCGAATACGTTTGCCACCTGCTTTCAGAAGGCCAGTGGACGCTTCACGCAAAACTGGGTGACGGGCGTTAAGCGTCTCTTCAAGCTCCTCTTCAATGTATTCAATATCCGCCTGAAATTGTTTGTAAATATCCGCTAGTTTCATTTTGACCTCATCCACCCTCATGCAGAAAATCCTGCTCGTAATCTCGCTTTTTGCTTATACATGAAGCCCGCTCAACATTTCTAAGTCACTTACCGGAGCACTCATGTAGCCCTCTTCATAGACAAGCCGGAAATAATAGAGCAGCCCCCTTTGTTTCTCTTCGTCCCATTCGTGCTTTAGCTCATGAAAGTACTGCTCGAAATAATGACGGCTTGCATCCCCTTGTTCGCTCATATCCTTGGAGAGTTGTCTGTAGCCATCCTTGTGGGTCTTGAGGTAGCTGTCTTTAAGCGCCTCTTGAACAAAGGCTACCTCTTGTTCCTTCTCAAAAAGAACATCTTTCCGCACAGCGAAAAGGGCGTACGTCATGGGTAGCCCAGTGTTATTATACCACATCTCGCCTAAATCGTAGACGTGAGCCACTTCTCGGTTTCGGTTTTTAATGGCGTCATCTCCAATAAGAAGCGCCGCGTCATTGTCTTCTAGCATCTCATCTAGATCTGGAGCCATTGGTTTATAACGAACATCCATACGGTAAAAACGCTTAAGCATCACCTTTAACAAATGAACCGTCGTCTCAGAGCTTGTGGTAAGAGCAATCCTTTTCCCTGTCAATTCTTCAATCGGATCGTTAGAGAACAGTAGAAGCGAGCCGACTTTGCCTCTGGAGGCGACGCACAAGTCCGGAAGGATGACGTAGTCGCTAGCATTTTCTCCATAAGCAAACGAGGAGATGCCAGCAAGATCGACATCGCCCTTCCGAAGCATGGCATTCACACGTGAAGGAACATCGCGCACAAACGTGATCTCTTTTTCCTCAAGCTCCTCTCGCTTTAACCGATGGAAAAATGGCAGGATGTTCGCATAAGCAATTTCCCCAACAGAAAGGCTCATATAAACCCCCTCCTTTCAAAAGTCAGTTATCGCGCCAAGAAAAGCAAGTCTCCTAGCGCAAACAGAAATAACACAACGCTAAGCGTTCCATTCATTGGAAAGAAGGCGATCTGTACGCGTGATAAGTCGCGCTCGGAAACAATGGAATGTTGGTAAATCATAATCAATCCTGCTAGAGCAACGCCGATGATATACAGCCAGCTAAATGACGTGGCAAAGAGCAGCGCCACAAAAAAGCCGAAGCTACCCATATGAAAGCCTCTGGCAATAAGCAATGCCTTCTTTATTCCGAAGCGGCCAGGAATCGAATGAACGCCGTACGCTTGATCAAAATCAGCGTCTTGCGTTGCATAGACCGTGTCAAAACCAGCGAGCCAAAAAACTACCGCTAAAAACAAGCAGAAGGCTGGCCAAGAAAGCTCTCCAGTCACGGCGACCCAACCGCCGAGCGGGGCAATGCCAATGGTGACGCCTAGGATTACGTGGCAAAGCCATGTGAAGCGTTTGGTATAGGAGTAGAAAACCAAAAAAAAGACGGCCAGAGGCAGCAAGTAAACCGAAAGCCAGTTTAGCTGATAGGCGGCAAAAAACAAAAGCGCAAACGAGGCGGCAATAAAGACCCAGACATCCACCTTTGAAAGCAAGCCTGCAGGAATTTCTCTGTTCGCTGTCCGCGGATTCTGCTTGTCTATTCTGGCATCAATGACTCGGTTTAAGGACATCGCCGCACTTCTCGCTCCAACCATCGCAAGCGTCACCCATATGATCTGCCAGAGGGTTGGCGACGTATCGTTGACTTCATAGCTTCCAAGCATCATTCCCAAAAACGCGAATGGAAGCGCAAACACCGTGTGCTCAAATTTAATCATTCTAAGAATGGTTTTCGTTTTGTTAATCACTACGGGATTTCTCCCCTTCTTTTCATCAATTATTCCTCAGCTTAATGCCTAAATGCATCGCGGCCACACCGCCTGTGTAGCTTTTCACTTTCACGTTTTCCAGACCAGCTTCACGGAACATTTCCGCCAGCTTCTCTCGGTCTGGAAAGGACATGGTTGATTCTTGAAGCCAGGAATACTCCTCATAGCTCTTCGCAAACAGCTTGCCAGCAAGAGGCATAATACGCTGAAAATAAAAAAAGTACAGCTGCTTAAATCCTGGAATGGTCGGCTGTGAGGTTTCCAAGCAGACGACTTTTCCGCCAGGCTTCACAACACGCGTCATTTCTTGGAGCACACGCCTGTAATCAGGCACATTGCGCAAGCCAAACCCAATTGTCACATAATCAAATGTACTAGTTTCATACGGTAGATCCATAGCGTTGCCGTGGATTAAGGTCACATTCTTTGCTTTTCTGGTCTTCACTTTTTCTTCTCCAACCTTAAGCATGTTCTCACTAAAGTCAAGACCGACCACATTTCCTGACTCTCCGACCGCTTCTCCTAAAGCAAGCGACCAGTCCCCCGTTCCGCAACAAACATCAAGGGCACGGCTCCCAACCTGTACGTCCAACGCTTTCATCGTGTCTTTGCGCCACGCTTTGTGACGCTGCAAACTGATGATTGAATTCATGACATCATAGCGTTTATGGATCGACTGGAACACTTGGTGGACACGCTCTTCTTTCGACTGAGTCATCCAAGCCTCCCCTCCTCAAGGGTGAGCTTCGCCTCTGTTTTTCGTCGACCTATGCTGCTATTGATCGTGGGAGCCAGTTCAGGGTAAGCATCCGCGTGACGCTCTAGGACCTCGATCAACTTCCCCTTCGCCATTTGCCAGACCCTCCACGCTCGATCTTCGTCCCCTTCTGTCAAAACCACCTCGACAAGCGGAAAATGCGTTCCTTCTCTCCACTGTTTTTCTTCCTCGACCATTCGTTTAAACAAAAAAAAGTCCGCAAGCAGCTCGTTGTACTCCCATTGCCCAAGCGTCGCTGCAATGTTTTGCACAAGCATGGCATCAATGCCCCTGGCAATTTCAAGCGCCTCGGCAAATGGCCGTTGCTCTGATACATAGACGCTCATTTTCTGCTCGTGAATTTCCTGTATCGTACTGCCATAAAGCTCAATCATGTCCACCGCGTTGACGCTGGCGAGCGACTGATAGTAAAGCGCACTATAAAAGTCTCCAGCAAGAACGTTGAGCTGACGCTTTTTTCTAGATGCATCATCCTCGGAGTTATGTAAAGAGACGCGTGCATGAATGTCGAGTCCAGCATGAACAAAGCCTGCGGCAAGCGTAATCGCGCTCGCTCGCTCTATGGACGTCCCCTTTAAAAAAATCGAATAGGTCAGCCACAACTCTTCTTCATCTGGACATGTATCATCAATATAGGTGTGCAAGTACTCGTGATGAACGAGGCTTGAGAAGCGCTCTTTCAATTGCGAGGCCGATTGAAACGACCACTCTTGGTTACTCATGCCCATACTAATCCCCTCTGCTTGTATTGCTCGTCCTTTGCTCTTTATTAATTATAGCACAGCAACGTATGGGGCTCCATACTTGATCTGTCGCCTTATTCGCCCTCGTCATTTGATTCCATCGTACCATGACTCGTTTGAATCGTCGCCTTCCCGCGAACTTTGACTAGAGAAGTGTGCTCGGTGAATTGACCGATCATCACCTCTCCTTTGTCCAGTTTTTCCGTGTGAAGAAAGCGGGTGTCAGACCCGCGTGTTAACCCAATCACTTGAACGCCGTTCGCCTTTGCTTTAATTACAAATACATCCTCATTGCTTGCCATCTGACATTCCCCCCCTGCTTTATCGTTCGCTTTCTATTAAAGAAAGCACTTCTGAGCGAGCAGATGCATCTTCTGCAAAAGACCCCCGCGACGCTGTGGTCACCGTCTTGGAACCAGGTCGTTTAATCCCTCGCATGGCCATGCACAGATGCTCCGCCGACAAGACCACCATCGCCCCCTGTGCCTCTAACGTCTCCATAAGCGCCTCTACTAGGGTCGTGGTCATGCGCTCCTGCACTTGGGGACGGCGCGCCACCACGTCTACCGCGCGCGCAAGCTTGCTTAGTCCGGTGACGTTACCATTTTTTGGAATGTACGCTATATGAGCTTTCCCAAAAAACGGAACGAGATGATGCTCGCACATCGAGTAAAAGGGGATATCTTTTACAAGAACAAGCTCTTCGTGTTCTTCACTAAAAACCGTTTTTAAGTGTTCTTTCGGATCTTCACTCAGGCCGCTAAACATTTCCTCATACATCTTTGCCACGCGTTGCGGTGTGTCGTTTAACCCTTCCCGGTTTGGGTCTTCACCGACCGCTTCCAAAATCATGGTCACAGCCTGCTGTAATTTATCGCGATCAACCATTCCTTATTCCCTCCATCTAACCTAACTCCATATGTTTCTTCTCTTCTTACCACACTTTTATAGAAAGCTCCATTAAAGAGTAGCAAAAGAGAGCTAGAAAAGCAAAAAGAACTCATCGCCGCAGCGTGAGTTCTTTTTGCCAGCTATTTCGTTTGTGAGGGTTGAAAACGCTTTGCTGTTTTTATAGAGGGAGATATACCCCGCCTCCGCCTTTTAGCCAATCCAGCTGCGGCGGGTAGAAGCTCGAGATTTTTCGCCCTGACAACGAAATCCAAGTTCGGGATTTCTTTTGTCAGGTCTCCAAAATTCTCGCTCCTGACCAACCCGCCTTCGCTTTTTATCTAATCCAGCTGCGGCGCCCACTCGCTCGAGGTTTCTTCAGGCCGCTAGTTCAAGCCAAGTTCGGGCTTGATCTACCGTCCTTCCAGAACTTGTCGCTCGTGAGCAGGGCGCCTCCGCCTTTTATAAAATAATCGCGATGAGGCCGCCGGAGCCTTCGTTGATGATGCGTTCTAAGGTTTCTTTTAGCTTGTAGCGGGCGTTTTCCGGCATAAGTGAGAGCTTGGCGGAAATGCCTTCGCGGACAATGGAATTGAGCGAACGCCCGAAAATGTCGGAATTCCAGATCGAGAGCGGGTTTTCTTCAAAGTCCTGCATTAAATACCGGACGAGTTCTTCGCTCTGCTTCTCTGTGCCAATAATGGGGGCAAACTCTGACTCCACGTCGACTTTAACCATGTGAATCGATGGTGCTACAGCTTTCAAACGGACCCCGAAACGTGAACCCTGTCGAATGATCTCTGGCTCGTCGAGGCTCATATCAGAGAGCGCCGGAGCAGCAATGCCGTAGCCCGTTTGTTTCACCATTCGCAGCGCGTCCGCGACCTGATCGTATTCGGACTTGGCGTGGGCAAATTCTTGCATGAGCGAAAGAAGATGGTCTTTGCCGCGGATCTCCACACCGACGACTTCTTTCAGCACCTCATCATAAAGGGAGTCTGGTGCGTACAAATCAATCTCAGCAATGCCCTGGCCCATCTCAATTCCGGCCAGCCTTGCCTGATCAATAAACTCCTGCTCTGTAAACTGACTCACGACACGGTCGACATCGCGCAGTCGTCTGATGTCTTTTACCGTTTCACGAACGGACTCTTCGTAGCTTTGACGAAGCCAGTGATCTTCCGTAAGAACCATTACCCAACTAGGTAAGTTCACATTGACTTCATGAACCGGAAATTCAAAGAGCACTTCTCTAAGGACATTGTTAATGTCATGGTCAGTCATGCTCTCGATGCTCATCGAAAGCACAGGAATGTCGTACTCTTCGGAGAGCGAGGCACGTAGCTGCTCTGTGTCCGGATGGTTCGGTCTCACGCTATTGACAACCATAATGAATGGCTTGCCTACTTCCTTTAATTCTTCGACGACTCTTGATTCCGACTCCAGGTAATCGTATCGTGGAATGTCTCCAATCGTGCCGTCGCTTGTGACGACCACACCGAGCGTTGAATGCTCCTGAATAACTTTGCGAGTGCCGATCTCAGCTGCTTCTTGAAACGGGATTGGCTCCTCGTACCAAGGGGTGTGAATCATTCGAGGGCCATTCTCGTCCTCATATCCTTTGGCTCCTGGGACTGCATAGCCAACGCAGTCAACAAGGCGAATGTTTACATCGAGCCCATCGTCCACATGAATGGAGACGGCCTGATTGGGAACGAATTTAGGCTCTGTCGTCATAATCGTTTTTCCTGCCGCTGATTGAGGCAGCTCGTCTTGTGCGCGTGCTTTATCGGACTCATTTTCGATATTCGGTAACACCACGAGTTCCATGAATTTTTTGATAAACGTCGATTTCCCCGTACGGACCGCTCCGACTACCCCTAAGTAGATATCACCACCGGTGCGTTCCGCGATATCTTTAAAGATATCAACTTTTTCCACAAGATCCCCTCCCGGTCAAGTAAATTTGATGCAGCCGAGTCCCGTCGCTCTAACCATTACTATCCCTATGACATTGTCCACTTATTATGACTAGTTCGACTCATTTTCTTGCCTGCACCTTATCCTTTCAGAAAGGGGAGCCCAAACGGAAAATGCCCCTTCCAGTGATAGTCTATCGATGGAAGAGGCAGATTAGACCTATTTTTTTCATCAAATGTCATTCAGACCGCGATGGTAGGTTGGTTCACCTGATTCATCCAGCGAGTACGGCACGGAATGGATGGGAACAAAAGGGGATTCCTCATAAAGGAGCGGACGCAAATCCTCCCCTTCCTCGGGAAGTGAATCTCGCTCTTGAATTGCTTTATTGAGGTCAATCTTGTAGTCAATAACGACATCCCCTTCATTCGTAAGAAGAAGAGGCAAGAACGTTGAATCGTACGGACTCTCAACGAATGGTTCCTCGCTATACCCAAGTTCCGAAAAATCGAGCGTAACCAATCCGCTATCGACAGGTTCATCGACGGGGGCGTAGGTGTGTTCTCTCATATAACTGTCGAGACGTCGCTGTAAGTCTTGGATGACGTTCATACTTGAAAGGTCCACAAGCTTGACCTCCGGAGCTTCCTCCACGTTAACGAGTACATACTGAAACGTCCCGCCATTCTCAAAGGCCGTGCCGGGTGGATCTGCCATATATTCTGGGACGAGCTGATTAAAATCAATCACATAACGCTGGTAAGTCGGGGTGGTCTCATCGAATGTACGAATTGGCAAAACCGCTGTATCTGCTTGAAACCGTTCCACCGCATTTTGAACACTCGCAATTTGATCTGGATAGGGAACTTGATTTTCTGCCCGCTGCTCTTCCGGCAAGAAACACCCTGCAAGAAGGACACTGACGGAAAGAACGCTTACAAGCTTGGCCATAGTCTTCATGTAGAATACGTTCCTTTCTATTGAGCTTGTCCCTTATGAATGCGTTGCCGTTGGCCCACCGACGACAATATAAAGCACAATGAAGCCGGATACGACGAGGCATAAAAAGGAAAACGATAGCACCACTTTTTGAATAATCCCACCAAGCTTCGTTCGCGCTAGAACCGCTGTTCCAGCAGAGACGAACATCAGGATCAACCCAAAAAAGGATATGTACATATTTAACATCGCCTCGGACATAGTGCGCACCTCTCTTTTATTGTCACTCCCTTTCATTATAGCATACTTGAGGACGCAAATGTGGGGGTTGTCTTTGACAACATGCCCGCTCATCGAAGCAGCTTCTGTTCAACCCGCCTCCGCCTTTCCTGATCCAGCTACAAGGGCTACTCGCTCGAGGTTTCTTCAGACCACCAGATCAAGCCAAGATCGGGCTTGATACTGCCGTTCTTCCAGAACTTGTCGCTCGTAGGCAAGCCCCTTCCGCTTTTCCTGATCCAGCTACGGCGGGTAGAAGCTCGAGATTTTTCAGTCCTTCCCGGAAATCCAAAACTGGGATTTCTCGGGCAGGCCTTCCAAAATTCTCGCTTCTGACCAACCCGCCTTCGCTTTTCCCTGATCCAGCTACAGCGGGTAGAAGCTCGAGATTTTTCAGTCCTTCCCGGAAATCCAAAACTGGGATTTCTCGGGCAGGCCTTCCAAAATTCTCGCTTCTGACCAACCCGCCTTCGCTTTTCAAACAAAAAAGCTAGAGAGAGTGGGGCGCTCTTCTCTAGCTGACTAAACCCTCGTTCCTAAAGCCCTTATTTGTAGTAGATGTTCTACTAAAGCATATGCAGCTTTTGGAA
The DNA here is from genome assembly GCF_001484965.1 of Shouchella shacheensis. Taxonomy (GTDB): domain Bacteria; phylum Bacillota; class Bacilli; order Bacillales; family Bacillaceae_D; genus Shouchella; species Shouchella shacheensis. The sequence continues at coordinate 57,537 of NZ_KQ947398.1, read as the reverse complement.
AATGGATTGTATGTTTGACTAGCTTCGTCGTTATTTTTTGTTAAACATTTTTGAAAGAGATGAAAGGTCTGCCGGCATGTCGTCATTCATAATTGATTGAACAATCTGATCTTCTTTTTCTTTAGAGACTGGTTTGTTTGCAAGTGCAGCAACTTGACCGATCAGCTGTCGAAGCGTCGCCTCATCCTTCAGGTTTGACTGGCTCACAGAATTCGCTAACTTTAAAAGTTCGTCTGGGCGTACTTTTGTTGTCTTCTGCACTTGGTCAAAGAACGAATCACTTTTTTTATCCATCTCATACCCTCCTCAAGCGTCTGTTCACGATATCGTATGCAAGAGGGGAGGGAAAGTGCGTGCTTACTGCAATGAATCGTTCGAGTCAGGCAAATACAGTTCTTCTACTTCGTGCTTTTTTACCCGGCCCATCAAAGCTTCCGCAGCGTCCTGGGGATGGATGCCCTCGAATAAAACAGAATAAAGCGCCTCCGTTAGCGGCATCTCAATTTCGTATTTTTTTGAGAGCTCATAAGCAGCCTGCGTGGTACGAACGCCTTCGACAACCATGCCCATTTCACTTAGCACCTCATCCATCGAGAGGCCTTCCCCGAGCATCTTGCCCGCACGCCAATTTCGCGAGTGGACGCTCGTACAGGTCACAATTAAATCGCCAAGCCCTGTCAACCCTGCAAAGGTAAGTGGTTTGGCGCCCATCTTCACACCAAGACGCGTAATTTCGGTTAAGCCACGCGTCATAATCGCCGCCTTGGTATTGTCGCCAAGCCCAAGACCGTTCGTCACCCCACATACGAGCGCGATGATATTTTTTAAAGCACCGCCGATTTCGACACCGACTAAATCAGGGTTGGTGTAGACACGAAACTGCTGGTTCATAAACAAGTCCTGAGCAAGAACTGCCGCTGTGTCATTTTCAGAGGCAACCGTTACCGTCGTGGGTTGTCTAGTGGCCACTTCCTCGGCATGGCTTGGGCCGGAAAGAGCGACCACGGCCGCAAGTGTTTGCGTCTGTTCATCCTCTTCCCAGATCATTTCGGAGACACGTGTATGCGTCGTTGGCTCAATGCCTTTGCTTGCGTGAATAATCGTTGTGTTTGAAGACAAATGCGGGATCATAAGCTGCATCGTTTCCCGAACGGCTTTTGTAGGTACGACAAGCAGCACGGTTTTCACATTGGCAAGGGCCTCACCAAGGTCCGTCACTCCTTTTAACGCCTTTGGCAAACTCACACCTGGCAAGTACTTTTCATTCGTATGCGCTTCGTTGATTTCGTTCATTTGCTCTTCACGGCGTCCCCAAATGTTCACGTCACAGCCGTTATCCGCTAACACAAGAGCAAGAGCCGTACCCCAGCTCCCGGCACCTATAACCGCTATTTTCTCCATCACATCTCCTCCTCAAGCTTGCTTTCTAGCACCAATTTTGCTTTCTGTTCCAGAAAGTAACCGACTAAGATTGTCGCGATGTCTCCAAAACGACAGAAGGGCAAGTAAAACCGAGAACCATATGTATGCAGTTGGATACGGGTAAACCGGCAGCAGCAGTAGAGCGGCAACTGGAGTCAACAGTCCAAACAAGAGAGACCCAAGAGACACAAACCGTGTAAATACGATGCTTAAAATGGCAACAATGCCAGCAATCAGCGCTGGGTAAAAGAGGAGCGTGGCTACTACCCCAATGGTCGTCGCTACTCCTTTGCCCCCTCGAAAGTTAAAATAAACAGGCCAGTTATGCCCAACAATGGCCGCAAATCCAGCCACCGCAGGCACTAGATTGTTGCCATCGGAAGAAACCCAAATGGCAAGCCAAACGGTGACGATCCCTTTTAAGATATCAAGTCCAAGCACCGCGATGGCTGGTCCTACCCCTAGAACACGCAATGTATTTGTCGCTCCGGCGTTTCCGCTGCCTGTAGAACGAATGTCAATTTTCATAAGCTTCTTGGCAATTAAATAGCTAAAGCTAATAGAACCAAGCAAATAACCAACCACGGCTGTAACAATGAAAGCAACCAACGTCAAACCATTCTCCCCCTAACAATGGTTAATCGTTTTTCTTTCGTGCGATGATGCGAACCGGCGTCCCTTCAAACTCAAAGGTGGCCCGCAACCGATTTTCCAAAAAGCGTTTGTATGAAAAGTGCAATAGCTCAGGTTCATTGACAAAGAAGACGAACGTCGGCGGCTGAACGGCTACTTGTGTCACGTAGTTGATCTTCAGGCGCTTCCCCTTATCGGTTGGCGTCGGATTCATCGCTACGGCATCCATAATCATGTCATTCAAGACATGGGTCGGGACGCGCAGATGATGGTTTTCAGAAACAAACTGAACGACGGGAAGAAGCAGATGCAATCGTTGCGTTGTTTTTGCGGAAAGGAACACAACCGGGGCATAGGAAAGAAACTGAAACCCGTCTCGAATTTTCTGTTCAAATTCTCGCATCGTCTTATCCGTCTTCTCAACGGCATCCCACTTGTTCACTACCAAGACAACCGCCCGCCCAGCCTCATGTGCATAGCCGGCAATCTTTTTGTCCTGCTCAATAATGCCTTCTTCGGCATCGATCACGACGAGAACCACATCCGAACGCTCAATCGCCTTCAAAGAGCGAAGAACGCTGTATTTTTCCGTGGCTTCATAGACTTTGCCGCGCTTACGCATCCCAGCCGTATCGATGACCACGTAATCTTGGTCGTCTTTCGTGAAGGAAGTGTCAATTGCGTCCCTCGTCGTGCCAGGAATTTGGCTGACAATCACTCGCTCTTCCCCAAGCAAAGCATTGACAAGCGACGATTTGCCAACATTTGGACGGCCAATGAGCGCCATTCTAATCGTATCTTCATCAACGTTATCGTCCGTTTCCTCCGGAAAGTGCCTGACGACTTCATCCAGCATGTCGCCAAGCCCAAGACCATGAGAACCAGAAATGCTGAACGGTTCTCCCATTCCTAGCGAGTAGAACTCGTAAACGTCCGCGCGCATCTCCAGATTATCAATTTTATTCACAGCAAGCACCACCGGCTTCTTTGAACGGAAGAGCAAATTGGCGACTTCTTGATCCGCCGCTGTAATGCCTTCGCGTCCATTGACCATAAGAATAATCACATGAGCTTCCTCGATCGCAAGTTCCGCCTGCTGGCGCATTTGCACAAGAAGAGGTTCATTCCCCAGTTCAATTCCACCGGTATCTATAACATAAAACTCGTGATTGAGCCATTCCCCTTTGCTGTAAAGACGATCCCGTGTGACTCCTGGTAAATCTTCGACAATGGCCACTCGTTCCCCTACCACTCGATTGAAAATTGTTGACTTTCCCACATTTGGACGACCAACAATTGCAACAACAGGTTTTGTCATCCTCTCACTACCTTTCTCTCTGACCTACCTTTAGGTTCGAGTTCATCGTCCCTTTGTAGCCTGTTCATTTTACTAAACTCAGGCATGCTTGTCTATCTTATCTGTAAAATAAGGGGATTTCTGCACGGGCCTTGCTGCAAGTCTCTCCAATTGCTTAATCACCCACGCCCCGCTACCGAGACTCAGGAGACTGAAAAAAGTAAACGCCAAAACATCAAAGAACTCAAGCGTTCCTACCATTGCCCAGCCGTGAAGCGACTCTTTATAGACGACCATCGCCACTTCGCCATGCAAGAGCCCTGTAAAAGCAAGCAAAAGACGCCCACGCCACTTTTTCGCGAGAAGCAGACTTGCGAGCACAACGGCGGCGCACAAAATGTAGAGTTCATCCACGATGAGCAGGACAGGGTCAAACAAAAGTACAAGGCTAACTCCTACATAGACCGCTGCTGTGAGCGAGGAAGCGAATACTCCATAAAGTAGCTTGCCAACGGGAGTGCTCCGCCAGCAAAAATAACAGGCCAAAAGGGCAAAGACGTACCCTGCACTCACTTCAATTGGGCCCACTTCTAATGAAACAGGAATGAGAGACAATAAGACTAATATAGCAAGACAATAGAGGAATCTTTCGCGTGTCTTCCCCCAAAAAAACGTGCCAATAATCCAGGCCATCCAACCAAACCAATAGAGAATCGCACCGTCCATCTAAACACCTCCATGGGCATCAGTATGGACGGTCTCGTTTGTTTTTAGACCAACCTTTCGCAAAATCCAAAAGCGAAGGGCCCCGCCCAGTTGTGGAGCGAGTGGGCGCCGGAGCTAGACCATACCGAAAAGCGGAGGCGTCCTGCTCGCGAGCGACAAGTTCTGGAGCGACGGCAGATCAAGTCCGAACTTAACTTGAACTGGCGGCGTGAAGAAACCGTTACCGGGGCGAAAAATCTCGAGCTTCTCTCCCACCGAAGCTAGAAAAAAGGCCCCACGCTTAACGAAGAAGCGTGAGAGCCGTCTTTTGCTTACCCTTAATTACGGTATTTTTTTAGCTGATCGCCAATCATATCTCCAAGAGAGAAGCCGCCAGAGTCTTCCTCATGACCACCCTCATACGAATAAGATTCCGGCTGTTCTTCGTTTTCTGCTGCATCCTTAATGCTTAGGGAAATACGTTTGTCCGCTTCATTTACATCAAGGACTTTCGCTTCGACTTTTTGTCCTTCCTCTAACACTTCTTGAGGCGTCCCGATATGACGGTGAGAGATTTGCGAAATATGCACAAGTCCCTCCACACCAGGAGCGACCTCAACAAAAGCACCAAACGAAACGAGGCGTTTCACTGTGCCTTGCAGAACATCGCCGACCGCAAACTGACTGCCAATGTTTTCCCAAGGGCCTGCTTGCGTTTCCTTGATGGAAAGAGAAACACGTTCGCTGTCTGGATCGACCGCAAGGACCTTCACATTAACTTTGTCACCTTCCGTCAGAACATCTCCTGGCGTTTCTACACGGTGATGAGCGATTTGCGAAATATGCACAAGTCCGTCAACACCACCTACGTCCACAAAGGCTCCAAACTTGGTTAAGCGTTGAACCGTTCCCTCAATCACATCGCCGCTTGAGATCGATTCAAGAATACTTTTCTTCTTCTCTTCAACCTCAGCATCAAGAACGGCACGCTGACTCAAAATTAGCTTGTTGTTTTCTTGATCGATTTCCGCAACTTTTAGGCGTAAGGTTTTGCCTTTATAGTCACTAAAGTCGTCGACATAATGGCGCTCTACAAGAGAGGCAGGGATAAAACCACGCACTCCTACATCGACGACTAAGCCGCCTTTTACCACTTCTGCCACTTCTGCTTCAATAATCTCCCCTGTTTCATAGGCGGTGTGAAGCTTGTCCCATGCTTTCGCTGCAAGAACTGCGCGCTTAGAGAGCACAAGCTCGTCATCAGATACTTTTTGTACCGAAAGTTCAATTTCATCATCAACCGTAAGCACATCGCTTACTTTCTCAACATGCAGGCTGGAAAGCTCGCTAATAGGCACAATTCCGTCTACTTTAAAGCCAACATCCACATATGCCTGCTTGTCCTCCACCTTTGTCACTTTACCTGAGACGACATCGCCCACTGAAAAGGACTTCATCTCATTCATTTCGTTATTCATTTCTTCAACCATTGACGTTTGCCTCCTCATTCATTCCGGCCATCAGCCGGTTGTACAAATCCCCCCGGAATCCCTACTCCAAGGAATCATTTTTTAAAAAACAACCAACAGCAGGAGATCTTCTGCCGGGAAGTTTCATCATATACATCTAGTTCTGTTATCATACCATGATCCGCCCGAGGAAAGAAAACGTTTTATGTTCTTACGTCGGACGATGGGTGGCGATCAGTTGCTCGATCTCACCCATAATCGCTGTGGTTGCTTCCTCTGCCGTCGCTTTGTTTTCGCGCAAGGTCGACATATCAAAAGGCTTACCGTAGACGAGCTTTACTGGTTGTCGCTTTTGGTAAGGGCCTATGATCGCACAAGGAACAATATAGGCATTGCTCCGAAGCGCAAAAAACCCAACGCCCGCCAGACCTTTGCCGAGCTCTCCCGTTTTGCTTCTAGTTCCTTCTGGAAATAGGCCAATCATATGACCTTCTTTTAAATATGAGAGCCCCCGCCTAAGCGACTGCTTATCGCCCCCTCCCCGCTTCACAGGGAATGCTTTAAGCTTTGGGAGTAGCCATTTAAGCACAGGCTTATCGAACAGCTCCTGCTTGGCCATATAGTGCACTGGCCGTTCAATATAGGAGCCAAGCAGTGGCGGATCATAATTGCTAATATGGTTGCAGCACAGAAGAACACCTCCGTCATCCGGAATGTTTTCCTTGCCTATAACCTCTACTTTGTAGCCCGCATTTAGAAAAAGGCGACAGGCAAACTTCCCAACATCGTACAAGCTCATTTACGCTGTTCGCTCCTTTACCAAATCATAGATAGTCTCGACCACTTCCTCAAACGTCATCAAAGTGGTATCGAGTTCTACCGCATCCTCCGCCTTTTGCAAGGGCGCTACCTCACGGGTAGAATCAAGCTCATCTCGCATGGCGATCTCTCGCTTTAGTAATTCAAAGTCCGAGTCCATCCCGTTTGCAAGCTGCTCTTCGTACCGTCTTTTAGCTCGCTCCAATACTGAGGCCGTTAAAAATACCTTAAGGTTCGCATGAGGCAGAACGTGCGTGCCAACGTCACGCCCATCAAGCACCGCGTTGGCTTTCGTGGCTAAAAGCTGCTGCTGCTGCACCATCGCGCGTCTAACGGGCTCATGACTGGCGACGGCCGAAACATTCGCATTAACCTCATTGCTTCGAATCGCTTCTGTCACATCGGTCTCATTCCAGAAAACGTTCGCCCCCTGTCCTGAGGTATCAAGCTCTATGCGTCCACCTTCAAGCAACTTGTAAAGAGCCTGTCCGTCATGCACGCTAACCCCTTCACGAAGGGCCGCATACGTAAGCGTTCGGTACATCGCGCCCGTATCGATATACAGAAACCCGAGTCGCTTGGCAATTTGTTTGGCCACGGTGCTTTTTCCAGCACCCGCCGGACCGTCAATGGCCACATTCACACTGTTCGTCATTCTCCACAACTCTTTCCTACAAGTCTCTCCCATTAAGCGTACAATGAAAGAAGCCACATTTCAATCCATATCTATCGGCAAGAGGGGCTTTTCTTAGTATGCCCCTATTATGGCATGTTTCTGAAAAATCGCAAGCCACGAAAAGCGCAGGCGGGTCGCTTAGAAGCGAGGATTTTGGAAGGCCGGGGACATAGGAAAACCCCCGGAGACTCGTTGTAGCGAGCCTCCAAGGGCTAGTTGGTTCCTACTCTGCGAAGTTATATACAGGCTCTGCTCCATGCATTCGATCTACTTTTTCTTCTTCGCCCGTTTCGGCGTTGATGAAAATGCGGTACGTATCATTGTTGATCGTTCCGTAAAATTCGTATGCGAGCACTTTTTCATGGACATCATTTTCAATCATCGCTAGATGGTCTTCCATAATTTGAACCTGCGGATTCACGTTTGCTTCTGCTTCTTCTTTCGTGATGGCTGGTTCTGGAATGTCCCTTTCGTTATCATGATGAATCAAATGCCCTCGGCCAACGTAGGAAATCACATCGCCATCATCAAGCGCTACTTCAATGGTCACGCTATCCGGATACACGCGGACATCGTCCTCCACATGAGCAAATTCAAACACTCCTATATTGTCGTACTGATTGCTGTCTACAAGCTGCATGGATTCTTTCCCTCCACGTTCGAGGAAAGCCTGAGCTTTGTCAGAAGCTTCATTCAAACCAAGAGAAGCTTGGTCAATTTGACGGTCCTGCAAAAACCAAATCGGCTCTCCGCCCTCAACACTCATATCCATGCTATAGTTGGCCCCTCTGTCCGGATCGTCAATGACAAGCGAATAGGCCGGGTATTCTAGAGCCTCTGCGGCATCTGATATTTGCACATTTGTGCCTTCACCCAATTGTAAGTATTCAAGAGCCTTTTCTTTGGCCTCTTCTTTGCTGACTTTCTCACGTCCGGCTAGCGCTTCTTTTAACTCTCCATTCAAGTTGCGAATCGCGGAGTCTGTAGCTCCCCACTCTACCTCACTAAACCCTTTGACCGATTCATTCATTTTCTCAAAGTTCCCCGCTACGGAGGATTCTTTAGGCTCATGGGCGAGCTCCTCGTCCATATCCAGCCATTGTTTATGTTGCTGCATCATCATCGCTTGGGATTCGCGCATGTTTTCTCGAATCGAGCCGGACTGTTCGTAAAGCTGAGTCAAGGTTTCATACTCCTTATCCGACAGGGGCTCATTGTCTAAGTCACGGATTGCCGTACGGTTCGCAAAATCGGCTACTTTAAATAAGTATTCCTCTGCCTCGCTTAGTTCCAAGCCCTGCACGGGCAGTTCGGCCATGTTATTTTCCGCAAGACTTGTGGCTCGCCACACATTCGCTAGCGCCGGTGTTAATTGACGCTGGCTATTCATCGCAAGTGTTTTTCCAAGGTCGTCTTCAATTTGATCAACATGATAGGTCAGATCGTGAAACGCTCGCTGGTAGTCGTTCTCTTTGCTAATCTGCAGCTGCTCTTTTTGCTGCATCTCCGTGTAGCCCCAGTATCCTGTACCAGCGACAGCAATGGCAAGAGCGGCAATAGTGATATTACGAATCATCGGTTGTGCACCTCCATCTTAATAAGCAAAAATATGTTTTCCAATCCGCTTTGCCTGATCACGAGTCCAAATCCAGCCAGACGTTGCTGTATCCGGGTTAAAATAGTACAGGCAGTTGTTGGTTGGATCTTGACCGTTGAGTGCATCAAGCACTGCTTGTCTCGCGTTTTCGTCTGCGCCGAGATTAATTTGGCCATCCGCGACTGCTGTAAACGCTCGCTCTTCATAAATGACTCCAGGCACCGTGTCTGGAAACGTCGCCGAGTTTAAGCGATTGACGATGATCGCCGCAACCGCTACTTGACCCTCATATGGTTCACCGCGCGCCTCACCATACACCGCCTGGGCCATTAATTCAATATCGTTATTGGAATAGCCGGCAGGAGCGTTTTGTGCCTTTTCAATGGTGGGTTCATTGTCTTGTGCGTCCGGTTGCTCGGGAGCCGGGGCACCGCCTTCTTCTCCGCCAGGTTCCTGATTGCCTTGCGGTTGATCTTGGCCATTTTCAGGCGCTTGGTTCTCGCCTGGTTCTTGCTCGCCGCCTCCTTGGGAGCTGCCTTCATCTTGACCACCTGTGCTTCCTTGTTGGCCACGTTGTCCTCTATCCGCACTTCCTTTTTCCCCTTTTTGAACGTCCTTTGGCGTGCCGCCGTAATGGGAAAATTTACGCCCTTCTTTAAGTGCCTTTTGCACAAATTCCTCATTGTATTCCGTGCTTTTTGCTAGCTTATTTTTCATTTGATCGCCAACAAGTCCATCCACCTCAATGCCGTATTCATTTTGATAGTTGCGCACGGCCCAGTATGTGCCCCAGCCGTACACTCCATCCACCGTTCCATTATAATAGCCCACGTACTGCAGCCTAGCCTGCAGCTCAACGACATCATTACCCGTCGCCCCTTTTTGAATCACTTGCTTGCTAAAAGCATCCGCAGCTTCTGTTCCTGTTAAAGACAAGCTTGCCGCTAGACCGAGAACCGCGCCTGCGCGTAGAACGAACTTGCTCACTCGCCGTATGTTCACCATTTGTTCCTCCTTATGCCCCACAATAGAAGTGGGAAGTGTGTATGAATTTGGTCGTTAACGGTAGTGTTTGTCAGCCCTTCGTTTTTATACAGAATTTATGCGTGGTCCTATTTGAGGAAGAGAGTGCCTAAGAGGGCGGCCCTTTTTGTGGTTCCCTCGCTTGCTTATGATTCTCATCTGATTTTGTGACATCTCAACCGCCTAGATACAAAAAGACCCGAGGAAACGTTCCTCGGATCTCGCAGATGATTTACGACGACAACACATTGAAATAACGGCCTTCTGGATGGGAAAAGACGAGTGCTGTGACCGAAGCTTCGGGCTCCATCATAAACCCTTCGGTCAGCTCGATGCCAATTTTTTCTGGCTTCAGGAGGCGAAACAGCTTTTCCTGATCCTCGAGGTTTGGGCAGGCCGGGTAGCCAAAGGAGACCCGTACCCCTTGATACTTCGCAGCAAAACGTTCAGCCATTGTAAAATCAGCCGTGTCTGGGAAACCCCAGCGATCGCGCATTTGCTGGTGCACGCGCTCGGCTAGTCCTTCCGCTGTCTCCAGTGCGGCCGCTTGAATGAGGTGACTGTACAGGAAGTCACCAGCTTCCTTGGCACGCTCAGCCTCCTCGCGGACATCGCTGCCAGCCGTTACCGCAAGAAAGCCGACATAGTCCATCTCCTCACCGACCGGGCGCACATAATCGGCCAGACAGAGAAACGGCTTGTGCGTTTGCCGTGGGAACGAAAAGCGCTCTATCTCCGTCTTTTCGTCCTCTGAGCAATAGATGACAAGATCGTCCCCATCCGCCTGTGCCGGGTAAAAGCGGTACAACGCATTGGCCTTTAGAACCTGCTCCTGTTTGGCTTTTTGAAAGAGGGCCTCCACTTTTTCCATTAACCCGACCACACGCTCGTCTCCTTCTTGCAAGAGACGGCTCACTTTTCCTTGCACACCTAGATGACGGCCAAGAAGCATCTGCATGTTCACGTACGGATAAATGTGATCAATCTTGTAATTGCGAATGATATGTTCGTCTAGGTCTGCCGGTTGAAACACGGGAAAGTCGTGAGCCACATCCGACTTTTGCGGTGGCGCGTCCAGAACAGCTACGGGCTGTGGACGTTTCCTTTCCTCATAGGCAGCCTTTTGTGCTCGCTGTTCGCTTAGCTCCACGCCTAAGGTCTCCCGTCCTTCTGCTGTTGAAATGCGGTTCGCGATATCGAGTCCGTTCATGGCATCTTTCGCGTACACGACAAGTCCCTCATACTCAGGGGCGATCTTCGTGTCCGTAAACTTTCTCGTCAGCGCCGCTCCACCTACAAGGATCGGCACTGAAATATCCTGAGTCCGCAAATCCTGTGCGGTAAGCACCATTTGTTGAGCCGATTTGACTAAAAGTCCCGACAAACCAATCGCACTTGGCCTCTCCTTCTGAACCGCCTCTACCAGTTCATTTGGGGTTACCTTAATGCCAAGATTGACAATGGTGAAGCCGTTGTTGCTTAAAATAATATCGACCAAGTTTTTGCCAATGTCATGAACATCGCCTTTTACCGTAGCGAGCAGAATTTTCCCTTTGCCCTGATCATCTTCTTTCTTCTCCATATATGGCTCTAAAAAAGCCACAGAGGCCTTCATGACTTCCGCACTTTGCAGCACTTCGGCCACAATCAATTCATTGTTGTTAAAGAGGCGCCCGACCTCATCCATCCCCTTCATCAACGGGCCGTTGATGATATCTAGAGGGCTCGCAAACGTCTCTAGCGCCTCCGAGAGGTCTTTGCTTAAATGTTCCTTTGTTCCCTCAACCACATAGGTAGCTAGGCGCTCCTCTAATGACAGATGAGCATACTCCACGGTTTTTTCTTTCTTTTTCCCACGGTAAAAAGCAGTGAAATCCGCAAGCGTCGCATCATCGGTTTCAAAAAGCAGCTTCCTCGCAAGCTCTTTCTCCTCATCAGCAATGCTTGCATAGCGCTCCAGCTTTTCAGTGTTGACAATCGCGTAGTCGAGTCCTGCCTGCGTGCAATGATACAAGTATGCCGCATTCAGGACCTCTCTGCCTACCGGCGGCAAGCCAAAGGAGACGTTGGAAACACCAAGAATCGTTAAGCAGTTGGGGAGGGCCTCTTTAATCCTCTTAATGCCCTCGACGGTGGCCTCTGCTGACCCAAGATACGCCGCGTCTCCTGTCCCTACCGGAAAAACGAGCGGATCGAAAATAATGTCCTCGGCAGGGATGCCGTATTTTTCCGTGAGCAGCTGATGGCTTCGCTTGGCGACTTCCAGTTTTCTTTCGGCGGTAACCGCCATTCCCTGCTCATCAATCGTGCCGACCACCACAGCAGCCCCAAACTTTTTCACAATTGGAAGCACCGCTTCAAAACGATCCTCCCCGTCTTCGAGGTTAATGGAATTGATAATCGCCTTCCCTTGCGAGTATGTGAGTGCTTTTTCGATTACCTCCTCATCTGTGGAGTCAATCATAAGCGGCACTTTGACTTTGTTCACCACATGCGAAAGAAACGCCTCCATGTCTTCAAGCTCTTCGCGGTCAGGATCAGCGAGGCAAACATCAACGACATGTGCCCCACGCTTCACTTGGGCGCGCGCGATTTCTGAAGCTTCTTCGAATTTTCCTTCCGTAATCAAACGTTTGAATTTCCGCGAACCGATCACATTCGTTCGTTCCCCGACAAAGAGCGGGCGCATGCTATCCTCATAAATAAGCGGCTCAATGCCGGAAACGGCGTGATTCGACCGCTCGGCCACTTTTCTTGGGGCATAGCCTTTAATCACTGCGGATATCTTTTCGATATGCGCCGGTGTGGTCCCGCAGCAACCGCCGACGAGATTGAGCCAACCCTTTTCGGCAAAAGCCTCTAGCTTTTTCGCAAGCGAATCCGGCGTCTCATGATACTTGCCTTCTTCATCAGGGAGGCCTGCATTCGGGTAGCAGCTAACATTCGTCGTCGCAAGCTCTGAAAGCGAGCGCAAATGGTCACGCATGAATTCCGGTCCGGTGGCACAGTTTAGTCCGACAACTGCAGGTTTCATATGCTCAAGTGATAAGTAGAAGGCTTCAATCGTCTGTCCAGCAAGCGTCGTGCCCATCGGCTCGATCGTGCCAGAGACCATGATTGGCAGTCGAACGCCGTGCGCCTTGAAGGCCGCATCGATCCCGAGATACGCCGCTTTGACGTTGCGCATGTCTTGGCTCGTCTCAAGCAGAAGCACGTCACTCCCGCCGGCAATCAGCCCTCTTGCCTGCTCTTCATAGGCAGCCTCAATTTCCGCAAAGGTAGCCCCGCCCGTCACGGATAGCGACTTTGTTGTTGGTCCCATTGCGCCAGCGACAAACCTCGGACGCTCTTCCGTCGAAAAACGATCCGCTTCGATCCGGGCTAGTTCGGCGGACGCTCGGCTAAGCTCAAACGCTTTATGACCAAGATCATAATCATCCAGCACCACGCTCGTTGAGCCGAACGTATTCGTGGAAATAATGTCCGCCCCAGCTTCCAAATAAGTGCGGTAAATGTGCGAAATCACATCAGGGGCCGTTTCGTTTAAATATTCGTTGCATCCTTCATAGTCTTCGCCTCCAAAATCTTCTGCTGTGAGATTGGCCTCTTGAAGCATCGTCCCCATCGCTCCGTCCAGCACAAGAATGGACGTTTCAAGCTGTTGTTCAAACGCTGTTTTGGTCATGCACGATCACGCCTCTCTCCCCTGTTCCACCATTTCTTTCTCTGTTATGTGCCTCGTTAATTCGGCCGTCATTTGATAGCGCAAAAACGGGGTAATCAAATAAATACCATTAAAATATGTCTTTGCGGCGTCCACCAACGACTTGGCCATCGTCAACCCCTCTTTTTGCGCGAGCTCCTTGTTGTCTCCGCATCGTGCCATCGCTTGACGTGTGGCATCGGTCAATGTAATCCCCGGCACTTCATTGTGCAGAAACTCGGCATTGCGCGAGTTCACGAGCGGCATAATTCCAACATAAATCGGCGCTTCGAGGTGACGTGTCGCCTCATAAAGGGCTTCGAATTGGGATTCATCATAAATCGGCTGCGTCATAAAGTAATCCGCGCCAGCCTCGATCTTTTTTTCCATTCGTTTGACGGCTTTATCTAAATGCTTCACGTTCGGATTGAGAGCTGCCCCTACGGAAAATTCCGTTTTTCTCCCAAGCGATTTCCCAGAAAACGAGATTCCCTCATTCATCTGCTTGATCATTGGCATTAACCGAAGCGAGGAAAGATCATATACTGAGGTCGCTCCGGGAAAGTCGCCAATTTTACTTGGGTCTCCGGTGATCGCTAAAATATCGTGAAACCCAAGCACATCGAGGCCCATAAGGTGAGACTGCAGGCCAATCAGGTTGCGGTCACGACACGTTAAGTGGACGAGCGGCCGAATGCCTACCTGCTCCCTAACGATGGTCGCCAGCGCCTTGTTATCGACGCGCGGACTGGCGAGTGAATTATCAGCCATCGTCAGCGCGTCTGCCCCGGCCTCTTTTAGCGCACGCGCGCCTTCAATAAAGGTGACAATGTTGAGCTTTTTCGGAGGGTCGAGCTCAACAATGACAGACGTTCTTCTTTTGGGGATCTCATGAATTTTCTCTCCCACGCGCCTCGGCTCTTCCGTATAGATTGGCTCTTGACGCTGCCATGAGAGGCGCGAGCGCTTCAGTGGCGTTCGTGCTTGCACAGCCTTGGAAATTTCCCGAATATGCGCTGGCGTCGTCCCGCAGCAACCACCAATCAATCGCACTCCCTGATCAACAAAACGTCCAGCCATGTCCGCAAAGTACTCGGGATTGGAGGCATAGACAAAGCGCCCGTCCCGGTAGCCAGGAAGTGAGGCATTCGGGTAACAAGCCAGAAGCACGTCCCCTTCAAGCTCCACACCTTCAAGGGAGCGAAGCATATGATACGGACCCATGCGGCAGTTAATGCCGACAACATCTGCCCCTAGCTCGCGTAATTGCTTGAGCGCATCCGTAAGGGTGATGCCCCCTTTTAAGACGCCGATGTCTCCGAGGGAGACGTTCACAATCACCGGCTTTTCGCTAAGCGACTTAGAGAGCGTCACCGCAAGCTTTGCTTCTTCCAAGTCGTAAAACGTTTCAAGCAACAGCCCATCGACCCCTGCCTCAAGCAGAGCGCGGATCTGTTCGCGAAACGCCTCCTCTATTTCTGCTAGCGTTACCTCTTCATACTGAAAGCCGCGAATGCCACCGACGGTTCCAACCACGTAGACCTTTTCCCCTGCGGCCTCTTTTGCCAGGCGGGCAGCGGCTTGGTTAATGGTCGAGGTCGCCTCCTCCAAGCTGTATTTGCTGAGTTTGATGCGATTGGCCGCATAGGTGTTCGTCTGAATCAGACCTGCCCCGGCCTGTACGTACTCAAGATGCACGTCTTTGACGACGTCAGGATCAGAGACACTTAGCTCTTCAAAACAAAGGTCGTAGCCTTTCTCATACAGCAGCGTCCCCATCGCCCCGTCACCAATGACAATCTCACTTTTCAGCGTTTCCAGTAAACTCATCTCACAACCTCCTCTTTCGCCCGCGCAACCGCCTGCCTTAAGTCGTCCATCAGATCCTCTGCGTGCTCAATTCCAACGGAAAAACGAAGCAGGCGGTTATCGACGCCGTTTGCGATTCGCACCTCTTCCGGCATGTCGGCATGCGTTTGCGTCGCTGGATACGTCATTAAACTCTCCACCCCTCCGAGACTTTCTGCAAAAGAGATGAGCTGCAGATTTTTCAGCAATGGATTGACCCATTCTTCTTTTTGAACGCGAAACGAGAGCATGCCCCCTCTCCCCGGATAGAGAACCTCCGTGACGGCTTCCTCTTGCTCAAGATAGGCAGCAACTTGCTTTGCATTGTTCTGGTGCTGTTCCATGCGAAGCTTCAATGTTTTCATCCCTCGGATCAACAGCCATGAATCAAAAGCGCCAAGCACACCGCCTGCACCGTTGTGGAAATAGGAGAGCTTCTCACAAATTTCTTCCCCTTTTCCAACAATCAAGCCCGCCACCACATCATTATGTCCGCCAAGATACTTGGTTGCCGAGTGAACAACGATGTCTGCTCCGTCTTTGATCGGCTGCTGCAAGAGCGGTGTATAAAAGGTGTTATCCACAATCAAAAGCAGTTCATGCTTTCTTGCAATTCTGGCAAGCTCAGGAATGGAGGCCTCTTGCATGAGCGGATTTGTAGGCGTTTCAATAAAGAGTGCCTTCGTCTTCTCCGTAATCGCCTGCTCGACATTCTCTACGTTTCTCGGGTCCACGTAAGAAAAGGCAAGCCCCCATTTCGTCCAGCCGCCTTCAAACAGGCGATACGTTCCTCCATATAAGTCTTTTGATGCGATAATCTCATCGCCTTGTTCAAATAAGGAGAAGACGATTTGCACCGCTGCCATTCCCGAACTACAGGCAAAGCCACGATCCCCTTCTTCCAGCCTGGCAATCGCATCTTCCACCACTTCTCTTGTTGGATTGCCGGTTCGTGCATAGTCATAGCCAGTAGACTCGCCTATGCCCGTATGGCGATAAGCTGTTGAAAAATAAAGCGGTGCGTTGACGGCCCCTGTTCTCGTGTCCAATCGATTTCCGATTTGAGCTAGGTCTGTTTCTGGCTGATATGGTTTGGTCATCGTTATTGTCCCCTTTATGTACGTCTATTTAAAATACGAAAAGCGCAGGCGGGTCGCTTAGAAGCGCGAATGTTGGAAGGCCTGACAAAAGAAATCCGACCTTGGATTTCGTTGCCAGGACTGAAAAATCTCGACGCTTCTACCCGCCGGAGCTAGACAATCCGAAAAGCGCAGGTGGGTCGCTTAGAAGCGCGAATGTTGGAAGGCCAAAACGCCACGTCCTGTTTGAAAATAGCTAGACAAAAAACCTTCTTCGATAAGAAGAAGGTTTGTCTATACAGCTTCTTCTTATCTTGCAAGACACGCTTGCTGGATTTAGCACCTGACCGGTTGCGGCTGGTTGCTGAGACTTCATCGGGCCATCCCCTCCATCTCTCTCGATAAGATAATATATGTCATGCTACCGAAAAGCGTAGACACCCTGCTCGCGAGCGACGGCAAATCAAGTCCGAACGTGACTCGATCTGGCGGGCGTGAATCAACTTCGAGCGGGCGCTTCAGCTAGACAATCCGAAAAGCGCAGGCGGGTTGCTCAAAAGCGCGTATGTTGGAAGGCCTGCACAAGAAATCCAGGGTTTGGATTTACGGGCAGGCCTGAAAAATCTCGCCGCTTTTACCCCGTAGCTAGACAATTTTGTGATTGCCTTTAACTTTACATGAATCTGCGCGATCTATCAACTCTTAATTTTTTCTGGAGACATGCTTAAAAAACCGAAACAACAAAGACTCCGGTCCCTAAGCTAGCCTTTATTCAGGTGTCGCCTCAATTTGAAGCTGGTCCTCATTGCCACAGACACACTGCTTAAATCCAGTCTCAAATTCGCCATGCTCATTGCGCTTGCCCCGAAGGATGTACTTCTCTCCACATAGCGGGCAACGAATGACGACACGATACCGATCAACTGACATGCGATCTCCTCCTTCACTTTGTCTCGGGTCCTATACGCTATGGTTATCTAGCTGTTGTGCTTGCCTCATCTTCCAAACTGCGAGCATCCACAATAATGCCATAAAAGGAATAAGTACGACAAGGAAATAATGCTGAAACAGAATTAAAATCAAATCATAAACGCTATGCAGCATCACCGGGATGAGTAACGCCATGAGCAGATAGCGCAATCTTCTTCCCTGACGATGCTTGGCGTGGCCGATGTAGTACCCCATGACAATTCCGTAAATGGCATGAGCAGCCACCGGCATCAGAGCACGCCCAATCGCTGTCTCAAGGCCGTGCGCGATTAGGAAAAGAATGTTTTCCAGGCTGGCGAATCCGAGCGATATCGACACACCAAAGACGATGCCATCACTTGGCCGCTGAAGTTGCCCGTGCTGATAGGCAAAGACAAACAGCAGCAACCATTTGAAAAATTCCTCAGTGAACCCATATAAGATAAACGCCTGGGAGAACATGCCGGTCAGGAGTCCTTCCTCCGTGAACGCATACTGCAGCACAAGAATGGGGATTACCAGCAGGACACCGATCACAAACGTCCTTAACACGAGAAGCGTCATCTTTTTGCTATAAGCATGACGCAAATACACATACGAGAGCAAAGCCACTATAGGCGCCAAGGCCGCTGTAATCAGTGCAAACATGTGGCGATCTCCCTTCCTCTATACTGTGATTGGTTAAGTATAAAGCGGGAGCACACGTTCTTTCAAGCTTTCCCCATTCACGTTCCTAGACAAAACCATTGGCGAGATTCGCATGGGCCGTCTGCATCACCATCAGTTTAATACGTGCTTTTTTGCTATCGTAATCAGAGCCGAGGATCACCCCACGCTGCTGAAGATCATGAGCACTTCCCGCGTATGCATAGGTGGGGTACACTTTTCCTTCTTCAGAGGAGGTAGTCATCACAATAGGCATCCCTTTTTTCAGAGCGCGCTCGACCGGTCCAACAAGCGCTGGAGGCACTTGTCCTCGGCCTACGCCTTCGAGGATCAACCCGTCCATCGTTTCAAGCATGACTTCAAGCGTCTCAGCCTCCATCCCCAAATATACTTTGGCGATGCCAATACGAGCGAGCCGGCCAGGACCCAGCCCATAGCAATCACGGTGCACAGGCTTTTGGTAAATAAAGATTTCGTCATTATCAATGATACCAAGGTAGCCAAAACCAAAGGCGTTAAATCCCTGAAGATTGGAGGCATGCTCTTTTTTCACGTACTTTGCGGCAAAGATGCGCTCGTTAAAAACCACCACGCAACCCGTCCCTCGTAGCTGAGGCTCACAAGCCGCGTAAATGGCGTGGCGCAAATTCATAAAGGCATCACTGCCCAATTGCTCAGGGCCGCGCTGGGAACCCGTCACAATGACGGGTCTTTCATCCGTGTTGGTTAGCTCCAGAAAATACGCCGTCTCTTCCAGTGTGTCGGTCCCGTGGGTGACGACGACCCCGCACACCTCCGGGTCGAGAAAAGCCCTCTTCACTTCCTGTTGCAACTGCCGCCAATCATCGGTGGTGATATGCATGCTCGGCTTTTGCAACACGGAGTGAATCGTCACCTGGATGTCCTTCGGAAGCCCGCAAAGGTCGGCAAGCTCTTCCCCAGTCAACTCGCCTGCGACAAGCTTTCCACTCTCGTTGGTCGTACTTGCGATCGTTCCTCCCGTTGTTAAGAGCACCACTTGCCTCAAGCTTGTTCCTCCTCCTCGACGCGTACGGCTAACTCCTTAGCAATCTGCTCTCCGTGCCAGCGTCCGTTTTCAATAAAAATTTCATTGGCGTTATTTCCGGCGGCAATTACCCCGGCGATAAAAATGCCTTTGACATTGGTTTCCATGGTTTGCCGATCAAACATTGGTCTTCCCGTTCCGTTGTTCACGCCGACGCCCATGCTATGAAGAAAACGATGATCTGGATGGTATCCGGTCATCGCAAAAACAAAGTCTGCACGAATCGTGTGCGCTTCCCCGTTCACACGATAGTGTACACGCTCATCGTCGATTTCATCCACCTCTGCACCAAAGATCATCTCCACCTTTTCATTTTTCACGAGGGAGGTGAACTCAGGCAAAATCCAAGGCTTCACGCTTGTTGAATAATCGCTCCCGCGGTAGAGACATTTTACACGCGCGCCCGCTTTCTCCAGTTCAAGCGCGGCATCCACCGCCGAATTTTTGCCGCCAATCACAGCGACATCATGATCAAAGAACGGGTGAGCCTCTTTGAAATAATGAAACACATGAGGTTTGCCTTCACCAGGAATGTTCATCAAGTTAGGGGAATCGTAATACCCTGTGGCCACTACTACGTAGCGAGTGGCATACGTTTGTTTGGACGTTTTCACTTCAAACGAGCCGTCCTTAAGCTTTTCGACGGCTTCTACTTTCTCATACGCATGAACACGAACCTGCTTTCGTTTGACCACGTCACGGTAGTAGACAAGGGCCTGGTTCCGATGAGGTTTGCGCTGCTCCACGACAAAGGGCACGTCCGCAATTTCTAGTTTTTCGCTTGTGCTAAAAAAGGTTTGATGGGTGGGATAGCGGTAAATTGCGCTAACAACATTATCTTTTTCGATCACGAGGGCGGAAAGTCCTTCTTGCTGACAAGCAATCGCTGCGCTAAGCCCGCATGGCCCCCCGCCGATCACAATCACATCTTCTTGCTTCACCTTGTTTCACCTCTATCGTCACAGTCAAAACCCTTGCACCGGCTAACGATACAAGGGGCTTCGCTTTCTATCCATCAGTATAGCAAATTAGACCCATCCACGGAAACGGGAGGCCTCAGCCATTTTCCTGACCCCGGTCATGTACGCAGCTAGGCGCATGTTGACCTTTCTGCGCTGCGCCAGTCCGTAGATGTTCTCAAACGCTCCTACAAGCACGGCCTCTAGCTTGCCTTCGACTTCTTCGTTTGTCCAGTAGTAGCCCTGATTGTTCTGCACCCATTCAAAATAAGAGACCGTAACGCCGCCAGCGCTCGCAAGGATATCCGGGACCAGAAGCACTCCTCGCTCAGCCAAAATATCGGTGGCTTCGAGCGTCGTCGGTCCGTTTGCGGCCTCCACGACAATCGAGGCCTTAATGTTCGCCGCGTTTCGTGAGGTGATTTGATTTCCAATCGCTGCCGGCACAAGAATGTCACATTCTTTCTCAAGCAACTCTTCGTTGGTGAGCGTATCTTTAAAGAGCTTCGTCACCGTGCCAAAGCTATCACGCCGATCAAGCAAATAATCAATGTCAAGCCCTTCTTCTTCGTAAAGAGCGCCATACGCATCCGCGATTCCGACAATAAGTGCCCCTGAATCCGCAAGAAATTTGGCGAGATAACTTCCCGCATTGCCGAAGCCCTGAATGATAACGCGAGCACCTTGAATGTCAAGCCCTTTTTTCTTCACGGCTTCATTAACGCAAATGGTCACCCCTTTGGCGGTGGCTGATTCACGTCCGTGTGACCCGCCGAGGACGAGCGGCTTTCCTGTAATAAAGTTTGGCGAATCAAACTCACGAATACGGCTGTATTCATCAAGCATCCATGCCATAATTTGCGAATTGGTGAATACGTCCGGGGCAGGGATGTCCTTTGTCGGCCCAACGACTTGGCTAATAGCCCGCACATACCCTCGGCTTAGACGTTCGACCTCACGAAAGGACATGGTCCGCGGATCGCAAACAATGCCTCCCTTGCCTCCTCCGTAAGGCAGATCGACAATGCCCGCCTTTAAGCTCATCCAAATCGACAGCGCCTTAACCTCATTTTCGCTGACATTCGGATGAAAGCGGACGCCACCTTTCGTTGGACCAACCGCATCGTTGTGCTGCGCTCGATATCCTGTAAATATCTTCGTTGAGCCGTCGTCCATTCGAACCGGAATGCGCACCGTGAACATGCGCATTGGTTCTTTCAGAAGCTCATACATTTCCTCTGGGTACCCTAGTTTGCCCAGTGCTCTTTCAATAATCGTTTGAGTTGACGCAAGAACATCGAGTTTATCTACCTTCTTGCTGGTTTCATCCATTGTTATTTTCACCTCTTGGCATAATCACGCTTGGCCAAGCCAAGCTCTCCCTCCCCTTATGATAAAGAAATGCTCGGTCGTTTGCCACTATTTTCGAGAAATCCCTTCTCTCCTGCTTGGCACGGCCCTCAGCACGGTCCCATTACGGGTAACGACGCTTGAAGGGAAACTTTCTCCCGTCCTGCCTTCTCTTCACCGATCGCCAAATGCCGCCTCCTTATGGTAACGTTCTCTTCTTCAAAAAACAACCAGTTCACACCCACTCCACTCTGGAGAAGGAGGCTTCGCCATGACAAAAGCTTGGACTAGGTACTACCGAAATGCGCAGGCGGGTCGCCCAAAAGTTGGAAGGCCTGCACAAGAAATCCCGGCCTTGGCTTTCCGGGCAGGCCTGAAAAATCTAGACCCGCCGGAACTAGACACAAAAAGCTCATGAGAATACAACTCCTCATGAGCTTATTTTTTATAAAAATAATGACAAAGCTGCGTGATCGCATCCTTCTCCATTAAACACTTGCCGTATTCATGTACACGATAGGAAGAGATCGTTGCCGGATTTCCAAATTCGGAAAGCAAGGCAATGAGCGTTTCTTCATTGCTCTCCTTTATTTCCTCGTCGTGAAAACGCAGGAAGAAATGATGGTTATAGGAATGCAGCTCTCCACCGGTGATGGCTAGATCTTTTAGACGCGCCGCTAATCCAAGCACGGCTTCAAATTGATCAAATTCGTAGAAAACCTCATCCGTTTCATCTACGGTTACCTGCATTTCAATGTAGCCGTCATCAAAGGTATCATCCTCAAACTCATCCATTTGAGAACCCTTAGTGACGATGAACACCATTCCCTGGGCCGGCATTGCAAAGACTTCCACTGCAATGGGTCCGTCCACCTTAAATCCCAACTCATCATCTGCTTCAAGCATCATATCTCGAAATAAATCATGAACCTTTGGAACGTCTTGCCACAAGTCCTCTTTGGTAATTCCTCTCTCGTTCATGTCATCGAAGGTTAAAAAGACCTTAAATTTATCTATTGCTAAGCGTTCAAGACGCATGCCAGCCCCTCCTTTAGCCTAACCGCTTCTCTCCCAGCACCATACGATACGGTATGTGTATAAGAGAAAGATGGTTCATGAATTTGACGGATTTTTTGACCCAATTGTTCACCCAAACCAAGCGAGTGGACGTCCACATTAGGAACAGTGCAGTTCGAGCCAATGCTCCCAGTCTGCCCTAGATCGACCAATAAAAAGCGATGCATGCTCTCCCTCCGGCAAAAGCTCAAACGCCTCTCCAATCGCTCCTACCTCCATCAATGGATGCCTCCCTTGGATCTTCTGAAGGTGCGAAAGTGCAGACCCTACATTCTCCTTCTCGATGCATGAACTAACAAAAAGTTTCGGGTTCACTTCTTTGAACACTAATTCTACATCTTTCTCGGAAATTCCTGCTCCTAAAAAGATCACCTCAAAGCCCTTTCTTCGCAAATAAAGGGTGAAGATCAAAAGGCTTAACTCCTGGTTTTCGAAGGGACCACAGGCAGCCACTACTCTTGGCATCGCTGGGTCGACGGGCGTGTGAAAGACCAGACTTGCTATTTTGGTAAAAAGAAACGTCGTCACAAAGCGTTCATGGGCTAAAGTAGTCGTGTTTTCACGGCGCTTTTTTAGCATCTCTTTGAGCGTAGTTCCAAGCAGTTCAATCGTCACTTTTTCCAGACTATAGATGCTAAAGGCCTCGTTTAAAATTTCCGTGGCCCCCTGTTCATTAAATGACAAAAGAACCTCTAACAATTCATCCGCTAGCTGTTTAACGTAATTTGCTTTATCCTGTTTGGCTTGTCCCGTTTCTTCTGACCAAAGCGTCTCACCTTCGATTAATTCCACGGCCTGCTTGATGGTAAACCCTTCACTCACTTTGCCAATCAACCACTCAAGAACCGCGATTTGCTCGTCAGAATAGACGCGATGACCAGCAGCATTTCGGGCCGGACAGATGACTTGATAGCGTCTTTCCCAGGCGCGGAGAGTGCCTGGACGAATGCCTAAACGCGTAGAGGCCGCTTTAATGTTATACTTCCCATCTTTAGAGGTCATATCCCTCTCCTCCCGCTTCGGCGACCTTAAGCGTAATCAAATGGGTCTCAGGAGGTGCGCCTAGCCGCAGCGGCAGTAACGTTGTGCCGAAGCCATTGCTAATAAGCTGATAGCGGGACCCTTTTTGGACGACGCCCCCGGCTTCTGCTACACCGAGACCTAATGGCCGTATTTGCCCTCCGTGTGTATGACCACACAGAATAAATGAAATCTCTTCTCCCAGCAAGTACTCTCGAATTTCTGGATAATGACAGATGACGCCTGTAAAAACATCGTCCCGCCTAGTCGCCAATACGTGATCAATCGCCTGCTCGGACCCCTCCGGACAATTAAAACCGACAAGTCCGATCTCCGTTCCTTTGTAGATGTGGTACACCACTTTATTTTCAAGGAGGATCACCCCCCTTGCGGAAAGGGCTTCCCTTAACCAGTCCGTGTTCACTTCTTGATCATTGTTGCCCCACACAAAGTAAGTCGGGCCAAGCTCTCTTAGCTTGTAAATGTTTTGTTCCACCCTCTGTTTTGGCACGCCTCGTTCTGTAAGGTCGCCCCCGATAATGACGAGGTCGCATTCAACATGTTGAAGCAACTCGTCAGAAACTTCACGCCTGTGCAGATCGCAAATAAAAAAGATCGTGAACCCATCAAGCGAAGGAGGGAGGTTGGTAAACGTCCATTCGTGTGTGCGGATGCGCTCTTCCCTCGCCTGCCTGGCCATATGAGTCAGGAGTGCACCTGCTACTATCGTTGAACCAGCAGTCCAAATTCGCCACCACTTCATGCTCACGTCGTCTCCCTTGGCTTCATCTAAAAAAGTAATAGCTGTATCATATCACAATTCTTGAAGGTATGTCCGTTCTGGCACTTTCTCTTCCCCTCGACTCGCCGTTTACACTTAGTTGCTATAATGGAAGCGTTATCATTTATTGCGAACGTCTCTCCCCTTCTTCGAGGAAAGGGAGAGACTCGACGATTTAGTTGCTTTCACCCTCTAAAAAAGCAAGGGCAACACTTCCTAATTGCTTGGCAGCTATCACCATCGCACGCTCGTCCAAATCAAACTTGGGATGATGATGAGGGTGGACAATGCCTTTCTCCTCATTGCCTGCGCCTGTAAAAAAGAATGTGCCGGGGACCTGTTGGAGATAGTAGGAAAAGTCTTCCCCCGCCATAACAGGCACCATTTCCTTCACAAAAGAGGGGTCGTGAATTTCGCCCGCCGTTCTGACAAAACGCTCGGTTTCCTTTCGATCGTTGAGCACCGCTGGGTACCCTTTATAATACGAAAAAGCATAGGTCGCGCCACTGGCCTCGCAGACCCCCTTCGTTACTTGCTCCATCTTTTCAATCACCGACTGTTGGACACTCTCATCAAATGTACGAACAGTCCCTTCGAGAACGGCGGTGTCGCTGATTACATTAAACGCTCCACCCGCATGAAAGGAAGCGACTGTAACGACGGCCGAATGCTGCGGGTCAACGTTGCGGCTAACAATTTGCTGGAGCCCGGACACAACCGAAGCCCCCGTAACGACGGCATCGACGGTCTCGTGAGGCGAAGCCCCATGACCACCCCTCCCTTGGATTTCAATTTTGAATCGATCCGCCGCAGCCATAATCGCACCAGGATGATAACAAACGTCTCCAAGCGGAAAGGGGCTCCACAAATGAGTGCCATAAATCGCGTCCACCCCCTCCAAACAGCCATCCTTAATCATCGCCACCGCTCCCCCTGGGGCAAGCTCTTCGGCGAACTGATGAATCAACACAATCGTTCCAGGCAAGTCTTCACGTAGCTGCATGAATGCCTTCGCTAGGACAAGCAGCGTCGCTGTATGTCCGTCATGGCCACACGCATGCATTTTTCCATCGTGCTGTGAAGTGAACGAAAGACCGGTTTCTTCCTGAATGGGAAGAGCATCAAAATCGGCTCTGAGGGCCACTGTTTTTCCTGGCTTCCCCCCACGGATATAGCCAACCACCCCGCGTCCGCCGACTTTTGTCTTTACTTCGACTCCCAAATCCTCCAGATACGCTGCGATTGCCTGGGGCGTTCTCACTTCTTCAAAAGACAGCTCAGGGTCGGCATGAAAGGCTCTGCGAAGCCTCACCATTTCCGGATACAGAGCCTCCAACCTTTCCAACAACGTAGCGCGCACACGAACCACTCCTTTTGTATTAAGAACAAAAAGCTGGTACCCTGTGGATACCAACTTTCGCATGTATCAATCCGAGTTTTGAGACATCTTTAACAACACTAGCGCCAAGCCAACAGCCACAATAACGGCCACAGCCCCGATTCCAAGCACAGCAATCAATTGCGATCCACTCATAGAACCCATTGTTGTATCCACTCCTTGCCTTGTTCTCACTACCTGTAGCTTTTACTCATATAAGAAAACGAATTCATCCTTATTATAGCATAGGCACGCGCCCGGTGAAAAGAAGGGGAGGCTTAAGCAATCACTTACTCAATCATGCCTTCTCTCCGCCCGAAAGCGAGCAATGCTTCATAAGGGTCTCCCCTTAGCCCTAGCACTTTGCAAAACGCCGGCTCGGTCTTGTACCCGCTCTCCTTTAACATCATTACTTTCTCTCTCATCGCAGGCATCTTCTCCAGCACTTGTTTTTCAATCATCATATGTAAGTACGCATACTGCTCCACCACTGGCTTGTGCTGTGCAAATAATTCAAACTCAAAACCAGCGTAGAAGAAATTGGCTTTAACGACAGATTGCTCTCTAATCACCTTCGTTTTCAGCCTAAATCTACGCATTCCGCCATACATCTCCCGTACCTCTTGCTCAAACACCTCAAGTTGTGCTGCTTCCATAATAATGTCCAGGTCAGAACCTTCGATGTCAATGCCAATCGGAAAGGTTCCACAAAGAACGGGCGTGTAGTGAGCCAGTTTCTCAAAAAGGCGTAACTGATGAATAGCTTCATAAGCTTGTTGCTGTCTAGGCGTACTTGCGTTCATGCTTTTCACTCCTGTCGCAAGGAGAAGCGAATGAGAGGGTCGCTTTTAGTTGATCCGTTCCCGCATAGAACGTGAAGGTAGTATAGTGATGACATCCACCTCATTTTCTTCTAAAAACAACGTCACCTCTCGCCTAAATGCAGAAAGGTCAGAAAAAGATTGAAGCGTGATCATGTGTGTTCTCCTTTCGTATAAGAACCCTGTCGCTGGTTACCCTATCACTACCAAACGTACAGGAGGTCGCCAATGTGAGGAAACGAATCATCACGATCACAAGTATGCTCCTCATCATGCTTGCCACTATTGGAACGACAGAAGCAGTTGCCTTAACCTTTGAAGCCTTGCCAACCGCACAAGAGTCCCAGCAATGGAAAGTGACGATTGACGAATCAGAAAGAGACCCGCGCTTAACAGAGTCAGAGCGTGAGGAGTTTGATACGTACGCCCTTGATATTCGTAACATTGGAGAAGAGGTCCATGCTGTGGAAGTGCGACTCTTCCGCAACGAGCCCGGCTCAACAACCAAATATTCGTTGCTCCCATGCCCAGGCGAAGAGAATTGCCACAGAGACCAGCATAGCGAGGCGCTCGCCTTAGCAGAACAGCTTAATGATGACCTTCCCTATCAATTCGACAACTTTCCGCTTGCGGTCAAAGCCACAGAACTAGAAGTGGAAATTGTCTGGGAAGCAATCGAGAACGAGGATCGCCCACTAAAAGAAACATTCTTGTTTGATGCTGAAGCGAAAACATTGAAATAGTAAGTCTTCCGTGTCTGCTACTCTCTTTTATGGGCTGGACTTCACAGCTCCTCTTATCCCACCGGTCGAGATCCATCTCGGCCGGTGGTTTGATCCGTCTTCATTCACACCTGTTGCATAGACAAAAAACTCTTCTTACTTAGGGAAAAGTATAAGGAGAGTTTTTTATGTTGAACCTATATTTTAGCTGATTTTCCAATGATTTTTTTGGCATCTTCCAAGGACGCCGCCGAAAAAACCTTTTTTAATACTTCCTCCAATACCGGCAAATCGTTGATCGAGCGAACTTGTTTTTGGACTACATCTGTGGAAGAGCCAAATTTCGCCTCTAGAAACGTGCAAATGGAATCCTGTTTCCCTTCTATTTTGCCTTCTTGTCTGCCTTCTTGTTTCCCTTTCTCCATCCCTCTCCGTTCATAAGAAGTCATGAGTTCCATGACCTTCACCTCCTCGTCGGAATCAAGTTTGTTCACTTCGTTTTGTAGGGTATCTTCTTCCTGTTGTAAGTTTCAAAAAACGCTGTTAGTAGATGGTTTCTTGCCGGGTCGAGTTCGAGCCGAACGAGCATCCGCAGAAACTCTTTCTTGACCTCCACTTTCTCCTCTTTAGTATAGCCCATTTTGCTAAGCAATGCACCTGCAACTGGATTATATTTCCAAACGAACTGTCGCCAGTTCAATGATTTTAATTCGATTGTCAAATAGTCAAACCGTAATACATCCATGAACGGGAAGCTCATGCGAAAGGTGGTGGGTTCTTTTTTGTTTTCGTCATCGTAGCTGAAAATGGCGATAGGGACAATTCGTTTGCGGTGTTTTTCATAAAGACGGCTAACGTATCTGAACATCCGCTCATTAAAATCCGCTTGATAGGAGGCCTGTGGTTCAACGTGGACAATAATGAGACCGTCTTCGTTTCGCAGCTGCGTCTCGACAACGATATCGACATAGCGCTTTTCTCGCCTGCTGACATCATTGATCAATTCCTTGTCCAAAAACTTTAGATGGGCGAAATCCACCTCTTCATAAATGTCTGGGAAAAACAACACCATAAATTCCTCAAAAAACTCCTGTACTAATTCCTTGAATAGGCGATCGTGGTCGACTCGATGCTCTACATCAGACATTTCAACCTCCAGTTTTTATTTATTCCAGCTAATGGAGTACCTCCTCCCCCGTAGAATCAGAGAAAAAGCGTACATATGTTCCGAATCACTTGGTAAAAGTATATGCTTTTCCAAGAATGATGGCAAGAAGAAAGTCAAGGGAGATGCGATTCAAACGCAAGCTAAAGAATTCATCAAGCGTGAGAAACAGTCATGTACAGCTCTTTTTGTTTTGATTCAATCCATTCCGGGTATATCGTGCAATACAAACTGAGTTTAAAGGAGCCTACACATGCGTGACTATTTAAAACACTACATTAACGGAGAATGGGTTGAATCTACGGGAAACGAAACGATGGACGTGATCAATCCTGCAACAGAGGAAGTTGCTGGGCGCATCAGCCTTGGCACACTTGAGGATCTTGATCGTGCCGTTCAAGCGGCACGGAACGCCTTCCCAACGTTTTCAAAGACATCAAAAGAGGAACGTGTTCGACTGCTTGAAGCCATTGCGGATGAATACGAAAAACGAAAAGACGATTTTATCGAAGCGATTACGGAGGAATTAGGGTCCCCTCTTTCCATTTCAGAAAAAGTCCATTATTCGATGGGGCTTAATCATTTTCGCGAAACAGCGAGGGTGTTAAAAGACTTCTCCTTTACAGAGGAACGCGGCGATACAACAATTCAAAAAGAAGCGATTGGTGTAAGTGGTCTGATTACACCTTGGAACTTCCCAACGAACCAGACCTCTACCAAGATTGCCGGTGCCTTTGCGGCCGGAAGTCCTGTTATACTGAAACCTGCCGAGTTGACACCATTTGCGGCCATGATTCTTACAGAGGTCTTTGAGGCCGCAGGCGTTCCTAAAGGGGTCTTTAATCTTGTGAACGGAACCGGCGAACGGGTGGGCAACGGCATCAGCTCTCATCCGGGCATTGACTTAGTCTCTTTCACTGGGTCCGGGGCCGTCGGTCAGAAAGTGAGCGAAAATGCCGCAAAGACCATTAAAAAAGTTGCGCTTGAGCTTGGAGGGAAATCGCCGCTCGTTGTCCTCGAGGACGCCGATATTAAAAAGGCTGCGAAAATCGCGGTTTCCAATGTTGTCATGAACACAGGACAGGTTTGTTCGGCAGCCACTCGGGTATTAGTGCCTAACGCCATTCACGATCAGTTTGTCGAGGCTGTAAAAGCCGTTCTTCCCCGTTTCTCAGTCGGCGACCCGCGTGCCGAAAACTTCGCTGGCCCTCTCGTCGCTCAGAAACAATGGGACCGGGTACAAGGCTATATTGAAAAAGGAATGGAAGAGGGAGCGACGCTTGTCGCGGGCGGAACGGGCAAACCAGAAGGACTGAAGACTGGCTACTACGTCAAACCAACCATATTTACAGATGTGAAAAACGACATGGTCATCGCCAGAGAAGAAATTTTTGGTCCAGTCATGTCGATTATCACCTACGACACGGTGGATGAGGCGATTGATATCGCCAACGATACCGTCTATGGGTTGGCTGCCTACATCGCAGGGCGCGATCCAGAAATGATTAAAAAAGTAGCACATGGCATACAGGCTGGGCAAATTCGAGTGAATGAAACCCAACCCGACTTCACTGCTCCATTTGGCGGTTTCAAACAGTCTGGAAACGGTAGAGAATGGGGCGATTATGGCATTGAGGAGTACCTTGAGGCAAAAGCTGTTATTGGCATGCCGACATAACGAACGTGCTCTTTTATTGACCGGCTGGGGACATTCCCCGTTTTGGAAGAGGGCGCTGTCAGTAATGGCAGTGCCCTCTATTTTACCTTACATCATCTTCAAGTTGCCCAAGCAACCCCTCCTGATAGCCAGCCTTCCCACTCGAGATGACCGCTTCAACCAATTCATCATCCCCTTGCCCACGCAAAGAGGCGAGCTTGTTCACCCGCTCTCCAAGCAAAACAGAAGGTTTCGATGCATAATAATCCTCCACGTTCATCCGCCACAACCGGCCTTTCTCCTTGTACCGTCTTTTAAACCGCAACGCAAGCGCAATTCCTTCAGGATCAAAATCCCCGTTGTAGTGTAATAGGTACCCCGCTTCTGCCAGCTTATCCATCAAGATCAACCCCGCAAGCTTAAACTGCCCGTGCGTACACACAAGTGGGGTGTCTGGTACTTTATCAAGCAATGCAGAGAAGACGCCGGAGTTTTCAACGATATAGACATCACCGCCCTGGCCACTGGTACGGACACGTTGAACCTTCAGTAGCTCCCGCAAAGGCATGTTCAACACGCTGCCCGAGTCGGCTGCTGCCCGCCACACTGGTTGCTCATGGCCATCGGGAGTCTCCCCAACAAAATTCGCTACACTCACATAATTGGTCATATCATCGCGCAACAACCGATACGAAAGCAATAACTCATTCACCGCCTCCGTCTGCGAAGGCGGCGGTCCCTCTTCGCCTGCCTGCACATGTAACAAATGCAGAAGCAGTTTTCCGGATATCCTCATCAAATCAAACGTATGGGGATCGCCGCTCACGCGTTGGCTGAAGATGGGCAGGCGTTCATATGTCTCAGGCAGTGCTGCATAGGCCCGGGCAAGCAATGCCATCTCGCCCTCGAACCCGCCGCTTTGGATGTGCCGCCGAATCCACTGCGTATCTGGGCCAGCTCCTTCCACTCGCTCGAGCCACGGGGCCAACAGCGGATATTCCGCTTTCCACTCAGCCAAACGCCCAGCCAGTGCACGATCTACCGCCTCCCTAAGCTCCCGCTTGGACACAAGTTCCTGCCCGAAGTATGCGCTCAATACCTCATGTAGCGTCACACCCGTGAACTTTGTCTCCCCGAGCCGCTTCTCAAACGCCTGCAATGTGACCACCGGCTTACGCCGCAAATGATGCGGAGAGATACCCATAAAGAGGGCGATGCTCTCCACTTCTGCGTCCGCATATGCGTCCACCCGCACGGAACCACCAACGCGGCCGAGGGATTCATATTTGCTACGAAAACTACGTAGCAGTTTTTCAAATCCCGGCTGCTCTTTCATGTATTGCACCGTGTCTTCAAGTAATTGGCTCATACTCTTGCTTCTGTCCTTTCAAATCAAGCGCCATCGCGTTACCGTCCCATTTGTAGCGGATCACGGAGACGTGGCTCGCGTTTTTCGGACGGATGAGTTCGCACACCGACAAGGTGCTGATCGCCTCGTAATCGCCCCAGAGCACTTGCGAATTCATGATGTAATCGAACTCAAGTTGCTCGACGATCTCGAACATTTCATTGATGTTGTTCTCATCGACCCCGGCGAATGCTTCATCCAGCGAAATGATGTACGGCGCGAAGTTGGCTGCCTCTTGGTAGCGCGAATAACAGGCGGTGAAGAGCGGAATGTACATCGCCATTGCTTTTTCGCCACCGCTAAATTTGAAAAATTGATGGTTCGTTAGCTCGCGCCGGGATTCGTTCGGGCGCTCGAAATAGAGCTCAAAGGAGAACCATTTGCGGTAATCGAGCACCATCTTGAGAATTTGAAGCAACGTTTCGCCTTCTCCTTTTTCTTCGAGCCATTGCTTGGCGCTGCCGATCTTCGAGCGAAAGTGGGTCGTCATGCGGTCTAAGTCGTCTTGCTTGAGCAGCTTGGCATCTTGTTTCAGTAGCGCAACGAGATCTTTCGTATCCATTTCTTGCTCGGAATCTGCCGTTTTCGGTCGCCAGCGAATTGAAAATTTCAGGCCGGACGACGTGTCCCGGCTTTCCATTAACTGCTTCATCTTCTCCGTCCACTGTTCAGCTCGGCGGATGCGGCCGCGCAATTTATGGCCGACCGAATGCAACAAGATTTCTTCGTACAATTCCTTGTCCATCGCATCAAGTCGGTTCTCATGCTCGGACCATTGGTTCGAGATCGTCTCATACAATGTCCTCGGCGAAATCTTCACGCCTCGCTGATCGAATTCAAGCACATTGCGGGTCGCTTTGTTTTTCCACTGTTCCACGAGTGGCCGCCACTCATTCTTCGTGACCTCCTTCATCCATGCTTCTTCCTCCGGAGGGAGCCCGTACAGCGACATCTTGTGCTCGATTAAGTCCGACTGTAGCTTGTAGTAAAGATTGGTGAGCTGTCCTTCCAGCTGTGCTTTTTCACTTAATGATTGGGAAGCGATCAGCGCCTTTACCTCTTCTTCATCAACGCTCTCGCCCGTTCGTGCCCCTCGCGGCCATTCGGTTTCGAGCGAGCGGTACCATGCGGCTTCCATGTTGCGCCAAAACGTGAGCGACTTCTCCACAGACCATTTTCGTTGCTCATCTTGCTCAAGCTTCGAGCGTTCACGAGGCAGCTGGTCCATCAACGCATCCCGCTCGGTCTTCACCGCCGATTGTGCCTCTTTCGTCGCGCGGATCTCTTCTTTGATTTCATCTGCCCCAGCAAGTCTTTGTTGCTCTTCAATATCCGCAATCCGCTGCGACACTTTCTCTAACCGGTCTTCATAGACAGCGAGCTCCCCTTTGTATCCATCCACTTCTTCCTCGGTTTCCTCAAGCAGCTGCTCTTCGCGCTCAAGGTCTTGGCTTGTTTGTTTCCACTGATCATAGACTCGGTTAATTTCAACGAGCGCCTTCTCATACATTCGGCTTGCATGCAGCGCCTCTTGATACGCCTCACTTTCTTGGCGCAACGAAATTCCCTCCGTCGCACGAAACAGCTTTTTCTTCAACTCTTGGAATTCTCGGTCAAGCGCTTGCACCTGCTCGGCCAACCGGTTCAGCCATTCATTCGCCGCCTCGTAGCTATTTTTTGCTTTTACGGTCTCGTCATA
Source organism: Shouchella shacheensis (assembly GCF_001484965.1). Lineage (GTDB taxonomy): Bacteria > Bacillota > Bacilli > Bacillales > Bacillaceae_D > Shouchella > Shouchella shacheensis. The sequence continues at coordinate 24,528 of NZ_KQ947398.1, read as the reverse complement.
GGCGCTTCTTACATCCTTCACCTGTGGGAAGCTGGCCCATGTTCGTTTTGCCTTTTCCAACTTCTGTTGAAGATTCTGCTCCTCACTTTGATACTCCCGGACCCGCTCTTTGCACTCCGCAATCTTTGCGTCCAAGTCTTCAATGAGCCGCTCTCGGTGCCGCTTTCGGGCTTCCTTCCCGATATAGCGGACAGCCTCTACCGGCACCGCATGCCCGTGAAGAATTCCAAGCTGATACGATCCGTCTTCCGCCACATAAACGTTTTCATTGCCACTCATGTCGACGCTTTCTAACAGTGTTTTCACGTGTTGACGCGGAATCTTCGTCTGATATCATCGACCTCTAAAAATGCTGACAACGGCGCTTTCGCCTTGCTGCCAGCGTTCAACACACGGTCGTGTTGAACGGAAAGGCCCGCTTCGGTCATGAGTGCATCCAGCACACCCATTTCCATAAGCGCGCTTTCCAAACGCTTTTGCACACCGTCCGGCACATCCGCCTTAAATTCCACAAGCTCATAAAATGGCGCTGCAAGAACGTTGAGTCCTTCTCTCGACTCGACCGTCGCTGAGTGGCGCGGTGGCTCCGGATCCCGCTGTGCCTCCACACGCGCGAGCTCCTCTTCATAGCCCTGTTGTTCTTCCAGAACGCCCCGACGCTTCGACTGCACCGTTGCCCGCTCACTCATCAATTGTTCTTGGTACGCCGTTACAAACGGCTCGAAATCTTCTTTCAAGTCGTCATAATCATACTGCTGGAACAGGCTGTCCACCTTGCGAGCTGCGGCCGAGAGAACATCGGATGGCATCTTAAACGCCGACGCCTCCTCAAACCACTCATGAATGCGGCTCACGAGCTGCTGCTTCTCCTCTTCAACTAGTGCTTTCCACTTCTCCAGTTCTGCTTCCAAGAGGTCCCGTGATTGCGAAGCCTCCGCCAATTCATGGTTTTTCTCCTCCATTCGAGCCATGAGCTGGTCCTTCTCCTTCAAGCGCTCAAGCGCCCGCTCCAGCTTTGCGGTATGAGCCGCAACCTCTTCCTTCCAACGCTCAAACGGAAACTCTCCGTCCTTGTTCGCCTCATAGTCACTCACATTTAAACTATGATCACGAAACGCCGCCGCGTCCGCATCACGATCAAGATCTTCAACCTCATCTGCAAGCTTTGCCTTCGTTCGCTCGACCTTCGTCTGAGTCTCCCCAATCGCACGCTTTAACTGCCACTCCTTCGACAGTTTCGCATCCAAGCGCTCCTGCCTCGCATCAACCTCACGGTCCAACTCGTTCTTCGACTGCAGGCTTTCTTGTAAAGAGGACTCCAGTTGAAAAATTTCATGTGTCTCGAGGCGTCTGATCTTGTCTTCTATGCTTGCTTCGTCAATTTCTAGCTTACGCCGCCTTTGTTCCTTTTCCCCGATGGAATGGTTCAGCTCTTCGATGCGGGTGGCCAATTGCTGCTGGTTTTCTTCTTCCTCTTTCACCTGAGCCTTCGCGGGTTCACGAGTTTCATATATTCATGGTTAGAAGCAACCACTTCCCCACCGTCACCGACGACATTCGCCCATTCCGTTTGTGACAATGGAAACTTCTCTTTGGCTCCGTTATGATTGGCGTATTTATAAAGGGTAAGATCTCGCCCAATTCGACGGTTATCTGTGATGACAAAGCCCCACGATTTGAGGGGCTGGTTTCGTTTTGCCTGCATGCCTATCCCGGTCGTCACAAATTGATTCGTGTTTTTCTTCTTATACTCCAAATACAAATACCCGGTCCGCTCGTCACGGTTGCTCACTTCCTTCTCACCAAGCAAGTAGTCGGCCATGCGACGGGAGCGGGAGCCAAACGGATCGAGGCGCTCGGGGGACTTCTTACCGTCAAGCAGCACGGGAAGCAGACTTTGCATCGTCACTGACTTCCCCGAACCATTCGTCCCGCGAAGCAGCAACTTGCCATCCGAAAAGTCAAATTCTTCATCATCGTAGTACCAAAAGTTGAACAACCCCGCACGATGCAGCACCCATTGAGTACTCATGTTTTCTCCTCCTCTACTTTTTCGAGATAATCTTTTGGATAAACGCTCGTCAGGCGCGCGGCCCCGGATCGAATCGTCACGACGCGGAGGGTCTCATCCCAGTCGGCCATTTCCCACGTTTGCCATTGTTTTACCACTTGTCGTGTGACTTCAGGGATGCGTTCTTCTCGAAACTTCTTCGCCCAGCCGTGATCGGTGCGTTCCTTGGCGTCTCGGACGGTTTGTTCCAGGCTAGCAATCGGCAGCCGAACTTCTCCGAATTCATTGATCGCAAGCTCGTCTTGTTTTTCGCGCAGTTCGGTCATGACGTGCAAACAGACATCGACGAGTCCTTTGTTGTCGGGAAAAAGCGTGTAGCGGCGTTTCGCCTCCGGTATCGTCAGCATAGCCACATTTTTGAACACTTCGAGTCTGAACGGTGTATGCTTTTCGAAATCGTCCCGCAGACGGTTGCGGAAGTTCCGGATGTATGCGAAGTCCGCGTCATTCTCACTTTGGCGGTGTACGAACGGCGAAAGCATAAGCTTCCGGTACACACGCTTTCGCCGCCCGCCATCGGGCTGGCGTCTCCACTCGTCTTCGAGCATCTCTTCGATCGAGTGAAAGCGAAACAGCTCGTCAGGATAGGAACGCATGAAATACCTGGCGTATTGCGTCACTTCATAAAGCACTTCTTCTTCCTCATTGTGCTGGAAGAGCTCGATGTTGCCATCAATGGTTTTCATAAGTTTGCGCTCGTTCACTTCTTTGAGTGCGCGGACGAGGGAGCGGCGGTGATTGTAGTTCGTCCAGTCCAGCGGGAACTCACCAGGATAGAGTGTCTCAATGCTCTCTGCCAAGTCAGAGAGCAAGAATTGTTCATCAAGCGCCTTTTGTTCGGTATAGGCGAGCGCACAGCAGAAGATCGCGTAATCCATCGGCTCTGTAAACGACTGAATCCCCATCCAGCTCTTAGGTTCCACTGGGATTTTCTCGAGTTTGGCGAAGTGCTGGTGCACGATGACATCGTAGCCGAACTTGTCTTGTACGTAACGCTTGAGCTTATTTTCATGTTCACGAATGAACCGGTACGCTTCCGGCTCCTCGTCTCGTAAGACCCAAAACTGTTCAAACAAACGCCCGAGTGCCTCAACAAGCGGCTCGTCAAAGACTTCTTCTGTCTCACTCACTCTTTTTGCCTCCTTTGTCGAGAAAATGAAAGCGGGCAGCCGGCATCTCTAATGTACCGTCCTTGGCTTTTAGATGGATCGAGCGAGCTTGGTCGAGCTCAACATACACCCGATCCCCGAACTCTGTTTTAATTTCTTGATCTTTCTTCGCCATCGCCTTGCCAATCCATAATAAAAACGTTTTCCGTACAAATGGTTCCACCTCAGGAACCTTTTCTAGATCAATGCTTTCGCCGTCTAGATACTGATGAATCAGTGCTGTTTCATGGGCGAGCTTTTGCAAATAGTCTTCAATCGTCTTTTCTTTTTCTGCTTCCTTGTCTTCTGAGGCACTCGTTCTCGTCTTCTCTCGATAACTGCGAGTAATCGGCATCCGCTCATGCACCATGGCTTCCTCTTCCCAGACGTCCACGTAAATGTCGTCCGTAGGCAAATGGTCACTGTAAAGATGTTTTGTGTGCTTTAGCCCAAATACAACCGAAGATAACTTATGCGCATCTTGAAGCTTATCAAACGACAGAAACCATTTCGCTAGATGCACATAATCGTCTTTACGGCTATGCTGAATCTGACTGCGCTCCCCAAGCCGCTGAATGATCCGTGTCATTTTACGAATCGCTTCGTTTGTTTGGAGAAGGACATTTTCGTACTGACTCTCCCCGCTGCCGTTGCCGAGAAACCAAGCCTTTACATTCAGCCACGTCGCTTCGAGTTCTTCGACCATTTCCTCGCGCGTGAACGTTTTCTCAAAGCGAAACACTTGCTCCTCATGCTCAGTCACTTTTGTAAAGAACGCGCGCATTTTCTTGCGATCGAGGGAGATCATCACATCTTGAATGCCTGCCGCCGTTCGCTGCAAATGGAGAATGAATTCACGCAAGTACATCGTAAACTGATCTTTATAATGAAAGAACGCATCGGATTTCATCTGCTCGGTGGCATCTTCGCTTCGCAGATAAGCGAAGTAATCCGACGTATTTTGGGTAATTTTTTTGAAGTAGGTTAAGAGATCATCCCATAGCTGTGCACTTTCTTCCGCCCTTTTTTCCTCGCCGCTGATCTTTTCCAAAATCTCATAAAATCGCTCAAACTGCGTCTTCTCAAGCGAACCAGAAAACTGCTCACTATTCGTTTCAAATTGCACGAGCATCCGCTCAAATTCCACCGTGTAGGGTGTGACCTGATAGCGGAACCGCTTCTTCTTGAACTCCTCGATGGTTTGTACCTTGCCGCTTTCTTGATGCGCAATTAAGTTCCGCCACTTCACGAGCGAGGAAAGGTCTGTCTGCAACTCCTCCAGGTCATACTCACGGAATTCCTCATATTGGTGTAGATGCTCCAGTACCTCTTCCGGCATTAAAAATTCGCGCAGTCGCTCATGTTCTTGGTAGAAAAAACGCAAAATCGCCCGGTATTTCGGCGTCTTATCCGTCGATAAATACGTCGCTTCCAGCACCTTCTTAAACGTTTGTTCACTCATCGCCATCACCTCTAATACGACAATTATCACACAAACAAAAGAGAAGACATAGAGGGTTCTTTTGCCTTCTCCTAAATTCTTGAATTTGTGGTTCAGTAGAGGTATAAACTGGCTGAATAGAATGTAGCCTGGTTTGTGGAGTTTTTTCACCTAAAAAAATTAATGATCCCTACTTTCATCAAATTTAGCACAGGATACCCGCACTCCAAGGAATGTGAAGAGCAATAGCCCAATGAGTAAGTGGGGGTAGTTGATCGCGACCGTCCTCCCTTAAAGGACAGACCCGCCGTCAATGATGAGTTCTTCCCCTGTGACAAACCGAGATTCCTCCGAGGCAAGATACAACGCCCCGTAGGCAATGTCGATGGCTTCTCCGTAATAAGGCGGGAGTGGGACGACATCCTTGTTTCTTTCGGCAATGGTCGCTTGTCTCTCGCCCATGATTGGCGTTTTAATTGGTCCCGGGAAAATGGCGTTTACTCGAATGTTGTCTCCCGCAAAATGATTCGCCGCGTGGTTCGTCAATGACCGCACCGCTCCTTTTGACGCACTGTAAGCTGTACCATTGCCGCTCGCTGCACCGCTTCCAGTTAACGCCGCGAGTGAAGCAATGTTAATAATTGAACCACCACCCGCTTTTTTCATTTCAGGAATAACTTCTCTCATGCCTAAAAAGACACTGGTCGTATTGGTATCCAGCATGTGGCGCCAATCTTCCAGCGATGTTTCCAGAAGCTTATTCGGCACATGGATTCCTGCATTATTAACAAGAATGTCTACTCGACCATACGCATCCACTGTTTTCTGAACCGCAGTCTTCCACTCCTCCTCCGAGGTAACATCTAAATGAATGGCGATAACGTCGTCCCCGTTTTCGTTCATTTTCGCGACTTCTTCTCTCAAGAGCTCATCCTGAACGTCTACGGCAACAACGTTTGCTCCTTCTTCAGCGAAGAGCTTCGCACTTCCTAAACCGATCCCGCTGGCAGCGCCGGTTATGATGGCGACTTTGTTTTGTAAGCGTGGCATGGGTAAGATCTCCTTTAGCTATTTTCTCTTGAACCTCATTCACATTCTACAAGAAAGTTCCCTTTTTTACACTTTTGTTGCCCAATCACCACGCGTTGGAAGAGCTAACGTGCGAGGTAAAAGAGATGAAATGATGTGAGCAGCGCAGCAGAGATGTTGCGTTTTTTTTGGTATAATCATAAGAAAATGACAGGAGAATGAAAATGCAGCAAAAACTGCTGAAGCCATGGAATGATACGTTGGCACGCTGGCTGTTGCTTCTCGGTATTGTCGACCATCGCAAAAACAAAGTGTATGAAGATATATACAAGGAATTGGAGGAGATCGCCATGAAGGATGAGACCCTTCGGAATGCTTTTCAAGATTGGGAGGCGTTAAGTGCGTCCCAAAAAGAATGGCTTGCCTATGAAGGACGGCTCAAACGGGTGTTGGATGAGGAATCTGCTCGAATTGATGCGGAAATTCGCGAGAAAGAAGGACGTAAAGAAGAAATTGTTGAGTCCACGATCCTATTCTTAAAAGTAAAATTTCCTGAACATTTCATGGGTGCGATCGCAGAGAAAATGAAGTCCATCGAAAATCTTGAATCGCTGAAAAAGCTGCAAAAAGAGTTAGCTCAAGCTGAAACATGGGCGGAAGTGGAGAAATTAATGGGAATGTAATGATGTCATGAGGTGATTGCCAGAGTATAAGGTAGATGCTTGATAAGCAAATGGCTCAATCTCGATTCCATACAAAACCCTTGGGCTCACCCACGCTCCCCCCATATCCCCTTCCTTACGAGCGCGAACAGAGAGTTCTCCGCTTTTCATCAGACCTGGCAAGATCACAGCGTTTAACAAAGATTTTCCGTTTGTCGGTCACGCTCTCTAACGCTTCTCTTAATGCCCCCAGCTTTGATTCGTTTCTGCCGGTGATCGTAACAGAGGCACCCATGGAAGCGACCACCTTTGCGATCACATCCCCGATGCCCCCGCTTGCCCCTGTAATCAAAATATGTTGATCTTTCAATGCTTCGTTTGAAAAAATCATGACGTCCCCTCCGTTTTAGTTCTCTTGGAGTCTGTACCCGACGAAGAGCTCTTTCAATCAAGAAAAATAGCCCCCAGCATTTGCGGAGAGCTCGCGATTTTCTATAATAGACTTTTAAAATGGCTCACAAAGTCTTTCCTGCTTAAATCCCACATCCAGACACCTATTAGACCAGCGATTCCCACCGCACTCCAAACAAGTGCCGTTAAAAGGAACGAAGAAGCCATTACGCCCGCTACCGCAATGATAACAATCAGGGAAGCAAAGAGTATTTTCAATGCCAAAGCTGCCACTCTCCTTTTCGATGCTTTTGCAAAATTTATACCCTTGCTTCTTAGGATAAAACATAATCTCTCACATTTGCACGACCTAATTACAAAATGATTCAATAGTCTCGTGTGCGAGGTATCTATTGCGGGATATTAGTGCTACGCCCCGAGCACATAGCCCCCTTCTTCGTTCGCGCGGATGCCGGGAATGATACTTGCAACTAGCTTGGCCGTCTCAATCTCGTCATCGACATCCCAGAAATGGTGGACGAATTTTTCAACGACCGTTATAAGCATCTGCGGCTCAGAAAGCTGCTCCATATGCCCGCACAGAATGATGGCTACATTGAACTGGACGCCGTACTGCTCGGGGTTGTCATACGTCAACGTTAGCTTCGATTCGTTTGTCAGAAACGTCACCAGCTTGCGCCTTCGCTTGTTTGGAAAATCCGGATGTTCAGCAACGAGTGCCATCGCCGTTAACACGACTTCCATGTACGTAGAATCCGGCTCAACATCGGCGTGCAGATGAAAATACTCATCATACGGTGCCTTCAAATGTACATGATAAAACCCTTCAACCTTCATCGTATCCTCTCCAACTACTAGGCTGACATTATTTTAACAAACCTCGTTTCTGCTGCCTAGCTCAAGGGAGCGATAGCTATTGATCGATCACCAAAAAGGTTCCCAAGCGTAAACCGGAGACGTGGTCATGCGCTTCGGTTTAAGGAACAGCTCTTTCAATCAGCTTCTTTTCCATTGAAGCGACTTGCAAGATCGCACCGTCTGGCTTATGGACATCGTATTCTTCGTAAACGAGGAAGCCAAGGGTTTCATAAAGGGTGCTGTTTTCAGGGATAGCCATGCGTACTTTGCACGAAATCGTCTACAGCCCAAGCGTCCCGCATGATCCTCAAAAGCTTTCACTAACTGCTTCGCTTTGCCTTGCCCTTGCTTTTTAGGAAGAACAAAAGGTTTGAAAAAATAGAGCTCCTTCTCTTTCACTACGAACCGTGCCATTGCGAGGGATTCCTCCTTTTCGAAGCCAATGAGCGCTTCTTCCTTTCCCTCTAGGCGGTTCGCAATGCTCTCGACGTCTCCTCTAACGCAGTAGATGGCGACATCTCCTCTCCGTACATGAAGAATGCTTCAATCATGATGCGGTGACCTGTTCGGATTCCCTTCGATGGATCCCTACCTTAGATCCGTCTATGCCAGCAGCGAAGCGGCAAATGACTCAACCAATTAAGCTGCTCCCGATATCAACAGGAAACCCCCCCCTCAAGGACGGTTTCACTTATGGTACAAGTTAATATCATGTCTTTCTTTCATCGCGGCAAAGACGCTCGCTCTTTCCGCCCAATCGTCATCATCGTACCAAAGCTCCTCTGAACGCTCGATGACTTCCGCCCGCAAGTCATCGTACTCATTCTCTTTTTTCTTTGCCTTTTTGCTCAAGGTTGTAAGCCGAGCGAGCGCACCTGCCAGCACAAGAAGAACGGCAATGCGAAGTGGGGTCGCTGTCAGCTCTGCCAAAGGTAGTGAGCGCATGGTGATGGTGCGACTAATAAGAACGAGTAACAGGACAGCACTTGCGAGCACACTCAGCCCTGCATACATCCGGCCTCGCTCCATTTTATCTAGCTTGGCTTTTCGCAACACCAGTTCTTCGAGCAACACACTCGCAACAGGACGTGGAGGTTTCATACTTCTTGTACTCCTCTCCGTAAGCTTGTTCGTACTAGCTTACGAGCGAGCGGCCTTTTTTAGAACAGAAACTGCGAGCTTATAAGAACACCAACGACAATAAGAAAGAATGCCACAAACAAGATGCGAGGAAACGGAATCGTGAGGAGCTTATGCGACGCTTTTTTCTTTCGTTTTTTCTGGTGGTGGGCCGATCTGGACGGCAGCGAACTCTCTTCGATTCCTTCATCAAGTTCAAGCGTTCTACTCTTTTGTTCACTCATGAAATCGACCTCGTTTCTTAAGAATTAACCCAAACAGAAAGTTAATAAAGAAGTGCGCAGTGATGACCGCTCCCAAGTTTGACGTTGCTTCAAAAAATAACCCGAGGGCGATGCTAAGCGATAGCACATAAACCAATAGGATTGGTTTTTTCACGTAACGAAAGTGAACAAGCGCAAATAATAGACTGGCTAGCGGCAGACCCAAGGCCGTTTGCAATACGGCCCGAAACAACCACTCCTCGGTCACAGAGACGAAGAAGCAAAAGAAACACATATGCCAGACACTCATATTCTGGCATACCCGCTCATTGACGCCGCCGTCATCAACGTGACGCCTTGGCACCCATCGATACAATAGCAGGTTCACAAAAACAACCACAAGCGCAAAAAGAAAACCGAGGACAAGCGCCTGGGAAGGTTGATGAGAAAAGGAGGCTAACAGCTCCTTCGGCCCAGAGAAAAACACAAAACTGAGCCCGAGGCCAAGGGCGAGCAAAAACAACTGCGATAGATAGACGCTAACGTAGACATCTTTGTCGCTCATTTCGTTCAACTGTTCACGAGTAGGGGCCGCCATCACGTTGTTCCTCCCTCTCACCGAAGAGAAGCGCGAGCTCCTCCTGCCAGGAAAATCGGTCTGGCCGGTGGTTCTTTTCCTTTGCTTGAAACAAAGTGAGATCACCTCCACACTTGTCACAGCACGGATGTTGGCTAAGGGGCTCCTCGTTGAAATAGCGGAGCATTCCTTCGCGACGACAGGCCGTTCGCTCCGTCCACGAAAGAAAGGCCCGCAGCCGTTCTTCCCGCTCGGCGTAGCGGTTCGTAAGCTTCTGCGCCAGTGCTTCTGTTAATGCGTAGCGATCAAGCGGTTGAACGACCCCTTCATTTATTGCCCCCAGTTGCTCTAGGAGAAAACGAATCGATTTCCACATGCCGTTCCCTGCTCCGAACGCCTCAAACCGCTGTTCAAACCAATCATCCGCGAGCGCCTCCCCCTCTTGCAAAGGGGCAAGCAGCCAGTCCAAATCACTGGCCTGCAGCCTCCCTCGCTCAAGCATGGCTTTTGCTTGGCCTACATCCTCAGGAGTGCTGAGCAAAAGAGCAAGGCTCGGCCCGCCGTCCCGGCCGGCTCGGCCAATCTCTTGAATGTAAGAGGCCATATCGAGCGAGTAATGGTAATGAATGACGAAACGAATGTCCGGCTTGTTCAACCCCATGCCAAAGGCGCTCGTACAACAAATAAGATCCAATTGATCCGCCATAAACTGTTGTTGAATCAACAAACGATCGGCATTCTCCATGCCCCCGTGATAGTGACTCACCCGCAGATGTGGATGCGTTTCTTTAAGCCGAGAGGCGAGTTCTTCGCTCTGTCGTCTGCTTTGCACATACACAAGCCCCGGGTGCTGCAATGTCCCGACAAGCAAACTCAAGCGCTCAAGCTTGGCCATAGTACGTTCATGCTGCTCTACTTGCAAGTAGATATTGGAGCGATTGACGCTATGGATCACATCCAATCTGTGGCGCAAATCAAGCTGCTCACAAATATCCTCTCTCACACGCGGTGTCGCGGTAGCAGTTATCGCAAGGCAAGGGGGATCGCCAAGCTGTTTTTTGACCTGCTTTAAGCGCAGGTAATCCGCCCGAAAATCATGGCCCCAATGGGAGATACAGTGCGCTTCATCGACAACAAAGTGAGCGACGGTTACATGCTCAAGCCGCTCAAGAAGCCACTTGGACTGCAGCATTTCCGGGGAGGTGTATAATAAATCAAGCTGTGGCAAGAGCGAACTCGTCCGTTTTCGTTCCTCCCTCGTCTGAAAGCTATTGAAGGACGCCACGCGTTTCATTCCACTGCTTCTTAGCTGCTGCACTTGGTCCTCCATCAACGATAGAAGCGGAGAGACGACAATGGTCAGCCCTTCTGTCACGAGTGCTGGCAGCTGATAGCAAAGCGATTTGCCTGTCCCTGTCGGCAACATCGCTAGCACATTTTGTCTGGAGAGAAGGGCTTCAATGATTTCCTCTTGCCCAGGTTTAAACGAATCATAGCCGAAGTGTGTACGTAGTGCCTGTTCTAGCATAAGGAACGATCCTTTCGCGTCAAGGCCAGTCGTATCATAAAATAGCTCACTTGAGAATCTAGTGCTTCTCTAATGGTCTTTAGTTTCAATGTATTTAACTCCTTGCTTCGAGCGAGAATCTCCTGTTCCATCTCCAAAGACAGATAGTCCCGAATGGGAAAGTCAAGGTTAAACAAGGCGAGCTCCACCAAGTGATCTTCAATCGTCGCTGTTTTAAGCTGACGGAGGCGCGCCAGCTCATCCACGGCCTTAGCTCTAGTGAGAAGCTGCGCCGTTTTCCTTGCCGACGCCGTCGCTGTAGCGTGCTCGTCCCCATCCGGCTTCTCTAGGAAAGAAGCAAGAACCCTAAAGCGCTTCGGGTTGGCGTCCAGCTGGCGGAAAATGCGATGAAGCGTGGCGAGCTGCATCAGCTCGGCCTCAATTTTTACAAGCCCCAGCCTTTCTGCCAGCTGATCAATCGTCAGACCGACTCTTCCTGGCCTTGATAGTTGCCCGACAAATACCAGCGCTTGCTGCTCGGACACCTCCAAAAGCAGTGCTCGACATTCCTCGTAAAGTTGCGTGCGCAGCTGTTTTCTAGCGTTTGTATTTTTGGGTGTATAACGTTTGACCCACTGCTGAATCTCGTACTCTTGCACAACAGGGACAAACGACTTTTTGACCGCTAGGTGGCTAAGGGTCTGGACGACAAGTGTCAACCTTTGCCAAAATGGGCGCGAACGTTTGCCAAACACCCAGTTGTCGATGTCTGCGATATAAGAATGTTGTTTTAAAAAACGCTGTACATGGCGAATACCTGCTTCCGTTGGGTAGACAAGCTCAGCCTCCCTCTTAAGGTACCCAAGGTTCTCGAGTTCACCCACCAGTGCAGGGACTTCCTCCCTTTTTAAAGAGCGCAGCAATCCAAAAAGTGGAAGTGCTGAAAAGAAAGCCCCGTCTTGAATCGTTTGCGCCGACCGTTTCCCCTGAAGCAAATGATAGGCGCCGTAAACCGAGCGTTCCCCCTTAAATTTGACACAGGCAAGAAGCAATAGATCCGTCTTCAACTCCGCCACGCCGCCTCTCCATTTGTTCATCCTTTTTCTTCTCTCTATTGTATCAAAAAAGCGTAGATGACGTCGGATTTTGAGGAAATAAGCAGGCGTCGTTTTTCGAAGACAGTGATTGAGGCAACACAGGTTCCTTGATTGAATTTACCCCCCACCTGTTTTACAATGAATGAGAATCGAGGTGAGATCATGGCTAAATATACCATCGTGGACACCGACACCTGCATCGCGTGCGGAGCGTGTGGACTCACTGCCCCAGATGTTTATGATTATGATGAGGAGGGCATTGCCTTTGCTTTCCTTGATCACAACTCCGGCACACGAGTGGTGCCAGAGGAACTTGAGGATGATATGATCGATGCGAAGGACGGCTGCCCAACCGATTCCATTAAGTACGCAGATGAACCATTCAACGGCGATCCACTAAAATACGAATGAGACTAATGACGAATATTCTCAGTGCCAAAGAAACCATTGTATGGGTTTCATTTGAACAACGCCTCCCTTTATTCCACTCGCGAAGGACAAAAAACACTGATTCTTCTTCGTTTTTAGCCGTTTTCTAGGTTTTTCTATAAAACGATTGACATCGTAAAACACGTATGATAAATTATCTAACAATTAAACATTTTGATAGAAACGTTGAGGAAGAATGACAAGACAGCGTCAAGCGCAGAGAACTGGTGGATGGTGCAAACCAGGTTGACGCCTCTTAGATAGCCCTTCTGAGTTCATATGCTGAAATTGTAGGCATATGCGGCCCCCGCCGTTACCGGGCAAATGAAGATGCACAGCTGTGCATGAATGAGGGTGGCACCGCGGATGACTCCGCCCCTCACAGCGAAAACCGCTGTGAGGGGCGGTTTTTTTTATCACATAAAAGGAGTGGAGTTCGATGGCCAATCAAACAGTGATGGAGACAAAAACAAGCGAGGAACAAAGAGAGAAAACGTTCCATATCCTCGTTTCCGATGCGATGAGCAAGGAGGGCCTGCTTCCTCTGCTTGAGGATGAGGGGGTCGAATGCGTTCAAGCAACGATCGATGAGGTCGAGGACTTGACGCGTTTTGATGCCCTCCTTGTCCGCAGTGCGACAACCGTGAGCGAAGAAGTACTGAAGCGGATGCCTTCGCTTAAAATTGTCGCTAGAGCCGGCGTAGGCGTTGATAACATCGATATTGATGCGGCGACCAAGCATGGTGTCGTCGTTATTAACGCACCAGACGGAAACACAATCTCAACCGCAGAGCACACGTTTGCGATGATTTGCGCTCTCCTTCGCAAGATTCCACAAGCGAATGCGTCCATTAAAGAAGGCAGATGGGACCGCAAGTTTTACCAAGGAACGGAGCTAAGAGGAAAAACGCTCGGAATCGTTGGATTTGGACGGATTGGCACACAGCTCGCACAAAGAGCGAAGGCCTTCGAAATGGGTGTGCTCGTCTTTGATCCGTTCCTCACCAAAGAGCGTGCAGAAAAAATCGGCGTCCACCAAGGCGAGCTGGAAGAAGTGCTTGCGACAAGCGATATTATCACGGTGCATACACCGCTTACGAAAGAAACCAAAGGCTTGCTTGGTATGGATAATATTGCCAAAACAAAGCCAGGTGTCTTTCTCGTCAACTGTGCACGCGGAGGCATTATTGATGAAGAAGCGCTGAAGCATTACTTAGACAGCGGTCACGTCGCCGGAGCGGCTCTAGACGTGTTTGAAGAGGAACCGGCCACAGATAAAGCCTTAACCTTACACCCCCATGTCGTAGCCACACCGCATATTGCGGCCTCTACAAAAGAGGCACAGCTTAATGTCGCTGCCCAGGTCTCTGAGGAAGTGCTTCGCTTTTTACAAGGGGAACCCGCGGTGAATTCGATCAACTTGCCGACGCTCTCCAAAGAAATCTACGAAAAGGTGAAGCCGTATTATGACCTTTCAAGGACAATGGGCAAGGTGCTTTCTCAGGTCATGCGCGTGCCAGTTCAAGATATTGAAGTGTTCTATAGCGGCGAGGCGACGGATCAAGATACAGCCATAACGACGCGAAGCCTGATGGCCGGTTTCCTAACACCGCGCGTGGATGCCGCTGTGAACGATGTGAATGCCAGCCTGATCGCGAGAGAACGTGGCATTGCCTTTGGAGAAAAGCAAGTGGGCAACTCCTACGGCTACTCTAATTTGATTCATGCCATCGTGCGAGGCGAGGACAAAACGTTTGAAATGAAAGGCACCTATATCAAGGAATACGGCCCACGGATCGTCAGCATGAACGGGTTCTCTGTTGATATCGTCGCCAAAGGCCATATTTTATACATTCAGCACTCAGACCGACCAGGCGTCATCGGCAAAATGGGGCAACTCCTTGCCAAGCACGAAGTCAATATTGCCACGATGCAAGTGGGACGTAAGGAAGAAGGCGGAAAAGCGATTATGATGGTCGGTGTGGATAAACATGTCGAGGACGCGGTGATTGATGAACTACTGACGGTGGAGGACATTCATTCCGCAGATGTGATCGATTTGGAATAGATGGTTATTACAGGTGGATGAATCTGCACATACATCAGGCAGTTCAGTAGCCTTTAAGTAAAAGACGGAGCTTGGGAACCCTAAGCTCCGTCTTTTTTAGTGCTGCCTGCCCGACCAGTAAGCAGACGACGCTAGGTTGCGATAGGGAGAATTTAGGCAGCCCTACCCCTCCTCCTCTACCACCCCAATCTCCTCATAGTAGCGCTTTGCCCCCGGGTGGATGTTTTCTTCAGGGTCGACTAATTCATTGTACCCAATTTCGGGATCAAAATAGTTTCCGCGGTTCGGCTGTTCTTCTTGAAATCGCTCTACATTTTCCCAAAAAGATTTCGTCAGTTGATAGACGGTTTCTTCATTCATATCTGCATTCACAACGAGCATAGCCATGGTGGTGACGGTCAGTACATCTTCCTCTTGGTTGGCGTACGAGCCACTTGGGATGGCCAAATCAACGGTGTATCCAAAACCGGCCTCCTCTAACTTTTCCAATGCCTCTTCTGGTATAGAAAGCGGTCGAATCGGATTGGTTGCGTCTAATTCACTGAGCCCAGTAACGTAAGGAGATCCTCCTTGAACAACCATATCGATGAGGCCATCTCTCATTTGATTGTTGGCATCTCCGTACCCGTTATAGGTTACGCTGCCACCGTTCGCTTCAATATCTTCCAGAGTATACCCCATCGCTTCGAATACCCTCTCTGCTGTTTGAGCACTTGCATCGCTTGCTTCCCCAGGGATAATGTCAGCTCCATTTTCTAACGCGTCTTCGATTGACTCATACGGACTAGAGTCTAACACGGCGAAATTCCACAACGTTGGGTACAGAACAGCAATTCCCATGACGTTTTCCTGAGGGTCATCTTCAAAAGAGCCCCTTCCTGCTACAGCATCCGCGAAATCGGAAGCAAACGCCATGCCCGTTAACATTTCTCCGTTGTTCACGTCTCGTATGTTGCCGATAGCCCCACCTTCGACTACGGTGATATTGGCTCCTTCAATATCATCCATCCAAATATCTGTCATTAACGTTGAAAGTGGATACCAGCCAGAAGCCGTTGGGCCCGAGATGTGAGAGTGCATTAAGTCATCATTCGCATCCCCTCCTGCCCCTTCACCCCCACACCCTGCCAAGGCCAAAAGTCCGGCTGTCCCTACTGTTAGTCCCCATTTTTTCATCTTATCCCTCTTTCCCTATCATATTGAGTTTCTCGTCCGTTCAAATAGAGCATCCTACCAAATTGGCTGTTGCTACCTTAATCTCTTTTCCACAATCCCTATTTACACCTCTCATCCTCATGCGCATACCCCCATGCGGCCGCCTCTCACTACGCTTAAGATTTTCCGCTTGCCTCTCCCCTCTCTTCTAAATGCGCGATTGATTGAGACCTGCGCTTATACCACTGCATCAAGCAAACGCTGATAAATATGGCGACCCCTAGCGCATCTGTGAGGGGGTCAAAGGTAACAAGCAAAATGGCAGACAATAAAAACAAGATTCGCTGCCAAATGCTCGCTGCTGTGACCGCGTGGCCTTGGAGAAAGCAGGCAAAGGATACAAGGCCAATAGTTGATGTGGTCACCCCTAAAATAACCGCAGGTACACTGCCTTCAAGTAAGATCGTGGGGTTATAAATAAACATATAAGGGAGCAAAAAGCCTGCAATTCCTATCCGTAAAGAGTAAAAGGAAGTCTGCATCGGCCCTCCTCCTGCTATTCCGGCTGTAATATACGAAGTGATCGCCACGGGAGGTGTGATTCCAGAAAAAATCCCAAAATAAAACACAAATAAATGGGCGGATATAACAGATACTCCCAATTCTATTAAGCCTCCCACCGCGACAGTCGCCAAGATGACGTACGCGGATACGGTAGGCATCCCCATCCCCAGAATAATAGAAGCGACCATGATTAACAGCAGCATCGGCAATAACTCACCGCCAGATAAATCTATAGCCAAGCGGGAGAATCTCGTCCCAAGACCTGTCATAATAACAGCTCCGGTAATAATCCCTGCACCTGCACATGCCATGACGGTAGCGATCGAATTTTGAATGCCTTTTTCAATGGCTCCCAGCATTTTCAAAACGGACAGCCTTGTTTCTTTTCGCAGCAAGCTAATGGCAAGTAGCGAAATAATCGCCCACATTCCAGCGCGCATTGGGCTGTACCCCTGTATCATCAAAGCCACAATAAGAATAAGGGGCAGCATCAAATAGCCTCTTTTTAAGACCACTTCACCAAAACGAGGAAGCTTATGCCTTGGCATTCCTTCTAACCCTTGCTTTCGCGCTTGTAAATAGATCATCACACTTGCAGTAAAGAAATATAATACAGCAGGGATCAGGGCATAACCTGCTATCTGAATAAAGGGGATGCCGGTATACTCAGCCATAATAAAAGCCGCTGCGCCCATGATCGGAGGCATAATCTGCCCTCCCTGTGACGCCACCGCTTCGACTCCGCCGGAAAAATTTTTTGAATATCCGACCGTACGCATGAGCGGAATCGTAAAGGGTCCTGTCATGGTAGCATTTGCCACACCGTTTCCTGTTACCGTTCCCATCATGCCACTGGAAAGAACCGACGCTAAAGCAGGACCTCCGCGAATCCTCCCTGTTAATGAAAAGGCAAAATCAATAAAAAACTGACCAGCCCCCGTCCGCAGCAATATGGAAGCAAACAGCAAAAACAAAATTAACACTGTCGAAGCGATATAAATAGGGTCCGAAAATATCCCGTTTGTTGAAATGAACATGGTGTCAATGAGCCGGTCATAGCTGTAGCCCGGATGGCCAGCCAAACCCGGAAACCACGGTCCAATAAACACATAGACAATGAAGAACAAGGTTAGAACTGCCATAGCTATACCAATGGTACGCCGCACCCCTTCAACAATTAAGCCCATCATCACCGTTCCTATCACTTTATCGATGGTGATCACACTTCCGCTTCGAAAAGTGATATCTGGATAGGAGAAATAGGTGAAAAGAACCAGGGCACCAGACAGCACCAAAGGTAATCCATCAAAAAGAGGATGCAGCTTCGACCGCCCCTTCTTATAGGGAACAAAGCTAAAACATAAGAAGAGGGCGATCGAAGTAAATACAGCCCGATGCTGCCAAGCCGGCATTCCCCCGAACGCCGCTGTATACAAAATATAAAGGGCAAGGCCAATACAAACCACCGATAAAAGCAAACGCCAAGAACGATAGGCAGTTGACCAGCCATTATTTCGATCAAGCGCTTCTTCCAAATTACTTCTCTCTTCCTGTTTCACCTCTAAATGGATCTCTTTTTCTTTTTCTTCTTCCGCCTTCATCTAGCTCCTCCCTTCCTTTGCTGTTTTGCTTTAGAAGCAATGCCCGCATGTTTCGTTCAACCCTGTACGTAATAGCTAAGCAAGATCTATGCCAAAATAAAATAAGCGCTTATGAAAACGCTTTCCAAACTCTCAGTTTTAAAACATACATTATTGAATCTCTTTTCTGAATCCAGCAGCTCTTCTATTGATTCGTTTTTGAATGTATGATTTAGTTTTGAATTAACCATCCACCAGCTCTTCTGCCTTATCCATCATACGCTCCACTTTTTTCTATATTTTTCAATAAAGAATAGAGAGTATGAAGCACAGGGCTTTCGACTCCTAAGGATTTTGCTTTTTTTACAAAATAACCACATAAAGCTTCGATTTCCATTGGCTTTCCTTTTTCTCTATCCTGTAGCATCGACGTTTTATGATGCCTTACCAGCGAAGCATCTTCAAACACACGATCTATAGCTTTGCTGCGAATGCCGATGTCTAACTGACTGGCTATTTGCACCATTTCATACAACACCATCTGCGCCGTCTCAAACAAATCGGAATCATCTAGTATGTCACCAACTGCCGCTCCAGTTACAGCGGAAAGCGGATTAAACGTTACATTCCAAAGCGATTTCTCCCATTTTCTCTCCATCATTCGATCACTATGTTTTGTATGGATATCGCTGTGCTGAAAGGTTTGAACAATATGTTTCACCTCCTTCTCGTTCGTTTTCCCTCCTCCCCCTATAAAAAACAGATGAGTTCCCTCCTGTTTTATCACACCGGGAGCTGCCACTTTCGCGGAAACGTGGGCAGCACCTGAGAGTACTCTTTCTTGTCCAAATAGATTCGAAAGTATCTCTTCATTATTCACTCCATTTTGAAAGGTGAGGATAGAAGCATTTTCTTTTACAAGAGGCCGTACCTTCTGAGCGGTATCGTAAGTGTCATTAGATTTCACCGTAAATAAAATAAGATCTGCCTCCCTCAAGCATTCAAATGAATGAGAAAAGTGGGCAAGTATGTGGCTTTCTCCCGCTGTCGTCACGAGTCTTAAACCTACTTTTTGCATTTGAGCAAGGTGAGGCCCTCTTGCAATAAAAGACAGATTGTGATCGTTTTTCGCTAGCATTCCCCCAAGAAACCCTCCAACTGCGCCTGCTCCAACTACTGCAATATTCATCTTAGACCTCCCTCTATCTACGAAAGATGCAGTCGTTCATTACCCTTAACTGCATCCTTTTCTATTTCTCCTTTATTACAAAGAAGCAGTCTTCCTCACTTTTCTCTACAATCAATTGAATGAATAGCCCATTTCTACTCCCTCGGCCTCACCCGTTTGAAACTTCCTACCGCATGCGCAGCTAATTGGTCTTTGTCATCCATCACCTCTGCCTGTACGGTAAATAAGCTTCTGCTTCTATTAATAACCCTTCCTTTTGCATAGATGGTTCCCTCCGATACAGGACGGAGATAGTTGACGTTCATATTTATGGTGGCCAAAGGGGTATTTTCAACGGAACGAGCGGTGATGCCCATGGCCGTATCCATCATCGCGGCATAAACACCCCCATGCAGTGTGCCGATAACATTCTTCAATTCTTCTCTTACCTCTACCTTTAGGCACACCGCTCCTTCTTCAAAGCTCTCTATTTCAAATCCCATGAAATTCCAGAATGGACTCTCTGAAAATATGGCTTCTACTACGTTTTTCTTTTCCGTGCGATGAGTCACCTTGGCTCCCTCTTTTCTTCTCACAGGCAGGATTAGCAATATCGGAACTCTTCATCTTTCTGGGCAAGCGGCGAGCAATACAAGGTTAACAAGGGGAAGCTAAAATAAATAAAGCTCCCTATTACACTTGCACGTTCTCCACAATGGTAGAGATCCCCTGGCCGCCGCCAATGCACAAGGTAACCAGTCCGTATTTTTCTCCACGCCGTTCCATCTCGTGTAGCATCTTTGTCATAAGAATAGCTCCTGTTGCTCCAATCGGGTGTCCCAGGGCAATGGCGCCTCCATTCACATTAAGCTTGCTTACATCCATATTCAATTCCTTTACAACAGCAAGGGTCTGCGCGGCAAATGCTTCATTCAACTCGATAAGGCCAATATCCTCTAGACGTAAATCGGCCTGCTTTAACGCTTTTTGAGTGGAATACACCGGCCCGATTCCCATAATCTCCGGAGACACACCAGAGGAGGCCTGCGCGATGATGCGCGCTTTTGGGGTCAAGCCTTGTTCCGCAGCTTTTTTTGCATCCATCAATAAGAGAGCAGACGCCGCGTCATTTCTCCCACTTGAACTCGCTACTGTGACCGTCCCACCTTCTTTAAATACTGGCGGGAGCTTTGCTAGCGTTTCAAGCGGTGTAAGCCTCGGGTGTTCATCTGTACTAAAGGTCATTGTTTCTTTTCTTTTCTTTAGTTCATACGGGACGATTTCTTTTTCAAAAGATCCCTTCTCTATCGCATTCTTTGCTTTTTCCTGACTACGAAAAGAAAACTCATCTTGTTCCTCTCTTGAAATCGAATACTTTTCTGCCAGATTTTCTGCCGTCAGCCCCATCGTCAAGTTGCCATACACTTCGATAGGCTGAGAATTGGGCTGACTCTCCGTATTCGGATCAAGAATGTACCCATTCCCAGCTCGAAACCCGAATCGTGCATCGCGAATGTAGTAGGGAGCTGTACTCATGCTCTCCGCCCCGCCCGCAATCATGGTATTCGCTAAACCTAAACGGATTTGCATATCTGCACTGTTGATGGCCTGGAGACCAGACCCGCATTGCCGGTGAACGGTATAACCAGGCACCTCGACTGGAAGGCCGGCCCGCAGGAGGGCAAGGCGGGCGAGATTGGACGAGTCGGCACTTTGTTTTGCCTGCCCGATCACGACTTCGTCTACTTCCTTTTTATCGATACCTACTCTTTCTACAACTTCTTTGATAACCCTTGCCCCAAGAAAATCTACGACTTCCTCCTGTAAGGTGCCGCCCATTTTTCCAATTGCTGTCCGTACAGAATCAATAATGACGGGATTATTCATCATTTCACCCCTGCTTTACCGGCTTTTTTAGCTTCTTTTTCCAATTGTGATGCGATAATGTTACGCTGAATTTCAGAAGTCCCCTCATAAATTTTTGTAATTCTGGCATCACGGTAGTAACGCTCAATCGGGTATTCTTTCATATAGCCAAGCCCGCCGTGAATCTGCACGGCTACGTCTGCTACGCGGTTGTATACTTCAGAACCATATAGTTTGGCAATAGCGGCCTCCTTAATGATCTGCTTGTTTTGATCTGTCATCCATGCCACACGGAACGTCAGAGCGCGGAGAGCTTCAATTTCCATCGCCATGTCGGCAAGCTTATGTTGAATCACTTGTTGTTCAAAAATCGGTTTGCCAAATTGCTCTCTCTCAAAAACATAGTCCATGCAGTGTTCTAGCAATCTTTCGCACGAACCAAGATTACGGGCAGCAAGGCCGGCCCTACCATTCGCTAAGATTTTCAAGGCATTAATATATCCCTGGCCCTCTTCTCCTAACACGTTCTCTTTAGGCACTTCCATATCCTCAAAGAATAATTCCACAGAGTGAGAACCGCGAAGGCCCATCTTTTCTTCAATAGCCCCCACTCTAAACCCTGGAAAACCCTTCTCCACGATGAAAGACGTAATGCCTTTTGCCCCTTTTTCCGGGTCAGTCACGGCCATGACCGTGAACACATGTCCATCCAGGCCATTTGTAATATAGTGTTTGGAGCCGTTAATGATGTAATTATCGCCTTTCTTTACAGCGGTTGTTTTTACATTCGCAGCGTTTGATCCCGCACTCGGCTCTGTCAAAGCAAAGGCTCCAATCCATTCGCCTGTCGCCATTTTCGGCAGATATTTCTGTTTCTGTTCTTCTGTTCCAAGCTCCACAATACCCACGCTCCCAATCCCTGTATGAGCGCCTACAAGTGTCGTATATCCGTTATGAGTTTTGCCAAGCTCTTCATAAATAGCGCACTTTCCAACCATATCGAGCCCGAGACCGCCGTATTCCTCAGGGATACTGAGACCAAACAGCCCCATCTCTTTTGTCATTTCTTGAATTCTTTCTGGGATTTCATTTGTCTCCTCGATTTCCATCGCTGCATTTTCTACTTCCTCTTTGACAAACTTTCGCACGCCTTCTCTTAGTAGTTCGATGTCTTCGCTAAAGTTAAAATCCATTCTTTTCACTCTCCGATTCTGTAGTATTGATCGCTAAATTCTTCCGTACGCAATTAATGATTGAGCAACGATCTTTATTCATATTGATAGAAACCAGACCCCGTTTTCTTTCCCAATCTTCCTGCTTTTACATACTTGCTCAAAAGAGGACAAGGCCGGTACTTCTCCCCTAATGTCTGATGAAGATACTCCATGTTTCTAAGTCTAGAATCCAGTCCAACGAGATCCGCAAGTTCAAGCGGGCCCATTGGATGGTTCAACCCTAGCTTCATGGCTTTGTCAATATCTTCCGCAGAGGCCACTCCCTCCATCAACAGATTCATTGCTTCGTTTCCAATCAAGCAGTTCATTCTGCTCGTTACAAACCCTGGAAACTCATTGACTTCCACCGTCTCTTTTTTCATTTTGGCGCCAGCCACTTGTACCTTCTTAACTGTCTCCTGAGAAGTATCGAGTCCTTTAATTAATTCAATCAGCTTCATTTTGTGAACAGGGTTGAAGAAATGCATGGCAATGACTTTATCAGGCCGTGACGTTTGAGCACCGATTTCTGTTGGACTCATCGTTGACGTGTTTGTGGCCAAAATCGTATGTTCTGGACATAAGGCATCCAAGTCCTTAAATAGTTTTATTTTTAGATCCATTTTTTCAAGTACAGCTTCAATCACCAAATCTGCGTCCTTTACGCTCTCCTGTAAATCTGTTGAAAATGTGAGGTTACCCAGAGACCGCTCGACATCTCCCGTTTGAATAAACCCTCTCTCTGCGCTCTTTTTCAATTCTTTTTCTATATAAGACTTTGCCTTCTCCAGGGCATCAGCCTGAATATCATTCACGTGAACCCTATAATCGTTCAGGGCGGAAACATATGCGATGCCTCTCCCCATCACACCTGAGCCTATTACCGCGATCGTTTTCATTTCCATCACACTCCTATTGAGCTGTAACATTTTGTTCGACACTTTTTCCTTTTGCGTTGTTAGGGAACGTGAACTTTTGCAGCAGTAAAGCAATAACTAACATCGCCACACCTAGCACATCCAGCCATACGCCCGGTTGAATCAAGAGGATCGATCCAGCAAACAGCAAAACACGTTCATACCAAAGGGCGTGTCGGAACACCCAGCCTTCAGCCGCCGCAGCGACACCCAGAATCCCCACAAGAGCAGTTGCAACACTGGTCACAATATCACCAGGCTGTCCTATTAATAGGAGGGAGGGTCCGTACACAAACATATAAGGCACGATGAACGCCGCAATGCCGAGCCTCAAAGCTGTTAATCCCGTTTTCATCGGCTCTGAACCAGCAATACCAGCGGCTGCAAAGGCTGCCAGAGCGACTGGAGGGGTAATGGCTGAGATGATCGCAAAATAGAAAATAAACAAATGAGCTGCTAGGGGAGCGACGCCTAGTTCTATTAAAGCCGGAATGGTTAAAGGGACTTGAACAATATAAGCTGCAACTGTTGGAAGGCCCATCCCTAAAACAATAGAAGTAACCATCGTTAAAAATAGAGTTAGCAGGAGACTTCCTCCAGCAAATTGAATAATCATGCTGCTGAACGTTAATCCAATTCCACTTAAACTAATAATCCCGATAATAACCCCGGCTGCCGCACAGGCTACTGCTGTTTCCAAGGAAGCTCTTGCCCCTAAATCCAGCGCCTTAATCAGTTGTTTCGGGGACAATCGTGTAGACGCTTTCACCATAGCCACAACGATAACGGCAACAATGGCGAAAAGGCCAGCTCTCATCGGGGAAAATCCAGAAACAAGCATGAAAATAATGATGAAGAGCGGGATAAAGAATAAGAATCCATTCTTTAATACCGTCCAAAGTACAGGCAATTCACTTTTTGGCAGCCCATGCAGATGATTGCGCTTTGCACGGAGATCTACCTGAACGTATAAACATAAATAATACAGGACAGCTGGTATAATGGCTGCCACCACAACATCTATGTAGGGCATCCCTAAGTACGAAGCGATAATAAACGCCGCGGCACCCATAATTGGCGGGACAATTTGTCCGCCTGTAGAGGCAACGGCTTCTACAGCCCCAGAAAAGTGGTTTTTATAACCCGTTCTTTTCATAAGTGGAATGGTAAACGCCCCTGTTGTGACGGTATTGGCAACAGCGCTTCCTGAAATCGTCCCTAAAATAGAGCTCCCTACAATGGCTGTTTTTGCCGGCCCCCCGCGGTATTTTCCCATAGCGGCCACCGCTAGATTGATAAAAAACTGGCCGGCACCTGACACTTCAAGAAACTTTCCAAAGAGAATAAACAGAAAGATAAAGGTTGCTGAAACACCAGCGCTGAAGAGTGAATGTTTTTCGAGATAATCCACCCCGAAATTCGC
>NZ_LLYY01000022.1 GCF_001484965.1 Shouchella shacheensis | reverse complement strand
CCGCCGTAGCTAGACAATACCTCACCTTTTTAGGTGGGGTTTTTTGTATGCACAAAAAGCGGGGTGTTCGGATGATGACAACAATTCGTGGCTCAGTATAGAGGATTTCACCTCACTTCTGACGAAAAGAGTTAAGACTAAATCTACGGAGCTTCTCCTGAGGCTAGGTGTACCATGATGATCGAAGAAAGAAGTGAGAGATTGATTGAAAAAAAGAAACCAAAAGAACCACTATCTCCAAAGTTGCCAAAGGAACTGAAAGAGATAGAGCCAGCCCCGCTTGAACATGAACAAGTCATAAAAAGAGGGAGCATCGAGAATGTCTCCTTTGCGAGCGAAGAAGCGGAACATGTCATCTTTAATCAACTTCATTTTAAAAACGTCCAATTTGAAGCCGTGATTCTCCCGTATTCAGAGTGGACGGACGTTGTCTTTGAGAAATGCGACTTGTCCAATGCAACGTTCCCCCATGGCATCTTTCATCGTGTCACGTTTAAAGAGTGTAAGCTTGTAGGCGTTGATTTTCACGAAGCAGCTCTACGTAATGTTCGCTTTTTCGGTTGCCAGGCGCCCTTGGCGAGCTTTAGCTTAACTAACTGCAAGCATTTACGATTCGAGAAGTGTCAATTACGAGGGGCGGATTTCTTTGAATCTGATTTTGACAATGTGCAACTCCCTAACTCCAACATTGATCAAGTCCAGTTTTCGGGCACGAAGTTGAAGGACGTCGATTTAAGCACCTGTGAGTTTGAACGTCTTTTGGTTTCTATTGAAGACTTGCAGGGCTGCATCATTTCACCGGAACAGGCCATTCCCTTCGTTCAAGCCCTGGGTCTGCAAGTAAAAAACAGCGAAGATTGACTGGGCACAATAGCCAGGTCGTGTGCATATCTATATAAGGGGAACCACTTGAGGAGTAGGTATAAACGCCAGTGTTTAGTCAACACTATTGGTGGAGGTGGAACATGGAACGACGAACCGTTATGCGAATTAAGTTAGGAGATTACTGCGGTGTCTGTGAAACCTTGAAACCCAAAGGTTATCATTTAGGAGAAGTTTTTATCTGTGAGGGATGCGAGGACAAAATGGTACGGACGGAACCTGAGGATTCTGATTATGAGCAATATGTTTCATCTTTGAAGGGAATTTGGGACGGATTAATGAAATAACCCCAGAAGGCAGGCTCAGGAAAGAGCTTGCTTTTTTTAATGCCTTAGATGTGACCGAGGTTCCTCTTTTCGTTAAAATAGTAGAACAATGAATGGAAGGAGAATGTAAGTGAAGGTACGTACCCCAATTATTGAAGCGCTTCGTGCTCATCAGGCTCAGAGTCCTTATTCATTTCACGTTCCAGGCCATAAAAACGGTACGCTTGTCCCGGAAGCTCTCTCTGAGTTTGAGAGCGTCTTGCCTTATGATCTGACAGAGCTTTCCGGGCTTGATGACCTTCATGATCCGGCTGGGCCGATTGCGGAGGCAGAAAGGCTGTGCGCTGACTTGTACAATGCCTCCAAGACTTGTTTTCTTGTGGGGGGATCGACGAGCGGAAATTTGGCGATGATTTATGGTGTCTGCGGGCAAGGGGATCTTATATTGGTACAGCGTAACTGTCATAAGTCTGTGATCCATGCCCTGGAGCTTTCGGGGGCGAGGGTCGTCTTCCTTCGTCCCGAATACGACAAAACCACTGGTCATCCCGTTGGTGTAGCAGAAGAAACCATGAGTGCAGCGCTCGAAAAACATCCTCAAGCGAAGGCAGTCGTGCTAACCTATCCAAACTATTGGGGAGTGGCGTTGGATCCAACAAACGTTATCATGAAAGCGCGTGAGGCGGGGGTTGCCGTGCTAGTAGATGAGGCGCACGGGGCACATTTTGTGCTCGGTGCTCCTTTCCCTCCTTCTGCCCTACGTCTTGGCGCTGACATTGTTGTACAATCGACCCATAAGATGCTCCCAGCGCTTACGATGGGGGCGTGGCTGCATTTTGGCACACACGTAAGCAAGAGAGTCGTCCAGCGTGTGAATCGCGCCTTGTCCATGTTTCAGTCGAGCAGCCCTTCCTATCTTCTTCTCGCCTCACTGGACGCTGCGAGAGCTTTCTTAGAAGAGGAGAAAAGAGGAACGTCCACCCTCGCCTTGCAAGAGGTCGCCAGAGTGTCGAAAATCCTGAATCAACATCCGAAGTTAGAAGTTGTGACAAGTCAGCGGGCCCTCTATCAAAATGATCCGTTAAAGGTTACAATAAAAACAAACCATCCACAGTCCGGCGTTTGGCTTGCCCGTGAATTGGAACGAATTGGTCTATGGGCGGAAATGACTGATAGTGAACATGTGTTGCTTGTTTTCGGTTTTGGGAAGACAATAAGCAGCGATGAATTAAGAGAAAAGCTTACGCGTGTTCATTGGCCTGAAAAAAAAGTGGCTCCTCCCAGGGAATTACAAGAAGGAAAAGAGCCCGTTGTCTCCGAAATAGTAAGGATAAAGCGGGATCCCGAGTTCACAGAAAGGGTTCCATTAAAGGAAGCTGTTGGACGTGTATCTGGGGAAGCCGTTATTCCGTACCCCCCGGGCGTGCCCCTTCTTTATCAAGGAGAGGTCATTGGATGGGGTGTGATGGAGCAACTACAACAATTGCTCAAGGCAGGTGTGCGTTTTCAAGGGGTTGACCCAAGTGCTGGACTGTGTGTACAAGTAGTGGAGGGCAAGACATGAGGAAGGGAACGTTTATTACGGTTGAAGGTGGCGAAGGAGCTGGCAAGACCACCGTTCTAAATGCAATGGAACATACATTACGAGAGCAGGGTCGGCCGGTGGTTCGCACGCGGGAACCAGGTGGTGTCAAATTAGCCGAGGACATTCGCGGGCTGTTGCTTGACGTGAGCGATATTGAAATGGATGACCGTACAGAAGCGCTTCTTTATGCGGCCGCGCGCAGGGAGCATCTCATGCAAAAAGTGGTGCCTGCGCTGGAAGCGGGATCCATTGTTCTGTGTGATCGGTTTGTCGATTCAAGTCTTGCCTATCAGGGCCATGCCCGGGGACTTGGCATAGAAACTGTCCGTGCAATCAACCATTTTGCAATTGAACAGTATATGCCGGATGCGACTCTTTATTTTGCAGTTGAACCAGAGACGGGGCTCGCTCGTACACAGCAGGACCAATCGCGCGTGTTAAACCGCCTTGATCGTGAGCGGCTTGAATTCCATCAAAAGGTGCGAGAAGGCTATGAGCTACTTGCCAGAGATTCAGAGCGAATCGTCACCATCGATGCCAATCAACCCATTGAAATGGTGATGCAAGAAGCACTTGGCGTTGTGATGCATATAGTGAAGAAATAGATGGAATGAACCATAAGTACTCAAAAAGGAGAGCTCTGAGATGAAATTAATTATTGCGGTGATTCAAGATAAAGATAGCACGCGCCTGTCCGATGCGTTGGTGAAAGCTGACTTTCGAGCGACAAAGCTTGCCAGTACCGGTGGTTTCTTGAAAGCTGGGAACACGACCTTCCTCATTGGGGTAGAAGATGCACAGATGGATGAAGTCATGGGCCTCATTCAGAAGAATTGCCGCAGCCGTGAGCAGGTGGTGGCACCCATTTCACCAATGGGTGGTAACGCCGATTCCTATGTTCCGTACCCAGTCGAAGTACAGGTTGGAGGAGCGACGGTGTTTGTTCTCCCTGTTGAACAATTTGAACAATTTTAGAAGCGGGTGAGGAAATGCGTACGTGGAAAGACCTTCAAGAAATACAGCCTCGCGTGGTACCGATGCTGGTTTCAAGTATCAAAAAAAACCGCCTCACGCATGCGTACTTGTTTGAGGGCGAGGCGGGGAGTGGAAAGATGGACGTGGCTCTTCAAATGGCGAAGAGCTTTTTTTGTAAGGAGCAGACAGGTGCTGAGCCATGTCATCGATGTGTGGAGTGCAAGCGAATTGACCATGGCAATCACCCAGACATCCACCGAATCGCTCCGGACGGAGCCTCTATTAAAAAAGAGCAGATCGAATTTTTGCAAAAGGAGTTTGCTTATCGT
Source organism: Shouchella shacheensis (assembly GCF_001484965.1). Classification (GTDB taxonomy): domain Bacteria; phylum Bacillota; class Bacilli; order Bacillales; family Bacillaceae_D; genus Shouchella; species Shouchella shacheensis. Next base: position 66,523 of record NZ_LLYY01000022.1, on the reverse strand, counting down.
GGCATGGAGTCGGCTTCAAAGGTCTATGTTGTCTCTCACGTTGATAAAATGACGATAAGTGCAGCCAATAGCCTGCTTAAATTTCTCGAAGAGCCCCAAGGCCCCACGCTTGCACTCTTACTCACAGAACAAGGTTCGCAACTTTTGCCGACGATTCGTTCTCGCACCCAGCTGTTTTCGTTTACCCCACCTTCCAGGGAGGCCTTTGCTGCGCGCCTAGAAGAAAAAGGATATTCAAAACAGCTAGCGGTGCTGCTTGCCCATATCGCCTCAAACGAAACGGAGGTTGCCCAAATCAATGAAGGGGACTGGACTTCCCAAGCACGAAGCGTAATGTTACAATTAATGCAAGAACTCTACACTCGACCGGAGCACGCCTATGTGACACTCACGGATAAGTGGGTGCCTTTACTTAAGGAAAGAAGGCAGCAAGAGCTCGGTCTTGATATGATGTTTCTTTGGTTGAAAGACCTTTTATATACACAGGTTGGCAAGCAGGATGGACTCATCTTTGCCAGTAACCAGTCACAACTTGAACAGCTGGCGCTCTCCACGTCACAGCTTTCGGTGTCACAAAGCATGTCAAAGGTCATGGAAGCCAGAAAACAGCTGAACGCCAATGTGAACATTCAGCTCGTGATGGAGAAGCTGCTGCTCACGATACGGGAGGAATAGACTTTGCAGGAGGTTGTCGGCGTCCGTTTTAAGAAAGCGGGCAAGATCTATTACTTCTCTCCAGGAAGTTTTGCCCTGACTGCTAATGAAGCCGTCATTGTCGAAACCTCACGAGGAGTGGAGTACGGAAAAGTGGTTGTCAGCCCGAAGCTTGTTGCAAACGAAGATGTTGTCTTGCCCTTGAAGCAAGTCATACGGGTTGCAACGGTCGAAGACATAAGAACTGTTCGTGAAAACCGTGAAGCCGCCCAGGAAGCTCTTGATGTCTGCCAGGAAAAAATTAGCGAGCATCAGCTAGAGATGAAACTCGTCGAAGTGGAGTACACGTTTGACCGCAACAAGGTTTTATTTTATTTCACAGCGGACAGACGAATTGACTTCCGGGAGCTGGTAAAAGACTTGGCAGGAATTTTTCGGACAAGGATTGAGCTGCGCCAAATCGGTGTTCGGGATGAAGCAAAGATGCTCGGGGGAATTGGACCATGTGGGCGGATGCTTTGTTGTTCAACCTTTCTAGGAGATTTTGAGCCGGTCTCGATAAAAATGGCCAAGGATCAAAACCTTTCGTTAAACCCAGCGAAAATATCGGGTTTGTGCGGCCGACTCATGTGCTGTCTGAAGTACGAAAACGACACATATGAAGAAGCAAAAAAAGAGCTTCCGGATATTGGGAAACATATAGCTACACCTGATGGCAAAGGAAAAGTGATTGGCTTGAATTTACTTGATCGCGTGGTGCAAGTGCAGCTCACGGAAGGGCAACAGACGCTTGAATATGCGCTCGATGAATTGATGCAGAGAGAAAAAGTCACTTCAAAAGCCGCAGAATAATGAGGTGGATTACGTGGACAAGAAGGCCATATTCACGCAAGTCTCAAGCCTGGAGAAACGAATTGGTGAGCTCCACGATGAGCTCGTTGGCCTGAAAGAACAGCTTGCGTACTTAATTGAAGAAAATCATTACTTGCATGTGGAAAATGACAATCTGCGCAAGCGTCTTGAGCCGGAAGGGGCCAAAGAGCGAAAAGAGCCCTCTGGGAAGGACCGGAAGCAAATGGTCGGTGAAGGCCATGAAAACTTGGCGCGTCTGTATCAGGAAGGATTTCATATATGCAACACGCATTATGGAAGCATTCGACCTGATGGTGATGATTGTCTCTTCTGTCTATCGTTTTTGCACCAAAAATAAAACAAGACACCTCAAAATTCGAGGGCTGGGGTCAAGTGAGCTCCAGCTTTTTTTATGGATCAAAGGATATGAAAGGAGAGGCGGAGATGGAGCTAGAGATACAAACGGGGGAGCGGATGGACTTTATTGCTGGGACGAAGATGCCGATCATTCAAAGTGAGACTGTGTTTTCCTACTCCATTGATGCCATTCTACTCGGTCGCTTTGCCCATGTGCCGATTCAAAAAGGAAGGCTGCTTGATCTTTGTAGCGGCAACGGGGTGGTCGGCCTTGTACTTGCTACACGCTCAAAGGGGCATATTGCCATGGTGGAGCTGCAACAACGTCTTCATGAGATGGCGCTTCGCTCCGTTAAGGGAAACGGACTGGAGGCAAGGGTGAGGGCCGTGCGTGGCGATGTGAGGTGTTTACCTGATGATCTCTCGGGAGGCCGTTTCGATCTCGTCACCTGCAATCCTCCTTACTTTCCATTAAGGGAAGGCGTGCAGAGGAGTGAAAATGAGCACAAAGCTCTTGCACGTCACGAGATCGCGTGTACCCTGGAAGATGTGATTCGTGCAGGAAGTTTTTCATTAAAGCACGGAGGCAAACTGGCGCTCGTCCAACGCCCGGAAAGACTCGCTGAAATGATAACGCTTATGCGTGCCTATCATCTAGAACCGAAACGTCTGCAGTTCGTCCATCCAGCTAAAGGGAAGGAATCCAATATGGTGCTTCTGGAAGGGACGAAGGGCGGAAACGCGGGACTACGGACGCAAGCCCCGCTCATCGTTTATACAGAAGAAGGGGCTTACACCTCCGAGTTTCAGAAAGTGTATCTATGCCAATGAAGCATGTCATGTATGTTTTAGAATGCAAGGACGGCAGTTGGTATACGGGCTATACAAATGATTTCGAGCACAGGCTTGCCGTGCATGAGTCGGGCAGAGGCGCGAAATACACAAGGGGTCGCGGGCCATTTTCGCTCATTTGGAAAGAAGAGTTTGAAACAAAGTCGGAAGCGATGAGAGCGGAATACCAGTTTAAAAAGTTTGATCGACCGAAAAAGGAAGCCTACATTGTCGAAAGGAGGAGTAGTGATGAAAGAGCAGGCAAGTTTCCGAAATTCTGAAGGAGGCGCTCTCTACTTAGTGCCGACACCCATTGGAAATTTAGAGGATATGACATACCGGGCTGTACGCACGCTGCAGGAAGCGGACCTAATTGCCGCAGAGGATACACGACAAACGCGAAAGCTATGCACTCACTTTGAGATCCCCACACCACTTATTAGTTATCATGAGCATAACAAGCAGCAGGCCGGTACGGAGCTACTTAAAAAGGGTAAAGACGGCAAAGTCGTCGCCCTCGTGAGCGATGCCGGAATGCCGGGGGTTTCTGATCCCGGGGAAGATTTAGTGAAGCTGTTTATTTCCGAGGAAATACCGGTGATTGCGTTGCCTGGAGCGAACGCCGCTCTAACGACACTTGTGGCTTCTGGCTTATCAGCGGAGAGCTTTCAATTTTGTGGGTTTCTGCCCCGTTCCAAAAAGCAGCGCGGTGAGAAACTATCGGAACTCGTGTCAGTGCAGTCAACGCTGCTTTTTTATGAAGCGCCGCACCGGTTGAAAGCAACACTTGCAGCGCTGCAAGCGTCTCTCGGGAATCGCCGTGTTTGTCTTGGCCGTGAGATCACAAAAAAGTTTGAGGAATATCAGCGCGGCACACTGGATGAAGCGATTGAGTGGTGCGACCATGGGATGGTAAAAGGGGAGTTTTGCCTCGTTGTCGAAGGGGCAAGTGAGGTAATCGAGGAGCAGCAATGGTGGGAAGCTCTTACCCCTCTCCAGCATGTAGACCATTATATAGCGCTTGGCCTGGAGCAAAAAGAAGCGATCAAACAAGCAGCAAGTGACCGTGGCGTGCCGAAGCGCGAGGTATATCAAGCGTATCATCAATGAGGAGAGGCTACTGACAAGCAGCGCTCAGATGCCGCGAAATGAGAAAAAGGGAGGGGAATTGGAGTCAGTCAATCATTCTTACTCGAGTCCAGGGCCCCACACAACTGGTCGCCTCACCTCTCATCATGAGATTCCTTCTAGAGCTTTACAAGGAGGGGTCCATCGCAGTAAAATAGTCAAGACGCATTCGTTTGATGTCGCCTAGATGATGCCCTCATAGCTCAGGGGATAGAGCAACTGCCTCCTAAGCAGTAGGTCGCTGGTTCGAATCCAGCTGAGGGCGTACCTTTTCTACGCAAATAGCCCCTCGGGCTAGTATTTGTTAATGCTTGAAATTCATTTCTATCACTTCTAGATAGAAACACTTTGCAAACGCTGAAAGAAAAACTGAAGGACTTCAAGCCTGTTCATGTAGGGAACAGGCTTTTCTCTAGCTTCGGCGGGTAGAAGCTAGAGATTTTTCGCCCCGATAACGAAATCCTAAGAATTCTTGCTTCTGGGCGACCCGCCTGCGCTTTTCGTTTCATTGGTTCTTTTATAAAAGGGCAGGAAATAGGATCTAGTAAAGCGAATACTTGTTAGTATTAAGCTCTAAGGAGGCTCACTATGTATCAAGCAACCATGCATTTTCCAAGAGAAGTTCTCTACGGAGAAGACTGTTTTCAAAAGGTAGGAGAAGCAACGGAAAAACTAGGGAGCCGCGTGTTGCTCATAAGTGATCGAACCATGGAGTCGCTGGGTCACGTCTCTACGTGCAAAAACCTCTTAGAGGCAGAAGGTCTAACGTGTGTAGAATTTCTCGACGTGGCTACTGAACCGACGGATGAATATGTCTATGCAGCGTGCGGAGCAGCGAAAGCAGAGAGGTGTGATGTGATTGTCTCTCTTGGGGGAGGAAGCTGTATTGACACTGGAAAGGCCGTAGCGGTGTTGCTGACAAATGAGCGTCCGCTCGAAGCGTTCATAAAAATGAAAACGATCGCAAGCAATCGGCCCGTTCCTTTAGTTGCCATTCCGACAACGGGAGGCACAGGCTCTGAAGCCACCGATGCAACGGTGATTACGAATACAGCCACAGATGTGAAAATGATGATCAAACAGCCAGCTTTCATGCCGGAGACCGCGATCGTCGACCCCCTGCTAACCGTGTCTGTACCAGCAAATGTCACAGCGGCAACGGGTGTGGACGCCCTTACCCATGCGATTGAAACGTACTTGTCCAAAGACGCTCACCCCTTTACTGATGAAATGGCGCTAACGGCGATGAAGCATCTTGTCCGGCATTTGGAAGTCGTCTATCGCGATGGAGAAAATGTTGCTGCACGCTCGAGCATGATGTATGGTTCGATGCTTGCAGGCATGGCTTTTTCCAACGCATCGCTCTGCCTCGTTCACGGGATGTCTCGTCCCGTTGGAGCGCTCTTCCATGTTCCTCATGGCATTTCTAACGCGATGCTTTTGCCCGCCGTACTCGCGTTTACACGTAAAGACGCTGAAGAACGCTTAGCTGAGATGGGGGTGTATCTCGATCCAGAATTGAAAGCGCTATCGAAATCGCAGCAGGCTGATCGATTTGTCGAGGCGGTGATTGGGCTGTGCAGCCGCCTGGAGATCCCGAATATGCTCGACTTTGGGATTAACGAGAACGCATTTATGGCAGCCTTGCCTAAAATGGCTACAGATGCGCTCGCAAGTGGGAGTCCGGGAAATCATCCGCGTGTTCCATCGAAAGAAGAAATTATGGACCTTTATCAGGAAGCTTATACGTTTGATTATGCGAGGGTATAGAGAGGGCTTCTACCATAGTTTAATCGAAAACAGCCTGTCCACTAGATGTGAACAGGCTGTTTTTTCTCTTTATTAGGTTGTTTTCGTGATATAGTTTTGCAACTGCTCGATAATTTCTTCCACGCCTTGAGGGCTGAGGACAATTCGGCCGTTGGCTAACGTAAGGTTGTCATCGGAAACTTCTCCAGTGACTTGGCATGTCATATTGGCTTTATATTTTTTAAGGACAATTCGATCGTTATCAACATAAATTTCAAGCGCGTCTTTCTCTGCAATATCTAACGTACGGCGAAGTTCAATAGGAATAACAACGCGACCTAGTTCATCGACTTTTCGTACAATTCCAGTAGATTTCATTGCTAACGTTTCCTCCTCAAATGTGGTAGAGTAAATCTACATAGTCTATGCAGGTAGATGTCAAAATTCGACATGTTTCCTTCTAAAACTAAGAATACCAATGTTTCCAAAACAAGTCAAACAAATGACCATATAATGATAGATTTTTCATTTTTAAGGGTGGATAAACATGGATATAAAACAAGAACTTGTTGAAAAATTGCAGCGAACCAATCAGGTATTGCAAGATAAATATAGAACGACGAAAACAAAAAAAGAGGTTATCCGAGAAAAATTGCTTCAATCATCCACGGTGATTCGGCAAAATGTGAGGCTCTCTCCACAGAATCTGGAAAAATTTTTAAATGGTAGAAAGCTAGCGGGAACGGATGGGTCTGTCAATCAAACAAAGGGAGAGCCGCCCCGTGTGTTGTATTTGTTTCAAGCGCTCGCAAAAACCACGGATGGCGTTGAATCCTGGGAAACGGACTTGTATGTACCGCTTCTAGAAAACGATGAAGAAAGTGAACCGCCGACGAAATGGCGAGCGCATCTTCTCGCAAAACTAGAGCTTCTTTGTGCGATTCAGCTGATTGAACAGGAGGATGTCCGTCTAATGATTATGGACGGAGCGCTGTATCATTACCGGATCGATGCCCCAGAAGAGTGGGAAAGACTCAGGTCTCTTGCGCTGCAAAAAGATGCCTGGCTTGTCGGTGTGTCAGAAGAAATCACCACCGAAAATTTAGTTAAGCTTCCTTTATTTAATGAATACAATGAGCTTCCCTCTTCCTATGATCGGGACATGCTCTTTGGCGTCCTTGAACGGAATGAAATGGTATATATAGAAGATATCCAGCATAAAGCAGGCTTGAAGTCGGTGTGGATGCGCCTTGGATCAAGTCCAAGCATCACTGGGTTTGATATGCTAGAAGAACAAACCGAGGCAATGGAGGCGATTGGAGACATTCTCTGCACGCTCACACCGAAGGAAGGCCGGGGCATCCCGCTTTGGCTCGACTATATTGATAGCGAAATTCGTTTGACGGATAAGCTTGTGGAAGGCCTTATGGATCAATACATAGATCCAGAGATTAAGCGACAGTTCTTTACAAAAATGCGGGAGGACCGACCGTATTAAGAGGAGGAAAATGCAATGCAAATCGTGGGGGTTACGACGCAGCATGAAGTCCATGTGGCGTCCAAATCGCATAAATTCCGTATGAACGAAATGCTCGTCATTGAAGATGGCGAGCTGTTTGAACCGAAAGGGGAAGTCGTAGAGACGTTCTCGTATAATCGCTATATTCCGATGGGCTTTGATAAAGGACTCGTCGATCAAGACGTGCTCAAAAGTCTGGAGCAAATTGGCTATGATATCGGGGCTGATGATATTCATTTAGCTAAGGTGCGGCTGTTTGATGAAGCGCAGAAGCCGATTCAGACGGGTGCTACTGTGCGCCATCCGGAATTTAATGAGATTAAAGAGTTGCTGGTCAAAAGTGAACCAGCGAAAGGGATGGTGCTTGGAGAAGTCAAGTCGACTGATTTTATCGCTGAATCGATTCCCGACGATCTCAGTGCCCTAATGAATATGCAGGAGCAAGGAGAGACGCGCGTGCAAAACGGCGTGCCGTTTATCTTTGACATTCGCGCCATGCAGCAGTACCCGCATATTGGTGTCTTCGGTGGATCGGGCTCTGGGAAGTCATTTGGCTTGCGCGTCATGCTTGAGGAATTGATGAAGCTGCGCATTCCGACGCTTGTTTTTGATCCCCATTTTGAAATGAATTTTTCAGCGGCGATGGAAGGCGCGAAAGGCGATGTCTCTTTTGGCGATAAGTACGAAGTGGTGCAAATTGGTCGAGAGGTCGGCGTCGACTTCTCCGCGCTCTCCACCCGTGACATTGAGCGCTTGCTTGGTGCAGCAGGGACGTTGACCGAATCCATGGTTAACGTCATCCAAACTGTGCACAGACCGAGAGAAAGTTACTATACCTTTAGTAATGAGATTGGAAACTTAATTGAGGCTTTAGATTATGGAAAACAGAAAGTAGAAAATATGCTTAATGACGGGGGGATGAGCCGCGAGGAGATTGAAAAATACAGTACGTTCAAAAAACTGCTCGACCAGTACGGCAGCTTGCCCCCAGCCTCTGTTAAAGGCATTCAGTGGCGTGCCAATCGCTTGAATCAAGCGGGCCTGTTCCAGCAAAACATCCGCGCGATTGAGCAGGCGATTCATAATGGAAAGCTCGTCGTTGTGCAGGGGGCCGTCTGGCTGCTGCAAGTGTTCTCCAGTTACGTGATCGGCTCCCTTTACGCGAAGCGCCGCACGTATAAGGATGCGAAACTGCAGCAGCAGCAAGGCGAGTTCTTCCCGCCATTTGTCGTTGTGACTGATGAGGCGCATAATTTTGCCCCTAAAGGCTATGATGCTCCGGCGAAGTCCGTGCTCAAGGAAATTGCCCAAGAAGGGCGGAAGTACGGAACGTTTCTCATTTTTGCGACGCAGCGACCGACGCTGCTTGATGAAACGATCACCGCGCAGCTGAACTCAAAATTTGTGTTCCGGACCGTGCGGGGAACCGATATTCAGACGATTAAGGAAGAAACCGACTTAACGGCGGAGGAAGGCAAGCGTCTGCCGTATCTTAGGTCGGGGGACGTGTTTGTTTCCTCGGCCATTATGGGACGAACAATGGCCGTACGTATTCGCCTTGCCCACTCCACAAGCCCGCATACACTGAATCCGTTTGATGAGCTTGAACAAATGACAGAAGTAAACGATGACGAGATTCTTGCGGCGCTTGCAGACTTTTTGCCGCTCGGGGAAATGCAGATCATGCAGAAGCTGAGCGAAATGAATGCCCAGGCGGGGAAAGGTTGGGATGTGAGCGAATGGCGTGTGGAACTTGAACGTCTCTGCGGCGTTGGCAAGCTCAAAAAAGAAAAAACACCGTTTGCGACGTTGTATGACCGCGCTTGACAGCCGACCGTATGATTCGCTATATTTTGGGTAAGAATGGTTGTGAATAGATTCGATCCAATGAAGGGATAAGTATAGTCTTGAGCTCGTGACAGAGAGCCGGTGGTCGCTGAAAGCCGGTCTGGTGAAAGATTAGAAAATGGTCCCGGGAGGAGTCTGACTTCGAGTGCAGTGGGCATAAGGGGGCAGCGTCAGCCGGCGTTAACGGCCTGGAGCTTTATCTCTAGCAGGGATAAGGAAATGTTGGGTGGTACCACGTGAGCAAACCTCTCGTCCCGATCGCGGGCGAGGGGTTTTTTATGTTTGAATAGAGAGGATGAATGAAAGTGGCTGAGAAAAATACGTTTTACATTACAACGCCGATTTACTATCCAAGCGGCAAGTTGCATATTGGACATACGTACACAACCGTTGCCGGAGATGCGATGGCGCGCTACAAACGGTTGCGGGGCTATGAGGTGCGCTATTTGACGGGGACGGATGAACACGGGCAGAAGATTGAGCAGAAAGCGGAAGAAAGTGGCCAGAAGCCGCTGGAATTTTTGGATTCCATGGTTGAGCCCATTCAAGGCCTTTGGAAGAAACTAGACATCTCCTATGACGATTTTATTCGTACAACGGAAGAGCGCCATAAAAAAATCGTCGCTCAAATTTTTGAACAGTTCCTCGCTCAAGGCGACATTTATCTTGATGAATACGAGGGTTGGTACTCGGTGTCCGATGAGACGTTTTATAGTGAGCGTCAGCTCGTCGACCCTGAGAAAGACGCGGCTGGAACCATCGTTGGCGGGAAAAGTCCTGACTCCGGGCATCCGGTAGAAAAGGTACGGGAGCAGTCGTATTTCTTTCGAATGAGCAAATACGCCGGTCGCCTGCTGAAGTTTTACGAGGAGAACCCCGACTTCATCCAGCCAGCCTCGCGTAAAAATGAAATGATTAATAACTTCATTAAACCAGGTCTTGAGGATTTAGCGGTCTCAAGGACGTCGTTTACGTGGGGCGTTCAGGTACCGAGTGATCCAAAGCATGTCGTCTATGTGTGGATTGATGCCCTAACGAACTACATTACAGCGCTCGGCTACGGTTCAGACGATGATACGTTTTACCAGAAGTACTGGCCAGCAAGCGTGCATCTTGTCGGAAAAGAAATCGTTCGCTTTCATACGATTTACTGGCCGATCATGCTGATGGCGCTGGACTTGCCGTTACCAAAGAAAGTATTCGGTCACGGTTGGTTCTTAACGAAGGACGGCAAAATGTCGAAATCCAAAGGCAATGTCGTCGACCCCGCTCCACTCGTGGATCGCTACGGGCTGGACGCGATTCGCTACTACTTGCTACGCGAAGTTCCATTTGGTTCCGACGGTGTTTTCACCCCGGAGGCCTTCGTTGAACGTGTGAATTATGACCTTGCCAACGACCTTGGCAACTTGCTTAATCGCACCGTTGCGATGATCAACAAATACTTTGACGGCAAGATTCCAGCCTACCTGAAAAATGGTACGCCGTTTGATGAAGAGTTGCTGGAGCTTGTGAAGGCAACGATTGTTAAGGTCGAGGATGCAATGGAAGAGATGGAATTTTCCATTGCGCTAACAGCAATCTGGCAACTGGTCAGTCGCACGAACAAGTATATTGATGAAACGCAGCCGTGGATGCTTGCGAAGGATGAGGACGAGCGGGAGCAGCTCGGAACGGTGATGTATCATCTCGCCGAGTCACTGCGCATCATCTCCGTGCTGATTCAGCCGTTCATGACGCGAACGCCGAAGAAAATGTGGACACAGCTTGGCATTGACGAAGCGATCACGACGTGGGAGTCGATGAAGGAATTCGGTCAGATTCCTGAGGGCACAGTTGTGACGAAAGGGGAACCTGTCTTCCCACGCCTCGACGTGGAGGAGGAAGTGGCTTACATTGTGGAGCTCATGGGTGGAAAAGCAGAGCCTGAAGTGGAGGAAGTAGAAGACGAAAACGAAAACGAAATTACTATCGACGACTTCTCGAAGGTCGAGCTTCGCGTCGCTGAAGTGACAGCGGCCGAGCCTGTCAAAGGCGCAGACCGCCTCCTAAAAATTCAGCTCGATCTTGGCTATGAGCAGCGTCAAGTGGTCTCCGGCATCGCGAAGCACTATACGCCGGAAGACCTCGTCGGCAAAAAAGTGATCTGCGTCGCCAACTTAAAGCCGGTCAAGCTTCGTGGCGAGCATTCGCAAGGAATGATCCTTGCGGGAAGCAAAGGCAAGAAGCTTCAGCTGGCCACGGTGGATGGGAGTTTGCCGAACGGGGCGCAGGTGAAGTAAATAAATCGAGAAACCCCGCTGTTTGCGGGGTTTTTTTGACGAAAAACGTCGCAGGATAATGAAAAGGAGGCGTTTAACATACGGGGAAGCGCGCTTAGAGTTCAGGACTCCTCTCGTTTTTGATCATGAAGTGCTTTTTTACGCCCTATTTTCTAGGTATAATAGGAGCAAGAAAGGATGTGACCAGATGAGCATTCCTGAAAATCGTAGATATTCCATTGTTGAGTATCAAGAAATTTGTGAAAAATACCCTGCTAAATGCGTAGAGTATTTGGATGGGTTCGTTCTAATGAGTCCCTCTCCATCCGTGGAGCATCAGCGAATTTCGATGAGGCTTTCTGCGACTCTGTATAACCTTTTAAAAAGTTCTAGTTGCGAACCGTTTGCCGCGCCGTTTGATGTCGAACTTACGAGTGATGACGTTGAAGGACTGCACATCGTCATGCCAGATTTAGCTGTCATTTGCAATCAAGAAAATTTGACGAACAACAAATACAAAGGTGTACCTGAACTCATCTTAGAAATCCTAAGCCCATCGAACCAATCACATGATTTAGTGTACAAATTGGATCTTTATATGCGATATGGCGTGAAAGAGTACTGGATTATCAATCCATTGAACCGGTCCGTGCAACTCTATGTACTAAATGATGAACGATCGTATAATCAAGTGGCAGCAGCAAACGTTGGGATCGTTACATCGCACATTGTGGAAGGGTTTGAAATCGATACTTCTTCATTTTTTGGGGATTAATTAGGGGCATCTATAAGGATGTTTTCCTAGAAGCGTTCTTTACAGCCCGTGTCAAATCGTATATCCTATTTATAATGAATGAAAAGGAGGTGGGTAGAGTGAATCTTTCAAGTGGTAGCGAAGCAGCCATCCGTTCGTACTTATGGATCTGTCGAGCGATTTTTTCCGAAGCCGTTGCAAAATTGGACCAGTCTGTCCTTTTTGAGAATGCAACTGCATAGAAAAACCACTAGGAAGAGACATCTACCCGCAAACGGAATACGTATGAAGGCGGTACGAGGAGACTCTGCCGCTTTTTTTGGCATGGGAAAAACGTCTCTTCCTAACCACGGGAGGAAGAAGCATGGTGATTTGTCAGCTGAAAAATGTTACTCGAACGTTTGGAGCGCATACGATTTTTACAGGTCTGTCCCTAGAGGTGAAGCACGGAGATCGAATTGGACTCGTAGGACGAAATGGGGAAGGCAAAACGACGCTGCTGCACATTCTTGCAGGAGCAAGTGAGCCGAGCGCAGGGACGATCGGCTGGAGAAAAGGGCTCACGAAAGGGTTGCTCGAACAGATTCCCGAGAAGTCTGAGAACTGCACGACCCGCGAGGTACTGCTTGAGGTTTTTGAAGAATTACGAGCGATGGCGCAAAAAATGACGGAGCTTGAGCGCACGCTTAGCACGGATTTATCGCCTGCGAAAATGGAGAGAGTGCTCTCGGAGTACGGAAGACTACAGGAGCAGTTTGGCGAAGAAGGCGGCTATGAGATGGAGGCCAATATTCGCCGCGTTGCCGATGGACTGCAGATTGATGCTTTACTTGAGAAGCGTTGGTGCAGCTTAAGTGGAGGAGAGCGGACAAAAGTTGGTCTTGGGCGGTTACTTTTGCAAAGACCGGAGCTGTTGCTGCTTGACGAACCGACGAATCATCTGGATTTGCCGGCACTTGAATGGTTAACGGAATGGATGGGGCAACACGCGGGCAGCATCGTCGTGATTTCCCACGATCGTGCCTTTCTTGATGAAGCCGTCAACCGCATTGTCGAGATCGAAGGCGGGGAATTGCATGAATATCACACCAACTACTCAGGCTATGTGCAAGAGCGGGAAGAACGTTTGTTTCAGGAATTCCAGCAGTATCAAGATCAGCAAAAGAAAATTAAAAAAATGCGCGACACGATTAAACGCTTAAAGGAGTGGGCAAACCGAGCCAATCCCCCGAATGATGGTTTGCATAGACGGGCGAAAAGCATGGAAAAGGCGCTTGCAAGAATTGAGCAGTTGAAGAAACCGCTGCTCCAGCGCAAAAACGTCGAGCTGGCATTTGCTCATCTTGGTCGTAGTGGCCTGGACGTGTTGGCGCTTGCCGGTGTATGGAAAAGCTTTGAGGAACGTGACGTGCTGCGGGGGGTTGATCTTACGCTTCGCTATCAGGAAAGAGTAGCGATTGTTGGTGCGAATGGAACCGGCAAGTCGACGATTTTTGATTTGATTTTAGAGAAGGTCATGCCGGATGAGGGAGAGGTGCGTCTCGGCTCGAATGTGTCTATTGGCTATTTATCACAGCATGGCACGGAGTTGCAGGACGATCTGACGGTACTTGAGGCTTTCCGCGAAAGTGCAGCCTTAACCGAGGGGGAGGCGCGCGGTCAGCTGGCGAGGTTTCTGTTCTTCGGGCACGCGGTTTTCCGAAACGTCTCGAGTTTAAGCGGTGGAGAGCGGATGCGCCTGCGTCTCGCGCAGCTCATTTCTGAGAAACACAATGTGCTGTTGCTTGATGAGCCGACAAATCATCTGGATATTGATTCGAAAGAAGTACTCGAGGAAGCACTTAGTGAGTTTAATGGGACCATTCTTAGCATCTCCCACGATCGTTATTTCTTGAATAAGTTGTTTGAGGTCACATACTGGCTGGAAGGTGGAGAGCTTGAGCGGTACGAGGGCACGTATGCGTATGCCCGAAGTAAGAGGAAGAACGGATAAAAGAGAGCCCTGGAGATCGTAAAATCTCTCAAGGGCTCTTTGATCCAGAAAAGCTAGCTTTCATCCACGTCTACTAACTCATGGACGATGTTTTCGTCCACACGAACTTCAAAGACCTTATGATCTTGGGTAAAAGCGAAAATCCCATTGTCAAAATCGGTATGCAATGACTTAAAAAAGACGCCTTCGTAGGTGAATCCTTCGATGTCATCGAAGTGCAGCTCGTAAGTACCATCGTCTTTCGCAAGCAAAAACGCATGCACGCCGCGTTCGAAATTCCAGTCGTCCTCTTCCCCTGAGCGCTGCTTTGGTACAACATGCAAGTCGGCAAAAGGCACTTCATGAAGCAAAACGTCAATGATAGAACGACCAAGCAAGTTGGTCCAAAGACTTTCCACGACTTGTCCAATAATGATTTGGGTCGCCTCTTTTTCTTTTGCAGCTTTCGTGATGATCTTTTTGATGTCAGGGGCACGGCTTTTTTCGATTATAACCTCTGCCCCTGCTTCATCGGCAAGCTCTTGGAAGATCGACATATCCACTTCTTTATCATGTTTGAACTCGTCTTCTGGCAAGGAGTCAAAGACGAGAATGGAGAGCGGCGCCTCAAGCTGATGGGCGAGCTTGGCTCCACGTTTAATCAGACGACTTCCGTTATGCCCATAATTGACACAAACGAGAATACGTTCTTGTTCATGGCTAGATGACATCCAATCACTTCCTTATCTTTAATTAGCACGTAGGTAGAGAGTAGTATACCCGCTCAAGGCTGGATATAAACGGAAAATGGATTTCGAGGAGAGAGAACTTTCAGGAGAGATGCAAAACAATCCAGATAGCTCAAGCCGCTTTTGTCGACCCACCTGTGTCTTAGATCGCTGTCCGTTTATTTGCATCCCTCGTGCGAAAAGCATAAAATGCAGGCAAGGAGTAATAGAGGTGAAGAAGATGTTATTTGATACACATGTACACTTAAATGCCGATCAGTTTGAAGAGGATGTTGAAGAAACCATCGCCCGTGCTCAGGAAGCGGGTGTTCGTGAAATGGTCGTTGTTGGCTTTGACGAGCCCACGATTAAACGTGCGCTCGAACTTGTTGAGACGCACGAGGAGCTCTATGCGGCTGTTGGCTGGCATCCTGTTGATGCCGTTGATATGAGGGAGGAACACTTCGCGTGGCTTGAGGAGCTCTCGACTCATCCAAAAGTAGTGGCACTGGGTGAGATGGGGCTTGACTATCATTGGGACAAGTCACCAACGGATGTTCAAAAGAACGTCTTCCGGAAGCAGATTGCCCTAGCGAAAAAAGTGAACCTGCCCATTATTATTCATAACCGTTCAGCGGACCAGGACGTTGTCGACATTTTGCGAGAAGAGAACGCTGAAGAAGTGGGCGGCATTATGCACTGCTTTGGTGGCAGTGTAGAGATTGCGGACCAGTGCTTGAAGATGAATTTTCATATTTCGCTCGGGGGTCCCGTCACGTTTAAAAATGCGAAGCAGCCGAAGCAAGTGGCCGTACACGTGCCGCTAGACCGCCTTCTGATTGAAACGGACTGTCCATTTCTTGCTCCGCACCCTTACCGAGGCAAGCGCAACGAACCAGCGTATGTAAAACGAGTGGCCGAGGATGTGGCCGAGCTTCGAGGGATGAGCTATAAAGAACTAGCGAGTGCTACGCGGGAAAACGCTCGGGTGTTGTTTGGTTTGAAAGGCGGAGACTGAAAAGCGCTGAGAGTGAGTGACGCATACGAAGCACAAGCGTTAATTTCGATTCACAACAGCGAAATACGAACGAAGCACAAGCATTAGAATACGACGCATAGACAGAAGAATATGGGGCATAAGCGCTAGAATACAACGCAGGAGCAGATGGATACGACTCACAACAGCAAAAGACAGACACCAGCATCCAGCGCACGGAGGGGACAGGGGGAAGAAGGAGCTTTTCGTGTCCTTTCATTACAACTCGTTTACATTTCTGTAACATTCATTGACATAGGTCTTTTTCCCCCCTATATTAGCTTCGGGGAGGAATGAATATGAACCATACTTCGAATCAAGGCGTGTCGCAAGCAAAGCGAATAACAGTGATCGTAACAAGCGTATTTGCTGTCCTTGTTGTCGCTGTTTTTGCCCTCTATGAGTGGACAAAGACTTCTGTAACCGTGGAAGCGAGTGGCGAGGAGCAAGTCGTACGGACACACGCGGGAACCGTTGAAGAATTGCTTGAGCAACTAGGGATCGAACTCGAGCATCATGATCAGGTGGAGCCAGAGGTACATACAGATGTTTCTCACGATTTAACCGTACGTTATAAAGAAGCACAGAACGTCACGCTAATGCTTGGGGAGGAAGAAGAACGCTTCTGGACAACGGCTTCAACCGTTGGAGAGATGCTCGAGGAAGAGGGATTCTCTTTGAAAGAGAAAGACGTTCTCGAACCTAGCGTTGAGACTGAAATCGAAGCAGGGATGAACATTGCGTACCACCCAGCCGTTCAAGTGAGCTATACCTATGACGGTAAAGAGCATCAAGAGTGGAGCGCATCAGCGACTGTCGCTGACTTTTTGAAACAAGCTGACGTACCCCTTGGCGAGTATGACCGAGTAGAGCCAGGCTTAGACGAACAGATTGAAGCGAATACAACCATTCAGATTGTGCGTGTTGAAAAAGTCACCGATGTCACTGAGGAAGCAGTTGCTTTTAATACGACTCACCAAGAGGATGCTACTCTAAACAAAGGCGAAAAGAAAGTGATTGAACAAGGGGAAGAGGGACAGTTAGAAAAACACTACACCATCACTTTAGAGGATGGGGAGGAAGTATCGCGCGAGCTGGAGAAAACAGAAACGGTTGCCGAAGCAAAAGATGAACGTGTTGCAGTTGGTACAAAAGAGCTGCCGACACAGGAGGACGTCCAGACAGCACCAACGGCCGTCGAGACCGTTGCCACTTCTCAAGAACCGAAGAAAAGTGAGCCTGTAGAGCCAAGCGAAGAAGAATCAGTCGAGGAGACCGAGTCAAAGGACTCCAGCAATGGCAAGGATTCGATGACGATGCAGGCAACCGCCTATACGGCTGGATGCGATGGATGCAGTGGAGTGACGGCGACAGGAATCAATTTATCGAACAACCCAGGCAAGAGGGTGGTGGCGGTAGACCCAGATGTCATTCCACTTGGATCGCGGGTTCATGTTGAAGGATACGGAGAAGCGATTGCTGGAGATACCGGCGGAGCCATCACAGGCAACAAGATCGATCTTCATGTGCCGAGCAAAGGAGAGGCGAACCGTTTCGGTCGGCAAAGTGTAAAAGTGACCGTTTTAGATTAGGGGAACGTTGGGCTCAGCAGCTACTTAAGCAGCTGGCCTTCTTTTGTTTTCCTGCAAAACAGGCTACAATAAGAACAAACAGACAGGAATGAGGAAGCTCGGTGTACATACATGAAGTGATTGTCGTTGAAGGGCGTTCGGACACGGTTGCTATTGGGCGAGCGGTAGAGGCAGACACGATTGAAACCAACGGGTCTGCGGTTGGAGAGAGTGTCCTAAAGCAAATAGAGCTCGCCCATAAGCGGCGGGGAGTCATCATTTTAACCGATCCCGATTACCCGGGAGACCGCATAAGGCGAATTGTCGCAGGCCGCGTCCCTGGTTGTAAACACGCCTTTCTTCCAAAGAAAGAGGCCGTCAGAGCCGGACGCAATATCGGGGTCGAGCATGCTTCACCAGAAGCGATCAGGCGAGCGCTACAGGAAGTCAAAAAGGAATGTAGCGCCCATCGTCCGTCCGTTGAGGAGACGATTACGCTGGCGGATCTACATGCGGCGGGGCTCGCTTCCGGTGAACATGCGAGGTGGCGACGAGAGAAGCTCGGCGAGTATTTATCCATTGGGTATGCCAATAGCAAGCAACTCCTCAAGCGCCTCCACGTATTTCGAGTGTCTAAGGAAGAATTTAAGGAGGCGCTGCGTGATGTGTACGAGAAGGAGGAGTGCTTGCGATGAAGGATATAGCAACGCCGAATCGAACGAATGAAATTTTAAAAAAGCACGGCTTCCACTTAAAGAAAAGCTTAGGCCAAAACTTTCTCATTGATACGAATGTGCTCCATAATATTGTTGAGGCTAGTGGTGTGGGGGAAGAAGACGGCGTCATTGAAATCGGGCCGGGCATCGGCGCATTAACGGAACAGCTTGCTAGGGCTAGTAAAAAGGTAGTTGCCTTTGAAATCGATGAGCGACTGATTTCTGTACTCGTTGACACATTGTCGCCTTATGACAATGTTCAAGTGATTCACTCTGACGTTTTAAAAGCGGACGTGCGTGCAAGCATTGAAGACATGTTTGCTGATGTTCGTCATGTCCATGTTGTGGCAAACTTGCCTTATTACGTCACCACTCCAATCTTAATGAAGCTTCTGGAGGACAAGCTGCCTTTAGCAAGCATCACGGTGATGATTCAAGCGGAAGTGGCGGAGCGAATTGCTGCAAGGCCAGGAACCAAGGAGTACGGAGCGCTATCGATTGCGGCGCAGTACTACGCAGAAGCAGAGGCCGTGCTGCATGTGCCTGCGAGCGTATTTGTGCCACAGCCGCGGGTGGACTCTGCCGTGCTTCGCTTGACGTTAAGAGAAACACCTGCCGTCGAGGTCCTTGATGAGGACTGGTTTTTCAAGGTGTTTCATGCAAGCTTTGCCAACCGCCGCAAGACTCTTTTAAATAATCTCGTTCATAATTTGGCAGGCAAGGAAAAGAAGCCTGAAGTGGAACAAGCCCTCGCTCAAGTGGGCATGGACCCAAGACGAAGGGGAGAAACGCTTTCTCTGGAGGAATTTGCTGCCCTAAGTGATGCCCTCCTGAAGCCACTCGGAAAAACAGAGTAAAATGCACAACACGCCCTCTCTGGTCATAGGCTACAGACAGAGGGGGCAACGCAATGACAATTCAAGTAGGAGACATCGTGGGCCGACTCTCTTATAAATGTGATGTGCTGTTTCGTGTGCTGAAGTTGGAATCTGGAACGGCGATCCTCGCAGGCGAGGAGATGCGCTTACTCGCTGATGCGAGCATTGATGATTTAGAAAAGGTGACGGCAGCGGAGCACAGTAAAAGAAGAGAGGCGAGCAAAGAAATTGAGGAAGTTTCATACCGTCTCTTTCGCCAAGATGCGAAACTGATGAAACGACGACATGAATACAATGCGACATCAGGATATGAAACAAAGCCACATTTCTTTGAGCTTAGGGGTCGTGTCCTGCATTTGGATGGCGATTCCAATTATCTGCAGCGCTGCACAGCCCTATACGAAAAACTTGGCGTGCCCGTATACGGCGTGCATCTTACAGAAAAGGAAATGCCCTCGCAAATCAGTTCGCTCATGGAGATGGTGCAGCCCGATATCATCGTGATCACCGGTCACGATGCGTATTTAAAGGCTCGTGGCGATGAGGATGATCTAAGATCCTACCGGCATACCAAATACTTTGCCGAGTGCGTGAGGATCGCCAGGAAGTCCGTATGTAGTCGAGATGAGCTCATCATTTTCGCGGGTGCTTGCCAATCCCATTTTGAAACGTTAATTAAAGCAGGGGCCAATTTCGCCAGCTCGCCCAACCGTGTGAATATTCATGCCCTTGACCCTGTATACATTGCTTCCAGATTGAGCCGAACGTCTTTTATGGAATCCGTCAGCTTATGGGATGTGATCCGAAACACCATCACAGGTCAAAAGGGGCTCGGTGGAGTAGAGTCAAGAGGCTGCATGCGGCTCGGCATGCCATTAAAAGACGAAACGTCATCATCTACGTGAGATGGCGTTTTTTTTGTTTGAGCGGCCCGCCTACGCTTTTTTAGATTCCATACATAAAAATACGGAGTATGCACACCCTAGTAGTACCAGAAATCGACAAAAGTTCCGTATTGACACTAACACATATGCTTGGTATAATTTTAAACTTTACTTTTTTCCTTGAATGTGATATGCTATATGAAACAGTGAGGTGGTTGTGCAAATGGCAAAATCGTTAATTGACATTAAACGAGCACTTGATCAAAATGTAGGAAAACAAATTACAATAAAAGCAAACGGTGGACGGCGCAAAACGCTTGAGCGTTGCGGGATGATTGAAGAGACGTACCCTTCTGTCTTTATTGTGAAGCTTGATGAAACGCAAAATGCGTTTGAGCGTGTATCGTATAGCTATGCGGATGTTTTAACGGAAACGGTAGAACTACTACTTACTGGGGAAAATGGCAGCAAAGCAACCCTTATATAAACGCAGTACTATAAAAAGGACTGGCTTTCTTTTCTACATAAAGAAAGTCATTTTTTTTGCCTCAATGAGCAAACTAAGTGGGCTGCTGAGTGTTGAAAGCAAGCAAAAAAGGAGCTGTTTTTATCATGGGTAGGAGACGAGGAATCATGTCTGACCGCTTCAAAGAGGAAATAGCAAAAGAGCTTGGGTTTTATGACACTGTTCAGAAAGAAGGTTGGGGCGGAATTAAATCACGCGATGCAGGAAACATGGTCAAGCGCGCGATTGAAATTGCCGAGCGCCAGCTAACTGAAGATCAGAATCGCTAACAGCAGCAGGGCCAGGTTCAACGCAGATGTGTTGCACCTGGCTTCTTATCTACATGGCTGAACATTTCAAGTTTAAATCGCTCCTGTTCGGGAATACTAAGATTACCAACCTACTAAAAGGGAGCGATAAAACATGAGTTTACAAGAGTACATTCATGACATTAACGAAATGCTTGAAGAGGCCAAAGATGAGGTACATAGTGAGGAAGCGGCGGAGCATTCTTGCTGAGGCAAGGGTGCTTTTTTCGCGAGTAGCAGCACTACGCTAGCGTTCAGGCTTTCTTTCCTTTAAATCAAAACAAGCGTCACACTAACCGCTATATAGATACTTAGGAGCCACTTGCGGAACAGTATTAGCTTTTTTAATGGCTACTCATTCTAGGAGCGATGAAAAAATGAATTATCTTCTAAGGAAATTGGTAGTAGGGGTTATCATCGTATTAACGACGAGCATAATAATGGCGATCCCAGACCCCCACCCCTTTGGCGCAATGTATTTTATTATACTCTATACGTCTCCTGTCGTTTTGCTGTTTGGTACTCTTGCTTCCTATTTTTCAGATTTTTTAATGAAGAAGTTATTTCATAATGACAGTCTTTGGCCGTCTCTATTCCTACACTCATTGCTGGCACTATTAATTATGCTTGGGTTCATACTATACTTTGCTGCTATGAGTGGAGACTCGTACTTAACAGAATTAAGGGTATGGAGAAGATTAGTTATTCATGGCGTCGTTTCAGGTTTTTCTTTCGCCATTCTTGATTACTTATTCAAAAGAACGAGATGGTTTACGCCAACTGTTTAAGTAAGCCTATTTTTTTGCTGCATTCTCTACGTTTCAGGAGTAAGAAAGCTGATTGCCCAAAAAAGAACTTTTGTTTGATCTATGTTTTGTACGACCCGCCTGCGCTTTTCTTGATCCAGCTCCGGCGGGTAGAAGCTCGGGATTTTTCGCCCCGATAACGAAATCCAAGACCGGGATTTCTTTTATCGGGTCTCCAAAATCCGCACTTCTGTCAGACCCGCCTGCGCTTTTCATTAAAGTTGTTATGTTAGACGTAGGAATGATAAAATAACGTCAGCATATGGAAGCATAGAAGGTGACGATGTGAAATGTTCAGTAAAAGCCCCGGCAAAGATCAACTTGTCGCTTGATGTTCTCGACAAAAGATCGGATGGCTACCACAACGTTGAAATGATTATGACAATGGTCGACCTTGCTGATCGGATTGATTTAACGAAGAGAGAGGACGGACGGATAAGCATTGATGTATCAGAGGGGTTCGTCCCTGTAGATGAACGCAATTTCGCTTATCAGGCCGCCGCTTTGTTAAAGAAGCGATTCTCTGTAAAAGCGGGTGTCCACATCTATATTACAAAGCGTATTCCTATAGCTGCGGGTTTAGCTGGTGGAAGCAGCGATGCAGCCGCCACGCTTAAAGGCTTAAACGAGCTATGGGGGGTTGGCCTCTCGGTTGAAGAGCTTGCCACTCTAGGGGCAGAGATTGGGTCCGATGTCCCCTTTTGCGTGTATGGTGGCACCGCTCTTGCGACAGGTCGAGGAGAGATCATAGAGCCGCTTCCGGCACCGCCTCCGCTTTGGGTGGTCCTGGCCAAGCCGCCCATTGGTGTTTCTACGGCTCATGTTTACGGTGGGCTAGACGTGAATACGATTCAACATGCCAAAACAAGCGAGATGATTGACGCCCTCAAAAGGCAGGATGGACAAGCGATTTGCCACTTGCTTCACAATGTGTTGGAGGGGGTTACGCTTAAGCTTCATCCGGAAGTGGCTCATATTAAGGAGCAGATGCAGCGTTTCGGCGCTGACGGTGTGTTGATGAGTGGAAGTGGTCCCACAGTCTTTGGTTTGATTGAAAAAGAGTCACGCGTTAATCGCGTATACAATGGACTTCGAGGATTCTGTGTGGATGTGCATGCAGTGCGGCTGATCCGATTGGGAGAGGCTTGCTTGAATACGGATAAAGATGATATGTTATAGATACATTATTCGGTTTTTGGCGGAGGTATTATGAAAAAACTAAAGCGCAGTGGGCGCCTTGTTGATATGACGTATTTTATGCTGCAGCATCCGCATGAGATTATTTCCTTGTCGCATTTTTCGGAGCGCTACCAAGCAGCCAAGTCCTCTATTAGTGAAGACTTGGTCATTATAAAGGAAATGTTTGAAGAAGAAGGATATGGTTCGCTTTTGACCATCCCTGGAGCGAGCGGTGGGGTGAAATTTATCCCGAAGATGAAGGAGGAGGAGGCACACAGCCTTGTCGATCAGCTCGTTCTTGATTTAAATGCCCCGGAGCGTATTTTGCCAGGTGGGTATTTGTACATGATGGACATGCTTGGTAGCCCCCGTCTCATGCATGAGGTGGGGCGACTGTTTGCATCCGTGCTCCATCATAAACCAATTGATGCTGTGATGACGGTGGCAACCAAAGGCATTCCGCTTGCCTATGCCGTCGGTCACTATTTAGGGGTGCCGATTAGCATTGTCCGACGAGATCATCGTATTACGGAAGGTTCGATGGTCAGCATTAATTACGCGTCTGGTTCGTCCGACCGTATTCAAACGATGACCCTTGCTAGAAGGAGCCTTGCCCCAGGTTCTCGTGTGTTTATCGTCGATGATTTCATGAAAGCTGGGGGCACGATTCACGGGATGGTCGATTTGCTTACAGAATTTGGCGCAGACCTGGTTGGCATTGGTGTCCTCGTGGAATCGGCCGAAGTGGAAGAACGGCTAGTCGATGACTACATCTCTTTAACGAAACTGTCGAATGTTAATGTGCGCGACAAAAAAATCAACGTCACGCGCGGCAATGTCATGGAGAAGCTTTAACGCCTGAGAGGAGAATGGAAATGAAAACGGTACATACAACGAATGCGCCACAAGCGATAGGGCCTTACGCTCAGGGGATCATCGTGAATAATCTAGTTTATAGTTCTGGCCAGATTCCGCTTACGGCTTCTGGAGACCTGGTGGCAACGACAGTGGAAGAGCAAACCCATCAAGTGTTTGCGAACATCAAAGCGGTTTTAGCTGAAGCGGGATCGTCGTTGGAGCAAGTGGTGAAGACCACCGTCTTTATTAAAGACATGAATGATTTTCCGCTCATTAATGAGGTGTACGGCGAGTACTTTAGCGAGCATCAACCTGCACGCTCCTGTGTAGAAGTGGCGCGCCTCCCCAAAGACGTACAGATTGAAATTGAAGTGATTGCTCTCGTAAACTAAGAGGGGAATGGGTATCCTTCTGGCTTTGTGCTAGAAGGATTTTTAGTGAGGTCTCAGAATTCTCCTTTTTGTGTTGTCTAGCACTCGTGCCAGTAAATTTACCGCTCACTTTAGAAGGACCACCGTCCCATCCCTTAAGCGCCACGAGGGCCCCTTCTTATCACGAGCTAGAGCTCTCGCTCCAGAAATTGCGCCGCGAAGCTTTTTAACAAAAGTTTCAATATTCAAGAAGGGTTTCTAAAAAAAAACGCGAATGGTATAGATATAACATCATTTAATGAGGTGACTAACGTGGAAATAACGGACGTGAGGCTTCGTCGTGTAAATACTCAAGGTCGAATGAGAGCGATTGCATCCATTACGATCGATCATGAATTTGTTATCCATGACATTCGCGTGATTAATGGGCAAAATGGTTTATTTGTGGCGATGCCAAGCAAACGCACGCCAAACGGAGAATTTCGTGATATTGCCCACCCTATTTCATCAAAGACGAGGGAGAAACTCCAAAGAGCGATTTTAAATGAATACGATCGCGTGGGAGAGTACGAAGATTCGGCCAGTTATCAAGGGGCGGGGGCTTCCTAGTCTCTTTGAAGCGAAATCGTAATAATTAGCTATGGTCCTTAAAGGGCGATAGCTTTTCCGTATCCAACTTGTCTATGTATGTGCAGCACCCAGACCTTCCGACAAAACCGTCCATTTAACCGCTCACCCCTTCATCTCTGCGACCAATTTACCTTGAAATACCGCTGTTTTTAGGATATAGTCGTATTGAAAAAGAAACGCGTGGGGGGAAACTATGAGCGGTCGGTTTGCAGTGATTCTTGCAGCTGGGCAAGGGACGCGAATGAAGTCGAAATTATATAAAGTGCTCCATCAAGTGTGCGGAAAGCCGATGGTACAGCATGTTGTGGACCAAGTGCAAAACGTGGGCTTTGATGAAACAACCGTCGTGGTAGGACATGGCGCAGAGCAGGTCAAAGACACGCTGAGAGGAGAAGTGACCTTTTCCGTTCAAGACGAGCAGCTAGGTACAGGGCATGCAGTGCGCTGTGCAGAGGATGCACTTACGGGGAAAAAAGGAGTCACCGTTGTGCTGTGCGGAGACACGCCGCTTCTCACGGCGAAGTCGATCGAGAAATTAATCAAGACCCACGAAGCAGCTGGGGCAAAGGCTTCTGTTCTAACGGCGGTCGCTCCAGATCCAACGGGCTATGGGCGCGTCATGCGAAACGAAGCTGGACATGTACAGAAAATCGTCGAGCACAAAGATGCGAGCGAGGAAGAACGGCTGGTTTCCGAAATTAATACCGGGACCTATTGCTTTGATAATGAACAGTTATTTGCGGCTCTTGCCGAGGTGACGAATGACAATGTCCAGGGCGAGTACTATCTGCCCGACGTTATTGAAATCCTACAGCAGCAAGGGCAAACGATTGCCGCTTATCAAACCGAGAGTTTTGATGAAACGCTTGGAATCAATGATCGGGTCGCTCTCTCTTCGGCGGAAGCTGTGATGCAAGCACGCATCAATGAGTATTGGATGCGTGAAGGGGTCACCTTGATTGATCGCAAGACCACTTATATTTCAGCTGAGGCAAGGATCGGCCGGGATGTTGTCGTGCATCCAAATGTAACTATTAAAGGTCCTTCGCTGATTGGGGAAGACTGTGAGATCGGCGCTGGTTCAGAAATTGTCAACTCAACGCTCGGTTCTCTTGTTCATGTTCGACAGTCGCTTGTTGTCGATAGTGAGGTTGGGAGCGGGGTGGCGATTGGGCCCTTTGCTCATCTAAGACCGAACACGAAGCTTGAAGACGATGTGCGAGTCGGCAACTTTGTCGAGCTTAAAAAATCAACCATAGGCAAGGCAAGCAAAGTTTCTCATTTAAGCTACATTGGGGATGCGGATATTGGATCTGATGTCAATGTCGGTTGCGGGGTCGTGACCGTGAATTATGACGGGAGGAACAAATTCAAAACCACAGTGGAAAAAGAGGCCTTTATTGGGTCTGGTTCCAACCTCATTGCTCCAGTGCAAATCGGGGAGCGCGCCTTTGTGGCCGCTGGCTCAACGATTACAGACGACGTTCCAGGGGAGGCACTGTCCATAGCGCGGGCCCGCCAGGTGAATAAAGAGAACTATGTTAAGAAAGAAGATTGATACTAACTGGAGGTACGACCGAACATGGTGAAGTACAGCGATCCAAGCTTAAAAGTATTTACGCTTAATTCCAATAAAGAATTAGCTCAAGAAATTGCTGAACACATTGGCATTTCCCTTGGGAAAAATTCGGTGATGCGCTTTAGTGATGGCGAGGTGCAAATTAATATTGAGGAGAGCATCCGCGGCTGTGATGTCTATTTGATTCAGTCCACATCAGCGCCGGCAAATGAACATATCATGGAACTGCTCATTATGATTGATGCACTGAAGCGAGCATCTGCTAGGACAATTAATGTGGTGATGCCTTACTACGGGTATGCACGTCAGGATCGCAAAGCACGCGCCCGTGAGCCGATTACGGCGAAGCTCGTCGCCAACCTGCTAGAGACGGCAGGAGCCACGCGTGTACTTACACTTGATCTCCATGCCACGCAAATCCAAGGGTTTTTCGACATTCCCGTTGATCAGCTTATGGGTGTGCCGATCTTATCTGACTACTTCCAGAGCAAAGAGCTTGATGATCTCGTTGTCGTGTCTCCAGATCACGGGGGCGTGGTCCGCGCCAGGAAAATGGCGGACCGACTCAAGACACCGATTGCGATCATCGATAAACGTCGCCCTCGCCCGAATGTTTCAGAGGTGATGAATATCGTCGGAAACGTAGAAGGGAAGACGGCGATCATCATTGATGATATTATAGATACAGCAGGAACCATTACACTTGCAGCGAACGCCCTTATTGAACAAGGGGCGAAAGAAGTGTATGCTTGCTGCACGCATCCTGTGCTGTCCGGCCCGGCGATTGAACGCATTCATAACTCGAAGATTAAAGAGCTTGTCGTAACGAACACGATTGAGCTTGAAGAAGAAAAGAAAATCGACAAGGTCACGGAGCTTTCAGTGGCAGCATTAATGGCCGAAGCGATTGTACGTGTGCATGAGGATGCATCCGTGTCTACGTTGTTTGATTAAGTTGTGGTTTTAAAATCAATGTTTTAGGGAACACATTAGAAGATGTGCAAAATTCAGTAGAGGTGATAATGATGGCAACAGTACTACATGCGCAAACACGAAAGGATCTTGCGGGATCTGCAACGAGAAAAATTCGCAAAGAGGGATTCGTTCCCGGCGTTGTATATGGTAAGAAAATGGAAAGCGAAGCAATTTCCGTAGACAGCATCGCGTTCTTGAAAACCGTACGCGAAGTCGGACAGAATGGCCTTTTCTCTTTAACCATTGAAGGTGGAAAAAGCCACAAAGTAATGATTCAGGATCTTCAAGTCGATCCACTGAAAGACCACTATGTGCACATTGACTTCTTTGAGGTAGACATGAAGTCCGAGCTAGAGGCCGACGTTCCCGTCCACCTCGAAGGCGAAGCGCCTGGAACAGGTGAAGGTGGCATTCTCGCTCACATGATGTATGAAATCAAAGTACGCTGCTTGCCAGCTGATATTCCAGAGAACATCACGGTTGATGTGTCACAACTTGGCATTGGGGATTCGGTTCAAATTTCCGATCTTCGCTCAAGCGTTCCGGTTGATCTCGTGAATGAAGACGACGAGACGGTCGTTACGGTGCAACCACCAACGGTTAACGAAGATCCGGAAGAAACGGAGGAAGACACGACCGACGCTACTGGTGTGGAAGCAACAGAAGAACGTGAAGGCGACGACAAGAATCGTCCAGGCCGTGAAGAATAATATACGCTTCACTGCGTGAAAGGTATAGCTTCTGCTATGCCTTTTTCGCACATGGAGCGTTTAGGGTGGAGAGCGAAATGAAGGTAATTGTAGGACTTGGGAATCCTGGAGTGAAGTATGCAGGAACGCGCCACAACATTGGATTTGACATTGTTGATGCCTGTGCGGATGCTCTGGACATTCCTATTGATAAACAGAAATTCAAAGGCATATACGGCGAAAAGCTGATAAACGGTGAGAAGGTCATTCTTCTGAAGCCTCTGACGTATATGAACTTGTCCGGAGAGTCGGTGG
The DNA here is from genome assembly GCF_001484965.1 of Shouchella shacheensis. Taxonomy (GTDB): domain Bacteria; phylum Bacillota; class Bacilli; order Bacillales; family Bacillaceae_D; genus Shouchella; species Shouchella shacheensis. Next base: position 38,570 of record NZ_LLYY01000022.1, on the reverse strand, counting down.
CGGCCTTCATGAATTACTATCACATCGGGGTAGAAGATCTGGTGGTCATTTATGATGATTTGGATTTACCGACGGGAAAAATTCGCCTGAGGCAAAAGGGAAGTGCTGGAGGCCATAACGGCATGAAATCACTGATTGCGCAACTTGGAACCCAGACTTTTAATCGCATTCGCGTCGGGGTGGATCGCCCGGCAAATGGAGAGCCTGTGGTGAATTACGTTCTCGGGCGTTACCGGCCGGAGGAACGAGAGAGGATGGGCACTTCCGTGGAACACGCAACAAACGCTGTGAAAAGATGGCTTGAGAAACCGTTTTTAGAGGTGATGAACGAATTTAACAAAGCATAGAAGCATCGACTCCCGTCCATACTAAAGTCAAACTGAACCTTAGGAGGATGGACATGTCGATTTATTACACATGCAGCCACTGCAACGCCCATATGGGAACGCTTGAGGAAAAGATCTCAGAGACAAAATTAGGTTTTGCCCAGCTCGACCCTATGATGCAACGCGAGCTATTGACTTATAAAGAAAATGGTGATATACATGTGAAGACGATATGTGAGGAATGCCATCAAGCATTCTTGCAAAACCCTGATCTTTATGAGAGGGGAAATGTTATACAGTGATTGTATGCACGAGCTTTGGTCGAGTCGTTGAACCAAAGCGTTTTTCTATTCTTACTCGCACAAAAAGCGCATTAATCACATAATTTTTGAATAAAAAGTATAGTCGTTTCGCTCCTCGGAGAAAAGGCGGCTACTTCAACATGCATTAAAGCGCTTTCTAGTAATGTTAAAATACGTGAAGAAGGTACAAACAGGGGGAAAGAAACATGTTAGGACTTCAACATTTTGTGGGTTCGACCTCGGAGGTAAGGGGGGTTGCCGAGGGCTTTGAAAAAGGGATGAGTGAGCAGCTTCTCTCAGGGTTGAGCGGGTCGGCGAGAACGGTTTTTGCGGCGGCTCTTTATCGCGAGACGAAAAAAAGTCAGCTTGTCATCACTCATAATTTATATCAAGCACAAAAATTATATGAGGATCTCGTGGATTTGCTCGGGGAAGACAACGTGTACCTATACCCTGTCAATGAGCTTATTTCCGCCGAAATTGCGGTAGCGAGTCCTGAAATGAAAGCTCAACGCCTCGACTTGCTGAATCAGTTGGTCGCAGGCTTTTCTGGCGTTGTGGTGGCGCCCCTTGCCGGCGTGCGCCGTCTGCTCCCGCCAAAGAGTCTTTGGGAAGCCAGCCGTCTGACGCTGGAAGTGGGAGCCGATATTGGCGAACTGGATGAATGGCTCACGCGCCTCGTTTCCCTAGGATATCGACGAACCGAGATGGTCTCAGCTCCTGGAGATGTCAGTGTTCGAGGGGGCATTGTTGACTTGTATCCGTTAACGGAGGAAAACCCGATACGGATGGAGCTTTTTGATACGGAAGTGGATTCGCTGCGCTCGTTTTTGCTTGAGACGCAGCGCTCGATTGAAAATATAACACAACTTGTAATCGGCCCGGCGGAAGAGGTCCTGCTCACAGATTCCCACTACAGCCACGCCGTGCAAGAACTGGAAGAACAATTGGCGGCAACGCTAAAGAAGGTTTCCTCCAAGCCAACCCGTGAAAAGCTGAACGAGCGCATCCCTTTTGAAATTGCTCAGCTGAAACAGCGCAGCACGTTTGAAGGAATGTACAAATATATGTCCTTCTATTATGACAGCCCGCAATCGCTCTTGTCGTTCATGCCGGAAGATAGCGTCATCTGGGTCGATGAAATGACGAGAGTCAAAGAAATGTCCGATCACCTGCAAAAAGAAGAAGCAGAGTGGCATACGCAAATGATCGAGCAAGGAGAAATCGTCCACGGAGCGACAATGTCCATTGATGTGATCGAGCGCTTCTCGAAGTCGCCGCAGTCGGTGTTGTATGCGTCTCTTTTTCAAAAGCATGTGCCCTCTACAAAGCCGGAAAAAATCACGAACATCGCCTGTAAGTCCATGCAGAATTTTCACGGGCAAATGCAGCTCCTCACTTCAGAAGTGAAGCGCTGGAGTGAACATGCCTATTCGATCGTATTTGTGGCTGGTACAAAAGAACGAGCGAAACGCCTCGCTCTTAATTTAGACGATGAGGGTATTGATGGTCACTTAGTGGAATCGGCAACAGAGCTAACGCAAGGGACGATCCACATTGTGGCCGGACACTTGCACACGGGATTTGAGTTGCCGGAGCACAAGCTGGTTGTGATTACAGAAGAAGAGGTCTTTGCCAAGCAAACCAAACGCCCACAGCGCCGTCAGAAGCTTACCAACGCTGAGCGAATCAAGAGCTATTCCGAGCTAGCCGTTGGCGACTTGATCGTGCACACCAACCACGGTGTCGGCAAATACTTGGGTGTGGAGACACTGGAAATTAACGGTGTGCATAAAGACTATTTGAACCTACGCTATGCCGGCAATGACAAGCTCTATGTTCCTGTTGAACAGATTGATCAAGTGCAGAAATACGTCGGTTCTGAAGACAAAGACCCGAAAATTTACGCCCTCGGCGGCAGCGATTGGAAAAAGGTAAAGAAAAAAGTACAGTCGACAGTGGAAGATATTGCCGATGATCTGATTAAGCTTTACGCGGAGAGAGAAGCCAGTGTAGGTCATCGCTTTTCAGAGGATGGACCAGAGCAGGCAGACTTTGAAGCTTCTTTCTCTTATCAAGAAACCGAAGACCAAGTGCGAGCGATTGCAGAGATCAAAGAAGATATGGAAAAGCAACGCCCCATGGATCGTCTTCTTTGCGGAGATGTGGGGTATGGCAAAACGGAGGTGGCAATTCGTGCCGCGTTCAAGGCGATTATGGACGGGAAGCAAGTAGCCATCCTTGTGCCAACAACGATTCTTGCGCAGCAGCACTTTGAGACGATTGTGGAGCGTTTCTCTGAGTTTCCAATCAATATAGGCGTGTTAAGTCGCTTTCGCTCTCGTAAAGAACAGAATGAGATCATCAAAGGGTTAAAAGCAGGGGCCGTTGATTTGGTGGTCGGCACGCACCGTCTCTTGTCCAAAGATTTAACGTTTAAAGATTTAGGGTTGCTCATTGTGGATGAGGAACAGCGTTTTGGCGTGACGCACAAAGAGAAAATCAAGCGGATGAAAGCAAACATTGATGTACTGACCTTAACGGCCACTCCGATCCCACGAACGCTGCATATGTCGATGCTTGGGGTGCGGGATTTGTCGGTCATTGAAACACCACCTGAGAACCGTTTTCCAGTGCAGACGTATGTGGTTGAATTTAACGAAGCGATCGCTCGGGAAGCGATCGAACGTGAAATGACTCGAGGGGGGCAAGTGTATGTGCTTTACAATCGGGTAGAAGACATTGAGCGCATGACCGAACAAATTTCTGAACTTGTCCCTGATGCGCGCGTCACGTATGCTCATGGCCAGATGAATGAACGTGAACTAGAGTCCGTCATTTTCGACTTTTTGGGGGGAGAGAGTGATGTGCTTGTGACCACAACGATTATCGAGACCGGCGTCGATATCCCGAATGTGAACACCTTAATTGTGAGCAACGCCGACAAAATGGGGCTCTCCCAGCTGTATCAGATCCGTGGACGTGTAGGACGCTCCAACCGCGTCGCCTATTCGTATTTTACGTATCAAGCCGATAAGGTGCTCTCCGAAGTTGCCGAACGTCGCCTGCAAGCGATTAAGGAATTTACGGAGCTTGGTTCAGGATTCAAGATTGCCATGCGCGATTTAACAATCCGCGGCGCTGGGAATTTACTCGGCTCCGAGCAGCATGGCTTTATCGATTCGGTCGGGTTTGATCTCTACTCGCAAATGCTGAAAGAAGCGATTGAAGAACGGAAGGGCGAGAAACCGAAAGAACCGGCCTTTCAAACGGAGCTGAATGTAAGTGTCGATGCGTATATTCCCGAGCGCTACATTCCAGATGCCAAACAGAAGATTGAAATGTACAAACGTTTTAAAGGGGCAGAGTCCACCGCAGAGATCGATGACCTACGAGACGAAATCATCGATCGGTTTGGGGAGTACCCAAAGCAAGTGGATTACCTGTTTACGATGACCAAAATAAAGCTTCTTGGCGATGCAGAACGGGTCGAAAAGATCGCTGAATCGAAAGACACGGTCACGATTCTGCTTACTCCTGAAGCGACCAAGGCCATGGATGGATCCAAGCTCTTTGAAATCGCCAATGAGCAAGGAAGAGCCATCACGCTCGGGACGCAAGGCGAGCAAATTAAGTTCACGATTAAAACCAAGAACATGCTCGATGACGAGGTCTTGCGTCATACTCTCGCCTTGCTCACTGCGTTTAAAGGCGCGCGTAAAACAAAGACGACCACTCCTGCTTCATAGGAAGTGCGCGCAATTAATTCTTCTATTGGTGAATAGTTCATGTATTCGGTAGGATACTACAGGTACAGCCAATGATTGCAATTTATCCTGCATGCATCATTTTGTTACTACACCCTTAGAAAGCGAGGCACCTATATGAAAGCAACAGGAATTGTACGTCGCATCGATGATTTAGGCCGGGTCGTTATTCCAAAGGAAATTCGCCGCACTCTTAGAATTCGTGAAGGCGACCCCCTAGAAATTTTTGTGGATCGCGACGGTGAGGTTATTTTAAAGAAATATTCCCCAATCTCAGAGCTTGGAGATTTTGCCAAGGAATACGCGGAAGCTCTTTATGACAGCCTGAATCAAAACGTATTGATTTCGGACCGTGATACCTTTATTGCCGTCTCTGGAGCTTCAAAGAAAGAATTTGCAAACAAAGCCGTCGGTGAAGTCATTGAGTCGGCCATGACCGATCGCAAAACTCATTTTGAACCGAATGCTGGCGAGTACAACATCGTTGGTGAAGTGAAAGACGACTATAAAGGTTATGTCGTGGTCCCTATTATCGCGAGCGGGGATCCGATCGGTGCGGTAGTGATTTTCGGAAAAGAGGAGGCGATCTCCGGGTCACTTGAGCAGAAGATGGCAGAGACCGCCGCTAGTTTTTTGGCGCGTCAGATGGAGCAATAAGGAAAAAGGACTGTGTTTCTAATAGGAGACGCAGTCCTTTTTTTGTTAGCTCCGGTGGGGAGAGAGTGCAAGGCTCGGATGCGGGGAGAAGAGCCGTATGCGAGAGAGAAGAGAGAAGGGCTCGGATGCGAGAGAGAAGAGCCGGGATGTGGGGGAGAAGAGCTCGGATGCGAGAGAAAAGAGCTCGGATGCGAGAGAGAAGAGCCCGGATGCGGGGGAGAAGAGCTCGGATGCGAGAGAGAAGAGCCCGGATGCGAGAGAGAAAAGCTCGGATGTGAGAGAGAAGGGCTCGGATGCGAGAGAAAAGAGCTCGGATGCGAGAGAGAAGGGCTCGGGTGCGAGAGAGAAGGGCCCGGATGTGGGGGAGAAGAGCTCGGATGCGAGAGAGAAAGGCCAGGATGCGAGGGAGAAGAGCCTATAGGCGGCGGAAGGGAATGCTAAGGCCAGTCATGCCACCGTGGCTTGACTGGCCAGAACGTGCCGCTCGTCATCGGGACGAGCTTCATTTTTCTATTGAATTATAGCGTCTCTAATCGCTCAATAATACGAGGAACTGCCTGCGAGGCTTGGGCACTCGCCATCGTCTCTGTGATCAGATCTCGGTCTTGATACAGACTGGAGATCTCGTTTAAGAGCGTTTCTTGAGTTAATTCTTCCTCTTCAAGCATTCGCCCGTAGCCCTTCTTCTCAAACGCCTGGGCATTTAAAATCTGGTCACCCCGGCTTTGGTGACGTGATAAAGGAATGATGAGCATCGGAATCTTGAGAGCGAGAAACTCAAAGATGGCATTGGACCCTCCACGCGTGACGACGAGGTCAGCGGATTGCAATAAATCAGGGAGTTCATCGTAAACATATTCGTACTGCTGGTACCCATGTTTCCCCTCTAGCTCACGGTCCACGTTGCCTCGCCCGCAAATATGAATAATTTGATACGTCTTGGAGAGTCTCGGCAAAGCTTCACGCACGGCTTCATTGATGCGCCTCGCCCCGAGACTTCCTCCCATAACAAGAAGAACGGGTCGTTCTCGCGTGAATTCAGCAAAATGTAGACCTTGCGTTCGCGAGCCTGTCAGCAATTCCTTGCGAATAGGGGAACCAACGACCGTTGTGGCGTCCTGCGGGAAATGAGCGGCCGTTTCCTCAAAGGAAGTGTAGAAGGACGTCGCAAAGCGTTTCGCAAGGCGATTTGCAAGACCCGGCGTCAAATCACTCTCATGGAGATGAACAGGGATTTTAAGCGTAGAGGCTGCAGCAACGACAGGGACGGTGACAAAGCCCCCTTTGGAGAAAACAACATCCGGCTTTTGCTTGCGTAAAATTGAGCGGGCTTGCCTGAAGCCGTTCAAAATGCGAAACACATCTGTGATGTTCTTCCAATCCACGTAACGACGCAGTTTTCCACTGGAAATTCCAAAGTAAGGAATGTTCTTTTTTTCAACTAATTCTCTTTCAATCCCGGTATAGGAACCGACATAGGAAATAGCCCATTCCTTCTGGTCAAGCTCTTGAATGACAGCGAGGTTCGGCGTGACGTGCCCTGCCGAACCGCCACCCGTAAACATAATTTTTTTCATAATAATCCTTTCCTTGCGAGCGTCTAAACTCATTCTATGAAAATAGGAAGTGCGGATGAAGGGAGATGCGATGACGATCATCGTCGAAAGCGACTATACTCATTGACTCAACGTTCGAACATGAAAAAATAGATCTTGCCCACTGGTAAAAGGGGATTAAGTGAAGCTATCCGGAGAAGAACAGCGCTCCTCCCGACAAGAAGAGCGAAAATCGAGATAGGAACGGCGCTCCTCCACCATCAAGTGTACGATCACAAGAACGTAAATATGAACCCTCTTAAGCAATGAGTGCATGCACGATCATACTGATCCCAATAATAAGCACTAAGACGGCCGCTAAGAACACGAGGCCAATTAAAATCCCTTTCCAGGCCGAGACGCGGTGTGCTTGTGCGATACCGAAAACCGTAAGAATCACTACCCAACCATTGCCGATGCTGATCAGTAACTCTAGCTGGTCTTGAAGAAAGGAGAGAAAGCCCGTACGTTGACCGCGCAGCTCCATAGCAATGGTGAAAAAATGGATAAGGGCAAGAAGCGAAACGAGGATGGCCGGCATGAAATGCGTAAAAAGAAGAGCCACTTTCACATCCCTTCTGTTGCCTGTTCCACTGTACCACTTACCCACGGTGCCAATAAGTAAGCTCATTATATAAAGAAAACTTGGACCAAGTAAAGAACCAATGAGGCTAATGCCAAGGAATAAAGGCAACGAAAGATCTCCGAGAAGAAGAAGGGCTTGCAAGTCACTATTGGTTAACGTCATCAAACACCCAAAAATCAGCGACAAAATCAAGACGCTCCGCTGATTCAGCTCATGCGCCGTAGCGTCGGCAACAACCCGTCTTGGCTTAATCCAGACGTGTAGCCAGGGGTTGACAGAAGTCTTCGATTTGTTCAATGGATCACCTGCTCTAGTTAGCTCTTCCTATAATAACATGGCACGTCTGAGGATGGAAAATGCTAAAAGAAATTAGTATCATAAGAGGATGTTCAAAAAGTCTGGGAAAAGTAGCTGTCTCCTCTCTGTTGGCTCAACCTTCTCCGCTCTTTTTCTCCTTTTTGAAACTTTAGAAGGAAAACGGAGGGTTCGGGATTGAGTGAGCCAAAACAAGACAATCAATCACTCATCAAAGGGGCGATGCTTCTCACCCTTGCCGCCCTTATGGCCAAGATATTAAGCGCGGGTTACCGCATTCCGTTTCAAAATATGGCGGGGGACATGGGCTTCTATGTCTACCAACAAGTCTACCCTTTCTACGGTGTGATGACGACGCTCGCTCTTTACGGTTTTCCCGTCGTCATTTCAAGGCAGCTTGCCCAGGCGCGGGCCAAAGGATTGGAAAAGGAAGCGCGGCTTTCGTTCGCTCTTGCCATCGCCGGGCTTGCCGTTCTCTCTCTTCTCAGCGCCTTCCTTTTCTTCTTTTTTGCGCCCCAGATTGCCTTTGTCATGGGAGACGAGCAGTTAACGGGCCCTCTTCGTCTAGTGGGGACTGGATTTTTGTTTCTGCCTATACTTAGTGCGTTGCGTGGGTTTGGCCAGGGCCATGAGCAGATGGGTCCAACCGCACTCTCTCATGTTGGGGAGCAGTTGGTTCGAGTCACCTGCATCTTGCTGTTTGCCTATCTATTGCTAGAAGCTGGCGCAGGGGCGTACGGGGCTGGCCAAGGCGCGGTCTATGGTTCGCTTGCGGGAAGTGCAGCTGCCTGTACGCTTCTACTGGTGAGCGCGAGGCGCGTGAGGTGGAGAGAGTGGGTCAGGATAAGCGGGCTTTCTTTGGTTGAGATAGCCAGAAGCAGTGGTCAGGTGTTGATGCAGAGTCTTTTTATCTGCTTGAACGCGCTCATTTTATTATTGTTTCAACTGGTCGATGTGTTCACGGTGATCCGACTGCTTGGTGCTCATGGCATGAGCGAGACGAGCGCCTATCTAGCCAAAGGGATTTATGATCGCAGTCAGCCGCTCCTGCAGCTTGGCACCATTCTGACGACGACTGTAGCGCTTGCTCTCGTGCCCCTGCTTGCAAAAGCGGTAGGGAGTGGGCAGTACAAGGAGGCGAGGCGCTACCGGGATGTTGCCTTGCGTTTGGCGCTGCTTATCGGCGGCTCGGCAACGATCGGCCTCTTTGTCATCATGGAACCAGTCAATGCGATGCTTTTTACCGATTCGTCTGGTTCCAACGTGCTTCGTGTGATGGCAACAGCAATTGTGATTGGTTCGCTCTACATGTCAGCCGCAGCGATCCTGCAAGGCTATGGGTATACGCATATTCCGGCCATCTCGATCGCCTATGGCCTATTTGTAAAACTAGTGGCGAATTTTATTTTCATTCCCCTCTATGGAACGATGGGTGCTGCGATTGCAAATGTGCTGGCCTTTTCGACGATGGCGATCATCGTCTTAGCAGTCATTCGCCGAGTGGATCAAAAGATTATGGTCAGCAGACGGGCCTATGCGGCCATCGGGATCACTCTTGTTTTCTTAGCGGCTGGCGCCTATGGATGGAAGATGGCCGCAGAGAGAATTCTTATCTCTACGAATCCCTCACGACTGACCGATACACTCATTGCGCTTTCTACCTCGCTTGTGGGTGGACTGATCGTACTGGCCTGCCTCGCCTTTCTGCCGATTTTAAGCGAGCAGGAGTGGAAGGAAGTACCGAAGCTGGATAAGCTGCGGCGGTTGATAGCGCCGAGAAAGTAGGGCCCAGCTAGCAAAACAGGTGGATATTCAGTATGATAAAGGAACGAGAACCTAAAGATTTTGGCGCAATGCCGTGAAAGGATTGAAACACATGGGCAAGCTGCAAATTTTGGGACTCGGGGCAGGCGATCTCGCGCAAATGCCTCTGGGGTTCTATCGCGAGTTGAAAAAGGAGCAGCCGCTCTTTGTACGTACAGCAGACCATCCGGCTTTAGCGGAGCTTGGGGAGGAGGGCGTGACGTTCACGTCGTTTGATCAGGTGTATGAACGTCATGAGCAGTTTGAGGATGTGTATGAAGAGATCACGGATACGCTCCTCAAAGAGGCGCAAGCACAGAACGTCGTTTACGCGGTCCCTGGCCACCCCTTTGTCGCTGAACGCACCGTGCAGCTGCTTATGCAGCGGGCAACAGCTGCGAGCGTCGAACTAGAGGTGCTTGGCGGGAGCAGTTTCCTTGACGGCATGTACACGGCTCTGGCCATTGACCCTGTTGAAGGCTGTCAGATTGTTGATGGCACGGCTCTTAGAAAAGATGAGCTTGAACTCACGCATCATATCATCATTGTCCAAGTCTATGATGCGATGATTGCGTCGGAGGTAAAACTGACGCTGATGGAACGGTTGCCCGATGATTATGAAGTGGTGGTCGCCACAGCGGTTGGGTCTTCCTCTCAGTCGCTTACACGCGTACCGCTGTTTGAACTCGACCGGGTAACGACGGTGAACAACTTAACGGCGATCTATGTGCCACCAGTCAAAGAAGAAGTGCTTTTGCAGCGGGAATTTTCAACGCTACGCAGCGTGATCGCCACCCTTCGTGGACCCGGGGGCTGCCCGTGGGACCAGAAGCAAACGCATGAGTCGTTAAAAAAATACTTGCTTGAGGAAGCGTATGAAATGCTCGAGGCGATTGACGAGCAAGATGACGATCACCTCGCCGAAGAGCTGGGCGATGTGCTCTTACAAGTCATGCTTCACGCTCAAATTGGGGAAGACGAAGGCATGTTTGCGATTGAAGATGTGATCCAAAAGCTAACGGAAAAAATGATTCGCCGGCACCCTCATGTGTTTGCCACCAGCCAGGTGGAGGACGCAGAGGAAGTCGTGAGCAATTGGCAGCAGATCAAGCAGCAAGAAAAGGGGCTTGACGGTGATCAACCGCAGCCGGTTCTCGCAGATATTCCTACATCATTGCCGGGGCTAATGCTTGCAGAGGCCTTGCAAAAAAAAGCGGCCAAAGTCGGCTTTGATTGGACAGAGTCAGCGCCGATTTGGGCAAAGCTTCAAGAAGAAATCGGTGAATTTTTAGTGGAAGCAAACGCAGGGAATCGAGCCGAGATGGAGAAGGAATTTGGCGACATTTTGTTTGTGGCGGCAAACTTGGCTCGTTTTTATAAGGTAGACGCGGAGGTAGCGCTGCAAACGAGCAATGCGAAGTTTAAACGTCGGTTTACATACATGGAGGAACAGCTTTTGACGTCCGGAAAGACGGTTCAAGAGGCAACGCTTGAGGAGATGGACTCTTTGTGGGAAGCTGCGAAACGAAGCGAAAAGGAGGAATGAACCATGCGTCTAGATAAGTTTTTAAAAGTATCACGCTTAATCAAGCGGAGAACCCTTGCCAAAGAAGTCAGTGACCAAGGCAGAATCACCGTGAACGGGCAAGTGGCGAAGGCTGGTACCAATGTGAAGGCGGGGGACGAGCTCGTCGTTCGCTTTGGGCAGAAGCTAGTCACGGTCCGTATCGATGATGTCCGTGAAATGACGCGGAAGGGCGAGGCAGGCGAAATGTACACTATTCTGAGAGAGGAGCCGGTGAACCAATGAGTAAGGCCTTCATTTTTGATATGGACGGGGTCATCATTGACAGCGAGCCGCTGCACCAGGAGGTGGAGTTGGACGCGTGTGAGCGCTTCGGCATCCCGGTAGGTAAAGAAGGACTGGAGCCATACGTCGGCATGCGTACGCGAGACATGTGGATGGCGGTGACAAAGGAGCATGACGCCGCCGACCAACTTGAAGAGATTCTTGCCTATGCTGAGGAAGAGAAACGCAAAAGACTGGAACATAGCGAGGATGCGGCGATTGCAGGGATTCCCGAATTGCTCGAAGACCTCCAGCAGAACGGCTACAAGATCGGGCTTGGCTCCTCCTCGCCCCGTGCCTTTATTCTCGCTGTGTTAACCAAATTGAAGATCAAGGGTTGTTTTCACGTCATTGTCAGCGGCGAAGAGGTGGAAAACGGCAAGCCCGATCCCGATGTCTATCTCGAAGTGGCCCGACAGCTACACGTCGATCCTTCCAACTGCACTGTGCTTGAGGATTCTACGAACGGCGTGGCAGCGGGCCATGCAGCAGGGATGAAAACGATCGGCTTTCAAAACCCAAATTCGGGCAATCAAGATGTCGCCCACGCCGATATTGTGGTACAACAAATCGCAGAGATTGATGTAAAAGGATTGTAAGAAGAAGAGGAACAGCCTACGACGTGTCGAACGGTGGAGGCTGTTTTTTGTGCTGCAAACAATAAGGAGGAACGCAGATGTGGGCGAGGGAAATGATTGAAATCAGAGATGGTGCAGGAACTTGCTGAAGGTTAGAGATCGATAGGCATAGAACGACCTCTAGATCTGCAAATCCATGGATCAGATCGTCTTGGTATGTTTTTCGGAAGAAAGAAATTCGAGTTGCGCACAAATTTCACTGCACGAAACCAAACCAGTTAAAGCCATGTATACTTCCGTACAATACACAAATACTACGTTAAAACCAACATTGTGAAATGAGGGGAGTAGACGTATGCTTCAAAAATGGAAAATGACGTCATCAGAACTCGGTGCATTATGGATGACATACCAAAAGAAAACCATCATTCTTCGGCATTTGGAGTATTTTATCGAGACAGCAGAGGATAAAAAAGCCCAAAATCTCATGTCCGGACTGTGGAAAAAACTTCATCCAAAAGTCGATGAGCTGAGAACCATCATACAAAATGAAGGGGCCGCAGCACCCATCGGTTTTACGCATGAAGATGTGAATCTGGAAGCGCCCAGACTATATGAAAATGGATTTGACATTATGTTCAGCCGGATATTAAAGAAAATCAGCATGGGCATGTATACCCTCCATTTATCGATGTCTTATCGCAAAGACATCGTAAAGCTCTATAGAGATGTGACCAATATCACTCAGACCTATTACGATCAGTTCACGGAATACTTATTGGATGAAGGAATTCTTCCCCCTCCCACCTTCATAACGATGCCAACGTCGGTGGATTATATTACAGATAACAATTACATGAAAGGAACGAATTTTTTTGGTCAAAAACGCGCACTCAATACGGTGGAATTCGGGTACCTTCATCAAATGATTGAGACCAATGTGACCGGAATGCAGTTGATGGCGGGATATGCCCAATGTGCGGAGGATAAAGACATCCAAAAGTATTTCACCAAAGGAAAAGAACTTTCGAAAGAGATTATTCATGAGACGAGTGAGATCCTTCTTCAAAACGATATTCAGCCTCCTTCCACGCCCGGTGGCACAGTGACGAGTTCATATGCAGCACCATTTTCCGATAAACTCATGATGATGACGACATTCTTCTTGTGTAACTTTGCGCTGGGATCCCAAGCCTTTGGGGCAGCGTTTAGCCTTCGTAATGATTTGAGTCTGAAAAATGGGATCAAGGTGAAAGATGTCTATGAGTTTGCCAGAGAAGGAGTAACGATTATGATGAATAAGGGATGGTTTGAGGAACCACCGAAAATGGATGTTTGAAAAAGAAAAACAAAAAAGAGTATCGCAAGGATGAGGGCTCCCTGCGTTACTCTTTTTTCGTTTAGCAATCATTTGTTTTTAAAGCTTATTCCATCCAACTGTCAATGAGATCGCGGTTGTCCTCAATCCATTCGGCTGCAGCGTCTTCCGCACTATCGAGTTCTTCTTGCAGAGTTAACAATTCAGAAAGAGTCTCATCGTCAAAGAAACTATTGTTCATCCATTCCACCAGTTCAGGTTCTTCTTCAGCAAGGCCAGTACGAGCCATATAGTAAATGTCATCGGGCTCGCCATACATCGTGTCAGGGTCCTCGAGGTACTTTAACTCATATTCGCCAAACGCCCAATGAGGGCTCCACAATGTCACAGCTATAGGGTCTTCATTTTGGTAAGCCGTGTTTAACTGTTCCATCATCGCTGTTTCAGATGAAGCAGAAAGGGTAAAATCGTCTAGACCATAATGCGGCATGACTTCATCTTCCGTAAGTTCCATCTGGGAGGCTCCTGGATCCATACCAGTAATGGTACCATCTAACTCCTCATGGTAATTTTGCAGGTCTTCAATGGTATTGACATCTTCCATGTAGGTAGGAACAACCAACCCCATGGTCGCATCTTCGTAAAGAACAGCTTCTTCCTGAATATGATCTGAATCCAATTGTATGTACGCATCATCCGTAAAAGGCAACCATGCCACAAATCCGACATCCACGTCGTCACTAGCAACGCCTTCAAAAATAAACGCTTTTTCGAATGTGCTCAGCGTGACATCGTACCCCTGTTCTTCTAGAAGCTGTGCCCACACATGCGCAAAGGCTGTCGCCTCCGTATACGTCGTGTGCCCAATCGTAATTTCACCTGAACCCGATTCTTCAGAGCCGTTTTCATCCGTATCGCCATTTCCACAAGCAACAAGCGCAGTGGTACCGATCGCAATCGCAGTTGATCTCATAAGGATTTTTTTCAAAATGTTCCCTCCTAAGTAGTTAAAACGTCTATATAGAAGCTTAATGTACTTTGAGTAGAATGAAAAGGTGCATTTTGCATTTTTCTTTTGTTTGCAGTGCGCAACCGTTCAAGTAGCTTACTTTTGCGAGATGATCTGAGGGGTGTATAAGCCGTTCTAGCAATGGTTCTATGTTCGTTTTCATGCTAAAATGGGGTATTGCTAGGAGGGTAGTCGATGCTGAATAATACGAATGTAATCACTGAAGCACTTCATTATACTCGTGCAGGGGTACTAATTACCGATCCCAGTTTAGAAGATAATCCCATTGTCTATGCCAATCAAGGATTTGTAGACATGACGGGGTATACGCGTGAAGACATTATCGGGAAAAATTGCCGTTTTCTCCAAGGGGAAGAAACGGATACGGCTGAAATCGATCGATTAAGGGACGGCATTCGCAATCGAGAATCTGTCTTTGTAGAACTGATCAACTACAAAAAAGATGGGACAATGTTCTGGAACAGTCTTTCGGTCGATACAATCTATGTGGAAGAGGAAGGTCGTCACTACTTTGTTGGGGTGCAAAAAGACGTGACCGAACGTAAAAACATCGAGAAAAGCTATTCCAAATCCGTCGAAGAAGTGAAATCTTTGGCTTTTCCTATTGTCCCGTTAACGGACCATCTGGCGGTTCTTCCTTTAATTGGAGAGATGAGTGAAGGGCGCTTCGAAACCATTTTTAACGATGCATCGAGATATGTTCAAAATAGAGAAATTGATACATTAATTATTGATGTGTCAGGCTTAACGAAGCTAAAAGAGTTTGAGTTGGAAGGCATTCTTAGGCTGAAATCGGTTTTATCTTTATTAGGAACGGAGATGCGCTTGAGTGGGATCTCAGTAGAAATGGCCATACAGGCCGTTCACTTGACGGATATTGCAAAAATGGAAATTCGGCCAGCCACTTCTGTTAAAGATATTTTAGAAGAACTGGTAAAGAAGTAATGTTTTAGAATAGCGGCTCTCGAATTCCGAGAGCCTATTTTAGCAAGCTTCGTTCCTTGTTCTCACGGATAAACGTTGTGAGCGCAAGTGCAAGTAACGACAACAGAGCCATCACAATCAAGGCATACGTCGTTCCCCAGTAGGTACCAACTTCATATGAAGTATCCATGGTGGATGTGGTGATACTTATAATCGTGGAGAGAACAATAATGCCAAACGTCATTCCAAACTGGCGTACGGTGTTCACAATGGCAGATCCATGAGGAATGTCCCCATTGTCTAACGCGTTCATACTTACAGTAACGAGAGGCATGAGCGTTAATCCAAAACCGATCATAAATAGACAAAAATGGGCCATGATCCAGTATGGCGAACTGTCCATCCTCACAGTGCTCAGTAAGAGTAACGACACGAACGTAAAGGCAAACCCGATAACGGCAATTTTCTTACCTCCGTACCGATCATATAGATTTCCGGAAACAATGGTCATGATCGATAGAAGAATGGTTCCTGGAACGAGGATGAATCCAGAGAAGAATGCACTCGTCCCTAGAACATCTTGTGCGAACATCGGTAGAATCGTTTCCGCAGATAGAAGAAGCATCATATTAATAAAGATAAGAACCATTGCCAAACGGAACGTGGAGTGACGAAACAATCGTAGATTAAGAACTGGTACGGCTAAGGCGAATTGTCGGCGAACAAAAAGGAAAAGGAATAGAACGCCAATCAAGATTGGCACGATGACAATTAGGTCTAAAAATCCTGACACACTAATATTGCTTAAACCGAAGATGAAAAAAGAAAATCCAATTGCAGACAGACTAATTGAGGGAAGATCTAACTTCGCATGTTGCTTCTCCAGCACATCTTTCATTACAACGATCGCTAAAAGTAAAGTGACCATCACGATAGGCAGTAGGACCCAGTGAAGCGAGCGCCAGTTGAAAACGTCAAGAAGCATACCTGAGATGGATGGGGCACTGGCAGGTGCTACATTCACAACAGCACCTAAAAGCCCCATCGCGAACCCTCTTCGTTCATATGGAAACACTGTCAATAATATGGTCTGTACCAAGGGTAAGATGATGCCAGCACCAATGGCCTGAACAACTCTTGACGAAATTAATGTACCGAAGTTTGGAGCGAGTCCCCCGATGACCGTACCAACGAGTAAACAGGAAAGCGAAAAAACAACAAGGGTTCTTGATGAAAACGTATTTGACAAATACCCTGTCATTGGGATTAAGACAATGGTTGTGAGTAAGAAAGCCGTAGTGAGCCATTGTACTTGAGTGGCATTCAGATCAAATTCATCCATAATCGTTGGATAGGCTGTGATTAAAAGGAATTGACTAAACGTAAATAAAAAAGCTGCTGTTAAGATGACAATAACAACACCTTTTGATTCTATTTTTCTTCCCACTGATGAAACAAACCTCCTTTCATGGAATAATGGAATTAGGAAATAATCCAACACCTTTGCAAAGATTCCTTGGAACGAAAAGGTAAGAACCTGTTTTGATCGATCTTCGTCAAAAGCAGCATCTCCAATTATGGACCCTTCCCATTTGACACCCCTCGCCAAAACACCGTCCATGCGCCTTCCAAACGTTCCCGGAACTCTTCTTCCCGATAAATAAAACGTTCCGTAAACAACCCATCCATCAAACAATAGAAACCCGCTCTAAACGTGGAAAAAGACTCATCACTTAATTCCCCTTCCTTTACCCCCTGCTCATATAAATTTAAGAGTAGCTGATCAATTGTTGCATCCCCCGATTGGCAAAGGTCTCGTAACTCTTCAGCAAGAGCGGTAGGAGGGAATATCATTAGACGTTTATACATCATCCCTTCATGTTTTCGAAAAATAAAATCAGTGCTGTTGTTCAAAACTACATAGATTCGTTCATCGATGGCCTTGTCCTGATGCTCGTTCGAACTCGTTGTCATCACGCTTATCAATTCTTCCATGACCTGTTCAGCCACTGTAAAGAATAATTCATCTTTACTCGAAAAGTGATTGTACAGCGATGGCTTTTGGATGCCGACCGATGCTGCGATATGTGCAAGCGTAGTGCCGTCATACCCACTTGTCGCAAACGATGAAAGTGCTGCCTGGATGATTTTGTCTCGTGTCGTTTTTGACATTGGTGATCCCCTCCTTTGTTCTTAGACGTGCTAAAAAACGGATTGCCTATCATCATGCGCATGTGCTAAACTTACTACCGTTAGTTAGTTTTTCGTTCATTTTACCATAAGAAGAGGTGTTTGCAAAATGAAGATGAAGTGGTTTCTTGTCGTCATTGCCGCTATCTTTGAAGTGGGTTGGGCAACAGGACTTAAATATGCAAATGATACGCTCACATGGACGTTCACTGGGATCGCTATTGTGGTTAGTTTTGTGCTGCTAGTTAAAGCGGCAACTGTCCTTCCCACGAGTACGGTTTACGCTGTATTCGCTGGCTTAGGAACCGTTGGCACAGTCGTCGTGGATATCGTCTTTTTTAATGCTGCCGTTAATAGTTGGATGCTCGTATTTGTTGCCCTTCTGCTGATTGGAGTCATCGGCTTGAAAGTGGTCACAGGTGATAAGTCAGGGGATACGTCAGAAAGGAGGGCTCGCTCGTGAGTTGGTTTGTTCTCATTATCGCAGGGCTCTTTGAAGTCGTTGGTGTAACCGGCATCCAAAAAATCGCAAAAGGGGAAAAGGGAATGGGTTTTCTCTTTCTTGTTGGAGGATTCCTTCTCAGTTTTAGTTTATTATCCATTGCTATGCAAGCGATTCCCCTAGGCGTGGCTTACGCTGTTTGGACGGGGATGGGGACCGTGGGAAGCGCGGTGGTAGGGATGATCTTTTACAATGATTCGGCCGATCGCATACGTCTAATGTTCTTGGGGATGGTTGTCGTGGCGATCGTAGGACTGAGGCTTGTTTCATAAACAATCGGTGAGAGAAGTTCTCCAATCATATGGCAAGAAAGGAAGTGGAGGAATTATTCTTCCACTTCCTCTGCCTTTCATTATTATACTTTTTTTACAACTTTCGCTGGAACTCCTGCGACAACCGTATTTTCTGGGACATCCTTAGTGACCACTGCTCCTGCTGCAACAATAGCGTTGTCCCCAATTGTCACTCCGGGTAGTATGGATGAGCTCGATCCAATCCATGCATTTTCACCAATGATAACGGAAGATGGGTAGGTTGTGTTTCTTGCTTCCATGGATAATCCATGATTAAGCGTAGAAATCGTGACATTCATTCCAATCAATGCACCGTCTCCTATGCTAATGCCACCTCGATCTTGGAATGAACATCCTGTATTAAAAAACACGTTTTTTCCAATCGTGATATTCTTGCCAAAGTCTGTATAGAATGGCGGAAAACACATAAAGGACGAATCAACATGGTTGCCTGTCAGTTCACTAAAAATCTCTACGATTTCGTCTTTTGAATGATAGGATGTATTGAGTTCCATCGTGATTCTCTGAGCTTCGAAGCTACATTGCGTTAACCGTCCATGGAGCTCCTTATCCTCTCCGGAGATCGAGTTTCCTGCTTTGCAATAGGCAATAAATTCTTCCGTATTCATGCTTGCAATCACCTGTCTTTCTAAGTATAGGGGTGCCCGATTAGAGTGTCTGCTCGGTAGGACGGATAATTACTTCATTTAATGCCTGCCACATGTTCTTCTTCGTTAATGGCAAACGCAAGTACACGAGCGACTGATTCAGCTTCGATTGCATTTTCGCTTAATGCATCAAATTTGGCTCTCAATCCTACCACAAGTCTCCATAGCAAGCTCCACGACTTTGTTGACATCTTCAAAGTTGGTTACATCTGCTTGCTGAATAAGAATGTCTACTTCCGGGAATTCTTCTTTGATTGCCTCTAAACGATCCAAACGGCGTGCACTTATGATTAACTTGGCATCTTGTTCTGCAAGTAACTTCGTTGTGGCTTCGCCAATCCCGCTTGATGCACCCATAAGCACAATCACTTTATCTTTAACCGCCATATATAACTCCTCCTCCTGAGAGTCGTATCCTTTTCAATACCATGATAAGATGATACGATTCAGATAACAAATACCTATATCAAATACGTTGATATGCTCTTTAGATATAGGAAGGAGTTCATTATGGAAATCCGATTGTTGCGGTATTTTATTGCGGTAGCGAACCAGCAGAGCATCTCGGCTGCAGCACAATATTTACATTTATCCCAACCGTCGTTATCGAGGCAATTAAGTGATTTTGAAAAAGAATTGGGTACTCCTTTATTCATTAGAGGAAATCGAAAAATTACGTTAACAGATGAAGGGGGGTTCTTACTAAAAAAAGCAAAAGAAATTGTGGAATTAGTAGATAAAACGGAAGCTAATTTTAACCCATCCATAGAAATGATTGGCGGAGAAATAACCATCGGTGGTGGCGAAACAGAAGCGATGCATCTAATTGCCAAAACGTTAAAATCGTTACTAAAAGATTATCCAAGTATCCAGTTTCACTTATACAGTGGCAATGCGGATGATATTACGGATAAGTTAGACAGTGGATTGCTAGACTTTGGTGTGGTCATAGAACCAACAAATAAGCAAAAATACGAGTACGTAAAATTACCCGCTACAGACGTTTGGGGCGTTTTAATGCGCAAAGATAGTCCTTTGGCGGAGAAGCCATCGATTCAGCCAATCGATTTACTAGATAAACCTCTATTAACTTCACGTCAAACCGCTGTCAGTAATGAGCTATCCGGATGGTTTGGACAAACTATTGAGGATTTAACGATTACTGGAACCTACAACTTACTTTACAACGCTGCACGTATGGTGGAAGAAAATCTTGGGTATGCCTTATGTTTAGATAAACTGATTAATACCTCGGGAAACAGCAACCTTTGCTTTAAACCATTACACCCCAAACTGGAGGTCAACTTAAATATTATCTGGAAAAAACATCAGGTGTTTTCGAATGCAGCAAATAAATTTTTAGAGCAGCTTCGAAGGGATATTAAAATAGACAATCTTGAAAATAGGTTATAATTAGTCTGAAATTACCTTTGAGCAGGAAGGAAGCGAGATCATGGAAGAAATACTAAGGGAGATAAAGGAACTCAGTATCAAAGAAAAGAAGACACTTGAGCAAATGGTACTTAAATTAACGGAAGAAGTAGGGGAAACCTCTCAGGCCATGCTTTCATATAGGCAAGCAAATGGAAGTGAATATAAGCAATTAGGTTTATCAGATGTAAAAGAAGAATGTGTTGACGTGATGATCGTTGCTTTGGCTCTTTTCTATAAATTAAGTGTAGATGAATGTGATTTGTTAGATCATTTGAGAGTGAAAGTAGATAAGTGGAATTCGGTGATGACATAAGTTGTACGCTTGCTGCGTACGGTTTCAAGAAGTTGTTAGCAATACGATGTTGTATTAGCATTTAGAAAGGTTGTTTTTTTTTTGAGTAAACTTATTTTACTATTTATCGCAGGATTTATTGGGCTTTTCCTTCGCTTTATTTTTTTAGGAGAGTTCGAACTCGAACAGCTAATGTTACTGATTCTGTTTCCAGTTGGCTCAATACTTGTATATGTCATTATGAAATGGCAATACGATAAAGATAAAGCTTTTGAACCTGGATTGAATGAGGAGTACTATGTTACTCACTTGGGAGATCGTGTATCGTCGACATTTAAGCAAATGTATAATGGCAAGGTTCACATAGGTACATATCAGCGTTTCTACAACAAGTGGTGGAAACGAGTGGTCGCAGACACCATGAAGAGTCCTGGTATTTGGTATTTGAATCTTAAATTTTCATTCTCGAATGGAGACAACGTTGTCTTTAAAGGAGTGGAGGAGCGAAAAATACATAGAGACCCTGAATGGCTCATTTACAGAAATGGTGAAAAAATAGGTTTTGTTCGTACTCGTGTTGAGTATAAAAATAAAGAAATACTCAACAAGAATTTGTATTTAGAGTATAAAGAGAACACATATCATTACCAAGCATCTATGATCGGTTCACAAACACAAATTTATAAGAACGAACTTCACATGGCAACAGCGGATCGGCTTCACGGAGCAATTTACGAATTAAAGACGAATAATAATTACGACGAAGAACATCTGTTGTTTATGGGATATATTTTATTCAATTATCTGTTTGGGAAGTAGGGTTCAGCTATCGGAGCGCTTTTCATAACAAAGATCAGCGCCCTTTTTCGTATAAAGCTCTTGGGTATGATTAGTGCAGACAGATCATCACTCGTAATTATCTTTGCTCACCACCAAATGACTGATCAATTTCTGCAGCAAAGTACGCCTTTTTCAGGTCTACAAAACCATGTAATTGAGGGGTGAGCCATTTATTTTTGTGAAAATCCATTTGTTGGTTAATACGGGCAGTTGTACGTCCCAATTTAATGCCACTAATAATCCCTCATTGTTGTCCAGTATTCCATGTCTAGATCAACTGCCACACGTGAGAGTGACAAGAATCGGGCGCCGTTACAAAATAAGCGGAAGACGTCCTTCTGAATCGAATTCAAACATACGTATTTGTTACTTCTCTCATGCGTTTAACCAGTGTGAATGGTATAGTTAAGGTGATCTTGCGTAGGAGGTTGTTTGTATGAAGATTATTGATGAGAAGAAAACGTCCCGACGCTTACTTGAAGAAATTCTTTCACGTCCCCTATTTGCGCATTTATCAACTTATCATGAGGAAGGGCCTCGTGAGTCACCAGTATGGTTTTTATGGGAAAGTGAATCAATCTGGATTATCGGCAATTACCATTCAGATTCTTTTCCAGAAAGAATTGAGAGGTTTCCAAGATGTTCGATTGGCATCATAGATTTCAGTATTGATACAGGTCTGGTACATCATGTTGGTTTTAGAGGGAGCGCACACCTTGTGCCGCAAGATGGATTAAGAGTAAAACGGTTGTTGAGCCGATATATGGGAGACGAAGAAAGATGGGATCCACGTTTTAAGGCTGTTCCAGGGGATATAAATTGGTTATTTGTAAAGTTCAATCCTGAGACGGCTGTAGTAAGAGATCAATCGTATAGTCTTCAAAATTAGGGCGCTTTTTTGAACGGAATAGCGAATACCGAGCATCTTCTGAATCGGGCTACTTTGTCGGATATATTGTGTTAAAATTGAAATAAAACAGTACTGTTAAGGGGGTTCACTTGTTGGAAGCGAAAGAGAGGGATGGGTATTTTAAAGCCAATAACGCCGAAGAATTGCTTTTCGCGTTAAAGAATAAAGAATCTTACATTCTCATTCAGGAAGAGTTTAAAACAGAATTTGTGCAAAGCACGCAACAACCCTTATCAGATACAGAAGAAATGGGCTTTCATCTGGGATTTAATGGTTGGGGAAGTATTTGGGGATCCCTATTTTTTCATATTGTCAATTTCTTCAGCAAAGGAAGTAAGCAACAAAAGAAAATTGACAGCAAGATCCGCAACTACAGCTTAAAACATTTGAATGAACGCGAGATGCTCTTGTATCTGCGTCAATTGGACTATTAAAAATGATAGGGCGCGTATGCAAATGGGGAAGAAATTATGAAAAAAGCGGATACAAGCGGGGTTCGCCATTTTATCATTATGAATTAAGCTTGACTTAATGGTGATGAAAGCAGAAGGCATACGAATAGGTTAGGGAGGGTTAAAATGATACGCACGTTTAAGGCAGAAGATGTAGACTATATTATTCATTCACATTATCAACTTTATAACAGGGAATTTGGTTATGATTTATCCTTCAAGAATTTTATCGCTGAAAGTGTCAACAGATTTATTGAAAGGTCTAGTGCTGAGGAAAACATATGGATTTTAGAGCTAAATGGGGAACAAAAAGGGTCAATCAGTATCAAAATAGTTAATGAACGAACGGCACAGTTGGGTTTATTTCTTGTTGATCCCAGCATAAGAGGTGGTGGATGGGGAAAGAAGTTAGTAGAACAAGCGATACGTTTTTGCAGAAGTTTAAACGTACAAGAAGTAATGTTGCTCACGAATAAAGAGTTAGAAGCAGCGAGAAAGATTTACGAAAGAAGCGGTTTTAAATTAATGGAAACCTGGGTTGAGAATAAGTCTAATAAAGATTTGGTAGAAGAAAAGTGGGTTTTAGCATTGTAGAGAATAGTTATCCAAGAAGCGGACGCGCACTAGGAATACCCCTAGTCTTGCTTGGTGCTATTGGTGCACACATGATTGATGCTCTATTATGGTTGTCTAATCATGAAGTGTCCTTTATACAAGGGTTCACACATACTCACGTCAAACAAGCCGCTGAAGAGAAGAGAGATGCGGATGATGCGTTCTTTCTGCATGGGAAAATGGACAATGACATGACGTTTTCACTTCAAGTATTTACTGGAGTTAATCATGCCGAGGGATCTAAATTAAGCATTTACGGTAGTGAAGGAACTGCAACATTAGTCAATGATAGGCATTTGCACTTGGGGATGAGCAACCAAGATTTAGAAGAAATTCCTGTTAGCACGGGTTACACAGTCCCAAATGACTTAAACGAAGAAGCAAAAGGTTATTTTTATGCACTCTATCCATTTCTAGATAATGTCGTTGATTATATTAAGAAAAATTATTTAGACAGTGATTTGCCCTTATTTAGTGATGGTCATAAAAATCAGATGGTTATCGAGCTGGCGTTAAACAGTTAAAACTATATTGCGAATATAAGGTTATACGCTAAAAGTTGGTTTTCTGAAAAAAGAAAGTTCTAAAATAATTACAGAAAGAGGTCACTGTTTGAAATACATCGAGTGCGGCATAGGGAATACTTGGTTAGTTAGGACTGAAACAGAATTGGAAGATGGCAAAGAATACGAGCAAAAAGGTGTTGTCGGGCCAATAAAGTTGAAGTCTCTATACATAAGAATTTGGATTGGATACATTGTTTTGGTGTTGGACTCAAAAGAGGGTTTTAAGCGAATGAGGAAAGAACGTAAAGGATTTAAAGTTGTTTTGGGTGTAGTGGGTGAATAATTCCCATTGAAGTTAAAGGCGCAAAACACTAGTAGTGGTTTGTGTCTTTTTAAATTTAGCTACACTCAATCCGCATTGAAAGATTACCCTTGAACCCTTTGATATCACATGATACGATTATATCGTAATAAACGATATAAAGGAGCCGAATCATGAATAAACCCCTATGTAAAACGATTAATCAAAATTGGACAGAAATTTATTATCACCTGCACTATGAACATCAAGATCCGATTACCCACCAAGCTATACGTTTGCTCCAACATCTCGATTTTAACGGCAAAGCAACTGTTGGTGAGTTGTCTCACTTTCTGTCCGTCAGTCACAATACAGCTTCTGAACATGTGAAGCGACTCATTCAAAAGGGGTGGGTTAAAAAAATAAGAAGTACTGAGGATGAACGGAGAGTCCACGTTGTGATAACCGCAGATGGCAAAAACATTTTGGTACACAATACACAACTCAATGAAGAAAAGCTATCGTCTATTCTTGATAGCATGACAAAAGAAGAAATTGAGACAATAAAAAACGCCTTTGCGATTTTAAGCAGGGAGGCTAAAGCATGTTCACGATAGTAAAAATCCTTGTCTCTGCGTTAGTCATTGGCATTATCACTGAAGTTGCACGGCGATCTCCATCGGTTGGTGGTGTTATTGCTGCGCTGCCTCTCATAAGTTTATTGAGTTTATTCTGGCTTTCTTTTCAAGGGAAAAGTGCTGAGGAGATCAGTCAGTTTGCCACGGGGGTTCTATGGGGTTTTCCAGCAACAGCCGTTTTAATTTTAATCGTAGCTCTTCTATTACGATCGGCTTTTCCTCTTTCCCTCGCTCTGCTTTTAGGTGTTGGTGGCTGGTTCTTGTGTTTGAAGGTTCAGGGTTCAGTGTTTGGATGAAAAAATATTTCTCAAGAGTGTTTAATCTATAGAAGTGTTCCTTTTATTAAAACTTATAATGTTATATTAGATAAGAAAGAGCTGGTCCTTTGCCGCATGCATTTATTATCGGAGGCACAGGGAAAGGGGTCCACTCAACGTCGATGCACACTCCGCTGCGTGGAGTTCGGATGAAATGAGCCATTATAAAAATAAATAATGTAAAATTAAATAAAAAGGTTCATTTTACTTGTGATTATCCTCTATAATTAGAAAAGGATCATAAAATGGGGGAAGTGAATATGATGAAGATAGAAAATCTACTCGTATTTTTCCTTGAAAACGCCCATCGTTCATTGGGAAGAACAGAGTTAATGAAATATGTATATTTGTTTGAATATTATTTTCAGCAGCTATTCGGAGAAGCCTACAGCGGCTTGACATTTGAACGCTACCTGTATGGTCCGAATCATACAGAGATCGTTCAGACCGTTATGAAACTCGAAGCCGAAGGTGTTATCTTTGTGACCACTTATAAAAACCGCTACAACGGGACATCCTACAGTCACAGTCTCCAAACAGATGATACCTCGTTCTATGCATTAGATGAAAAAGCTGAATTCGTAGCAAGTTTTGTCTCGGAAGAATTGAGGAATAAAGATTATAACGGCGTCATTGAGGCGGCATATGCCACCCCTCCAATGGCGAATATTTTAAAAACGGAAGGCGCAGGGGAAAAACATTTAGGGAGGCTGATTGATATGTCTGAATCAAAGCCTGTCTATAAATCCACCCGTGAAAAAAGACGCCTGGCAAGACAAAGACTCCAAGAACAAGACACGAGCAGGGGCACCGATGAGGAGTACTATGCTAACCTTCTTTCTCAGTATAAAGAATTCGAAGATTTGAGGAAGAGGGTAAGCAATGTCGAGATCTAGGTATGCCGATCGCAGAGCATTATTTGATCGCCGGGAATTTTCATTCGGCTCTGTATGGGTCATTAAAGATGCTGAGGTCAGCATCCCTCAAGCGGATAAAATAGGCAAACGGTGGCAGCATGATGAAAGATGGGTGGTGGTGATTTCTAACAACATTGAGAATTACCATCCCCTTTGCCCCATCGTTACCATCGCTCCTTTATCTCCTCGAACAGATTTAAAAAAGAGGTACGATTTGGAATTACATTCAAGTCATGACAATGTAGCTGTTGATTGTTTAGGCCAGTTACAACTTACCCAACCCGTCATCAAAAAAGATTTAACCGATTATAAAGGCATTATATCTGAAGATAAATTGGATGAACTTCAAATATTACTTGAAGATTATTACGGACTTACATATGAAGATTAAATGGATTAAAAGAGCGGTTATTGTCGCTCTTTTTACATTTCAGTTCAGTCGGTCTGATATAGTAGTGGGTGTGGACGCAGAGACCAAACCTTCGATCGCTACAGTGCGTTTACAACTGATTAAGATCGCCGGGCGCATCAGTTGGTCCGCACGATATCTCACCTTCAAGCTCAGCAGTCACTGCGTGTACCAAAAGGAATTCTTACAAACGCTGAAAGAGATTCAACGGTTACCGGGGTTCAGTTAGCTCGGAAACGTCCGTATAAAGTGGGAATATACGTTCTGTTTGTTCGTGTTCCTAGAATACGTCTGCCCTTTTAGAGGAAGTGCCCCCCTGTATGGGAGAAATAGGGCCAGGCAGCCATAGGAACAACAAAAAAGCCACGTGCAGAGTTCGGAACGTCAACAAAATGACATTTTCGTCGATTTTTCACTGGGAAGGCTCTTTTGAGAGCGTTCTATGAATAATCCGGATTATAGAGGTGTTCCATTTATTTAAACTTGCAACAAGAGGGAGGACTGGTCCGTTGCAGCACGCATTTATTATTGGAGGGACAGGGATGCTTCGGGATGTATCCGTGTGGCTGAGTAAAAAGTATTCTCATACATCAATCCTAGCCAGAAACAAGGAGAGGTTAACTCAGTTATCTGAGTCAGGAACGGGGCTAAACTTACTTTCTTTGGATTATAAAAAGACCGAGGCTTTAAAAGAAGCAGTCAGGGAAGCCATAAACATGCATGGCCCCATTGATGTAATGGTGACTTGGATACATAGTAACGCGCCGCACGCTATTCCTGCTATCCTCAAAGAAGTAAGGGCTAACCAAAAAGAGCCCTTTGATTTTTATCATATTAAGGGAAGCAGCGAAAGTTTGAAATCGATACAATCTCAGGTTTCTTTGCCTAGCCACTGTACGAAACATGATATACAACTAGGCTTTATGGTAGGAGAGCAACGATCAAGATGGTTAACACATCACGAAATCTCAGAGGGCGTCATTGATGCAATCAAAGATGGAAAGAAGAAAACGGTCATTGGACAGCTAGAACCATGGGGATTAAGGCCATAAGGCATGGCACCCGTTACTTTGAAGGGCCAGATTACGGACTAAGGGAGTTTTTCTAATGATTAGGGATTCATGGTTTACAATACAAGAAATTGATAGTAGCACATTCGCCATTAGCGAATACGGCCATTGGGAGAACGTGCATTCATTTTTATTAATTGGGGAAGAAAAGGCTGCGTTAATTGATACAGGTCTTGGGATTGATCAGATAAAAAGAATCACCGATCAACTTACAAACCTGCCCATCACCGTTCTGACGACCCATGTTCATGCAGACCATATTGGAGGCCACGGTGAATTTGAGAGGATCTATGTCCATGAGAAGGATTCAGACTGGCTTAGGAACGGCATTAAGGGGCTGCCTCTAGAACAAATAAGAAAAGATATAGGCCGAGATATTACTATACCTGCTCCAGAAACCTTTGATCCTACTACCTATACGCCGTATCAAGGAGAACCAGCGGGGCTTATAGCAGATGGGGATGTCATGGATATGGGGAACAGAAAATTAATGATATACCATACTCCAGGGCATTCACCAGGCCATCTATGTGTTTTTGATGAGACGAATGGGTATTTGTTCACGGGCGATTTGCTGTATGATGAAACGCCTGTGTATGCATTTTTTCCCTCAGCGAATCCAATTGATTTGGTTCAATCTTTGGAGAGAATATCAGAGATAAAAAACGTTTCAATGGTGTATGGTTCCCATAATACCTTAGGCCTGGACCCGGACATTTTAAAGGAAGTGAAGCTGGCGGTTAAGTTTCTAAGAGAAAACGAACTTGTTAGGTTTGGCACGGGGGTTCATGAATTTGACGGTTTTAGTGTACGGTTCTAGCTCTGTTAAACGGGAAGTTCTGTAGGCTACATATTCATGTGATAAGAAATACTTATTTATTTTGATAAGAAACAAACATTA
Organism: Shouchella shacheensis; assembly: GCF_001484965.1. Taxonomy (GTDB): domain Bacteria; phylum Bacillota; class Bacilli; order Bacillales; family Bacillaceae_D; genus Shouchella; species Shouchella shacheensis. The sequence continues at coordinate 10,265 of NZ_LLYY01000022.1, read as the reverse complement.
TAAATTATAAATGATTCGAGGTATACTTTTATATGACAAACGAAATTAAAAAGGATGGTGTGTGTGATTATGTTATACTCTTTCACTAGAATTGATCACGTTCAACTGGCTGCACCAAAAGCTAGCGAGGATGAGGCCCGTAATTTCTTTAGCAGTATTCTTGGCATGAAGGAGATTCCAAAACCTGTAAATTTATCAAAACGTGGGGGTGTTTGGTTTCAATGCGGAACACATCAATTGCATATTGGCATTCAAGAAGACTTCATTCCTGCTAAAAAGGCACACCCTGCTTTTCATGTTGAGAATTTAGAAGCATTGCGTGAAAGACTCATCAATAAAGGGGTTGAGGTAAAAGAAGGGGAGCCGCTGGAAGGCGCTAAGCGTTTTTATGTAAACGATCCGTTCGGGAATCGTTTAGAATTTCTTCAATGGAACAAATAATGCTACTTTTAGTGAAACGAGAATGTATCATAGCTGCAAGAGAGGCGCTAGAAGGGGGCAAGAGCTTGCGCCCATATGTTTATTAGGGCTACAGTGTGGAACGATAACGCTATCATAGAGTTGTTGGTTACGTTGCAACTTGAATCCTGTTACATTATTGGAGTGATTTGTTTGGGAATTGACTTTCATGATGAGAAAAACAAATACAGTTATACAACAAGAAAAGCCAGTGATTCTTGGGTGATTGCTGTTAAAACATTAATTGAGGTGCCTGAAGTAAAACGAGCTGTTGATATTGGAACAGGTGGAGGGATTTATGCAAAAGAACTTGCTGATCTAGGTATCCCTAAAGTAACTGGAGTTGACTTCTCCGAATCCATGCTTGACGGAGCTAAAATAAATTGCAAAATGTATAATGAAATAGAATTTTCAGTAGGTACAGCATATGATACTCTTTTACCCAATCAATATGCTGAATTAATGTTGGGGAGAGCACTTATTCATCACCTTGACGATCTAGCACCTTTTTTTCAAGAAGCTCATAGAATTTTAACGCCAGGTGGCTCTCTTTTAATACAAGATAGAACTCCTGAGGACTGTTTCTTAAAAGGAGACAGCCAACATATAAGAGGTTTTATTTTCTCCTTATTCCCACATCTTAGAAAGATTGAGCAGAAAAGACGATATAGCTCAACTTTAGTTAAACAAGAGCTTGAAAAAACGGGCTTCCATTCACTTAAAGAAATAAAGATCTGGGAAGAACGAGAAATTTATACCAACAAGGAAGATCTATTCGAGGATATTAAGGCTAGAACGGGTCGATCAATTCTCCATGAATTATCAGATGAGGAGATACTTTCACTTGTAAATGATATTGATCACTCCATTCCAGATGGTCGTATTACTGAACAAGACAGGTGGACGATATGGAAAGCGAGCAAATAAGTTCAATGGAAAATCTTCAGTTCAAAAAAGTGGATAGAGATTGTGTAGCTGATGCAAGGAATCTTGTCTTGCAAGGGTTAAAAGAAAGATTTGGAGAGATCAATCCCTTGTACAACAGTGATTTGAATAACATCCTGACCTATTATAGTCATCATAATTGTGTTTTTTTGGTTGGTATATATCATCATAAAGTAGTTTGCACTGGTGGTTTAACTTATGAAGGTGATCGTGTGGTTAGGATTGAGCGTGTGTCTGTGAACAAAAAGTTAAGAGGAATGGGATTAGGTCGTGCTTTAGTAAAGCAACTAGAGAACTATGCAATAAGAAAGGACTTGCTGAAAATAACCGTTGAAACCAATTTAGATTGGGATAGTGCTATAACTTTATATAAAAGATGTGGGTACACGGTTACGCACACAGATGATGAGTGTATTTATTTTGAAAAATTCTTACGTTAACGATTTCTTAGATCTTCTAACGGGCGCTAGAGCTGCAGGGTGATATTCGTCAAACGAGGCGCGAGAATGGAGCAAGAGGTTGCGCTGGATATGGGTATAAGGCCTATTAGAAATAACCCCCCCTCTGCATTAAAGGGGTTCCAATTGTAACAGAACCACACCAACTATAATGATACCGATGGAAATGAACTTTCTTCGGCTACTGCTTTCTCCAAAGAAAACCATTCCTAATAAGGCTGTCCCTGCTACAGTGAGGCCTGCCCAAATCCCGTATAAAACCCCTAGCTCCATGTATCTCACGGTTAAGACTAAAAATAGTGCGCATAGACCGTAAAAGACGAATGCTCCTATACTGGCTAACTTCTTTGTGAAACCATAGGATAATTTTACGCAGATATTGGCGAGTATGGAAGTGACTAGACTAAGGACTAACAAGAAATATCCCAATTTAATGTGTGGACTCCTTTCCCGAAGAAGATGTTGGGTTTACAGTGATACCAATCACTCCTACAATAATTAAACCAATACCAAGGAATTTCAGAAATGAAATCGTTTCTCCAAAAAGAATAATTCCTGACATAGCAATAAAAACCGTTCCTCCACCTGTAAATACAGCACTGATAATGCCTACTTCTGACTGACTGGTTAAATGAATGTATAGAAAAAGTGCTGTATACCAAAATCCCATAACGACGATAAACATGGTCCAATTGCTAGAGGCAGCTGGCATAAAGGAAGCCCCGAGTACTTCAAGCACAATGGATAGTATCAATAGAAAGTAAAACACAATAGAACCTCTCCCCGTTCTTTAAATGCTGATGAGCCTTATTCGTTTTTCGTTTGTTGTGACTTTATTATATAATGGGTTTATAATTCGGTAAAATAGATATATTTGAATGAATGGTTCAACTTTATTGAATGAAGGGAGACCGCATGGAACAGCGACAACTCGTAACATTTAAAACCATTGTGGATGTCGGAGGGTTCAAAAAAGCTGCAGAGAGACTGGGATACGCTCAGTCGTCTGTAACGACACATATCAAAGAACTAGAAAAAGAATTGGGGGCTCCATTGTTTGACAGGCTTGGGAAAACCGTCATTCTAACGGAGGCAGGGGAACGCTTTTATCCATATGTTGATGAAATGATCAATCTATATCACGAGTCCATAGAGGCCGCAAGAGGAGATGAGGAACCCTCTGGGACACTGACCGTTGGTGTTTCTGAATCGTTAATGATTTACTGGCTCCCCCATTTCATTCCATCTTTTATGGAAAAATATCCGACTATCCAGCTGGAGGTTAAAGCGATTGATTATCAAAATGTCACGCAACAACTAAAACGTGGAGATTATGATGTGGTTCTTTTTGTAGAAATGTCAGGTTGGCAATCAAACGAATTAACGATTAAAAAATTAACAGAGTCAAAGCTGGTTCTCGTTGGTTCTCCCACTGGTACGAATCAGCCTACTTCGGAAGAAACAATATTCCTACCAGAACGATCGTGCAGCTGGCGCCCTACTTTTGAGGAATATGTGCAGAAAATGGGGGAACGATCAGGTGAGATCGTAGAACTCCCGAGTATTGAATCCATAAAGCAATGTGTTATGAGCGGACTAGGGACTTCTTTATTGCCATTCTTCGCAGTCAAGACCGAAATTGAGAACGGGATACTGAGAGCATCAGAGATTGAACTTTCTGATGAGTACGCCGGCATTTACACGGCGTATCACAAAAACAAATGGCTCTCTGCCTGTTTAACTATTTTTCTCAAGGAGTTATCGTCAGTGGGGGTGAAAGAATGGTAAGAATTAAGGCATTAAGGGAGCCTATTCATGACGGCCACAAAAGCACCTCTTATAACCGAAGAGACCTGCGGTAGTATGTCAAGTTGAGAAAACCGATTTATTTGGTTGTCAAAGACCTGTCGTCGAAAAAAAGACCGCACGAAACCAGACCAGTAAATTAATGGTATTTACTGGAAAATACGAAAGGTAGCTCTCTGACGGAAATGGGTCAGAGCTTCACGCCCCTTTCTGGCGAGAAGAGTTGACGGGTGCGTAGTAGCGCATCCACCAAGCGCACGAGTTTTCTTGCGGTTAGCACGAGGGCACGTTTGTGTTGGTGGTTGGGCACTTCCTGATACTTCTTCGCGTAAAAATCTTGGTATTCCGGTACTTGCTTTCTGACCGAGTTGGCGGCTTCAACGAGGTAGTAGCGCAAGTACTGGTTGCCATGACGCGTGAGCGATGTATCTTCAGCGGTAAAGCGGCCGGACTGGTGTTTTCGCCAATAGAGGCCGGCGAATTTGGCGATCTTCGTCTCATCTGGAAAACGCTCCACCTGTCCGATTTCAGCGATGATGCCTGCCGTAAAGACGGGCCCAATGCCGGGAACGGATGCCAAGGTCTGCGTGACCCCATCCATGAGGCGTGTAATCGTCTTATCAATCTCTTTGATCTGGCGTTGAAAGGAGCGGATCAGTTCAATGGATGTCCCGAGAAGGACGTCCAATGAATTCTCAACCACCTTGTCCAAACGGTACGAAGAGCGCACCGCGCGTTGGATCGAGGTGGCGACGGCTTCTGGATCCGGGAACCGGTTTTTGCCTTTTTCCTGCAAAAAGGCGCTCAGTTCTTCAAGTGGCAGCTGGGCCAGTTCTTCCAGGCTATATTTTTCTAAGAAGAGTTCCATCATCGCGTGCCCGAAGACCGAGGAATCGACTTCTTGAGAAAACGTGTTGCACTTGAAACTTAAATGCTGGAGAAAGTGCTGTTTCTCCTTGGTCATCGCCTGAATCAAGTGATAGCGTGTTCGTGTCAACTGTTGAAGAGCGACATACTGACTTTCTTTCACAACGGACATCTGATTGCGTCCAAAGCGCATGTAGTCGGCAATGACAAAGGCATCGATTTCATCGGTCTTGTTCATATCCGCATAGCTCTTCTTGAAGTTGGCGATCTGCTTCGGGTTGATGACAAACACTTGGGCGCCATAGGCTTGCAGGTCCGGGTCATAATGCAAGAACATCGATGGATGAAAGCTGTAGACGGAGGTAGATTCTAGACCGATCTTTAGGATGTCAACCTCTGTATCGGCGATGATCTCCATCAGTCTTTCTTTCAGCACCGTCGCTCCGGGCACGTCATTGGTCACCGTAAAGGCAGCCAGTTGCCCGCCTTCTTGGTCAAGCACACACACTTTCATATCACGGGAGCTCACGTCTAAGCCTACAAAATAGCGCATAAGGGAAAATCCTCCTTTCGATTTAGAATCAATGGGCCTTTCTTGGACGCCTCGAGATATCTCTAGTGTGAACGCCGATCATCAACCTCGTGTATCAGAACTCCTTCGGCATCCAAAGCCGCCTCAGGGCTACTAGATTCCGAGTTCGAGAGGCCGAGGGCTCAGCCTGCGAGTAGGAAGTGCCGCACGTACACTGAGAAACAGTCTTTTCGTGTAGTCGAGCTACAAGGAGGGAAAGAATTGTCCCAAATGATCCTAAGACCATTATCTAGAAATATCTAGAGACGTCCAAGAAGAAACCCTTGGATTACGTCCGCAAGGAAGAGAAAGTGGCCTGGGATTTCTAGGCCTAAACATACTATACGAGGGGGTTAATAGTGAACCAAAGTAGAGAAAGAACAGAAGATCTCCTTTTGGAAGAGTTGAATAGTCATCATGCTGAACATCTCTATGACATTTTGCAAGATGACAAAATTTACACTTATATTCCGGAGAATGCTCCAGTATCTATAAAGGCATTAAAGGATAGGTACAAAATCTTAGAAAAGGGATCTTTAAAAGAAGAAGAGATTTGGTTGAATTATGCTATCTATTCCTTTGTAAAAAAAGAATACATCGGCACTCTTCAAGCAACTGTGCTATTAGATAAAAGCAGTATCATGATGGCATACGTTTTAGATCCAAGAGTGTGGGGAGAAGGATATGCAAGCAAGGCGTTGTCAATGATGATAGCTGATTTAAATAGTAAATTTAAAGACTTTAGTTACTATGCTTATATAGATACTCGAAACAAACGCTCAATTAAACTTGTTAAGAATTTAGGTTTTAAATGTATCGATTATATTGAGAATGCAGATTTTTTTAAGGGTAGTTCGAGCAACGAATTTGTTTTCAAAAAAGTACTATACTAGCAAATCAAGACTAAACTATACTACTAGCGCTTTTTCTGGTATTTAAACTATTGGAGTCGAAACTATGAATCTCAAAATAAGTGATGGAATCGAATTGTATTACGAACGAAAATGGAGAAGGTACGCCATGTTTGCATTGCATGAGCAGGATTTCATGATTAAAAGTCGAATGAGAAAATAAGTGGACCTCATTTGAAAAAGGAGCGTACCAATGAATCCGCCAACCATTAAAGAACTTCAAACACAGAAGGAAATCCTTGCAGCCTTTCCCGTGATGAATCAGCTGCGTACACACCTTGATGAAAAAGCGTATCTCGATTTGGTGTTGGAGGCCAAAGAAAAGGATATGTATCGATTGTTCGCCTTGTATGAACAAGGAGAAATGGCTGCAGTGGTTGGATTTAAACCGATGATCACTCTTTATTACGGGCGCTTTGTGTGGGTCTGTGATTTCGTGACGGAACAACATATGCGTTCAAACGGATATGGGGAAAGACTCCTTTCCTACGTACATGAATGGGCCAAAGAAAATAACTATGACCATGTGGCCTTGTCATCGGGGCTACAGCGCACCGATGCTCACCGCTTTTATGAGGAGAAGATGGGGTATGACAGAGTCAGTTATGTGTTTAAAACATCTTTGGATTCGTAAAAAACGTAAATCATCAGAGCGCTGTCCTTGACTAAAAGGGTTAGCGTTCTTAGTGCTTAATCACGGCGTTTACTTCATGAGCCAAAATCACAAGCCTTTCTTGATTTCTTCAAAGGTCCCATACGAATAAGAAGGTCTTCGGTGATATTGACGAAGGGAGGGTCTTATGCTTGGTTCCTTTTTCCATGGCTTTATTTTATCCATCGGATTAATTCTCCCATTAGGGCCGCAAAACATTTTCATTTTCAACCAAGGTGCTGCCCATCAAAAATTAAGGCGAACCATGCCTGTGGTGGTTACAGCAGCCCTGTGCGATACTATTTTAGTTCTGCTTGCTATACTGGGTGTCTCTGTGGTGGTGATGACAATCCCGGAGCTGCAGTTCATCCTTTATGTCCTTGGCTTTGGGTTTCTGATCTACATTGGTTGGTCCATCTGGCAAAGCAATGCCGAAGAAGTGCATCAAAAGCACGCAGCGATGTCCGGAAGAAAACAAATCCTTTTTGCCGTATCGGTCTCATTGCTCAATCCCCACGCAGTAGTAGATACGGTCGGTGTGATTGGCACAAACTCGATTCAATATACAGAAGTTGCGGAGAAATGGGCGTTTGGGTTGGCCTGTATTCTCGTATCATGGGTAGCGTTTGTCATCCTGGCGCTGATGGGAAAAACCGTTCGGAGGCTCGATCAGAAAGGAACCATGATTGCCGCCATGAATAAAATATCCGCTATCTTTATATGGGGCGTGGCTGCGTTCATTGGCTACCAAATCCTTCATATCATTTAAGAGAATGTACGTTATTTAGAATAATTTTGTTGAGGTGATAGAGTTGGTTGTGAAGGGACTTAATCATTTTTTGTTTTCTGTTTCAGACCTGGAAAAATCCATTGCGTTTTATCAAGATGTATTCGAGGCGAAGCTACTGGTTAAAGGAAGGAGCACGGCTTATTTTGATTTGAACGGCATGTGGCTGGCTCTTAATTTGGAGAACGATATTCCCCGTGATGAAATACGTCAGTCGTACACTCATGTTGCTTTTTCCATTGATGAAGTTGAATTTGATCGTGTCTATAAGAAATTAGAGGGCCTGAGCGTCAACATCTTAACCGGTCGTCCTAGGGATGAAAAGGATAAGAAATCTATTTATTTCACGGACCCGGATGGCCACAAGTTCGAATTTCATACGGGTACGTTGCAAGATCGATTGGCGTATTATAAGCGGGAAAAGCCTCATATGGAGTTTTATAGTTAAGAGGTATGGGGCAGAAATGGGTACAAGATATGCTCTTACTTTATTTAAAAGGGGAGAGACAAGTGTATAGTCTATTAAATCGACTGAATCATTATGGCATACATAGTATAAAAAATGACACTACTATCATGTTAGAAGTATTTCAACAGGATGTGAGAAATTCTGATTCCGTAGATTTATTGATAGAAGAACTTCTTGTTGTTGCTCCAACCTATGGCTATAAAAGAGTAACGTTTGAATGTCCTGCGCATGTACTTGAAAAGTTACATAGGACTCGGGAACTCATGAATACTGTAGGAGAAAGGGTATTATATACAAAGGCATTCTCAAAGGAAATAGAGAAGGTGAATTTTGACTATGTTGTATGGTCGCCTACGGATCATAAATCAATCCATTTATTAGCAGAAGTTATGAATGTTGACAAGAGTAGAGCAAAGAAATATCTAAACAGCATGGAAATAGAACTTCCTACTCAATATAGTGAAATGTTCACGGCTTATCTGGTTAATGGAGAGCCTGGTGGAATTGTGTTTCCGCATATTGAGCCAGATACCGATCAAGAGGGGCGGTTATTCTGGTTAGGTATGCACCCGAAGTATAAGGGGGTGGGTCACGGCGCTACCCTTCATAAATTGGGGTTATATAGATTGCAGAAAGATTGTAAGGCTAAAACATATATGGGTGCCACGAATAAAGAAAACGGACCGATGAGGAAAATTATGTTATCGAATGGATGTAAACGGTTAAAGAATAACGTCATTTCATTAGCGTATATAGCAACGTAACTATCACTAAGGTAAGGAGCGATCATTCCTATGTAACTCTTCCTCTCTCTAACACAACAGAAAATTGAAGCAGAGAGGGAGATTGGATATGGTTGTTAGTGCCTTTACGCGCCTTCTGACAGGGCAAGCTTTTAACGGTGCAGGCATGGTGCTCTATATCGTCTGTTTAATGCAGATCATCTATGAGGCCAGTGCTTCGCCCGTTCTCATGAGTCTCGTTCCTGTTACGATCACATTTACGCGATTTGTTTCCGGCCTGGTCGTTCCCGTTTTCTTTCAGCGTTACTCGTTACCAATGATTCTTCTCTCAGCACAAAGGTTAAAGTCGGCCCTCTTTGTGCTGCTAATTTTGGTCGCTTTCTATGGGGAACTGTCTTTGATCTTCATCCTCATAAGCCTTCTCGCTTTTCTTGATGGATGTTCTAATCCCGCAAGCGATGCACTTATTCCACGGGTTGTGCAAAACGAAGCACTTGTAAAAGCGAACAGCACAGCGGCTATCGTCTATCAAACGGTGGAGTTTAGCTGCTGGGCGTTAGGTGGCGTATTCCTTGCCATGTTCGGTGCGCAGCCCTTATTGATAGTGGTTTTTGCTCTGTATGTTATCGCAACAATTATTTTCTGGACGATTAGACGAGAAGCACCTGTGACCAGAGAACAGACGCAACAAAGCTCCCCCTTTATGGAAATGCTCACAGGCTGGAGTGAAGTACGACGCCTTTCTTGGCTTCGGAACATCCTTGTCGTTTCATTCATGGATGCGGCGGTAGGGGTTGTTTGGATTGCAGCGAATGTCTATATCTTCGTTGAAGAAGCCCTTGGGGTTTCCGAGGTCTGGTGGGGATGGATGAATGCTAGCTTCTTTCTCGGGCTGATCCTGACAGGAGTTATCGTTTATGCACGCGAGCAATTTTTACAGCGTCAACTTACACGGATCGTGCTGATTGAGTTTCTTGGATCGGCGCTTGTGACTGGAATCTTTGCTTTCCTTACCGTACCTCTTATGGCTCTATTGCTATCGGTGGGGATTGGGATCTTCCAACAGCTACGAGGGGTTGGGGTGCATACCATTTTGCAGCAGAAAGTCGCCACAGCAAAATTGCCTCACGTTTATGCAGTTAACGAAGCCGTTACTACATTAGCGTTCGGCATCGGGGCGTTAACGGTGGGGTTGATTGCTGAAACCATGGGTGTGCGGTTCGTGTACTTGGTAGCCGCAGGAGTATTACTCCTATGTCTGGGCTTGTGGTTTGTGACATTTCGGAGTGAAAATAGATAATGGTTGGTCTACAAAGCTCCCTGTAACCAACCATTGCAGGGAGCTTCAATTCGATCAGAGGAAAATATGTACATATATGAACTACCAAGAACTTTTGCTCGTTCATGATATGGCACCGCACTGAAATGTGGCGAAATTTTTTTAATTAGACCTATTTTCAATGATAGCACCATTGGTAGTTCCTTTTTTTGCAGACTTATTCACAAAAGTAAAAACAATTAACGCAATAAATACACCCTGGAAGAAATGGAGGCCACTGAAAAAGTCTCCAAAAAGATGAACGGACCTCAAAATTAA
>NZ_KQ947397.1 GCF_001484965.1 Shouchella shacheensis | reverse complement strand
ATGCCAAAGAAATCAGCAGAAACAATATTCACCAAGTTACTAACAATCAGAGGTAATGATGTAGTGTCTGCAATAAACCCACTGGCAATAATAAACGGAAAAACCATTTTCTCATTAAAATTCAATGAACGTACCATTGCCAAAACGATGGGTGTCAAAATCAAAGCCGCACCGTCATTTGCAAAGAATGCGGCAACAATGGACCCTAAAATACACACATAGACAAACATGAGCACCGCGTTCCCTTTGGCTGCTCTTGTCATATGTAGAGCAGACCATTCAAAGAAACCAATTTCGTCTAAAATCAATGAAATAATAATAACAGCAATAAATGTTAATGTCGCATTCCAAACAATGCTGGTCACTTCCATGACGTCCGTGAAATTAACCACACCAAAGAGCAATGCAACAATGGCCCCTCCACATGCGGACCAACCAATGTTTAGATTCTTTGGCTGCCATATGACCAAGACGAGCGTTGCAATAAAAATCGCCGACGCCAAAATGACTGAAGTCACAACCCATTTCCTCCCCTATCTAGCATTCGACTGGTCTTTCTTTTTCCAATGCTTCTTTTAAAGCAGGATCTTCATCATCCACCTGGTTGAGCACGGCTTTAACCAGTGAAAAATACGACGAAGACGGATTAAGGGAATAGTGGCGCCATTGTCCTTTCCTGTTTTCCTTTAGTAGATCTACTTGCTTTAACTTACGAATGTGTTGGCTCACCGCGGGTTGACTAATCTCAAACATATCGACAAACTGACACACACAATATTCTTTGTTCTCGGCTAGTTTCAGCATTAACAACCTTGTTGGATCGCTAATCACTTTCAGGCAAGCAACAGCCTCTGATGACGTTTGTTTTGTTATTGTCGTCATTTTCACCCTCTCCTTTCAAAAAGCATTGTATAACAGCCCTTGCATATAAGTCAATTTATATATTAAATTTCACTATATGCAGCTTTCAAAAGTCCAAAAACAAAAACTTTCGATTTATTTGTTGCAATAACAATGCCGTTGTAGTACATTACCTACATCAACAAAAATTGATCAATCAAAAAGAGAGGATTATCGCCTATGTCTTTAGCACCTGAACAAAGCAATTGCAGCGCCACTAATTTCAGTGTTTATGCCGAAAAGTTCAAAGCTCTTTCTGACTCCAAAAGACTCGAATTATTGAATATGCTTTGTGTCAGAGGCTCGACCTGTGTATGTGATTTAGTTGAGGAAATGAGTATTCCGCAATCCAAATTGTCCTATCACCTTAAGATTCTTCTAAAAGCGAACCTCATCCATAAGGAAACGAAGGGCACTTGGAGCTATTACTCGCTCAAGGAGGAAGAAATGAACCATCTTTTGTCGAAAGAGCTATGTTGTATCATTAATCCACCTTCCAAATAAAGGTGGACTTCCATTTCATCTTTAAAACAAATAATTTTGATTTAAGGAGTGTTTAGTATGCTTCATTCATCTTTCCCTGTTGCCATTATTGGTGCAGGCCCAGTAGGTCTTGCCGCAGCCGCTCATCTAGTCAAGCAAAGCCAACCCTTTATTTTATTTGAATCAGGTCCTACCGTCGGAACAAATTTTTTAGATTATGCACATGTGCGCTTATTCTCCACTTGGGAATACAATATGGATTCGGCAGCCAAATCACTGCTTCTTAAACACAGCACTCGCCTACCCGATCCAAGCCAACTGCCTTATGGTGGTGACATTGTATCAGAATACTTGGAACCCCTCGCTGCTCTGCCAGAGTTGAAACCATCTATCCATTTGAACAGTCACGTTGTTCATATATCTAGAAAAGGAATAGATAAAGTGAAAACAGAAGGCCGAGATCAACTGCCATATGAAATACACGTTAAAACATTAAATCATGGCATACAACAATTTCAAGCAAAAGCAGTCATTGATGCGACAGGGACGTGGCAGAATCCAAACCCGATTAGTTCTGGAGGTCTAGCACTCCCAAAAGAAAAGAATGCGAATATCCATTATGGTATTCCGGATGTCCTTGGGGCTGATCGAAAGCAATTTGGGAATAAACGGGTGGTTGTGGTTGGCAGCGGTCATTCTGCATTCAATTCCATACTTGATCTTGTTGCTCTTAAAAAGGACTTTCCTTCTACTACGCTTTCATGGATTATTAGAAGATCGAGAACTGAGGAGGTATTAGGGGGAGGAAGCAATGACCAACTTCCAGAACGGGGGGCGCTAGGAACACGTGTGCAGGATGAAATTTCGAAGGGCAATATTGATGCTCACGTCTCAACGTTGATCCAGTCTTACCGTCTCAATGAAGACGGCACCAATTCTCTAACGGGTGTCCAAAATGGAACCCCCACTGAAATCGGTCCTTTTGATCGTATGATTGCAAACGCAGGTGCACGGCCCAATTTTGAATTCCTCCAAGAAATACGATACGCTTTTGACCCTGCTTTGGAGAGCGTTTCAGAATTGGCACCCCTCATCGATCCAAACGTTCATAGTTGTGGCACGGTTCGCCCACATGGAGAAAAAGAATTACGTCAACCAGAAAAAGATTTCTACATTGTTGGCGCCAAAAGTTATGGAAGGGCCCCTACCTTTTTAATGGCCACCGGATATGAGCAAGTACGCTCCATCGTGTCTCACCTTTCAGGAGATGAAGAAGCCGCCCAACGTGTTGAGCTTAACTTACCTGAGACTGGCGTTTGTCGTGTAAATCCACTATCTATAGCGAGTAGATCGAATGATGGTTCTTGCTGTAATTGATTTAGAAAAAGAACTGTCTGTGAACCAAAGAATTCGCAGTAGTTAAAAAAACCTTGAAGGCATAAAAAACTTGCCTTTCAAGGTTCTTTTCATTCAGCTATGCTACCATTATTCCACAGCATAGGCTCGCACACCGATAACAGAATTTGGCACAGTGAAAATATGTGCTTTAACGCTATCGCTATCCATAACCATGACCCTAGCCAGCCTCACTCCGCTTCACCGTCACGTATGAACCGGTTGTAACACCCAGTCATAAGGATCCTCCAATGCTTCCCAATCTGCTTTCAGTTCTGTATCTGTCAGCAGGCAACGGTCCAGTTCTTCAGTAATTTCTTTGGGCTCGAGATTAATTCCAATAATCACAAGCTGTGTTAAGCGATCTCCATACTCTTCATCCCAGTTTTTTCTCGTATCCGGATTCTCTCGAAGGAGTTCCTCTTGCGATTCTTGCGACAAAGCAGCGACCCAGTAGGATACAGGGCTAATCGAAACCGTTGGTCCAGCGTGTGAAAGCAAAATAGCGACTTCATTCCGAGTTGCGCACCAGACAATTCCTTTCGCCCTAACGATGGATGGATCCATTTGATGATGAAGCCAATTGTCGAACCGCTTCGTATGAAAAGGGCGTCGTCGTTGATAGACGAAGGAGGAAACTCCATATTCTTCGGTCTCGGGCGTGTGATTTTCAGGTCCCGCGGTTAATTCTTTGATCCACCCAGCTGAGCCACTCGCCTTTTCAAAATTAAATTTTTCAGTGTATAAGAGTTCTTTAGGGTCAACCTCACCATGCTTAGTACGGATGAACGTGGCTTCTGGTTGTAGTTTTCGCAGGACTGTCTCTAATTCAATGAGTTCTGGCTCTTCTAATAGATCACATTTATTAAGAACCAGTACATCGCAAAATTCAATTTGGTCGATGAGCAGATCGGCAATCTCCCGCTCGTCTTCAGCCCCTACTGCCTGCCTGCGGTCAAGCAGCGTGTCACCAGATCGAAAATCCTTCCAAAACCTGTAAGCATCAACAACTGTGACCATCGTATCTAATGTACAAAAACGACTCAGGTCAATATCCAACGATTCGTCTAAGTAAGTAAACGTTTGAGCCACAGGAACAGGTTCACTAATCCCTGATGATTCAATAACAATGTAATCAACCTCTCCTTGCTTCGCCATTTTCTCCACTTCAATGAGAAGATCTTCTCTGAGTGTACAGCAAATGCAACCGTTGCTCATTTCAACGAGTTTTTCATTGGCGCGAGAAAAACCGCCCTGCTCTATAAGGTTGGCATCAACGTTGATTTCACTCATATCATTGACGATAACAGCCACCTTTAATTCTTGTTGGTTTTGCAGAAGATGATTTAGAATTGTTGTTTTTCCTGCACCTAGATAACCACTTAAAACAGTCACTGGGATTTTGTTCATTTATGTCCTCCAAACGTTTGTACTATATGACCTGTGCTCTAAAGGTGAACGTTATAATCACCACTTACCAACTCGATTTTTTCACACCTGGAATCTGTCCTTTATGTGCGAGTTCGCGAAAAGCAATCCGCGACATTTTAAAATCTCTCATATAACCACGCGGACGTCCTGTAATTTCGCAGCGATGGTGAAGGCGAGATGGTGCTGAGTCGCGGGGCAGCTTACGAAGGCCTTCATAATCCCCCTTCTCCTTCAGCTCTTTCCTGCGTTCGGCATATTTAGCCACCAACTCCTGGCGTTTTTTCTCTTTGGCGATCTTTGATTTTTTGGCCATTTTACTACACTCCTTTTCAAATAGTAATCATTACGATTTAAGATTAGAGCATGTTTTCCTGCTTGTCAATAAGAAACCGTGCTGAAACCCCGTAAGGCAATTGAAAGATACCCAGGGGGAGGGCGCCCTTCACAAGGCACCGACGATCTTTAATGCCCCTCTTCTTGCGCCAGCAATGTTTCTGGAAACCGGTCCTATTTGAAGCTCCGCAAGCGCCCCTATGGCATACAGCCCCTTCCCCCATTCCAATGTTTCCGAAAGAATCGGGTACCCACACGTAGCAACTGGAAGCTTTTCGCGCTCCATTGTTGAGCGCAGCCATTCCATCCCTGGTGGATCTGGACGAAAGCCAGTCGCAAGCAAAATCGTGCCTTCTTGCTCAAAGGTCTCGAACGTCTCTTGGTCTTGTACGATCCTAAGTTGCTTGCTTTTGGCCGCTTTACTGATTGCTGTTTTTAATTCCGCAGGCATCGACCCTCGGTGACGTGCCTCTTTAATCAGCATGCGGCGTTTTTCGTAATTCTTAATCTTTGAATACTCCTTCATTCGCCTCGCTCCCATCCAGCCTGGGTCAGCATCGAACTGCTGCGTGCGAAACGGATGTCTCATTTTCAACGTCACATTACCGGGATACTTCTTAGATAGCTTTAGAGATAGATGAGCGGCACTTATTCCTCCTCCGTAAATGACAAATGGGGCAGATAGCTGTTCAAAGGCAGGCAACGACTCTCCAAACACATGATAAATCTCGTCCCCTCGCCCCTTCTTCTCCAGCGCCCATTCCGGCCAGTATGGCTGCTCTGTGATTCCAAAAGCCAACGCTACCTGTTTCGCCTTTACAGTTTCACCCGAACACAAGTACAACTTCCAATGGGGATTTTCTCGCTCAAGGTGCTGCACTCTTCCCTGCTTCCAAGATGCTTCTAGCCCAATTCCCCTAAAAACGTCCACGCTATGTGAGTTAAATACGGCAAGGGAGGGCCTGTCATAGGGGGGATTGAACAGCTTCTTCCATTCTTTGCTGTATGTTTTTCCATACTTCTCGAGTCCAAATGGAGGGACGTCTAGGTGATGAACTGAGGGAGAACGCAAATAAGGCATGCCAATTCTTTTTGTATACTCTTTCCACAGTGCGAGTGGTTCCTCATGCGGATCTATGATCTCGATCTCCTCAACTCTTGCCTTCTTCTTTTTAACTAGATAAATCGCCAGCGTAGAGCCTTGAATACCTCCTCCGATAATGGCCCACTTTTTCAAGTAATAGCCTCCTTTCAGCAACGCATAACGATAGTCGTTTTCATTACGATTTACAAAGTGCATTTTTCCATTTGCTGCATTGCTTTTTGAATCTCTTCACATCCAAATTGACGCCAATGACCACGAGACTTTCCGGAAACTCCTGCTTAAACATCTAGTTCTCCCATGCCCTCCCCTCTCTTAAGAAAACAAGTGAAACAATAGCAACATGACAAGAGCTGAGGCAAGGGATGTGACTAGTTGCTTCCCCGCCATTGCCAGCATCACGCGATGTTTGAATTCCTTTGCGATTGCTAGTAACGTGACCAGACAGGCAGATAACGTTGAGGCGAGATACACAAGTAGGAATATGGTGCCCGCTGACAGCTGGGCAAGCAGCTCACCGTTTCCTTGGTTAAATAACAAAATCCCGTCTTTGCGAATCAATGAAAAAACCAGTCCAGAAGCAGCTTCACCCGGTGCCCCCAGTAGATACATTAGCGGAGCGATAAGTGCGCTTGCTTTATTCATTACCCCTGCGACATGGAGCAAAGAAGCCACAATACAAATGCTTAAAAAGATTGGCAGCGCCTGCGTCATAAACTGCCAAAGCACGGACTTCACTCGAAAAGCAACAACCCTATACGACGGAATTTGCAAATAGAACCTTCGCTTCTGGAAATAACTCGCCCATCTCTCATCTTTTATTGGATACCAAAGACGGTTGTGGATCGCTCCGATGAAAGTTACCACTGCAAGATATGGAACGAAGAGCCAAGGCATTCCAGCCACATGGAAGATAGATAAAGTAGCACCGAGTTGGTAACTACAGGCTGAGCCAAAGGAGATGAGTGAGACGCAACCAAGGCGGGTTGCTGAGCTACAGGTTCGGCTCTGGTGTAACGCAACTACATTACAGCCAAAGCCAGTGAGGAACGGGACTAGATCTTTTCCTTCGAGTCTAATTTTTCGCATCCCCGGATCCAGTATATTGACAAGGCGGTCTTTTAATCCTGAGTCCTCGGTAATAGCATTTGCAGTTGCCATAAACATCACGACTGGGAAAGCCCAGACGAACGAAAACACCCCAAGTGTTAATAAGCCATAATCACCAGCAATCAACACCTCCAGCCATAACGGCCAGGGTGCAGCCATAGCTTCTATGGGCTGGATCAACCTTTCCTCTACATGCCCTTCCACCCATCCAGATAGATGATAAGCAAGCACAATCGGGGACACAAATAACAAAACGACAGCAAGGATGGCAAGTAACACCGATGCTTTCTCCCGGGGCATAGTAGATGCTTGTGCAGCGCGCGAGGGAAGGTCCATTTGCGAGAGCTCTTTTTTACGACGGGAAGTAAGGGGGCACCCTGCCTCGATGAGATCCATAAACTCCGAATAAGAGAATGCTTCCTTTTCCCGGAGACTTAGAAATTCTAATGGAAATTCCTGATTCTGTGCCTTTAAGCGAATCGATTCTTTTACCTGTTCTGCCACCTTATCCTCAAATGTTACAAGAATGGAAAGTGCCTTCCCATTTTGCGGAAGAAGCTGCAAAAGTGTTTCGAGCTCCTCCACCATATGTGTCCCACGCACCACTGCAAGGATGTGATCTGCTTTTTCTAACGCCTGAAACGTAGATTTCTGCGTTGCTGAATCAATCATACATATACTGGGAAGGTCAACGAGAATGTCTCCCGTAGTAAGCATCTGTTTCTGCATAAAGTCCGTTGAACCTTGGACGTTGATTGCCTTTCCTCCGCGCTTGGCTAACATAGAAAACAGCGACGTCTTACCGACCGATTCCATCCCGACCAACACAATCTGGCGCGGAGCCTTAGCATTTTCTAACATTCACACAGGACCTCGCAACAGGACAGGTCTTCCATCAGCATTTGATTATCGCGATAATCAGAGAGAACTTCATTGTCTATGGGAAGGCCCCATCTCTCAAATAGCTGGCGAACAATCACCGCAAAGCGCTGGCGAAATTTATAAATGAAACAGAAGACGGCGTTTTCGTGTTGCACATTGGCTCCTGTAAGAAAGAGATTCTTTGTCAAAGTGGATTCATCTGCTTCTTTAGTCAGTAAGGGTTTGCCATTTGTCTGCCACTCAAATAAAGATGAAATCTGCCTCGCCCCGCTATGGAAACCATTTGCCAAGACTGGCTGGCTTAAAGACTCAATCAAACGATCTCCGATAAGGTGAATACGCCAGCGCTTCCTCCCCTTCCATTCCAGCTTGGTCACACGAGAATTAGGCTGAAGCTTCACCCGCCCGGTATTCATCGCCCACTCAAGTCGTTCCGAAGTATACGGAGATAGGCGCAAGCTTGGGTCAGCCTGGCCAAGCTCCGACAGTTCGTCAGTCATCAGAACCGTCACATCACTTCCGCAGCGCACGAGCTGAATCGCTGCATCCATCGCGCTTTCAAACCCACCGATTACGTAGTGATGGTCTTTGGGTAGTTCCGTCCATGAGCGGACTTCGCTATTATGTAAAGCGAGATTCGCACCGGGGAACGCGTCTTTTTTCGCAAACGCGTATTCTCCGCTCGCCCATATCACAGCGTTGGCTTCAATCGTACCGCTCTCTCCTTCAACATAGAACTGTTTCCCTTCCTTACGAACGTTATTCACTTCCCAATTCTCTTGAATAGGAAGATCAAAGTGGGCCACCAGCAGCTCTAAGTACTCCTTATATTCCTCACCGGTTAAGTGCTCACGATGCATCGAATACGCCGGCGATGTGTTGGGAGCAATGGCGTTCAAGTCCAAAGCACCAAAGCCTTGACCCGTAAAGGAAGGCGTAATCAACTTCATTTCTTTGGGCCAACGGAGAAAAGAGGCACCGATTTCCTCCCTCTCTACAATCTTGAAAGCATCAAAACCCAGCTTCTTTAATAGTATGCCAACTCCTAAGCCGGCAGGCCCGGCCCCAACAATTACGAGCTTTGTCTTACTCACCATTTTACCTCCTTCCTATGCTCTACCCTTTTATCAACGATCTGGCTATACAAATCCTTATACATTTGATTCCTCCTCCCATTGGGATCGGGATAAATCGTAATAATTACGATTTAATAAATTCAGTATACGCCCTTGGTTCAAAAAAAGAAAGGGGGTTTTTAAAAAACCTGGACGAAGGACCTGTTTTGCTACAATTTCAAGTTAAATCTTTCCTGACTCACGTTAAAAGCCGACCTCCTTGGAAAAGAAAGGTCGGCTTTGATTGGCAGCTATGATTCAATAGAGGACAGCTCGCTTTCTGTCACCCATTTATGATTGATGACTTCCTCTTCACTGGTAGTCGAAGTGAAATCAATCATGTACACAGTCGTTTCTTCGGTTGAATCAATTTCGGCCCTGGCGCCCTCCATCCCTTCCATATGAGTGGCTTCCACCATCACTTCTGCCCCAGGCTCGTACGGTTCGTCGGCAGCGTCTTGAACCTCTTCATGAATGATCCATTTATGATTTTCGACTCTCTCTCCACCAGTTGTTGGCGTATAAGAGATGGCATAGGCTGTCGTATCATAGGCACCCACAATCGTTGCTTCAGCCCCAGCCATTCCTTCCATGTGACCGTCCTCAATCATCGCTTGGCTTCCGACTTCATACGTTGGGTCTTCTGCCTCTTCCAAGTCTTCAGGAATTTCACCTGAGCTTGAATGATCCATGTCGTGGTCCATATCATGATCCATACCATCCATGTCATCCATATTTTCTTCGGAACCAGTATCCGTGTCCGTATTTTCATCCGGACTTGTTCCCTCATCGTCCCCGCCACATGCCGATAACGCCACGGCTGTGGCCAAAGAGGCAGCCACCATCACTAATTGTTTTCTTTTTCTCATGTCACATGCCCTCCTTATTCCATATGACTGCATTGTATCAAGGAAATGTGTAGAAAATATGAAGTGAACGTGATACAAACATTCCTCACAAAAAAACACTGCTCAAAAACGAAATCATCGCTCTCTTCAGACAATGCGAAACGTTGATTCCCCTTCTTGCACAGGTTCCTCTTTCTGCATGATCTCAGCCACTTTTGAAAACCGGTTCCCTTTCACAACGGCCTTCAGAAAATGATCAACACGGTCTGAATCTCCCTGGACATGAATGAGAACAGAGTCATTGGCTGTATTCTGAACAGTGCCTTGTACCGCATATTCCAGCGCTTCCTCTTGCACAAAGGCGCGAAATCCAACTCCTTGCACATGACCAGTTACTTCTGCTTTCACACGTTTCATTTTCTAACTCACCCCTTGTCCCCATTATACCCATCCATTTATATCTCAAAACAGTCGTCCAATTTATCGTTAACGCTTTCATTTGTGTCTGATTTGTGATAAACTAAAATTGTCACAAAGAGGACACACTATGATCACGATTCGTTCATATCGTTTACTATCATACTCCCTGAAGGAGCTGAGTTAAAATGGATTTGTTTTTTGCTTATATGTTTGTGGCAACGGCAACACCGTTGTTCTTATGGTTGGAGCACCGTAAAATTGCGATCCTCTCCATCCCCTTTATTATTGTCATGTGGCTACTTGCCCTTGGGTTTATTTTTGAGATTGCGCTATTTAGCGAAGTTCCGTTTGTGACAGCGTTTATTGTCAATGTCGTAATCGCTCATTTAGCAGCATTTATGCTTTACGCGTACCCGCTATTTCAAAAAGCGCGTGCGCCGTCGCCGTATCGGTCAACCTGATTCTTAAAAACACAAAAAGCCGCAGCATCCGGTAGATGCTGCGGCTTTTTGTTTAGCTTGTGCAGGTCTTCTAACATTCTCACTTCTGGGCGATCCGCCTCCGCTTTCGGTTTGTCTAGCTCGGGCGCCCACTCGCTCGAGGTTTCTTCACGCCGCCAGTTCAAGTCAAGGGCGGACTTGATCTGCCGTCGCTCCAGAACTTGTCGCTCGTGTGCAGGGCGCCTCCGCTTTTCGGTTTTAAACGTGGCCTGACATAATGACCCAGTACGAACCGACCACAATGATAATCGCGATCACGATCGCAAAGAGCGTATGACCAATCTGCCATTTCCCTTCTTTGCCTTCGCCGATATGCATAAACATAAAGAGTTGAACCCCCATTTGAATAAAGGCAAACACGAAGATAATCGTGACTTTCATCCACAAGTCCATTGTATCAAGAAAGGCAATCCACACAGCAGCCAGCGTCAGGACAATCGATAAAAGAAAGCCAATGACATGCTGCCATGGGAAATGCTGGTGACTGTTCTGATTCGCTTCTTGCTCATTCGAAGCCATCTATCTCACCATCCCTAGCAGGTAGACACCTGTGAAAATTAAAATCCAAATCACGTCTAGAAAGTGCCAGTAAAGACTGGCGATAAAGAATTTCGATGTTGTTCTAGGCGTTAGCCCTCGTTGTTTCAGCTGAATCCCCAGTAGGATCATCCATCCAACCCCAATAGCAACGTGCAATCCGTGAGTGCCCAAAAGGACAAAGAATGCGGACCAGAAAGCACTTGTTGAAAGCGTTGCCCCTTCGTGGGCGTAGTGAACGAACTCATAAATTTCAAAGCCGATAAAGCTTAACCCAAGAAGAAGAGTAGCCCCCATCCATACGAGCATGCGGTTGAGGCGACCAGCACGCATTTCATGTACCGCTATGCCGCAAGTAAACGAACTTGTTAGAAGCAAGAACGTCATAATCAATACGAGCGGAAGATCAAACAATGCGTCTCCGCGAATGTTGCCCGCCGTCCGATCAACGAGAATGAAATACGAGGCAAACAGCGTCGAGAACAAGGCAAATTCAGCGCCAATGAAGATCCAGAAGCCAAGAATGTTGTTTCGTCCTTCCGCCGATTGAAATTCAAGCGGTTTGTTCGGATCAATCGATTCCTGTGCCGCCATTTTTACGCCTCCTTCGCTTTTCTTTCAGTTTCTTCCACTTCTTCTGCGCTCACATAGTGCCCGTCATTGTAGTCAAAGGAGCGCAAAATCATGAATACAAAGATCCCTACGGCGCTCACAGCCGCTAGAGCGAACCACTCAAATACGAGGGCGAAGCTAGACACAAACATAAAGAAACACATAACGGGCGACATCCACGTATTGTTTGGCATGTGAATTTTTTCATACTTGTCAATATCGTTCGGGTCAATGCTTTTTTGCTTCATATCCCAAAGCGGATCGCGATCTGTGATCTCTGGAACCTTGGCAAAGTTATAGTGTGGCGGAATCGCTGACGATGTTGCCCACTCCAAGGTACGCCCGTCCCATGGGTCGCCTGTTTTATCACGTTCACTATAACGGTAGCTGTAGTAAATGCTATAGACAAAGATCGCAAAAGCAGCCCCCATCATGAAAGCCCCAAGTGTCGAAATCGCGTTAAGAGCAAACCAGCCATCTTCCGGCAGATACGTATAGATCCGGCGCGGCATTCCGTCCAGACCAAGGAAATACTGCGGGAAGAAACAAACGTTAAAGCCAATCATAAAGATCCAGAACACCCATTTCCCAAGCCGTTCATTCAAGCGATGACCAAACATCTTCGGATACCAGAAAATTAGACCGGCAAAGCAAGCAAAGACTGTCGCCGCAATCAGAACGTAGTGAAAGTGAGAGACAAGAAAGTACGTGTTGTGGTACTGATAGTCAGCTGCCGCCATGGCAAGCATTACTCCAGTAACACCGCCAATGACAAAGTTCGGAATGAATCCAAGGGCCCATAGCATCGGCGTGGTGAACGAGATCTTTCCTTTATGCAGCGTAAAGAGCCAGTTAAAGATCTTCACGCCTGTTGGAATGGCGATCGCCATTGTCGAGATTGAGAAAACGGAGTTCACCGCTGCGCTGTTGCCCATCGTGAAGAAATGGTGAACCCAAACGAGAAAGCTCAAGAACGAAATGACAACAATGGAAGCGACCATCGCCGTGTAGCCAAAGAGACGTTTTTTAGCGAACGTTGAAATAATCTCCGAGAAAATCCCAAACGCTGGTAAAGCTACAATATAGACTTCTGGGTGACCCCAGATCCAGAAGAGATTGGCCCAAAGCATATCAAGCCCTTCCCCTTGCAACGTAAAGAAATGCGTGCCAAACAATAAATCAAACGTCATCATCGCGAGCGCTACTGTGAGCACCGGGAAAGCAAGCACAATAATGAGCGATGTGATAAAGACAGTCCACGTGAACATCGGCATTCTCATCAGGCTCATGCCTTTAGCTCGCATGTTCAAGATCGTGACGATAAAGTTAATCCCTGTCGCAAGTGTTCCAATCCCTGAAAGCTGGATACCAAGCGCATAGAAATTCTGCCCAGGACCCGGACTAAAATCGTTGGAAGCGAGCGGAAAGTAACTAGTCCACCCTGCCGATGGAGCCCCTCCAATGACAAAGGAAATATTGAATAGCGCCATTCCGAAAAAGAACGTCCAAAAACTTAAGTTATTCAAAAACGGGAAAGCCACATCGCGGGCCCCAATTTGTAAAGGAACCACAACGTTCATTAAGCCGATCAAGAAAGGCATCGCCATGAAAATAATCATGATCGTCCCGTGAGTGGTAAAAATTTCGTTATAGTGTTGTCCTTCCAAAAAACTCATTTCCGGAGCAGCAAGCTGTGTTCGCATCATCAGCGCATCCACACCGCCACGGAATAGCATCAACAGTGCACAAAGGATGTACATAATCCCGATTTTTTTATGGTCAACCGTCGTAATCCAGTCCCGCCACAGCCACGTCCACTTTTTGTAATAAGTCAACGCGACAACAATGGCTATACCGGTTAAGGCAATGGATATTTGCCCGCCCAGAATAAAGGGATCGCCGGTGACGATAAATTCGTCCCATCTTAAATCCAAAATACCGTCTCCTCTCTATTCATCCTCAAGCTCAACTTCGTACGTCTGGCTTGTATCGATCGGCTGTTCTAAAAGCGGCAATTCAAATACCTTCCCTTCTCTCGTATGCGGACCGTGAGCTTCATAGCCAAGCCCCGCTCTAGCATCAAGCGCATATTCAGGATCATTGGCATGATCAATAAAGTCTAAATGGGTTGAGGAGAACGTCATCTCCCCCGCGTGTCCAGGTACCATCAAATGATGGTACTCTTCCTCTGATAAAGGTGGAGCTTCTTCTTGCGTTCCTTCCACCCAGTTATCAAACTCTTCTTCTGCTACCGCGTTCACGTCAAAACGGTGATGGGTAAAGCCCTCGCCCGTGTAGTTGGCGTTTCTTCCATCATACGTTCCCTCATGATCAGCACGGAGAAAAAGTTCCGTTTCCATCCCTGACATAGCATATTTCTGACCCCCAAGCTGAGGAACCCAGAACGAAGCCATTGAATCCGCAGAGGTAAGCTTAAACAACACAGGACGGTCCACAGGAATGTTTATGTAATTCACTGTTTCGATCCCCTCCTCCGGGTAGCTGAAAATCCACTTCCAGTTCACGCTGGTCGCGTGAATCACTAGCGGATCTTGTTGAACGGCTCCCTCTGCTACTTCAGGGGCTTCTTCTAAATTGTAAATCGCAATAATCGTAGGAACCGACAGGATCGTCACAATAATAATCGGGATGATCGTCCACGTAATTTCAAGCTTGTGGCTCCCCTCAATATTCGGTTCATAATTATCATCGTTGTCGCGATCGCGATATTTTACGAGCATGATCGTTAGCAGCACAAAAACGACGAGAACAATAAAGAGCATAAATGCAATCGACAATGTAATTAAACTGCTTTGCTGATCAGCTACGGGGCCTTTCGGATCAAGGACCGTCAAATTGCAGCCACTGAGAAAAAGAGTAAATAGGGCAAGTGTAAGCCACTTAACACGAGAAGCTATTATTCTCAAAAGAATCACCTTTCTTTGACATAATTCGATGATGAAAAGGAAGTTTAAGAGTGTCTGAGCTTACCTCACTTCAGAGACTATCCTAACAGAACCTATGTAAAAATGCGCTGCCTTTTATTCGTTTTGCGTGAAATAACATAAATTCGACAAAAAAAAGTTACGAAGTAGCCACAAGTTTGTCAGTTTTTCCGCCTGCAAACCTATACATTCTTGCCCACGTCTCGGACATACTAAACACCAAAAGGTGGAGGTGGATAAAATGATGTCGAACCCTTATTTATGCCCGCGCTGTAAAACCAACCGCACTCGTTTTCACAAGATCGAGCAGCGGGCCGAGCCTGTGAAACTAGACCCCCAAACCGGGACAGTTACCCAAACGCTGGAAGAGGCCTCCCTTGATGTGTTTCATATGAACTACGGGGGTCCAAGCATGCGCGTCCAATGCGGAGCCTGCGGGTTAAATGAGCTTGAAGAAATGTTTGTCGCCTATGCCAAACGAAACTAAGCGACAACTCAATGAAAAAAGCGGGATGTGCGATCATGCTTCTCGTGTTTTGTATTCCTTAATTCGTGCTCGCATTTCCACACTTCGAGTTTTCTGTTTTGGAATGTAGGTAGAGCGATGGAATTTCGGATCCCATAGCTAAAGCACCCCAAAAACCGGCTAGCGCATATCTAGCCGGTTTTATACGTGACTTATTGTTCGTCCATAATATAGTTCTGTATCTGTTTACCGATTAAAAATGCGCCAATCGCATAGGCTTCCAACTCTTCTTGCCAAGAATTTTGAAAGTCATCATGGTTATAAACGAGCTGCTCGTGTCCTCCGCTCTCATCCAATTCACCGTTAAAGGCTTGCCTCAAATACTCCGACGTAACAGCCAGGCCGTGCCCGCCTCGATCCATGACTTCATAAAAAGAAACAAACCCATGCATCACACCATCGTAGCGTATCGCTTGAACCGGGACGCCAGACTCCGCTAATTTAACACCGTACGCTTCTCCTTCGTCTCGCAAAGGATCAAACTGAGCCGTTATAAGGAGCGTTGGTGGCATGTTGCTTAAATCAGCCGCAGCAAGAGGAGAGGTATAAGGGGAATGCCACATCTCCTCCTGTGGAGTGTACGCTTCACGGGCGCGCTCCATCACCCCTCTAGATAGCAAATAGTAGCCACTTGAGTACATATCTCGAGAGACAAAAGTCTGATCTTCAAACGTTGTCAGTGGATAAAGGAGCGCTTCCGCGACAATGTTTGGGCCGTTGAAATCCCTTGCCATCATCGCTACTACGGTAGCTAGGTTCCCACCTGCACTGTCACCGGCAACGGCCAAACGGTTTGGATCCGCACCAAGCACCTTAGCATGCTCGTGTACCCATTTCAGAGCATCATAGCTGTCCTGTGTAGCTGTTGGGAAGGGATTGTCCGGAGCAAGTCGATAGCTCGGAGCGACGACAATTGCATCTGTCCGCGCCGCAAGAGCACGGATGATGTTATCGTGGGTCTCAATACTCCCAAAGCCCTCCATAAAGGCTCCCCCGTGATAATACATCACCACTGGATGAGGGCCCTCTGCTTTTGGTTGGTAGAGGCGTATCGGAATTTCCCCTCCATCTGAGACCGGGATCATCTGGTCGGTTCGGGTGAAATTTGAGGACCCTTTGTTAGCGAAGATGCTCGGTGCTTTGAGCTCTCCGGGTACAAGATTGTTATGAACCGCGTGCAAAAGAACGGCGGTTTTTGGGGGAACTTTGCCCGCCTCCGTGTAGCTCCAGCCTCTTACCGCGATCATTGATATTAACATGATGGTGACAAACGCTAAGAAAAGAGAGGCACTTAGTAATGAGAGTCGGTAGAAAAACTTTTTCAATTTCCCACCACCTATCTTTTTCTTTATTATAGCAAATATGAGCAGGAGCGGTGACGAAACCGGCGAACGTTCTTCAACGTTATTTGATGAGAGTTCTATCCCTTCATGTCAATGGTTTACCTTGCTCACAATCCAAATGCCCTTTCGTCATTTCCAGTTTTTATCAATAAAAGCATCTCTACCACTTTGCACACGGTCCTGCTTGTATTCCTCAGGTTGCTTCTTGTAAAAATCTTGGTGCTCTTCCTCAGCTTCATAAAAGGCGCTTGCTTCTTTTATCGCGGTAACGATCGGCTTCTTAAAGCGTCGGCTCTCCTCAATCGCTTGACGGGAAGCTTCTGCCTTTTCTTTTTGCTGCTTTGTATGGTAGAAAATCGCCGTTCGATATTGAGAGCCACGATCTTGAAACTGTCCGCCATCGTCCGTCGGGTCAATTTGTGGCCAGTATAGTTCAAGTAGCTGTTCATAAGGGAAAATGTCAGGGTCAAAGCTAATTTGTACCACCTCATAGTGGCCTGTCTCTCCTGTTTTTACTTGCTTATAGGACGGATTCTCAGTGTATCCGCCCGAATAGCCAGAGCGGATCTGATGAATGCCCGGCAACTCATCAAAGGGTTTCACCATACACCAAAAACAACCACCCGCAAATGTCGCTATCTCAATCGGCATTTTCGCCACTCTCCTTTTTCAGCTGCGCTCTTAATTCAAGGAGCGCTTTTTCCTTTGCTTTTGCTTCAAGCATCACATCGACCCCTCGACCATCTAACACCCTCAGGAGCAATTCAAAATCTTCCATCCGTATGTAGTCTGCGTGACTTCGGTCCTTCTCAGAAGCCTTGCCACTACTTATGTGAACCTTAGGAATTTCTGATTTTGGCCATGTACGATACACATCCTGAAATAGAGAGGATAGCTCCCCTTCTCCTGTCTGAAAACACCGCTCATGATGAATGTCAAAACAGAGGACCACCCCACATGCATCGTGAATATCAAGAACATCTTTCGTTTGAAACACCTTGTCGTCATTCTCAAGACGTAACCTCTGTCTTACCTGCTTCGGTAGCTCCGCGAACGCAGAAGCGAACTGCTTCTTTGCTTTTTCTTTATCTCCGTACATCCCCCCTGTGTGAACAATGATGTCTTTTCCTCCAACCATCTCAAGCAGGTCAGAGTGATAGCTTAGGTCGAGAATTGCATTGTTCACTACCTGCGACTTTGGCGAATTCAGTACGGAATACTGCCCGGGATGAGCCGATAATCGCATTTGATTTTCTTCGCCTTTCTCGCGAATCAAAGCAGTGAGGTTTTTCACATCGTCATCCTTCTGCCAGTGCCACGTCATCTCTGGATGGGTCGCAAAAGGAATAATGTCACTTGAGACGCGAAAAAAGGTGATATCGTGGGCGATATTCCAGTCCAACATCGCCGATAACTGTTCTAAATTATGCAACGTTAATTCTTTAATCTTCTCCATGCCCTCCTGTCGCATTGTCTGCAGGCGGCAGGTCCGAAGCTTGCTGGGCAAAGATAAATTTTGGCACGGATATCCGAGTCTCATAGGCACTCCTTTTGACAAAGCTCACGCATTCTTATAATCAAACTCAATTTCATCATTGGTGCGGCTGTATTTGATTTTCACGCTATGATTATTAAAATACCACAAATCCTGTTTTTCAATGAAGAACATAAAACCATCCATCTCTTTAACCGCCACTGGTTTTTCTGGCTCTTGCATCTCCATCCCTATCGAAAAACCACTTTGCAAGGAGCCGCAACCACCATAGCGTCCAAAGAAACGAATCGAGACTTTTTCGTCTTCCTCGCCAAATTCTTCCTTAAACCAGCGAAGTGCTGGTTTTGTTACTTCTATCTCCATTTGCAAGTGCCCCCTTTGCGCTTTATCATAACAAGAAAAAAAGCGCCAGTACAGGCGCCCGCTTTCTTTCCTTGAGGAAACTTTTTTAGATTAAGTGAATAAAATGGCAGCATAACAAAAAGGGGGTGAAAGGATGGGCGTCACTAAGAAGACTTTGCAGTATGCCTATTGGCTTCAAAAACTCGGCCTACTCAGTGCTGAACAAACGAAAATCCTCGAGAATTCAAAAGGAAGAAATGAAAACTGCCGATAAACCTTACACGTCCTCGGCAGTTTCCTTTTGCAGGCATTCGTCCAATGCGTGCACAAGCGCGGCTACATCAGGCTTGGATATATGTGCCGTCACCCCAAGTCGTTTCCCTTTCTCCTGTGTAACATTGGCGGAGAGCGAAGAAAAAGTGATGATTGGAAAATCTAGATAGCCCGGCAGCTCGCGCACATGCTTCGTTAGCATATGCCCATTCATTTTCGGCATTTCAATGTCTGTAACTAGCGCCGTAAATGACACGACTCTTGAAGGGTCTTGCATATACTTCCAGGCGTCTTCCCCGTTGTCAAAATATGTAACATCATCATAACCTGCATCAAAAAGCGACTGGATAAGCAGCGTGCGAAGGGTCTTTGAGTCTTCCACCAAGAGGATGGTTTCCTGCCCACGCTTCACTAGCTCTTCCGCTCGGTATGTTGCTTGGGCCGCCTGTGGTCTTACCAAATGGACCACCTTTTCTAAGTCAAGCGTAAAAACCATTTGATTCGCTTCTTCTAAATGAACAACCCCTGACACAAATTGTTCTTTTCCGCTCGTTATTGAATCAGGAACTTGCAGATCGCTTGAGGCTAAGCGATGAATCGTTGAAACCCTTCCTACGCGTAAAGCCAGCCGCTGATTTCCCATTTCCACAATGATGAAGAACTGGTCGCCATCATGGCTCCCTCCGCCAACCTCCAGAAGCTCAAACATATTTAAAAGCGGCATCACTTCATCTCGAACCCGTACAACCCCCTCTACGATCGTGTGGCGATTGGGCGATGATGTCACCGGAATGGGCCGAATGACCTCACGTACTTTTAACACATTCAACGCATATAGTGAATCGTCTAGGTAAAATAATACGAGCTCCAGATCCAGCTCTTGTGTGGTGCCCCACGAATGAATATTCACGTCAACCCCTCCTATTTCATTGCTTGCTCTTTTTACTATCGGCTCCAATCCACTTCTTCTTAAGGATCACTGTTGAAAAACCAAAAAGCGCAAACGGGTTGCCCAAAAGCGAGAGTGTTAGAAGACCTGATATAAGAAACCCCGACCTTGGATTTCGGTATCAGGACTGAAAAATTCCGAAGCTTCTCCCCACCGTAGCAAAACAATACCGAAAGGCAGAGGTTCCCTGTCACGAGCGACAAGGTCTGGAACGACGGCTGTATCTAGCCCGGTTTTGGCTTGATCTGGCGGCGTGAAGAAACCTCGAGCGAGTGGGCGCCAGAGCTAAACAAAAAAAGAAGGAGCCCCCCCTTCTCCTCACTGATAGATAGATACGTCAAGCTCCGCCTCTTCACGGAGGGTCTCCAAAAGTTCGTTCGCGTGATGAAAGCGTTGTTCAGACTCTAGGTTTCGCTGTAGCTGATCTTTCACTTCTTCATACGCTGGCATATCGTCCTCTCCACTTGCCGCTTCTTCGTAATAGGCCCTTACGTCCTCCTCGGTAATCTCTGGTTCCCCAAACGTTCCATCAATATATTTAAAATTTAAGAGTTGGTTCTCTACTTCTTCTTCATAGTTTTCTTTCGTATAGCCCTGAATGTATAACAAGTGCTCATACTCTTCATCGGATTCAATCCCCTGGGTTTCTTTGATTTCATCCAGCGCCTCGCGAAGTTCTTCTTCACTCACCGTATAGCCTTCCTCAAGCGCGGCCTCGTTTAAAAGCATAGCATCGATTTGTCGATTTAACGCCTGCTCCATATGTAGCTGGTCCAGTTGCTCATTGCGCTCTGGGTCCGTCTCCTCTGAAGCCGCGCTCTCGTAATCGGTACGGTTTTGTTCCACTTCTTGCTGGAAACTTTCTTTAGTAATATCCGTTCCGTTAACTGTCGCAACCACGTCTGGCCAGTCTTCCGGGTCTGTGGAGGAAAACATCGGCTCAGGTGCAGATTCTTCCTCTTCTCCATTATTGGAGCACGCTCCTAGCAGCGACACTACGAGCAGAGCGGCAATGGTTCCTTGCGTAAACAATTTCATTTTGATGCCTCCTCTATCTGGCATCAGTTTAGCATATTCCTTCCTTCATCGAAACGATTGTCACAAATTATGAGAATCAAGCACCATTCGCTTAAAATTCTCTCCACTGAACCCTTTAACTTGCTCAGCCGAGAAATGCCTCTCTAACTCTTCCACTAAGTTTGCATAACAACTAGCGTCCTCTAGGCCCTGAACGTGGACTGGAATACCGTCAAAGTCCGATCCAAAGCCAATCAAGTGCACGCCTCCACGCTGACACATATAGTCAATGTGGCGAACGATGTCTGCAATGGTCGCCGTTTCTTTCCCTGTTAGAAATTCAGGATGAAAGACAACGCCGACATAGCCTTTTTGTGTAAAAAGCGCCTCCAGCTGGTCATTTCTTAGATTGCGACGATGCGAGCATAGCGCATAGGCGTTGGAATGGCTGGCAATCGGCTTTTCGGCAAGGGCGATCGCCTCCCAAAATCCCTTCAGGCTTAGGTGGGAGAGATCTGTTAAAATGCCACGTTCGTTGTTCATTTGAATCACTTCGGTGCCAAAGGAAGTCAAACCGGCTCCTCGCACTTCGCCAATGCCATCCGCGCAGAGATTGGCCTCATTCCATGTCAATCCGAGCGAAAGAACGCCGTGGTGATAAAGCCACTCTAGTTTGTTCTTGTCGGTGCCGAGGGCATCCATTCCCTCTAGTGTCAAAATCGCTCCTGTCTCTCCAGGTTGTAGCTTCGGTATCTCTTGGAACGTACGGAGTGGCTTCATCCCTCTGGCAGGAGCGACTTTTTGTTGAAAAGCCTCGACCTGTTCCATGATCACCTGAAATTTTTCCTCCTGAGGGATCGTTGGCGGAACAAACAACGCAAATAGCTGAAGTCCTACTCCTCCCTTTTGCAGCCGATCGGCATTTGTTTCAATCGCCGGGTCGTTTTGAAAGGAACGTTTCGAGTCTTCCCATAGCTTGAGAAGGGCATCGCAATGTGTATCAATGATGCCTTTTGTCATCTTTCTCTTCCTCCTTAAGGGCTCACCTTTTTTACAAGCACAACATACGCTATAGAAGCAATCATGTATGGAGGGATCAACATGTCCGAAGAACGTCCAAGTCAGCGGAATACTCATGACCTAATGTCGTCCATTGATCATTTTTTTCAATCGACCTTTAAACGCTTTCCCCATCAACTGTTTCCGCAGCCCATTCCTATTCGCGTCTCTGAAGAACCGGAGGCCTTTATTGTTGAGGCCGATCTTGCTGGTACAAAAAAGGAACAAATCGAACTTGAAATTATTCGACAGACGCTTGTCATCCGTGTTCATGCCCAAAATGAAATCACCACCTTAGATGAAGATACGCACGCGATTTCCAAGGAAAGCTCTCAGCAAATTCGCGAACGCAGCATCTCTGTGCCTTTTGTTTTTGAAGAAAGCGACGTCAAGACCAAATATTCCAATGGACTGCTTACAGTAACAATCGCTGGCACACGCAAAAAGATCTCAATTACGTAAGGAGGAATTGCCATGTTTCATCAGCCGCCGCGACATGGTTTTGATCCATGGTCACACAGACCATTTCATCCACCCCCTCAGCAGCGTCCAAGGGAGCCGCTATTTGGCAGACGTCCGCAGCATTTTCACGGACGCCCGCTCTCACATCAACATCTTCCGTTTCATCACCACGGACAGCAAGCGCCGGGGCCAAAGGAACGAAAAGTATGGGCTGTTCCGTTCACTAACGAAGAAGGCAAATTTGATATTGGGCGCACGACCACGTCTGTTGATAAATTTATGAAGACGTTTCAGCAAGTATCCCCCTATGTAAAAAAAGCAGGCAGCTTTTTTATTAGGTAGACTTACTCTTTGGAGTAAGTCTATTTCTATAAATGAAACAGCTCTCTTTCTTTTGGCAAAAAGCGAAACCCCGTACTTCAAGAGAGGCACAGGGCTTTCCAACTAATCTTTCGCTTCAAGTGGGCGCACGTTTTGTCCGTAGGCAAGCGTTCCGCCGGGGTTCATCAACTTAAGTCCCTGAGAAGGAATGAAATCGACTTTCACTTCACTACCCATTTCCTCTAGTGCTTTCTCATCGTAAAGAACCTTGATGCCTTCCACCGTGACTTCGTTGTCCTTCTCGTTCACTTCGCCTTCTTGTAAGTAATATTCAACCATCGTGCTACACTCATATGTGTCACGGGCGGCAATGCGAATGACAGCGTAGTTACGTTCATTCAAATAATGAAGGGCTGCATCTGTAAGTGTAATTTTCATAAGGACCGTCTCCTTTCGTCGCTACTATGAATCCTTTTTCCCTTAACCGTCGTGCGAAAAACGTTTACAGAAGCCCATTTTGTTCAAACAAATACTCATAAGGAATATCAATGAAGACATAAAGCGTATCGGTTAGTGGATAGGAATACGTGCGAATATGTTCATCGCGCTCAATATCGGAATATAAATCGGACAGAATTCCTTTCTTTTCTACGTTCATTCGTGCAATGTTCTCAAGAAAATACGGCCGCCAGCTCCAGTTTTTGTAGCGTCCTTCTTGATATAATTCCCATGTGCCGTCCCTCCCTTTTTCAGCGTTGGACGATTGCTGAAACCCGTCCTCGTTGCAAATATACACTCGAAAGGTATACGCATCGAGCGTTCGGGCGATGTTTACAATCATTTGATCGTATGTGTCTTCAGCGTCGATTGTTTTGAGCGCTTGTCTCAGTTTTTGCGTTAAGTCATTGGAAAGCACAAGCTGTGCCGCTACTTTTTGCCGTTCATAGTGGATGAAGTGATGCATGTCTTTTTGCAGTTTCGGCTTGCACAGCTCTCGTTCAACAAAAGCTGGACCCGCCTTCTGCAAATAAGGCCCCTGATAATAACGACCGCCGCTTCGCCAGGCGTAGTTTAGCTGCGTGAACGTTTCCAACCCGTCAAACAAAAGCGTTGCCCCAATTTTCCGTGCGAGCATGGACATCGGTTGGTGGACATCTCGATACAACGCCGGGAGAGAGGTCTCCTCAAGAAAGGAGACATTGACGCGAATCACGTTTGGCTTCAGGATTGCCAAGTTGTCCAGCTGACTGGTGGAAGGACTGTCCACATCTACAGCTATTTGTACGCCTAGGCTTTGAAGATACATCACTGTATGCTTCAGGGAGCCAACCTCCTCACTCATATCTCCGCCCTTTATCCCGATGATCAGTCGACGCAAAGAAACACCTTCTGCTTCACAAAGACGGAGTCGCTCTATGAGGGTTTCGCCTCCATCTTTTGTTAACAGCTTGGCATCATAATTAAAATAGAGAACCCCCTGCTGCCTGCTTTCTATATAACGGGCGAGCGCTACTTCCTGTAAGTAGTCCTCCACTTCCAATCGATATTCTCCAGGGATAGAGCGGTCTTCAAAGAACCATCCCAGCTTTGACATTCGCTTCCCTTCCTGCCACCTGGCGACTACTTCATACCCAATCACAAGTTGTTTGTCAGCACTTAAAATCGGCAAAAAATAAGGGACGACGCACTCCTTATTCATCATGACATCAAGCGGATCCACCATTATCACCTCGTTTGCGCGTCAACTCCTTTTTAGTATAGCATATGGACTCACGCAGACGGCGAAAAGGGCCTTAACTACAGGACATCGCTACACGTTTTTCGCTGCAAAGGAGAGAATCCTCTTAGCGGTCTTTTTGGGATACTCCTCCGCGATCAGATGCCCGCAGCGCTCAAAAACGGTGTGAGTGGCGTTCGGTAAGTCCGTGGCAAGTCTTGCACTTGTCTCTACCGGGATCAATCGGTCTTGCTTTGCACCGATCACCAGTGTGGGGGTCTCGATGGTTTGCAGATCCTCTTGGCTAAGATCCCCTTCTCGTTGCCGTGCCAGATAAAGAAGCGCCTCATAAAAGGAAGGATCTTCGAGCGGGCGACGGTAGCAATCAATCATTTCTTTCGTAATGCAGCGCTTCGAATAGACCACTTGCTCGAGCATCTCGCGTACACTTTGCTGCTTTGTCCATTTTTGCAGCAGATGGGCTGAGTAAGGGGCAAACGTCGCTAGGATGTAGCCGGGCTTTACCCGCCTTAGATAGCCGGAGCTTGCAAGCAGAATGAGCGAGCGCACGAGCGCTTTGTTTCGCTTGGCTACGCAGAGCGCGACCTGCCCGCCCATAGAGTGCCCGACGAGTATGACTCTGGATGCTCCCAACCGCTCCAATAATTCTTCCGTTAGCGTTGCGTAATCACTAAACGAGTAAGCAGCCCCTCTATGCTTACTGCTCCGCCCAAATCCAGGCAGGTCAAACACAACTACCTGATGTGTTTTCGTCAAATACGGGATCAGGCGGTGGTACGAATGGCTGGACGCAATAAATCCATGAATAAGTACAACCACCCCCGCCGCTTTCCCTCTTTTGCATGCGTGTTGCTCCACATAGACGCTGGCGTTATGAATGTAGAAAAAAGAGGCGGAACCAACACCTCGCATAGGCCCACCCTCCCTTATTGCAACTAGTTTGTGCGAAAAACAACAATAAAAACCGACCTTTTGGCCGGTTTTTTGTCTAGCTCCGGCGGCTAGAAGCTCGGGATTTTTCAGTCCTGCCCTGAAATCCAAACCCGGGATTTCTAGTTCAGGCCTTCCAAAATCCGCGCTTCTGGGCAACCCGCCTGCGCTTTTTGGTATTGTCTAGCTCCGGCGGGTTGAAGCCTGCCTATGCTTTGTGTTTAGATTGAGTAATCCGTAACGTCCGTAAAATCATACGGAGTCTCCTGATAAACATAATAGTTGAGCCAGTTGGAAAAAAGTAAATTGGAGTGAGCCCGCCATTGCAAGGGGGGAAGGGATGTCGCATTCCCATTCGGAAAATAATTATGCGGCAGCGCCACTTCTACTCCTTTTGCGAGATCACGCTCGTATTCTTGTTTCAGCGTATGAGCGTCGTACTCGGAATGCCCCATGACAAAGATACGCTTACCGTTTTTGGAACCAGCGATGTAGACGCCAGCTTCCCTTGAAGCACTTAGAATGTCAAGCTCTTCCACTTGCTCAATATCCACTCGGGCCACCGTTGTCAAGCGCGAATGCGGAGCCAAAAATACGTCATCAAACCCCCGAAGCAAGTTCACATTCGGTACTTCTACAGTGTGAGGGTATACCCCAAACAGTTTTTCTGTTAACGGCTGCTTGTTGATCCCGTAATGATGGTACAGTCCCGCCTGTGCTCCCCAGCAAATATGTAGCGTAGAAGTGACGTTCGTTGTCGTCCAATCCAGAATCGACTGTAGCTCACTCCAGTAGTTGACATCGGCAAATGGCAGCGTTTCAATGGGAGCTCCGGTAATAATCATGCCATCAAAACGTTGCTGCTGCACTTCCTCGATCGTCTTGTAGAACATGTTCAAATGAGCCCTTGGAGTATTCTTAGATTCATGCGTACTCGGATGCAGCAGTGAGACATCAATTTGCAAAGGCGTGTTGCCAAGCATGCGAATCAGCTGCGTCTCTGTTTGTTCCTTCGTAGGCATTAAGTTAAGAATAACAATTTTAAGCGGGCGAATATCTTGTGTATACGCTCGACTCTCATTCATCACAAATATATTCTCTTTCGTTAAAATCTCTTTTGCCGGCAAATGATCCGGAATTTTAATTGGCATAGTCCCTCTCCCGTTCTCCGCTCCATCTGTCTTTGAATATTCTTTTAATTTATCATAAAATGGGAAGTGAAGCAAATAGACCGTTTTAGAGAGCATGGCCTAAAAAACACAGAAAAGGATGTCCTTTATAAAAGGGCCCTTTCATTAAAGAAAGAACCCCACCATGCAAGATGGGGGGCTTTTGCCAGAATTACCTTACTCCTCAATTTCAACCGGGAAGAATAGTTGCCCATTTCGAAAATGATCGGTATACACCAGTTCATAGTTTGTCCCTTTTGGAACGTCGTATGCCACTTCCCCGCTAACGGCGCGTCCCGCAGAGATTTGCCCACCAAGAATTCCTTTGGTTTCCACATCAGTGGTGTGCTCATAAGCGTAGTTCTCTTCATCCATCAACGTTAGATTGTAAAGCGAAAAATTAACGGATGAATCGGTGGTGTTCTCAATTGTTACATCCACCAGGACCACTTGCTGCTCGTCCACGTTGCTTTCCTCTGTACGAGCGGAGTTCACCGTCAACTCCATGCCACTTATTTCTTGAGTCTCCCCAAGCTCTGTCGCATCCTTTTCCTCAGAAGATTCACTGCTCGTAGAGGTGGTAGAACCTTCATTTGAAAAATTCCCTGTCGTGAAACCGATAATCAGTATTAAACAAACAGAAAGCCCGAGAAGCACAAGCAGTTTTTCTTTCATGGTTCTTCCTCTCCTCATAAATCCTTAACATGTACACTCTAGGTTATGAACCAAGCGGGTTATTCATGACAGGTAGCTTAGCTTTTCCACCACACGTCGTAAAGGGATGGCGGCTGCTGACGCTTGTGTTCGGTTTTATCGTAACGCTCTTCCAACTTCTTTGCGATTTCCGCGTCGATTTCTTTTCCTTCAAGATAATCGTCAATTTGTTCATACGTCATTCCGAGCGCCTCTTCATCCGGCAATCCGGGCTTATCGTCCTCCAAATCAGCCGTAGGTACTTTCGTGTACAGCTCCTTTGGCGCACCTAATTCTTTTAAAAGCGCCCGTCCCTGTCGTTTATTGAGACCAAATAACGGGACAATGTCGCAAGCACCGTCGCCAAATTTCGTGAAAAAACCTGTGACAGCTTCAGCCGCATGGTCGGTGCCAATAACGAGACAACCAAAGTGAGCAGCAATGTCAAACTGGACTTTCATTCTTTCTCTTGCTTTTGTGTTTCCTTTGAGAAAGTTGGACAGAGAATCCTCGACAGCCTCCTGAAATGCTTGATTAGAGGCATCCACAGCGGGCTTAATATTGACCGTATGCACATGGTCTGTACCGATAAATGAAAGCGCGACCTTTGCATCGTCTTCATCATGCTGCTCCCCGTAAGGAAGACGAATCGCGTGAAACTGATATCCCCCCTCCTGGGTCTCCTCGTTTAATTGCTTCACTGCCATTTGGGCGAGCTTAGCTGCAAGGGAGGAATCCTGTCCACCTGAAATTCCGAGCACGAATCCTTTGGCGCCTGCTTTCTTCACATATAATTTCAGGAAGTCAATGCGCCGCTTGATTTCTGCGGTCGGATTCATTTTCGGCTGAGTATGTAGAGCTTCCATGATTTCTTTTTGTTTCTCCGTCATTTAAAACGCCTCCTTGATCTTACTCTCGTCCGTTCAAGGCTTGCTCCATCCGAAAAACGCTCAAGCTGTCCAAGCTTTCCCTCTGCATGGAGGATTTCTTGTTGATGCGCCCCCAAAAGATCAAAGTGTGAGAAGGTTTCACGATGGTGAAGCCACTCTGGCTTCAGCCCATAGCTCTGACCCCAGGCAATCAATTTATTCCTATCTGCGCACGCTGCTTTCGTCACGGTTCGATGCTCTGGGAAGCGCTTGTCATACCATAGATGAGTGAGGAGGGCGATTTCGCCTCGGTTTGCCCGCTCTTTCCATTCGTCCAGCTCTCCTCTAGTGATGCCAAATGCCATCAGTGTTCTCTCCTACTTGCTTTTAATTTTTCATACGTTTGATACCATTCCGGGAATGCTTTTTTGAAACGGACCGGACGAAATGTGTCCTTTTTCACAATGATATGGGTCGTATAACCTGTCACACAAAGATCGCCCTCACCGTTTAGAATGTTATAGCTATAAACCGTCTTCACACCGTCGTTAAGCGAGATCCATGTTTCCACTTTCGCTTCTTCGCCGTAACGAAGAGCCTTTTTATAGGTTGCTTGAACATCATAGACGGGAGCGTAGTAACCCGCTTCTTCCATTTCCATGTAGCTATAGCCGACGTCTTTAATGAAGGCCGTTCGCCCCATTTCAAAAAATTTCAAATAGTTAGCGTGATAAATGACTCCCATCATATCTGTATCAGCGTAGTGCAGTTCAATAGTTCTCGCGACTTTATAAACCAACGACCGTGGCACCTCTCTTCTCTGTTTCCCTTTGTTTCTTCCTCGTAAACGCCGGCTCTCTTCTAGTGATTAATATGCAAATTATAACACATTCTGACTTTATTATGTAAGGAAAACCTCATTGAAGTTAGCGTCCCCAAAGTTATCTATAAAGAGATTAGACGTGTTTGCCTGGAGTGATATACTTGTAGAAAACTAACTTTTGAGGAGCATTTCTATGTTAATTCAACTAAAAGTAAAAGTCGACACACTGAACGAGCAAAACAGCATTTCGATCCCAACCGACATTTTCACAGATCCAGCTCTTTCCCCCGAGGCTCTTGGACTGTTGCTCTTCCTCTACTCGACGAACGAAACTGAGTTTGAATACGAGCGACTTAAGGGAACTCCACTGAGCGGTGAGGAACTTCAGGCGGCTCTCGACAATTTGCAAGAAAACGGCTATATCGAAAAGGCTAGCCATTAAAACCAGAAAGTGCAGGTGAGTCGGTCCGGAGCGAGGATTTTGGAAGGCCTGCACTTGAAATCTCGTCCTTGGATTTCAGGGCAGGACTGAAAAATCCCGAGCTTCTACCCGCCGAAGCTAGATAATACCGAAAAGCAAGGACAACCGGAGGCTATCCTTGCTTTTCTACGGCTTGTCGTGCTTGCTTGACGTCTTCTTCGTTGAGCTGAAGAAATTCTTCTCCCGGGATATCGTTTTCCCGAACTCGAACCGCCTGTTCAACGGCCAGCATCTCCATAAAAAGGGAAACAAAACGCCCATTTCCACTATGCCCTTGAGGAGGTATCGCTTTTTTGGCCGCCTTCAACCCCTCTTTTGTCCACGTATATCCAAACCTCTTCGTCCTTGCCTCAAGCATCGCAAACAGCTCACCCGCGCTATAGCTTGGAAAAACGATCTCTTTGCGCACCCGGGAGGAGAGTCCTCGATTCTTGGCAAGAAGAGCGTTCATTTCCTTCTGGTAGCCGGCAAAAATTACGACAAGATTTTCCTCGTGGGCGGTCATGGCAGAGATAAGGGCAGTTAACGACTCGTCTCCAAAATCATTCGCACCGCCTTGTGCGAGCGAGTATGCTTCATCGATAAAAAGCACCCCACCTAACGCGTCTTGAATCACCTGCTCGGTCTTGATCGCGGTTTGACCCATGTAGCCGGAGACAAGATCAACTCTTGTTGCTGTGACAAGATGCCCACGCTTAAGAAGACCAATCTCATGCAACGCTCTAGCATAAAGCTTTGCAACGGTCGTTTTTCCTGTTCCTGGAGGGCCTGTAAATACGGTGTGCAAGGGCATCGGCAGCATCTTTTCCCCAAGACGACGGCGGCGCTCCTTCACTTCCGCAAAAGCCGTTAGTTTCTTGAGTTCTGTTTTCACCGTTTCCAATCCAATCAGCTCATCTAGCTCAAGTAGAGCCTTTCTTTTCTGTTCACCCGTCTCATTCTTTACATGGTCTGCCCTCAGGAGTATCAAGTTTTCCTCGTCCGAGTTTTTTCCACGGGCTCCTTTGTCAAAAATCGCATCCGTGACAATACTGTGGACCGTTCGTGCATTTCCAAATGTATCATCGACCTGTGCTTTTTCAATACGTGCCTCAATTGCAGGCAGTGCCTCCTGAGTAAACACAAAATCATTTTCAACCGCCAGCTTTTCCGCGATCTGCAAAAGCTCCTTCGTATTGTAATTGGGCAAATGCAACTGGTTTTGTTCAGGAAACCGGCTTCTGAGACCTGGATTCGAACGCAAGAAGGCGCGCATCTCTTTTGGATACCCCGCAAGTACAACCGCAAAATTCCCCGCATATGCCCCACTTGTCATGGCAGCCACCAACGTATCAATCGCTGCCTGTCCGTAGTCATTTCCCGCTTGGCCTTCACGCTTCAAGCTATACGCTTCATCTATGAACAGCACCCCTCCCGAAGCTCTCTCAATGGCAGCGATGGTTTGTTCCTCGGTTTGACCGACATAGCCAGCCACAAGCTGTGAACGATCGACCTCCCAAACTTCTGGCTTTTTAAGGAGACCTAGCTCGTAATAAATGGTTGCGATTAAGCGAGCAAGCGTCGTTTTCCCTGTCCCTGGATTGCCAGTTAAAATCATGTTCAGATTGAGAAGAGACTTGGTTTGAAGCCCTTTTTCTCTTCGCGCCTGTTGATACGCGAGGAACGAATACATGTCTCTCACACGTTGTTTCACCGTATGAAGACCAATCATCTCACCGAGTTGTTGTAACGCCGTAGGCGCTTCAGTTTCTCCGAGTAACGACTCAACCGTTTGATACCAAAGCTCTGTCTTCTCTTCCGCTTTGCCAAGCAAAGCGCGCAGCCGCACGAAATACGAACGGGCGAAGTGGATCCCTTGAAAGGACTGCAACAGTTCATCGGTAACGTGGGCAAGCTCTTCGTGAAGCTCTTTGAAGTCTTCAAACTGTCTTTTCAGCGAATAGGCTTGCTTCATGCGACCATTTAAAGACTCCTGCGACTTGAAAACTTCTTTTGGAAATAACATGATCACGCGGTTGTATTCTTGCAAAAAAGCATGTGCCTGCTCGTTCAGTTGGTTAACCACCTGCTTTTTCATTTTTGGCTGGTCCGTTTCACGCAAAAGAGGCCAGCTTCTAGGAATAAGTGCTTCCTCGCGCAGCTGCACGAGAGCGTCCTCAAATCGTAGCTGCTGCAAGCAATCGTCTTCTGGCAAAATTTCACCTGCCTCCCGCAACCAATCGTTGAGGAAGACGTCCACCTCTTGACGGCGCTCAAAGCGCAGAGAGGCCAGCTCGATCAAATGAGACGCATACTCTTCTTTCTTCTGTTGCTTTGCTTCTTCCGTCCAATGGTGCAAGCTGCGCCATAAGGCTGCTTCCTGCTGCGTTTTGTTTTCACCTTTCTCTATTTCTTTCATCGTCCACTCCTTGACTGGTGTTAGTGAGCATGCCCCTGATGGATCATGCTGCGCTTGTGCTCTTCATTTAGAAGATTGCCTCCTTCGTCTATAAAGCGAAACAGATGCTCTTCCTCATACGTCACATTCTCACTCACAACGGAAAGGATGAAATCGCCTTTTACGAAGGCAGGATACGTTTCTTCTGAAAAAGCAATCTCTGCTGCCTCAACCCCATCTGGCTCGGCCACATAGCCAATCGATACATAGGTTGTGGCCAATTCTTCATCGACCCAGTCATTGCTTAAATACATAAAGGTTTCCATAAACTGTTGATTGTCTCTGAGGAACCCGTCCTCAATCGTTACGGTTGCATCTAAATATTTTCGATACCCTTCTTCTTCTAACTGAAGAC
The DNA here is from genome assembly GCF_001484965.1 of Shouchella shacheensis. GTDB lineage: Bacteria > Bacillota > Bacilli > Bacillales > Bacillaceae_D > Shouchella > Shouchella shacheensis. The sequence goes on along the minus strand of NZ_KQ947397.1, from coordinate 43,339 downwards.
GTTCTGCCACAAGGTCTCGTTCATTTACTTTGTACATGGCCACAATAGATGATTCACCATAATCAAACGTTTCCAGAAGCTCAAATTCATCGGATTCTTCAAATTCAACGCCAATGGCTTCTTCCACTGTCTCGTGGACCGTTAAGTTCACAGGAATCTCCCCTGGCGTAATGCCCGTCATCAAACCAAAATAAGCACTAATAAAGAAAACTGCGACTGGAATCGTCGTATAAATCGTCTCCTTTTTCCACCAAGCGAAGAAAAGTGCAGCTAAGAGCGCACAGGCGGCGAGGACAAGCAGTAGAATTGAGATGAGGCCTGGCGAGAACCCAAGCAGCTGATTGTCCAAAAGCGGTTCACTTAAGAATGCTGTCGTGAAACTGTTCATCGGCTCAACCTGCAACGTTCGAAGGACCTCATGAGGCGGGGGGTGTTGGGTCATAAACGCCGTCACTGCAAGTATAAGAAAAGCCAATGACGATTCTGAGCGAAACGAACGCTTTAGTTCGTTCCCAGATAGCTCCCTGCCTTTCCCACTGAGCACAAGAAAATGCCTAAATCCATACACAAGCAATGGCACAAACAGCAGATGCTTAATCAAAAGAAGCTGTCCATAGGTTAATAGCCAGCCATTCATATAATCTGGCTGCATCTCGCCCATGAGAACGAAGCCGCTAATAATAAGCAAAAGAACAGCAAAAACGCTAAGGGTAGAAAACCACTGGTGTAGCTTCCTTTGGCTACTGATAGACGTCGTGAAAAAACCGAGCAAAAACAGCGGACCGATCCAAAAGGAGACCGAAAATAAATGAATGACATTGGCGAGAAATCCTTGTGTTCCCGCCACAGACGCCCCGTGACTGGAAAGACTGACACTCCCGATCATCGCTACAACGCCAGCTAACAGCAAGATATGTGCGAACATGGGCACTTTGTCTCGCAAAAATGTCCATACGATGAGCATCACGATCGTTATCCCTGAGGTCAAGAGCAGTGAAAGCCCGATCGCGCTGTCACTCACTGTATTAAGAAAGGACTCTTGTAACGGGATGGACAGAAAAGAAGCATAGATGACAGATAGACGCACAACTTCCACAAAGAGGAGAAGTGGAGTGGCTAGGATGAGACCAAGCACTACCTTACTCCCTATGGTTAGGGGCATCCTCCGGTCTTTTGGCAAGACATTTAAGATGAAGTAGCCAGCTAAACAGGCAAAAACTAAATATAAACAAATATTTACAGCTGATTCAAGCATTGAACATTCCCCTATTGAACAATAATAAAGATCGTGCCCCTATCATAGCAGTAAACACACCGCTAGTGAATGAAAGTGCTTGAATGTAGAAAGAATGTCAAAAAACGAAAGACAAAAGCCGGTCTACACACAAGCACTACACTTAGCCGGGCAAAAGGGTGGGTAGCAATAGTACGTTCCTAGATCCGATCGCTTGCATCGGAAGTTCCTATTGAATCTCGCTGCAGGCTGTTCCGCTCGAGCTAACAAAAAAACCGCCAGGACTCTGACGGTTTAACGGGACTACCCTTTTGGCGGGACATAATCCGGTTGTTCATTTGACTTGTTCGCTACTTTTTTCCCGTTGTTACGCGTGAATTTACGCGGCTGGGTGCCTAAATGATCCGGTCGATACTGCATGTAGCCATTTTTATGACTCATTCCTCATCCCCCCATGCACTTATAGTCTCCACTAAAAGAAACCCTCATGCATGTATGAAAATGCTAAAGGATCCCAGTCATTGGCACTTTATTTGGGCAACGAGTGACGACGCTCAAAACGATCTTCTAATCGCTCCAATTCTCGTTCGTCTTGCATGAGACGCTCGCGGTTTTGCCGTATAAGCTCAGCATAGGACAATTTTCTGAGTTTACGCACGTTTGCTCACCTACTTTCTATGAGCAGTATTTCACGTTATGAGAATCTTTAAACCTTTTTTAACGAGGAGAAACAAACATAGAGCCCGACTCGTCAATGGTCATAAAAAAGATATCTCCTGGACTTTTGTAACCTCTTTTTGTCAGTTGATCCGCAAGCCATTGCTCATTTCCAACTGTTTTTAGGTTCTCTTCCAGTACAACTCCATCTTCAATTACCACGGTTGGGTACCCTTTCCGCGCTTTAGATAGATTCATGTCTTCCAGCGTTAGGCTCTCATATTCAGTTTTTTTGATTACACTGATCCTTCCGTTCATTTCAAGAATCGCATAATCGACTTCGTTCAAATCACCGATATTATTTAAACGCAAATCCATGACAAATGAGTCGAGCGTGATTTTCATTCGTTTTAATTGCTTCGGTAAGAGCTGTCCATCCCGCATAAGAACCACAGGTGCTGCTTCCACAACTCGTCTAAGTCTCGTCGATTTTAATGAGAAAAACGCTAATCCAAGGTGAAGAATAGCAACGAGAGCGGCGGCACTAACGGGGCCAGCAAGAGGTAATTCCCCATCTGTTAGCGGCTCTCCTAGAATATCCCCGATAACAACACCGAAAATAAAATCAAGGGCATCAATGGAACTCATCGTCCGCTGCCCGAGCACTCGCACAATGAGAAAGATATACAGATAAACAACAAAAGCACGAATGACAAAGCCATAGATCGGAAGTGAATCCGATCCTGTCCAAAAATCAAACACCTATAATCACTCCTACCCCTCATGCGCTCTTTGTAGTGTGTTCAAGGCTCATGCTTTTATACGACAGATCATTCCTCTTTTAGACAGGGAGTTCTAACAACCGAGCCACCCTCATACGCTTGACCAAACGACTGAGGAGGAATGAGATGAAAAACAACAATCTTGCCAAACGTTTAGTTCTTGAGTTGGAAACCAAACTCAAACGCAGGTTAACAAAAAAAGAGAAAGCACTGCTCCAATGGAGCGCGCGATGCCAAGAGCCTTCTCCCAAATGAGTGGTAACTTCTCTGTTAAGCGGTCTTCCCACCGCCATGATGACGAAAAACCGACGACCCTCTTCAGGTCCGTCGGTTCCGTCTTGTTATTCTTTTTTGTTGTCATTATCGTCCTTTTTTGAAGATGTGACAATGGATTCGAGCAGTTTGAGAATATCCTCTTTAGACAACTCTTCGGCTTTAGGAGAGTCACCTGTACGCGGTTCCTCTTCCTCCGCGTTCGTGCCCTCTTCCTGGGAAGGCGCTTCTTGATAAGACATAGCCTCCTCTTCCCCCACTTTCTCCGGAGCGTCACTGAGCTTCTCCTGCTCTTTCGGAAGCCTACGATCGTCTACTTCATAAAACTCACCGTCTACCGTAACATAGCGCGGGTGCTTAGAGCGTGTTTCTTTATCAATCAAGCTGTATATTACAGGAATAACGACAAGTGTTAAGATCGTACCGCTAATTAACCCGCCGATCACAGCAATCGCCATCGGCTGTTGGAGCTCGGCACCTTCACCGATACCAAGTGAAAGGGGAATCATTCCAAGAACCGTCGTCACTGTCGTCATGAGAATCGGACGTGTCCGAAGCTGAACGGACTCCACGAGGGCGTCATACGTTCCCATGCCTTTTTCTTTTTGCTGATTCACAAAATCAAGCAGGACAATTCCATTGTTCACAACAATTCCAACAAGAATGATGATCCCTATAAACGTTGTGACTCCAATTGGCGTTTGCGTAAGTGTTAACGCCAGAGCAACGCCAATCACCACGAGCGGCACAGTAAGCATCATGATGAACGGCAGCCTAAATGACTCAAACTGAGCAGCCATAATGAGGTAGATGAAAACGATCGCGAGTATAAGTGCCGTCACCATACTGCCAATGGCATCCTCAAGAATTTCTTGTTCGCCACCATACGAGAATGTCATTCCGTCTGGAAGCTCAACATCATCAGTGGTTTCGTTAATGACCGCTGTTACATCGCTGAGCGTAGAATTTGTCGAGAAACTGACCGTAAATTCAACCGCCTCTTCCTGGTCAGAGCGTTGAATGCTTGCCGGACTTTCGCCCTCTGTAATTTCAGCTACCTCAGACAAAGTGACCGTTTCTCCTTCATCCCCTGCGGAGAGTAAGAGATCTTCCAGTTCTTCCACTGATTCCGTAAAGGAGGCATCGAGCTGCACCATTACATCGTATGTTTGAGTGCTTTCTTCATCATCCCCGCTTATTTGAACCGTGGCTGCCTGCTGCCCTCTTGTTGCTTCACCGACTTGCCCGCCAATGTCAGCCGGTGTGAGGTTATTTTCACGAGCAGCCTCTTCGTCCACTTCAATTAAAATTTCCGGAGCTTGATCTTCTATGCTCAGTTCGACGTCAGTAATGAGCGAGTCATCTAGGAGCTCTTCTTCAAGCTCATAGGCCGTATCATACAACTCTTCACGATCGGTGTAACTCAACGTAAACGGCACAGTATTCGCTTCTGAACCCATCGCCGCCGTTTGCGTCGATGCTGTAATCTCTGCATCTGTATCGGCTCTCTCTAGATCGCGACTGATCGATTCAATAAACTCTGCGGTCGATATGGAGCGGTCTTCAAGACCCGTCATCGACACCATCATTTGCGCTGTATGACTTCCTTCAGAACCTCCGGCCATCATCCCGGCCGAGCCAACGATGCTGACATAGTCGCTAACTTCCTGGTGATCATCAAGCACGTTTTCCACCGCATCTACTGTTTCAGTCGTGCGCGTCAAACTTGTTCCGGTTTCCATTTCAATATCGACGGTGAAGGAGCCCTGGTCACTGTCAGGGATGAGCTCTGTGCCAACAGTTGTCAACCCCAGCCCGCCGAGTCCTAGCATCACGACAACCAGCCCGATGACCGTTTTACGATGACCCAAAGACCACTCGGTAAGTTTCTTAAGTCCAAGCATCGATTTTGATTCGCGTCGTTTGCTTTCTCGATCTTCCCTCGGCTCCTTCAGCACCCGACTCGCAATCATCGGTACAACGGTGATCGCTACAAAGAGCGAGGACAACAAGCTGAATGACACTGTTAAGGCAAGCTCTTGGAACAAATTCCCTACGATCCCGCTTATGAACACAATCGGCAAGAAAACCGAAATCGTTGTTAGCGTAGAAGCAGTGATCGCACCCAGCACTTCCTTCGTCCCGTCTAACGCTGCAAGCTTTGGCGTTTTTCCTTTGGATAAATGCCTATAGATGTTTTCAATCACGACAATGGCGTTATCGATGACAAGGCCCACTCCAAGTGCCAAGCCACCAAGCGTCATAATGTTAATCCCAATGTTCGCAAAGAACATGAACGCAAAGGTGACAACAATCGAGAAAGGAATGGCAAGACCGATAATCAATGGCGTTTTAAAGTTACGCAAAAAGAAGAATAGAACGAGCATTGCTAGAACCCCACCAGCCACGAGCGAACTAGATACGCTGGCAAGCGACTGGTTAATGAAATCTCCTTCGTCATAAAGCGTCACAACATCTAAGTCTTCATAGTCGCTATCACCCAGGAGTTCATCTAGCCGTTCATTTACAGCGTTTGACGTTTGGGTCGTATTCGCTTCTGATTCCTGCATGACAGAAAGGTTGATCGCAGGCTCTTGGTTGGCGCGTGTTAATGTTTCTTCGTCAGCAGTCGTAATCTCGACAGTTGCTACATCATTAATGGTAATTTCATCGCCTATTTCGGGGTCCGTCCCTACCACCAAGTCACGAATTTCCTCAAGAGAAGTAACCTCGCTCAGCACCCGCGTCGTCAAACTGAGGTCATCTCGTTCAACGAGACCGCCTGGAAGCGATACATTATTCGCTTGCAATGCACCAATAATCGTTTCCTGGTTGACATTGGCATCGGCAAGTGCCTCTCGATCCAGATTGATTTGAACTTCCTCGGTTAACGTTCCAGATTCATCAACACTCGCAACACCAGGGATCTTTTGGATTTCTTGTTCGAGATCCATCACCTCATCCTGGAAATCAATTACTTGATCGCCAGATGTCACCGCCAGCTGCATCATCGGCATCATCGACGGGTCAAACTTTAAAAAGCTTGGTTCCCCCGCGCCGTCCGGTAGGTCGAGCTGTCTAAGCGCGTTATTAATATCTAGCTCGACATCCTCAATAGAGCTCGACCAGTCAAATTCGAGAACAACAATGGATGAACCTTCCTGCGTATTGGAAGTGATACTCTCCAGGCCGGAGATGGTGGAGAGCGTGTTCTCTATCGGAACCGTCACCATCTGTTCCACTTCCTGTGGGTTAACATCCGTATAGCTTGTTGCTACCGCAGCAACGGGTGGGTCAATTTCTGGTAACAATTGCAGCGGTATACGTGTGACGGAGACAATTCCTAGGATAATAAAAAAGATCATCCCCACAATCGTGAATATTGGTCTCCGGATTGAAAAATTCGTCATACAGTTCCCCCATCTTCTTTACTTGCTTGATTTCTTTTATTTACCTGGAGATTCATGTATTCAATTCTATCACAACACACTTTACATGCTTTCTTATAATAGATGCAAGCAAAATGGATTAGACCTCTAAACTAAATAACCGAAACCCCCCCCATGCCTTTTCCTTACATTATGACATACGTGTCGCGCTTAGGGTTTTTCATTTATGAACTATTTATGACAATAAAAGCCAGAAGCGGACGGCGGAAGTAAGGCTTTCACCAGAAATCCTGAGTTTAGATTTCGGGGCAGGACTAAAAAATCTCGAGCTTTGCCCCACCGAAGCAAAAAAACTCTACTCGTTTTTTCATATGACGAGTAGAGTTTTTTTATTTTTTCTTATTAGCCACGAACGGTTTGCAGCTTATCACGTAGAACCATTTGCAGGATGCCACCGTGGCGATAGTAATCAACGTCGACATCGCTATCAAAACGAACACGTGCGTCGAATTCTTTTTTGGTTCCGTCGGCGTCCACCGCTGTCACTTTAACGATCTCTCTTGGCTTAACCTCATCACTAATGTCAACAGAGAGACTTTCGTTCCCTGTTAACCCGAGAGACTCCGCATTCTCCCCCTCTTTAAACTGTAGCGGGAGAACGCCCATCAGTACAAGGTTGGAACGGTGGATTCGCTCGAAACTTTCGGCAATCACCATCTTGATCCCAAGGAGGTTCGTACCCTTTGCCGCCCAGTCACGTGAGGAGCCCATGCCGTAGTCCTGACCAGCAATGACTGCAAGGCTTGTATTGTCTCCCTTGTACTTCATCGCTGCATCATAAATCGGCATGACTTCGTCAGTTGGCCAGTAGGTCGTAAAGCCGCCCTCCGTACCAGGAGCGATTTGGTTACGAATGCGAATGTTTGCAAACGTCCCACGCATCATCACTTCATGGTTTCCACGACGAGAACCATAGGAGTTGAAATCGCGTGGTTCTACACCTTGCGAAATCAAGTATTGACCGGCAGGGGTTGCCTTACCAATCGCCCCTGCTGGTGAGATATGATCCGTTGTCACGGAGTCACCGAACTTTCCAATCACGCGTAAGTTAGAAAGTGGCTTGACTGGTTCTGGGTCAGCAGAAAGGTTTTCAAAGAATGGTGGATTCGCAATGTAGGTTGAATCGTCATTCCACTCATACAGCGCCTCGTCTGTTGTGTCAATTTGATTCCAGCGCTCATTGCTCGTAAACACATCCGAGTACTCTTCGCGGAACAACTCTGGCGTCACCGTCTTGTCCACGATCGTGCTAATCTCATCCTTGGTTGGCCAAATGTCCTTGAAGTACACCGGCTTGCCGTCTTTGCTTGTGCCAATGGCATCGTTCTGCAAGTCAATATCCACGGTACCAGCAAGTGCATAAGCCACAACAAGCGGTGGTGAAGCCAAGTAGTTGGCTTTAACTAGTGGATGAATACGCCCTTCAAAGTTACGGTTTCCGGAAAGAACCGATGAGACGAGTAGATCATTGTCCGCAATCGCCTTTTCAACTTCTTCTTCAAGGGGACCGGAATTTCCAATACATGTTGTACATCCGTAGCCGACAAGGTTAAATCCAAGCTGCTCAAGGTGTGGCATAAGACCAGAATTATTTAAATACCCCGTTACAACCTTCGAACCAGGAGCGAGCGATGTTTTAACATACTCAGGAACATCCAATCCTAGCTCTGTTGCTTTTTTCGCAACAAGACCTGCCGCTACAAGCACATACGGATTGGATGTGTTCGTGCAGCTTGTGATTGCCGCGATCGCAAGAGACCCAGTTTTCATTTTGGTTTCACGTCCGTCGTTGTATTTGACATCGACGGATTTCTTAAACTCCTCTTTAAAAAGCCCGAACCCGTGGTTGCCCTCAGGGCCAACGACTGCTTTTTGGAAAGACTTCCGCATGTCCGGAAGTTCAATTAAGTCTTGCGGACGCTTTGGACCAGCAAGGTTGGCGTGGATTTCTGAAAGATCAACTTCAACCACGTCTGTGTACGCTGGGTCCGGTGTTTCACCCGGTACGTAGAACATGCCGTTCGCTTTGCAGTACTCACGCACAAGCTCGATTTGCTCTTCCGAACGTCCAGTAAGACGAAGGTAGCTAAGTGCTTCCTCATCGACTGGGAAGAACCCGCATGTAGCACCGTATTCCGGAGCCATGTTGGAAATGGTTGCGCGATCTGCAAGCGGCATGTCCGCAAGACCTGGGCCGAAGTACTCCACAAATTTACCAACGACGCTTTTTTCACGAAGCACTTGCGTCACTTTTAAGGCAACGTCTGTCGCTGTTGTTCCGCTCGGAAGAGAACCTGTGAACTTCAGACCAACCACTTCAGGAACCGGGAAGTACGAAGGTTGACCAAGCATGCCTGCTTCCGCTTCTATCCCACCAACACCCCAGCCGAGAACGCCAAGGCCGTTAATCATTGTTGTATGGGAATCTGTTCCAACGAGAGAATCGGGGAACGCTACAGTTTCGCCATCCTGTTCTACCGCATGGACAACGTTTGCAATGTACTCTAAGTTGACCTGATGAACAATCCCAGTCGCTGGTGGCACCGCATTGTAATTGTCAAAGGCTTTTTTCGCCCAGCTTAAGAATTCATAGCGCTCGCCGTTTCTCTCAAACTCGCGATTCATATTGAAGAGTAGCGAGTCGTCCGTGCCGAATTTATCGACTTGCACCGAGTGGTCAATAACGAGATCAACTGGAATTTCAGGGTTGATTTCGTCTGGGTTTCCACCCAAATCTGCCATCGCCTTACGAAGTGAAGCCAAGTCCACAACCGCAGGAACGCCTGTAAAATCTTGCAAAATGACACGAGATGGTTTAAATGGAACATCAATTTGCTTGACGTCTTTGGTTCCCCACTTCGACAGGTTTTCTACATGCTCTTTTTTAATAACATAGTCGTCGTACTGACGTAAGACGGATTCAAGGAGAACTTTTACGGAATAAGGCAGCTTGCTGACTTCTCCAAGTCCTGCTTTTTCGAGAGCGTCTAATGAATAGTACGAATACGTTTTCCCGTTTACATCAAACGAAGAACGGGCGTTGAATACATCTTGGTTTTTAGACATCTAAGACCCTCCTATCAACTTTATCATACCGTACTCTCTGTGACTTGTCTAAAAAAGCGCTTTTACAGAGGGTATAGTATGACTCCCTTCCCTAGAATAGCAAAACTTATGTAAAGTTTAAATCTTTTTTTCGACAAACCTGTAAATTTTCATGCGCAATTTGCAGAAGCGACAACATAAAGAAACGAAAGAGACGGAACCGTGAGACACTGAATAAAATCCTTCTGTTGTCTCATACTAAAGCAAGGAGGGGATGAATATGACTGAACGCAACACGTTTAAAAGTCAGCGTCGCAATCAAGCGAAGGCCACACACAGCGGTCAACCTGAACCACTAAGCGGTTCGCATAAACGGAAAAAAGCCAAGCAAGTGAGCCAAACAGACGGCGAGGGCTAATGCCCTAATTCGCCAGAAACCCAAACCAATTCTGCTTAAATGGCATACACTGGACCATACCTTATCTAAAGGAGGTCCTAAAGTGAGCGGATATGGCGGAGGTTTTGCGTTAATTGTCGTCTTGTTTATACTGCTTATCATCGTTGGCGCCTCTTGGTTCTAAATCAACGAAACACGCAATATAGCGGGGCACATTCTGCCCTGTTTTTTATCCTTATTTCGTCCATCCTGGTTCATACGTATAAAGCACAGCCCCATAATGCCTGGCATTTCCTCTAAAATCTGTCATGTCCTCCTGCTTTGCAAGAACCTTCCGAAAGGTACTAAAATCTGCTTTCGTCACTTCAACACTCTCCAATTTTCCAAAGCGAAGCGATGCCAACATCTCTACTGCTTGTTCTTCATTCATAACCATCTACCCCCTCGTATAGTACGCGTTAAAATAACATTGCCATAATGCTACCGCTCAACATCCATGCTGCGTTGGACCCAGCAACTCACCTCGTAACAAAAATGGAAACAGACACTGTACATGATGATTTTCATCAAAGGCTCCGCCTCCCATAGCACCATCCCTTATTTTATGATATTGTTAAGAAAATAGACAAGCGAAAGGAGAATACTCGTGTCGGATTGGTTCATTACCATTATTATCATTTGGACATTTGTTTTGCTTGGACTGATGTTAACGGGCGGGTTCTTCATGTTTCGCAAATTTCTAAAGCGCCTGCCAAAGGAAGATGGAAAATCAACACTGGACTGGCAGGATTACTACATTCAGGAAACGCTTCCTTTGTGGCAGGAAGAACAAAGGGCTCTTTTGAATGAATTGGTCGAACCCGTTCCCCAGCTTTTTCGTGACGTAGCGAAGGAAAAAATCGCCGGTAAAATTAGCGAGATTGCTTTAAGAGAAAAAGCGAACGTGCTAACGCTTGATACGATCATCCGCGGCTATATTATCGCCACACCAAAGCGCGATCATAAATTCCTGATTAAAAAACTCACGGAAAAAGAAATTGACCTCGACCCATATGAGCACCTTCTTGATCGTACTTCTTAAATACGAAAAGCACAGGCGGGTCGCTCAAAGGCGCTACTCGCTCGCCATCCTGGTCTTGGATTTCAGGGTAGGACTGAAAATCTCGACACTTCTCCCCACCGGAGCTAGACAAAGGCAGACCGACACACAACACGCGGTCTGCCTTTTTTATTCAGGACGCTCTCCTCTTTTACTTTAGTCGTCTACCAAATAGCAAACCGGGGCGCTAAAGAGGCCTACCTATAGCAAGACACCTCATCCAGGATGAGGTGTCTTGTCCACTATTTCGACTGTTGTTTTTGCATCGCCTTCATCATTTGATTAATCTTTTTCTGTGATGGATTTTGCCCCATTTGCATCATCATCACACGCAGCATTTGCTCATTAATCGGCGGGTTTTTCTTTAAATAAGACATCATCGTCTTGCGAGCAACGAAAAAACCGATAGCTAGCCCCGCAAGAACGGCAATCGTATATCCTAGGATATGCCAACCCCAACTCATTTTTGTAAACGTCCTCCTTCAAACCATCTTCATTTACAGTATCGTTTTCAACCTTATCTATTATACCGCATGGCGCGCACAATTTAAAGATAAAGTACGAAAAAAGCGTGCTTTAGAGCACGCGGTGTTTATCAAACGGTTGCAGCCAACCGAACCTTCGATCTTCCACATTGACAGCAAAGAAGTGTGGGTCGACACCCTTTAACAGATCGAAAATCGCCGTTTCGGAATCGATATCTCCAGAAGCCCAAAGCTGAACAAACTTTGCATCCAGTTGGACCTTGCAAGAACCGGATTGCTCCTGGGGGCACTGAATCACGTAGGTGTCTTCACAGGTTTCTTGCCGTGGCTCTTGATAACGACGAAAAGCATATTTTAATGTGCGTGTCGGCAACGGCTTCGTGATATAATCCACTTGCTTGTCCAACAAGGAGCGTGGCCCGTCTTTTGCTTGGGCATGTTCTTCGAATAACTGGAATAGTTTGCTTTCACGGCCAAAGTACGATGTGGCTACTTGATCATCAAGTAGATAGAGCTGGTAGCGCCGCATCACACATCCCTCCAAATAATTGAATATTGAACTACATCCAGTATACCCGATTTCATTAAAAAAACATGTCTGAATATGGCGCAAGTTTGCACTGTTTTTGTCGAATGTTGCCATCATTGACGAGCGGTCAACGATAGCTGCCTCTAACATCTAGCACTATTCAAAAAGAAAAAGCCAGGCCTCACTGTTAACCCGCGACCTGGCTTTTCTCTAGCTTTGATTTGCTTTATTTATTCAAGAGCTTTTTAGCACGAGTGACAACGTTATCGACCGTAAAACCATACTCAGCGACCACAGCACTTCCTTCCCCAGAAGCACCAAAGGTGTCGATCGAGAGCATATCGCCCTGTTCTCCAACATACTTCGCCCATCCTAGAGAAGTACCCATTTCAATCGCGAGGCGCGCTTTTACGTCTTTAGGTATCACAGCGTCCTTGTACTCGTTTGGTTGAGCATCAAAGCGGTCCCAGCTCGGCATGCTGACAACCGAAGTATCAATGCCTTCGCTTTGCAACTGTTCTTTTGCTTTAACAGCGAGAGGTACCTCTGACCCAGTCGCGAGCAGAACGAGCTCTGGTTTGTCTTTCGCTTCTGAGATCACGTATGCACCTTTTTTGACTCCGTCATACGCTTTTGCATCCGTTCCTTCCACAGTATCAAGGTTTTGGCGGCTGAGGACAAGAGCCGTTGGACGGTCAGTCGATTCAAGAGCGACCTTCCATGCTGCTACTGCCTCATTCCCATCTCCTGGACGGATAAGAGAGAGCCCCGGCATGGCCCGAAACGCAGCAAGCTGTTCAACAGGTTCATGGGTAGGGCCATCTTCGCCCACAGCGACACTATCATGGGTTAATACATACGTTACCGGAAGACCCATTAGGGCAGAAAGACGGATGGCCGGACGAAGATAATCAGAGAACACAAAGAACGTTCCACCGAACACTTTTAGGCCTCCGTGAAGGGCCATTCCGTTTAAAGCACAGCCCATGGCAAACTCCCTCACGCCAAACCAGATATTGCGTCCGCCATAGTTATCGCGGCTAAAATCTTCCATGCCCTTAAGAGTGGTCTTGTTGGAGCCAGCCAGGTCGGCAGAGCCTCCAAAAAGTTCTGGAATCTCTGTGGCAAGTGCATTGAGCCCTTCCCCTGAGGAAGCACGCGAGGCAAGGCTTGAGCCAGCTTCATAGACAGGAAGGTTCGCGTCATAGCCTTCTGGAAGCTCTCCAGCATACGCGCGCTCATACTGTGCGGCAAGCTCTGGGTTTTCTTTTTTGTAAGCGGCAAATAACTCATTCCACTCCTGTTCTTTTTTCGAGCCTTCCTCTTTGACGGATTCATAGAATTCTCGTACTTCTTTTGGAATGTGAAACAGTTCTTCGTAACTCCACTTATACGCTTCTTTTGTCAAAAGCACTTCGTCTGTACCAAGCGGTGCTCCGTGGGAAGCACTTTTTGCTGATTTATTTGGAGAACCATAGCCGATCACCGTCTTGACTTCAATGAGTGTCGGACGGTCGTCTGCCTTTGCTGCTTCAATCGCTTGACTGATTTCGGCCACACTTGTCCCATCTTCCACGCGAATCACGTGCCAGCCGTAAGCGTTAAAACGATCCTCTACACTCTCTGAGAAAGCCTGATGCAACTCACCATCCAAAGAGATGTCATTGGAATCATAAAGCATAACAAGGCGGCCTAATTTCAAATGGCCGGCAAGTGAAGCCGCTTCAGCGGAAACGCCTTCCATTAAATCACCATCACTGCAAATTGCATACGTGTAATGATCGACAATCTCGTGATCTTTGGTATTGTATGTATGAGCCAGGTGACGCTCTGCCATTGCCATACCGACGGCCATAGCCACACCCTGACCAAGAGGGCCTGTCGTCGCTTCCACACCCGGTGTATGACCATACTCCGGATGTCCGGGTGTACGGCTGCCTAGTTGGCGAAATGACTGCAAGTCCTCTAGCGTCACATCATAGCCTGTTAAGTGAAGCAAGCTATACAAAAGCATGGACCCGTGGCCCGCAGATAACACAAACCGATCTCGGTTCGACCAACTTGGGTTTGCCGCGTTGTGGTTCATGTATTTCGTCCAAAGGCTAAAAGCCATCGGAGCTGCCCCCATCGGCAATCCTGGATGTCCAGAGTTCGCTTTTTCAATACTATCAATGGATAATGTGCGAATCGTATTTACTGCTAGTTCTTCGATATGATTGTTCATCTAACCACCCTTTCTTTCTATCCACACCATTCACAGTCCATCATATACTTTCTAATTAAAATACACAAGTTGTCATCGCTTGACGAAAACTCGACAAGCGGCGGGTCGCTCAAAAGCAAAAATGTTGGAAGGGCCGCTCCAGAAATCCCAAGCTTGGATTTCTGGGCAGGGGCTGGAAAATTTTGAGCTTGCCCGCCACAGTTAACTGTCGAGAACACCATCTTCTACGTGACTGAAACTTTGATGTTGTTGTTGGTGTGATATCTAGAATTTTGCCCCGCAATTCTAGAGAAAACAACCTGTACAAACGAGAGCTTGCCAGGTTGTCTTTGACGGTCGCATATGATTAATGAAGCGAACCTCTTTGAGAGCGGTTCTTACTTTCTTTTAGTTTTAAAGGTGTCACATCTTTTCCTTCCTCATCGACAACTTTCACATTATGAAGCTGGTTGGAGAACGATTGGCGAAACGTGGCAAGGTATTCTTTGCGCAGCTCTTGTTGTTCATTCGACTGGTCTTTCGTTAACCCGCTTGACTTTGCCAGACGCGAGAGCTCGTTGATTCGTTCCAACTTTTCTTTTGATAGCATCCAATCACCTACCTGTGTCCATCATTGGTTTCCATGATAGCACGTCCAAAGGCGTTCAAGCAACGCACCTGGCTTACCCATTCTCATTTTCTTGATACACTTGATAGCGGCGATGCACGGTTGCTTTGGAAGCCTCAAATCCAAGCCCACGCAACGTTACAGCGATGTCCTCAAACGTCAAGCCCTTCTCCCTTAGCCGAACAATCTCACCCATAGGAATATCGAGCTGGCTCCGCCCGCCCGATCGATGCTTCGGCAAATTTTTCTCTGGCCGGTAGCCCGCAGATACGGCACTCTTCATCCCACGCTTGATTTTCAAATTATGCAGTTTCCGTTGGTATTCTTCTACAAGAGCGACCATTTCCAATACCATGGCATCCGCTTCCGATAACTGCAGCTCGCCTTTGTCGGAAATTGTACGAATCGTAATCCCATATTTTTGCAGTTGATACAAAAGAGCAATCTTCGCCTTTCCTCTTCCAAGCCTTGTATCGTCTTGAATTAGCAGCGTCTGAAATTCTCCCTCTTTGGCAAGATCCATCACCTCAAGGAGACCCTCTCGTTCCAAGCTATAGCCGCTCTCACACTCCCTTTTCACCCCAACAACCGTTAAAGTCTTTTCCTGAGCAAGCGCCATTAACTCTTCTTCCTGCCGTTCAAGAGAGCTCTGCTGGCTCTCTTTCTCTGTGCTGACTCTGCAGTAAATATAAGCAGCCTCTATCATTTTTTCTCATTCCTTCTTCGTTAAAATTGATTCCACTTACTCCAGCGAAACTTTTCCTTCCTCAAAAAGATAAGGAATGTCCTCTTCTTTCACAAGCTCACTCTCCGACTCACTCATGATGGAACCATCTTCTCTGTCTCCGTGGTTAGGGATGAGTAAACTAGACACCATTAAAACGACCGTCAACACGCCCATGACAATAATACTCAAATCCTGTCTCTTCATAACGAATCACGCCTCCATAAGAATGTTTGTTCCTCTATCATAATTTAGAACAATAGTTCGTGTCAATATTCTTAGAACCTACGTTTGCATTACATACGTTCGATATGCTATGATTCTTATAAGAAATGAATTAGAAAAGAGGTGCCTGAATGTCGAAACTATCAAAACGCCAGGAACAAATTCTCACGTATATTAAAGACGAGGTTAAGGCGAAGGGGTATCCGCCCTCTGTTCGCGAGATTGGAGAAGCGGTGGGGCTAGCCTCCAGCTCTACTGTTCACGGGCATTTAGCCAGACTGGAGAAAAAGGGTTATATACGTCGGGACCCAACAAAGCCACGAGCAATTGAAGTGCTTTCACTTGAGGAAGAAAGCGACATTTTTTCCAAACGAGAGACCGCAAGCTTTATTCCAGTGATCGGGAAGGTTACGGCTGGTATACCGATCACAGCCGTTGAAAACGTCGAGGACTATTTGCCGCTTCCAGAGCACCTGGCTACACAGGAAAATACGTATGCGCTTGTGATTCAGGGAGAAAGTATGATCGAGGCCGGCATCTACGACGGCGACCAAGTGATTGTTCGTCAGCAGCAAACCGCAGATAATGGCGATATCATTGTGGCAATGACGGAGGAAGATGAAGCGACAGTAAAGCGCTTTTTCCGCGAGGATGACTATATCCGTCTTCAACCTGAAAATTCCTCCATGGAACCAATTCGTTTAAAGAATTGCACCATTCTTGGAAAGGTTGTTGGCGTTTTTCGGATGATTCACTAAGCTTGAATTCCGCCAGACGAGCCTGAGGTCGGCAAATTGCTCTCAGGCTTTTTCGCCTCCCTGTACTGCCTTTTCGCTCACTGACTTCGTCTTAACCTAGTAAACTGTGCGAATGGACTCCTCTTTATGACCAAGCAGTCCCCCTTTTCTCGCATAGAATGTAACCATCCAATGATAAGGCTGTGTGCGGGCATGCCATGGGATCTTTTTCTAATAACGAGCTGATAAGATTGTGGCGACCGCAGATGCCGCAGAGAAACATCACGGTCGCTTTGCTTTGGGCCCTATTTGTCACAATACCTAAAGCGTGCCCTCCACAAGGAAAAAGCGCCACCGTAGCTGCCAATGCAACAATGTGGCGCTAAACAAATAGACTCGCTCAGCAAAAAATTAGCCGATTCAACTGCCTGCTCACTCTTGCCCGTGGGGAGGCTTTCTTTTGTGCGATGCTCACTCTGGCAAACGTTAGCTACATTCGGGCTCTTTTTAGTCAGGTTGCAGACGTATCGACTCCAGGATCGGCCCACTGCGAGTACCACTCAGCCTTACTACCTTCTTTCTCGCTCCTGCCAAAAAAACCCCCGACACCAACAGTGTCAAGGGTTCCCGCTCTTAATAATTCTGCATGAACTGTTCGCGTTCCCACGGGTGAACTTGCNCAATCACTCGCGCGTCTTTCGCATCGGTTTTCGTTTGCGAGTTGTCATCGGGTCACTTGATTAATTTTTGGTTTTGTGTAGAATTCATGGCGAGTCTCCTTGGTATCTAAGTTCGAGGTCAATGCATTGACACTCCGCATCCTACCAAGGGGCTCTTTTTGTTTCAACCCCCCGAAAACCTTCTAACAGGAATAGCTCCTTTTTCAGCACTAATGGGCCTTGGATGCTTGAGACGCCGCATTCAAGGCCCATCGACCTTCCTATTGTACCTGAAAAATGGTTCATTGGTATCAAACTAGCGCTCGACTCCATTGGTTGAATATTTTCCCAGTAACAGCGGTCAAAGGCATGCAACTCGAACACACATATGTATCGTTATCCATACACCCAAAATCGAAAAAACGCACAAAGCCTCGGGCTCTGTGCGCTTTCGCTTTTCTCTTAGAATTTCGCTTGATACGCGTCAATTTCCCAGGCGTGCACACTTGTGCGGAACATGCTTTACGCTGTCAAGCCTTTTCAACCCACTATGGAAACCCTGTAATATCGGGGTTTCCTAAAATACGTTTATCGAAGTGCATCAAGGTTTTTCAAATAATTTTGGTCAGATTTTGGTCGTAATTTGGTCAACACCTCATTGGCAAAAAATAGGATATTGATCGATTAGCGCTNCTAAAATACGTTTATCGAAGTGCATCAAGGTTTTTCAAATAATTTTGGTCGTAATTTGGTCAACACCTCATTGGCAAAAAACAGGATATTGATCGATTAGCGCCGTCACCTTCGTGATGTGTGCTCTGTGCTTTTCAGAAACCTTTAAGAAATAATTTTTCGTTCCGTCGGATACTTTATAAGCGAGTGTTGGTCGTCCACCTTGCTGAGGCCATTTATCGATCATGTTTATATCATAATTCTCCTAGCATATTATCAACAAGGTTACCTTCCAGTACTAAAATTTTATAATGGTTTCTGATGAGGATGTCGAATTAAAAATATCTCAATATGGTTGCCAGTAATACGGTAAAACACTTTGTACGGATCGGACTTTCCAGCAGATATCAGTACCATCCTAAGGTCAACAGGCATCTGCCTAATAAGAACCTGATGACCAGGTATAAAGACTGATAAATCCTGACGTTCAAAATACGCGTGTATAGTGTTTTTTAGATAAACAGAGATCGGCCGCAACTCAAACGTTTCCCTCCACTGATCTAAATCTAACAATGACTGAATTGCTGACTTTCTCCATTGAATTTTCATTCCCTAAAGCCCTAACATCCTATTAATTTCTTCTTCGGATAAAACAGGATTATCATCATTTAATGCACGCAACAATTCGTTCTCTTCCTCAGCATCCGTTACCTCGTAACAATCGTTATTCTTCGCATCTTCAACTTCCATCAATAAAAACTTTCTCTCTCCGACTTGAATATATGAGTTTCCAGATTGAATTGCCTTTTTTATGTCTAAGTGGTCGACTCTTACAGGTTTCACATTCATCACCTACCTGACATCTTATTTATATTCATTATAAACGATGGAGCACCATTTATAAACCATAGCCCTACTACACCTCATCCTACATCAATGAACGTGGCCGCAATCGGTCTTGTCATTTTCACTTTCCAATATGCGCACATGCCTTCAAATAGGAAGAAAAAACTTCCCAGAAGTTCAGTGAACTTATTGAGAAGCTTATAAACTTCTGTTACAAAATGTAGTCACAAGTGACCTTTTGACGCTTTTAGACAGGAGCGAACCCTTCTATATAGGGACTTTATAAGCCCAGGTTACATCATGCCGCCCTTATCAACCTTATTCATCTACATCACAAAGTTAATCTAGCCCTACTTGTTTATATATTCGGTCGCGATATAAGAGAACCTACATTCCTATATTTTCATCAAGGAACGCCTTTTTCGTTACTTTTTTGTTACTTTTAAAAAGTAACATGTCAATTCCATTCCTCACCAATCGCGCTTCGTTTGTGGAAGACCGTACTTTCCCACCAAAGTCATCACTTCCCTAATAAGGGCACAACTAGAATTAAAAGTCCGCTTATAAGTGACGATCTTTGCTAATACTTGTCATCATAATAGGACTTCATTTCTTTATACAAGTAATTGGCAATATTCTCGGGAAAATAATTGTTAAAATCTTTATTATGTTTGGTGAGGAAATCTTGGTTTTCAACAATATAAAAAAACTGTTGATTGATTGGAAATAAACTGTGCATTTCTTTTAAAATATCCTGGATGTCATCTCGTTCTGCAGCGTCATTGGAGCGTACCGCCTTTCGAATGGCTTGAAGCAAGTACCATAAATCCCTGTCCATTCTCTCTTGAAAATCTGGGTCATGAATCAATTGAAGCTGTTTTTTAAGGTGACTGTCGGACTCAAAATAATCTTCGAAAACTTGGATCTGTCTTTTTTCACGTCGGAATACATCAAGCATAATAAAGGCAAATTCATCTAATTCATCCTCTGAAACTCCTTCAGCTTTATATAACCTCTCCATTCTCTTTATAACTTCTAACGTTTCGTTTAACTCTTCTTGTTTTTTCTCAATTAACTGTTTTTGAACGAGCAGTAACTCTCGGTTTGTGAATGGTTGATTTGTCATTTGTTCCTTTATCTCTTTTAATGATAAGCCAAGAAGTTTATAGATAGTGATTTGTTGATAACGTTCCCATTCTAATCGTGTATATAATTTCTGACCGCTTTTATTGAATTTCCTCGGACTAAGCAACCCCATTTTATCGTAATACCTCAGTGTCCTGATTGTTGTATCCACAAACTTTGCAAATTGACCAATTGTAACTTCCATCGTGAGGCCCCCTTTCATTCATTATATTCTGTTACGTAACGTCACAATCAAATCCTCTTCTTAAATGGAATATTTCACTAATCAAATGAGGTTGCTTACGACATTACGTCACAGGCTAATATGAATGTATCGTCAATTTGAGAGGAAGGTTATGTTATGGAACAACAATTATTATTTAAAAATCGTTCTTTTGTATTTCTGTTTCTCGCAAGTTTTTTAGCGATTATTGGGTTCAGCATGTTTTTTATGACCACAACATGGTTTGTCATCTCTGATTTAGGTTCAGCTGGCTCGTTAGGATTGATTTTGATCGCCATAACTGTCCCCCGTATACTACTGATGGCCTTTGGTGGCGTCCTTTCTGATAAATTCAAGAAAACGACAATTATGTTCAGTACAAGCGCCATCCAAGGCTTTCTTATGTTCGCCATTTTTTTACTCAGCAATGCAAATCAATTAACCTTTAGCTACCTTCTTATCCTCGGTCTTATTTTTGGAGCATTGGATGCCTTTTCTGGGCCAGCAGGAACATCGCTCATTCCTAAATTGGTAGCAAAAAACCAAATCAAGCAAGCAAATGCCCTCATCCAAGGATTAGGTCAGATCGGGTTTGTTGTGGGTCCAATGATTGCTGGAAGTGTCATGGAAATCGGAGGTGTAACAACCAGTTATTTTACAACAGCAACTATTGTCATGTTGTCTGCTTTCTTTATGTTTCCTCCCTTATTGAAAGAAGGGCCAGTTGAAAACACCGTCAAACAAACACCACTTAAAGATCTGATCGAAGGATTTTCTTACGTAAAAGCAAGTAGATTTCTCGTCACAGGCATTCTGCTCTTAATCACGCTCAACTTCTTTGCTTTTGGATCAATCACCATTGCCATTCCTATTCTAGTGGAAACCCACGGGGGATCGCCGATTAACTTAAGTTATATCGAAGCAGCGATAGGCATCGGGATGATTATCAGCACTGCGATTATCGGCACAGTAAAAATCCGCCGTCGTGGATTGACTTCAATGCTCGGTTTGATTGCCGCCTTAATCGTTGCCGTGGCGTTCAGCCAAATCCCGAATTTATATATTCTTACAGCATTAGCATTCTTGCTTGGCTTCACGATGACCTTTGTTTTCATTCCTTTCTTCAGTACTGCACAGGAAGATACAGACCCTAAGATCATGGGAAGAGTCATGAGTATTATCTTTCTTGCCATGAATGGATTTGATCCAATTGCCTATGCAGGGGTTACCCTCTTTGTATCCCGAGGATTTGATATTCAACTTGTCATCCTGTCTTTTTCCCTTATTGGATTAATCATAGCATTGGTCACTCTATGGAAGGGAAAGACATTCAGAAATTACACCTCCGATTATTAAGTCATAAGAATGATCACTCTTCACGAAGAGGAGTGATCTTTTTTTCTACCCATAGTAGGCTGATAAAATTTAAGAAAGGTAACGTCTATATAATGATAGCGACTTACTCCGCAATCTGGCCCTTTTCTTCAATATTGGGCGCAGATTCATTGTTCCAGAAATGCGCTCGTTGATTGAACAATTAACGATTACTGTTCTATTTCAGGAAATCAATAATTGAATTCATCAAACCTTTTGCTAAAGGAATATCCGGATTAAAATAAGTAGCTAAATTTCCCTTCTGCTCGGCAGGTGCTTCTTTCAATACATGGTTCATACCCTCTATAATAAGAAACTCGGAATTCGGTTTAGCGTTGTAAAGGATCTCTGCTTCAGAAACTGGAACTTGCAAATCCCTTGTTCCATTGACAATCAGGATTGGGGAATCTAATTTGGCCATCTCCTGCCTTGGATCATATTCCATCCAGGACATCATATATGGCTGAACGGAAGGACGAAAGATGCTTTGTAATTCCGAGCTGATATTTTTAACGGTTTCGCCACGTTTAAGGTTATCCAAAATCTCTTTGGCTTCCTTCAACAGGTCACCGGAAAGCTGAGTTTCTAATTGCTCATGAAGAACATCATCGGCTTGCCTCCCTGCTCCCGCCAACGACACAAATGTATTTGCATCCTCTTGATAAGACGCCACCATACCAATTAATGATCCTTCACTGTGACCAATCACGCTCACACTGGAAAACAAATCACTGTTTTCAGCATATGTCATCCATGCTACAGCATCGTCTATATAATCATCAAAGCGTAGATCCTCTTCATTTCCTCCTAGAATCATGTTATCTCCAACTCCCCGTTTGTCATAACGAATGCTTGCAATCCCTTCTGAGGTCAAACCTTCAGCGATCATTTTTAAACTGTTATTTTCTCCCGGCAATGCTTTAGAGTTACCGTCTTTATCAGTTGGCCCAGAACCCGCAATGATGATCGCAACCGGAAAAGGTCCTTGTCCTTCAGGAGTCTCAACTTTTCCTTTCATCACACCATCTGAAACTTCTATTTCCGTCAGATCTTTGTCTACAAGTTCGGATGCATTGTCTAAGTTCCCTTTCATCAACTTAAACGGAAAGGATTGTGCTTGCTGAGTAAAGGTTCCTGTTATTTTTTCCTCTTCAAATTGACCCTCAAAAGTGACAATATCTCCTTGAATGTCCATTTCAAAAAATACGCTAGAATCGTCAACTTTCACAAGGCTTAACGGGTAATCATTCAATCCCTGAATAGGAATACTCAACTTACCATCCTCTTCTTCAAATTCCACAATAATAGGGAGTTGCTGGTTTGAAACCACGATTTTCCCTTCCCAATAACCGTCTAAGTTCATTGCTTCTCCTCCTTCTGTTTCTTCAGAATGGTTCATCAGTACCATCATTTGACTTACGAATCCAAAAGACAAAATGTTTCTTGTTACACAAAAGTAATTCCATAATTTGGCCCGATTCAGGAGCAATGTTTATTCAACAACTGCGCCCTTTAATGGAGTAGTGATCATAAACTACATTGAGCTAAAGCCCCTATTTAAAATCTCTGACGACCTGTGATAAAAAGATAAAATGTTTCTTTTTATCTTTTTGCGTAATCAAAACGAGCATAGCCTACTTCAGAAGCGTTCTTTATTAATTCAAGGTTAAGCCACGAAGCTAATTTATGAAACTCGACTTCATTATTGAAAGGAAATTTACTGTATTTTTTACTTTGATAATCTTCTGATGTTAATTGGTTCAGCTTGGATTCCCACCTTTCAGCTAATGAATTTATTTGCCTCTTTATTTCTGCTACATCAGTAGTAACTTTAATATCTTCTTTTTTAACTTTTCCTTCTCCAAAAGCATTATCAAAAACCATTTCCCACCAAAAGGTAATATGCCATAGTGTCCAAGCAACACTAGGTGTACCTAAATCATAGGACTCTGTTTCCGGTAAATCTGCAAACCATTCACCTTCAAATTCCTTAAGGAACAGACCGCTTTTAGGTGACTTCCACATATATTCCTCTTGTTCTAATGATGTAAGGTGGTAATCAAGAAGCTGTTTTGAAATACTAAACTGAAACTTAATATTATCTATTAGGGATTCCACTTTCATGCTAAGCACTCTCCTCTTTATAACATTAATTAAATTATCATCTAATTAGATGTATGTAAAATAGACTTTTAGACCGGCTCAATTTTTTCCACAATGGGCCCTTTAGTTGAAGATCAAAAGGCAATTCCTAGACAGGAAATGATGAGCACGACCATAAGTAATAAAGAATAATGTAGTGCTTTATAATGTAGACATATCTCAATCAATCCTTTTATGACGAGCTGACACAACTAAAGGGTTGCCTTAAAATTAAAGCCCCCACTTTAGTACATCGCGCTCCTTTTTCTTATTAGTAGATGTGTTCAATTTCGTATCCTTTTCCCTTGAGCTCACTTGGAACACTCGGATCGATCACAGTATGTCCAGAACCAACTATTACAAAGTAGGTCTGTCCACTATCATTTTTTAATATGTCATCAAGTTTGTTTGCCATATTAATATTACGAGTGTCATTCATCTCTTTTTGGTACTCACCATTAACACGTTCAAGGTCATTCGACACAATATTGATTAGTGTTTCTCTACCGCTATCACTGTTGCTGTGTACCCAGTTATATCCTAATTGATTTATCCAATCAGCTTGCTGTTCATATGTCTGTATCATATTTTCTAGCATCTGAACTTGTGTATCCATACTATAGCCACTAAAAACGTTATATTGCTCTTCGACCGTTTCTAATTCAATAATTTCTTTACCATCTTCTAAAGCTCGTTTAAGGAAATATAAGTCAACCCCATGCTCTGGTGCTAAATCGCTTTTCCCCCTAATGAATGCTCCTAATAAACTCTCTATATACCATGGTTGGTATTTATTAAATTTCACTAAAGATAACCCTTGTATTTCGAATATATCTGAAAGTTTCTTTATATACGCCTCTGATAAAACTTGATCCAATGTCGTACCCTTACCAAATAACGCCAATTTATTAATTTCTTCTTCATTTACTTCAGGTTTCATCACATTAATCTCTGGAAGAATTACATCGGCACTAGCATAAGCCTCCTCAATTTCAGTTGCAAGCGGGTAAAAATTTTCATGACCCAAATGAATGATGCCTTGCACATACAGGGTTGTTTCACCATTAACAACCTTCCATAGTAATCCACCATTTCCCTCATAATTAGTCGCCATTTAGTAACCATCCTTTATTAGTAGTCTTTTATAATTAAATTACCTCATATTATTTAATCATTTTTAAAAAGCTTTTGGTACATTTGCTTATGGTTTCACGAAGTCGCTGGATCACTGACGATACTTCCAGTCGCGTAAAACACGAGCACTGTCGCGGTGTTGTTGCGAAGTGCGCGCCGGTGGCAAGCTCGTTGGTTTTGATGTCAACCAACGATATGACCACCCACACTAGATCCGCCCGACTGATATAGTCAGCAACTTTCTTCCTTTCAAAGACTCAATCTAAAAAATCAGTTTCTATCTTGTTCTGATTCCTCCACATCTCCATTTTGATATACATCATAAAACCCAATGGTACCACTACCTCCTTTCATCCTATTCCCGCTTTCTACCTATCAAAACCACTATTTTACATAAACGAGAGGCTAATCCCCCTCCCTCTTGTCTTCTACTTCAAAGTTTGCCACGTAAAGCACTGCAAATAATGCTAGCAACGGTGCAAGATAACCAAGACCTTCTGGAATACTTTCTGTAAATACGTTGATGAAAATAATGCTAATAAAGTAAAAAACAACAAGTATCCAAGAAACTCTCTGCGTTTTTGCAGTTATTTTATTTTCCTCTTTACACTTTGGACATTTCACACGATTCCAGTTAGAACGTGCGACTCCCCATAGAGAGATCACTTCCCCGCAGAAATTGCAGCGTCTACGCTCTTTCATATGACACACCCCTTGAAATGCGCTTACCTGTGATCGGCGACTAGGTTTGTAGAAGGTCCTCTCTAATACTACAGATTGGCTTCGATCAGTATGTGCGCACCATTAGTCACAACACTTCTCCTTGGTTTGACTGTTCCCATTTGTTTCAATGCTGAAACAAATGTATCCTTGAGATGTTTCTATTATGTGGAGAAGGGTATAGGTTTTTGCATAAGGGGAGGATGCACATGAGCAAACTGAGGATGACTATGTTTGCCTTTTTGGGAATGACAATCGTTTTTATAATACTGGCCTTTTACCAGAGCATTACGCTTGAATATGGGGATAGGAGAAATGAGTGGCTCGAGATTGGATATAACTTATCAGCTGGCCTTTCAATCTTTTTATTCGGCTTAGACGAGTACAAGACTCCCGAAGGAACGGTAGGGGCAGCAGGTTTTATTGGAATGTCTTTTCTAGCTGCGTTGTTTCTTATTCCAGGAGTCGTATCTCTATTTTTAAACTAATGGAAATCCTCCCCTCCATCCTTCGTTTACCGTACAAAAGAATGAGCAAGACCCTCATGAGTGGACGAATGGAACTTGTCTTGCTTATTGGTAGGGGTGAAGCCGGGAGTGGTCACGGCCCCTGTCGGTATGCCCTCTTCCGGATTGACATCCCTCTTATCGTACGAGCCTTCCTCTTGTCGGACTGAAGCTCCTCCGTCTGCGCTAACTCCTCTTGTAACGCTTAGTTTAGCTAATGACCTTCCCCAGTTCCATGCGGATGGAACCATTGGAACGTTTAAAGAGGAGCTTCACATTCGTTAGGACAGTCTACACTTTTCTAGAACTCCCTAGTCATAATGCTTGTCCAGTTGCTTGAGTCGATGCAGGATGTACTTGAAAGCAACGGCGATCAAGATATAAGGAAAGAAGGAATAGAGATGCTTCCAATGATACGTTTCGTAGATCTGTAGCCTTATTAATAAAGGCTCCAACAGAAACGAGAAAACAACCGCATTCACAGTAGAAGCAAGAATAAATGCTTTCCACGTCCTGAAATATTGGTAAATCATCATATAAATAATCGGCATTTGCACCTTATGGATTTCAACCGTTAAAGCAACAGGTGTTAACGTCGTTGGGTAATGCCAAAGCCCCAACCACACCCCGACTACATCGGCCATTATCGCTGTCGTTGCGATAAAAAATCCGTACATCACAATCTCGACGATTCGTTTCTTGTCTAAAATGATCAACCACACAACAACACTACCAATCGTTGTACCTAAAAGAAGCCACCAACTAAAGCTACATACATTCTCATTTAACCAATACTCCATTTTTGCATCTCTAAATTGCTGTGTGAACCGGGTAACGTCTTGCCAAGTAGGTTGCATCTGTGTACGCTCCTAAGGATGTTTCCCATATAGTAATGAATGAACCGATGCCCACTTGTGATGGAAGTAGAAAACCAGGAACAACATCCAATCAGCGGCATAGGAGAAGCCTAAGTTCCACCATAAACCATGTTCAATGAAGCCAATATACAAATAAAATAGTTCAAGGGTAATAGCGAATAGCGTCCAACAAAAAATATGGAGGGCCACCGACCGTATCGTTCGTCTTTTAGGCAATGACTGGAGAAAGAAATAAATCACGATAAAATAGACCCCAAACGCGTTCATTAGTTGAATGCTAAAGGTTTCCGCCTTTGTTCCTGGATAGTCCCATAAAGGGTAAACAAACATCAATAGATCCGTAATCAGCGCAAAAATGATCCCTACGTAGCCCGTGAGCACATACAGGGGAAACTTCTCCTTAGCAGCGACGAACAAAAAAGCCGTCCAGCTGATCATAAACGTGGCGGTTGCAGTGAGCATCGAATGTTCCCTTCTTTCACTCAAGAAAGTGTGGGGCATGCCGGCGATAGAAGCCCTATCTCGTCACCTTGTATGTGACACCCATTGTTCTATCTTGTGCCCAAACACGCAGGTGCAAAGATTTTAGGAGTAGTTTGTACTTCTGTGCTTGGATTATACGGGGTGGCTGGATTTGGAGGGGTGATCACCACACGTAAAGACCCTTCGGCACAATGGCACCGAAGGGTCTGTCGCACAGTTCAATGCAAGACGGATCTCACTTTTTTTAACGTGAACAGCCAGCTTGCAACAATGACGATGATAGCAATGGTAGGTCCTACGTGAATACCCGAATGGGTAATGGAAAAAGCGTAGCCGAAAAAAGGGACTGCTAAAACCGGGACCAAGATCCACGAGAGATTTCTTACCTGTTTGGACGCTCCTTCATTTAACTGGTTGGCATGTTTTGCAAGTATGAAAGGCCAAACGCGAGTTCAGCACCCCCTATTAGAAAGAAAAAGGTTCCTACGATTAAGTCAAGAGAAGCATATCCCCTTTTAAGCACTGCTGCAGTTACTGATAAAACCCAAGCTAAGTGGCTCCGGTTTTATTTTTCTTTAACATCATTCGGAAGATAGTCACAGTGATTATGATTGTTGTTAGACTTATTATCCACCACTTACTGTCACCTGATGAGATTTGTGCAATTAATATAATTACTGCTGACACTAGAATTATATAATCATATGTTTTTCTCCACATTATTATTTACTCCCTTGTGCGCAGATTTATCAATCAATAACTTCAATAACCTCAACTAGTATCTTATTAAAACAACTGTTGTTGTATAAAAAGCAATCAATGGTATGTGACCATCAATCTTGCCGAATCACCTGTGAAACCTAGTTTTCCTCTAAAACAACCATTAATCCTTATTCACAATCCGCTTCCGCACGCACTCCAAAACGGCGTACAAAATCTGCTCATGGGGATCTCCGAACGACTGATCCATCGGTACCCTCTCCCCTTCGAAAAGGAACGCGTCCAGGATGTACAGGATGCACGGTCTAACCTAACCGTTAGTATTAAATTTTGTTTTGTTTCGACGAGGGACAGGATTTTTAGCCTTTAAGCAGCCATGGCTTATTTCCCTATCCCCCTTTTTGTCACACTCTTTTTTGGCTTGGAAATCAATGTTAGCATAAGAATATCCTAAATTTACTGATGAAAGAATATACCATGAAGGGGGCACAGCCCATTTATGAAAAAGTGGATGATAATTTTAATCTCGGTCATTATTATTGGAGTTGGTATATTTCTTACCATTAACTCCATGAAGTCCACGACTTTTGAAGAGGCAATTTCAGATCTGAATCATGAGTTCGGAGAAATCAGTGAACTTATCATTTATGAGCATAGCGGAAATCAAGTCAATGAGGAAAGTGTAATATTAGATGAACAAAACGAAATTGATCATTTCCTTGATGCTTCTTCAGATATGAACTTGAAACATGTATCTGATCCACCTATTGATTGGATATATAGTGTAGTCGTCTTTAGAAAGGATTCGCAGACTCGCCAAGTTTTTTTCATTGCTGAAAGTGAAATAGGGATGGGTGGTAAATATTATGAAGTGAACGGCCAAAATAAACTTATCGATTCTATTGACTTCTTGCTGGCCTTGACTAACGATTGATCAATGGAAACACAGCAACCACTGCTACTACGACTATAATCACTGACAATATAGCTCTAAACACTTCTCCTTTTCTTAGTCTGTCTCTAACGTTACGTGTTAAAAGCACAACCATTAAGATGACCGCAGCAGTTAAAAAAGGAATGGAGTTCGTCACAAGAGCGATCAAAAATAGTGCTACAGCAATTATAGGCAAAACTGGATTGAGAAAAATCCTCATAATAGATCCCTCCAATTTTATCAAGGTTCAAGCAAACGACCTCCAGTAAAAAAGTATGATAAAATTTTCATAGCTTCCGAACACTTAAGGGGGCTGTTCCAGACTTCTGACCGGAGTGTTCAGTGCAAGCCGTCGCAAAGAAAATGACGTTTCTCTTAACATCCCTTTATCAGTCTAAGTGCTCAGAATCGCATAATGAATTAAAAAAACTCCAGAACAATTGGTTACATTCCACTCTTCGCTTTAAGAATAGAAGCAACGATAAGCAAAATGAATCCATTAAGAATGATCACAAAAGACAAAATTACGACCCCATAAGCTGTCCCTTGACTTCCATTATACGCGGCATACAACATCCCGCCTCCAAAATAAACGGTAGAAGACAGCAAGGCTATCCCACTAACTTTAAACGCGGATGTTGAATCTTGGTTAATGATGCTAAAGATAAGCAACCCCCAACTGGCAATCAAAAGAACAAAGGCAACAGCAGTGATCATCTCAATCAACCCCCCTTACAATTTAGCTGACTTTTCACACAACCCTTTGCCTCCTTATGCATCTGCGTTTTTCTTTCTCAAAGCCAAAACGATCCATTTTGCCAGAGTTAAAAACGCACACAGAGGCACGACCCCAAAACTAAGAAGAATGGGAAGCATCATAAGCATAGGATTTTCAAGAATCGCACCGGCAAAGAACGCCAGAACAAACGGAAGGACCACGAGAGCGACGGGTGTGATCCAGTCCGGGTGAAAACCAGCCCTCCCGTACTTCCCTTTAAGAAACCAGTGTAGCCCACCGTACACGAAAAGCACCAAAGCTCCTCCAATTAACACGCCCAGCGTATCGTCTGACATGTTCACCCTCTCCCCTCAGCAAGATTAGACCTCTTTCGTCCATCATATTCCGGCTCGACCCGGTAGAATACTGCTATTACGACCAATGTGGGAATAACCAGCACGAACCCGACAATTTCCCAAGGGAAGTCTGTTTCCCACCTGGTAAGGAGTTGCAGTGACAAAATCCAAGCCAGAAAAGTTGGGATTTGTACCCAAAGACCCTTTCGCCAAATCGCATGGAGATGCCCACAGTGATTGCACTTCACAGGGCTCCACCAATGCAAGCGTGCAAAGAATGTCATAAAATGAATGTTTTCACCACAGTGATTACAGCTTCGCCTAGGCATTGCTCTCACCGACTTTCTGGCTTTTTGATAAAAGCTGTTGTTCGTATGATACCCTAAGGGTTATTAGTGAAACTTGCTAGAATAGGTGTTTCAAAAGGCAAGTTCATGCGGATCTGGGTGAACGCTATGAGCGCGTCACCAACGAGTGGTGGCAGAACGGGAGCGATCAAAGACGTATAAAAACCGCTTTGCTGAATTGGATCAGACAATTGACACGATTAAAGAGCGTCAAAACAAAACAATCATTTCAGATAAATGTTTTTTGAAAGTTGAAGCTACTGTTGACGTTAAACCATGCTTTGTTCTTTCTAGTATATCAAAAAGAAGAACGGGCTCCCGTTTGTTTTTTGTATCCGTTCTTCTTTCTCAAGGCTTTTTCAGTGGCATCGGGTACGCATGGGGGTTGTTGCGGCGGTTAGGATGAAGAAAGAAACGCACCAGTGTTAGCGGACGCAGGGTCGGGAGCAAGGATTGGGGCGTTAAGTCTTAGGAGAAACATTGTTGTTTCCGCCAGGTTTTTGAATGTATCACTGGATATAAAATCAACGTTCCTATAAAAACGATAATTACTAATGCTAAACTGATTTCATACCTGATTATGTAATTAAATAAAAAATAGAGGCCAGTAAAGATAATTATTGAGTATAAAAGAAATGTGGGGAAACGCATAATATCTCTCCTTAAATTTAGAGTTATTTTTCATTATGCTCTTTTTCTAAGTTTCTAAGAGGAACTCCAATCCATTGGGCAGGGAGAAGATCAATGTTTATTCTTATTGTCTAAGGGATCAAATTATTGGGCTTCTTTTCTCTTTCTTATTAAGCGCCAAAAACTAACCCATATAAAAACTAAACCCATAAATATAGTTAGAGCCCAGTTGAATCCTTCCATTAGTAGGTTATAAACTAGAGTAACTAAAAATAGTATACCGGTTAGTAAAACTAGACCATTCAATAATAATATTTTTAAGGACTTCTTTTCTTTTTTTTTCATTGGATAACCTCCTGTTGTTTCTGAGCCAGATTTTAAAAAACTTACAAAAGCCGCAACCCGTTTGAGTGTACACGGTAATTTCCATTTGATTCACTTTCTTTTTTAAAGTCTATCTATAAAAGAAGGCCAGGCCTTAAAAAAACAACTAGAAGATGCACGCAAGATCATTGCTCTCACGTTCTCTGCCGGAGCTTTTTCCGTTTTGTTGAGAGAAAAATAACCCCATTAAACGTGGGAGCAATCCTTATAAGATCCCGCAAACGTGAATTTTATGCTTATTGTCGGGATTTTTCTGCCATCATCTGGAAAGAAACGTTTGCAGCACATGGAACGCTCCAATCGCAAAGACCGGGTCTTGATCTGGCTGAATTTCAATTGTATGCTCCTGAGCAAGATTAAAAGCTAAGTTTTATTACCCTGATTTTGTATTTTTTGTTTAAAGGCAATCGCCTTGAACAGACTACTTAAAGGATGTGGTCCCCATTTCCAACAAACGTGAGTGGATAGCAAAGAAGGTTCCTTTTCATAGCCCTAGCTATTATGGGTTGATCGGTTCGGGGATCGTTCTTTTCAGTACTGGATTGGTGCTTTTAAATGTGTTTGTATCGGTGCTTGGTGCACTGGTTTTGTGGCCTCCATACGTGACAACACACCATCATGCCGATGACTTTCATTATCCGGTTTTCGCAAGGATCGCAGCGGCTGTTTACCCTATGATTGTGGTGGCTGCTTTTGGGGTTCCTTTGAGTTTTTGAGGACATAACCCATAAAATTACGCATCCTTAATCCCGATTACTCACCTATTTCTTACCTGTAGTGACATCCTAGTCACGATCACCGTTAGTAGACAAACAGCAACGATCCCGCCAGAAACATAGGGGAAACAGCTGCAGTAATCGAAAGTATCAAGGTGATTACTGAGACCACAATGGCAACGACCTTCACGTACTTCATCACGGGAGACGGCTCGGTAAACATGAAATGACCTCTTTCAAAAGTTGTAGGACTATACCTGCTTTTTTAATCTTATAAACATAAAAGAGGAGCTTTTCCCCAGCTTCTGTTCGCTGCCTCGGCATTTGCATCCGGCAACATCGCTTGCGTATCACTCCATCCCCCCACCGCCATGACTGAGCATGAAATCCATCCACATGTTGATAAAAGGAAAAAGGCAAGCACTACCCATTGGTAGACGCTCGCCTCTTTTTACTGACTAATGGTCTCAAAAACGTACACTCCATATTTCCCAACCTCCAACCTATCGAAAATCCGCCCCAAGCCCTAAAATCACCCGCCTCCCCGTGCGATAAAAGAGGAAAGAGCCCCCTCTCTTTTCGATCGTCTCAGGCTCTATTGGGAATATTGAACTTTTATTGGGAATATTTAAAATACTACTTGCCAAGCCTATATTCTAACTGTAAAATAGGTTTTAAGAATCACCTTTAAAATTAAATAATGGGAAAGGTCGGGATGATATGTCCGGGAAAAACGTACTGTTAATTGAACTTCGCGAGGCTAAGAACAAGAAGCAAATTGACGTGGCGCTTGAAGCAAATTTGTCCCAAGGGTTTTACTCCAAAGTTGAAAACGGCAAGAAACGTCCGTCTCTTCAGACGCAGCGATCGATTACGAAAGTCGTAGGCGGAAACTGTCGCAACTTGTGGCCCGACCCCCGACCCGATGACATTGATGGCGTACCGAGAAGAGGTGGGAAGCGCCCGCCCCGAATGAAGAACTAGAGGCCTTTTCGCCATGGCTCGAAGGACTCGCTCGCCGCCGTTCAATTATCCATTTAATGAAAACGCTTTCTACACAGGTAAGGGAGGATCATTATGAACTATATTGCTGAGATAAATGCTTACTACATTTGGCAAGAAACCAATCCGTGCAGCACCGGCGCGACTGCGCTCTGGCATTCGTTAATGAACGTGTGTAACCGAACAGGTTGGAAACCCTCATTTACCGTATCCTCCTCCATCCTATTGGGGAAGACGGGCCTTTCAAAAAGTCAGCTATTCAGAGCTCGTAAAGAGTTAATCCATAAAGGGTATATCGAAGTTGCCCATCGCCCAGGCAAAGCGGCCGTTTACCAAATGCAATCCTTGCTTGTTGCTTACGAGTCCGCGAAGTCATATCAAGATCACTCCTTAGAGTATCCACCACATAAGCCGATTGAACGACCAGATACCCCTCACCTAGACCGATCATCACACCAGCCACTGTCAGATCGCTCGCACGAAGAACTGAATGACTTTTCGCTTGAGGATTCACAAGAGGTTGCGTACATAGATGTGCAACAGGATACGCAACAAGGTAAGGAACAAGGTATGCAACAGGATGTGAAACAGGATCTGCACCAGGGTGTGCAACCATTAGTTAAACAAAACCATACAACACCAAACCCTACAAAAGCAGCCGCCGCTGGTGTAAGTGAGGTGCTACGCTATTGTGAGGAACAAGCTTTCGAACCGCTCTCCTCTCGCTCGCAGCGAGCCATTGAGGAGTGGTGCAGCGGCCGGGCGTTTGATTCGCCGAAAGAAGTCGTCATGGAAGCCATTCACCGCAGTGTGGAAAACGGCGCCCCTCGCTGGCGCTATGCGTCCTCCTTGCTGTGGGACTGGCGCGAGAAAGGGGCACGGCAGTTGGCGGATGTCCACGCCCTTGATCCTGCCAGGGGTTCCTTTTCCAGACCGCGCCTGAAAGGAGGTGAACACATTGCAGGAACTGCTTTTCTTATTCCAGACTCAAAACTCGGATTCTAGCATCGTCTCGCGCTACACGTGTGACGGTTGCCTCGAGACCGTTACGATCCGGCGTACGAAAATTATTGGCGGCAGAGACAAAGGCATGGAAAAAGACCTCCCCTACGGCTGCAAATGCGAGGATCTTGCTATCGCCGCCCAAATCAAAGGGAGACGCACGCGGCGCATTCAGCTGAAGCAGGAGGAATGGTTCCAGCATCACAGCACACTGAATGAGAGTCAGACAACGGCCACCTTTGACACCTATGTTCCCGAGAACCAATCGCAGCAGGAAGCCAAGCTTGTCGCGATGGACTATGCCAACAATTTCACCAAGGACAAGCCTCAGAACCTCCTTCTTTCGGGCTCGTACGGCTTGGGGAAATCTCATCTGGCTCTTTCTGTTCTTCACCAGCTGATCTCGGCGGGGCACTCGGGCATTTTCGTCTCTGTGCCCGCCCTCTTAACGAAATTGAAAGCGACCTACAAAAAAGACGCGGACGCCTCCGAGGACGAGGTGTTAGAGGCGCTCATCCAAACCGAAATCTTAGCGCTTGACGACTTAGGCGCGGAGCACAGAGGCAGCGAGGGTGGAAGCTGGGCCACGTCGGTCATCTTTCAAATCATCGACATGCGCATTGGCAAGCCTACGATTTACACCACCAACCTTGACGGGGGGAGCTTGCGCATGAGAGTCGGCGAACGCAACTTTTCCCGACTGATGTACAACACGAAGTCGCTAAAAGTGACAGGCACGGACCGCCGTATACGCCACTTACTTTAACTTTTAAAAAAGGAGCGAATGACCATGACACGACCGAAAATCATTCTTGACGCCGGCCATGGCGGAAGAGATCCAGGAGCAGTTGGCCACGGACTGAGGGAAAAAGACCTTGTCCTTGCCATCGCCAAAGAAGTGGAGAAACGACTCACCAACTATGAATGCGACACGCGCATGACGCGAAGCACAGACATCTTCGTCGCCCTCTCCGAGCGGGCCCGGATCGCCAATAGCTGGGGCGCGAATGTCTTTGTGTCTATTCACGTCAATGCTGGCGGGGGGACAGGCGTTGAGACGTTCATTCACCCCGTCACGCCGCAAGCCACGATTCGCTTTCAGTCCGCGATGCATCGGGGAATTGTCGGGCAGCTTGCAAACGTCCGCGACCGCGGCCGAAAAACCGCCAATTTCGCGGTGCTCCGAGAAACGAAGATGTCGGCGGTTCTCACGGAAAACCTGTTTATCGACCACGCCCAGGACGCTCGTCTCTTGAAATCAACAAGCACGATCAACGCCATTTCCCAGGGGCACGTCGACGGACTCATCGCGCATTTCAAGCTGAAGCCAAAAACCCAGACCTCCTCCCCCTCCAGTCTTTACCGGCTACGCATTGACGGCACGCAAGTTGGAGCCTTCAAGCAAGGAGCCAATGTGTTAAAAAACGTCGAGGCCCATCTCGGCACGGCGAAAAGGATTGAGGTGACGAGGGGATGATGACAACGGCCACTTGCGACGCTGTCCAGGAAGAATTCATTGAGCTTGTGGATCATCTGTATCTCGCCTCCCTCGATCTGCGCATGGCTGAGCTCATCCATCGCTCCATCGACGAACTCGACGAGGCGGGGCTGGACCAGTGGCGCGGCTACCTCCACGAAGCGATGAGGGATGCCACCGTCCATTTACAAGAAGGCATGGAACGGGTCGATGGCCTGCGAGTCGCTGTCTATCGAGCAAGGAAAGCCGGTTCTTGCTGCCAACGAGAGGAGGATATTTATGGAATCCACCCTGCATGCCAGCATCAAGAAAATTGAGATCCTCAACAAAACGCGCAAAGAACAGTGGTACCAATCGGTTCAAATTGTGCTGTCGGACATTGAACTCAACAACGACAACCTCATCACCCTCCGACGCTTTCGTCCAGATGAAACCGTGCGTGTGTCGATGGAGTCCCTACAGCTCGATTTATTTGCGAAACACATGCGAAAGCGGGAGCGTGTCGAGGAAGGGATTACGTTCGGCGAGGAAGAACTCGGCGACGACGAAACGATTGACCGTGAATTTCATTTTTAATCAAAATGGAGGGGGAACAGCCATGCGAGCAATAGAGGTATCCGTAAACTATGAGGACATGGAGATTCGCGTTGTCCGGTGTGGCAGTGACGTCTGGTTTGTTGCGAAAGATCTTTGTGACGCCCTGCAAATCATTCATGTGCGTAGCGCGCTGCGCCGGCTCGACCTTATGCAGAAAGCCGCATATGACTACGGAGGCGAGCGCGTCCATATTGTGAATGCCGCCGGTGCGTACAAGCTCCTTTTTCGGGCGGAGAAAGCACTGGCTGAGGCGTTTAGCGACTTTCTGACGGCTACGGTGACGTCGTTCACGGTTCAGGGATGTGAAGCTGAAGCGACGAAAGGAGCGAGTCCCTCTCCCGCCCCGCGCTCGGTCTACGGGGAACGACTGCCGATGCGTCCAAGTCCTGTTTCCTATAAAAGCATGGCCGCTTGCGAAATGAACGTGCTTCTGGCTCAGGAAGGCATGGTCAACGCACACGATCGAGCGCAAGTCATTGCGTGCGCCAATTTTGATGAGATCCAGTACACGTCCGTAGAAGCCATCGCCCTTTTCGATTCCGACGCCGAACAAGAGACTGTCTACGTGATCGACTGGACACCGGACGGCTGGGCCTTTTTCCGGGAACAATTCGAGGGCTTAGAAGAATAGTAAATTATCATTTGGTAATATTGAGAAATAACTTGCTTTTATCTTTCCCGGCGGTATACTAAAGATAGCCGGTGGGGGACCCACGGGCTTTTTTCAACTTCATAGGCAGCGAGCGCCCATCACCGGCCGTGAATGCGCTCGCGCCACCCCTCTTACCCAATTTTATAGAAAGGAGGCTCCACTATAGCAAACAAACTTCCGATTTCCACTCGACTTGGCCTCGTGATGCAAGCGGGCTTTGAAGAATAGGACAACCCGATTGTGAGACGTTCCAGCTATGCTGTCCAGTCCGACGCCGACCTCGCTCCTGTCTGGAGTGCCCTTCACCCAGCACGTATTCTAGACTATAGCTTTGCTTGCAGCAGGGCTTGCGCTCCCGGTGCTTGGTTTAGTCGTGCTCGGAGAGGGCAGTTTCTAAACGACCACCTACTTTATGCGCAAAACTTTGCATAACTCTGTAGTCAATAATCCCGCAAACGTGCATGTTATGCTCATCTGCAGGATTTTACTATTATCGAGTGGAAAGGAACGTTTGCAATACGTGAAATGCCCCAATTGCAAAGACCGGGTCTTGATCTGGCTGCAGTTCAACTGTATGCTCCTGAGCCAGATTAAACAAACTTGAATTTGCACGGAACACATTCTGACCATCAACCCATCCGGTTGTTTCTTTAGAATAGCGTGCTTTTTGAAATGTCATTTGTTCCTCATCTGACAAGATTACATGCATTTTGATTTGGTTTTTAATCTCCATGACAGTCGAAAGGACACCAATTTGTTTTTGGTCTTTATAAATGTCCCATTTTGTGTGAACTAGGTTTTTTCTTATAGGTTGTTGGCAAAAAAGGAACTCGACATCTGGCGTTTCAGCTTTTATATTAAATTTTCTACTTAATCCTCGTGTCAAGACGCCAAAGTAACGAGTCCCTATTTCCTCAAGTTTACTCTTATAGAATAGCGACAATTTCATTGCCTCTAAACCGTTTTCATCGTTAACAGTTAATTCGTTCTCTTTAAAATCACTCATGTGTTCTTTAAAATCGTATTTAACCACTAGGTATACCTCCCGAGTAAAATGCTTCATTCATAATTCTAGTTTACCAGCAAAAGAAAAAGTCTGTTAGAGACGTAAACTTCAAGAATGGCTCCAATAAGGAGAAATATAATTATCTTAGGACTTCTTTTTAAAATAAATTCTTTAAATGCTTGCGGAATATTACTTAATATCTTCTCGATCTGTCTGTATCTTATTGATTGCATAACCAACAAAATTACAGTAAGACCTAGTGAGATAACTGATGATAGTGCATAGAATTCAAAGAATCCATGGATTGAGGCAATAGTATAATATAAAAATAACACGTCAATATTATCACATGTACAAAATATCTACGTCAAAGGATGGTACAAATCTTTTTAAATAAAAGAAGTACAGGTCTTCTCTCTTACAATATTTAAATAGTATTAAAGTGTTCTTGCTACATCCTACATTAATGATATTGCTTGAATAATATCAGGTTTAGGACAAATTTATGTTAGGGAATGGTTAGCAGGTTTTGTACACATCGCTATTTATATTGTCTCTTGGGCTTTAGCCTCTATAGTTATCGGTATTGTTTTAATGCCACTGATTTACGTTTACTCAATTTTTAGCGCAGTTAAGTCAGCTAGAAAGTATCCTATTAATTTAGAATCAAGCAAGTAGATTTTTTAAGACACGCTGCCCATTGTTAGATGAAGGACATCTGCTCAACTCATCCTGCGTAAGCTTTCATTATTGTGTTCACAGATAAGTAGAATTGTATGAGTACAAGTGTTAACATTTCCTTTAGGAAAGTTTGATCAACTTGGAGGTTAAATCATTTGTCAAAAAAAACAAAGCATAGCCCTGGACTCATTGTTCTTTATATCGTGTTAATTATATTTATGGGCGCAACACTTATTGCCACTGCGATCGAAAAATCAAGACGATCTGATGATAATCCGTTATTGGAGTGGCTTTTTTCTCACAGCTCCACTGTTCCTTTACTTGATTGTCTGTTTAAATTATAAATCTCATAGGGGCTGGGAGATAACTCTATAGTAATGAAATAAACCGCATGAAATTAGTTTAATTTCATGCGGCGCTTACAATGGAACCAAGATTATAGACATTGCCGGGATCAGTCCAGGCCCCAATAAGGAAGCGAAATCAGCAGCACCGCCATTACCCATCCCTATTGAGAGGAGTGAACATTCTTCCTCTCAATAGGGATGTGAAGCGACGAGAGGAGCGCGTCCCTCTCCCGCACCGCGCTCGGTCTACGGGGAACGGCTGCCGAAGCGTCCAGGTCTTGTTTCCTATAAAAGCATGGCCGCTTGCGAAATGAACGTGCTTCTGGCTCAGGAAGGCATGGTCAGCGCACACGATCGAGCGCAAGTGATTGCGTGCGCCAATTTTGATGAGATCCAGTACACTGCTCAGAAGAATAGTAAAATATTTTTTGGGAATATTGAGAAATAACTTGCTTTTCTCTTCCCCCGGCGGTATACTAAAGATAGCCGGTGGGGGACCCACGGGCTTTTTTCAACTTCATAGGCAGCGAGCGCCCATCACCGGCCGTGAATGCGCTCGCGCCACCCCTTCTTACCTACCTTTACAGAAAGGAGGCACGACCATGACAAGCAAACTTCCGATTTCCACTCGACTTGGCCTCGTGATGCAAGCAGGCTTTGACGAACAGGACAACCCGATTGTGAGACGTTCCAGCTATGCTGTCCAGTCCGACGCCGACCTCGAACAGCTCCTCGCCGTTGCCGACGTCTTCCGCTCGCTTTGCTCCCTGCCCGTCACCGATGTCACCCTCTCCGAAAACAGCTACCTGATGGCCTAACCCCATTGTCATGACCCCTGCAGAAAGGAGGAGCCTTTATGCAAGAGCAAACACTCGAACTGCGCTTTCGCAACGAAGACAACGCCATCGTCACCATCCGCATCCCGTCCCCAAAGCCAGAACTGACGAGCGCAGAGATCGCCGAAGCCATGGACACGCTCATCGCCAACCGCATCTTTAGCGGCACCGCCGCGATCATCCAAAGCAAAATGGACGCACGCATCGTCTCGCGCGAAGTGGAAACCATCACACTCGACGCCTAGGCCTAGCACTATCCCCGCACGTTTCCTCGCACCAACCGGAGGCGGGCATGAGTCATCCATCCGCCTCCTCCTCTAAAAATTTCACAAAGAAAAGGTGATGAACATGGAAGAATGGATCAAACTGATTTCCAACGTAGGCTTTCCCATCGCTGTCGCATCGTACTTGCTCGTCCGACTGGAACCCGTGATTAAAGATTTGCAGCGCTCCATCTCCGGCCTGACCGTCGTGATTTCCAAGCAGAATGAAGTCACCCAGCGGCAAGTAATGCAGGTGTTAGGGAAGGGGGAGCGGGAATCTTAGCGGTGGGGTGAGAGGTTCAGCCGCATATAAAAAGTGCAGCTATCTCGGCAAAATAGAGCTTCACTCCGACAAGAAGAGCGATCTTTCCGACAGGATATGCGACAATCCTTAAAGTCCCCTACAACCAACAAGTCACAGGGATATCCATTTATTTTACCGATGTTAACCGCAGGTCCCATGAATTTTTCAGATAGTAAAATCGGCTTATACCGAGGTTTCATAGGGATCCGTAAGTTGAGTTACAGAATGTTGCGGTTAGTCGGGTTTACTCGTTAGAGATTGTGAAATAAATAGGATCTGTATTGTCCCCCATCCCTTAGTGAGCCGCTAAGGGATCTTTGACGTCCAAATTGAGAGGTCAGCGGCCATCCTGCTGTTGATAGAGTCGCCTAAGATGGATGCCACGCGTGACAAAGGCAACGAAAACCACAAACAAATGAACCCCCATCCACGCCCAGTTAAAAGAAGCAGCCAGTAGATTGACAACAAGGGCAACTATAAACAAAATAAGAGTAGCACCAAGGATGGAATTGAACAAGAAGCGCTCTGCCCGTATGTTTGGCTTCAGTGCTTCTTCGTCGATCCCCTTTGCCTGTCTCCATTTCTTTCCTATGATTTTAAGAAACGAAACGGTGATGGCCAGAAAAATAGCGAAGTACAAAAATAGTTGCCAAAACGGGATCACATTGCGGGCATAACCTCCAGCGAACGCTCCAATAAGAGCAGCCAAATCATCACCTCTCTTTTCATGGTCACCTTAGATGATTGTAGAAGGAGTTTCAAAAAACACCGGATTTGTTTCGCTATGTGAAACCCATCGAGGTGGCGGTTAAAAGAGGAACAACTTAAACCAAGAGATCACTAAGACATAGGAAAATAAAAACCGAGCCTCAAGAAGGCCCGGCATCTCCTGTGTCCTGAAATAACGATTTGTCTTCAACGCTATGAGTGACAACCGTGAGGAACATCCCAAACATTATCATACCTGCGGCTACAAAGGTGATCATGGTATACGTCAACCCGGCGTTTAGTAAAGTGGTTCCCAGAGTTGCACCGATGGCATTGGCCAAGTTAAAGACGGAGGCTGCAATAGTGCCTGATAAGAAAGGTGCTTCGGACGCACCTATAATAATCTTGGAATTCAAGATGGGTACGACACCAAACGTCCCTGCGCCAAACAAGAAGCACATCACGAATGCCATGGGAGCGAATGGGAGTAAGAACGTAAACAGCGCAAGTACGACGGCAAACATGCCTAAGGATGCCATAAGCCATTCTGTTAGGCGAAGCGGTTGAATTTTGCCGGAAGCAAGGTTTCCAACGACACCACCAAGTCCGAAGAAAAATAACCCGGCAGTGACGCCAATGACCTCAAAACCAGCAAATTCCCGAAGCATCGGTTCTTTGAACGTATATGCGGTGAAAACCCCAGAAAAACCAAACACAATCACCGCCATCACCATGAGGACATTTTTATTTTTAAAGACCCCAACAAGTTCTTTTTTCAATTGCGGAGCTTCCGTTGGCTTGGCATTCGGGGTAACGAACGAAAGGCCAATGAACGTCAAAACCCCGAGGATAGCTATCAACCAGAAGACGAGCCTCCAGTCAAGCGCTCCACCCAGAAATGATCCGAAAGGAACACCTATCATGACGGCGATCGTGAGACCACCTTGAACGGCAGCAATCGCACCCGTACGCTTTTCAGGTGCAGAAATGTAAACGGCCAAGGACATACAGAGACCGAAAAATGGTGCATGCATGGCTGCTGATAATAATCGGGATAGTAGTAAGACCTCAAAGTTTGGTGCGGTTGCAGCAATGACATTGCTGATGATAAATACACCCATAAGCGCTAGGAGAAGTGGCTTGGGTGAAAACTTGATCGTTATCATACGAAGGAGTGGCCCAAAGATGGCTACGCTAATGGCGTAGACACTTAGTAACAATCCTGTCGTTGCCACATCCACGTTTAAATCTGCAGCAAACTGTGTCAGTAAACCTGTCACGACGTATTCTGTCATCCCAATGGCAAATGTTCCAAGCATAAATACGGTTAGGATCATGTTTCTTGAGAAGTTTAAGCGCATTGTAGGCACGCCCCTTTCCCTTAGCTTTTTTAATCACGAATGGCTATGTTACTCCTTTGATGGGTCGATGTCTAGGTGATTTTCGGATAAAATTAAAGTAGTACTTTTGGCAACAAAGGAGATTATGGGGATGGGGCATGGAGATAAATCCTCCTGATGAGTCTGGTCTATGTCCTAAAACAAAGAAGCGCTTCCTAACTGTACCTCTCCATTATCCTCATTGCCTCCGTCACCGTTTAGAACTTCATCATCTCAATCTGATACTTGAGCATAAGACATGAAAACTAGCAGAATCTCCCTTAAAATAAAAATAACCAATAGCGCTTACATTGACACAAGGGTTTACCCGAAAACCACCAAACCTTAAAGGAGGCTTCACATGCCACAGAAACGTTCCCGCCACCGTCTGTTGCTAATGTCCGTTTGCCCATTGCTTCTGGGTACAGTTGCTTGTGGGACGCCAGAGGCTCCAGACATAGCTCCGCCTGATGAAACAGAGGGCAGTTCCTCTGACGGAGAGGACAGAAATGACGAGGCGATTCCATTGGAAGACCCCATCCTGACGTACTTTTTGGGGGCTGATGAGGATCGTATCACCTTGAATATTTCAGAAGCACGAGCAACCTATATGATTGAAGAACAAGGAGCTGATGCAGTGAATGACGCGTTGTATACCCTTCACGTCGAACGGGCTGAGGCGTTAGATATTGTCAATATAGAAGAAGAATCGGTATCGGTGGAAGATATGCATGGAGGGGATAAAGTTTATGTAGAGTATGATATTGAGGAGTACATGACCGATGAAGAGGCCGTGGTCGAGGCAGATCGACTGGTTGTCGATGACATCGATGCAGCGTTTCGCCCCCTCTCATGAGGACGACTATTACAGACTTATCCGAACGGGAAAGCCCATTCCTTTAGGTGTGGGATGAGAGTGAGGCCAGATACGGAGTGTATGGCGTTCATACACTCCGTATCTGAAAATATCTGTTTCAATTCATTCAATAAAATGATACGATAAGTCTATGAACTCTTATAGAAGCACGAAAACGACTGTTTCCTTCATTAA
>NZ_LLYY01000018.1 GCF_001484965.1 Shouchella shacheensis | reverse complement strand
CGCCTTGAAACCCCTGGTTTGCCAGGGCTGAGATTTATGAAATTCATTCAAGTAACATGTCAATTCCATTCTCAACAATCGCGCCCAATTGCGGTACAATTATTTATTAGCAATTGCTTCAGATGTGATTGTCTGGGTTGAATCTGTAGGATATTCTCCGTGTTTGTAATCTGCTGAGATAATAATGTCTTCAAAACCAACCTGCTCGAGAATCATTTTAAACTCTTCAACCCCATACCAACGAAGTGGGAACGTTTCCAGCTCTGATTGCGTTAATTGACCATTATTCCATTTTTCATATCGATTATGGGAAATAGTATATTGATTAATAAAGTCAACTTCTACTACTTTGCTTTCTAAAGTGATAATCTCATCATTCTGGGATTCCCAAGTTCTTGTCGGTGCATTACCAACCGTTAGATCAGTTTGCAAAAAGACATCTAAGATAAGTTTGCCTCCATCGGAAAGATGGTTATAAAAATTTTTCAGAGCACTAAGAGAATCTTCTCTTTTATGTAGCAACAAAAATGTTCCAGTTGGTACGATAATCGCCTCATACTCTGTGTCCAATGAAAATGAGTCCATTTTCCCTTCAAATAATTTCGGGTGTAGCCCTCTACTTTCACAGTTATTACGGCAAATTTTTAACATTTCTTCGGATACATCAAAACCATCAACTTTCAATCCTTTTTCTAGGAGTGGAATAAGAATCCGACCTGTACCAACCCCAGGTTCGAGAACATTACCCTCACAAGAAGCCAATCTTTCGCTGTAAAATTCAATATCTCCAAATGAAAGACCAATATATTTGTCTATATCATATACCTCTGAAGAAAAGCTTATTATAATAACCCAGAATATACTTTTCCCCCTTTCTCTACCTTCACTATGCCTGGCTTTAACGTTACACTAAATCACGTAATAAGGAAATTAACTCCTCCACTGGGCACAATCTTATTCCATTATCGCGCCTCGATTAATGAACAGTGGGCGCAATTCATTTTAGTTGAATTACGCCCGACAAAATTTACTTAGAGTTCATATAATACACAAGGTTGTCAGTCCATTCATTAAATTCAAATATAAATCCTTTCCTGATGCATTCAAATTCCATTCCTATGCTTTCTACTAGTTTAATGGAAGGTTCATTATCAACATTGATATGAGCTTCAATGCGATGGAATTGGAGATTTTTAAAAGCGATATTAAGCGTCTCTTTTACTGCTTCTTTCCCGTAACCATTCCGCCAAAATTGATTGTGAATGGTGTAGCCTAAAAGTCCCCACTGAAATTCGTTTCTCATAATCGTTTCAAGTTCAACCTTACCAACTTGTTTTTGATCTGACCTTCGAAAGACACCAAAGACATACGCTTCGTCTTGGTCA
Organism: Shouchella shacheensis; assembly: GCF_001484965.1. Classification (GTDB taxonomy): domain Bacteria; phylum Bacillota; class Bacilli; order Bacillales; family Bacillaceae_D; genus Shouchella; species Shouchella shacheensis. The sequence continues at coordinate 78,795 of NZ_LLYY01000018.1, read as the reverse complement.
GCATACTCTTGAAACTTTGAAACAACGTCATCATTAAATTTTTGCTGCGTCCAGCCACTCAAGTCTATTTTATCGTCGTCGTATTTGTACTGTGAAGGAAATCTGTTACGACAACCCTCCAGCCACCGTTCATAATCCTGATTTTGTAACGGTCTTAATACCAATCTCCCTGTCTCAGATTGGAGTTTGATTTCTTCTGTTTTCAATGTGATGTCTCCTTAGCGCAGATTTCCTAATGACAAACGCTTCTGTGTAAACGTTAAAGTAGTTTAGTTTATATGCCATAAGCCATCACACCTTTCGCTCAAATCATATAAATAAATATTATACCAGTGTTCCTCACTAACTAAAAGGATAATTTTCAACAACCTGGCCTGTTTGCGGCATAGTCAAATCAAAATTGTTCAACTAAAGCTTTGGCTATAATTTGATTGATATCTCTATTTGAAGTGTAATCAAGATGATTCATCAAAATGTTATTTACATATAAAAACTAATTACTGTGCCTCTTTAATTTTTCACTTCTTTTTTTGCCATATCATATCTTTCTTCTTTGTAGTGTTCATCAATTTTGACTACGCAGTTTTTTACTAATAAAAACTTTTGGAACAAATGGTATGGCACATGTTCCTTGTAAAACACTAAGTTATTTTTCGAGATGTATATCTCTTCTCTAGTTCTTTCTATAAATTTTGTATCATCGACATTTGATAAAATAGCATCAAAAGCAAATTGTATGTCCTTAGCTTTATAATAAAAATATGTTGATTCTTTTAACAATGTATCATTTTCTTCTTTTTCCTTAACTTTTCTTGATAATCAATTTGCTGTTTTACAGATTCTAATGTTTTTCTGCCTGATAACCAAGCACCTAAAAATGCTCCAATTAATGTTGCTGCACCTGGTATCAATAACTCTATCAAGCCCAAAACTCCTCCCCATTAACTGTTTTATGGCTCCTCGCCATTCTGTTCCTGATAATCTGGAGATTTAGAATGCAATGCTTCTCCTTCATATTGCTTCAATTGCTCAAAATTTCACCAAAAGAAGCAAAACCAAGACAAGCTGGCTTTGAATTCACTCTACCATCACGACCTAAACCTAGTACTATGCAGAAAAAATGGGAACTATATGCCAAAGTCCAGTCTATTCAACGCCCTTGAACGAATTTTGAAGCGTGCAGGCTTGCCTAAACTCCCCATTCACTCCCTGCGGCATACACATGCCGTACTGTTACTTGAATCCGGGCTGATATGAAATATGTTCAGGAACGATTAGGGCACGGCAGCATGCAAATTACAGCTGATGTCTATTCCCATGTTTCGAAACAGCTCGAACAAACCACCATCGATAAATATGAAGAGTACATGAACAAGCTAAATGACTAGCTTATAATTTTTATAAATTTTTATGGGTGTTTCCTGGGTGCGGAGCTAAATCGGTCTAAACTTTACGATTCACCCATGAAAACAAAAACCCCCGACACCAGCAGTGCCAAGGGTTCCCGCTCTTAATAATTCTGCATGAACTGTTCGCGCTCCCATGGGTGAACTTGCGTTCTAAACATATCCCATTCAATTTCTTTAGACTCAAGGAAGTGCTCAACGGCGTGCTCGCCAAGTGCTTTCACGAGTATTTCATCCTTTTTCAACGCATTCAAAGCTTCTTTTAGGTTCGCTGGAAGGTCATTGATGCCTTCTTCCAAGCGCTCCTCTTCTTCCATGATGTAAATGTTGCGGTCTGTGGCTTCTGGCGGCGTCTTTTTGTTTTTGATACCGTCAAGACCTGAAGCAAGCATTACTGCCATTGCCAAATACGGGTTTGCCGCTGGATCAGGGCTACGCACTTCGATCCGCGTGGAAATTCCGCGTGAGGAAGGAATTCTTACAAGCGGTGAGCGGTTGCGCATCGACCAAGCCACATACACGGGTGCTTCATAACCAGGAACAAGACGCTTGTAGGAGTTCACGATAGGATTTGTAATCGCCGTGAACGCTTGAGCATGATCAAGAATCCCTGTCAAAAACTGCATCGCTGTTTCGCTTAGCTGTGTATCCGTGGACGCATCATAGAAGGCGTTGCCTTCCTTCGTAAAGAGTGACATATTTAAATGCATCCCTGAACCGTTTACGCCAAACAGCGGTTTCGGCATGAACGTCGCGTGAAGACCGTGCTTGCGGGCGATTGTTTTAACAACGAGCTTAAATGTTTGTATATTATCACAAGCAGTGATGGCATCAGCGAATTTAAAGTCAATTTCATGTTGACCAGGTGCAACCTCATGGTGAGAGGCTTCAATTTCAAAGCCCATGTCTTCAAGCTCAAGAACGATATCACGGCGGCAGTTCTCGCCAAGATCTGTAGGGGCCAGATCAAAGTAGCCTCCTTTGTCGTTTAAATCAAGCGTCGGTTCACCCTTTTCATCGTTCTTGAAAAGGAAGAATTCCGGTTCAGGTCCGATGTTGAAGTCGGTAAAGCCGAGGTCTTCCGCTTGCTTGAGCACACGCTTTAAAATCCCCCGCGGGTCTCCTTCAAAAGGAGATGGCTCTTCTCCTGGTTTACCAGGTTGATAAATATCGCAAATGAGACGTGCGACTTTCCCTTTTTCCGGCGTCCACGGGAAGATCACCCATGTATCCAGATCTGGGTAGAGATACATATCGGATTCTTCAATACGAACAAATCCTTCGATGGACGAACCGTCAAACATCATCTTGTTGTCAAGCGCCTTGGAAAGCTGATCGACAGGAATTTCGACGTTTTTAATCGTTCCGAGTAAGTCTGAGAACTGTAAGCGAATAAAACGCACATTGTCTTCCTGCGCAATGCGTACAATATCTTCTTTTGAAAATTTAGGCATACGGAATGGTCTCTCCTCGCTTTTTAGTATTTATGTAAGAAAGGAGTGCAAGCACTCCGGTTCTTTACTTTTGATAGAAATGAGAGAGCTGTCCTTGTATCAAGGACGCGCGTCCATATTTCTGCGGTTGCTTCAGCTCATTACGCACCAGCTTGCGGATCTCCGCCTCAGAAAGGTCCTTTTTCACGTTTAGAGAATCGCTTGGGGACGCATGCGAACGCAGCTCAAAAATTTCCTTAATGCCGGAAATGTTGACCTTCTGCTCAATGAGCGCTTTGATTTCAAGAAGTTTGTCTACATCCTGGAATGAAAACAAACGCTGATTTCCGTCGGAGCGACTCGGCGTTACGAGCGCTTGCTCTTCGTAGTAACGAATCTGTCTGGCGGACAGCTCTGTAAGCTTCATAACAATCCCGATTGGAAAAAGTGGCATGTTTCGACGAACGTGGTCATTCATCTTACCCCCTCCATTCCCTTTCAAATATCGTACTAAACGTCACTTTTGATGTCAACTGATGTCAGCTAAGCTTCCATCTAGATTTTTTCTGGAAACGTTTCAAGAATCGCCTGCACTACAGCGAGCTTAACGTGCTCGTACGTCAGACCTCCTTGAATATACGCAGCGTACGGAGGACGGAGCGGTCCATCGGCCGTGAGTTCGATGCTCGCACCCTGAACGAAGGTTCCTGCTGCCATAATAACGTCATCGGCGTATCCTGGCATCGGACTAGGCTGAGGTTTGACGTGGGCATTTACCGGCGAAGCGGTTTGAATGGCTTGGCAAAAAGCGATCATTTGCTCAGCGGTTTGAAAGTGGACCGCCTGAATTAAGTCCGTTCGTCTTGTTGTGGCTGCTGGCTCTGCCCTCATCCCAATCGCCTCAAGCAAGCCCGCCGTAAAAGTTGCTCCTTTTACTGCTTGTGAGGTAACATGGGGGGCAAGGAAGAACCCTTGGTACATGTCAAGCAATGTGTACAAACTGGCCCCACCCTCAGCCCCTATACCGGGAGCTTGCAAGCGATACGAGGCAAGCTCCACCAGATCGCTCCTTCCAACGATGTAGCCGCCCGTTTTGGCAAGCCCACCGCCCGGGTTCTTGATGAGCGAACCTGCGATCAAGTCAGCCCCTACATGACAGGGCTCTTCCGTCTCCACAAACTCCCCGTAACAGTTGTCAACAAAGACAACGACATCAGGCTTGATGGACTTAACAAATCCGATCATCCCTCTAATTTCACTGATAGAAAATGATGGACGGTCGCTGTATCCTCTGGAGCGTTGAATGCCGATCATTTTGGTTTTCTCACCAATCGCCTCGCGCACCGCCTGCTTGTCCACCATTCCTTTCTGTAACTCAATCGCTTTGTAGGTAATATGGTAGTCTTTGAGTGATCCTTTCCCCGATCCACGCAGACCGACAATTTCCTCAAGTGTATCGTACGGTTTGCCTGTGATGTATAGAAGCTCGTCGCTGGGTCTGAGCACACCGAAAAGCGACGTCGCAATGGCATGGGTTCCCGACGTAATTTGAGCTCGGACAAGAGCACTCTCTCCACCAAAGACATCCGCATAGATCTCCTCAAGCGTATCCCTTCCCACATCATCATAGCCATAGCCTGTGGACGGCGTAAAATGAAACTCAGAAATTTCATGATTTCTGAAACTATCCATGACTCTCTTTTGATTGATAAGCGCCACGTCGTCGGCGTGTTTGTGCTGCTCTGCAATTGATGTTTCCACGTTTTGTACAAGGTCGTGCATTTTTTCCGAAAAATAAAGGCTTCCCATGATGGTATCGTCTCCTGCAATGTCCAGTTTCTCCATTTTAGCATACCACGCCCTCGGCCGATTTGGAAACGAGGTCTAGACCCTTTAATATTTCCGCAGCATGTAATGCAAAGGAATAACTGACACTAAGACAATTAATAACGCTCCAGGCGCTGCTTGGTGATAAATAGCTTCTGAGGCTTCATAGTATACACGAACCGCAAGCGTGTCAAAGCCTGGCGGACGAAGCATCAGAGTGGCTGGCAACTCTTTAATTGAACTGACGAATACGAGTGCTCCGCCAGCCAGTACCCCTGGTGCGATCGATGGCAGAATCACCTTTACCATTACTTTCCATGCAGGATGGCCTAAACTTCTTGCCGCTTCATCGACTCTAGGGGAAACAAGACTCAAGGAGGCATCACCTGCCTGCATCGCCTGTGGCAAAAACCGGACGACAAACGCAATCGCTATCATGTAAAATGTATTATAGAGAACTGGGATATGGTTATTAAAAATAAAGACCAGCCCTAATGCGACAATAACACCAGGTAACGCATAGCCTGCATAACTTAGTTTGTCAATGGTGGATGTAATCATGGATGGGTGTCGCGACTTCAAATAAACAATGGGTGTTGCAAGCGCCATACATAGGAGGGCCGCTAATCCAGAAACCTTGATGCTATTCCAGGCAAAACCGAAGAAACGCTTGTCAATAACCCCTGTTCCTGCCCCTATGACGGTCCAATAGATCAACACAGCGACCGGCATCACTACTGCGAGAAAAAAAATAAACACCACATAGAGTGTAGCAACTGGTTTCCATTTCCCCAGCTTCAATACTTCTGGTTCTCGATAGGTGTTCGCCGTTTGATAGAACTTATTTTTCTTTCTCGTCCGAGACTCAATCCACAGGATGATCGCCGTTAATAGAATAAGCACGAGACTTAGCACTGTCGCTGATGGAATATCAAAGCCCGTACGCTGATAATAAATAGCAGCTGTGAAGGTTACATAACGTAGCATGGCTATGGCTCCGAAATCTGATAGCACATACAAGGAAATGAGGATAGCGCCAGCTCCAATGGCTGGCCTCAAGAAAGGGAGATTCACTTTCCAAAAAATTTGCGACGTCGTCATCCCTTGGGAGCGAGCGACCTCTTCAAAATTTCGGTTCATTTTTTTCAAGGAGGCACTCGCGATTAGAAAAACGTACGGGTACGTAAACATCGTCATAACGAAGAAAACGCCCCAGAAAGAATAGATATCTAGAGGATACTCTCCTACAATCGTTCCCAGCCATGCCGAACCGTTCCAAACGTCTCTTACCCAACCGCTAGGGCCAAAAATAATAATATAGGTGACTGCTCCTACATAAGGGGGAATGACAAGAGGGATGGCCATAAGCCAGTGCCACACTTTGCGCCCCGGTAAGTCGGTGCGCACAACAATCCAAGCTAAAGAAACCCCGATTAGCACAGCAAATAGAGTCACCGCAGCCGTTAAGGACAGAGTGTTCCACAGCAATTGCGGAATTCGTTCTCCTAAAAGGCGTGCCCAGCTATCCGCACCAGCAAACATGGACCTCCAGATCACATAGATGATCGGGATCGACATGACAAGGGCGACGATAATGCCGATAATAAGCAGAACAGGACCCGGGGGATTCCCATTCCAACTGTCAAGCCACTTCTTTCTACTCAAACGGAGAAGGGCTGGAGAAGTCCTTTCCCCAACCTTTCTTTGCGTATAGTTGTTGTTATCGGATTTGTTCTTCCTTTGTTTCGTCATTACGCCCGCTCCTGTTGCACTAAGGTTATCCTAGAGGTATTTATCTTAGCTCAAGGTCTAGCCCAGATTGTTCAATCAATGCTCTTGTGTCTTCAAAATAATCGCCTAACGCCCGGAGCGGCATGTCCTGAACATGCAAATCACTAAACCTTATTGCTTCCTCGTATGGCGGCTCTAACTCTGTATTGATCGGCACTTCTAAAGATTCCCCTACAAAGGCAAGTTGATTTTCTTCCTCAAGAACCCATTCAATAAAGGCTTGCGCGTTTTCTTTGTTCGGGGCGTCCGCCACCAATCCAAGTCCTGCCGCATTCGCAATTGCGCCCATCTCATCTTCTTCTTGATCTGTATAGACAAAACCAACATTATTGTCATTAGGCTCTTCCAACTGCTGATGATAGTAATAATTGTTCACTAATCCAAAGGCATGTTCTCCTGCCCCTACAGCTCGTCGAATATCTCCATGGCCTTCAAAAATACCGGCCGCATTCTCTTGAATAGCTTCGACCCATTCCGACGTTCTCTCGTCTCCCCATTCATGACGAAGAGCCGAAACGTTACCAATCATCCCTCCGTTCCCTCCGCGGGTGATCGCATAACCGTTCTCAACATCTGCCCACTCCGCATCCAGTAAGTCTTCCATTTTTGTTGGCATTTCATCTTCCGAAATCATGTCTTTATTATAAATGAACCCTCGTGCTCTTGCAGAGACCGCCACCCACTCATTATTCTCAGCGCGATATTGTTCATCAATGGAGTCGACATTTTCCGGATCAAAACCTTCGAGCAAGCCTTCCCCGTTTAAATATTCCAGTGCACCCAGATCATTGGAAATAAATACATCGGCCTGTACATTGCCAGCTTCCTCTTGAATTTGCAGTGGATCTGCGCCATGCAGAGGCCGAACTTCCACCCCTGTTTCCTCTGTGAACTTGTCCAATAAAGTCTGAACAAAGGCTTCATTACGTGACGAGTATACAACAAGTTCCCCCTCAAGTGCTGCTTCTGCATCTTGATTGGAGTTATTTTCCTCTCCATTATCTCCTGCCGTGTTCTCTTCATTATTCCCGCAAGCTGCAAGAAGCCCTATCATTAACGGAAAAAACACCATCATTGTTCTCTTCATCGCAAACCCTCCCCAAGTATGTAACACAACTTAAAATGATAATCATTATCAGTTGAGCTCGTCCTTACTATACTATTACCTAAAGAAGTAGTCAACTTCTTTTTTTAAAAAAAGAGGGACAAGTTCTGATCTATTGGACTCTGCCCACTTACATGCTTGCAACGCTGAGAGCGCTTCAATTTTGCAAAATAAAACAACTACCCCGATAACTCGTCGAGATAGTTGCTGACGTTCCTCATCACTCCACTAGGGCAACTAGTTCAGGTTTAATGTCAAAGGAAACCATCTTCCCTACTTCAACCTCCTGCTCAACCGACGCATACATGACCATTGGCTTCTCTGAAATTTGCTCTTGTTTATTGTGAAGGCGGACATAAAGTTCTTGGTATTCTCCTCCGTATATCACTCTTTCCACTTGCCCACAATAGGCGCCTTCATCAGATAGAAGGCACCCTTCTGGACGAATAGAGAGTTTCACTGTGTCCAAATGTTCTTGACAGGCCGTTGGGAGTGTAACTTTTCCGATATGGGTATGGATATGTTTCATGTCCCCATCCATCTTTCCTGTTAACAAGTTGGTTTTCCCAACAAATTGTGCGACAAAGCAATTCTTTGGACAGCGATACATTTCCTTTGGAGCTGCGACCTGTTGGATGACGCCTTCACTCATGACCACAACGCGGTCCGAGACAGCAAAAGCGTCCTTTTGGTCGTGTGTCACCATGATAGCGGTTGTGTTCGCTTTTCGTAAAATATTGGTGATATCAAAGCGCATCTTTTCCCGAAGGCCTGCATCCAAATTGCTGAAAGGTTCATCCAGTAGTACCACATGCGGCCGTGGAGCCAATGCTCTCGCTAAGGCTATACGTTGTTGCTGGCCACCTGACAATTCGGCGGGGTATCTGTTTGCGTAGTCCTCTAATCCTACGAGTTCTAGCACCTCTCTCGCTCTCGCTTTTTTCTCTCGTGTGGACCACTTGTTTAACCCGAACATCACATTTTTCATAATCGACAGATGAGGGAAAAGGGCATAATCCTGAAAGACCATACCAATTCCCCTTTTCTCAGGAGGAACTGAATGAGCTTCGCTAAAAACCTGAGTACCACCAATACCGATAGCCCCCATTGAAGGATGTTCAAATCCTGCGATCATCCGAAGGGTGGTTGTCTTCCCACAACCACTGGGGCCAAGGAGAGTAACGATTTCTCCTTTTTGAATCGTCAGCTGCAAGGAATCTACGGCAGGCTTTCTTGAGCCCGAAAACCTCTTTGTTATATTCATTAGTTGAATAAAGCCCATCTTGACCACCCTCCAAGATACATTGATGTATAGTCCTTAATTAGAATCATTAAAAATAGTTGAGAATGATTTTCACTATAAACGACTATAGCATGCGGCTTGATTTCCGTCAATTGTATTCCTGTATTTCGAGCGGAGTCTAGCTCTATTTAAAAAAGAGAAGCCACCCCTGGCTCCTCTTCCTTGTGTCTATGATTTTATCCTTGAAGACTGAAACGAAAAATCCTCGCTGCGCAAAAGCTCTAACGATTCTTTTGAGTAATTCCCCTGCCGCATGACGCGCACCGCTTGCAGGCGAATCGCTTCCTCTATGAGATTACGCATGTAGCGGCCATTGCTGAACGTGGCCGCCTGCTCATTGCGGACCGTTTGAATGTGATCCTTGACTTCCAAATAGCACTCGTTTGATAGCACGTACTCTCGCTCTTTTACCATGTTCACAAGCATGCCCATTAGTTCGTTGGTCGAGTAGTTAGGAAAGCTAATGGAGATGGGAAAGCGTGAAGGCAGGCCAGGATTTAGCGAAAGAAAATAATCCATTTCCTTCGAGTAACCTGCAATGATGACCACCACCTCGGTGGAATGGTCTTCCATCCCTTTTACAAGTGTGTCAATGGCTTCCTTTCCAAAATCCTTTTCCCCGCCTCGAGATAAGGAATAGGCTTCATCAATGAAAAGCACGCCTCCGTTCGCCTGCTTCAACATATCGCGCGTCTTTTGCGCCGTATGCCCGATGTATTCACCAACAAGATCAGCCCTTTCCACCTCTAGAAAATGTCCTTTGGAAAGGACATTCATTTCATGCAAAAAAGAAGCGATCAATCGGGCCACGGTCGTTTTTCCAGTGCCAGGATTGCCTTTAAAAATCATGTGGAGCACTTGTTTGGAACACTTTAAGCCCTGTTCCTTCCGTCTCTCATTCACATAAATCCAAGCATACAATTCTTTAACCAGATCCTTGATGTCTTCTAGACCTACATAGGCGGAAAGCTTTTTTTCAAAACGTGCGAGTATCTCGTGTTTTTTCTGCTCTTCTTCTGAGACGAACCAATCCGTGCTCGCTCGTTTGACCTGCGCCTTATTTAAAACGACGTTGATACGCCCACTGCTTTTTACATCAAGCGGATTCGTCATGGTGTGATCCCTCCCCTTATCCAATCGACGAGAGTGATGTAAGTATAATGTATCGTACGCAATTAACTCTAAGACGTGACAAACGCCCAGGCTTTGCGTGACGCTTTTGGTTTCTTTTGATACAATTTTCACAAATGAGGTGATGGATTTTGTTTCTGACAGAAATACTCGACGAGTATCTGACCCATCTATACCAAGTGGGAAGGCAGCCTTCAACCATTAAACGATACCGCTACGACATTCTTGATTTTTGCAATTGGTTGGCAGACGAAAAAAAGGAAGCCTCGCTCTCTGTGTTTTCCAACATGGACCAAGCAGATATAGAAGCGTTTTTCTATTATCTTATGGAAGAACGCGTGTACAAAGTACGGACAATTCGTCGTATCGCTTCTGCACTGAGACGCTTCGCCTCATTCATGCTGGAGAGAGGCATGCTTACGCGTCATCCACTTTTGATTTACAAGCCGCCTATGCTTGATGTCCTCCCTCTAGCCGAAAACGAATGGGCGACAGACAAAGAAAGCCATAAACTCCTTGCGATGGCCGCTTCTGAGCAGGGCTTGAGCGAGAATCAGCTGCGGGCGCGCCCTCATTTAACAACGCGAAACACATGGATTTTTACATTGCTGCTTTCGTATGGGCTCGCCTTAAAAGAAATAGTGGAACTAACAATGGACGGGGTGAACTTCGCTCAGCGAACCGTGGCCATTCACGGAAGTGACGGTAGGCAGCGAACCTTAGCGTTAATTGAGGAAGATCAAAGGAAAGCCTACGAGTACTGGGCGATGATTCCGGAGGCCGTACGCCCAAGGCTACATACCAAGGACCCTTTTCTTATCGCCTTTGATTTCACAAGACGAACCTACCACTGGTCTTATGAGGACGAGGCACCGAAACAATTAACCGAGATCGCGCTTCAGAAAATGATTCGAACCGAGGTCGAACGAACCGGGCTTCGCAAAGGTATTTCGGCCCAGCACTTCCGTAACCGCTTTATTCTCAAGCGTTTGCTTCAGGGCTCGAAGTCCGCAAGTGTCCAGCAGGAGGCTGGTCTCTCCAGTTCTCTATCGATGAATCGCTACTTGCTTACGCTGAATGAACTAACAAACCAACAGAGAGAGGCACTTTCAAGTACTAAGTGTTAAAATGGTGATGAAAGTTTGTCGCGAAAAATGAAAATCGTTTGACTTCAAATTTTTATAGAAGAAAGACACGGCGCCCGGGGCGCCGTGTCTTTACCTTAAACCTCGTTTTCACTTTTCAACTGTACGTTTTTTTGTGGGGCAAAGGTTGAAATAGCGTGCTTATAGACAAGCTGCTGCCTCCCGTCTGTTTCAACGACGACCGTAAAGTTGTCAAAACCCTTTATCTGACCCCGAAGCTGAAAGCCATTCGTGAGGAAAATCGTCACGGGGATAGAGTCCTTACGTAGTTGATTCAAAAAATGATCTTGAATGTTAATGGTTGATTTCATGCACCTGTTCCTCCTAATCTCTACCTTTCTCTTCCTTCTCTATATTCGTCTCGTTTCCGGTCATTTCCTGCACAAATTCGAGGATTTTCTGAAAAACTGTTTGCCTATCGGACTCTCCTACATCAAACCATGTCGTGTTCGTTCGATTCCTGAACCAGGTCAGCTGGCGTTTGGCGTAACGCCGAGAGTTCTGCTTCAACCGATCCACCGCTTCATCCAGTGAGCATTCGCCGCGGAAATGGGCGTAGAGCTCTTTATAGCCAATGGCTTGAATTGCTTGCCCGCCCACATCATTTTCAAACAAGCACCGCACCTCTTTTTCCAGTCCTGCCTCCATCATCAAGTCTACACGTCTATTAATTCGCTCATACAGACGACCTCGCTCCATCGTCAGTCCAATCATCGTTACATCATAGCGTGGCAAGGGCTGAGTCGATTCCTGTTCAGAAAAACGCTTCCCGCTCACGTGCATGACTTCAAGTGCCCGGATGACTCGGCGAACATTATTCGCATGAATGGCTTCTCCTGCCGCCGGGTCGCTTAGCGCCAGCTCCTGGTGAAGAGCTTTCTCGCCATATTCGCTTACAAACGCCTCCATCTCAGCCCGAAAAGTTTCATCCGACTCCGATTCAGCAAAATCAAATTCATGAGTCACAGCTTGGACGTATAACCCCGTCCCGCCAACCAAGATTGGAAGTTTCCCTTGCTCATGAATGCGAGCAATCGCACTCGTTGCCGCCTGTTGAAAATCGGCCACTGTAAATGGCTCCTCAGGCTCTTTTATGTCAATCATATGATGAGGGACCCCATTCATTTCCTCTGCCATGACTTTAGCAGTGCCAATGTCCATCCCTTTATAAATCTGCATGGAATCCCCACTAACGACCTCTCCGTCAAGCTCTCTTGCTAGACGGATCCCTATCTCTGTTTTTCCTACGGCCGTTGGGCCAACAAGGGCAATGAGCTGTTCGCGCTTCATTTCATCCCTCCAGGGTATTCGTCTTGATCACTCCGTAGTGAAAGGCGGCGTGCTGTCTTTTGTGCACATCGAATCCGAAGTGCTCGAACCGAGAACTCAAATAGTGATCTTTAAGAACAACGAAACGAGAGGCGACGCGGCGTGCTTCGTTGACCGCCTCTTCACAAAGAGCATCAAAAGAAGCAAACGAGCGCAGTCCCTGAATGCCACACGAATTCGTAAGCGCCGTTTCAAACATTGGATCAAAGTAGACAACGTCAAAACTATCTGTGACTGCGTCTTTCAAATAGGCAAGGTACGTTGAGTGCACGACGTGAACACCGGGCATCGCCTCAAGCAGCCGGGCATCGGCATCCGCCCAGGAGCGAAGACCTTGCCCGGTAATGAGGGCAATACGAGGATCTGCCTCACAGCCAACGACAAGCCCTTTTTCCCCGACCGCAAGCTTGGCCACCGTCGCATCTGCGCCCATGCCAAGCGTACAGTCCAGAAAACGGTCGTCTGCTTTTAGCTCTGAAGCATCAATAAGCGGATCACGTCCGCTATGTCGCCACTGCTTATACCGCAGGTTCGCCGAATTCGGATGGTAGAAAAAAGGGGGAGCTCCCTCTTTCGGATAGAGGGACAGCCTTCCCTTGCCAACGATGAATACGTCTGAAGCAGCGGTCTGCTTTAATTCTGCAATCGATTGGTTGCCTCTTGGGCAAAATGTGGCTTGGAGCTGTTCGGCGACCTTTTTCGCTTCACTCTCCAGCCTGTGCGCCTGTTTTCTGGCGGTGGTTACGATCAACGAAGCTCCTCCTTTTTACATGACGCGCTTAAACATTTTCTCCAGCTCATATGTTGAAAAATGGATAATGACGGGTCTTCCGTGAGGGCAGGTGAACGGCTCCTCGCAATGCCTAAGCGTTTCGAGCAATGAAAAAACTTCATCATGACGCAAGTGACGATTGGCTTTGATGGCGGCCTTGCAGCTCATTAGAATGGCCGCTGCCTCACGTAGCTGCGCAAGGGAAATAGTCTTCGTTGTGATGAGCTGTCCCACCATCTCGCGAATCGTTTCTTCCTCTTCCCCTTTGGGAAACCAGACCGGATGAGAGCGAACCATGTAAGTATGTTTTCCGAACGGTTCCAAGAAGACCCCCACCGCTTCGAGTTTTGCTTGATGTTCTATGATGATCGCTGATTCCCTTGCGGTCAGCTCAATCGTCAATGGAACCAGCATCATCTGTGTCTGCGGTTCTACCTCCGTCACCTTCTCACGATAAAACTCATACTTTATCCGTTCCTGTGCTGCATGCTGATCGACCAAATACATGCCGTTTTCGTTTTGTGCAATAATGTAAGTGCCATGCATTTGGCCAACCGGATAAAGCGTAGGAACCATTGCCGAACGAACCGTGGTAGTCTCTTTCTTCTCGTCTTCTTTGTCAACCGTCGCTATGGGTTCTAGGTGGACAAGTTCCTCTTCAGACACCGACTCAACGCCTACGTCCTGGTTCTCTGCTTGTTCCTGTGGCTCCTCTGGCGCAGGAACCTCTTTTTTTGGAGGCGATTCGGTCGCAGAAGACTGCAGAGGTGGCTGGCTCTCCCTTGTTAGATCATGTGTCATTGGAGAGGGACGCTCGTTTTTTTGAACGGCTGGCTTTTCCTCAAACGAAAGGCTCATCTGCTCGGACTGCGTTGTCTTTGGCTTAGGAGCCGCTGCTTCAGGAATAAGGGTCATCTTGGCAAATGTCTCTTTGATCGCTGATATGACAAGCTCACTAAGCGCATCCTCCTTACTAAGGCGCACCTCTAGCTTGGCTGGATGAACGTTCACGTCGATCAAGGCCGGGTCCATCTCAATCAACAGGACAGCAATGGGAAAGCGCCCGATCGGCAACAGCGTGTGGAAGCCTTTTTGAATCGCATTGGCAAGCATATAGTTGCGAATGTAGCGTCCGTTAATAAAAATGGACATATACTGACGATTCGCCCGCGTTACCTCCGGCTTCGCTACGTAACCCGTTACGGAATAATCAAGGGATTCCCCTTCCACCTTTTGCATCGCGCTTGCCACCTGACGCCCGTAAATCTCGGCAATTACCTGTCGTAGGTCTCCGTTCCCAGAGGTTTTTAGCACCGTCTTGCCGTCATGGACGTAATGAAAGGCGACGTCCGGGTGCGCGAGTGCTTGCCGGTTCATGACGTCACTGACATGCCCTGATTCGGTCAGTACGGTTTTTAAATACTTTAGGCGCGCCGGCGTATTGTAAAAAAGATCCGTCACTGTAATGGATGTACCTCTTCGCGCCTCGGCAGGCGTTCGCTCCAGTAGTTCGCCTCCCTGCAAGAGGAGCTTGACCCCAGCTCCTTCCCCCGTACTTGTTTGAAACTCCACGCGGGAGACAGAGGCGATACTTGGAAGGGCTTCCCCGCGAAAGCCGAGTGTTTTTATTTTAAACAGGTCACGGTCGAGACGAATTTTCGATGTCGCGTGCCGCAAAAAAGCCGTCTCCACATCTTCAGTTTCAATGCCTGAGCCATTATCCACAACCCGGATCGAGCGTAGCCCGCCTTCCTCCATTTCTACGAGAATCGTACTGCTGCCAGCGTCTAAGGCATTTTCAACAAGCTCTTTCACAATCGAAGCGGGTCGCTCCACAACTTCCCCCGCTGCAATCTTGTTGGACAGCGCATCATCCAGCTTGTGAATTTTCGCCATAAGTGAACACTCCTTTAACGCTTCTTTCGAAGGTCTTTCTGCCAAGCAGAAAGCAGTTCAAGTGCCTGAAATGGAGAAGTGTGCATGACATCGACATCCTCCAGCTTTTGCAGTACCCGCTCTCCGCTTTTGCTTCGCTTGGGTTCTTTTTTTTCGGGTTCGTCCAGCTGAAATAGCGTTAGCTGCGTATCTGGCTCCGTCTTTTTCTCTCTCACACTAGGTACCGACTCTTCCTGCGATGCCGCAAGCTCGTTGTTTGTCGACTCCAGCGTTCCGAGCAATTCTTCAGCACGAGCAGTTACTTCATGAGGAAGACCGGCAAGTTCGGCTACATAGACGCCATAGCTTCGGTCAGCGGCCCCGTCAATGACTTTATGCAAGAAAACCACTCTACCCTCTTCTTCAGCGGCGGAGACATGAACATTGTGAAGTCCAGCTAACAAATCGGCCAGTGCAGTCAGTTCATGATAGTGCGTTGAAAACAGGGTTTTTGCCCCGATGGAGGCATCAATGTATTCGATGATGGCCTGTGCGAGGGCCATTCCGTCATACGTGGACGTTCCCCGTCCGATTTCATCCAAAATGATCAAACTATGCGGCGTAGCTTTCGTGAGAGCGTATTTCGTCTCAAGCATTTCAACCATGAACGTACTTTGCCCACTCGCTAAATCATCGGCCGCGCCGATGCGCGTGAAAATCTGATCAAAAATCGGCAGCGTCGCCTCATCCGCCGGAACGAAACAGCCGATTTGTGCCATGACGACCGTTAACGCCAGCTGGCGCATGTAGGTACTTTTCCCACCCATATTTGGCCCCGTAATCAAGAGCATATCTCGCTCTTCAGCCATGTTTAAATCATTGTTAACATAACTTCCGCGTTTGATGACCGTTTCCACCACTGGGTGCCGACCGCCTTGGATCACAACTTGACGTGCATCTGTAATCTCAGGTTTTACATAGTGCTGTCGCTCACTGACTGCGGCGAAGCCTGCCAGAACGTCCATTTCACTAAGGGATGCCGCAAGTGCCTGCAACTGCTCGACATACGTTTCCACTTCTTTGCGGACATCGACAAAGAGCGCGTATTCAAGATCCACCATTTTTTCATCCGCTTCAAGGATTAATGACTCTTTTTCCTTTAATTCAGGAGTGATGAAACGCTCAGCATTGGTGAGCGTTTGCTTCCGCTGATAGCGCCCTTCTTCCAGCAGATGCGTGTTCGCCCTCGTCACTTCAATATAGTAGCCAAACACACGGTTGTAGCCAACTTTTAACGTGCGGATGCCTGTCTCTTCTCGTTCTTTTTGTTCGAGTTCAGCAATCCACTGTTTTCCATTCCGGCTGGCATCTCGGTACGTATCCAGTTCTTCGCTGAAGCCGGGGCGAATCATCCCACCTTCCGTCACGGAAATCGGTGGGTCCTCCACGAGGCTCGCCTCAAGCAAATCAATAAGCTCTTGGAAGAGATGCTCCTGATCGAGCCAGCGCTCGGCCAGAGAAGGATCAACCTCTTCCAGCGACTGCTTAATTTCCGGTAAACATTCAAGCGATCGCTTCAGCTGTACAAGTTCGCGTGCATTGACGCTCCCGTAAGCGATTCTAGCCGCGAGTCGCTCAATGTCATAGACGTTTTTAAGAGAATCACGAAGCGCCTCTCGTTCGAAATAAGCATGTAGAAAGGAAGAAAGCACATGTTGTCGCACTTCAATTTGCTCTCTATCGACGAGTGGACGTTCGAGCCACTGCCTAAGCAGACGTCCACCCATTGCTGTGACTGATTCATCAATCACAGAAAGTAGCGAACCTTGCTTTTTCTTCTCTCGCAACGTCTCTGTTAACTCCAAATTGCGACGGGTGTGCGGATCCATTTTAAGGAAAGAATCCGCCGAATAATAGTGCACTGGCTGCAAATGGTGAAGCGACTGCTTCTGTGTTTTAAGCAAGTAGTTAAGGAGCAGCCCGTACGTTTCTTGCAGCACTTCCTGTGCCAATCCTTCCACAAGGGAAACATAACGCTCCCCAAGTTTGGCCCTCTCCTGATAGGAGACCACAAACAGCGTGTCTGCCTCGAGTTTCTCAAGCTGTTCAGGCGTCATGGTATCCGAGACAATCACTTCTTTGGCCCTCGTTGTTAAAAGCTCTTGATACGCATCGGCAAAGTCACCATCGATAAGTGTGACCGCCCCCTCCCCGGTTGATAAATCGCACCGGGCAATGCCATATGTACCTGCGCCACCGTCAAGCAGGGCCGCAATGTAGTTGTTTTCCTTTTCTGCAAGCAGCTTCCCGTTCATCAGTGTGCCTGGTGTTAAAAGCTTCGTCACCTCTCGCCTCACTACGCCCTTCGCTTCTCGCGGGTCCTCCACCTGCTCACAAATTGCGATTTTATAGCCTTTTTCGATCAGCCGTGTTATATAGGCCTCAGCGGAATGATGCGGGACCCCGCACATCGGAATTCGATCCTCGCCCTGTCCTCTGCCTGTCAACGTGATCTCTAGCTCCTGTGCGGCTTTCAATGCATCGTCGTTGAACATCTCGTAAAAATCACCAAGGCGAAAAAACAAAAACGCATCCTCATACTGCGCCTTAATCTCCAGATATTGCTTCATCATCGGCGTTTGCTGTGTCATACGATCCCCCGTAACTCCTCCAAAATCTCATCTTGTTATTATAGCATAGAAAGGCGGAAGTGGCTTGCTCAGAGGCGACAAGTTCTGGAGCGATCTCAAAAGAAATCCCGTAGTTGGATTTCGTTGAAATCGTGAAGAAACCTCGAGCCACTAGTCACCGGAGCTAGATCACGGGAAGGCGAAGGCGGGTCGTCCAGAAGCGCGAACTTTGGAAGTGAACAAAACAAACACCGACCAACGCCACGCGTCAACCGGTGCTTTTCTTTAATTCTCCATTTCCTCATGCATGAAGTGAGGATCAATTTGTTCGTACTCTTCATCGTCAACTTCTTCGTCTAATTCATCAACCGGATACTCATCGATGAGTCCGTCTGGGTTGACGGCTACAGCTAATTTGGTTTCTCCAATACATTCAACAATAAACTCCCGCTCTACTTGCACATCCACATGCCGACCGTTTTCGGCAATGGTTGCTTCAAGCGTGTTTGGCTGTTGAACCGCTCTGGCAAGAACATCGAGGTCCTTGGAAATGACATGCTCATCTCTCATCGTAAGGGGAACAATGTCCGTATAGGAAACGGTTTGCGTCGCAACGTCCGTCTTGGTGTTATTAACAAACGAGAACCAAACGTTAATGTCATACGTCCCGCTGACCTCCACCGTATCGCCACGCTTTTTAGACTCATAGGTATGATTGATAATCCAGCATCCAAGTATACTCGACGGTGGCTCCGACGGTCGGATGTGATGGGTCGCTTCTGAAAACTTGCGCCCTTTGCCGCAGACAGCTTTCGTAATGATTTCACGGTAATTCGTTTGATTTGCTTCAGCCATCTTGTTAACCTCCAT
The DNA here is from genome assembly GCF_001484965.1 of Shouchella shacheensis. Lineage (GTDB taxonomy): Bacteria > Bacillota > Bacilli > Bacillales > Bacillaceae_D > Shouchella > Shouchella shacheensis. The sequence continues at coordinate 60,178 of NZ_LLYY01000018.1, read as the reverse complement.
TTTCACGAATTGACTATTTCCCTGGGCATAGCCAAACGCCTAGTTGTTCTTCGTGCATCGTATGCGTCTTCGTCTCCAAGTGTGCACCACACATTTCTTTAAAACCATAGACATTTCTCTATCAGCGTATGAAGGACGTTTTGCTTTTAGACCGCTGGACTTTCAAAAAATCGGACTTCCTTCTGAATGCTTACAAACAACGGCTTTTGTTTCTTTCTCGCTATCTGAAAACAACTGATAGGAATGGTGCCTAGAAGTACGCTTAGCACTAGAACTAGAGAAAGAGCTGACCTAAATAAAAAAGAGGCTCGTGAGAACTTGAATTCTCACGAACCTTATTTTGCGCTTATTACGAGCACCCGCCGCTGTTTTGAAACGGGCTTTTTTTCGTTGTTCCTCTCATGACGTCGCCGTCCATCGAGCGAATGATTTCATCGGTGACCGTTTTGGACACCGTATTTGTAATCATTTGCAGGAGCTCGTTGACATCAACTTGGCTCCGCTTAAATTCCTGTACGAGCGGGATCGCGTCGATCTCCTCGTGTAGCTCGTCAATTTTGGCTTCCACTTGCTTGAGCGCCTCTGTTTTGCCGTAATGCTTTAAGTTCACAGCTTCTTTTTGGTTTCGCTTAATCGCGGCGATGATTTCCTGCACCCTCAAATGTTCATTAATCTGTTCTTCTGCACGCTTGAAAAAATCGACTTCTTCCGTCTGTGCTAGCATAGATGCTAGCTCCTTGGCTTTTGCGCGTATGTCCTGCTTTGTATAAAGCTCACTCACAACGAATGTACCTCCGCTTCCACGAGCTCCCCGTCTAGAGACCAGGTTTTCGCTTCCTTAATATAAACGTAGACAATTTCCCCGATGCTTGCTTTCGGGCCCACAAAATTCACGAGCCGGTTCGTGCGCGTACGTCCAGCAAGTACGTCCCGATTCTTCTTGCTTTCGCCTTCTACCAGAACTTCGACCACTTTGTCTTGGTAGTCGAGGTTTCTCTGGTTCGAAATTTCGTTGACAAGTGCGTTTAAACGGGCGAGTCGCTTTTTCTTCACGTCCTTCGGCACATTGTCTTCCATTCGAGCCGCCGGCGTCCCTTCGCGAGGGGAATAAATGTACGTGTACGCTGCGTCAAACTGAATGTCTTCCACAAGTGAGAGCGTCTCTTCAAATTGCTCCTCGGTTTCGTTCGGGAAGCCCACAATTAAGTCGGTTGTGAACGAGGCGTTCGGAATCGCTTTTTTAATTTTTCCGGCTAACTCCAAGTATTGCTCTCGCGTGTATTTACGGCCCATCAATTTCAAGATGTCGCTATTGCCGTGCTGAACTGGCAGATGAATATGCTCCACCAAGTTGCCGCCTTGGGCGAGAACATCAATCAAGTGATCGTCAAAATCACGTGGGTGGCTTGTTGTAAAGCGAACACGCGGGATGTCGATTTTGTGAATCGCATCCATTAAGTCGCCTAAACCACCGTAGTCGCCCGGCAGATCTTTCCCGTACGCATTGACGTTTTGACCAAGAAGAGTAATTTCCTTGTAGCCCAGACGCGCAAGGTCTCGCACTTCAGCGATAATGTCTTCTGGCAAACGGCTCCGCTCTTTGCCGCGTGTATACGGGACAATACAATAGGTACAAAATTTGTCGCAGCCGTACATAATATTGACCCAGGCCTGTGTTTTGTTTTGACGCTTCCGCGGCATGTTCTCAACGATGTCGCCTTCCTTGGACCATACTTCAATCACCATCTCTTTGCCAAAAATCGCGTCTTGCAAAAGATGAGGCAAGCGGTGAATGTTGTGTGTGCCAAAGATCAAGTCGATGTGCTGATGTTTTTGCATAATGCGATTGACGACGGACTCTTCCTGCGACATGCAGCCACACACGCCGATGATCAGCTCTGGTTTTTCTAGCTTCAACGGCTTTAAGTGACCGATTTCACCGAATACTTTATTCTCCGCATTCTCTCGAATGGCGCATGTGTTTAAAAGAATCACATCAGCTTCTTCTGTCATGCTTGTCTCTTCAAAGCCCATTTCTAGCAAAAGCCCAGACATATTCTCGGAATCGTGGACGTTCATCTGGCACCCATAGGTGCGAATGAGAAACTTTTTGCCTCTCCCCAGGTCTTTAAGTCCATCTGGAATCATATTGTCCGGCCGAATGACTTGCACATCTTCACGCTTACGCTTTCGCCCCGCTTTATAGTTTGGCTGATCGTAAATCGTAATTTCACGACCCTTTATCTTGATCACTTGTTTATCCTCTTCTTCAGAAATCACACGTGCATCACTGAAATCAAAATACTTGCTATAGTCCTTGGTTCCTTGCGCGGATTTTTTGTCCGTTCCGGAATTCAGATGACGTTCGTTTTGGTTATCCTTTGTCATTTTTTAAAACCCCTTCCATCAAACCTAACCCAGTGCTGCAATCATATTATATCTGTCACGCGGCAAGAACACAATGGCAAGGAAACGAGAGAATGGTGTTTTTCTCCGGCTTATTGGCATACGTTTGAGCATAGGATAAAATGAAAGTAGGTGAGCAGAAATGATTGAAATTGACCAAAAACCGCTGAATGTCTCGCAAATCTCTGACGAACAGTTTTCCCCTGCAGAACTGAAGATTCTCTATGACATTGCCGGGTCCAATACGCTCTATTCCTATCAATCGTACGCGCAGTTAACCTATGAGCTATCCATTCGCCTCAACGTTACGCGCGCTTCTGTTGCTTTGCTTCGAAGCGGCGCTAGTTTCGAAACCTTTGCCAGATCCAGGTGCAACCCTCGTTTTTGGAGACGGGCACCAAACGGAGCGTTCTATATTAACCCCGGAGTCTCTCCATCAATGGCGATTAATGATATTTTTTCAAACGGCCGAGCTTACGGGTTTGAATGCGCAACGGCCATCATCATTGTCTTCTACAAAGCCGTTCTTGATTCCATTGATACAGCTTCCTTTAACCAACTTTTTCAGGGTCTCTACCTATATTCGTGGGAGCACGACTCTGATCTTCATTTAAAAACCTATGAGGGCCATGATTTTCTCATTGGAGACTGCGTTTATTTTAACAACCCTGATGTTGATGCCCGCCGCCACCCTGCCTGGATAGGGGAAAATGCGATCATCCTAGATGATGATATGTACTTTGGCCATGGCATTGGCATTGCCTCCAGTCAACAAATCATTCAAACACTCAACTTTAAAAGAAAGCCTTATTCGAACCGTTCCGCATACTTGGAAAATCAAATCACGCGTCTAGATTTCCGTTTTGTCCGCACCTTCTCCCGTCAAACGCCCGTCTCTTCTTTATCTCGAGCGATCCGTGTAGACACTGACAACCGTCTTTCCCTTTATTAACGGCATAGCAAAGACCCCCAAGCGTTGCTACTGACGCTTGGGGGTCTAATGGTATCGTTGATTACCTGGGTTCAATAATAAGCTTAATTGCCGTGCGCTCTTCGCCCTCTATTTGAATATCGGTAAACGCAGGAATACAGATAAGGTCAATGCCACTCGGTGCAACGAACCCCCGCGCAATCGCAACCGCTTTAATGGACTGGTTCAACGCCCCTGCTCCAATGGCTTGAATTTCTGCTGCGCCGCGCTCTCGTATCACTCCTGCTAATGCTCCTGCGACAGAATTTGGTGTAGACTTTGCTGAAACTTTTAATACTTCCATTCCTATACCTCCTCTGAAGTGAGTTAAGCCGTCTAAACCTTAGAATTAAAGCTGAAGAGCCCTTCTTGAGTTTAAAACACTCATTAAGAGAGCCTCACTACTTTTGGCTCATCCACTAGGCAAACGCCTTATCCCATTGTATTTCAAGTCGGTAACGGATATTCCTGCAATGTTGAGCGATGGAGCCTACGTTTCGAGGAATGGGGTTTCATCCGATATCTGAATGCGCTCCATTCTTGTGGCACGGCCGGTTTTACGATCGACATCAATGACGACTCCATTTAATTGTTCCCGTCCGTTCGCTACTTCAAACCTGACTGGAAGGCTTGTGAGAAATTTATGCAAAACAGCTTCTCGCTCCATCCCTAAGATCCCGTCATAGGGGCCGGTCATACCGACATCCGATAAATAGCCGGTTCCTTTTGGGAGAATACGTTCATCGGCGGTTTGCACATGTGTATGTGTCCCAACAACGGCGGTCACACGCCCGTCCAAATACCAGCCCATCGCCTGCTTCTCACTCGTTGTTTCGGCATGAAAGTCGACAAAAATATATGGTGTCCGTTTCTGCACAACTTCTAGGATTCGATCCATTTTGCGAAAGGGACAATCCACCTGCGACATAAAGGTGCGGCCGATAATATTTACCACTGCAATTTCTAACTCATTCACTTTCATAATATTGAAACCGTGTCCAGGAGTCCCTTCGGGGAAGTTCGCGGGACGAACCAACCACTTGGCTTCCTCAATAAACGTGAACACGTCTCGATTGTCCCAGGCATGGTTCCCAAGTGTCACCATTTGCGCCCCTGCATCTAAAAAGCCTTTATAAATTTTTTTCGTAATGCCTTTCCCATGAGCGGCATTCTCTCCGTTAATAATTGTAAGCGAAGGTTTGTACCGCTGCTTCAGCGACTTTAAGTGCGTCTCGATCATGTGACGACCTGGCGCACCCACCACATCTCCAATAAAAAGTAATCTCAAACGAAGTCCTCTTTCTATTATAAAATATGCATCCGTAGCTATAGGCTTCTGACCAACTCGCCTCCACCTTTCTTGATCTAGTTTCGACGGGTAAAAGCTCGAGATTTTTCAGCCCTAACAACGAAATCCAAGGTCGGGATTTCTTTTGTTAGGCCTTCCAAAATTCTCGCTTCTGACCAACCCGCCTCCACCTTTCTATTTACTCAAAACAAAATAAAGTGGCTTGCGCCACTTTATTTTGCATACTCGACCGCTCGTGTTTCTCGTATGACGGTGACTCGTATATGCCCTGGATAATCGAGTTCTGACTCGATTTTCTTTGTAATATCACGGGCTAGCTTATGCGCGAGTGTATCATCGACAACATCCGGCCGAACCATGATGCGAACCTCACGTCCTGCTTGAATGGCAAAGGTTTTCTCAACCCCATCAAACGATTCGGAGATTTCCTCAAGCTTTTCTAACCTGCGAATGTACGTTTCCAGTGTCTCGCGTCTCGCTCCCGGGCGGGCGGCCGACAGTGCATCCGCCGCAGCGACGAGCGTCGATATAATGGACGTTGCCTCTGTATCCCCGTGGTGAGAGGCAATCGCGTTCAATACAACCGAGTGTTCTTTGTATTTCGTCGCAAGCTCTACACCAATCTCAACGTGGCTTCCTTCTACTTCGTGGTCAATAGCTTTGCCGATGTCATGCAAGAGCCCTGCACGTTTGGCTAGCTTCACATCTTCACCGAGTTCCGCTGCCATAAGACCCGTAAGATGAGCGACTTCCATGGAATGCTTCAGCACGTTTTGCCCATAGCTTGTACGGAATTTCAAACGTCCGAGAATCTTGATTAAGTCTGGATGTAAGCCGTGAACACCGACCTCAAAGGTTGTCTGCTCTCCGTATTCGCGAATCGCTTCATCCACTTCACGGCGAGATTTATCCACCATTTCCTCAATTCGCGCTGGGTGAATGCGTCCGTCTTGAACGAGCTTTTCAAGAGCCGAACGAGCGATTTCCCGCCGGATCGGATCAAATCCCGAAAGAATGACAGCTTCTGGGGTATCATCAATAATGAGGTCAATTCCCGTCAGCGTCTCTAGGGCACGAATATTTCGTCCCTCTCGTCCAATGATTCGCCCTTTCATTTCATCATTTGGCAACGTCACAACCGAAACCGTTGTTTCTGCGACGTGATCCGCAGAACAACGCTGTATTGCAAGTGCTAAAATTTCTTTCGAGCGCTTATCCGCTTCTTCTTTTGCCTCGGCAACGCGTTCTTTCACATACAACGCGGACTCATGTGCCAGTTCCTGCTCAACCTCCGCTCGAATCACCGTTCCCGCTTCTTCGCGTGTTAAGCCAGAAATTCGCTCTAGCTCATGCTTTTGCTCAAGTAAAAGTTCATCCATTTTACTTTCCATCTCTTCAACTTGTCGTTGTTTTTTGGCGAGAGATTCCTCCCGTTGCTCTAACGACTCTTCTTTTTTGTCGAGAGTTTCGCTTTTTCGGTCGAGAACCTCTTCTTTTTGGACCAAACGATGCTCTTGTTTCTGAATCTCATTTCTTCGCTCTCGAACTTCACGTTCTGCCTCACTTCGAAGCTTGTGGACTTCGTCCTTGGCTTCCAAAACCGCTTCTTTCTTACTAGCTTCAGCATCACGTTTTGCGTCTTCAATAATTTGCACCGCGTCAGTTCTTGCGTTCTTCACTTTCGCTTCAGCGAGGAATTTTCGAACAAGATATCCAACAAATGCACTGATTGCAGAGACAACAAGTAAAATAGAGATGAAGATAATGGGATTTACAAGATAGTCCATCGTTTCACCTCCCTTGCTATCCAATTGTTGGGTTAAATCATAAATCGTTCAAACAGTTCATTTGTTCACTGGGAAAAACAAGTAGCGGTATAAAAACGTGTAAAATTACCGCTCTATCTATTTATTGTACGGGGAGGCCGGATTGATGTCAAGCGTCAGTAAGTTCGAAGAGTTCGCTTACACCTTCTCGAATGTCGACAGCAAACGCTTTGTCGCCCGATTCCGTTAAATGTGTATTATGTGTAATCATGAGAATTTGTCGACCGAACATTGTCGAAAGTGATTTAAGAAATTCATATAGGTAATAGGTATATTCGCCTGAGACATGCTTCCCCGGTTCATCAAGCAAAAGGGGGCCTTGAACACGAGGCTGAACGGTTTCCATTAAGGCAACGCGGAGCGCAAGTGTGACAATATCAACAACGCCTCCACCCCGTGCATCCTGAGGCTTTGTTTTTACGCGGGTTCCCTCATAATCAGAAACAACGTACATTTCTGCAACCGCCTTGCTCCCGTGCTCTTCAAGCTCAATCTGAAAGGAAATCAGCGGTCCGAACACATACTGAAGCGCATTAGTAACCAGTGTCTCCATTTGCTGCTTAGCCTGACGCCTTGCATACTCTGCTGATTGTTGCAAGAGCACTCTCGCTTTTTCATACGTGTCGCTTGTTTCTCTGTATGCTTCTAGCTCAGCATTGGCCGCGTCAAAACGTTCCTTAAGCAATCTGCGTTTTTCGTCAAGGCGTGTCCACTGGTCGCGGGCAGTACGAAGAGCAACTTCGAGCTCTGCCATCTCCTCGGCTCTACTGCTGCTCATGACCGTGAAGCTCCTTCGGAATGAGCGACCATGCCTCTTGCATCGAGCGCTCAATCTCGGACTCAAGCTGCTCAATTTCTGTATCAATCATCTCTGGTTTGACGCCCAGCTCTTCTAGTTCGCCAAGCAATCGCTTTTTTTGATTTTCCAGTTCTTCAAGCTTTGCCTCGGCTCGATAGCGTACATCCCGTGCTTTATCAAGGGACTGCTTCATTCTCTCAAGATCTTGCTCGACTTGTTTCATTTTTCTCCTCCTCGCCTTAGGCGTGAATGGCTTGCCCACATGTTGGACAGATGCTCATCTTCTTTAACTGCTCTTCCTGTTGATTTTTTAACGTCTCCTCTTGCTCCTCTTGCTTTTCAACAAAGGCCTTTCCTTCACGCAACCGCTTTTGCATCTCTTCTAGTTTCTGTCCCATGTCTTGAAGTGTACGCAGCCGTTCCTTAGAATGAATCGCGCTCTCCATATACGCCTTTGCCTTCTCAGCACGTGTACCTACCGTCACATCGGTTTCTATGCGCTTACGCTCACGCTTGATCGCTAAAAACCGCTCTTTTGCTTGCATAAGCTGCTGCTTTCGTTGTTGTTGTTCTTTAATCTTCGCCAACTGCTCACCTGAAAGAACGGTGACAAAGTTCGTTTGCGACAGTGCTTGTTCGACTTTTTTCTCCATCTCCGCTTGTCTGTTTGCCTCTTGTTGCAGCCTTGCTAAACGCTTCAGACGCTCTGAGATCCGACTCACATGATGAAAACCCTCTCCTGCTTCATGAATGGTTTTCGTCTTTTCCATCCAGCTCTGACAAGTGTGCAGGTCCTTTTCATAGCTTGCTAGCTGCTTTTTGGCGTGGTTTAGCTTTTGGTGATGAAGGAGGTCCTGACTTGTCTTCTCATAGAGTTCTTGCCAAATGGAAAGACCCTCGATTAGTTGGAGCTGGTTTTGCGTCTGTGCTCTCTCAGCTTCCAGCGCACGGTATCTTTGTGCTGCTCTCTTTAATCGATCGAGTTTCGCTTGCTTTTCTCTTGCTTTTTCTAAGGCAGACACTCCTCGGTCGATCTTTTTTTTCGCCTCATGCAGATGACGAAAAGGTTTTAATGCCTCTGAAACTTCATTTGCTTCTTGTTCTTTATGTTTCATTCGCTGGTGAACACTGAGCAAATCCCGTGACGTATCCCGAATCGCCATATCAAGATAGTGCGCGCCGCTCATCCTTCCAATCGTTTTCGCACGCAAGGAAGCTGTTTGCTCAAGGAGAAAAGGGCCATCAAGCTGTTGAGCTACTTGCAAATGCCATTCATTGTCTCCATCAATACGAAAGCCTCGCATACCATGAGCATCCAGGACTTCTTCCGGCACATGAATCCCGAAGCCTTCAAGAACCAGGTCCTCTTGGTCAAGCTTTTTCACGATATAGCGATTTTTCGAGCTTGTCCTTTCTCTAACAATCGCGACACCGCTGGCAAATGTCACGGTGACGCGAACAAAATCTGCTCCCACGCGGATAAAGTCCGTCCCTCGCGGCTGGTTAAACAGCACCCAGCGAACGCCGCGTAAGACCGCCGTCTTGCCACTATCCGATTGACCAATAAGGACATTCAAGCCGTCATCAAGCGTGAGTGTCGTATCAAAATGCGATTGAAAGTTCTCTAGCCTTACCGTCCGTATATTACTCACCTTCGCCCCCTTCCCAGCGCTCTTCCACCGCTGTCATTCTTCGTAAGGCTTCCTGCTTGACTTTCTCTTCCACATTCGAGAGCGTCGCCAGTTCTTGAATGATGTCACTCATTTGCAGTGTTTGAAAACTCGATTGTTCGCGAACCTGCTGGACAAACTCATGAAGCTTCTCTTCTTGATGTCCCGCTTTCTCAATATAAGTACGGTCAAGCACCTCACTGCCTTTTTTAGCAACGGTCAGTGTTTCTTCTCTTAAAGAGATCCCGTCTTTATGAGTGATCGTGCCTATAATCACTTTCGGAAGGCGTTCCATCTCGGTCCAGTGGTTATTGATGCGTGAGATTGCACCTGGATTGCAGATAAACTTGCCATCTCGCTCTTTAATGCCGAAGCCGCTGTGAAAGTGCCCGGTAAGAATCACATCAGCGGGGGTGGTCCAAATATGGTCCACGAGGGTATGAGGAATCCCTTCCGGTAACGCTTTTTCAACGAGCATACTGTGGGCAAGATGAATCAAGACATCGGCCTTTGTATCATTGAGCGGATAATAGTCGAGCTTCGGGTCACGCTGGTCCAAATCGTAGTGATACGGCTGGCCAGAAATTTGAACACGCACGCCTTCTCCCTCAATCACAACCGGTTCTCCCGGATGAATCAACTTCATGATGCCAAAAGCATCGAGAAGTCCTAGCATCGTCCTTGAGACGGTGTCCGGGTTATGCCCGAATGTATCGTGGTTGCCTGAAATTGTGTAAATTGGTGCGTCTACGTCGCGAAAAAGTTGCGCAAATTGGCCAACGACACTTGGTGACAAATCAGGGCGGTCAAAGACATCTCCGCCGTGGAGAAGCACATCCACTTCTTCACGTTTCGCAATCTGGAGCACTTCTGTAATTTTCCCCTTCAGCGTTTCAGGGAACGCATCCAAGCGGTTTTTTGGAGCCGTACCACGAATATGCGTGTCGGTAAAATACAGAAACTTCATTGCCCACCTCCTCCATTCATCCTTAGCGTTTTTTAATTCAGCATGATCTCGCCAGATTCTCTTCCCATCATGCGCTTTACCTAGGAGAGTTGTCCAGTATAAAAGTTGCTACGGTCTTCCTCTCCTTAGAAAGACTGTGCTGGATGGAGCGTGTGGCACTCCCTTTCAAGAACAGGGATCGAGGCGCTGGGATTTACTGCTTTGATAGCTCCCACTCCTTATTCGTTAAAGAAAAGGCCGCCCCAAACGGGACAGCCTGTGCTGTTTGCTCGCTTATTTCAAGTCGAGTGGGACATCTTCAAGCGTTTTATCATCTTCTTCCCCTTCGACTTTTCCTTCACCGTTTAACCCGTGGTGATCACGAACGAGACGCTCAATTTCAGCGGTCATTTCCGGGTTTTCTTTTAAGAATAGCTTCGAGTTCTCCCGTCCTTGCCCAAGCCGCTCTCCTTGAAACGAATACCAGGCTCCACTTTTTTCCACAATGTCCACATCCGCAGCAATGTCAAGAATTGACCCTTCGCGGGAAATTCCTTCCCCGTACATAATGTCCACTTCAGCGAGCTTGAATGGAGGCGCGACTTTGTTCTTCACGATCTTAATCTTGGTGCGATTGCCAACAATTTCATTTCCTTGCTTCAACGCCTCCGCTCGGCGAACTTCTAAACGAACGGACGAGTAGAACTTCAGGGCACGCCCCCCAGGTGTGGTTTCCGGATTTCCAAACATCACGCCGATTTTCTCACGGATTTGGTTGATGAAAATCGCAATCGTCTTCGATTTGTTTGTCGCCCCGGAAAGCTTACGAAGCGCCTGAGACATGAGACGAGCCTGCAAGCCAACGTGGCTGTCGCCCATTTCCCCTTCAATCTCAGCCTTTGGCACAAGAGCCGCGACACTATCAACAACAACGATATCCACCGCCCCGCTGCGGACAAGTGCTTCCGCAATTTCCAGAGCCTGCTCCCCTGTGTCCGGCTGTGAAAGAAGCAGCTCATCAATATCAACACCAAGCTTCTGCGCGTACACAGGATCAAGTGCGTGCTCTGCATCAATAAATGCGGCCTGCCCACCGTTTCGCTGTACTTCAGCGATGGCGTGCAGAGAGACCGTCGTCTTCCCGGACGATTCCGGCCCGTAGACTTCGATTACACGACCTCTTGGGTACCCACCAACACCAAGAGCAATGTCCACCGCAAGGGCTCCACTTGAAATCGTGGAGACACGATTTTCCGCTTGTTCCCCTAGCTTCATGATCGATCCTTTTCCAAACTGCTTCTCAATTTGACGTAGCGCTACATCTAGCGCCTGTTTTCGCTCATTGCTCATCAAATCTCTCCTTATCAATCGCTATTTTATCACCACGTGGATCTATTAGACGGTTGCATGTTTCATAGGTTTAGCGAACATGTATCTATCATAACGGATTTTTTGGGTTTTGCCAATAGGTTTCCCGAACATTTATTCGCTTGTTTTCAGAAAGGAAATTGGAAGGTACGAAAGGCGGAGGCGGGCCGAACAGAAAGGAAAAATTTTGGTCGCCCAAAGCGCTACGACTTGTGGCATAGACGACACTCGCACGTCTTGTGCGTTGGAAAGACCGCCCAGAAAATCCTACACTTGCATTTCGGTGTAGGACTTAAAATCTTAGGCTTTTACCCGCCGCAGCTGGAAATCCGGGAGGCCAGAAGCTCTCCCGGTTCAAAGTTATGAACGACGTGCTGGCGTGCGACGGTCGCGTTTCGGTCGAGGTTTTGCAGGTTCCAAATTAACACGTGCTCCGTTAATTCGTGAATAACGTAAGCCTTCGTACACAAATGGTGCCGCTTCCTCTGGCACATCAACAAATGAAAAGTTGTCGAATATATCAATACGTCCGATCGTTTTCACCGGAATACCGACTAAACGGCTGATTTCATCGCCAAGAATTTTCGGTGTTAAATTCACGTTGCGGCCAACATTGATAAAGAACCGCACCATGCCTTTCGCTCCGCCCGTTTCGCCAAAGCTGTACCCGGCTTCTTCGGTTTTCGACTCCGTTGAGAAATTCAGCTTGAGCAGTGCGGCGATCACTCGTTTGGAGTCTTGCTCCGCTAAGATATCATCAACAAGCGGTGTAAAAAGTTCCATGTCGTCGCCGCCATTCTCAATCGTATCAGCCACGAGCTTTTTCCAGGAGCTTCGCTGCTTCTCCACCACTTCTTCGATCGAAGGAACTTGTTGAGAGGGAATCGACATTTTGATTTCCTTTTCAATGGCACGTAAATGCTTCATTTCACGCGGCGTTACAAGCGTTAACGCAATTCCTTTGCGTCCTGCACGGCCCGTACGTCCAATTCTGTGCACATAACTTTCTGGATCTTGCGGAATATCATAGTTAATCACGTGGCTGACATTTTCTACATCAATCCCTCGTGCGGCGACATCTGTCGCAATCAAAAACCCAATTGCAGAATCACGAAATTTTTTCATGACCACATCACGCTGAGATTGAGTCAGATCCCCGTGTAGCCCGTCCGCTAAATACCCGCGCGCTTGCAAAGCTTCGGTTAGTTCGGCCACGCCTTTTTTCGTTCGACAAAACAGAATCCCAAGCTCGACCTCATCGCTATCAATAATGCGGCAAAGAGAATCCACTTTGTTGCGCTCAAGCACTTTGTAATACATTTGCTCAATCAACGGAGCGGTAACTTCGCCTTTATTAATCGTCACAGTGGCCGGGTTTTGCATGTATTTGCGAGAAAGCTTACGAATCGCTGGAGGCATCGTCGCTGAAAAAAGCAGTGTTTGTCTGGTCTCGTTCACTTTCTTTAAGATCGATTCAATGTCATCGACAAAGCCCATATCAAGCATTTCGTCTGCTTCATCGAGCACTACCGTGTGCACCTGATCGAGCTGAAGCGTCCCTCGACGCAAGTGATCAAGCATCCGTCCTGGCGTGCCAATTACCACTTGAGCGCCTTGTTTTAGTGCCTTGATTTGATAACCAATAGATTGCCCGCCGTAAATAGGAAGCGTTCGCACTCGCTTATGCGCAGAGAGCTTTTGCAACTCACCAGACACTTGAATCGCGAGCTCGCGAGTGGGCGTAATGATCAACGCTTGCACGCGGCGCTCCTCGGTTACTTTATCGACGATCGGGATGCCGAACGCAGCCGTTTTCCCCGTACCCGTCTGGGCCTGGCCAATCACATCGCCTCCTTCTAAAATCGCCGGAATTGCTTTTTCCTGAATCGGAGAAGGTTCTTCAAACCCCATATCCGCAACAGCGCGTTTTACTTGATCCGAAATCTTGAAGTCTACAAAATATGTCATCTGGTTCCATTACTCCTTTTTCAATTCATTAAGCAAATAAAAACATCCATACATTACGGCGCGCTTGCGTATGGCGTTACGCGTACCAGAAAGGGCGAGCTCATAAGTCGCTTTACGATCCGCAAACTGGATGCCAATATACACCGTGCCAGGCTTCCTCCCCTCCTGCTCATCGGGTCCGGCAACTCCTGTAAAGGAAATAGCGATATCGCTTTTCATTGTTTCCTTCACTCCACGGGCCATCGCAACCGCACACGCTGCGCTCACAACGCCGTTTGATTCAATCGTTTCCTCACTCACACCAAGCATCTCTCTTTTTACTCTTTCCTGGTAGGCAATGACGCTCCCGACTAAGAATTGTGAAGCCCCCGGCGCTGCAGCAAGTTCGCTTGAGAACAGGCCGCCTGTCAGACTCTCCGCGCTAGCAACGGTTAACCCAAGTGCCACCAAACGGTTCGTTAGCTCTGCCACGAGGGACGTTTCCCCGTAACCATACATATAATCACCGACACGTGCGTTAATCGCAGCCTCGGTTTCATCAAGCAGGCGCAGCGCTTCCTTTGGGTCCTCGTGTTTGACCGTCAAACGAAGCTTCACTTCTCCTCCCCCTGCAAGAGGTGCAATCGTCGGGTTTGTCTGAGCGTCAATTAGGTCTTCAAGATCTGTTTCTAATTGAGACTCCCCGATGCCAAAATAGCGAAGCACGCGAGAAGTAATCGCTGCGCGTCCCTCCTCGCCCCCGATAAGAAGCGGCTTAAGTTCAAGTTCAAACATGGGCTTCATTTCATTCGGCGGTCCCGGCAATAGCGCAATGCGCGCCCCATTCTTTAAAGCAGTAAGCATCCCAGGAGCCATTCCGTGGCGATTGGCAAGCACCATCGAATCTTCAATCACCAGCGCCTGCTTGCGATTATTCGGCGTCATCTTCCGATTATGACGAGCGAAAAAAGCTTCAATGTGACCCATCGCTTCCTCGTCGTAGACCAACTTTTTCCCACACAACGAAGCAACAGTCTCTTTGGTTAAGTCGTCTTTCGTTGGCCCTAATCCGCCCGTCAGGATAACAAGGTCGCTACGGGCACTCGCTGCCTCGATCGCCTCGTTTAAGCGGCCTTCATTATCGCCTACCACGGTATGAACATAAACGTCGACACCAATTTCGGCTAGCTGCTTGGAAATAAACTGCCCGTTCGTGTTGGCAATTTGACCGAGCAAAAGCTCTGAGCCCACGGCGATGATTTCTGCGTTCAACGAGAAGTCCTCCCTTTATTTTGATTTCATCAATACATGCTTGTTCTTTGTAAAATAATCGATGCCAGACCAAATCGTTAGGACCACCGCCACCCATAGCGCAATGCTGGCAAATGGTAGGCCAATCGCTTGAAAAGGAAAATTATGTAGCAGGCAGGCAATAATCGCCACCATTTGACTAACCGTTTTCCATTTTCCAAGTTGGCTTGCTGCAATCACATCGCCGTCCCCTGCAGCGACGAGACGAATCCCAGTGACCGCAAACTCACGGCTAAGAATGATAATCACGATCCAGGCAGGAACAAGCTCTGGACTAATTTGCACAAGTCCTACCAACGCCGCGGTGACAAGCAATTTATCAGCAAGTGGATCTAAGAATTTGCCAAAACTTGTAACCAACTGCAGTTTTCGGGCATAGTAGCCGTCAAGCCAATCGGTTGCAGCCGCAACGATAAAAATAATCGCCGCAACGAAAACGGAAACAGGTAAATCAACGCCACCTAAATTCAAGTTCCCCATCGGCACGTCCACAAGCAGGAAAAACATAAACACGGGGATAAGTGCTATACGTGCAAGTGTTATTTTGTTAGGTACATTCACCGTTATTGACCCCTTCTTTCCTTCCAAAGCGTCTGTGTTGTCTATGCTCTCCATACACATTGTAACACAACCACTTCACAGGTGAAAAAACGAAGCGCTCACGTAGGAAGTTTCTTTATAGAAAAGCGGAGGCGGGTTGAACAGAAGCTTGGATTTCGGAAGGCCTGCTACGCGCAAGCCCGGTATTAAATTTCCGGGTAGGACTGAAAAATTCCGAGCTTCTATCCGCCAGCACTAGACACTGAAAGAACCGTTCCACTTACACCAGGAACGGTTTTTCAACGATTGCTATTCTTCCTCTTCTTCAAGCTGCACGACAATAAACTGACGATTGCCATCATACTCTGGCAAATCAACTTCTTCGCCGTTCAACACAAGCGAAACACTTTCTAAATATCCGATATTAAAGATGGCCTCATTTAAACCGTCAAGGGCAGGCTCATACGTCTCACCGTTGGACGGAGTGGAAGAGTCAAAATCGCCTCCAGTAGCTTCCTCTCGCACCCCTATATAGGACTCTGAACCGGAAACGGAAAACTCTGCCTCAATTTCATCCACGCCGGTGAGAATGTAGGTCGTCGTGTCTCCTTCTGTCCCCTCAAGTGTCACTTCCGGCCCAGCAGGCTCTTCCTCTTCTTCTTCCTCCTCAGTGCCTTCCTCCTCTTCGCTGCCTTCGTCCTCACTGTTTCCTTCTTCATTGACATCCGCATTTTCTTCTGGTTCCCCGTTTTCATCGCCCTCGATGTCAGAGTCGCCTGCAGAATTATAATCGTTTTCTGGCTGTTCCTCTGGAGCGGTTCCAGCGTCTGTATCGCCATTATCCCCACGCACATTCAACGCCCATATCAAGGCCACAACGGCAATAACTGCCGCAATGATGACAAGCGGGACCACAAGAGAGGTTCTTGCTTTTTTTCGCTGCTGATTCCCGGGGCCCGTCGAAATCGGTTTTGTTCGCTCCGATCGGGAAGGGAGATCGACGATTTCCTTTTGCGGATTCGGAAGCTCGCTTTTGTATGTCTCCATCAACTCATCCGCATTAATGCCAACTGCCTCCGCGTAAGTTTTCACAAAGGCGCGAGCATAGAACAAACCCGGAAGCGCATCAAAGCGTCCTTCTTCAATCGCCAGCAAGTAACGCTTTTGAATCTTCGTCGTGCGCTGCAAGTCATCAAGGGAAATTTGCTTCTCTTCACGCACTTCTTTTAAATGATTTCCTAATTCTGACACGGTACCACCTACCTACAACTTTAGCTAATATCAAACGAGGAGAAGCCCGGCTCTACAACGTCATACGTAATTTCCTCACCATCGTCATTGCGCAGTTCAATAATGCAGTCGAAATCTTCAATTTCA
The DNA here is from genome assembly GCF_001484965.1 of Shouchella shacheensis. Classification (GTDB taxonomy): domain Bacteria; phylum Bacillota; class Bacilli; order Bacillales; family Bacillaceae_D; genus Shouchella; species Shouchella shacheensis. The sequence goes on along the minus strand of NZ_LLYY01000018.1, from coordinate 43,709 downwards.
TACTCGGTTTCGCGCACAAAGATGTCTGGATGCTCCACGACTTTAACAGCAGGGACACGCATGATATCATGCACAAGCGTACGGTGCTTTTCCGTGGCACGCATCGTCGAGACGATCCCGTCGATGATAAAAATATTGTCGCCATCCATTTCATCGTCTGCCAGCTGACTGCGAACCGTTTGTCTGAGAAGCGTAGACGAGATAAAGGACCAGCGTTTGTTGGCACAGACGCTCGCCGCAACTACCGACTCTGTCTTTCCAACTCTTGGCATCCCGCGAATCCCAATGAGGTAATGCTCGTCTCTTTTCATCATTTCCGCCATAAAATCAACAAGCAAACCCAGTTCTCTGCGAATGAACCGGAACGTCTTTCGCTCTGTCGCGTTTCGCTCGATGTAACGTCCATGACGGATCGCCAGTCGGTCACGGACCCGCGGTTCTCTGAATTTAGTGACGGTGACATTCCCGATTGTATGTAAAATCGCTTTAAATCGTTTCACGTTATCATCATGCTCACTACGAAGCAACATCCCACGCCTTGTATCATCAATGCCGTTTATCGTTACAATATTAATGGACAGCATCCCAAGAAGCGAAGAAATGTCCCCAAGAATCCCCGGCCGGTTCTCATGAAGCTGATACTCAAAATACCACTCTTTCACCGTGCCACGCCCTTTCTCCAAATAAAAATGACAAAATCAGCTAATCTATATGGTTTTATGATAATGGATTTCATCCTTAAATGAAAGGATTTTTATGTGCGAAGAAGAATAAAATTATCTAAGATTTCATTTACTCATGCAAAAAACGCCGCAAAGGTCTTTGCGGCGTTCGTTGCACTTACTTGTGATCGACAAGCTTAACCATCATCGTAGCAATGGCATGCTGCTCTTTTTCATCAGCCACGCGCCACAATTCAGCCAACACTCTTTCTTGCTCGTTCTTAGGCTCGACTTGTTCAGCTAAGTATTCCCCAACTTGATAAGCCACGTCGGATACAAGACCATCGTTCATGCCTTCGTTCTTCGCTTGATCAAGACGATCTCCTAAAAATTCTTTCCAATGATCCCAATTGTCGAGTACTGACATCTGAATCCCTCCTCGTAGTTTAAAAAAGATTCAGGCTTAGTATGTGCCGCACTCTTCCTTTTATGCATCTTTTTTAGCAGTGCCAAGCCCCGTTGACGGACAGTACTTGACCATTGACGTAGGACGCTTGCGCACTGGCGAGAAAGTAAACCGCTTCGGCCACTTCGCCTGGCACGCCAAGACGACCTGCCGGAATGTCGTCGGCCATCTCCTGTATCTCAGCGGTGTCGTATGTCTCCATCATCGCACCAGCAATCGCACCAGGGGCTACAGCATTGGCACGGATGCCACTCGGCGCGCACTCCTTCGCCACACTTTTCATAAACGCATTGACGCCGCCCTTTGCCGAGGCATAGATGCTCTCACACGAGGCGCCCGCCAGCCCCCATATCGAGGAGACGAACACGATCGAACCCGCTTTTTTGTAAATCATCTCTGGCAGCAAGGAACGAGTGATGCGAATGGGGTTGAGAAGATGGATCGTCATCAGCCGTTGTAGCTGTTCATCGGAGACGTCCTGAAGCAAATGCACCGCTTGAACACCCGCGTTGTGAATGATCACATCCACCGGTGTTGTTAAGCCCTCCAGCAACTTATCCGCCCCGGCAAACGTTGTTAAGTCCGCCTGGATGAGCGTCACCTGACTACCCGCTTCCTCACACGAGACCCCCAGACTCCTCGCCTTTGCTTCATTTTTCCCATAATGCAGAGAAAGCTTGGTCGCTGCCCCTGCCAATTTTTCAACAATCGCCACGCCGATGCTGCCTGAAGCTCCTGTAACTAGGACATGCACTTAGCTTTTGTCCTTTACAAGGCAGATGGTTTTGTGATCATCAGTGAAATGAGTCCCTAACACATCCTCTAAATCCCCCGCCTTCAGCGTTTCAAGCACAGGCACAACATCAAACAAATTCATGCCGTTAAAGCGGTAGCGTGTGAATTCGTTGGCGATGAATTCAGGAGAATTAAGTGACCGCAGGAAACTACCGATTTTCTTCTTCACGACCCGCTCCGTGTCTTTCTCAGACAGCTTCTGGCTCTTAAACGTTTCAATGGTCTTGCCTATGGCCTTTGCCAATTCATCTGGGTGATTGCAGTCGCCACCGATTACGCTAAAACCAAATCCTTCTTCTGCGGAGTAATCAAAGGAAAACGAGTCATCAATATAACCGGCTTCGTAAAGCTCTTCATAGGCTTTTGAGCTCTGTCCGAACATCAACTCCAAAAGAACGTTCACAGACAGCTCATGCCTAAGAAGCTCATCCCCCTGCCGTGTGGGGTCTTTTTCCTTAAAGCCAACAAAGCATTTCGGTGTTTGTACGGGCATTTGAAGGACTTTACGCTTCGTGGCAACACCACTTCCCTCTGCTTCCACGCGACGATCAATCGTTTCCGGCTCTGCAAATGTTTTGGCCGCTTGATTGTCACGCACGAGCTTCATCACCGCTTCTTGATCAACCGCTCCAACGATAAAGAGAAGCATGTTGTTTGGATGGTAGAACGTTTCATAACACGTGTATAGGTCTTCTTTTGTAATTTCGGTAATGGATGGGATCGTGCCCGCAATATCGACTTTTACCGGGTGCTCGTTATACATATTGTCAATCGTCCCAAAGTAGGCGCGCCAGTCAGGGTTATCATCGTACATTGTGATCTCTTGACTGATGATTCCTTTTTCTTTTTCTACTGTCTCATCCGTAAAATACGGGTGCTGCACAAAATCAAGCAGCGTTTCTACATTTTGATCAACATTGGTGGTCGCAGAAAACAAGTAGGCGGTCCGGGTGAAGCTTGTAAACGCATTGGCCGACGCTCCTTGCTTGCCAAATGTATGAAACACATCACCCTCTTCACTTTCAAACATCTTGTGTTCAAGAAAATGAGCCACGCCATCAGGAATTTGGACAGCCTCACTTTCTTTCAACGGTACAAAATGATTATCGACCGAGCCGAATTTTGTTGTAAACGTGGCGAATGTCTTATGGAATCCTTTCTTCGGTAAAATATAAACGTCAAGCCCGTTATCCATCTGCTCGTAATAAAGCGTCTCTTCCAGCTGCTCAAAGTGTAATGGTTTCATGCCTCTTCCCCTTCCCCTGTTAAGAAATAAATCGTGTCAAGCTCCCAATTGTTTGCTGCACGGATCACATCGTCTTTTGTGACCGCCTGTATGCTTTCTATTCGATCTCCGATGCTGTGTAGACGGTCCGCGACAATTTCGTGGTAGGAAAGCTCGGCAAACCCGCGGGGTGTGTCCACGGATTCTAGCAGTTGATTGGTCAGCATCGCTTTGGTTTGCTCAAGCTGCTCCTCGGTAAAGTCTCCCGTCTGCACCGCTTTAACCTGCTCTTTAATAATTTCTACAGCGCGGTCGTATTTTTCAAATTCGATGCCTGACATGACCATCATAATGCCCTTATGGCTTTCGAGGCGTGACGCTGCATAATAGGCAAGGCTCTCTTTTTCCCGTACGTTCATAAACAGTTTTGAAGAAGGGAACCCGCCAAAAATCCCGTTGGCGACTTGCAGCGCTTCATAATCCGCATCATTAAACGCTGTATGGGTGCGAAAGCCCATATGCAGCTTGCCCTGCTTTACCTCCTGCACATCTTGAACGAAACGCACCTCGTTCACTGACGGACTTTTTGCCACTGCCGGTTCGTCATGACGGGGCTTACGCGACTCGGTAAAAAGTTCTTCGATATAAGCTTGCGCCTGCTCTTCTTCAAACGAACCGATAATGTACAAGTCAAAACGATCATGCTCGAGCATGTCTTTGTAGGTTCGGTATAGCGTGCCCCCGTTCATCGTGTCAAGGTCCTCTTTCTTCCCATACGCTGGAAGGCGATACGCTTCCTCTTTGAACATTTCTTCGGTAATGCGTACATTCGCATAGCGCATTTTATCATCATAGACGGACTGAATTCGCTGACCGTGCGAGCGCTTCTCCTGATCGACAATGGCTCTCACAAATGCCTCTCCTTCAAGCTTTGGAGACGTGACGACGTTATGTAGAAGTGCTAACCCCTCTTTAAACAATGGCGTTCGATCCTTTAAAAACCGTTCGGCAGGAACATCGACGCGGAACGTAAGGACGTGCTGTTCTCCTTTTTTTTGTACATCCGCCGTCAGCAGCGCTCCATACATGTCATCAAGCTTCTGACGCAGCGCCTTTCGGTTCGGATAGGCTTTTGTCCCTCCTTGCAAAATATGCGGAAGCAGCGCTCGCTCTGTTACCGTCTCTTCGCTCAGTGGCGCCTTTGCCATCAGCAAGCACGTAATGGTCTTAAACTTATCGGTCTTCCACATATGCACATTCACACCGTTTAGCTCCATTGTCTTCGCTTTCATTTCAGCCATTTGCCCACATCCTTCGTCATGATTTGTTTATTGTACCATTTTGAGGCAGTCCTCATGCTTACTTCGCTAAAAAACCGCCCTTTTTTGGACGGCATTTTTGCTACATATCTCTTCGTCTAACAACGTGAAACTTAAATTTATCTGCACGAAAATAGTTCAGTGAGTAAAGAACGGGTTCATCGTTAACATCGTAGTGCGTTTGTTTTAAAAGCAGCAAGGAGGTTTCTGCATTGCACTCTAACAACTCTGAAATATGCTCATGGTAGCCGATTGGTTCGATATACGTGATCGCATAGTCGATCCATTTGCCCGCTTCCTGTAAAAAGCGAAAAATCGATTTGGTTTCATGAATAGAATGATTGCCAAGGAGTTCTTTTGGGATAATATCCATACAGTAGACAACGGGCATGCCATCCGCCGTGCGCACACGCTCGATGTTCATGACAGCGTCCATGTACGGCCGGTTAAATCGGGACCGATCCTCTTCGCTCGCCTCATGCAAAGAGGAAGAAAGAAAAATCGTCCCTGGTTTCATATGAGCGTTCGCGATCATGTCCGTCACGCTATGCAGTTCCTCAATGCCCGCAGAAAAGAGCGGCTTTGAGTGAACAAACGTTCCGACACCGTGACGCCGGACTACCAGTCCGTCTTCTTCAAGCAAACGGAGTGCCTCCCTCAATGTCGCTCTGCTTACACCAAGCTGCTTGGACAGCTCAAATTCTGATGGCAGCTTCTGACCTTCCTCAAACGACTCAATATCCGCTTTGAGTTTGTCGATGACTTGCAAATAGAGCGGTCGATGATCAGCCTTTATCACAGTCTCCATCCCTTCTTAGTCTCTTTCATTCTTTTTCTCTCTTTTTGTGGGACGCCGGGTAAACCCGTCCTTTCCCGAGTTACTCTCACGCTAGCAGGCAAACAGGAAGGGCGCTCGCATCTCGGACCTAGGAGGAAGATGCTTCTTCTTCAACGTTCTTCGTCACTAACACCTCGCGGGGCTTACTTCCTTCATAAGGTCCGACAATCCCTCTTACTTCCATTTCGTCAATCAATCGTGCTGCTCGGGTGTAGCCCACTCGAAAACGACGTTGGATCATCGAGACCGAAGCAGTTCCCATATCAACAACGAGATCCACCGCCTCCTGATAAAGCTCATCAGCCGCCTTTTCATGCGAGGTTTGCTCAGCCGTAGGCGTCATCTCTTCGGCGTATTGAGCCTTTTGCTGAGAGACGACGAACTGAACCACTCGTTCGACCTCATTGTCAGACAGAAAGGCTCCTTGCACACGCGTTGGCTTTGTAGCCCCCATCGGCAAGTAGAGCATGTCCCCGCGGCCGAGAAGTTTCTCTGCTCCTCCAGAATCAAGAATGGTTCTGGAATCCGTCTGCGAAGACACCCCGAACGCAATCCGCGACGGAATATTGGCCTTAATGACCCCCGTGATCACGTCTACGGACGGACGCTGAGTTGCAATAATCATATGAATCCCCGCGGCACGCGCCATTTGGGCGAGACGAGCAATCGAATCTTCAACGTCTCCAGAAGCGACCATCATCAAGTCCGCAAGCTCATCCACGATAACAACAATGTAAGGCAGGGTCGGTTGCTTTTCTTCTTCCTCCTCGTTTCGGCGCTTAATCAACTCATTGTACCCTTCGATGTTACGCGTACCCGTGTGCGAAAATAAATCGTAGCGCCGTTCCATTTCAGCAACTACTTTTTTCAACGCCTGAGAAGCCTTTTTAGGTTCTGTAACAACGGGGGTCAACAAGTGAGGCACACCATTGTAGACATTCAGTTCAACCATTTTTGGGTCAATCATCATCAGCTTAACTTCATGAGGCTTCGCTTTCATTAAGATGCTTGTTATAATTCCGTTGATACAGACACTTTTCCCACTTCCCGTTGCTCCGGCTACGAGGAGGTGGGGCATTTTATTAAGCGGTGCAAGCACTGGTTCACCGGAAATATCGCGGCCGAGACTAACCGCAAGCACTTCTTCTCCCCTTGTTGTTGATGCTTCCAAGACCTCTCTCAGTGACACAATGGCTACTTCTTGATTCGGCACTTCAATGCCCACAGCGGATTTCCCGGGGATCGGCGCCTCAATTCGAATGTCCTTGGCCGCAAGTGCAAGCGCTAAGTCATCAGCCAAATTAACAATTTTGCTTACCTTGACGCCAACGTTCGGATTCACCTCATACTTCGTTACTGCTGGCCCTAAATGAACTTTCGTTACGCGAACTTTCACACCAAAACTTTCAAGCGTTTTTTCAAGCTTTCTCGCGTTGGAAGTCAGCTGCTGCTTTTCCTGCTTTTGATCAGGCTTGTCCGGAGACATCAATAACTCCATGTTCGGCAGTGTATAGGACTCGACCGTTTCTTGTGCAGTCACTAAACCTTCTGAAAGCGCGTCACTAGACGAAGTGTTCAATGCTTGTTGCTCATTCCCGTCTTCTTGTTTTTCCACTGTCTTAGGAGGAACCGGCTCCTCCTTAGTTGGGGCTGAGATATTCTGTGTAAAATCGACAATTTCTGGCTCAAGATGCTTGTCCTCAGCCTCAGCAGGGGGTTTTTCTAGCTCTGGCGTATCTTGCTTTTCCTCTTTTTTACGTTTTCGCTCTTCTCTCGCTTCTCGTTCTTCCTTCATTTTCTCACGTGCCGAGGAGCGCCAACTCTTGAACTCAACCCCAAGACCAGCGAGCGTATCGGCGAGGAGCAAGTATGTTTGTCTGAAAAGCTTTCCAAGCAAATCAGAAAGCGAACGCCCGGTGATGAGAATTCCCCCGATAATCATGAGAACAAAGCAGAAAAAATATGTACCGACCGTGGCAAACAAAAAATGGCTCACTGCATAGCCAAGTGCTCCGACCATACCGCCGCCAAGATCGCCCGTTTCGCTCCCGGTCATTTCTGACCAGAAGAGCGTCCACGTATTTCTAAGCACGGACTGATCGCTGAACCCTTCCTCTCCACCTATCTCTTGAAATAAATTGGCATGTGCCATAATAGCAATGGACAAAACGAATGTATAAACGCCAGACATCCGTCTCGACCAAAGCGGAGGCTGTTTTCGCTTAAGCATGATGTAAACGGCTGCTACAAACAAGCCAAAAGCAAGAAAAACAAACCATTCCCCAAGAAAAAAACGGAATAGCCGGACAAAGGTTTCCCCGACACTTCCGAGCCTTGCGAGTGTGACAACAGCAATAACGAGTAAACCCAGCCCGATGAGTTCAAAAGTGAGCTGCGCTTTCCATTGACCCTTTCTTCTTTTCTTACGTTTTGCCATTCTTTCACCCTCTAGATAAAAACATGCGATCTTTTAATAAGGACCTGAAGCAAGCAGCGACATGGCTGATTGATTCAGGCAGTTACTTAAAAGTATATCACAGATCAAGGGCATCAAAAACCTGATTTTACAAAAGTGTTGGCTTTGCTTGTATAATGGTCCCTGGCGCATAGGAAGGATTCAAGAATTGGTTTGGATCGCTGCTGATAAGACGAACAACACGAAAGTCTCCTCCATTCACTTGTTCGACCACAAGCTGACCCCCTTCACAATCCATCACTTTTTGCGATTCAAATACGTTTTCTTCTTCAGGGAAAATTTGCTCGGTCGGCATCAAGGTGTAAAGAATCATTGGATGACCTCTCCTTGAGTCTGATTCTTACTCTCCTCTATGAGCTGGTTAAGCTTCATAATCGCTTGGCCGACCCCGCCAACCTCATTAATCAATCCATATTCTACAGCGTCTGTGCCAATCACATTCGTCCCAATATCCCTCGTTAAATTGCCTTTAGAGAGCATCAGATCTTTGAACTTCTCCTCCGTAATCTCTGAGTGAGCAGTGACAAAGTTAACCACTCGGTCTTGCATCTTATCGAGGTACTCAAATGTTTGTGGGACACCAATCACAAGTCCTGTTAAGCGGACGGGATGAATCGTCATCGTTGCCGTCTCAGCGATAAATGAATAGTCAGCTGCCGTCGCAATCGGGACCCCGATCGAATGCCCGCCACCAAGGACGAGCGTGACCGTTGGCTTTGAAATAGAGGCGATCATCTCAGAAATCGCAAGCCCAGCCTCCACGTCCCCACCCACCGTATTTAGGATGATTAACAGACCTTCGATTTTTTGATTCTGCTCAACCGCAACAAGCTGCGGGATTAAATGCTCATACTTCGTCGTTTTATTTTGTGGTGGTAGCTGCATATGACCTTCAATCTGGCCGACCACCGTCATACAATGAATATTAGATGCCGCCATGTCGGGCACGGACGTCTCCCCTAATTGCTGAATTTTTTCAACTAGAGAATTCTTGGGATCATCTGCAGGCTTCGGTTCTTGCTGTGGTGCTTGTGGCGTTTGCGGTGCTTGTGGGTCTTGATTCATATTGTTATTCATATCGTTACTCATCTCAACACACTCCTCCATTTTTCTATTCGTAGTATGAACAAGAGAAGGGTCTGTCATTCTGAAGAGTTCCCCACAAAACCGAAACCCACTTTCCGCCGGGGTCATTACCGAAAAGCGCAGGCGGGTCGCTCAGGAGCGACCCGATAATAGAAATCTCGAAGCTACTAACCGAAGAGTTAGAGAAAAAGCAGAACCCTCTCGGAGCTCTGCTTTCTCTTTAGACTTCCATAATGATTGGTAAGATCATCGGACGACGCTTTGTTTTTTCAAACAAGAAACGACTTAAGCCTTCACGAATATTGCTTTTTAGCGATGACCATTCGTTGACGTTTTCATTCATGCATTTGTAGAGAATCGAGGAAACAAGCTCGTTGGATTTCTCGAGCAACTCTTCTGATTCACGTACGTACACAAATCCGCGAGAGATGATGTTCGGACCAGAAACGATCGTCCCTGCCTTCTTATTCAGCGTAACGACAACAACAAGAATGCCGTCCTTGGAAAGCAGACGCCTGTCTCGAAGAACAATATTTCCGACATCACCAACCCCAAGTCCATCAATCAAAACATGACCGGAAGGCACTTTGCTTCCCCGTCGTGCCTGCCCTTTTGTAAATTCAACAACCTCGCCTTTTTCAACGATGTAGATGCGTTCTTTCTTTATGCCGACGTCAAGCGCGAGCTTTCGATGCGCATGCTGCATACGAATCTCCCCATGTATGGGTACGAAAAATTTCGGACGCATAAGATTCAGCATTAGCTTTAATTCTTCCTGAGAACCGTGACCAGAAGCGTGAACCGATGACTTTCCGTATACGACATCCGCACCGATACGGTGAAGTTGGTCAATCACCGCTGAAACGCTTTTTTCATTCCCAGGGATAGCAGACGCGGCAATGATGACCGTATCATTATTCGTTAACGTGATATGACGGTGCGCCCCGCGTGCCATCCGGGTAAGCGCAGACATTGGCTCTCCCTGACTTCCAGTCGTTAAAATCACCACTTGTTCCGGCCGGTATCGATTCACTTCATCCATATCAATAAGCAAGTCCTTTGGCATTTTCAAGTGCCCAAGTTTTGAAGCAATAGTGATAACACGCACCATGCTCTTGCCAACAACGGCAAGTTTGCGATTCGACGTCGCTGCGGCCTGAATCACTTGCTGGATACGGTGAACATTTGATGCAAACGATGTCACAATCAGGCGCCCCGCGGTGCGAGCGAATACATCCTTTATTCCTTGTCCAACTTCCGACTCAGATTTCGTTACCCCAGGACGCTCCGCATTGGTTGAATCCGAAAGCAGACAGAGAACCCCGCGCTGGCCAGTTGCTGCCATTTTACCGATGTCCGCATGTTTGCCATCCACAGGGGTTTGGTCAAACTTAAAATCTCCGGTATGAACAACCGCACCCTGGGAGGTCTCGACACAGATACCTACGCTGTCAGGAATGCTGTGGCTTGTCCGAAAAAACGAGACAGAGGTGGAGCCAATGGTCACCCTCGAATTTGAATCAATTGTTTTTAGGGTCGAGTGTCGATGAATGCCTGCTTCTTTTAGCTTTTCTTCCACTAATCCCAGCGTCAGCTTTGTTCCGTACACGGGGACATTGACCTTTTTTAAAACATAGGAAAGTCCTCCGATATGGTCCTCGTGCCCATGAGTTAAAATAATCCCTCTTACCCGCTCTTCATTTTCAACCAGATAAGACACATCTGGGATGACAATATCCACGCCAAGCATGTCATCGTCAGGAAACATTAGTCCCGCATCTACCACGATGATATCTTCGTCTACTTCAATGCCGTACATGTTTTTGCCGATCTCGCCAACGCCGCCGAGAGCAAACACGCGCACTTTTTCATTTTGCTGTTTAGCCAATGGTTCATCCTCCTAATAGAATATCAATCAACAGTCCAAGTCAAGCGACTGGCTGGATCACAAACGTTCATTTTTTATTTGTTAGGTCTTCTCGTCCGTCTTGTTTTTGATGGTCCCCATAAGCTTCTAAAAAAACACAAACAAACAGCACTGCATAACCTTAAAAAAACGAATGTACACATAGCTACGTACGGCATGTAGCAGGTAAAATTGGCACGTTTTTTAAAGCTTATCCAGAGGTTTGCCTGTCTTTCATTTGCTTCCCGTCCATGTCCATCGCACTTAAAAGAATGGCGGCTCTTAGACCACCCTAACCCGAACGCCTCACTTGTGTCTTAGTATACCTTAATTTTCTAACCGAAAACAAGAGCAACTTTCATCTAGGTGTCCGGAAACAGAAAAACGCAGGCGGGTTGCTCAGAAGCGAAAAATATGGGAGGCTTGGACTAGAAATCCCGATTTTGGATTTCGCTCCAGGACTGAAAAATCTCAAGCTTCTACCCGCCGGAGCTAAACAAATCCGAAAAGCGTAGGCGGGTTGTTCTGAAGCGAGAATTTTGGAAGGCCTGACATAAGAAATCCTGAACTTGGATTTCGGTGTCAGGACTGAAAAATCTCGAGCTTCTACCCGCCGGAGCTAAACAAAAACCAGTTCGCGTTTACACAAACTGGTTTTTCTAAAGCTATTGATTGGCCACTTCCTTCTCCAGCGCTCCAAGCACAGCATCCACACGCTCCTTCTCGAGCTCTGTTGCCGGTAAGAGCGGCAGCTGCACCTCTCCGACGTCAATCCCTCTTCTTTGCAGCGCATACTTTACACAAGTTGGGTTCGGAGCTGTAAAAAGTGTTTTCATTACTGGCAACAGCTGACGATGCCACTTTGCCGCTTTGCGTTGATCGCCTTTTTTATATTCACGGATCATCTCCTGAATCTCATTACCGATGACATGAGAAGCTACTGAAACGACCCCGTCGCCACCAATGGAAAGAATCGGAAGCGCCATGGAATCGTCCCCGCTATAGACTGCAAAATCGTCTCCCGTTCCTTCAATAATCGCCGCGATTTGATCGAGATTCTCGCTAGCCTCTTTAACAGCTGCGATATTCTCGATTTTTGAAAGCGCAATGGTTGTTGGGGCAAGCATGTTGACCGCTGTTCGGCCAGGCACGTTGTAGAGCATCACAGGAAGGCGTGTGGCGTTCGCAATCGCTTTAAAATGAGCGTAAAGCCCTTCTTGTGAAGGTCGATTGTAATACGGAGTCACAAGCATGATTCCATCCACACCCGTTTGCCCCGCTGCTTTTGTTAACGCAATCGACTCCTTCGTGCTGTTTGACCCCGTTCCAGCCACAATGGCAACTCGGTTTTCGGCATGCTTCACTGCAAACGTAAACAGCTCCAGTTTTTCTTCCTTGGTTAGCACTGGTGATTCACCGGTGGTCCCTGCCACTACGACTACATCTGTTCCTGTTGAAATCAGATGATCCAACACGTTAGCTGTGTGTGAATAATCGACTTCCCCTTCTTCGGTAAAGGGTGTCACCATTGCCGTCCAGAGTGGACCAAATTTCTCACCGTTTTCCCAACCTATTTTCATGGTGTTTCTTCCCTTCCAAGTTCCTGCTCTCCTGACTTACACACCTCATTCACCTAATTGAAACATCTTGTGCAACGCGTTCACTGCCTTCGCCATGTCTTCATTTTTAACGAGCACCCAAATGGTGGTGTGTGAATCAGCCGATTGCAAGATTTGAATGTTTTCCCCACTAAGTGCGCTCACGATTCGTGAGGCAACGCCTGGCACGCCAGTCATACCCGCGCCAACGGCTGACACTTTTGCGCAGCCCCTCACAAGTTCTGGCTGATAACCAAGCTCCGTTAACACACTCAAGGCCTCATCAGCGGCTTCATCTGTCACTGTATAGGTCACCCCGCTAGGACTGATGTTAATGAAGTCGACGCTAATGTTTGCTCTAGCCATCGACTTAAACACGTTTTCCTGCAGATCCAATTGGCCTTCTTTAGCAGCAACTTTAATCTGCGTCACGTTAGAGACTTGAGCAATTCCGGTAATCAAATGTTCATTGACATCGACCGTGTGCGGTGAACTCATCGACGCGACAAGCGTCCCTTCCTTATCCGAATACGTGGAGCGAACGCGGAGTGGTAATTTTGCCTGCATCGCAATTTCAACGGCGCGGGGGTGAATGACCTTTGCCCCTTGATAGGCCATGTTGCAAATTTCATTGTAGGTCATCGCCTGAAGGGCGCGCGCATCTTCAACAATGCGAGGATCAGCGGTCATCACCCCTTCCACATCGGTGAAAATATCTACCCATTCCGCGTTGATGGCAGCGCCAAGAGCCGTCGCTGACGTATCGCTCCCTCCGCGTCCAAGCGTCGTCGTATCCCCGGACTTAGACTGGCCTTGAAACCCAGTGACAACGACCACATCGTAGTGCTCCAATGTTTTAAGCAGATGATCACACTGCATCTCCATAATCTTTGCATTTGTGAATTCTTCATTCGTCCGAAAGCCCGCTTTTGCCCCGTTCATAGCTGTAGCGTCTACCCCATGCGTATTCAACAGCTCAGAGAAGACAACCGAAGAAATGGCTTCCCCGCAAGAGACAAGCATATCCTGCTCCCTTTTGGAAACATGAGCTTTGTTCACAAGCCCGAGTAGCGTATCCGTCGCGTAGGGATCGCCAGTGCGCCCCATCGCTGAAACGACAGCAACGACTTTGTAGCCATCTTTTACCGCTTTTTGCACATGACGCACCGCTTGGTTCCGTGTCTCTTCTGTTTTGACGGAGGTGCCTCCAAATTTTTGAACGATGATTTTCATCTCGTCATTCTCACTCGGATAAAAGGCGAAGCTTGACAAGACTTTCAGCAATTTGCACTGAATTCCAAGCCGCCCCTTTTAATAAATTATCGGATACAACCCAGAAATGATAGCCATTCGCTCGGTCAAGGTCACGACGTACACGACCGACAAAGACATCATTTTTCCCGACAGCCGTTGTAACCATGGGGTATACTTGCTCGCTCGGCACGTCTTGAAGGGTCACTCCGTTTGCATCCTGTAGCAAGCTCCAAATCTCTTCAACGCTCGCTCCACTCTTTTCTGTTTCGATGTAGACTGATTCAGAGTGACCAGTCTCCACTGGCAAGCGCACGCACGTTGCTGCCACTTCAAGGCCGGGCATATGCATGATCTTCTTCGTTTCATTCACCATTTTCATTTCCTCAAATGTGTAGCCATTGTCCTGAAATTTATCAATTTGAGGAATCGCATTAAAAGCAATCTGGAAATGTTTCTTGTCGCCCCCAACAGGGAGGACGTTCGCTTTTGGTTCTTTTCCTGCAAGGATGTCGCTTGTTTGCGTCTCCATTTCTTCAACCGCCTCAAGCCCAGCACCAGAAACCGCCTGGTAGGTTGATACGATGACTTTCTTGAGCCCAAGCTTTTGGCGAAGCGGCTCCAGCGCGACGACCATTTGAATCGTAGAACAGTTCGGATTGGCAATTATGCCTTGGTGTTCTTTAAGGTCTTCTTCGTTTACTTCGGGCACCACAAGCGGCACCCCGTCCTCCATCCGAAAAGCGCTTGTATTGTCAATACAGATGGCCCCTCGTTTGACCGCTTCTGGCGCGAGCGCCTTGGAAACAGACCCCCCTGCTGAAAAGAGTGCGATTTGCACACCTTCAAAGGATTCTGGGGTTGCTTCCTCCACTGTATAGATCCTTCCTTTAAATGTTATTTCTTTGCCTGCGGAGCGTTTTGAAGACAAGAGCTTCAGACTCGCAATGGGAAACTCTCTTTTTGCAAGCGTTTTGAGCATTTGCTGCCCAACCGCTCCTGTCGCCCCTACGACGGCGATGTGAAATCCAGTTTGTTCCATGATTAATCGTCCTCCCTCAGTCAATAAAGCGTCTCTACATTCTTGTACTCTATTAAACTTTACGGGATTTCGGGTCTTTGTGCAACTGTCCTCTGCCTATTTTTCTGCATTTTGTGCTAGAACGGGCTGTAATTGCTCCCTATTTAGTGCTGCGCTGGCGGCAGGGAGAAGCAAATCCATATGAGACACGAGGGAGTTCGGTTTTTTTTCAGTATCGTCTTGACTGTAAGGGATGAAATAGATATTTTTGGTCGCCATCAGCCGCATAATATTGACGCCGTTCAAGCCAAGACCATCGTTTGTAGAGATGCCAAGCAGGATCGGGTTTTGATTTCTCAGTGTCGCTTTCGCCCCCATCAACACCGGAGAATCGGTCATCGCGTTGGCAAATTTGCTAATGGAGTTTCCCGTCATTGGAGAGATGATCATAAGGTCGAGTGGCGTGCGTGGACCAAATGGCTCTGCTTTTACCATAGAGTTAACAATGGGTTCAGAGGTGATCCCTTGTAGCTTCGTTAGCCAATCGGCACTGTCTCCAAATTTCGTGTCTGTGTTTTCGACCGTATACGTGACAAATGGCGTCACCTTTGCCCCAGCATCGACAAGTTTCTCGATTTGTGGATAAACCGCCTCATACGTACAGTGAGATCCTGTTAACCCAAACCCAATATGCTTTCCTTCTAACATCAAAAAGCCTCCTTATGGTTGTGCTTGCTCAAGGAGTAAATCGGCAAGCACGTTTGCAAGTATTTTTCCAGCTGTTTTAGGTGCGACCATTCCCGGTAAGCCAGGCACAAGCATTGCCTTCAAGCCGCGCTTTTCCGAGTAAGCAAAATCCACACCGCCGGGCTTTGAGGCAAGGTCGAGGATAAAAGCGTGCTGCTGCATTTCCGCAAGAACGCTCGACGTGAGCACCTTGGCCGGAATCGTGTTGATACAAAGATCAACATCTGTTAATTCTTTCTTCGTATCGTCTGTATGGAAAGGCGTCAGTCCCATTTCCGTAATCCGGGCCAGCAAATGAGAGTCCCGTGCTCCTACTTTCACCTTAGCTCCAAGCGCTTGAAACGTTCTCGCCACTGTCATACCGACGCGCCCCAGTCCGAGTACGGCAATCTTCGCCTGGTGAATGGTGATATCTGTATGCTGAATAGCCAGCATCACCGCACCTTCCGCTGTCGGGATTGAATTATAGATCGCTACATCGTCCCTCTCCATCAACAGGACGGTGTCGCAATTGGCCTGTTCCGCCATACGTTTGAGACGGTCATTGGCAATCCCTGTATAGATCGTGCAATGATCCGGTGTTGCCTTTAAATGATTGGCTTCCAGCGCGAGCGTCTTATTGGAAAAAACGCTGTTAATTGTTCCTTCTGTACTCATACCACCTATAGGAAGCAAGATGGCATCAACACTCTCCCACATGACCTCATCAAGGTCCTGCTTGCTTGCGCCTATAAATCCGTCATCCAGCTGTGTAAACCCAACTAGAGAGATTTTGGCATCGAGTGTCGAAAGCTTACGTATGATTTCGAGCTGACGCGCATCTCCGCCAATCATGACAACATGAATTCCCGTGAGCATGTTCCCCCTCCTTACAACGTGCGTTTGTTAAGATAGGTTCGTAGCGCCTAGTACTTTTGCTTCTACAGCATATGTTAGGTTGGAAGAAACAGTGCGATGGAATTCGGAGGATGAATAGGGGGGTTGAAAAAGAAGGGCCTGTCCACCTTAGAAAAAGTGAGGTATCTGATTCTCTTCAAAATAAAAAAGCCTGCTCACTGCAGGCCTCTGTCGGTTTCAATAATAATCATATCCTGTCCGACTTTCTTAATTTGCTGCCAGTATACGGTGACGTTCTGGTCTTTCTTGTTGAACTGAAACCAGCGAGTAGTGGGAACGACAAAGGCGTGAATTTCCCCAGTTTGTTCGTTGATCACAAGATCCGTTTGACCGAGAACGCCGAGTCGCTCTCCTTTCTCAAAATCAATGATCTCCTTGTTTGAAATTTCACTTAGACGCATTTCGCTCACCTCAGGGAAAGTGTATGCGCAAACTTGGCCAATCAGACCTGGCAAAAGGAAAAGCGGAGGCGCCCTGCACACGAGCGACAAGTTCTGGAGCGACGGCAAATCAAGTCTGAACTTGACTTGAACTGGCGGCGTGAAGAAACCTCGAGCGAGTGGGCGCCGGAGCTAGACAATCCGAAAAGCGGAGGCGGGTTGGGCAGAAGCGAAAATTTTGGAGACCCGACATAAGAAATCTTGACTTTGGATTTCATAGTTGGGGCGTAAAATCTCGAGCTTCTACCCGCCGCAACTGAAAAAAAAGCCGTCCAAAAAGACGACTCTAAGCAAATACATTTGTTGGTATCGTTTCACTTGAGGAGATCAAGGATACCGCTGGCTTTTCCTCTAAGAGCCTCCGGGCAAGATCATTCACTTGCTCAATCGATACATTATTAATATCTTTCACGAGCTCATCTAAGGTCCGGTGTTCCTGCAGCAGCATTTCGTTTTTGCCGTT
Organism: Shouchella shacheensis; assembly: GCF_001484965.1. GTDB lineage: Bacteria > Bacillota > Bacilli > Bacillales > Bacillaceae_D > Shouchella > Shouchella shacheensis. The sequence goes on along the minus strand of NZ_LLYY01000018.1, from coordinate 26,519 downwards.
GCGACTCATCCGACTATTTGTGCTCTCTAAACCAAGCATCAAATTCCCTTTCAGTTGCTCTTTGCCGTTTTCCAGCTCTTTTTGCGTCATTCCTTGCTTCGCGAATGAAGACGTCACAGCTTCAATCGCCGTCATGAGCTCTTCCAGCTGAGAAAGCTGTGTTCCCGCATAAAGGGTTAACATGCCAGCATGTTCGTACGCAGAGTGATAGGAGAACACCGAGTAGCACAACCCTCTCTCCTCGCGAATCGTTTGAAAGAGACGGCTACTCATACTGCCACCAAGCGAATTGTTTAAGAGAATCAAAGCGAACATGTCGTCAGAAGCGATTTCAAGGCCAGGGTAGCCAAGACATAAATGCGCCTGCTCTGATTCCTTCTGTCGATATTTAACGGTCGGTTGAAAAGTGGAGCACGGCACGTCAAACTGCTGTGACCGGGGAGGGACCTGCGCAAATGTCTCTTTCAAAGCCTCCAATAGCGCCTCATTAAAATGTCCAGCTACGGAGACCACGACACGATCTCCTGTGTAAAAGCGAGCCATATAGTCGCGCAAATCCTTTTCCGTAAACGACTCCAGCGCATGGGGATCCCCCAATATCGGGTAGGCAAGAGAGCTAGATCCATAGCTCGCCTCGCTTAGCAAGTCATGAACGATGTCGTCTGGAGTGTCTTCTACCATTTTGATTTCTTCAAACACCACATTCTTTTCTCTATATAATTCAAGTTCTTCAAACTCGGAATGAAAGAACATATCTTGCAAAACGTCGAGCGCAAATTCTGCGTGTTCATCTAAAACCTTGGCATAATAGCACGTATATTCCTTTGCTGTAAACGCATTGACCTGGCCGCCAATGCGGTCAAACGCTTCAGCGATTTCTTGAGCGGAACGTGTTTTTGTGCCTTTAAACAGCATATGTTCAATAAGATGAGAAATCCCATTTTCTTTCTTCTCTTCGTTACGAGAACCCGTCTTCACCCATATACCTATTGAAACAGAGCGCACATCGGTATTGGCCTCTGCCATAATACGCACCCCGTTTTCGAGCGTTAGTCTATTAATCACGATCTGTACCCCCATTGTTGTCATCTACGACCCTACTCGTCATGCGTGTCTCATCCATCAACTCAGAAACCGTCCCGAGCTGAAATCCTTGCTTCTGGACGCCGGTAATCATTTGCTCCAGCCCCCTTGAAGCAGATTCCGTGGGGTGCATCAATATCATGGCTCCCGCGTGGACATGATTTAACACACGCTCCACCATAACAGAAGGCTCCGGCTTTTTCCAATCAATTGTATCAACTGACCATAGAATCGTGCCCATCCCAAGTACGTCCGCTTGTTCAACAACCGCATCATTAAACGCACCGCTCGGAGGCGCAAACCACTTAGGAGTAACATCGAGAGTAGCCCGAATGACATCATTCGTTTGAATCAATTCCTCATCAATCTCTTCTCTGCTTAGGTTCTCCATGTTTGGATGAGAGTAAGCGTGGTTGCCAATTTCATGGCCCTCCTCTTTAATCATTCGCGCTAACTGCGGGGTGTTCTTTACCCATGAGCCATCAAGGAAGAACGTGGCTCTCACTTCATGAGCTTGAAGCACTTTAAGCATTTCCGGCAAATACTCATCGCCCCAAGCGACGTTGATCAGAAGAGAAACCATTGGTTTCTGCTCGTTTCCTTTGTAAATCGGAGAAGGGGACAAATCTTCCAGATGAACATTCGGTCTTGCCTCCTCGAAAACAAGCTTTGTTTGGTCAAAGGAACCGAGCTCCCTCATCTTATCATACGACTTCTCTACGTTGATTTCCAAGCCGCTATACCCGGGAATCGCCTTCCAAACTGGATCTACTCGTGCATCAACAGCTGGAACATCAACAGCCTTTGCATGCTCTTCTATTTCTTTAAGCAAAGAGTCATCGGTTCTGCTCACCGCCTTGCTTTCATCGTGCTTCAACATTTCTATGTACTGAAGAGAGAATGGATTTTGGATGGCACCGAAGGCTAGCACAACTACCAGACAGCAGAGAAACACATGAATCCAGCTTCTTTTCAAACCGTTCCCTCCTCACATCATAAGGTATCTACCACCACCCTATGCAGAGAAAGGACAAACTAGACATACGAACAGAGCTTTTCTTGCCTCAGTAGTGGAAAAACCAAGCAAACTTAGCTAAGCGTGATCCCCCACTCTTGAACCAGAGAAACGCGCAGTCGGCTCATACAAAAGCGACGATTTTGGAAGGCCTGACAAAAGAAACCCGACCTTACATTTCGTTGTCAGAACTGAAAAATCTCGACGCTTCTATCCGTCGGAGCTAGACAAAAAAAAGACTGGTTCATCCCAGCCTTCCTTACTGTTGAGCGGATTCTTCTTTCGCCTCGCGTTCTTCTTTCAAAATCACTTTGCGAGAAAGGTTCACCCGTCCTTGATTATCAATTTCTGTGACACGTACTTTCATCTCGTCACCAATTTTAAACAAATCGTCCACTTTGTTGATGCGTTCTTCGGCAATTTGGGAAATATGAACAAGCCCGTCCTTGCCTTTGAATAGTTCTACAAACGCCCCGAATTTCTCGATTCGCTTCACTTTACCGACGTAGGTTTCACCCACTTCTACCTCACGAACGAGGTCTTCAATGATTTTCCTCGCTGTGCGATTCATGCTGGCGTCGAGCGATGAAATGTAGACCGTCCCGTCTTGCTCAATATCGATTTTAACGCCCGTGTCTTCAATAATCTTGTTGATCACTTTTCCGCTCGGTCCAATGACATCGCGAATTTTGTCTGGGTTAATGGACATTGTCAGGATCTTTGGTGCATAATCCGAAAGCTCAGAACGTGGTTGTCCAATCGCTTCCATCATATTTTCCAAGATGATCATACGCCCACGTTTCGCTTGCTCAAGTGCCTCTTTAAGCACTTCGCGGTTGATACCAGAGATTTTGATATCCATTTGCAAGGCAGTAACCCCTTGTTTCGTACCCGCTACTTTAAAGTCCATATCGCCAAGCGCATCTTCCATGCCTTGAATGTCAGTGAGAACCGCCATATGTTCGTCCTGCTTCACCAGCCCCATCGCAATTCCGGCTACCGGCGCTTTGATTGGCACACCTGCATCCATCATCGCTAGCGTGCTCGCACAGATGCTCGCCTGTGAAGTGGAACCATTCGATTCAAGGACTTCCGATACGAGACGGATGGTATACGGAAACTCAGTTTCACTTGGGATCACTTTCTCAAGCGCTCTTTCACCAAGCGCACCGTGCCCAATTTCGCGGCGACCAGGCGCACGAATCGGCCCTGTTTCACCCACACTGAATTGCGGGAAGTTGTAATGATGCATAAAGCGCTTCGATTCTTCAATGCCAAGCCCGTCCAGAATCTGAACGTCTCCAAGGGCACCAAGAGTACAAATGCTAAGTGCCTGCGTTTGGCCGCGCGTAAAGAGCCCGGAACCATGCGTACGCGGGAGCATGTCCACTTGCGAAGAGAGCGAACGAATTTCATCTACACCTCGTCCATCTGGACGCACTTTCTCAACCGTAATTAAGCGACGAACCTCTTCTTTTACAAACATTTTTAAAATGTCTTGAACCTCACTAATATCGACCGATTCATCCTCTTCATACACGGCCACTTGCTCAGCTGTTACGGCATCAATCGCTTCTTGACGTGCATGCTTTTCAACAATGCGTACAGCCTCTTTGATGCTTGCTTCAGCGGAATCACGCAGACGTGTTTCCAGATCAGCATCGGTTGTTTTAAGTGTCACTTCACGCTTTTCTTTGCCACACGCAGCAACAACCTTCTCTTGAAATTCAATCAGGCGCTGAATTTCCTCATGACCGAACATAATGCCTTCAAGCATGGTTTCTTCAGGGACTTCATTTGCACCTGCTTCTACCATGTTGATCGCTTCCTTCGTCCCCGCCACCACAAGGTCGATATCGCTTTCTGCTAGTTCGGTAGGCGTCGGGTTGATCACAAAAGACCCGTCAATCCGACCAACCGTTACCCCAGCAATGGGGCCGGCAAAAGGGATATCCGAGACGCTTAACGCAAGAGAAGACCCAATCATTGCTGCCATTTCAGAGGAAGCGTTTTGATCAGAACTCATAACAATGCTAATGACTTGAACATCATTACGGAACCCGTCCGGAAAGAGTGGGCGAATAGGACGATCGATCAGACGACTTGTTAAAATTGCCGTCTCGCTTGGACGTCCTTCTCGTTTAATAAACCCGCCTGGAATTTTCCCAGCGGCATAAAGCCTCTCTTCATAGTTTACAGTTAACGGAAAAAAAGGAAGGTCCTTCGGTTCTTTTGAAGCGGTCGCTGTCGACAATACCGCAGTATCCCCGTAACGTACGAGAACCGCTCCATTTGCTTGTTTTGCCAACTGACCGACCTCAACCGTTAACTCACGGCCCGCCCAATCAATGGAAAACACATGTTGTTCTTGACTCATTCGTGTGTACTCCTCTCGTACATCTAAAATTCCTCTTCCTTATTATGACCGAATCAGAACAAGTTTAAAAGAGTTAATACCCAGAAAAGCGGAGGCGGGTTGCTCAGAAGCGAGAATTTTGGAGGTCTAACAAAAGAAATCCCGATTTTCGATTTCGTTGTTAGAGTGAAAAATCTCGAGCTTCTACCCGCCGCAGCTGGAACAAGAAAAGCGGAGGCGCCCTGCTCACGAGCGACAAGTTCTGGAGCGACGGCAGATCAAGTCCGATCCTGACTTGAACTGGCGGCGTGAAGAAACCTCGAGCGAGTGGGCGGCGCAGCTAGATCAAGAAAAGCGGAGGCGGGTTGTCCAATAGAAGGACTGCCCATGCAACCCCGTCCTTCTCCCCGCCTTAACCGGTTCAATGATGGCACTAATCCGTCCCCGCTTTATGCTTATCTTTCATCACATGCAGAAAAAAGCGGGAGAAACTCCCGCTTTCAGACGTTTATCGGCGTAAGCCGAGCTTATCAACTAGGTCACGGTAACGCGCTACATCTTTTTTACGCAAAAACGTTAGCAAGTTACGTCGCTGTCCAACCATTTTCAAAAGGCCACGACGTGAGTGGTGATCCTTCTTATGCGTACGCAAATGATTGTTCAACGTGTTGATTTGCTCTGTAAGGATAGCCACTTGAACTTCTGGAGAACCAGTGTCCGTGTCATGCGTTTTAAACTCAGTAATGAGCTCATTTTTACGCTCTTGTGTTAATGCCATCCGAGCCACCTCCTTTTCCTATAAATCCAGTTTCCTAGCAAGCGTCGGTGAGGCGCTATGCCAAGAGACGGATGAACAACAGAAACCATGCGATCTGTTACCCTGTACACTATACAGGTCTTTACAAGAGAATGCAAGTACGAAAGAGTTCCCTTCACGAGCGTTTTAGAAAAAATGCCTTGGCTTGCCTTTGATCTTCTCCAAGCTGTGCCTTAATCTCTTCAATGCCATTAAACTTCTGTTCAGAGCGGATGCGCTGAAGGAACGTCACCTTCACCTGCTGATCATAGATCTGCTGATCAAAATCAAAGATATTCACTTCAATCGAAGGCTCAGGAGCCGTTTCCACAAAGGTGGGCTTGAAGCCGACATTGGCCATGCCCTGATAGAGAACGCCCCCGTATTCCAGCGTCGCTACGTAGACGCCGACGCGGGGGATCATGTACCGATCATCCAACTGAACATTCGCTGTTGGAAATCCAATCTGACGGCCACGCTTGTCGCCATGCGCCACCGTCCCACGTATCGAATATGGTGTTCCTAGCAACTCCTCAATTTTCCCTACGTCCCCTTCAGTCAGAAGGTGGCGAATGCGTGTGGATGAAATCTTGTCATCCGCTTTGGTCACTTTTTCCACTGTTGTCTGCATGAAGCGACCTTTCGCATATTCGGACAAACGTTCCATATCGCCTTCCCCTTTGACACCGTATGTAAAATCAAAGCCTGCAACGACGTGGAGAACCGAAAGGCCAACAATAAATTGGTCGACGAACTGCTGTGGCGTTAAGTGAGAAAAGCCTCTGGTAAAATGAATTTCATAAAGTACGTCCACGTCAAGCTCCCGAATCCGCGCTTCTTTTTCCTGCATCGGCGTTAAGTAACGCATGGGCTCCTTGGGGTTTGCGAGAACTTCTTTTGGATGGGGATGAAACGTCATGACGGCCGATTGAAGGCCACATTCCGAGGCGATGTTCTTCGCTGTCTCAATCACTGTACGATGACCTTTATGCACTCCATCAAAATAGCCAAGAGCCATGACGCTTTCAGGTGCGTTTTCTACTTGTTTGACTGTATCGACATCTAGATGAATAATCTTCACGATCGTCCCTCCTGGCTTGCTGCCTGACAAAAAAGCTTTTCTGGTTTGATAAGTCCCGACTTTGTTGGGTGCTCATGATACATCGCCAAGCACTCTCCTTTTTCATTATAGAACAGAAACCGCTTTTCGCTAAAGCCTGACCCACTCTCAAGGACTGCACCGTTACGAATTCTCACTTCCAGCGCTGGATCTACAGTGTGTGCAGGCAAATCCCCAAGCGCCTTTTCTAAAGGCTGAAGAAACTGAACCCTTGTATGAGCCTCCTCCAACTCCTCCAATTCCTCAAAGGTAACGGTTTCTTTCTCTGTAAAAGGTCCAGATGCAACACGGGTTAGCTGGGACATGTGAGCTGGATAGCCGAGGGCTGCCCCTAAATCAACGGCGAGCGTACGGATGTAGGTACCCTTGCTGCAACTGACCCTAAAGGAAAACGAATACGTCCCATCAACGGGTGCCTGGTTAGAGCCCAGGAGTTCCAGCTGATAAATCGTAATCTCTCGCTCCGGACGTTCCACGTCAATACCGGCTCGTGCGTACTCATACAATCGTTTGCCGTTCACTTTAACGGCTGAATAATGAGGTGGAATCTGGGTCTGTGGACCGAGAAAACGTTGAAAGAGCGCTGTAAGCTCTTCTTCTGAAGGCGGCTGCTCTACTCGTTGACGCCGCACCACCTCTCCCCCTTCGTCTTCCGTGGTGGTGGAGAAGCCGAGTGTCACTTCTCCGACATAGGTTTTAGCAAAACCGCTCATATACTCTGCGACCTTTGTCGCTCGACCGAGACAAATTGGCAGCACGCCGTCAACCCCGGGATCAAGCGTCCCTGTATGACCTACTTTTTTTGTCTGAAATAGGCGCCTGATACGGCTCACACAATCATGAGAGGTCATCCCTCTCGGCTTATGTAAAGGCAAAATTCCCGTCGGTTCCACTTATGTTGCTCTCCTCTCTCCGTTACACGGATAAGAAGGATAGCAGCACAGGCCGCTATCCTACTCATCAATCGTTTGACTCATCTTTTTTAACTTCACGTAAAAGAGTTTCAATTCGATCTCCGTATTGAATGGATTCATCAAACTCAAAGAAAAGCTCTGGTGTTTTGCGAAGGCGAACGCGCTTGCCGATCTCCGAGCGAATAAAGCCTTTGGCTTTTTCCAAGCCCTTGAGTGTCTCGCGTTGTTCACCTTCGTCGCCAAGCACCGTGATAAACGCCGTCGCTTGCTGCAAATCGCCGGTGACGTCTACGCCTGTAACGGTGACAAAGCGCACACGCGGGTCTTTAATATCACGAATCAGAATATCGCTTAGCTCTTTCTTCATTTGTTCACCAACACGAACAGCACGATTATTGGCCATTCGAAATCACCTCTGCTCTGGAAAATTAGAGCCACTCCCAGTCTGTGATCGTACGCTCCGCCCCATCGGTCACATCAATGAGGGCGAGCGCACGGGCAAGTTCCTTTTCACACTGCTGCCTGTTGTTTGATATAGAGGCAAGCGCGAGTCCAGAACGCTGCCAGACTTCTTGGTGGTTCACTTCCGCGACGCTTATGTTGTACCGTTGCTTGAGTCTCGTGGTGATGCTTTTAACGACCGAGCGCTTCTCTTTCAGTGACTGGGCATCATAAATCACAAGCTCACAATACACAACGCCGACGGTCACGTACGCTCTACTTCTTCCATCACGTACGCTTCAATCATGTCGCCTTCCTTAATGTCATTAAATTTCTCAAGCGTAATTCCACACTCATAGCCTGCTGCCACTTCTTTGGCATCGTCTTTAAAACGTTTAAGGGCATTGAGCGATCCCTCATAAATCACGATACCGTCGCGAATCAAGCGAACCGTAGAGTTACGCGTGATTTTCCCATCCGTAACGTATGATCCAGCAATCGTACCGACTTTTGATACTTTGAACGTCGTCCGTACTTCCACTTGACCAATGACTTTTTCTTGGTACTCGGGATCAAGTGCACCTTTCATGGCTTGCTCAATCTCATCAATCGCGTTATAAATCACGCGGTGCAAGCGAATGTCCACATTTTCGGCTTCCGCTGTGCGCTTCGCGTTAACATCAGGGCGAACGTTAAAACCGATCACAATCGCGTTGGATGCCGCTGCGAGGATGATGTCAGATTCCTTAATGGCCCCTGCTCCTGTGTGAATGATGTTCACTTTCACGCCTTCTACGTCGATCTTTTCTAAAGAACCACGCATAGCTTCCACTGAACCTTGAACGTCCGCTTTAATGATGACGTTAATGTCTTTAATATCCCCTTGGGAGATCTGATTAAACAAGTCATCAAGACTTACTTTCGAAGAAGCCGTTAAATTCTCTTCACGGTAGCGAGCCATGAGGCCTTCTCCAACTTGGCGGGCTTTCTTCTCATCCTTGAAAGCTTGAAAGCGATCGCCCGCTTGCGGCACATCATTCAGTCCAGTAATTTCCACAGGCGCCGAAGGTCCAGCGCTCTTCACGCGTCTTCCAATATCGTTCACCAAGGCACGCACGCGACCAAAGGTGCTTCCGACGACTACTGCTTCGCCGACATGGAGGGTCCCACTTTGTACGAGCAGCGTCGCAACCGGACCACGCCCTTTGTCGAGCTGTGCTTCAACAACCGTACCTGTCGCTAGCTTATCAGGATTGGCTTTTAGTTCTTCCACCTCGGCCACGAGTAGAATCATCTCGATCAGCTCGTCAATGCCCTCTGCGTTAAGCGCAGAAACGTTAACGAAGATCGTGTCGCCACCCCATGCCTCCGGAACCAGTTCAAATTCCGTTAGCTCCTGCATGACGCGGTCAGGATTCGCCCCTTCCTTGTCCATTTTGTTGACAGCAACAATGATTGGCACTTCCGCTGCTTTCGCATGACTAATCGCTTCTTTTGTTTGTGGCATCACGCCGTCATCGGCTGCAACGACAAGAATCGTAATATCGGTTACTTGTGCCCCTCGTGCACGCATCGTTGTAAATGCCGCGTGACCTGGTGTATCAAGAAACGTGATTTTCTTGTTATCTTGCTCAATTTGGTAGGCCCCGATATGCTGGGTGATTCCGCCGGCTTCCCCTGCCGTCACTTTCGTGTGGCGAATGGAGTCAAGAAGCGTTGTTTTTCCGTGGTCGACGTGACCCATAATTGTCACGACAGGCGGCCGCTCCTGCAAGTCTTCTTCTTTGTCAGGCTGATCGTATAGTTCAATGTCAAGTTCATCGACAAGAACTTCTTCTTCAACTTCGACGCCATAGTCTGTACAAAGAAGCTCAATGGTGTCCTTATCCAGTTCCTGGTTGATCGTTGCCATTACACCAAGACCCATCAGCTTTTTAATCAACTCGGATGCTTCACGGTGCAATTTTGCTGCAAGTTCACTAACGGTTAAAGACCCTGAGATCGTAATCTTTTCTGGAAGGGGCATTTGTTGATGATTGGGCTTGTTTTGACCGCCACCCCGTCTCTTACCTCCGCGACCTTGATTGCGGCGATTGTTCGGACGACCTTGCTGCCCGCCTTTGCCACCGCCACGGTTAAAATTGTTCTGCTTTTGTCCTCCGCGACTACCGCCCTGGCCTTGGTTGCGGTTGCCACCCCCTTGGCCCTGGCTGCGATTTCCTCCACCCTGGTTGTTTCCCTGCCGTTGATTGCCGCCTTGGTTACCTTGAGACTTGCTCCCACCTTGGCTTCGTTTTCCGCCTCCGCCTTGAGCTTGATTTCGATTAGCAACACTTGGGCCGGTCTGTTTCTGGCCTCCACGGTCATTTGGAGCACCTTGTTTGTTTGGCTTCGATTGACCTTGAGCATTGGCTTTTTTCAAGGTTTCTTCCTCTACCGCTGACATATGGTTGGATACTTCCACACCCATCGTCTTTAGCTTTTCAATGAGCTGCTTGCTTTGAACATTGTTTGCCTTTGCGTATTCATGAATTCGCACTTTTGACATATACGTTCCTCCAATTTTATTGGCTTAACAACGTGGCCAGTTTTTTAGCAAACCCCTCACTCCTTACCCCGATGACCACACGCTCAGCTTTGCCAATGGCCCTACCAAGCGTACGCCGATCGCTAGTAACATAGACAGGGATTTGATAATACCCACATTTATCCAATACTTTTTTCTTCGTTCCGGCACTCGCGTCCGCAGAAAGTAACACAAGCGCTAGCGCCCGCTCCCTTACCTCTTTTAACACAAGCTCTTCTCCCGTTGTCAGCTGATTTGCGCGCTGACACAGTCCGAGCAAAGACAACCACGCTGGGTCTTCTCGGCTCATTTTGCGCGCCCCTTCGGACGAGCAGCTATAAGGGCATCATACACATCGCTTGAAATGGATACTTGCAAGTGACGCGAAAGGCTATCTTTCTTCTTCGCGAGCATAAAGACATCCTCGCTATTCGTCAAATAGGCACCTCGACCGTTTTTCTTCCCTGTCGGATCAAGAACAACCTCACCTTCGGGGGTACGCACAATGCGCACGAGCTCCCCTTTCGGCTTCATTTCATTTGTAACAATACATTTCCTAAGAGGAACCTTACGTTGCTTCACTTTTCCCATCCCCCTTACCTTCAAGTAAGATTACAACCGTTCGCTGTCATCCTCAAATCCCTCACTATCTTCTATCAGCCCTTCTTCGAGCTCTTCTTCCGCTTCCGTCTCATCTAAAAGCCCAAGCTCTTCCGCTTCGGATTCGCTTTTAATGTCAATTTTCCAGTTGGTCAGCTTGGCAGCGAGACGAGCGTTCTGTCCTCGCTTCCCAATCGCAAGGGACAGCTGATAGTCTGGTACAATCACCTGCGTCATTTTTTCTTCCTCGAAGACATTGACCTTGACAACTTTAGCCGGACTAAGGGCGTTGGCGACATAGACCACAGGATCTTCGGACCACTCGACAATATCAATCTTCTCTCCTTTTAACTCATCGACGATCGTCTGTACACGTTGTCCTCGTGGACCAACACAAGCACCGACAGAATCCACTTCCGGATTCTCTGAGTGAACAGAAATCTTTGAGCGATCGCCAGCTTCCCGGGACACCGATTTGATTTCCACCGTGCCGTCATAGATTTCAGGGACTTCTAGTTCGAACAGCCGCTTCAAAAGCCCTGGATGCGTTCTTGATATCAATATTTGCGGGCCTTTGGTTGTTTTTTCAACTTTCGTAATGAATGCCTTGATGCGGTCGTTATGTTTATACGACTCATTCGGCATTTGCTCTGAAAGGGGGAGAAGTGCTTCCACTTTGCCGAGGTCGACGTAAATAAAGCGGTGATCTTGACGCTGAACAATGCCGTTCATAATGTCTTCTTCACGGTCGATAAAGTCGGAATAAATAATGCCGCGCTCAGCCTCACGCACCCGCTGAGTGACAACTTGTTTGGCTGTCTGAGCTGCAATGCGACCAAAGTCTTTTGGCGTGACTTCGATTTCCACGACGTCATCCACTTCGTAGTTTGGGTTCCCTTCACGTGCTTCGTGTTCGGAGATCTCAAGCCGCTTGTCAAACACTTCCTCAACTACGACCTTTCGAGCAAAAACACGAATGCTGCCGTTATCTCGATTGACGTCAACACGGACATTTTGCGCCTGGCTAAAGTTTCGCTTATAGCCTGAGATGAGTGCCGCCTCAATGGCTTCAATAATCACTTCTTTTTTAATGCCTTTATCGATTTCAAGCGTCGACAAGGCATTCATAAATTCACTATTCATGGGTTGACAATCCCCCTTTTAAACTTAGGCTAGCGAGCTACACGAGTATGGAAAGCCGCGCATTTGCAACTTTTGTGTAGGGAACGGTGTAGGTAACGGTTCTCGTTTTTACTTTTCCTTCAATCGTTAATGTGTGATTCTCGAACGCTCTTAAAATCCCTTCAAATGCTTTTTCGCCGTCCACAGGTTCATAGGTGGTTACGTAGACGCCTTTGCCTACAGCCTTCTCAATGTCTGCTTCTTTTTTTAACGGACGTTCGGCACCCGGAGAGGATACTTCAAGAAAGTATGCTTCTGAGACAGGGTCGGCCGCGTCGAGCACTTCACTCAGCCGTTCACTTAAGGCCTCGCAGTCATCAAGGTCCACGCCAGCCTCAGAGTCAATAAAAACGCGCAGGAACCAGTTCGGTCCTTCTTTTTTAAATTCTACATCTACGAGTTCAAGGTTAAGCTCGCTAGCAATCGGCGCGGCCAATGCTTCCACTTTGCTTGAAATGCTCTTACTCAAGCCTGTCCCTCCTTTGTCATTTTAAAGAAACGTATGCACCGGGTCTCATAGTAGCCAGCGCATACGTTTGTGCGTGCATATGCATGTTTGTCTCGCCTAGCGCGAACAAAGAGAGTGGGTTGCCCCACTCTCCATTACAAGATCGTATGCTAACTATTACCATTGGCTAGTTTACCATAGCGGATTTCATATTGCAACTCAAGCCTAGACATAGTCGATGGGCCGGTAAGCCAACCTCGTCCTTTTTTTGAACGGCGGACATCGCTTTGTTAGAAGAGAGAAAGCTGGTTCGAATCAGGCAAATCATGCAAACAGCCGTGATCATTTAAGTTCTCGACAACGGTTTTCGTCAACTTCGCCCGTTGCTGCATGTCTTCTTTCGATAAGAAATGCCCGTCTTCACGTGCGCGGACGATGTTCAGCGCGGCATTCGTACCAACACCGTTCAAGGAATTAAACGGAGGGAGCAGGGAGTCCCCATCGACAATAAACTCGGTGGCTGCTGAGTTATACAAGTCCACCTTTTGGAAGGAGAAGCCGCGTTCACACATCTCCAGAGAAAGCTCGAGCACAGTGAGGACGGCTTTTTCTTTAGGCGCTGCGTCCAACCCTTTTTGGTTAATCTCCTCGATTTTGGCTCGAATCGGACTGGAGCCTTTAATCATCGTATCCATCTCAAAATCATCGGCGCGAACGGTAAAGTACGTCGCGTAATAAAGGATTGGGTGGTGCACTTTAAAATAGGCAATCCGCACCGCCATTAAGACATAGGCCGCAGCGTGCGCTTTCGGAAACATGTACTTAATCTTTGTACAGGAATCGATGTACCAGTCAGGAACGCCGTTCTTTTTCATCTCCTCCACCCACTCGGGCTGAAGGCCCCTGCCTTTTCGCACAAATTCCATGATTTTAAACGCAAGCGATGACTCAAGGCCGTTGTAAATCAAATACACCATGATGTCATCACGACAGCCGATGACATCCTTAAGCTCACATGTCCCGTTGTAAATGAGTTCATTGGCATTTCCAAGCCAGACATCGGTGCCGTGAGAAAGACCTGAAATTTGCAGAAGCTCGGAGAACGTGCTCGGCTTCGTTTCTTCAAGCATTTGCCGCACAAACCGAGTCCCAAATTCGGGAATACCGAGTGTCCCCGTTTTACACATAATTTGCTCCTCCGTCACCCCAAGCACTTCCGGAGAAGCAAAAATCTTCATCACTTCTGGATCGTCGGTCGGGATCGTCTTCGGATCAATGCCGGAAAGATCCTGAAGCATCCGAATCGCCGTCGGATCATCGTGCCCCAGAATATCAAGCTTCAAGAGGTTATCATGGATCGAATGGAAGTCAAAATGTGTCGTCTTCCACTCGGCTTTCTTATCATCCGCCGGAAATTGAATCGGGGAAAAGTCGTGAATGTCCATGTAATCTGGCACAACGATAATGCCGCCCGGATGCTGGCCAGTCGTTCGCTTCACCCCTGTACAACCTGAGACTAAGCGGTCAATCTCGGCTCCACGCATCAGGAGGTCGTGATCGCTTTGATAGCCTTTGACGAACCCGTACGCGGTTTTGTCTGCAACCGTACCAATGGTCCCAGCGCGGTAAACGTAGTCTTCGCCAAAGAGATCCTTCGTATAAGCATGCGCACGAGGCTGATATTCTCCCGAGAAATTCAAATCAATATCCGGAACCTTATCCCCTTTAAAGCCAAGAAACGTTTCAAACGGAATGTCCTGTCCTTCTTTTGTGTAAGCCGTTCCGCACTCTGGACAGTCCTTATCCGGCAAGTCATACCCAGAGGCCACAGAGCCATCATTGAAGAAATGTGAATGTTTACAGCTTGGACAGACATAATGAGGGGGCAAAGGGTTCACTTCGGTAATCTCTGTCATCGTTGCCACAAAGGAGGAACCTACCGACCCACGGGAACCAACAAGATAGCCATCATCGAGGGATTTCTTCACCAGCTTTTGCGAGATTAAGTAAATGACCGCAAAGCCGTGACCAATGATGCTTTTGAGCTCTTTTTCAAGCCTTGCTTCCACAAGCTCTGGCAGCTCGTGCCCATAGATCGAGCGAGCCATCCCGTAGCTCATTTCACGGATCTCTTCATCTGCGCCTTCAATTTTCGGCGCGTAAAGGTCATCGGGGACTGGAAGAACCTCTCCCACTCGCTTTGCGATTCCCTGTGTAGCTTCCACAACGACCTGCTTCGCTACTTCTTCCCCGAGAAAAGAGAACTCCTCAAGCATTTCTGGCGTCGTGCGGAAATGTACAGGAGGAAGAGTTTGCCTGTTCAGTGGATTCGCCCCGCCTTGAGAGGCGATCAAGATCTTACGGTAAATGGCGTCTTCTTCATGCAAATAATGAACATTCCCTGTGGCTACAACGGGAATGTCCTGCTCGTCGCCAAGCGTCACTATCTTCCCGATAATCTCCTGCAGTGCCTCTTCATTTTTGATTAGCTCACGCTCGATCAAATGTCGATAGTTTCCGAGCGGCTGAATTTCTATGAAATCGTAAAACCGTGCCACCTTTTCCACCTCATCGGCGGACTTCTGCATCATCCCCTCAAAGACTTCTCCTTTATCACAGGCAGAGCCGATCAGTAAGCCTTCGCGATACTTGTTCAGCTGTGAACGCGGGATCCTCGGCGTCCGAAAATAATACTCCACATGAGACATCGACACGAGTCGGTATAGGTTTTTCAACCCTTCCTGTGAAGTGACGAGAATCGTGCAGTGGGACGGGCGCTGTCGATGGAAATTCCCCTGCCCCATATGGTCATTGAGCTCATCATGGAAGAGGATTTCTTTTCCCGTCACGTCTTTGACCATCTTCCAGAGCAAATACGCGGTCGCTTCCGTATCATAGATCGCTCGATGGTGACTGACAAGTTCAATGTCAAACTTCTTACAGAGTGTGTTCAGGCGGTGGTTTTTGAGTTCTGGATAGAGAAAGCGCCCAAGTTCAAGCGTATCGATCACTGGATTGGTCACTTCACCGAACCCTAATTTTTTGTACCCCACGTTCAAAAAGCCGATATCAAAGCTGGCGTTGTGGGCCACGATCGTCGCACCTCCGGCAAATTCGCGGAATTGACGCAACACTTCACCGGCCTCTGGGGCTCCTTTTACCATATCGTCTGTGATGCCAGTTAAATCAATGATCGTCGCACTTAGCGGCTCATGAGGATTGGCAAACGACTCGAATTTATCGACGATTTCACCGTTTTTGATCTTAACAGCTGCAAGCTCAATGATCGTGTTATAGACAGCCGATAGGCCCGTGGTCTCAACGTCAAACACGACATATTCTTCTTCAAACAGCGAGCGGTGATCATCATTATAGGCGATCGGAACGCCGTCATCGACAATATTGGCTTCCATGCCATAAATCACGTTGACCCCGTGCTTCTTCCCTGCTGCATACGCCTCAGGAAAAGCTTGAACAACTCCGTGATCGGTGATCGCAATCGCTTCATGTCCCCACTTAGCAGCTTGCTCTACATATGCACCAACGGAGGCCATGCCGTCCATTTGACTCATGTTAGAGTGAGTGTGGAGCTCGATTCGCTTCTCGCCTTCCTCCGCTTCATCAAGTCGTTCCACCGCCGTCACTTGATTAAAGTCATTGGCAATCATCACGAGGTCACGAACAAAGGTATCGTTTTGAATCCCCCCGCGTGCCTTGACCCACATCCCCTTTTTTACAGCTTGCATCACAGGGACATCTTCTTTGTCGCGGGAAAACATTTTCACAAGAATCGAATCAGTATAATCGGTGATCTTAAAGGTCAACAACGTTCGACCACTACGAAGCTCACGAATGTCTGTGTCAAACACATAGCCCTGTACGGTAACGCGACGTTCTTCATCAACAATCGCTTCAAGCGGCATTGGATCATCTTTAATCGGGTAGCCAAGCGTAAGACTCGCCTGCTGTACTTGTTTCTCTGTTTCCTCTTCCATCCGTTTCTTCTCAAGCATCGCCTCTACGACTTTAGAATGATCCTCTTCCGCGCGCTTACGTACGAATTCCTCATACGCTTCTTTTGATTCCTCAACGTGAACGTCAAACGGGATCACAGGCAAACCGACCATTGTCACGATGTGGTGAAACGGCTCTTTTAATTTGCGCGCGAGCGCCCCCGCTTCCGCCTCGTTTCTTGCTTTAATTCGGAGCCTTCCTTCAACGAGTTCTGGTGTCTGCGCACGAACCATATTCGCAAGTGCTGGAGTCACTTCCATTAAACGTGACGTGAGTAGCGGCCAGTAGCTCTGCCAATCCGCAAGTCCCGGTTCACATTTGCGATAACGGAATGTACACGTTGCTTGAGCCACCTCTTTAAACACGTCTGTGAGCCGCGCTTGAAACAGCTCACAAAGCTCGGCCGGAAGCAGCGTCTCTAGCTCGATATAAAAATGCCAAGACTTTTCACGTTGCGAGATTGCTAGTTTTTCAATTTGGCCATCCTGAAAATGATGACGCACGTTCTCTGGGATATGTAGCTGATCAAGAAGAAGCTGTAATCGCTCCACGCGCGTTTGATCACGGGTACTCACCTGTTACCTCCCCCTTAAGCAGAAAAGGCTGACCGCAAAAGAGTCAGCCGATCTATGATTTTACTTCGTTAACTGCGCTTCGATAAAGGCAATCAGGTCATCAACGTGAACATCGTGCTGTTCCCCTGTGGTGCGAAGCTTCACTTCCACCATCGATTCCCCTGCTCGCTTGCCAACCGAGACGCGAATCGGCAATCCGATTAAATCCGCATCTTTAAATTTCACGCCTGCCCGCTCTGCGCGGTCGTCGTAAAAGACTTCCACACGATTCTTTTTCAATGTTTCGTACAAGTGCTCGGAAAGCTGCATTTGTTCCTCATTCTTTACGTTTAAGCATAGCAAATGCACATGGTACGGGGCAACGGGAGCCGGCCACTGAATCCCGTTTTCATCGTGAAACTGCTCAATCACAGCCGAAACTGTGCGAGAAACACCGATGCCGTAGCAGCCCATATAAAAAGGTTTGGCCTTGCCATTTTGATCAAGGAACTGTGCACCAAGTGCTTCTGAATAACCTGTGCCCACTTTAAAGACTTGTCCAACCTCGATTCCTTCGGCGAACTGAATCGTCCCCTGACCGTCTGGTGACGCATCGCCCGCTTGAATGAAGCGCAGATCCTTGTATTCTGTGACTGAGTAATCGCGACCAGGGCCTACACCAATATAGTGATAGTTTGTCTCATTCGCTCCGCAGGCAATGCGGTTCATTCCTTGAATGGCATAGTCTGCATAGATCTTGACATCTTTCACGCCTACAGGTCCAAGTGACCCCGGCGTTGCACCAAAAGCCTCAAGGATCTCTTCCTCCGATGCCATCACAAGCTCTTTCGCTCCAAGCTCATGCCCGGCTTTCACTTCATTCAGCTCGTCATCACCGCGAAGAAGAAGCATGGTGAGCTCGTCATCCAGCTTTACAACGAGCGCCTTCAGGATTTCGTTATTCTGCATGCCAAGAGCTTCTGCGGCATCAGCTACTGTTTTCGCATTTGGTGTCGGCTTCTTCTCTAGTTGCGCATGATCCTGAGCAGAAACGGGCTCTGGTGCCTTAGTTGCGGCCATTTCAATATTGGCGGCATAATCTGAGCCGTCCGAATAGGCAATCGTATCTTCGCCAACACTTGCAAGCGCCATAAACTCATGCGTATCCTTCCCGCCAATCGCTCCGGAGTCGGCAATCACCGGACGAAACTCAAGGCCGACACGTTTGAATATGCGCGTATACGCCGCGTGCATTTCCCAGTACGTCTCATCGAGGCTTTCCTCGGTGTCGTGGAAGGAATAGGCGTCTTTCATAATAAATTCCCGTCCGCGAAGCAAACCAAAGCGCGGACGCCGTTCATCGCGGTACTTCGTTTGAATTTGATAGACGTTTAGCGGCAACTTTTTATAAGAGGCAATGCCGTCTTGAATAAGTGTGGTGATCACTTCTTCATGAGTCGGCCCAAGCGCAAAATCGCGCCCGTGGCGATCCTTTAAACGGATGAGCTCATCCCCCATTGATTCCCAGCGGCCAGACTTCTGCCACAGTTCAGCAGGGTGAAGAGTCGGAAGTGTGAGCTCCTGAGCTCCTATTGCATCTAGCTCCTCCCGAATGATCGCCTCTACTTTGGCAATGACCCTTTTGGCGAGTGGCAAATACGCATACACACCAGCAGCAACCTGGCGCATCATGCCAGCCCGCAGCATCAGCTGATGGCTAATCGCGTCCGCATCCGCGGGCACGTCGCGCATCGTTGGCGCTAAATAATTCGACTGTCTCATAGGCAAGCGTTCCTTTCTTCTGTTCTTAAGAGAATAATCGGCTAATATCGTTCCAGGTGACCACAATCATCAAGAGCATTAAGAAGGCAAAGCCTACGAACTGAATTGCCCCTTCTTTTTCAGGCGATACCGGCTTCCCAGCGATCCCTTCATAAGCAAGGAAGCACAGACGCCCTCCGTCCATTGCCGGGATGGGGAGAAGATTGATGATGCCCAGGTTGACAGAGAGGAGAGCAGCGAACATCACCACAGAGTAGAGCCCCATAGAAACGGCTTGACCCGTAACATCATAGATTCCAACCGGTCCAGCTACATAGTCCAGGGAAAAGTCACCTGTAATGATGAGAGAGAGCGTATCGAAAATAGCAGTGGCAAACTGCACCATGCTAGCTCCTGCTTCTGTGATTGCTCCTGTTAAGGAAAACTCGAATTCCGTAGTTACCCCGAGAACACCTTCGTATTCACCAGGTGCAATTTCCCGTTGATCCAATAAAACGGACGTCTGCATGCTTTCACCATCACGAATGTAATCAATGGTTACTTCCTGATTTGGGTGGGCTTGAATTTGTTCTGTCATTTCGTTCCAGGAAGCAACTTCTACGCCCTGTACTGCTGTCACCGTATCCTGATCTTGAAGCCCAGCAGTATCAGCAGGCGTATCAAGGTCCACAATTAATTCCGTTGACTCACGCACTCCTGTATACAAGAACAGTCCAAACAACACGACAAACGCCAACACAAAATTCATCAACGGTCCGGCAAAGATCGCCATCGCCCGCTTCGGTACAGATTTTGCCCCGAACTGACGGTGCCACGGCGCGTTTTGCTGGGCGACCTCATCTTGGACAATCAATGCCCTCTCATGAACGTTGTAGCGCACAAGCTCGCCGCTTTCCTCGTCATGGGTTTCGATAAAGAGCTCATGAACAAGGTCAATACGTTCTACTTGCACGACATGGGCTTCTGGGTGCTTGGATTTGTTGTTGACGATAATTTCTGTGACGAACTCCTTCTCGTCAAACACAAGCCCGATTTCATACCCAGGTCTGATATTCGTTTGCTCTGGGTCTTCTCCTGCCATGCGAACATACCCACCGATCGGCAATAAGCGAATCGTGTACACTGTTTCATTCCGCATGAACGAAAAGAGCTTCGGCCCCATGCCGATTGCAAATTCATAACAAAGAATGCCAGCCTTCTTCGCAAAGTAGAGATGGCCCCATTCGTGTACAAATACGAGTACACTGAATATGGCAATAAAAGCAAGTAACGTATTCAAAACGACTCCGCCTTTCGTTTATAGAGGTTGTTCAAAAAAATCTGAGCATAAGAGGAGCATTTTTTCAGCGAATGACCATTTCGAGGTACATTCGCTTATAGAGCAAGCGTTGCTTTCCGCCTCGTTTCTGCGTCCACCGCTTGAATGGTTTCTAAGGATGGTTGGCCAATACGCTCATGCCCCGTTAGAGCCTGTTCAATCACACGTTCAATTCCGAGGAAATCCAGCTTCCCTTTTAGAAACGCGGCAACGGCCACTTCATTCGCCGCATTTAATACCGTAGGCATGGTCCCGCCAGCTTTTCCAGCCTCATAGGCGAATTCCATGCAGCGATAGCGTTCCAAATCGAGCTTTGAAAAATGCAGCTTCCCCAGCTCCCATAGATGGAGACGTTCTTCCTCAGGGCGCTCTAAGCGAGCTGGATACGACAGCGCGTATTGAATCGGCACGCGCATATCAGGTGTACCTAGCTGTGCAATCACGCTTCTGTCTACGTATTCAACCATGGAGTGAATGATGCTTTCATCGTGAATCAGTACATCAATTTTGTCATAACTGAGGCCAAAAAGCCAGTGCGCTTCAATGACTTCCAGCCCCTTATTCATCATCGTGGCAGAATCAATCGTCACTTTTGCTCCCATTGACCAGTTTGGATGACGCAGGGCTTGTTCCACCGTCACTCCTTCTAGCTCTGCACGTCCCTTGTCCCTGAAACTCCCACCCGAAGCTGTGACAATAAGGCGATCAATCGCTTCCACTGGTTCTCCGTTTAAGGCCTGGAAGATCGCCGAATGTTCACTATCTACAGGAATTAGAGCCACTCCTTGCTTCTTTGCTGCCTCCGTTACAAGATGACCTGCCGTGACAAGGGTTTCTTTATTGGCAATGGCGATGGGCTTGCCCGCCTCAATCGCCGCGAGCGTCGGTTCAAGACCAATGCTTCCTGTAATGCCAGTGACCACCACATCGGTAGCGGCATACGCCGCCACCTCCACTAAGCCTTCAAGGCCTTCTGTGACTTCTAGGTTCGGGAATTCGCTTCGCAAGGCTTGAGCGTCCTGCGTATCTTGAACAGAAACCAGGTTAGGCGAGAATTCTTTGATTTGTTCTCGAACAAGCTCCAAGTTCTTGCCAGCTGTCATTGCAGCAAGAGAAAACCGTTCTGGATGAAGACGTATTATATCAAGGGTTTGTGTACCGATCGACCCCGTGGCCCCAAGTAAACCAACTTGTTTCACCATACTCACCTGCCATTTTTTTATTACCATTATTTTTATTTCGTCCCTGCAGTTCTTATGAACCATCCTTAAATAAGCTGCAGCAAGTGCAGAATTGGCATTACATAAATAAGGCTATCAAAGCGGTCCAAAACCCCGCCATGCCCTGGAAGTACGTTGCCTGAATCCTTAACGGCATAATGCCTTTTGAGCGCTGACTCTACAAGATCGCCTAGTTGTCCAAAAACAGAGGTCACCAGTATGACCAAAAGAGCGGTTATGTAATTCGGAAAAACGGGATAGCTCACGTAGAAAATGGTTCCGATCACCACAGCGGCCCCTACGCCGCCAAGCGACCCTTCAATCGTCTTATTCGGGCTAATATCCGGCCATAGCTTGCGTTTTCCCATCGCTTTGCCAATAAAATAAGCGCCCGAATCCGTCGTCCAAATAAGGGCAATCACAAAGAACACCAGCCACATGCCCACCTCCGGCACATCTCGCGTCATAATCAAATAGTGAAAGCCAAAGCCGACGTAGACACTAGAGACGACAACAAAACCTACTTCATCAAACGTAAACTGGTTCTTCGTTAATACGGTTAACATTAACAGGACAAGAATAAGAAAGATGAATGTCTCTACTTTTGTATACTGAATGGGGGCAAAAGCCTCAAACCAATTAGTCGGCACAAGCAAAAGCCACATCGAAACCAGCCCAACGATTCCTCTCAACGAAAGAGCCCTTATTTTTTTCATTTTTAATAGTTCAATCATCGCCATCGTTGCCGCCACAACCACAAACGCTGAAAAATACCAGCCACCTAATAGAACCATAGCAATAAATACGATTCCAAAACCAAGGCCCGTTATTATACGCTGCTTCATTTGGTGCTCCTTTCGCTAAATCCCCCCGTACCTGCGGCCCCGCTGTTGGTAAACGGACACCGCTTCATGAAAATGAGCGGCCTCAAAATCAGGCCAAAGCACATCTGTAAACCAAAATTCGCTGTAGGCTAGCTGCCAAAGCATAAAATTGCTTAAACGTATTTCACCACTGGTACGAATAAGCAAATCAGGGTCTCTCATCGCCCCGCTCATCAGATAGGTACCAATGAGGTCCTCGTCAACTTCCTCCACGCTCAATTCCCCTTGCTTCACTTTCCTGGCAATCGCGCGCATTGCTTCCGCCATCTCATAACGACTGCCGTAATTTAAAGCGAAATTCAAGACGAGTCCCGTATTGTGCTTCGTTTTCTCAACGGCTTCTTCGACCGCTCGCAGTGTGTAAGATGGAAGACCTTCTGGCTGTCCCATCAAGCGTACTTGCACATTTTCAGAAATAAGGGTCGGCAGTTCGCTTTTTAAATAGCGTTCTGGAAGTCTTAAGAGAAAATCAACTTCCGTCTTTGGTCGTTTCCAATTTTCCGTTGAGAATGCGTAAAGTGTGAGAAACTCCACACCGAGCGCATTGGCTGTGCGTACGATTTTGTTGACAACTTTCATCCCTTCACGGTGTCCAGCCACACGGGGAAGTCCTCGTTCTTTGGCCCAGCGACCGTTGCCGTCCATAATGATGGCGACATGCTTCGGTATATTGTCTAAATCAAGTTCTGTACCAGGCGCTGCATCCTCAGTGGCCGTGAAGTTTGACTTCCATTTTGAAAATTTCTCAAGCATTCGTACGCCCTCCATCTCGCTAACTCTTGCTCCCATTTCGTAAATGCAAACCTTAAAAAACCCCCTAAAAAGAGGGTCTCCTACTATGCTTCATCATACACGGAAATCGTTTAGACTTCCATGATTTCTTGTTCTTTCTCTTTTGCTTTTTCATCAATCTTAGCAATATAGGAATCGGTTAGCTTTTGGATGTCATCGGTGGCCCCGCGAAGATCGTCTTCTGTCAGTTCACCATCTTTTTGTTGTTTTTTGAGCTCGTCGTTGGCATCACGGCGAATGTTTCGAATCGCCACTTTGGATTCTTCCGCTGTTTTGCTAACAACCTTACTTAGCTCCTTGCGACGTTCTTCCGTTAAGGCAGGAATAGCGATCCGAATCACCTGACCATCATTGGATGGTGTAAGGCCAAGGTCCGATTTTAAAATCGCTTTTTCAACTTCTTGAATTGCTGACTTGTCGTAAGGCTGAATAACGAGAAGACGAGCTTCAGGTACAGAAACAGAGGCGAGCTGATTGAGGGGTGTTTGAGCACCGTAATAGTCCACCATGACACGATCAAGGATCGCAGGGTTTGCTCGTCCTGCTCGCAATTTTGCAAGTTCACGGCTAAGAGAGTCAAGCGCTTTTTCCATTCTTGTCTTTGCTTCTTGGTTCACTGGTTTTGTCATCGCAAATGTCTCCTTTTCTTATTTTCCTTTTACAACCGTTCCGATTTCTTCACCGAGAACGGCTCTTTTGATGTTGCCATCTTCCATAATAGAGAATACGATAAGTGGAATGTTGTTGTCCATACAAAGGGAAGAAGCGGTAGAATCCATTACTTGAAGGCCGTCTTTTAATACGTCCATGTATGTAATGGTTTCATATTTCTTTGCATTTGGGTCAACGCGCGGATCCGCATTATAGACGCCATCGACATTGTTCTTCGCCATTAAAATCACTTCAGCTTCGATTTCAGCTGCCCTAAGAGCCGACGTTGTATCTGTGGAGAAATACGGGTTCCCTGTCCCGGCAGCAAAAATGACCACGCGTTTTTTTTCAAGGTGGCGAATGGCTTTCCGACGAATATATGGCTCAGCCACCTGTCTCATTTCAATAGAGGTTTGCACACGCGTTTCGACCCCGATGTTCTCAAACCCATCTTGAAGCGCTAGTCCGTTCATCACCGTCGCCAACATCCCCATGTAGTCAGCTGTCGCACGATCCATGCCTTGAGCACTTCCTGCCATTCCTCGCCAGATATTCCCCGCACCTACCACAATCGCAACTTCTACGTCTAAATCCACAAGTTCCTTGACTTGCGCAGCAATCGATTGAATGACTTTCGGGTCAATTCCATAGCCTTGCTCACCAGCAAGCGCTTCTCCACTTAATTTAAGAACCACACGATTGTACTTATTCATGTTAACCTCCGTTTTAAACGCATAAGGGGTGGTTGCAGGCTGCTGCTCGTATATGATCCTCTCCCGTCGCCCCACTGGTACGTTGACTATGCTACGTATTTCTGAAAAAAAGGGACACAAGCGCCCCGTGTCCCTTCTATAAGCTATTTATTTCTTCACTTGTGACATTACTTCTTCCGCGAAGTTATCTTCACGTTTCTCAATGCCTTCGCCGACTTCATAACGTACAAACGTTTGGACCGTTGCGTTTTTGCTCTTCACATAGTTGCCGACTTTTTGATCGCCATCTTTAACGAAAGGCTGGTCAAACAAGCACACTTGCTCGAAGAACTTACTTAAGCGACCTTCGACCATTTTTTCAACAATGTTTTCAGGCTTGCCTTCGTTTAACGCTTGTTGTTTCAGCACGTCACGCTCACGTTCAACAACGTCAGCTGTCACTTCATCACGAGAGACGTATGTCGGATTAATCGCTGCCACATGCATCGCGATGTCTTTGGCAAGTTGCTCATCGGTCGAACCAGCAATTACCGTAAGTACACCAATACGTCCACCCATATGAAGGTAGGAACCAAACGCGTCGCCGTCGCCTTTCTCAACAACGGTGAAACGACGAAGAGAAAGTTTCTCACCAATCGTAGCGATTGCCGAATTAATATGAGACTGCATCGTCTCGCTTCCGCCCTTAAAATTCTGCTTAAGCGCTTCTTCCACATTCGCTGGAGAATGCGCAAGTACGTGCTCCGCTAGTTCTTTAACAAGTGTTTGGAAGTTCTCGTTTTTCGCAACGAAGTCCGTCTCAGAGTTAACTTCTACAATGACAGCTTTGTTTCCGTCTACCACAACTGCTGAAAGTCCTTCGGCTGCCACGCGATCTGCTTTCTTCTCTGCTTTCGCGATTCCTTTTTCACGAAGGAAATCCACCGCTTTCTCCATATCGCCGTCGACTTCTGTCAACGCCTTCTTACAATCCATCATGCCTGCGCCTGTTTTTTCTCGCAGTTCTTTTACCATGCTTGCCGTAATTGCCATCATTTTGCCTCCTTTAGTCTTGTCCGTTCGATTTATTTCAGGCTCAAAAAAAGGAAGCAAAGGGCTTTTCTCCCCTTGCCACCCTTTTTGGAGTCCGTCATTTACGCTGTAGTTGTTTCTTCAACGTCAACTTCTTCTTCATCGTCCCCAGACGTCGCTTCAATGACTGCATCAGCCATTTTCCCAGTTAGAAGTTTAACTGCGCGAATCGCATCGTCATTCCCAGGAATCACGTAGTCAATTTCATCTGGATCACAGTTTGTATCCACAATCGCAACAATTGGGATGTTCAGCTTATGAGCTTCTGCAATCGCAATACGCTCTTTGCGAGGGTCAATGACAAACAGTGCGTCCGGAACGCCATTCATGCCTTTAATACCGCCAAGAAATTTCTCAAGGCGATCCATTTCTTTTTTAAGCAAGATAACTTCTTTCTTAGGAAGCACTTCAAATGTGCCGTCTTCTTGCATTTTTTCGAGGTTTTTCAAACGCGTGATCCGCTTTTGAATCGTCTCAAAGTTTGTCAGTGTTCCACCAAGCCAGCGCTGGTTGATGTAGAACATGCCACAACGAGTAGCTTCGTCGCGCACAGAGTCTTGCGCTTGTTTTTTTGTACCAACGAAAAGAACTTTTCCTCCGTCAGCTGCAAGGTCGCGAACAAAATTGTACGCAGTCTCGACTTTCTTGACCGTTTTTTGCAGGTCAATGATATAAATTCCGTTACGTTCTGTGAAGATGTAGCGATCCATTTTCGGGTTCCAACGACGAGTCTGGTGACCGAAGTGTACACCCGCTTCTAGCAATTGTTTCATGGAGATAACTGCCACATCCAACACCTCCTTTTGGTTTTGGGTCCTCCGCGCTCTTCATTTTTTGACAACACTAGGCAAATGCCTAGCACCTTCGCCAAAATCCAAGGCGTGTGTATTTAACACCGTGGATTAATATACCATACTGCACGTTTTGTTGCAAGCCAATCTACCATATTACAGCTCTGAGGAGTAAACGTTAAGAAAAAATGTACGAAAGGTTATGTCG